>NZ_JACBZM010000001.1:2981666-4472500 GCF_013408525.1 Nocardioides aromaticivorans
GACCGCACCGGCGTCGAGATGGAGGCGCTCACCGCCGTGTCGGTCGCCGCGCTCACCGTCGTCGACATGGTCAAGGCCGTCGACAAGGGCGCCGTGATCACCGACGTGCGGGTGGAGTCCAAGTCGGGGGGCAAGTCCGGGGACTGGGCCCGATGAGCGGTCTCCCCGCCGTCGTCGTCGTTGCGTCCAACCGCGCCGCCGCCGGCGTGTACGACGACACGACCGGCCCGCTGATCGTGGAGGCCCTGCGGTCGTGGGGCTTCTCCGTCGGTGAGCCGGTGGTGTGCCCGGACGGCGAGCCGGTCGGCCTCGCGATCGCGGCAGCCGTCGACGGCGGCGCCCGGGTGGTGCTCACGACGGGCGGCACCGGGCTCACCCCGACCGACCGCACGCCCGAGGTGACCCGGCCGCTGCTCGACCGGGAGGTGCCCGGCCTGGCCGAGGCGATCCGGGCCGCGGGTGTCGCGAAGGGCGTGCCGACCGCCGTACTCTCGCGCGGGCTGGCGGGCGTCGCCGGCAACGCCCTCGTCGTCAACCTGCCCGGCTCACGCGGGGGAGTGAAGGACGCGCTCGCCGTGCTCGAGCCGGTGCTGGTGCACGCGGTCGAGCAGGTCGTGGGGAGCGACCATTGAGCACCGGTGCGGCGAGCGGGGCGAAGGAGGGGCCGCGCGAGCGGATGGTCGTGGGCGTGCCCGGCCGGGCCTGGCCCAACGAGCTGATCTCGGGCACCCACCCCGTCGTCCGGCTGCGGCCGATCAGCAGGCGCGACGCGAAGGCGTGGCGCTCGGCCCGCCGCCGCAACGCCCTGTGGCTGGCCCGCTGGGACGCGACGGCGCCGCCGGGTGCGGATGCACGGCCGATGACCTTCCGGGCGCTGGTGAAGCGGCTGCGGCGCTCGGCCCGGCAGGGCACGACCTTCCCGTTCGTGGTGGAGGTCGACGGCCGGTTCGCCGGCCAGGTGAGCGTCAACAACATCGTGCGCGGGTCCGCGCAGTTCGCGTCGGTGGGCTACTGGATCGACCAGGAGTTCGCCGGCCGCGGCGTCATCCCGCGCGCGGTCGCGATGGTGATCGACCACAGCTTCTTCACCGCGGGCCTGCACCGGATCGAGATCTGCATCCGCCCCGAGAACACCAACTCGCTGCGGGTCGTGGAGAAGCTCGGCATCCGCGAGATCGGCTACGCGCCGCTGTTCCTGCACATCGACGGCGAGTGGCGCGACCACCGGATCTTCGCGGTGACCCGTGAGGAGGCGCCGCGCGGGGTGCTGGTCCGGCTGGAGTCCCCGGAGGCCGGATCCTCGTGATCCCCGCCCGGTGACGCCGAATCACATCCGTCACACCAATCAATCTGTGACACACCGATGGACATGCGCCCCACTTTGAGTTAACGCTCCTAACCTCTCGGTGTGGACCTGAGCGCGCTGATCTTCGTCGCACTGGCGGTGGCCTGGGCGGTCTACCTCGTGCCGAAGGCGCTCAAGTACCACGAGGAGGACTCCGCCAACCGCTCCGTCGACGGCTTCTCCGACCGGCTGCGGGTGCTCGCCCGGCGCGAGGCCGTCTCGGCCTCCGCGGCCGAGCTCGTCCCGGCCGGCCGCAAGCCGTCCACCGCGCGCGTGGAGGAGTCCGTCGAGGAGCCCGCAGCCCCGGCCGAGCCGGAGGTCGCGCACGACGAGGAGCCCGCGGCGCCCACCCCTGCGCCGCGTGCCCCGCGTCCGGCCCTCGCCCGCCGCCTCGCCGCCCGTCGTGCGGCCGAGCGCCGGCGCCGGGTCTTCAACGTCCTGCTCCTGCTCAACCTGGTCGTCGCCGGCCTCGGCATCGGCAAGGTCATCGGCCTGGCCTGGATCGCGGCCCCCGTGGCCCTGCTGGTGGCCTGGCTGGTCGCCTGCCGGCTGATGGTCCGTCGCGAGCGGGCTGCCCGCGCGGCCGCGAACCGCCGGCGCCGTCGTACCCTCGCCGACGAGGCGATCGCCGCCGAGGACGCCGAGACCGACGAGGTCGCCGACGAGCCGGCCGAGGTCCTCGGCGAGCTCGACGCCGACGACAACACCGACGAGATCCCGGCCGTCACCGCCGCCCTGCTCGAGGAGGAGCCGGTCGTCGACGGGTGGACGCCGGTGCCGGTCCCGCTGCCGACGTACGTCGCCAAGGCGCCGGCCGGTCGCACGGTCCGCACCATCGACCTCGACTCCACCGGCGTGTGGAGCTCCGGGCGCAACGAGGCCGACTCCCAGCTCGCCCGCGAGGCCGACGCCCAGCGCGCGCAGGCCGACGCGGACGCCGCGGCCGACGAGCGCCGCGCCTCCGGCTCCTGACCCGATCCGCTCGCACCACCCGTCTCCCGGACGGGTGTCCGGGTAACTCCTGGGTCCGCGAGGCCGCGTCACGCACCGGCCCCTCGCGGCTGCGGCCGGGATCCACCCGGCCGCCCGAGCTTGGGAGTTGATCCGCATGACGCAGGACAGCAGCGGCGCACAGCAGGCGCAGGACGCTGACGACCAGCGCGCGTACGGCGGCGAGCCCGTCGGCCAGGCCGACGAGGAGCAGGCGCAGCGCGAGGAGCTCGAGTACGGCGACTCCAGCACCGCCGTCTCACCGGACACCCAGTTCAGCGACCCCGGCGAGATCGGCGACGACGGCGAGCAGGCGTTGTCCTCCCAGGGCCAGTCGACGACGTGGCACGACCCCGCCAAGCCGCGGGGGAGCTCGGACGTCGACCAGGGACCGCACGGCGACGAGATGCCGCGCCCGCCCGGCACCGCCGACGAGGACCGCAACCCCGACCAGGCCGACGCCTTTGCCGGCACCACCGACGGCGACCAGGACGCCGAGCCCCCGACCTCCGGCTACGGCGAGCAGCCCGAGGTCGTCTCGGGCGACGACGTCGACGGCGAGTCGGCCGGCGAGACGTCGTACGGCGACGACCAGGACGCCGCTCCTTCGCAGGCTCCGTACGAGCAGCAGTGACCGGCTGACGCCGGAGAGGGGATCCGGATTCGGCTGCGCTCGGGGCGTGGTGCTAACGTTTCCCCTCGCTTGGGGGTGTGGCGCAGTTGGTAGCGCGTCTCGTTCGCAATGAGAAGGTCAGGGGTTCGAATCCCCTCACCTCCACCAGCAAGCAAGAACCGGCAGGTCGCTTCTGACCTGCCGGTTCTCGCGTTTTCGGGTCTGATGGTGTGGGACTTGCATGGGCGGGATTCACCAGGCCGGGCCGTCTCGCTTACCCCCGGCGTACCCCCGGCCCGTGGGGGAGCCGCGCAGCGCCTCCCGCGTGCTTCGGTCGAGGCGGTCAGACGCCTCTGTCTTAGGGTCGGGTCTCGGGGCGGGCCCACGGATGGGGTCGTTCAGGCGATCCAGGCCGGCCTGGTCCGCCGAGGTGCCGAGGAAGTGCAGGTAGCGGTACGTCGTGGCGATCGACTCGTGCCCCATCCATGCCTGGACGGTGCCGGGATCCACACCGCGCGCCAGCCACAGGCATGCCGCGGTGTGGCGCAGGTCGTGGATGCGCCGCCCGCCCGCTGTCTGGTCCCACTTGACCGTGCGCAGCACGGCAGTGCGGTGCAGCTGGGCGCCTCCGCCGGTGGTGATCAGGAGGTCGGTCGGCTGCTTGCCCTCGGCCATGCGCTGGACGATCGGCAGGATGCGGTCGGCTACCGGCACCCGACGGCCGCGGCGTCCCTTGGTGGCCTTGACCGCACCGCCCTCGGTCTGCGAGCGCCGCACCAGCAAGCCGGGCGTGGGTACGACGACCACGTCCTCGACCAGCACGGCCCGCGCCTCGCCCCACCGCATCCCGGTCCAGCCCAGCACCAGGAGCGCGTCGGCCAGGTGCGGATCCCGGGCCTTCCAGCGGTCGTAGGTGGCCTCGAGCTCGGCCTCGGTCCACGGCCGCATCTCCGTCGGCTCCTCCGATGACCGCGGGACCTTCGCCGCGGTCACCGGGTTGCGGACGACCGCCTTCTCCCGCACGCACCACGCGAAGAACGTCGACAGGCTGGCGCGGTACCGGATCACCGAGCGCTCGCTGAGCCCCCGCTGGATCAGCGTCTCGAACGACCGCGCGACCTCACGCTCGGAGACCGCCCCCACCTGCATCGCCTGCATGCTCGTCGGCACCAACCGCTGCAAGGCCTGGTCGCTGCGGTAGGTCTTCGCCGCCACCGTGAACTCCCGAACGACCAACCACTCCTCGAGCAGCGTCCGGACCGGCCGCCGCCCGGCACGAGGATCCATTCCCCCGTCGAGCGCAGCCTTCTCCCTCGCCAGCCAGTCGCTCGCCTCACGCTTCGTGTCGAACGTGCGGCTCGCGACGAACTGCCGCCCGCTCTTCAACCTCGCCCGGAACCGGCCGCCCGAGGTCTTCTCGATCATGGCCGTATTCGCAGTCTGTCGCTCAGGACGCCCGCGCGAGCCACTGCTCGACGTCGCTGCGGCGATACCGCGGACAGGTCGACGTCATCCACGTGACCCGTGGCCCCATCCCGCGCTGCCGCCACCGGCACAACGTCGACTCCGACACCCGGATCCACCGAGCCACCTCGCTGCTGGTGAGGATCTCCTCCACCGTTTCCATCTGGTCACCTCCGACTCCGAGAGCGGCAACCGCCGCCCGAGACACCTGACAGTCACCTAAGGAATGGATGGGCGCTTGAGCGATCAGATGCCGGCGGCGAATCTCCTGCAATGCTCGGGCCCGCTGAGGATCGATGACGCGCAGAACACATCCGGGGATCGTTCGAACTGCGCGGAAGGTTCGGCGGCTGCCGATGCGCTGGGGGCCTTCCGCCGCTATTGCCCTTGCTGAAAGCGCGCCTGCAGGCTCGAGTCCCGAACTTCGAACGGAGAGAACGCCAACTCGGTCAACATCGGGCCGAGGATCCCTTCGATGGCTACGACGTCCCTCAAAGTGAGCTGCGCGTACCCGCGAAGTAGTTTGCTGAGGCGTCCCGCCGCGATCCCGGAGCGCTCTTCCAGCCAGGACTTCGAACGTCCGAGCCGCTCCAAGCGATCGGTCGTCTCGACCACGAAGTGGTGCTGCAGTTCGGCTGCCCGGGCGCTCGCGTACGCCGCGGGCGTCGTCGGTTGAATCCAAGTGACATCGCCTGGCCGGCCGAACATGACGGACTCCTCGAGAAGGTCCCGGGGCATGGTCGACGGAGGCTTCGGCACCGGTCAAACATACGGCGCGAGGATGGTCGATCTGGACCTGTGGATGGCGATGAAGGGCCGGGCGTTTCGGCGTATCTTCCATTTATGGAAGAAGACAAGAAGTGCGAAGTTGACGCCCTTCCCGGGCGAGTGGTGACGCGCATGACGATGACCGGGCATGCGATGCGGTGTGGTGAAGGCTGGTTTGCGCTCGTTGAAGAGCTCGATCGGGCGCTGGCGGCCCTCGATCCGGGCTACCGCCTCTTTGCGATTGCCCGCACCGGTGGTGCGCTCGTTTTCGATGCCGAGCCGTCGTCACCCGAACTTGCTAATCGTTTCGCTGCGATCGTCGGCTCGGCCTCTGAAGCGGCGAGCAGGAACTGTGAGGTCTGCGGGGAACCTGGCGAGAGGAGCGCGATCTGCGGGGTGGTCGAGGTGTTGTGTGCTGAGCACCGAGCCGCCGCCGAAGCAGCCGGACGGCGGCATCGAGAAACGCCGTACTGACCGATTCCCCGGACGAGCAGCGGGCACATCGGCTTCCATGGTGCAGAGGCCGAGGAGGTCATATGCGTTCGTTTCAGCCCTTCCCGCGACGAGAACTGAAGCGGTTGCGGCGCCGCTGGCTGCGCCGCAACCTCGGCATCGTCGCCTTCTTGATGGCCGGGTTCGTCCTTGTGGCGGCACTGACATCGGTGCCCCTGGCTACTAGTGAGCTACCGGTCCGGTGGTACGTCATCGGACTCCTCCAAGCCAGCCTCGTTGCTGCGGCTCTGCACCTCGTCAACTCGGCGTTCCTGGCGCACGAGGCAACTGCGATATGGCAGCTCAGGGGTGCATGGGGTGAGGACAACACGCGGTCGGAGCTGCAGAAGGCGAAGCGACGACGGCTCGTCTGGGGGTGGGTCGACAGCATCACGCTGCAGGGTGGCGACCTCGACCACGTGGTTGTCACGCGCTCGGGTGGCATCGTCGTACTGGACTCCAAGTGGCGCGGCTCGATCGACGCGGACGCTGTTGCGGAGATGACCGCGTCCGCCAAGAAGGCAGCGATCAGGGCACAGGGACTCGCCAGATCCATGCTCAAGTCAGAGCGCGGAGCGAAGCATCGGGCGCGCGCGCAACCGGTGACCGTGGACGCCGCCGTGGTGCTCTGGGGTGCGGCGCGGGAGCTAGTGAACGACGGTCGGGAGGTCGACGGCGTGCGGTTCGTGGATGGTCGCAAGCTCGTCGATTGGCTCCGCCAGCTCGAGGGGCCGCCAGTGCCGCCGGACGCGGCCAAGGAGTTGCTCGAGCAGCTGGCGGCGTACCGCGCGACGGCATTCAAGGCAGCGGAACTTCGGGCGGCAGAGCGCGCGTGAGGGTGGCCGTGCGGAGCCAATCGCGCCGCGCGAAACGTCCGGCAGATTGCTTCAACGAACCCAGCGACTCCCGGTGTCCGGCCGACGGAGGCGAGCGATTTCGTCCGAGACTGAGCTCCATTTTGCGTCCACGAGCTCGCCCCGAGCACTGCGGTCGTTGAGCTCTCGGAGGACGCGTCGGCAGGCACTGGGGGAGTCGAGAACGGCGCTGACGTGTTGCTCGATGCTCACCGGCTCGGTGACATAGGTGATCGCTGTGCGGCCCGCTTGAGCAGCACGACGTTCCTCGGATGCAAGCCTCCGGCAGGCACTGCTGCACCAGCGACGAGGGCGGCCGGCCTTCGGCCGATCGGAGACGAAGAACGGCCGGCCGCATCGGGGACAGGCCTTCTCGATGATCACTGGTTCCGCTCCTGGTCCAGCGACCATTCGAAGACCGTGGCCACCCGCCAGCGGAGATGCTTGCCGACGCGGAATCCCTTGGGCCCGCGTCCTCGGCTGCGCCAGGCGTAGACGGTCTTGATGGGTACACCGAGGTACGCAGCCACGTCGATGGCTGTCCAGAGGCGCTCGCCGGCGGAGTGGGGTTGGGGGTTCGCGGGAACGGTCGGCTGGGGTGGGGGAGCGGCCTCAGGGCGGGGTCGCGTGCGGCAGCGCGTCCGTGTCGACTCCGGTGTGGGTTCGTCCCAAAGGGCTGGTTGTTCGAGGTTGTACTCGTTGTTGCTCATCGCGTGCCCGTCTTGATCCCGTGGGTGCTGGATGCACCCCTCCTGGTCTCCTAAGACATCGCCAGCCGCTCGAGCGATCACTACGCGGCGAGAAACTTCCGCCGGCAAAGGGGGACGCGGCAGCTCCGGATGCTCGCAGGCATTACGCCGGACGTTTCCGCGCCGAGAATGCAAGAGGTGTGTGGCACTTCATCAGTCGCGCGTGGGCGACGGGAGCAATGTCAGGATTCCTGTGTAAGCGGGCGTCGGGCTCGGATGCCTGCGGCCGTCATGGCGAGGTGCGCCTTGCATTGGTTGGAGACGCACATCAGCAGAGCCTGACGTAGCCGTGGGCTTCGAGTTGCTACGCCGAGAGGGGCACTCGGGCACCGGCTCCGGCGCTCGTTCGAACCAACCTGTGAGGTCGCTCTCCGGAGCGAGGGTGGGCTTCGTCTCAGGAGTCGAATCCCAGGCCGACGGCGTCCAGCGCGCGCAGGAAGGCATTCCTCTGTCCTTGTTGGTGATCTGCCCGGTTCAGGGACCACCTGGTGAGGTTGATCCCGGCGGCCGCTGCGGGCTCGGGCGGGAAGGGGAGTGGCCTCTTGCGGACCATCTCGAGCTCGGTGCGTTCGGTTCGCTCTCCGGAGAGCTTGTCGAGCAGGACGTTGGCGGCGAAGCGGGTGGCGCCGACGCCGAGGCCGGTGAAGCCGGCGGCGTAGGCGATGCGTCCCTGTCGCGCGAGTCCGTAGTAGGCGGCGAACTGTGTGCAGGTGTCGATGGCGCCGGCCCATTGGTGACTGAACCTGAGGCCTTCGAGCTGCGGGAAGGTCGCGAAGAAGTGTGAGGCGAGCTTCTCGTAGGTGTGAGGCCGATCCTCGTAGGTCGCGCGGATCTTGCGGCCCGCGTGATAGACGGCGTCGTAGCCGCCGTAGAGGATCCTGTTGTCGGCGGTGAGTCGCGAGTAGTGAAACTGGTTGGCCATGTCGGCGAGGCCTTCGCGGTCGTTCCAGCCGATGGAGCTCAACTGGTCGGCACTGAGGGGCTCGGTCATCAGGACGTAGTCGTACACCGGCACCGTCATGAGCCGGTTGCGGCGCAGCAACGACGGGAAAACGTTGGTCGCGAGCGCCACCCGGTCGGCAGTCACGACGGCGCGTGCGGTTTCGAGTCGAACCTTGCCGGTCGAACGACTGGAGAGGCCTGTGACAGACGAGTGTTCGTAGATCTCCACGCCGAGGTGCCGCGCGACCCGAGCCAGCTCGTTGGCAAGGCGAGCCGGGTGGACGAGCGCGCACCCGTCCGGCTCCTGGCTCCCGCCCAGGAACAGCGGGCTGTTGATGCGACTGCGGACCGAGTCCTGGTCGAGGTGGTTGTCGCCGAGCCACGGGATCTCGTGGGGTTCGACGGCAACCCTGAGGGTGCCGGTTCGCTCCCACTGACAGTCGATGGCAAGGTCGCCGAGGTCCTTCTCGAATTCGTCGAGGTTGTCTCTCCCGAGACGCTCGAGAATCGTGTACTCGTCGCGCCACCGTGCGCGGCCGTTCTCCTCGCCGTGGGTGATGGAGGCTTCGCAGAAGCCGCCGTTGCGGCCCGACGCAGCCCATCCGACTCGTTGGGCTTCGAGGAGAATCACCTTCTGGCCAGGGTTGCGGCGCTTGGCGAGGACCGCAGTCCATAGGCCGAGATACCCACCTCCCACGATCGCAAGGTCTGCGGTCGTGGCGGACGTGAGAACCAGAGCGGGTCCGTCTTGGCCGGCGTCCTCGATCCAGAACACCCCTCGATTCGTCGTCGCCAGCGATTCCCGGACGACCCGTGCATCCGGGGCGTTCCTCTCGTAGGCGGTCTCCTGCAATGGACCCGGCATGATGCGCTCCTCAAAGTGTGTCTAGCGGTGTGTCGATGGACGTGGCGGGGAACTCGAGCACGCGGTCGAGCTCTCTGCGGACCGGCACCCCTTGAGGAAGTACAACATGTGTTGTACGTTCCCCGCACCCGGTATCGCTACTTGTGCCGGACGCCGTTACGAGAGGCCGAACCATGTCGCAGTACGTCGTCGTTGACCCGTTCACTGGGTGCGAGCATCGTCGGTTTCCAGGCATCAATGATCGCCAGCTCGATGACCTCGTCGCGCAAGCTGCGAGCGCGGTTCCGGTCGTGGCACGTTCGACATCGGCTGACCGCTCCGGGCTGCTGGCCAAGGTTGCCGACCTGTATGTGGAGCGGTGCCGTGATCTCGCCGAGATCTCGGTCATGGAGATGGGCAAGCCGATCGCCCAGGCGATTCACGAGATCGAGTTCACGGCCAGCATCTTCCGGTACTACGCGACGAACGCCGATGACCTGCTGGCCGACGAGCCCATCCTCGTGCGCGACGGAAGGGGAGAAGCGCTCCTGCGACGTGCACCGCTAGGAGTCATTCTCGGTGTGATGCCCTGGAACTACCCGTACTACCAGGCGGCTCGATTCGCGGCGCCGAACGTTCTGGTCGGCAACTCGGTCCTGTTGAAGCCTGCGCCCCAATGCCCCGAGTCGGCCGCGGCCATGCAGCAGGTCATGCAAGACGCGGGCGCACCCGATGGGGTGTACTCGACAATCCTGGCCTCCGACGAGCAGGTCGTCTCGTTGCTCGAGAATCCCGATGTCCAGGGAGTGTCAGTGACGGGATCTGAGCGCGCGGGCGCCGCCATCGCAGAGGTCGCGGGTCGAAATCTGAAGAAGGTCGTGCTGGAGCTCGGCGGGTCCGATCCCTTCATCGTCTTCAGCACGGGCGACCTGGACGCCACGGTCTACCACGCGGCGACCACCCGGCTGGAGAACACGGGGCAGGCGTGCAACGCGGCCAAGCGATACATCGTGCACGATGACATCTACGACGAGTTCGCAGCCCGGCTGGTCGAGCTGTTCGGCAGTGATCAGCTACGTCCGGCCGATCCGCGCCTCGAGGAGACGATGATCGGTCCGGTCTCGTCGACTGTCGCGGCGGACAGGCTCGCCGACCAACTTGCGCGAGGCCTCGAGCAGGGCGCCCGGGTCCTCGTCGGCGGGCAGCGAGACGGGAACCTCTTCGCTCCGACCGTCCTGGTCGACGTCACTGCGGACAACGACATCTACCACGAAGAGGTCTTCGGGCCGATCGCCGTTCTGCACCGCGTTTCCAGCGAAGGGGAAGCGATCGCGTTGGCGAACGACACCCCCTTCGGGCTGGGTGCCTACGTGTTCAGCGCCGACCTCGAGCAAGCAGAGCGTGTTGCTGACCGGCTGCAGACAGGAATGGTGACGATCAACCTGGCGCACGGGGAGGCTCCTGAGCTGCCCTTCGGCGGCGTGAAGCGCTCCGGGTACGGGCGTGAACTGGGGCGGCTCGGGGTCGACGAGTTCGTCAACAAGCGCCTCGTTCGGAAGGCGTGAGTGCGATGGCGAGCTGCACTGACTCATTCATGGTCGCGATGGCCGACGGCGTCCGTCTGGCCACCGACGTGTATCTCCCTGAACCCATCCACCACTCGCGAGCGACAGTTCTGGTCCGCCTTCCCTACGACAAGACGGGTCGCTACACCTTCCTGCCTGACATCGCGGCCCGGATGACCGCCCACGGATTCGCCGTGGTCGTCCAGGACGTACGCGGGAAGTTCCTGTCCGAGGGAGAGCGCGTTCCGTTCGTCAACGAGGTGGCGGACGGCGCCGCGACGCTGGACTGGATCGTCGCGCAATCCTGGAGCAACGGGGTCGTCGGAATGATGGGCGACTCGTACTACGGCTTCACGCAGTGGGCAGCCGTCGCGTCGGGCCACCCCGCACTCCGGGCCATCGTTCCTCGCGTGACCGGGTCGGAGTTCTTCCGCATCTTCGCCCCGGACCTGGTGCCTCGGCTTCCGCTGCACGAGTGGGTCATGCACACCTTCTCGGTGCCGGAGATGCTCGAGAGCCCTTACGCCACCATGCGCGGTGGGCGAGCTGCATATGAGCTGCCGGCGGAGGCCGCTCGCGTCGGCGATCTTATTCGGGACCTCGCGAACGGCCATGCGCGAAGGTCGCTGGTCACCCCAGCCCTCCCACTTGGCCGGCCGGCTGCGAACCTGAGCATCCCGGCGCTTCACATGGGCGGCTGGTGGGACAACCTACAGCGCCACCAGCTCTCGGACTGGCATGCCGCAAGCAGATCACCCGCCGGCGGACACCAGTTCCTGCGCATGGGCGCATCCGACCACGAGGACTTCAGGCTCCACGAGGATGACGAGCCGCACGCCAACCATGAAGTCGACGACGACGCACTGGCGCACTACCTGGACCGCATGACTGCTGATCCGATCGCCTTCCTGGATCACTACCTCCACGGGCGTCAAGGACGGTGGCTCGCGCCGCGGGTCCGGTACGAGATCGCCAACCTGGGCTGGCAAGCCGCTGACCGGTGGGTCCCCGCGGACGTGGTTGAGCGCCAACTGGTGCTCGGTCGCCTCGAGGCGGCAACGGGAACTGCCGACGGTGGCAGCCTGTCCCCAACCGTAAGGGCCGAGCGTTCCAGCATCAGCTGGACGCACAACCCGGCCGAGCCGGTTCCGTTCCTCATCGCGTCCGAATGGGCCCAGTGCGAGCACCTGCCAGACGAGCAGGCCTTGCACGAGCGCGCTGACGTCGCCACCTTCACGACCGACGGGTTCGGGCTGGCGACCGACATCGTCGGACATGTCGAGGCCGAGCTGCACGTGAGCACCTCTGGTCCGAGCGGTCACATCGTCGCTCGGCTCCTCGATGTGTACCCGTCTGGTCGAGCCCGTGTCGTCCTCGAAGGCGCTGCCCTGGTCGAGGGTCCGCAAGTGGCCACACGATGTCGAATCGACCTGGGAGACACCGCCTACCGCATGCGGCCAGGGCATCGCCTGCGGCTCGCGATCAGCGCATCGTGCTTCCCGCTGTACCCGGTTCACCCCGGCACGTCCGCCGAGGTCTGGGACGCGCAAGCAGCCATTGCCCCCGCGACGCACACGCTGCTGGGTATGCCCGGCGCCCCGTCCGTCCTCAAGATCACGACCCGCCGCTGACTGACTACTGAAGGAGAACCATGACCGACGAACTGATCTGGAAGAGCGCTGCCGACCTCGGCGATCTCTACCGCCGTCGCGAGGTATCGCCTGTTGAGGTGGTCGAGGCTGTCCTCGACCGCATGGACCACGTCCAGCCGATCCTGAACATCATGGTCACCGCGACCGCGGAGCAGGCCCGGGCAGACGCAAAGGAAGCCGAGAAGCGCTTCACGGCCGGGGACGATCTTCCCCCGCTCTTCGGTGTGCCCATGACGGTGAAGGACCTGGCCGAGACGAAGGGAGTGCGAACCACCTACGGATGTGTCGCGTTCGCCGACCACGTCCCGGACTTCGACGCCGTAGGTTGGGAACGACTCAAGGCGCAGGGCGTGATCCTCCTCGGCAAGACCACCACTCCTGAGTTCGGGCTCCTCGGCGTCACCGAGAGCAAGCTGACCGGCTCGACCAGCACTCCGTGGAGACCGGGCTTCAACGCCGGCGGATCCTCGGGCGGTGCAGCGGCCGCTGTGGTGGCAGGAGTCGGCCCGATCGCCTGGGGGTCGGACGGCGGAGGCTCGATTCGGGTGCCGTCCTCGCTGTGTGGAGCTGTCGGCATCAAGCCCTCTCTCGGCCGCATCCCGACGATCGACTCCGAGGACGGCGACTCGACCGACGGTCCGATCGCACGGACCGTGCTCGACGCCGCCATGGTCCTGGAGGTCACCAACGGCCACGATCCGCGCGATCGCCACTCCGTTGCAAAGGACACGCGGAATTACATCGAAGCAGCAACGGCGCCCGGCGATCTCACGGGCGTGCGCATCGCAGCCTGCTACCACCTGGGCCAGGACATCCTCGACCCGGAGGTGCGACGCCTCTTCGGGGAAGCCGTCGATGACATGCGTGCCGCCGGAGCCGTCGTCGAGGAGGTCGAGATCGAGCTGCCTGACACGATGACCTACTTCGACCACATCAACGGTCACGCCTATCAGCAGGCCGCCGAACAGATGAAGACCTGGAGCATCGAGATCTGGCCCATGATCCTCGAGCTTGCCGACCGAGCCGGTGCGGCCACGGCCCGGCAGATCCACGACGCCAACCACCGCGTCAAGACCGACATCTACAACGCGTTTCGTGCAGCGATGAACGGCGCTGACGTCATGGTCACGCCCACCACAGCGACCCCGGCCTTCCCTCATGGCGGACCCGGTGGCCCCGCGGGCACCGTCGACGGCCGCCACGTGCCTGCGCTCGGGAACCTGGCCCACATGACCACCGAGCCGCCAAGCCATGCCGGCCTGCCCGCGATCAGTGTCCCGGGCGGCTTCACGTCGGACGGCCTGCCTATCGGAGTGCAGTTCATCGGCAAGCTCTGGGCCGACTTCGATGTCATCTCTGCAGCGTCGAGGTATGAACGGGCCACGACCTGGCACACCCGTCACCCCATGCTCTGACCCATCGGCTCGATGCGCGGGACACCGATCCAAAGATCGGGGAGCAAAACGCTGGCGCGTAGTAGAACACTTGTTGTACATTCATTGTTGTAAGTGACCTGGATCACCCGAAGGACATCTCATGGCGCACCAAACCTCTGGCCCACGACGTCTCGGTCTGTTGGCGCTCTCGCTGGCAGCGACGGCGATGCTCGCTGCATGCGGGAACGGCTCGGACGACCGACCCGAGCCGGTGACGAAGGACGACCTGGTCGACGTCCTGCCGCGCGCGAAGGGTGGCGTCGACGTCGTCAAGTGGAATCTCCCCGCCGAACCCGACACGCTCGACCCGGCCAACACGGTGACCTACGCGTCCGGAACGGTCGTCCGTAGCCTCTGCGACACCCTGCTCACACGTGACCCCGACCTCGCGCTGAAGCCCAACCTGGCCAGCTACGAAGTCGTGTCGCCGACCGAGATCGTCTACACCATCCGGGACGACGTGAAGTTCTGGGACGGCACGCCCTTGACGGCCGAGGACGTCGCCTGGAGCCTCAACCGGATGCGCTCCTCGGACTTCGTCCTCAGCTTCGCGTTCATCAACGTGAAGTCCATCGACGTCACGGGGCCGGACCAGGTGACCGTGTCCTTCAGCGAGCCCGATGAACTGTTCCTCAACTCTGGTCCGGCTCTCGGCGTGATGGAGAAGAAGTACTCCGAGGAGCACGCCGACGCGATCGGGACACCTGACGGTGGCCTGATGTGCAGCGGACCGTTCGAGCTCGAGTCGTGGAGCCCCGGCAGCAGCATCAAGCTGAGCCGCAACCCGGACTACTGGAACGCCGAGCGAAAGCCGTTCGCCGAGACGGTGGCGTTCTCCTTCGTGGGTGACGCCACTGCTCTCACGCAAGCCCTGAACGCCGGCGAGATCGACGGCGCTTACGAGATTCCGGCCTCGGCCGTGCCGGCGCTGTCGAAGTCCAGCGTCGGGCGCATCACCTTCGGCCGGTCCATGCAGGGGCTCAACCTCAACGTCGCGCGCCCGGACGGTCCCATGTCCGATAATGACGTGCGCCAGGCCCTGCAGCGCGGCATCGACCGGGGGGCGTTGGCCGACGTGATCTACAACGGGGCAGCAGAGCCGACCTATACCTACGTCACCCCCACGACCTGGCCCGAGGGGCAGAAGGACGCCTACCAGAAGGCCTACGACGCCTTCGTCGCCGAGCGCAAGTATGACGTGGAGGCCGCCAAGAAGCTCGTCGCGAAGTCGGGTTACGACGGCGAGACGATCGTGCTGGCGCTCACAGCCGGAGACGACACCGAGTCGCGATCCGCGCAGCTCATCCAAGAGCAGGCGGCAGCGATCGGGCTGACTGTCAAGCTCAAGCCGCTGCAGCCCCTGGTATACGACCAGGCTGGCTACGACGCAGCCAAGCGCAAGGAGCTCGGCCTCGATCTGATGCTGTCCTCGAACTTCAACGGCGCTCCGGACCCGCTGGAGCCGATGGGATTCACGTCCCTGCCTGGGCAGCCGTACAACTACACCGACTTCGACGATGCCGAGGCGACGGCTCTGCTGACCGAGGCGCGACAGACCTTCGATGACGACCAGCGCGCTGAGATGGTGATCAAGGCGCAGCAGATCATCGAGGAGGACTCGGCAGTCATCCCGTTGTTGTCGACCTACACGACAACGTTCCTCAACGACCGGCTCACTGGCGCGATCACCTCGTTCGCCTACTGGTCGATGCCGGCCATGGCCTTCATCGGCGCTGCTAAGTAGAGCCAGAGATGAGTCTTCTGTCGACGGTCTCGGCCGGGGTGAGTGCCGGCGCAGCTCGGGGGCGGGGCGAGTTGGGCCGCCGAGCGGTGACCACCGTGCTGGGCGCGTGTGGAACCATCGTGGCGTCGTCGTTCGTGATCTTCGTCGCGCTGAGCAACGCCCCAGGTGACCCGGTCGCCGGTCTTCTCGGGGCCAAATCCACGGATGCGGCGCGCGCGGCGAAGAGGGCGGAGCTCGGCCTCGACGACCCGTTGCTGGTCCGCTACTGGCACTGGCTCACCGACGCACTCCACGGTGACTTCGGTACCTCGGTCGTCTTCAGGCAAGACGTGGCCGGCCTCATCGGACCGCGGCTCGAGACGACTCTGCTGCTGGTGGCGCTTGCATCTGTTCTGATGCTCGCCGCTGGTATCTCGCTCGGCGTGGCTGGCGGGGTGTCGCGCCGGTGGCGGTCGCTGGTCAGTGCGGCTGTCGGCCTCGGGATCTCCGTGCCGGCGTTCGTAGCAGCCGGTTTCCTCACCAGCGTGTTCGCCGTCAGTCTGGGCTGGTTCCCCACCTTCGGGGCAGGAGTCGGCCTTCTGGACCGGATCCACCACCTCGCGCTTCCTGCGGTGGCGTTGTCGATCGGGTACGGCGCCTACATCGCTCAGCTCACCTCGGCCGCGGTCCATGAAGAGAGTGGCAAGGAACACGTGGAGACCAGCAGGGGGCGTGGGATCTCTGAGAGACGCATCCTGCGCGCGCACATCCTGACCAACGCTGCTCTTCCGGTGATGACGGCATCCGGGCTGGCCATCGCGGGGCTGGTGACGGGGGCAGTCGTCGTCGAGGAGGCCTTCGCAATCGACGGAATCGGCTCCCTCCTGGTCAAGAGCATCTCCAGCAAGGACTACTCCGTCGTTCTCGCCGTGAGCCTGGTCATCGTGACGGTGTTCGTCGTTATGACGACCATCATCGACATCGCGCAGGCGTTCCTCGACCCGCGACAGAGAGGAGCTGTGCGATGAGCGCCATCACTGCGTCGTTGGGAGACCTCGCAGGTCGACGACTCCCTCGTGACCCCGTCCTCCTGATCTCCGGGGTGGTCTGCGCGGTGCTGGTGGCCCTGGCGGTCATCGGCCCCTTGCTGGCGCCGTACCCGGTCGGCAAGTCAGACATCCTGGCCTCCGGGCAGGGGCCGAGCGCTGACCATTGGCTCGGCACAGACTCTCTCGGGCGGGACCTGCTGTCGAGGGCGCTCTCTGGTGCTCGGCTGAGCCTGACCGGCCCGGCGATCATCGTGTTGGGCAGTGCAGCGGCCAGCACTGCCCTCGGCATCCTGGCCGCCTGGCGCGGCGGTTGGATCGACCGGATGCTCAATCGAGCACTCAACGTGATGTTCGCGGTTCCGGGGATCCTGGTTGCGGTCTTGGCGTCGGCATCCTTCGGAGCGGGCTTCTGGGCTCCGGTCGTCGCGCTGAGCATCGTCTACACGCCGTACGGCGCCCGGGTCGTACGAAGTGCTGCCGTCAAGGAGCGGAACATGCCCTACATCGAAGGCCTGCGTCTCGGGGGAGTCAGTTCTTGGCGGATCTGCACGCGCCACCTCCTCCCCAATGTCGCTCCCATCGTGCTGGCCCAGGCCACCGTCGCTTTCGGTACCGCCCTCGCCGACTTCGCCGCAGTCTCGTTCCTCGGCCTCGGCGTTCAGGCGCCTGCCGCGGAGTGGGGCCTCATGGTCGCCGACGGCAGGTCGGAGATCCTGGAAGGAGCGATCCAGCAGAGTCTGGTGGCCGGCCTCCTCATCGTCGTGACCGTGGTCGCCTTCAACGTGCTCGGTGAGCGCGTTGCTGCCCGGCTGGGGGTGGACCTGTGAACGACGGCACACTCCTCGACATCCAGGGGCTCGGCATCGAGCTCACCCGCACGCGGCCGGCTCGCCCTCTCGTGCGCGATGTCAGTCTCGCGATCAGGTCCGGCGAATCCGTCGGCCTGGTGGGCGAGTCGGGGTCTGGCAAGTCGATGACGGTCAAGGCAGCGATGCGTCTGTTGCCGGCCGACGCGAAGGTTGACGGCGACATCATGTTCGAGGGCCGTTCCGTGCTCCGTCTCGACAGGTCCGGTCTCGCAAGCTATCGGCGGGCGGACGTGGCGATGATCCATCAAGACCCCCGAGCGCACACGAACCCGATCCGAACGGTCGGCGACTTCGTCACCGAGGCCGTCGTCACAACCGGGCGTGCAACCAAGCGCGAGGCGGCCGAACGCGCCCGTGAGCTGCTCGAACAGATGGGTGTGCACGACGCAGACCGTCGTCTGCAGCAGTATCCTCACCAGCTCTCGGGTGGGCTGCTCCAGCGGGTCATGATCGCGGCAGCGCTGATGACCGAGCCGAGGCTGATCTTTGCCGACGAGCCGACGACGGCGCTTGATGTGACCGTTCAGTCGGAGGTCGTCGCGATTCTCGCGGAGCAGGTCCGTCAGCGGGGTCTCGGCATGCTCTTCATCACCCACGACCTCGATCTCGCCGCTGCAATTACCGACACGCTCGCGGTCATGTATGCCGGCACGCTGGTCGAGAAGGGGCCATCCGCGGATCTGTACGCAGCGCCGCGACACCCTTACACGGCCGCTCTCCTGGCATCGCGGCCCAGTGCTACCGAGGTTCGGCGTCTGGTCACGATCCCCGGCAGGCCAGTGGCGGCCTTCGAGGTCGAGCAGGGGTGCGCCTTCGCGGCGCGCTGTCCGTTCGCGGTCGACCGTTGCCGGGGCGAGAGGCCGGCACTGCGCGACATCGGCGGCCGCAGCGTCGCTTGCCACCGTGCAGAGGAAGTGGCCTCAGAGCTCAAGATGGCGGCGTCCGCGTGAACGCCGGGGGAGCAGTGGCCAGGCGAGGGAAGGCGAGGGACGTGGTGCAAGAGCCGCAGCGCTCAGGTGGGGACACCATTCTCGAGGTCGATGGCCTGACCAAGGTCTTCGCGTGGCGAGGTCATTCCCACGTTGCGGTCGACGGCGTGAGCTTCGCGCTGCACGCGGGCGGCTCGCTCGCGGTCGTCGGTGAGTCCGGGTCCGGCAAGACGACGATCGCGCGCATCATCGCCGGCCTCGAGACGGCCACGTCCGGCACCGTGGTGGTCGATGGCAGGACGATCACGGCAAAGGCGGGCGACGTATCCGCTCGCCGTGGTCTCCGGGGAAACCGTGGTGGCCGATCGGAGCGCGACCGGGTCGTGCAGATGGTGTTCCAGGACCCCTTCGGTTCGCTGGATCCGCGGCAGCGCATCGGTGCGGGGCTGAGTGAGCTGCTGACGATCCACTTCGACCTGAGCCGCACGGCACGCAGCGCCCGTGTCTCGGACCTGTTGCAGCAGGTGGGTCTCGACGACCGGCACGCGCAGATGGTTCCTCGGACACTGTCGGGCGGACAGCGTCAGCGCGTGGCGATCGCGCGGGCGCTCGCAGTCGAACCCAAGGTTCTCATCCTTGACGAAGCCGTCTCAGCGCTCGATGTCAGCGTTCAGGCTCAGGTGCTCAACCTGTTGGCCGACATCCGCGCCGAGACCGGCATCTCCTACCTCTTCGTGTCTCACGACCTTGGTGTGGTCCGGCAGATCACCGACACGTGCATCGTCCTCAACCGCGGGGCCGTGGTGGAGGCGGGATCGACGAGTCAGGTTCTCGACGACCCCCGCGACCCCTACACGCAGGCATTGCTCGAGGCCGTCCCGAAACCGGGCTGGCGGCCGCGCCGCCGTACCTGATTGCTGGCCCCTGCCACGTGCATCGCACTGTCCTCGTAGTGGAACAACCGTTTCAAGAAAGAGAGCTCGCTGAATGACCATCGACAGCACGGACACGTCCGAGGTCGTCACCCTGACCGTCGACAGTCCGGACGAGGTGCCGACCCTGGCCGGAAAGACCTTCGTGACGCCCTGGTTCACCATGGACGAGGACCGGCACAAAGCATTCGAGCACGGCACGTACCTCGACAGCTACCCACACGGATACGGTGGAGAGTCGGGGTACGGCGACGATCTCATCGAGGGCTTCCATCTGCTGGGGATGCTCGACTACCTGTGCAACCACGCTCTGTGGTCCGAGGGACCGTGGCTCGCCTGGAACTACGGGCTGGACCACGTGCGGTTCGTCAGTGTCGTGCGGAGTGCCGACTCGCTGCGGATTCGCGGAACGGTACGTGAGGTCATCGACCGCGGAGATCAGGGTCACCTCGTCGTGGTCGATGCCGTCGGCGAGGTGAAGGGGCGGGAGAAGCCCGGATTCGTCGCCACGTTGCGCGCTCTGTGGACCACGGTCGACGAGGAGGCCGGTCGATGACGACGGCGAAGATCGAGCTGAACGAGTTCCAGGCCTCGTTGCGCGGGTTGTCGATGCCTGCGGCGCTGGACCGAGCGGCGGCTATCCACGGGTCGCGGCTCGCCATCACCCACATCGAAGGTGGCGGTCCGTCGGTGACCTGGGCTGAGTTCCGCGATCAGGTCTCGCGCCTTCGCAGCGGTCTGCAGCAGTTGGGGGTGCGGGCTGGGGACAAGGTGGGTGTCCAGCTGCGCAATCAGCTCGAGTTCCCGCTGACCTGGTTCGCCGTGGCCGAGATCGGAGCGGCTGTCGTTCCCCTCAATCCCAAGTACACCGCACGTGAGTGTGCCTTCGTTCTGGAGGACTCGGGCGCCTCGTGGCTGGTGGTGGCCAGCGACATCGTCCAGACCTACGTCGACGACGGGCAACTGACTGCGCCAGTTGAACGCGAGCGCATTGTCGTGGTCGGTGACCGGTCCTCGATCGCGCCAGGGTTCGAGGACCTCCGGGCGTTCGGGGAGCTTGCCTCGGCGGAGGTCACCCCCCTGGCGGACTACCCCGATCAGGACACGGTCGTGAATATCCAGTTCACGTCCGGAACCACGGGCCTTCCGAAGGGCTGCCTGCTGACGCACCGGTACTGGATCGAGCTTGGCGTGTGGGGTTCAGGTCTCTATCACAGCGAGCGCATCCTCGCCGACCACCCGTTCTACTACATGCAGAACCAGGGCTACCTGATGAACGCCCTAGCGGGCGGAGGTGCCATCTACGTCACCGCCGGGATGAGTCGGCGCAAGTTCATGGACTGGCTCGTCGACCACGAGATCGACATGGCCTGGATCGACGAGGGGCTCCTCGACGAGCCGGTGAGCGACAAGGACCGGCGGCTGAAGCTGAGGCGGGCCCCCGTGGCAGCCGTGCCACCGGAGGAACTGGCGAAGCTCGAGGAGCGATTCGGGCTTCTGGCGAGAGACTTCTATGCCAGCACCGAGGTCGGATGCGGCACTGTCGTGCCGTGGGACCGGGCCGACCTTGCTGCCAAGGGCTCAATGGGCCTGTGCTTCCCGACCAGGGAGTCCAAGATCGTCGACGAGAACCTCGAAGAGGTGCCGCCCGGTCGTTCGGGCGAGCTGTGCATTCGCGGCGAGGGGATGATGCTCGGCTACCACAACCGTCCCGAGGTCAACGCCGAACTGTTCTTGCCCGGTGGCTGGTTCCGAACCGGAGACGTGGTGCGAAAGGGCGCCGACGGCGCCCACTACTACGAAGGCCGCCTCAAGGACATGATCAGCCGAAGCGGCGAGAACATCGCGTCGGCCGAGGTCGAGTACCAACTCCTCACCATGCCGGAGATCGACGACGTGGGTGTCATTCCCGTTCCTGATCCGGACAGGGGAGAGGAGGTCAAGGCGATCGTCGTGCTCAAGGCCGGTGCTGACGTCACGCACGTTGCGGTCGTCGACTGGGCGCGGCGCGGCCTCGCCCAGTTCAAGATCCCGCGCTACGTCGAGTTCCGCTCCGAGCTGCCCTACACGGCGAGCGGCAAGGTCCACAAGGCCGGGTTGAAGCAAGAAGCGCCGTTCAACGCCGCGACGGTGGACGTGACTGGCTCGGGCTCACGGACCGTTCAGGGCGCGTCGTGATGGTGTTGGCCGGCCGGCGGGCGCCGCCGGCCGTAAGGTGATTCGCGTGTTGTACAACGTCGAAGGAGGCTGGTAATGCCGCGCTATGTCGATCCCGAGCAGCGGAAGAACGACATCATCGATGCCACCTTCGAGGCCATAGCTGAAGGTGGATTCCCTCAGCTGACGGTGCGCTCTCTCGCCAAGCGGCTGGGTGGCTCGAGCACGTTGGTCACCCACTACTTCCCCAACCGCGACGCGTTGCTGTCGGCGATGACCGACCGCGTCCTCAGCGACGCGGAGTCAAAGAGCGCCGAGCTCTTGGAGATCGCCGATCCGCACGACCGGCTCCACGCGGTCCTCGAGTGGTTCCTGCCCAACACGCCCGAGTCCCTGATGGTCGAGCGCGTCCGCGTCGTCCTCGTGGCGCACATCGCGACCGAACCGGTCGTCGCTGACATGTCCGCTCGCATGGAACCCGGGATGCGTGGCCTCATGCGGCAGGCGTTGGCGGAGTTCGTGGACCCGGCCGAGCTCGAGGGCATGGTCGATCTCCTCCGCGCCTGGACCAGCGGCGTCGTCCTGTCGGCCGTCGAGCATCCAGACCTCTGGACACCGGAACGACAGGCAGCGGCGCTGGACCGGTTCCTGTCGTCGTTCGAGCTCCCGCTCTCGCGGTCAGCTGCGGGAGCTCCTGCAGTCAACCGCTGACCAAGTCCCGCGGCCTCCTAGGTCGCCCCTCTCCCTACTTCGTCCCAAGGAGCGTCCTCATGACGTTCGAGATACTCGAACACGTCACCGCGGCAGAGCCCGTCGCGCGGGCCGAGCAGAGCATGGTCCGCATGCGCGACGGTGTTCGGCTCGCGACCGACGTCTACCTGCCTCCGGTGCCGGGCCGTCACGGCGTGGTCTTGATCCGCGGTCCGTACGACAAGAACAGCCGCTACCAAGGGTTGGCGGACATGGCCGAGGTGTTCAACGATCGTGGACTGGTCCTCGTCGCCCAGGACGTCCGGGGCAAGTTCCGTTCCGAGGGCGTCACGCACCCGTACGTGTCGGACGTCGCGGACGCCTACGACACCCTGGACTGGATCATCGGCCAGTCGTGGAGCAACGGCAGTGTCGGTCTCGTCGGCGTGTCCTATCTAGGTTTCACGGTCTGGGCAGGCATTGCCTCGGGTCACCCGGCGGTCAAGGGCGCGGTGCCCCAGGGAACCGGCGTCAACATGGCTCGCCACCACCTCGGCAGCCCCTGGCGACAGGACCCGGCCCCGCTCCTCGGAGCGGACGACCTGCTGCAGATCTGGGCGGACAACGACATCCGCTACCTCTCGATCGACTACACCCGTGCACCGCTCATCGACACCTTCGAAGAGGCTGCGCGCTCGATCGGCGTCCGGCCTCCTGCCCTGGACGACTACTTCCGGCGGGTCCGGACCGGCGACGTCTTCAACCCGTACGGCGACCGCCACCCCTACTGGACCACCAACGTGCCGGTGCTCCACTGGAGCAACTGGTTCGATCCCGGTCTCGGTCCCGAGGGACTTCACGACTTCCGCTACTTCCGAGGTGCAGGCGGTCGCCGCGGTCTGCACTACCTCCGCGCCGAGTCGGCGGACCACGGCGGCGTACGGCTCGAGGACATTCCCTACGCAGACCAGCAGCACCCGTGGGTGAACGATGCCGAGCACACGCAAGTCCAGTACCGGCAGGCGATCGATGCGGCGGACTTCCTGCTACCGCTGCTGACGGGGCGGGGCTCGCTTCCGTCGCCGTCGCAGCGCGTCAGGTGGCACACCGGCCACGCCGGATGGCGCACGGCGGAGGACTGGCCTCCGGCCGGCGTCGTGCATCGGAATCTGTTCCTGTCGGCAGCGGACAGCGCCCTCGACGGGTCGGAGGGCGGTGCACTCTCGCATCATCCGGACACCGAACGCGCGACGGTCTCGTGGGAGCACGATCCGGCGAGCCCAGTTCCTTCCTCGGTCACGCACGATGAGTGGTGGACGTTCCTCGCCTCCTACCCTGACGAGCGCGACTTCGGTAGCCGGTCTGACGTCGTGACCTTCACCTCCGAGCCGACTCCGACAGCCCTCGACATCGCTGGCAATGCAGTGCTCAACGTTCGTGCCGCGACGAGCGGTCCGTCCATGCATCTCTTCGCCAAGCTCCTTGATGTCGCGCCTGACGGATCGGCCCGACCCGTCTCGCATGGCCGGACGTTGCTGGAGCGGCCTGACCTGGAGGATCTCATTTCCTTCGAGCTCGACGCCGTCGCCTATCGGGTGCGCCCGGGCCACCGACTCCGGCTCCACCTCGCATCCAGTGACTATCCGCTCTGGGTTCGACACCCGGGCACGGATGAGAACCCTTGGCACGCCGAACTCTTCGAGGTGAACCATCAGCGGCTCCTCCTCGGCGGCCTCGACGCGAGTCACCTCCGGCTTCCGATCTACCCAGACTCAGGGGACGAGGGTCTGCGCCTGTGATGGCTCCACTGTCCATGGCCGAGGAACTGGCGAAGTGTTGACTCGCGGCGCTTGTCAATCACGAGACCAGTCTCGCGGAGCAGCCTTCGGCAGCTAGCCCAAGTGCCCCCGGGGCGGCAAGGCAGTCACGATGTTCCTTGGCTCGACATGAACTCCTGGGTCATGTGGCCGGTGGTGTTGACCATCTGGCAGTCCCGTGTGCTGCCCAGCATTGTCGCTTGTTCGGCAATGAGCCCTTCGGGAATCGACTGTCGGGCTTGTTGGGCGCAACGAATGCACCCTCACCAGCTTGGACAAGCTCCAGCAGCTCGGCGCGCTGACGACGTGCTTGGTGAGTCTCGGTCGACGAGTCCCTGCTTCCGCGGCGGACGTTGATGGGCTCCGCGGCGTCTACAACGCTTACCCCCGGCGTACCCCGCGGATGCAATCCGTGCGGTTCCATGCGTTGAATCCACGCCTGCACAGGCGTGAAACCGGCCAACCGATGGGCAGGAAGCCATTCGCAATGAGAAGGTCAGGGGTTCGAATCCCCTCACCTCCACCAGCACAGCTTGAACCGGCAGGTCGCCTCTGACCTGCCGGTTCTCGCGTTTTCGGGTCTGGTGCGTTGAGACTTCCACGGGGGATTCACCGTGCCGGGATGTCCCGCTTACCCCGCCGGGTACCCCGGGCGACGGGGAGCCGCGCAGCGCTTCTTGGGTGCTCCGACGAGCCGGTCAGACACTTCGGTCTGGGCGGGCCTCGGTGACCTGCAGTCACAGTGAGTGCACAGGTGGGGGACAGGGCGGTCCCACCGACGGTTCCGAGACTGGGCGTGTGAATGACGACACCACCACCTCGACACCGGAGACCGAGCCGCTGGTCGCGGGCTCCGGCAACCGCTGGGAGCGCAGCGCCCAGCCCGACGACGCCCCACCCGCCGACGGTCCGCCGTCCGGTCCGCCCCCGGACACCGGGGCTTACCCCGTCGTCGCCGCGCCCGTCGCGAAGCGTCGCCGGGCTCGGGCCGCGGCTGCCATCGCCGCCGCGGCGGTGGTCGCGGGCGCCGGCGGCTTCGGGATCGGCCGCGCGACGGCGGGCGGCGACGCCGTACCGGTGAGCAACCAGGTCGGCGACTCCGACCAGGGGCCGGGACGGTTCGGCGATCGTCAGTTCGGCGACGGCGACCGGCCGGAGTTCCCGGGCGACGGTCAGCCGCCGGGGGACTTCCCCGGACAGGGCCAGGACACGGGCCAGGACTCGGGCCAGGACTCGGGCCAGGACTCGGCGACGTCATGAGCACGACGCCCGCCGCTCGTGGCTGGGAGGTGTCCCTGTCGTCGGCGACCCGGCCGCGAGCAGCGGTCGTCGACGAGGCGGTCCGCACGGTTGCCGGTCTGGCGTTGTGGGTCGGGCTGTTGCTGGTGGCCTACTGGTGGGTACGCGACGGCGGCCTCGGTGCTCTCGGCAGCGCCGGCGCGGCCTTGACCGGCCTCGGTCAGCTGTCGGGACTGGTCGGCTCGGTGCTGCTGCTCGCGCAGGTGCTGCTCATGGCCCGCATCCCGGCACTGGAGCGGGCGTTCGGCCAGGACCGGCTCGCGGGGCTGCACCGCACGATCGGGTTCACCTCCTTCAACCTGGTGCTGGTGCACGTGCTGACCGTGACGTGGGGGTACGCCGCCGGCTCGCTTCTCGCCGTACCCACCACCTTGTGGGAGCTCACCTGGGACTACCCGGGCATGTTGCTGGCCGCCGCCGCGACGCTGTGCCTGGTGCTGGTCGTGGTGACGAGCGTCCGGGCCGCGCGTCGGCGGCTGCGCTACGAGTCGTGGCACCTGATGCACCTCTACGCCTATCTCGGTGTCGGGCTGGCGCTGCCTCACCAGCTCTGGACCGGTGGGCAGTTCACCGCCTCGTCCGCCCGCACCGTGTTCTGGTGGGGCACCTGGATCGTGGCGGCGGGGGCCGTGCTGGCCTGGCGGGTCGGGCTGCCGGTCGTCGTCAACCTGCGCCACCGGCTGCGGGTCACCTCGGTGGTCGGTGAGGCGCCGGGTGTCTGGTCGGTGTACGTGACCGGCCGCAGGCTGGACCTGCTGCGCGTCGAGCCCGGCCAGTTCCTCACCTGGCGCTTCCTCGGCGCGCCGGGCCGGAGCCGGGCCCACCCCTACTCCCTGTCCGCCGCACCCGACGGCTGCAGCCTGCGGATCACCGTGGCCGATGCCGGGGACGGCAGCCGCGACGTCGCGACACTGCGGCCCGGCACCCGTGCGTTCGTGGAGGGCCCGTACGGACGGCTCTCGCCCCGTGCCCGCGAAGCCGGCGCGTCGGGCAAGGTCGCCTTCCTCGGCGCCGGCGTCGGCATCACGCCGCTGCGGTCACTGCTCGAGGGGATGGCCTATCCACCGGGTGCTGCCGTGTACGTCGAGCGCTACCAGCACACGCCGCTGTTCGCCGCGGAGGTGGACCAGATCGCCGCCGAACGCGGCGCCCGGGTGCTCCGGCTGCCGGGTCGGCGCCGTGCCGACGGATCCTGGCTTCCCCACCTGTCCGCCCCCGTCGACGACGTGGGCGCGCTGCGCGGCTGGATCCCCGACGTCGCCGAGCGCGACCTCTACGTCTGCGGACCCCCGGCATGGACCGAGTCGGTCCGCGCCGCTGCCCGAGCCGCCGGCGTACCCGACCGGCAGCTGCACATCGAGAAGTTCGAGTGGTGACCTCCATGCGACGCATCGCCCTGTGGGCAGCCAGCACCGTCTCCGTGCTGGTCCTCCTCTTCGGCTACCACACCTCCTCCAGCGGACCCGAGGCGACGACAGCCGCTCCGCCGGTGTCCGGATCCCTCCCGGTGTCCGGGACCTCCGGCTCGTCCAGCTCGTCGGGAAGCCCGGGCTCGTCCGGCGGCTCGGGGTCGGCCTCGGGTGCGACGACGACCGGCGACTCCGTCGACACGCGATGGGGACCGGTCCAGGTCGCGATCACCGTCGAGGACGGCACGATCACGGCCGTCGACGTCCCCGTCTACCCGACCGGGAACCCCAAGGACCAGCAGATCAACAGCTACGCACTGCCGATCCTCGTGCAGGAGACCCTTGATGCGCAGAGCGCGTCGATCGACATGGTGAGCGGCGCGACGGTCACCAGCGTCGGCTACCAGCAGTCGCTGCAGAGCGCGCTCGACCAGGCCGGTCTCTGAGCATGGGTACGACGCACCGCCGCACCGTCGAGGTGATGGGCACCGTCGTCAGCCTCGCCCTGCGTGGCCGCCACGCGGACGGGCCCGAGGTCGACGCGCTCTGGGCCGAGGTCGTCGGTGTGCTGCGCCATGCCGACGAGGTGTTCAGCACCTACCTGCCGGATTCGCCGATCAACAGGTGGGGCCGGGGTGAGCTCTCGCTCGCCGAGGCTCCGCCGGAGATTGCGGAGGTGCTGGCACTGGCCGAGGAGGCCCGCCTCCTGTCGGGTGGTGCGTTCGACATCAGGGCCACCCGGTCGCAGTACGGCGGCGGTCCGGATCCGTCCGGCGTGGTCAAGGGCTGGGCCGTGCAGCGGGCAAGTGCGCTGCTGGAGCGGCTTGCCGACACCGACTTCTGCCTCTCTGCCGGCGGTGACATGGTCTGCCGGACCCGGCGTGTCGACGCCGAGCCGTGGTGGATCGGCATCGAGGACCCGGTCGACCCGACCCGACTGATCGCCCGAGTTCCCGTCCACAACGGTGCGATCGCCACCTCTGGCACGGTGCACCGCGGCGAGCACATCATGGATCCGCGGACGGGCTCGCCGGCGCGGACCCTGCGGCAGGTCACCGTCATCGGCCCCGACCTGACGGAGGTCGACCCAGAAGCCACGTCCGCATTCGTCCTCGGCGACGAAGCCCGCGGCTGGCTGCAGGCGCGACGGAGGACGGGTGTCCTGGTGCACACCGACGGCCGGGTCGAGGTGGTCGCACCTGCAGCCGGCCGGCGCGTCACTCCGGTTCGGCCGGGTGCTCCTCGGTCGAGTGGGAGTCGGTGAGGGTGAGCGCGCCGACGACCGCGACCAGGCCGACGACGACCGCGAGCACGCCGTAGGTGATCCGCTCGCCGTGGAAGAAGGACTGCACCAGCGCGCTGCTCCACGTGCCGGCCGGGAGCTGTGCGGTGACCAGGGCGGCGATCAAGGTGCCGACGACCGCCGTACCCACGCTGGTGCCGATCTCCTGCGCGGTGTCGTTGAGGGCGGCCCCCATCGAGGTCCGGTTGGCGGGCATCGCGTCGACGAGCGCGATCGCGCAGATGGTCATCACCGTGCGCAGTCCGATGGTCATCACGACCATGGCGGCGGCGATCGCCGAGTAGCCGTGCTCGACGCCCCACGCCAGGCCGGCCAGTGAGCCGGTCAGGGCGAGTGCGCCGACCAGGCAGGCGATCCGGTGGCCGAAGCGGGCGGCAAGGCCCTCGGACAGTGGGGTGGCGGCGATCATCGTGACGATGATCGGGAGGTTCGCGAGGCCTGCCCGCACAGGGCTCCAGCCGTAGGCGTACTGGAAGTGCAGGATCAGTCCGAACATCACGCTGGCCATCGCGATCGACGTGCCGACCTGGGCGATGACCGCGCCGCGGACGGTGCCGTTGGAGAAGAGGCCCAGGTCAAGCATCGGGGAGTCGGTACGACGCTCGCGCCACACGAACCCGAGTCCCGCGCCCACGGCGCCGGCGACCGACGCCAGGGTGAGGGCGGAGAGCCAGCCGTGCTCGACGCCGCTGGTGAGCGACCAGCACGCCAGCCCGATGCCGGTGATGCTCAGCAGGGTGCCGGGGACGTCGAGCCGGTCCCTGGTCAGGCCGTCGGCGTCGTCGGCGGGGACGCCGAGGTGGACGCCGACGAAGGCGACCAGCGCGATCGGCGCGTTGACCAGCAGCAGCCACTCCCATCGCACGTGCGCCAGGGCGGTGCCGCCGAGCAGCGGACCGAGGACGAAGCCGGACATGCCGACGAGGATCATCACCGTCATCGCCCGCATCCGCAGCGTCTTGTCGTCGAAGAGCCGGAAGACGAGGGAGTTCGTGATCGGCGCCATCGCCGCGGCGGCGACGCCGAGGGCAGCCCGCAGCGCGATCAGCTCGCCCGCGGTGCTGACGAACACCACCAGCCCGCTGAGCACGCCGAACACGACGAGGCCGACCTGCAGCACGCGGCGCCGCCCGAACCGGTCGGCGATCGACCCAGCGGTGAGCAGCAGGCCGCCGAAGGTGAGCGAGTAGGCGCCGGTGACCCACTGCAGCGCCGTCGTACCGCTGCCCAGGTCGCGGCCGATGGTCGGCAATGCGATGGACAGCAGGGTGTTGTCGACCATCTCGACGAAGAAGGCCAGGCACAGTGCGGCCATCGGGATCCACGCCGCACGCAGCGACGGGTAGGTGCGTGACGGACCGGCGGTCACGATCGTGGTGCTGGACATGGTGGGCTCCCCTCGGGTCAGGGCCCACCTTGAGGAGCACCGGTTTCACGGTGGTTTCACGACGCCTTCACGGCTCTTCGGGCCACGCGCCGACAGGCGAGGTATCCCTTGCGGAGATGGCGCCGTCCTCGACCGCGTGCCGAGGCGGCCGACGTCGTGACTGCCTGGAGTCCCGATCCGATTCCAGGGCTGGCAAGGCGGTGGACGCGTCGCCAGTTCGCCTGCTGTCTCGGCAGGAACTCAGCCTGTCGAGCGTCGTACGACGAGCTCGGGCTCAAGCACGATGTCGCGCACCTGCGCGGACGGATCCTCGATGGCGGCCAGCAGGAGGTCGGTGGCGACTTCGCCCAGCTCCTCGCGGGGCTGGCGGACGGAGCTCAGCGGGATCGCGGCGGACGCGGCGAAGTCGATGTCGTCGTAGCCGAGGATCGCGACGTCGTCGGGCACCCGGACGCCGGCGAGGGTGAGCGCCTGGAGCACGCCAAGAGCGACGAGGTCGTTGGCTGCGAAGATCGCGTCGGGCCATTCGCGGGCAGGCAGTGCGAGCAGCGACTCCGCGCCCTGGCGGCCGGCGTCGGCGTCCATGGTCCCGGTCTCGACGAAGCGGAGCGAGGTGCCGGCGTGCTCGGCGACGACTGACTCCGCCCCGCGGAGGCGGTGCTTGATCTGGGTCAGGCCCCGCGGGCCGCCGATGAAGGCCAACCGGCGGCGTCCCACTTCGACGAGGTGCGCGGCGGCGATCCGCCCGCCCCGCACGTCGTCGACAGCGACTGACGAGAACTCCCGTGAACCGGTACGACGGTCGACCACCACGACCTGTGTGCCGCGCTCCCTCAGCCGACGCAGCCGGGGGAGCACCTTGCCGACGGGGGTGATGAGCAGGCCGCTGACCCGTTGCTCCTCGAACAGGTCGAGGTAGGTCGACTCGCGCTCGGCGTCCTGGCCCGAGCTGCCGAGGATGAGCGGTCGGCGGTGCTCGCCCAGGCGCAGCTCGACGCCCCGCGCGACGTCGGTGAAGAACGGGTTGCGGACGTCGAGCACGATCATCCCGACAGCGCGGTTGGTGCCGGCCCGCAGCTGGCGCGCGGCGTCGTTGCGGATGAAGCCCAGCTCGCCGATGACGCGCTGCACGTGCTCGAGCGTGGCGGGGGAGACCTTCTCCGGTCGGTTGAGGACGTTGGACACCGTCCCGACGGAGACGCCGGCCGCGGACGCGACGTCCTTGACCGAGACGTTGCGTCCCTGCTCGCCCGGCCGGGCGGCCTCGCTGGTGGTCACCGTTCCTCCTCCGTGTGGGCTCACCCTAGGACCACGGCGCCGTCAGCCCGCGACATTTGATTCGTTTCAAGAAAGTTTCGACGGGCTCCTTGACGTGTGTGATCGCAGTCACCTACTGTCCCGTTATCGCCGATTGAAACCTTTCAATCGCCTGATGTCCAGAGCTTGAGGAGAGAGATGTCGACAGCAGCGGGTCACGAGGAGCGCATCGCGCCGACCCTCGAGTTGCGTGACGTCGCGAAGTCCTTCGGCGCCGTCGCGGCCCTGCGTTCGGGCACTCTCGTGGTGGACCCCGGGTCCATCCACGCGCTGGTCGGCGAGAACGGCGCCGGCAAGTCGACCCTGGTCAAGATCGTCGCCGGCGTGCACCGTCGCGACGCGGGGGTGTTCCGGCTCCTGGGCCAGCCAGTCGACTTCGGCTCGACGGCCGACTCGAAGGCCGCTGGCGTCGCGGTGATCTACCAGGAGCCGACGCTGTTCCCGGACCTCTCGGTCGCGGAGAACATCTTCATGGGCCGGCACCCGCTCGGCCGCGGCCGCCGGATCGACCGCACGCGGATGTACGACGAGGCGAGCGCCCTCTTCGCCCGGCTGGGCGTCGCCATCGACCCCCGCCGGGTCGCGAACGGCCTGTCGATCGCCGACCAGCAGCTCATCGAGATCGCCAAGGCCATCTCGCTCGACGCGAAGCTGCTCGTGATGGATGAGCCGACCGCGGCACTGAGCGGCAACGAGGTCGCCCGTCTGTTCGCGGTCGCGCGCAGCCTCCGCGACGAGGGTCGCGCGCTGGTCTTCATCTCGCACCGCTTCGACGAGGTCTTCGACCTCTGCGACACCGTCACCGTCATGCGCGACGGGGCCTACGTCTCCACCCACCGGATCGCCGAGACCACCGAGGCCGAGATCGTCGCGAAGATGGTCGGCCGCGAGGTCGCCGAGCTCTTCCCGAAGACGCCCGCCGAGATCGGCGAGGTCGTCCTCGAGGTCGAGGACCTCAGCTCCGCCGGCGAGTTCCACGACATCACCTTCCAGGTCCGTGCCGGGGAGATCGTCGGCCTGGCCGGCCTTGTCGGGGCCGGCCGCAGCGAGATCGCGCGGGCCGTCTTCGGTGTGGACGGGTACGACGCCGGGCGGGTCGCGCTCAACGGCAGGCCCGTCCCGAAGCGGCAGCCCCGGCGGGCGATCCGTGCGGGCATGGCGTTCGTCCCGGAGGACCGGCGCCAGCAGGGCCTCGTGATCGAGGGCTCGGTCGCGAAGAACGTCGCGTCGGTCATCCGCGGCGGGCTCAGCAAGGCGGGTCTGCTCACCGCCTCGGCCGAGAACAGGGCGGCCGGACCATGGGCTGCGAAGCTGCAGGTCAAGACGAGCGCCCTCGACATGCGGGCCGCCACCATGAGCGGCGGCAACCAGCAGAAGGTCGTCATCGCCAAATGGCTGGCGACCGGGCCGAAGCTGCTGATCATCGACGAGCCGACCCGCGGCATCGACGTCGGCACCAAGGCCGAGGTCCACCGCCTGCTCTCCGACCTCGCCGGCCAGGGCCTCGCGATCCTGATGATCTCCTCCGAGCTGCCGGAGGTCCTCGGCATGGCCGACCGCGTCCTCGTCGTCTGCGAGGGCCGGCTGACCGCCGACCTCGCCCGCGACGTGGCTACCCCCGAGAACGTCATGGCCGCCGCCACCCGCTCGGCGCAGCCCTCGTCCACGAAGGAGCCGGCTGCATCATGAGCACCGCCACCCTCCATCCCTCGCAGGAGAGCGCTGCGACCCGCGTACTGCAGGCGCTGCTCCGCTCCCGCGAGCTCGCCATCGTGATCGTGCTGGCATTGATCCTCATCGTCGCGACCAGCCGCCGCAGCTCGTTCGTGTTCAGCGCCGACGGCTGGCGCGACACCCTGCTCGCGCCGTCGATCCTGCTCCTGCTCGCTGTCGGCCAGATGGTGGTCGTGGTCACCCGCAACGTCGATCTCTCGGTCGGCTCGACGCTCGGCATCACCGCCTATGCGACAGGGAAGATCTTCGTCGCCAATCCCGAGACGTCGGTCGTGGTCGTGTTCGTGGCCGGCCTCGCCATCGGCGCGGTCGTCGGCGCCCTCAACGGCCTGCTGGTCACCGTCTTCAAGGTGCCGGCCCTGGTGATCACGCTCGGCACGATGTACGTCCTGCGTGGCGCGCTGACCCATGAGGTCGGCAGCGACCGGATGACGGCGGGCGACTACCCGGCCCACTTCGAGAAGCTCGGCACCCAGCAGGTGCTCACGATCCCGGTGCTCACGATCATCGCGCTCGTCGTCGTCGGCCTGGTCGGCTACTACCTCCACACCGCCCGCGGCGGCCGCGAGCTCTACGCGATCGGCTCCGACCCGGACGCCGCCGACCTCTACGGGCTGCCCTCCGGTCGCCGCGTGTTCGGCGCCTTCGTCCTCTGCGGCGCGCTCGCGGGACTCGCCGGGGTCTTCTCCGCCGCCCGCTACGCCACGGCCTTCTCCGGCACCGGCTCCGGCATCGAGCTCCAGGCCGTCGCCGCCGTCGTCATCGGCGGGGTCGCCATCTTCGGCGGCAGCGGCACCGTCTGGGGCGCCGCCATCGGCGCCTTCCTCCTGGTCACCATCAACCGGGCGCTCCCGATCCTCGGCATCAGCGAGTTCTGGCAGGGCGCCGTCGTCGGCGCTCTGATCATCGGCTCGATCGTTCTGGACCGCGTGCTGAGCGTCCGTCGTACGAACAAGCTCGTGGAAGCGAGGGACCACGCATGAGCACCCTGACGAAGGAGCCGACGCCGGCTGCTGCCGCTCCGGCCCGCACCTACCCGGCGTACTCCCGCAACCTCCTTGCCCGCGTCCTGCTCAACCGCGAGGCGGCGGTCATCCTCGGCCTGGTCGCGGTCTACCTCTACGCGATGGCCAACGTGCAGTTCTTCGACGGCCCACTGACGACGTACAACCTCAGCAAGGAGTACGCGCCGATCCTGCTGATGGCGCTGCCGATGACGCTGATCATCATCACCGGCGAGATCGACCTCTCCGTCGCGAGCACCCTCGGCGCGAGCGCCGCGATCACCGGCGTGCTGGTCGTGGAGCACGACCTGTCGGTCCCGGTCGCCGCGCTCGTCGCGATCGGCGTCGGTGCGCTCCTCGGCGCGCTCAACGGCTTCTTCGTCGCCTACGTCGGACTGCCCTCGCTCGCGGTCACGATCGGGAGCCTCGCGCTCTACCGCGGTCTGGCGGAGGGACTCATCCAGGACAAGCGGATCGCCGGCTTCCCGGAGAGCTGGCAGGACTGGCCGACCGAGCGGATCGGCGAGTCGCAGTACCCCAACATCGTCATCCCGATCGCCGTCCTGGCCGTGCTGTTCGCGCTGCTGCTGCACTTCACCAGCTTCGGCCGCGGGGTCTTCGAGATCGGCCTGAGCGACGAGGCCGCGCACTTCTCCGGCGTCAACGTCGCCCGCACCAAGCTCATCCTGTTCACGCTCAGCGGTGCGGTCGCCGCCCTCGCCGGGGTGTACGTCGCGCTCAAGGCGAACTCGGTCGCCACCGACACCGGCAACGGCTTCGAGCTCAAGGTCATCGCGGGCGTGCTGCTCGGCGGGGTCTCCATCTTCGGCGGGCGCGGAGCCCTGCACGGCGTGGTCGCCGGCGTCCTCCTCATCGCCGTCCTCAACTCGGCGCTCCAGCTCGACGGGCAGGGCTCCGAGGTCATCCAGATCATCATCGGCCTCCTGCTGGTCGGCTCGGTGATCGCCTCCAACTTCCTGCCGCGTATCCGGGCCTTGATCCCGCGGCGGGCAGCGGTAGCAGCTACCGCACCACAGACGCCGGTCAACGGCGACCAAACCCGAAAGGCAAGTCAATGAGGATCAACTCCAAGCGGTTCGCTGCCGGCGCCGCCCTGGCGCTGGTCGCCTCCCTCGGCCTCGCCGCCTGCGGAAGCAGCGACGACGGCGGCTCGGGCAGCGACGGCGGTGACGTCACGGTCACCTTCCTGCCGAAGAACCTCGGCAACCCGTACTTCGAGACCAGCGACGCCGGCGGCAAGAAGGCCGTCGAGGAGTTCGGTGGCACGTACGACGAGGTGGGTCCCGACACCGCCGGCCCCGACGCCCAGGTCAGCTTCATCGACACCGCCGCCCAGCAGGGCGTGAAGGGCCTCGTCGTCTCCGCCAACGACCCGACGGCGCTGTGCGACTCGCTCGACGCCGCCCGCGACGCCGGCACGAAGGTCGTCACCTTCGACTCCGACACCGACGCCGAGTGCCGCGACCTGTTCATCAACCAGGCCACCGCCGAGGGCATCGCGAAGGTCCAGGTCGACATGATCGCCGAGCAGATCGGTGACTCCGGCGAGATCGCGATCCTGTCGGCGGCCGCCAACGCGACCAACCAGAACGCCTGGATCAAGCTGATGGAGGAGGAGCTGAAGAGCCACCCCGACATCAAGCTCGTCGACACCGTCTACGGCGACGACGACGACCAGACCTCGTTCGACAAGACGGCCGCGCTGCTGGCGGACCACCCGAACCTCAAGGGCATCATCTCGCCCACGACCGTCGGCATCTCCGCGGCCGCGCGCTACCTGTCGACCTCGGACGCCAAGGGCAAGGTCGCGCTGACCGGCCTCGGCACCCCGAACCAGATGCGCGACTACGTCAAGGACGGCACCGTCAAGGAGTTCGCGCTCTGGAACCCGGAGGACCTGGGCTACCTGGCGGCGTACGCCACCAAGGCGCTCGTCGACGGCGACATCACCGGCAAGGAGGGCGACACCTTCGAGGCCGGCGACCTCGGTGAGTTCACCGTCGACGAGAACGGCACCGTCCTGCTGGGCGACCCGTTCCGCTACAACGCCGACAACATCGACGACTTCAACTTCTGAGCCGTCACCCACCCGCAGGAACAGGGAGAGGAGGTCACCCATGCCCCGCTACTGCTTCAGTCTCCAGGTCCGTCCCGACCGGATGGAGGAGTACGTCGAGCGCCATCGGACCGTCTGGCCGGAGATGCTCGACGCGCTCGAGGAGACGGGCTGGCGCAACTACTCCCTGTTCCTGCGGGAGGACGGGCTGCTGATCGGTTACGTCGAGTCCGACGACCTGGTCGCCGCCCAGGCCGCCATGGCCGCCACCGAGGTCAACGCCCGGTGGCAGGCCGAGATGGCGCCGTACTTCACCCAGCTCGAGGGCGCACCCGACGAGGGGTTCGTCCTGCTCCACGAGGTGTTCAACCTCGACGACCAGCTCGAAGGCACACGATCATGACAAGTCACCAGGGATTCGCCGCCATCGCGGCCCAGCTCGAAGGCCAGGCCATCGAGCTCCCGTCCTGGGCGTTCGGCAACTCCGGCACCCGGTTCAAGGTCTTCGGCAGCGCGGGGACCCCGCGCTCGGTCGAGGAGAAGATCGCCGACGCCGCGACCGTGCACCGGTTCACCGGACTCGCCCCGACGGTCGCCCTCCACATCCCGTGGGACAAGGTCGACGACTACGCCGCGCTGCGGTCCTACGCCGGCGAGCAGGGTGTCGCGCTCGGCACCATCAACTCGAACACCTTCCAGGACGACGACTACAAGTTCGGCGCCCTGACCCACGTCGACCCCAAGGTCCGCCAGAAGGCGATCGACCACCACTTCGAGTGCATCGACATCATGCACGCGACCGGCTCGCGCGACCTCAAGATCTGGCTCGCCGAGGGCAGCAACTACCCCGGCCAGGCCGACCTCCGTGGCCGCCAGGACCGGCTCGCCGAGTCGCTGGCCGCGATCTACGACCGGATCGGCGAGGACCAGCGACTCGTGCTCGAGTACAAGTTCTTCGAGCCGGCGTTCTACCACACCGACGTCCCGGACTGGGGCACGTCGTACGCCCAGGTGAGCGCCCTCGGCGAGCGCGCCGTGGTCTGCCTCGACACCGGCCACCACGCGCCCGGCACCAACATCGAGTTCATCGTGATGCAGCTGCTGCGGCTCGGGAAGCTCGGCTCGTTCGACTTCAACTCGCGCTTCTACGCCGACGACGACCTCATCGTCGGCGCGGCCGACCCGTTCCAGCTCTTCCGCATCCTGTTCGAGGTGATCCGTGGCGGCGGCTACGGCCCGGCCAACCCGGACGGCCGCAGCGAGGTCGCGTTCATGCTCGACCAGTGCCACAACGTCGAGGACAAGATCCCCGGCCAGATCCGCTCCGTGCTCAACGTGCAGGAGATGACCGCGCGGGCGCTGCTCGTCGACCGCGAGGCGCTCGACGCCGCACAGTCGGCCGGTGACGTGCTCGGCGCACACGGTGTGCTGATGGACGCCTTCTACACCGACGTCCGCGCCGACCTCGCCGCTTGGCGCGAGGAGCGCGGCCTGCCCGGCGACCCGATGAAGGCGTACGCCGAGTCCGGCTACCAGGCGCAGATCGAGGCCGCCCGCGTCGGCGGCACCCAGCTGTCCTGGAACTGACCAACCGCCGGTGGTCGAGGAGGTCGCGCAGCGACCGACACGAGACCCCGTGACCGACCAGACCAACCGCACCCCGAGAAGGACGTCATGACGAACCCCGCAGCGGCCGCGCTGATCGCGCGCTCCAACCGCCTCGGCGCCGACCCCAAGAACACCAACTACGCGGGCGGCAACACCTCGGCCAAGGGCACCGAGACCGACCCGGTCACCGGCGAGCCCGTCGAGCTCCTCTGGGTGAAGGGATCCGGCGGCGACCTCGGCACCCTCACCGAGTCCGGACTGGCCGTCCTCCGCCTCGACCGGATGCGCAGCCTGGTCGACGTCTACCCCGGTGTCGAGCGCGAGGACGAGATGGTTGCCGCGTTCGACTACTGCCTCCACGGCAAGGGCGGCGCCGCGCCGTCGATCGACACCGCCATGCACGGCCTCGTCGACGCTGCGCACGTGGACCACCTGCACCCCGACTCCGGCATCGCGATCGCGACCGCCGCCGACGGCGAGGCGCTGACCAAGGAGATCTACGGCGACAAGGTCGTCTGGGTGCCGTGGCGCCGTCCCGGCTTCCAGCTCGGCCTGGACATCGCCGCGATCAAGGAGCAGAACCCGCAGTCGATCGGTTGCATCCTCGGCGGGCACGGCATCACCGCCTGGGGTGACACCAGCGAGGAGGCCGAGGCCAACTCGCTCTGGATCATCGACACCGCGGCGGCGTACATCGCCGAGCACAGCAAGGCGGAGCCCTTCGGCGCCGCGCTCGACGGGTACGGCGCCCTGCCGGCCGCCGAGCGCCGGGCACGGGCCGCCGCGCTCGCCCCGACCATCCGCGGCATCGCGAGCGCTGACCGGCCGATGGTCGGCCACTTCACCGACAGCGACGTGGTCCTCGAATTCCTCGCGAGCAGCGAGCACCCGCGCCTGGCCGCCCTCGGCACTTCCTGCCCCGACCACTTCCTGCGTACCAAGGTGAAGCCCCTGGTGCTCGACCTCCCCCCGACCGCGTCGGTCGAGGACAGCATCGCCCGGCTGCACGAGCTGGCCGTTGCCTACCGCGAGGACTACCAGGGCTACTACGACCGCAACGCCGTCGCGGACTCGCCGGCGATCCGCGGCAAGGACCCACTCATCGTGCTGGTGCCCGGCGTCGGCATGTTCAGCTTCGGCAAGGACAAGCAGACCGCCCGTGTGGCCGGTGAGTTCTACGTCAACGCGATCAACGTGATGCGCGGCGCCGAGGGCCTGTCGTCGTATGCGCCGATCGACGAGGCGGAGAAGTTCCGCATCGAGTACTGGGCGCTCGAGGAGGCCAAGCTCCAGCGGATGCCGAAGCCGAAGCCGCTCGCCACCCGGGTCGCGCTGGTCACCGGCGCCGCCTCCGGCATCGGCAAGGCGACCGCCGCCAAGCTGGCTGCCGAGGGCGCCTGCGTCGTGATCGCGGACCTCAGCCTGGAGAAGGCCCAAGAGGCCGCCGCGGAACTGGGCGGCTCGGACGTCGCCGTCGGCGTCCAGGTCGACGTCAGCGACGAGGCCGCCGTCCAGGCCGCCGTCGACGCCGCGGTCCTGGCGTTCGGGGGTGTCGACCTCGTCGTCAACAACGCCGGCCTCTCGCTCTCGCGCTCGCTGCTCGAGACCACGGAGAAGGACTGGGACCTCCAGCATGACGTGATGGCCAAGGGCTCCTTCCTCGTCGCCAAGGCGACCGCGAAGGTGATGATCGACCAGCAGCTGGGCGGTGACATCGTCTACATCTCCAGCAAGAACTCGATCTTCGCCGGCCCCAACAACGTCGCGTACGGCGCCGCGAAGGCCGACCAGGCCCATCAGGTCCGCCTGCTCGCGGCCGAGCTCGGCGAGCACGGCATCAAGGTCAACGGCGTCAATCCCGACGGCGTCGTCGCCGGCTCGGGCATCTTCGCCAGCGGCTGGGGCGCCAACCGGGCCGCCGTCTACGGCGTCGAGGAGAAGGACCTCGGCAAGTTCTACGCCCAGCGCACGATCCTCAAGCGGGAGGTGCTGCCGGAGAACATCGCCAACGCCGTGTTCGTGCTCTGCGGACCCGAGCTCACCCACACCACCGGTCTGCACATCCCGGTCGACGCCGGGGTGGCTGCCGCCTTCCTCCGATGAACGCCGTCCGGGTCGCAGCGGTCGACCTCGGTGCCACCTCCGGCCGGGTGATGTCCGGCCGGATCAGCGGCGAGCGCGTCGAGATCAACGAGATGCACCGCTTCCCCAACGGGGCGGTGCGGGTGCGCGGCTCGCTGTTCTGGGATGTCCTCGGCATCCACCGCGAGGTGCTCAACGGCATCGGCGAGGTGGCCCGGACCGGCCCGCTGCACGGCATCGGCATCGACTCGTGGGCCATCGACCACGGGCTGCTCGACCGCGACGGCCAGCTGCTCGGCCAGGTCTTCAGCCACCGCGACGCGCGCGTCGACGGAATCGCCGAGAAGGTGGTCGCAGAGGTCGGTGCCGACCGCCTCTACGGGACGACCGGCATCCAGCAGCTCCCTTTCAACACCCTCTACCAGCTGGTCGCCGCCCGCGGCACGGCTGCGCTGGAGTCCGCGGAGACGATGCTGCTGCTGCCCGACCTGCTCGGCTACTGGCTCACTGGCGCGATCGGCGCCGAGCGCACCAACGCCTCGACCACCCAGCTGTACGACGTCCGCACCGGCACCTGGGCGGTCGACCTGTGCCGGGAGCTCGGGCTGCCGTGGGGGATCCTCCCTCCCCTGCGGGAGCCGGGCTCCCTGCTCGGCCCGCTGCTGCCCGACGTCGCCCGGGAGCTCGGTGTGTCCGCTGACGTACCGGTCGTCGCAGTGGGCTCGCACGACACCGCGTCGGCGGTCGTCGGCGTCCCCGCGCAGGCCGAGGACTTCGCCTACATCTCCTCGGGCACGTGGTCGCTGGTGGGCCTCGAGCTCGACCAGCCGGTGCTGACCGAGGACGCCCGCCTGGCCGACTTCACCAACGAGATCGGCGTCGACGGAACGGTCCGCTTCCTCAAGAACGTGATGGGCCTGTGGGTCCTCTCGGAGTCGCTGCGCTCGTGGAGCGAGCGGCGCTTCAAGGACGTCGAGCTGCGCTCGCTGATCGAGGCCGCGGCCGGGTTCGAGCCGCTGCGTACGGTGGTCGACATCAACGACCCCCGTCTGCTCTTCCCGAGCAGGGCGGCCGACCCGATGCCCGAGCGGATCGCGAAGCTGGCGGCTGAGGCCGGCGAGGTGATCCCGCACTCGCCGGTCGCGATCACCCGCTGCATCGTGGACAGCCTCGCCGTCGCCTACCGTCGGCACGTCCGCACCGCGGCAGCGCTCGCGGGCACCGCGCCCGAGGTCGTCCACGTCGTCGGCGGTGGCTCTCAGAACGAGGTGCTCTGCCAGCTCACGGCCGACGCCTGCGGCCTGCCCGTCCTCGCCGGCCCCGTCGAGGCGGCCGCACTCGGCAACGTCCTCGTCCAGGGTCGCGCCCTCGGCGCGGACCTGCCGGACCTGCCGGCGATGCGTGACCTCGTCCGTCGCTCGTACAACGTCAAGCGGTTCGAGCCGCGCGACGGACTCGACTGGGATGCGGCCGAGGCGCGCATCTCCTGACCTGCTGCTCCTTCCTCCTCCCACTCCTCCCGGAAGGCCGACCCGCATGACCGACCCGACCCCCGTCCCCGGCGCCCGCCTCAACCGGCGCGCGCTCTTCGGTGCCGCCGCCGCGACCCTCGGCACGGCCGCCGCGGTCGGCGCCGCCGGCACCGCCGCCATGGCTCCGGCCCAAGCCGCTGCGCCCGGCACCGCCGGACTCCCCGACGCCCTCGTGAAGGCCTTCCGCAAGCCGGGGACCGCCACCGCAGCGGGCTTCCGCTGGTGGTGGCCGCACGGCCTCGTCGACCCGGTCGAGGTCGCCCGTGAGGTCGACCAGGTCGCCGACGCCGGCTTCGGCGTGCTCGAGGTCGCCGACGTCACCCACAGCCTGCGCGCCCGCGGCATCGAGATCGACGTCGCGTCCCACGGCTGGGGGACCGGCCCGTGGGTGGCCGGGGTCAAGGCCGCGCTGGCCCGTGCCGCGCAGCGGGGAGTGCGCGTGGACGTCACGGTCGGGCCCTCCTGGCCCGCGGCCGTCCCGACCATCACGCCCGACGACGACGCGGCCTGCACCGAGCTGGTGCACGGGCAGGCGACATTGCTCGCCGGCCAGGCCTACGACGCCGCGTTGCCCGAGCCCGTCGTCGAGGCCGCGTCGTCGGTGACCCGTCAGGAGCTGGTCACGGTGCAGGCCCACCGGGTCACCGGCCACGTGCGTGACCGCAACAACAACATCACCAGCACGATCCTCGACCCGGCGTCGTACGTCGACCTGGCCGCCGAGGTCGATGGTGAGCACCTCACCTGGGCCGCCCCCGCCGAGCCCGCCGGTGCGACCTGGGTCCTGCTCGCCACCTGGCAGCGCGGCTCGGGCCAGGAGCCCGAGGCCGGCCCGCACACCTCGCCCCGCGCCTACGTGGTCGACCACTTCAGCCGCCGCGGCGCGCAGAAGGTCATCGACCTCTGGGAGGACCGCGTGCTCGACGGGGAGCTGCGGGCGCTGTTCCGCGCGGCCGGCGGGTACCTCTTCGAGGACTCCCTCGAGATCGAGACCGACGCGACCATCTGGACCCGCGACTTCCTCGACGCGTTCGAGGCGACCCACGACTACGACCTGCGGCCGTGGCTGCCGTTCGTGCTGGAGAAGGACGAGAAGTACCAGTTCTCGCTGGCCGCCGCCGACCCCACGACGGCCGACAACCTTCGCACCAACGAGGTCCGCGACGACTACAACATCGTCCTGTCCGACCTCTACCGCGACCAGCACCTGCGCCCGATGCAGGAGTTCGCGAAGACGCTCGGCATGGGCATCCGGATCCAGCCCTACGGCCTGGAGACCGACACCATGCAGCACGCGGCGGTCGTCGACGTGCCGGAGACCGAGTCGCTCGGCTTCAAGAACCTCGACGACTACCGGGTGATGGCGGCCGGTCGCGACCTGGCCGGCCACAAGGTCCTGTCCTGCGAGGCGATCTGCTACAACGGCGCGGCCTACAACACGACCTGGGGCGCCAACAGCACCAGCCCGACGGCACAGAACCAGGCGCTGTTCACCATCAACAGCATCTTCGTCGCGGGCGTCAACCACCTGATGGTGCACGGCTTCCCCTATGCGAAGGCGCCCGACGTCACGTGGCCGGGCTTCGCGGCGTTCTCGCCCTACTACAACAACGCCGTCGGCTTCGGTGAGGCCTGGGGACCGCGGACCCCGCAGTGGCAGCACGTCCCCGGCATCGCCGCCTACCTCGCCCGGACCCAGCTGGTCCTGCAGACCGGCGCCCCGAAGTACGACGTGGCGTTCTGGCGGCACAAGGGCTGGGCATCGACCGGCATCGGCCCGCAGTGGATCACCAACAACGGCACCAAGCTCGGCTGGTCGCACTCCTTCGTGAGCGCGTCGTTGCTCGCGCTCGACGGCGTGGACTTCGCGAACGGCCGCCTGGCCCCGGACGGCCCGGCCTACAAGGCCGTCGTCGTGGGCCCCGACAACCTGCGTGGCAACGCCTTCACGATGGACGTCGACGGCGCGAAGCGACTGTTCGCGCTGGGCCGCAAGGGCCTGCCGATCGTGCTCATCGGCGACTGGACACAAGTGACGCCGGCCGGCCGGGACGACGCCGCGGCGACCACCGAGGTCCGCTCGCTGATGACCCAGATCGGTGCGTTGCCGACCACCCGCACGGTCCCCGAGGCCGAGGTCGGCAACGCGCTGGCTGCCCTCGGCGTCGTACGCGACGTCGAGCACACCGACTCCACGGTCATGCACGTCCGCCGGGTCACCGGCGACGTCGACCTCTACTACCTCGCCAACGCTCGCCACGCCGAGAACCGACGGCTCAACCCGGTCCAGCAGGACGTGTGGCTCACCGCCACCGACCGCGCGTCCGTCCCATGGCTGCTGGACGCATGGACCGGCGAGGTCACGCGGATCGCAGCCTACGAGCGCTCGGGCGCCCGAGTCCGGGTCCGGGTCGACCTGGTGCCCGGGCAGTCCACCGTCGTCGCACTGGCCGCGCCCGGCGCGGGCGTCGCCCGCTCGGTGCTGCCCGTCGCGACGGCCGGCCAGAGCATCGTGGCGCGCGGCGCCAACGCCGCCCTGCGGACGACGACCGCCGGCACCTTCGAGCTCACGAAGGCCGACGGGCGCACCGCGAAGGTGGTCGTCGACCGGGTCCGGCAGCCCGTCGTACCGGCGTCGTGGAGCCTGGAGCTGGAGGACTGGAGGCCGGCGAACCCGGCCGACCCGAAGGACCTCGCGACGTCGAAGGAGGTCCTCACCCGCGACCTCGCCTCCGTGCAGGCGTGGTCGAAGGTGAGTGGTCTCGAGGACGTCTCCGGTGTCGGCCGCTACCGCATGACCGTCGACCTCGGCGCCGACTGGACCGCGGCCGACGGCGCCTTCCTCGAGCTCGGCGAGGTCAACGACACCTTCCGGGTGCGGGTCAACGGCGAGCTGCTGCCGGCCCTCGACCCGATGGACGCGGTCGTGGACCTCGGCCACACCCTCGTCCCCGGTGCGAACGTGATCGAGGTCGAGGTGGCCTCGACGCTGCTCAACCGGCTGCGAGTCGTGACGCCCGGCGTCTACGGCGTCACCACCCGCCAGAGCTACGGCCTGACCGGTCCGGTACGGCTCGTGCCCTACGTCGAGAAGGTGGTCCCTGCCTGATGGACTCCGCGAGGATGAGCGCATGCGCGTCGCACTGATGGTCACCTGCGTCAACGACGCGATGTTCCCCGGCACGGGCCAGGCCGTCGTACGGCTGCTGCGGCGGGTCGGCGTCGACGTCGACTTCCCGCAGGCGCAGACGTGTTGTGGGCAGCCGATGGTCAACACCGGCTACCTCGACGAGGCGGTCCCGGCGGTGCGCTCCTTCGTCCGTGCCTTCGAGGGGTACGACGCCGTCGTCACGCCGTCCGGGTCGTGCGCGGGCTCGGCGCGGCACCAGCACCAGCTGGTGGCCGCACGGTCGGGTGATGCGGGGCTGGCTGCCGCGGTCGCGGAGACCTCGCCGAAGACGTACGAGCTGACCGAGTTCCTCGTCGACGTGCTCGGCGTGACCGACGTGGGGGCCTACTTCCCGCACTCGGTGACCTATCACCCGACCTGCCACTCGCTGCGGATGCTCAGCGTCGGCGACCGGCCCCGGCAGCTGTTGGAGAAGGTGCGCGGGCTGCGGCTCGTGGACCTGCCGAAGGCCGAGGAGTGCTGCGGCTTCGGCGGCACCTTCGCGCTCAAGAACGCCGACACCTCCGTGGCGATGGGCACGGACAAGGCCCGGCACGTACGGGAGACCGGCGCCGAGGTCCTCGTCGCGGGTGACAACTCCTGCCTGATGCACATCGGCGGTGTGCTGAACCGCGGCCGCTCCGGCGTCCGGGTGATGCACTTGGCCGAGATCCTCGCCTCGACCGAGGAGCGGCCGGCATGACGGGCACCTTCGTGGGCATGCCGACGTTCCCGTCGGCCGCGCGTACCGCACTGGCGGACACCCAGCTGCGCCACAACCTCGCCCACGCCACCGGGGTGATCCGCGGCAAGCGCGCTGCGGTCGTCGGTGAGGTCGAGAACTGGGAGGACCTGAGGCTCGCCGGTGCGGCCGTCAAGGACCGCGCCCTGCGCTCACTGGACTCCCGGCTCGTGGAGCTGGAGGAGTCGCTGACCGCCCGTGGTGCCGTCGTGCACTGGGCCCGTGACGCCGACGAGGCCAACCGGATCGTCGTCGAGGTCGCGCGCGCGCACGCGGTCGACGAGGTCGTGAAGGTCAAGTCGATGGTGACCCAGGAGATCGGCCTCAACGAGGCGCTCGAGGCTGAGGGCATCGCAGCCTGGGAGACCGACCTGGCCGAGCTGATCGTCCAGCTCGGCGGTGACCTGCCGAGTCACATCCTGGTGCCCGCGATCCACCGCAACCGCGCGGAGATCCGTGAGATCTTCCGCCGCCGGATGGGCGAGGTCGGGCGGCCCGCGCCGGACGACCTGACCGACGAGCCGGCGGTCCTCGCCGGCGCGGCGCGCGAACACCTGCGCGAGAAGTTCCTGCGCGCGAAGCTCGCCGTCTCCGGCGCCAACTTCGCCGTCGCCGACTCCGGCACCCTCGTGGTCGTCGAGTCCGAGGGCAACGGCCGGATGTGCCTGACCCTGCCCGACGTGCTGGTCAGCATCGTCGGGATCGAGAAGGTCGTCCCGACCTGGGCCGAGCTCGACCCCCTCATCCGCTTGCTGCCCCGGTCCTCGACCGGCGAGCGGATGAACCCCTACACCTCCACCTGGACCGGCATCACCCCCGGCGACGGACCCCAGGAGGTGCACGTCGTCCTCCTCGACAACGGCCGCACCCGCGCACTGGCCGATGAGACCGGCCGCCAGGCCCTGCGGTGCATCCGCTGCTCGGCCTGCCTGAACGTCTGCCCGGTCTACGAGCGGACCGGTGGACATGCCTACGGCTCGGTCTACCCCGGCCCGATCGGCGCGATCCTCAACCCCCTGCTCAAGGGGACGGGCGACCCGCAGACCGACTCGCTGCCCTATGCCTCCTCGCTGTGCGGCGCCTGCTTCGAGGCCTGCCCGGTGCGGATCGACATCCCTGAGGTGTTGGTCCACCTACGTGCCAAGGTCGTCGACGGCCACCGCGACGACCGGGTGCCGAAGCCCGAGGCGCTCGCCTTCCGCGGCGCGGCCTGGGCCTTCGCCGACCCTGGTCGCCTCGGCCGCGCCGAGCGGCTCTCCTCCGTCGCGGGGCGGGTCCTGCGCCGGCGCGGCAAGGCTTCGCTCGGGCGACTGCCCGGTCCGGGCGGTGCGTGGACCGACGCCCGCGACCTGCCGGTCCCGCCGGCCGAGTCGTTCCGGGACTGGTGGAAACGGACCGACGGAGGTGAGCGCGAATGACGAGCGCCAGGGACGAGGTCCTCGGCCGCGTCCGCGCCGCACTGCGCGACGTCGAGGGCGCCGACGAGCCGGTGGTCGCACCGCCCGGCGCTGCGGCGCCGGCAGGTACGTCACTGGTCGAGCATTTCGCCGAGCGGGTCGCCGACTACCGAGCCACGGTCGTCCAGTGCCCGCCCGACGGGCTCGCCGCGGCGGTCGCGGCCGCCCTCCCGGACGGCGCGCGGGTCGTCGTACCGGTGGGGCTGCCGGACGTCGTGCTCGCCGGCATCGCGTCGCCGGTCGTCGACGACGCCCTCTCGGCGGCCGACCTCGACGCGATCGACGCGGTCGTGACCTGCGCCCGCGTCGGCATCGCCGAGACCGGCACCATCGTGCTCGACCATGCGCCCGACCAGGGCCGCCGCGTCATCTCGCTCGTGCCCGACCGCCATGTCTGCATCGTGTACGCCGACCAGGTGGTCGCCGACGTGCCCGACGCCTTCCCGCTGCTCGACCCCGTCCGCCCGCTCACCTGGATCAGCGGCCCGAGCGCGACCAGCGACATCGAGCTGGACCGGGTCGAGGGGGTCCACGGGCCGCGGCATCTGCACGTGATCGTGGTGGATGAGTCGTCATGAGCGCAGGCGGCGGTCGAGCCGCCGACACCTCGACGCACTCAAGCGTGTCGCAGCCCGCGCACGCCTCGACGCCCGTGCGGAGTCGAGACTCTGTGCAGGCGTGAATCCGATCGCCCAACGGCCGGAGAGCCATTCACGGTGAGAAGGTCAGGGGTTTCGAACCCCCTCGCCTCCACCGGTGCAGCGTGAACCGGTCCGACGCCTCGATCCGAGGCGGGTCGCGGGCCAGCGCATCGGCCGGCTGCTCGCGGATCTGCCGGCTGCGCATCCGTCGGTCCGGCGTGCACAGCGGTTCCATCCACCGTGCACGTACGTCCACGCGGCGGCGGGGGGCAGGCGGAGAGATTGGGCGCATCACGAGATCTCCGTCACGTGACGGAGTCGCAACCCGAGGAGGCCGCCATGGCAATCGACTTCACCCTGAGCGAGGAGGAGCTGGGTCTCCGCAAGCAGGCGCGGGCATTCGCTGACGAGGTGCTCAGCGGCGTCGCGGACGCGATCGCCCCGTTCACGGACCCGCTGGACCGGTTCCGTGCCATCCGTCCGTTCTACGAGCAGATGGTCGCCGGTGGCTTCCTCCGCGGGCTGGTCCCGGCCGAGTACGGCGGCGGCCGCTTCACCAACCTGCAGTTCGCGCTCGCCTGCGAGGAGATCGCCCGTGTCGACGTCAACGTGGCGTCGGCACTGCTCGGCACCGGCCTCGGTCTCCACCCGGTCATCGTCGGGGGCACCGAGGAGCAGAAGGAGCGCTTCCTCCGCCCGTTCACGGGCGACCAGCCACGGCTCGGCGCCATCGCGTTCACCGAGGCCGCGGGCGGTGCGAACTACGACTCGCCCGACCCGGCGGCCGGCACCCGGACGTTTGCCGAGCTGGACGGGGACGAGTGGGTCATCAACGGCAAGAAGGCCTACACCACCAACGCCTCCGGGTGGGACGACCGCGGCGCCGACCTGATCAGCGTCATGGTCCGGACCGACATGTCCCGGCCTTCGTCGGAGTCGTTGGCGGTCATCGTCGTCGAGGCCGGTGCGCCGGGTGTCGAGATCACCGGCATGATCGACACGATCGGCCACCTCGCCACGAACTCGCCCGTGGTGGAGTTCAACGACGTCCGGGTGCCGGCGTCCAACATGATCGGCTCGCCGGGCGACGGACTCGAGCTCATCAAGGCCGCCTTCTCCTGGACCTGCTCGAGCATCGGGGCTGCCTGCGTCGGTCGGATGCGCGCGGCCTTCGACTTCGCCTACGAGTTCACGCGGACCGACCACCGGTCCGGTCCCCACCCCGTCCTGGAGTACCAGAACGCCGGCTACATGCTCGCCGACATCAAGACCCGCATCGAGGCCGCCAGGTACTTCGCGTGGAAGGCGGCCGACCACTACGACAAGACCGGCGGCAAGGACCGGGAGCTGGCCAACATGGTCAAGATCTTCAACTCCGAGCTGTCGGTGCAGACGGTCTACGACGCCATGCGCCTGGTGGGCGTCGAGGCGTACGGCGACCGCACCCCGATCGCGTCGATCATGCAGGACGTCCTCTGCTTCCCCGTGTACGACGGCGGGAACATGGGCGTCCGGCGCCGCGCGATCCACGAGATGCTCCTCAACCCTGCCTTCGACCCGCTGGCTGCCGGTGAGAACCGGCTCTCCCTCTGACCACTCCCTCGATGGGCGTCGGGTGAACCAGCCCGGGCGGCCACGCACACAGACGAAAGAAGGCACATCATGACGATCTCCCTGGAGATCCCGGACGCCGTGTCGGCGTTCCTGAAGTCCACGGTCTCCCACCTGATCGGCGGGGCGGACGTCTGGTCGGCGAGCGGCGAGACCTTCACGACACTGAACCCCTGCGACGGATCGGCGCTGGCCGACGTCGCCTCGGGCGGCCCGCGCGAGGTCGACTTCGCGGTCACGGCCGCCCGTCTCGCCCTCGACGGGCCGTGGAAGCGGATGCCTGCGGGGGAGCGCTCCAAGGTGCTCTGGCGGCTCGCCGACCTGATCGAGGAGCGGGCCGAGGAGTTCGCCACCCTCGAGGCGCTCGACACCGGCAAGCCGCTCACGCTGGCCCGTGCCGTCGACATCCCGCTCGTGGTCGAGTGGTTCCGTTACATGGCGGGTTGGCCGACCAAGCTGACCGGCTCCACCATCCCGGTCACGGCGCCGGCCGGACCCGGGAACTACTTCGCCTACACCTTGCGCGAGCCGGTGGGTGTCGTCGGCGCGATCATCGCGTGGAACTTCCCTCTCCTGCTCGTGGCGTGGAAGCTCGCGCCCGCACTGGCGGCGGGCAACACGGTCGTCCTCAAGCCGGCCGAGCAGACGCCACTGACGGCTGCGCTCTTCGCCGAGGTCGTCCGGGAGGCAGGGATTCCCGACGGTGTGGTCAACATCGTCCACGGCGGCGGCGAGGAGACGGGCGCCGCGCTGGTCAACCACCCGGGCGTCGACAAGGTGTCGTTCACCGGTTCCACGGAGGTCGGCAGGAAGATCATCCAGGGAGCAGCCGGCAACCTGAAGAAGGTGACGCTCGAGCTGGGTGGCAAGTCCCCGAACATCATCTTCGGTGACGCCGACCTGGACACGGCGATCCCGGGCGCCGGCATGGCGATCTTCCTCAACCAGGGCGAGGCCTGCGAGGCGGGGAGCCGCCTCTTCGTCCACGACAGCGTGTACGACGAGGTGGTCGCCGGCGTCGCCGACATCGCGCGCGGGTTCAAGCTCGGGAACAGCCTGGACCCGGAGACGACCATGGGACCGGTCGTGTCGCAGGCCCAGCTCGACACCGTGCTCGGCTACCTCGACGCCGGGCGCCAGGAGGGTGCCCGTGCGGTGGCGGGGGGCCGCCGCCACGGCACCGAGGGCTTCTTCGTCGAGCCCACGGTCCTGGTCGACACCGAGCCCGGCATGCGGGTGGTCGACGAGGAGATCTTCGGCCCGGTGCTGACCGTTCAGCGCTTCACCGACACCGAGCAGGTCGTCCAGGCCGCCAATGCGACCGCCTACGGACTGGCCGGCGGCATCTGGACCCGCGACCTGGCGCTCGCCCACGACGTCGCCGGCGAGCTGCGTGCCGGATCGGTGTGGATCAACACCTACCACGTGCTGGACCCGGCCCTCCCCTTCGGCGGCTACAAGCAGTCCGGGTGGGGACGCGAGCACGGCGCCGAGGTCTTCGACGCCTACACCGAGACCAAGACGGTCGTGGTCAACAAGGGCTGACCACGGTCGTCAGTCGGCCGCGACGCCCTGGCGGGGCGTCCCTGGCACCGGACGGGGCGAGAGCGGATCACCTCCCGCCCCGTCCGGTCACCAACGGGACGGCAGAGATGCCAGAATGGATGGGGATGCACCGATCCGCGCCGCACGGGCGGATCCACCCGTAGACCGAATCCCGTTCTCCTGAGCAGCACCAAGACGGAGAAGTGGTGGACAGAACCTGGAGCACCGACACCTACCCGGTCGACCAGCAGCTGGCGTACTGGGCCGATGTGGTGTGCCAGGCCTTCACCCCCCTCGCGCCGACCCGCGCCCGCGAGCACATCGACCGCAGCCGCACGCCCGTCGGGCTGGAGGGCTGGGTCCGGTCCACCCGCCTCGGCGAGACGAATGCGGCCGAGATCGCCTCCTGCACCCAGCTCCTGCGCCACGGACCCCGAGAGGTCCGGCAGTCCCCGAGCGAGGAGGTCTTCGTCAACCTCCAGCTGGCGGGCTCCTGCAAGGGCGAGCAGGGCGACGAGCGGCTGGTGATCGGCCCCGGTCAGATCGGGATCTACGACACGACGGCGCCGTACACCCTCGAGTTCGAGGAGGCCCGCGACGGACAGGCGTGGCGCGTGCTGTCGTTCCGCGTCCCGCGGACCAAGCTCGCGCGGATCATGCCGGCGGACAGCAGGATCGGAGGGCGAGGCATCGACCGCCAACGCGGTGCCTCGAGGGTGGCCATCGACATGATGCTGAGCATCTGGGAGTCGCGCGGGCATCTCACGCCGGCCGCGCAGCTGGCGCTCGACGACAGCTTCGCCCAGGTCCTCGCCACTGCTCTCGGAGCGTTCGACGGGCCCACGATCGAGGACCGCGGCGCACGCGACGCGGCATTGCGGGCTGCGGCCACGCGCTACGCCCGCAGCCGCATCAGGAGTGGGCGAGTCCTCGCCGAGGAGGCGGCCGGTCACGTCGGGATCTCCGTGCGCAAGCTCCACCAGGTCTTCTCGAACGACGGTGAGTCCTTCGGATCCGTCGTACGCCAGCTCCGTCTGGAGCAGGTCGCCCGCGAGCTGCGCGCCCAACCGTCGGCGAACGTGACCGACCTGGCCCATGCGTGGGGGTTCTCCGACAGCTCCCACATGATCCGGCTCTTCAGGGAGCACTTCGGCTGCACCCCGACGGAGTACCGGTCGAGGACGGAGTGGGTGTCCCCGACGCCCAGCACGTAGGGGTCGGCCTGCGGCGCGCGTTCGGGCGCGCCTTCGAAGGTCCGGCGCCTGGGGCCGTCAGAGCAGGACGGTCCGTGCCAGCTGCTTGAGCCGCTCGACGTGGCGCCGCGTCGGCTCCTCGCGGGGGTCGAACGAGGTGGTCAGCGCCATCCCGCGCAGGCTGGTGAAGAGCACCTCGCGCAGGCCCTCGTAGCCGGGGCGCGCGCAGAGCTCCTCGCCGAAGAACGAGTCCATCGCGACGCGGACCGCGCGGGCGATCTCGCGCTCACCGGGCAGCAATGCCTCGCGGAGGTCCTCGTGGGTCCGGGCTGCGATCCAGAGCTCGGTCGCTGCCCAGAAGTAGGGCTGGGTGAAGGTGCCGGCCATCGTCTCGACGACGGCGTCGATCCGCTTGCCGGGGTCGGCGGGCCAGGAGTGGCCGGACGGCAGCTCGCCGACGCGGGCGCGGGCGAGGTGCTGGGAGGCCGCGATCAGCAGCGCGTCGCGTGAGGGGAAGTGGTGCAGGAGCCGTCCGCGGGAGACGCCCGCGCGCTCCTGGATCCGCACCGTCGAGGCCCCGCTGTAGCCCTGTTCGAGCATCACCTCGACCGCCGCGTCGAGGATCCGGCGCTGCACGTCGATGGTGCGGCTCTGCACGGCGCGCGACATGGGGCGCTCCTCTCGATCCGGGTCGGGGAGGGGTGACAAACGGCGGAGTCGAAGGCTACCCTCGACCTAACCAGTCAGCACTGACTGGTTTGTTGTCCGTCCTCCCGGAGGTCCCCGTGCCCACTCCCGTCATCGTCGACGTCGTCCGCCTCGCCTCCGGAAGGGGCAAGCCGGGCGGCGCCCTGTCCGGCACCCACCCGACGTCGATGCTGGTCCACGTCCTGCGCTCGATCGTCGAGCGCAACGACCTCGATCCCGCCCTCGTCGACGACGTCATCGCCGGCTGCGTCATGCAGGCCGGCGAGCAGGCGATGAACATCGGCCGCGCCGCGGTCCTCGGCGCCGGCTTCCCTGAGTCGGTCCCGGCGACGACCATCGACCGCGCCTGTGGCTCGAGCCAGCAGGCCGTCCACTTCGCCGCCCAGGGCGTCGCCGCCGGTGCGTACGACGTCGTGATCGCCGCCGGCGTCGAGTCGATGAGCCGCGTCCCCATGGGCTCCTCGACGATGGGCAAGGACACGTTCGGGCCGGAGGTCCACGCCCGCTACCCGGAGGGCCTGGTGCACCAGGGCATCTCCGCCGAGCTGGTCGCGCAGCGGTGGAAGCTCGACCGCGCGACCCTCGACGCCTACTCCGCCGAGTCGCACCGCCGCGCCGCCGAGGCCACCGCAGCCGGCCTGTTCGACAGGGAGATCGTGCCGATCACGGTGACCGACGCGGAGGGGAACGCGGTCGAGCACCGCGTCGACGAGACCGTGCGCGCGAGCACGACCGCCGAGGGCCTCGGCGGCCTCCAGCCGGCCTTCCGCACCAACGAGTTCGCGGCCCGCTTCCCCGACATCGAGTGGCAGATCCACCCGGGCAACTCCTCGCCCTTCACCGACGGCGCCTCGGCTGCGCTGATCATGAGCGAGGAGATGGCGAGCCGGCTCGGCCTGACGCCGCGGGCCCGCTTCGCGTCGTACGCCGTGACGGGCGACGACCCGCTGCTCATGCTGACCGCGCCCATCCCCGCCACCCAGAAGGCCCTGGCCAGGGCCGGCCTCGGCATCGACGACATCGACGCCTACGAGGTCAACGAGGCCTTCGCGCCGGTCCCGCTCGCGTGGGCCCACGACCTGGGCGCCGACCCGGCGCGGCTCAACCCGTGGGGCGGCGCGATCGCGCTCGGCCACGCGCTCGGCTCGTCCGGCACCCGCCTGCTGGCCACGCTCGTCAACCACCTCGAGGCGACCGGCGGCCGCTACGGCATCCAGACCATGTGCGAGGCCAACGGCATGGCCAACGCCACGATCATCGAGAAGTTCTGAGAAGGAAGACCAAGCATGCAGATCAACGACACCGTCGCCCTCGTCACCGGCGGGGCCTCCGGCCTCGGCCGTGCCACCGTCGAGGCCCTCCTCGCCAAGGGCGGCAAGGCCGTCATCCTCGACCTGCCCGGGGGTCCGGGCGAGGTCGCCGCGAAGGAGCTCGGCGACGCCGTGTGCTTCGTCCCCGGCGACGTGCGCAGCGAGGACGACGTGCTCGCCGCGATCGCCGCGGCCTCCGAGCTCGGCACCCTGCGGGTGGTCGTGAACTGCGCCGGCACCGGCGACGCGATCAAGACCGTCGGCCGCGACAACACGCCCTACCCGTACGACAAGTTCCAGCGGATCATCGAGATCAACCTGATCGGCACCTTCAACGTCATCCGGCTCGCCGCCGCCCACATCGCCGGCCTCGAGCTCGTCGGCGAGGAGCGCGGCGTCATCATCAACACGGCGTCGGTCGCCGCGTTCGACGGCCAGATCGGGCAGGCGGCGTACTCCGCCTCCAAGGGTGGTGTGGTCGGCATGACGCTCCCGATCGCCCGCGACCTGTCGACCATCGGCATCCGCGTGGTCACCATCGCGCCGGGCCTCTTCGACACCCCGCTGCTCGCCTCGCTGCCGGAGGAGGCCCGCACGAGCCTCGGCCAGCAGGTCCCGCACCCCTCGCGCCTCGGCGACCCGAAGGAGTACGGCGCCCTGGCGGCCCACGTCGTCGAGAACCCGATGCTCAACGGCGAGACCATCCGCCTCGACGGCGCGATCCGGATGGCGCCTCGATGAGCGGGCCGATGAGCTCGCTCAACCACCGCACCGGCTTCTACACCGAGGACCACGAGGCCTACCGCGCCTCGGTCCGGGAGTTCGTGCGCCGCGAGGTCGAGCCGCACCACCTCGAGTGGGAGGACGAGCGCCTCACCCCGCGCAGCGCGTGGCAGGCCGCCGGCAAGAACGGCATCATCGGCCTCGCCGTGCCCGAGGAGCTCGGTGGCGGCGGCGAGCCCGACTTCCGCTACCCGATGGTCGTGGCCGAGGAGCTCGCGGCGATCGGTGCGACGTCGTACTGCCTGGGGCTGCGGCTCCAGGACGACATCGTGCTGCCCTACCTGCTCGACCTGTGCACCGACGAGCAGAAGCAGCGCTGGCTGCCGGGCATGGCCACCGGCGAGCTGGTCGGCGCGATCGCGATGACCGAGCCGGGTGCCGGCAGCGACCTGCAGGGCATCCGTACGACGGCCGTCCGCGACGGCGACGGCTGGGTCCTCAACGGGCAGAAGACGTTCATCACCAACGGCATCAACGCCGACCTCGTCATCGTCTTCGCGAAGACCGACCCGGACGCCGGCTCGCGCGGCTTCAGCCTCTTCGTCGTCGAGCGCGACGACCCGGGCTTCTCCCGTGGCCGCAAGCTCGACAAGGTCGGCCTGGCCGGCCAGGACACCGCCGAGCTCGTCTTCGAGGACGTCCACGTCGGACCGGAGAACGTGCTGGGCGAGATCGGGCAGGGTCTCATCTACCTCATGCAGCGGCTCCCGAAGGAGCGGCTCTCGCTGGCGATGCAGGCGCTCGCCTCCGCCGAGGCGGCGGTGCGGTGGACGCAGGACTACGTCTTCGACCGCACCGCCTTCGGCCAGCGGGTCGGTGACCTGCAGGCCACCCGCTTCGAGCTCGCCGAGCTCGAGACGGAGGTGGAGATCACCCGCGCCTACGTGCAGAACGCCGCCCTCGCGCTCAACGAGCACTCGCTGACGACCGCCGAGGCGTCGAAGGCGAAGCTGTGGGCGACCGAGATGCAGGTGCGCGTCACGAGCCGCTGCCTGCAGCTGTTCGGTGGCTACGGCTTCATGAACGAGTACCCGATCGGGCGGGCGTTCCGGGACAGCCGCGTGCAGACGATCTACGGCGGCACCAGCCAGATCATGAAGGAGATCATCGGCCGCGACATCGCCGGCCGCTACGCGAAGGACGCCACCCGATGAGCACGGCACCGACCGACCGGATCAAGCTCGGCATGGTCGTCGACTACGCCGGCGGCTTCGACGAGACCGTCGAGCTGATGCTCGCCTACGAGCAGGCCGGACTCGAGCTGGCCGCGATCCCGGAGGCCTACTCCTTCGACGGCGTCAGCCAGCTCGGCTACCTCGCCGCGAAGACCGAGAGGCTCGAGCTGCTCTCCGCGATCTTCCAGATCTACTCCCGCACCCCGGCCCTGCTGGCGATGACGGCAGCGGGCCTGGACTTCGTGTCCGGCGGCCGGTTCACGCTCGGCCTCGGCGCCAGTGGCCCGCAGGTCGTGGAGGGCTTCCACGGCGTCAAGTACGACGCCCAGCTCGGTCGCACACGCGAAGTGGTGGACATCTGCCGCCAGGTGTGGCGGCGTGAGCCCGTCGTCCACCGGGGGAAGAACTACACGGTGCCGCTGACCCGCGAGGACGGCGGTTCGGGCCTGGGCAAGCCGCTCAAGCTCATCAACCACCCGGTCCGCAGCGAGATCCCCGTGTCGATCGCGGCGCTGGGGGAGAAGAACGTCGCCCTCGTCGCCGAGATCGCCGAGGGCTGGCAGCCGCTCTTCTTCCACCCGCTCAAGGCGCAGCAGGCTTGGGGCGACGCGCTCGCCGCCGGCTTCGAGAAGCGTGATCCCGCGCTCGGCGAGCTCGACATCCAGCTGCAGGTGAACTTCCACGTCGGCGAGCCGCCGGCCGAGGTGGTGCAGAAGGTGCGCGACCAGCTGGCGCTCTACATCGGCGGCATGGGTGCGCGCGACAAGAACTTCTACAACCAGCTCACCTGCCGCTACGGCTACGAGGACGAGGCGAAGGAGATCCAGGACCTCTACCTCGCCGGCCAGAAGGCGGAGGCGGCCGCGACCGTGCCGCAGGACCTGGTCGAGGCCGTCACCCTGATGGGCGACGAGGCGTCGATCGCCGGCCAGGTCGAGGAGTTCCGCGCCGCCGGCGTGCGCACCTTCCTGGTCAACCCGATGGCCGCCGACCCGGCCGACCGGGTGGCCCACGTGCGCAGCCTCGCCGGGATCCTCCAGAGCGCGCGGGTGCCGGCATGACGACGATCGCGATCCTGGGCGGGACCGGCCGCAGGGGCGCGGCCTCGCGCAGGTCGAGGCACTGACCGCCGACCTCGCCGCCGTCGACAAGCGCTACAAGGCCCACGCCGGAGTCCACATCACCGACGTCTGAGGGCGTTCGCCGGTGACGCCCCCGCCAGACGTCGATACGGTGGCGGCATCGGTGGCGCACCGTGGCGCACCCGTACCGAGGGGAGACGGCGGTGGACCAACGGGCAGGCAGGCCGGCGGAGGCGTCCGACCTGGTCGACGTCGCGCACCTGGTGACGGCGTACTACACGCAGCAGCCCGACCCCGACGATCCCGAGCAGCGCGTGGCCTTCGGCACGAGCGGTCATCGTGGGTCGTCGCTGCGGACCTCCTTCAACGAGCACCACATCGCCGCGACGACGCAGGCGATCTGCGAGTACCGCGCCGGCCAGGGCATCACCGGGCCGCTCTTCCTCGGCCGCGACACCCACGCCCTCTCCGAGCCGGCGTGGGCCACGGCGCTGGAGGTGCTGGCCGGCAACGACGTGACCGTTCTCGTCGACGACCGTGATGGCTACACGCCGACGCCAGCCGTCTCGCACGCGATCCTGAGGGCCAACGCGGGTCGGGCCCCGGCGGCGCCCGGCCTCGCCGACGGCATCGTGGTCACGCCCTCCCACAACCCGCCCGCCGACGGCGGCTTCAAGTACAACCCGCCGCACGGCGGCCCCGCCGACACCGACGCGACCTCGGTCATCGCGCAGCGCGCCAACGAGCTGATCGCGGCCGGGCTCACCGGCGTACGCCGGGTGCCGTTCGCGCGCGCTCGGGCCGCCGCGTCGGCGTACGACTTCATGGGCACGTACGTCGACGACCTTCCGTCGGTGCTCGACCTCGACCGGGTCCGTGACGCCGGCGTCCGGATCGGCGCCGACCCGCTGGGCGGAGCCAGCGTCGCCTACTGGGCCGAGATCGCCGAGCGGCACCGGCTCGACCTCACGGTCGTCAACCCCCTCGTCGACCCGACCTGGCGGTTCATGACGCTCGACTGGGACGGCAGGATCCGGATGGACTGCTCGTCCCCGGCCGCCATGGCCTCGCTGATCGGGCTGATGGCCGGCGGCGACCGCTACGACCTCGCCACCGGCAACGACGCCGACGCCGACCGGCACGGCATCGTCACGCCCGACGGCGGCCTGCTCAACCCCAACCACTTCCTCGCCGTGGCCATCGGCCACCTGTTCGGCGGCGCCCGGCCCGACTGGCCGGCGCGCGCGAGGATCGGGAAGACGCTCGTCTCGTCGTCGATGATCGACCGGGTGGGAGCGGACGTGGGGAGGCCGGTCGTCGAGGTGCCGGTCGGGTTCAAGTGGTTCGTGCCGGGGCTGCTCGACGGCAGCTTCGGCTTCGGCGGCGAGGAGTCGGCCGGCGCGTCCTTCCTGCGCCGGGACGGGTCGACGTGGACGACCGACAAGGACGGCATCCTGCTCGCCCTCCTCGCCTCGGAGATCCTCGCTGCCACCGGCTCCACGCCGAGTGAGCTGTACGCCGACCTGGTGGCGCGCCACGGCGACCCGGCCTACGCCCGGGTGGACGCGCCCGCCGACCGCACCCAGAAGGCGAAGCTGGCCGCTCTCTCGCCCGACGACGTCACCGCCACGGAGCTGGCGGGCGAGCCGATCGTCGCGCGGCTGACGGCGGCGCCCGGCAACGGTGCGCCGATCGGCGGGCTCAAGGTGACGACCGCGTCGGCGTGGTTCGCGGCGCGCCCCTCGGGCACCGAGGACGTCTACAAGATCTATGCGGAGTCCTTCCGCGGCCCCGAGCACCTCGCCGAGGTGCAGGCCGAGGCCCGCGAGGTCGTGGCCGCGGCGCTCGGCTCCTGACCGGTCGAGCACCCGGGCGAGCAGCTCAGGCGAGCAGCTCAGGCGAGCAGCGAGGAGTACAACTCCACCGTGCGGGCCGCGATCGGCTCCCACCCGAAGGCGTCGGTCGCGCGCGCCCTGCCGGCCGCGCCGAGGGCGCGGGCCCGCTCGGGGTCGGCGACGAGCGTGTTGGCGGCCGCCGCGAACCCGCGCTCGAAGTCCTCGGGCGCCGCGGGGTCGTAGTCGACGAGGAGCCCGGTCTCGCCGTCCACCACGACGTCCGGGATGCCGCCCACCCGGCTGGCGACGACGGCGGTGCCGCAGGCCATCGCCTCGAGGTTGACGATGCCGAGCGGCTCGTAGACCGACGGGCAGCAGAAGAACAGCGCGTGGCTGAGGACCTGGCGCACGTCGCCCGGCGGCAGCATCTCGGAGACCACGAAGACGCCCGTACGCCGGGCGTGGAGCTCGGCGATGGCGGCGTCCGTCTCCGCCTTGAGCTCCGGGGTGTCCGCGGCTCCCGCGAGCAGCACGAGCTGGATCTCCGGCGCGAAGTCCAGCGCCGCCCGCAGGAGGTGCGCGACGCCCTTCTGCCGGGTGATCCGGCCGACGAAGGCGGCGTAGGGCCGGTCGGGGTCGACACCCAGTCGGTCGAGCGTGTCCCGCGACGGGTCCGGGTGGTAGAGGTCGGCGTCGATCCCGTTGTGGATCACGTGGACCCGCGACGGGTCGACCGCCGGGTAGGCGCGCAGGACGTCGTCGTGCATCGCCCGGCTGACCGCGACGACCGCGTCGGCGGACTCGTACGCCGTGCGCTCGGCCCAGCTCGAGAGGGCATAGCCGCCGCCCAGCTGCTCGGCCTTCCACGGCCGGTCCGGCTCGAGCGAGTGGGCGGTGATGACGTGCGGGACGCCGTAGAGCAGCTTGGCCCAGTGGCCGGCCATGGCGGCGTACCAGGTGTGGGAGTGCACGATCGCCGCGCCCTCGCAGGCGGCGGTCATCGCGAGGTCGGTGGAGAACACGCGCAGCGCGGGGTTGGCGTCGCTGAGGCGGGCGTCCTTCTCGGAGTGCGCGGTCGCGCCCGGGCGGGGCTCGCCCATGCACTGCACCCCGACGTCGACGAGCTTGCGCAGCTCGCGGACCAGGAAGTCGACGTGGACCCCCGCGCCGCCGTACACGTCGGGCGGGAACTCGCGGGTGAGGATCTCGACGCGCATCTCGGCGGGGCTCACAGCACGTGGCCCTTGCCGATCGCGACGACGCCCCCGGGGCTGACGGAGAACCCGCGACGGAGGTCCTCGTCCCGGTCGATGCCGATGAGGGTGCCGGGCGGGACGGTGACGTTCTTGTCGATGATCGCGTTGCGGATGATCGCGCCCTTGCCGATGAGCACGTTGTCCATCAGCACGGATCGCTGCACCGTCGCGCCCTCCTCGACCCGGCTGTTGGTCCCGATGACGGAGCTCTCGGTGCTGGCCCCCGAGATGATCGACCCGGCGCTGACGATGGAGTCGCGCACCGTGGCGCCGTGCACGAACTTCGCCCCGGGCAGCTGGGCGGGCAGCGAGTAGATCGGCCACTCCGCGTTGTAGAGGTTGAAGACCGGCTCGGCGGAGACGAGGTCCAGGTGGGCCTCGTGGTAGGAGTCGATGGTGCCGACGTCGCGCCAGTAGCCGCGGTCGCGCTCGGAGGTGCCCGGCACGGAGTTGTGCTTGAAGTCGTAGACCGCGGCCATCCTCCTGCGGACGAGTGCGGGCACGATGTCCCCGCCCATGTCGTGCTTGGAGGCCGGGTCGGCGGCGTCCGCCTCGAGCGCCTCGATGAGGACCTCGGTGCTGAAGACGTAGTTGCCCATCGAGGCGAGCACCTCGTCGGGGGAGTCCGGGAGGCCGGGCGGGTCGGCGGGCTTCTCGAGGAACTCGTCGATCGCCACGCCGTCGGCGCCGACCTTGATGACGCCGAACTGGTCGGCCTGGGCGCGGGGCACCCGGATGCCGGCGACCGTGACGCCTGCCCCCGAGGCGAGGTGGGCGTCGACCATCTCGCGGGCGTTCATGCGGTAGACGTGGTCGGCGCCGAACACGACGATGACGTCGGGCCGCTCGTCGACGATCAGGTTCATCGACTGGTAGATCGCATCGGCGCTGCCCATGTACCACTGCTTGCCGCGACGCTGCTGCGCCGGCACGGGGGTGACGTAGTTGCCGAGCATGCTGGACATCCGCCAGGTCAGCGAGATGTGCCGGTCGAGCGAGTGCGACTTGTACTGGGTGAGCACGGCGCACTTGAGGAACCCGGAGTTGATGAGGTTCGACAGCGCGAAGTCGATCAGCCGGAAGCTCCCCGCGAACGGTACGGCGGGCTTCGCCCGGTCCTCGGTCAGGGGCATCAGCCGCTTGCCCTCGCCGCCGGCGAGCACGATGCTCAGCACCTTCATCGTCGTGCTCCTCCGCTGCCGGTGGGGTGCGCGCCTCGCGCAGTGACGTGATCGGCGTCACATCGGCAGCGTACCCACCTGCCGTCCGACGGCTGCCGGGATTGACGCTCACCTGCCGTCTCTACCGGTCCGGCGTCGGGCGGCCCGAGGTGCTCCGGTGGAGTCCTCGGGCGGTCCGTCGACCGGTTGCGGCGCGGACGAGCGCCGTCCGTGCGGTTGGTGGGCTGTGCGATCTTGAGGTGCGTGACGACCGGGCTCGACGGCGACGTGCTGCGGCGGCTCCGCGACGCGGGGCCGCAGACCAAGTCACAGCTCGCGGAGTGGCTGGGCGTGCCGCGGACCACCCTCACCACCTCGCTGCAGTCGCTCGCGGCCTCCGGCCACATCGAGGACGGGCCGCTCGCGCCCAGCTCCGGTGGCCGGCGCTCGGTGACGGTGCGCACGACGTCCGACCGCGTCGTGGTCGCGCTCTCCCTGGGTGAGCGCCGGGTGCGGATCGCCGTCCTCGACGGGCACCTCGCGATCGAGAGCGGCGTGAGCATCGACCTGCAGGACCGCGGGACGGACCCGGACCCGATCACGGCCACCGTCCGGCGCGCGACCGAGCAGGTCCTCGCCGGCCGCGTCCCGGTGGCGTTCGGCATCGCTGCCGCCGGATCCGCACCCCTGACACCCGAGGACCTGGCCGACTTCCTCGAGGAGGACTATCCCGGTACGCCGGTGGCGACCATCCCCGCCGTCCGCGCCATGGCGCTGGGGGAGCACCGCTCGGGCGAGGCCCGCGGCATCGACGACTTCGTGGCCGTGCGCCTCGGCGACACCGTCACCGTGGCCACGATGGCGGGCGGGCACCTGAGCGCCGGCGGCTCGGGTCGGGCCGGCGAGATCGGCCACCTCCGCGTCGAGGAGTTCGGGCCGGCCTGCGTGTGCGGCCTGACCGGCTGCCTCGACTCCTTCGTCAGCTCGGTGGCGCTGGTGGCGCAGGCGACCGACCTCGCCCAGCGCGGGCGGTCGGGCACCCTCGCCAACGTGCTCGCGCGCTCGGGCGCGCTCGACCTCGCCGACCTGGTCGCGGCCGGCCGCGCCGGTGACCCGGCCGTGGCGCAGCTGGCCCGCGAGCTCGGTCAGCGGCTGGGCGGCGTGCTCGCCACCCTCGTCGCCCAGGGCGACCCGCTGCGCGTGGTCATCGGAGGACCGGTGGCCGCCCTCGGGGCCCACGTGCTCGGGGACCTGCGGACCACCGTCTACCGGCTGGCGCCGGCGCGGTTGGCCGAGAACCTCGACATCGTGCTCAGCGAGCTCGGCGACCACGCCGTCCTCATCGGCGCCGGTTCGACGGCGTGGGAGGCGTGGATCGCGGCGCTCGGACGCTGATCCCGGACAACTTGTGACGATTCTCGTCACAATGGTGAGAGGGTTCGTCAGAAGTCGGGAATTCGTCCCGGGCATCTTGCTCAGGTGCCTTGCCGCCCTTCGTTGAGCCGCCTTAGTTTGGGCGTCGCCCCAACAAACAGGTGACCACGGTCACACAGCCGGGGCACAGCAGCAGGACCGCCTCGCGCATCTCGGGCGCACCGGTCCTGCCACCCCCCAACTCCCACCCCCACCGTCGCCGACGCCTGCCGTCGGCGCTCTTCTGAGCGCGCCCGCCGGCGTACAGCCCTGCCCGAGAGGAGGCATCGTGTCGACCCTCAGCCACACCGCGGACCACAGCCTCGCCAACCCCGACGTCCGTCGGTCCAACCTCGGCCTGGCGCTGCGCCACCTCCGCGACCACGGGGCGCGGTCACGGGCCGCCCTGGCCGTCGAGCTCGGCATGACCCGGTCGACGGTCTCCAACCTGGTGAGCGAGCTGATCGAGCGCGGGCTCGTCAGCGACGGGCAGCTGGTGCAGAACACCGTCGGCCGGCCGAGCACCGCTGTCGAGCTCGACGGCCGCACGGTCTGCGGCATCGGGGCCGAGATCAACGTCAACCACGTCTCCACGATGGCCCTCGACCTGCGCGGCGAGGTGGTCGAGGAGCGCAAGCTCGCGCTCGACGCCCGCTCGCTCGACGCGGAGCGGGTGCTGTCCCACCTCGCCGACCTGGTCCGCGAGACGGTCGCCGGCCTCGGGCAGGCCGGCGCCACGCCCGTGGGCCTCACGGTCGGCGTCGCCGGGCTCTACGACCAGACGAGGGACCTGCTCAGCCACGGCCCCAACCTCGGTTGGTACGACGTCCCGGTCGGGTCGATCCTCCGTGAGGAGCTCGGGAGCGCCTACCCGATCGTCGTCGACAACGAGGGCAACCTGGCGGCGACCGCCGAGGTCACCCCGGGCGACCCGGCGCGCCAGGACATCCTCGTCCTGCACGGCGAGGTCGGTGTCGGCGGCGGCATCGTCACCGGAGGCCGCCTGCTGCGGGGCAGCCACGGCTACGCCGGCGAGTTCGGCCACATGATGGTCGACCCGCGCGGGCGCCAGTGCGGCTGCGGACGGCAGGGCTGCTGGGAGACCGTGAGCGGCCTGCGGGCCCTGATCGAGAAGGCCGCGGACCCCGACGACCCGATCCGCAACGCGAGCATGGACATCGACGACCGCCTCGCCGAGATCAACCGCAGGGCCGACCTCCGCGACGCGCGGACCCTGGCCGCCCTCGAGGAGGTCGGCGCCTGGGTCGGGGTGGGCGCATCGATCCTGGCCAACACGCTGAACCCGGCCACCATCGTGCTGACCGGCTACTACGCCGCCGTCGGCCACCACATGCGCCCGGCGATCGAGCGCGAGCTCGGCGCGGGCGTGGTCGCCCCCGGTGCCGGCGGCACCCGGGTCGAGCTGTCGACCCTCGGCTTCAGCGCCGCCGTGCGCGGCGGCGCGACCGCATCCCTCGAGGTGGTCTTCGCCGACCCCACCCGAGTGGCCCGTCGATCGGCGACAGGAGACGCGAAGTGACCACCACCGGCGGCGAGGGCCGCGAACCCGAAGGCCGCGCGGCCGCCCCGCTGCTGCGGATGGCCGGCATCACCAAGCAGTTCTCCTCGGTGCGGGCCCTCGACGGCATCGACCTCGAGGTCGCGGCGGGCGAGGTCCACTGCCTGCTGGGGCAGAACGGCGCCGGCAAGTCGACGCTGATCAAGATCCTCTCGGCGTCGTACCAGCCGGACGAGGGGACGATCTGGTGGAAGGGCGAGGAGGTCCGCTTCGGCCATCCGCAGGCGGCGATCGACGCGGGCGTCGCCACGATCTACCAGGAGCTCGACCTCGTGCCCGGGCTGACGGTCGCGGAGAACGTCTTCCTGGGCCACGAGATCTCGACCGTCGGGTTCTCGCGGCGCGCGGCGACCAACCGCCGGGCGCAGGAGATCCTGGCCCGGCTCGGCCACGGGGAGATCAGCCCCACGCAGCTGGTCGGCGACCTGTCGCCGGCGGGCCAGCAGGTGGTCAGCATGGCGCGCGCCCTCTCCCACGAGGTCGACCTCCTCATCCTCGACGAGCCCTCGGCCGTCCTGGACAGCGGCGAGGTCGAGAACCTCTTCCGGGTCATCCGCGCCCTCACCGCCCAGGGCGTCGCGATCGTCTACATCTCCCACCGTCTCGAGGAGATCCGCCAGATCGGCGACCGGATCACCGTCCTCAAGGACGGCTCCACGGTCGCCACCGGACTGCCCGCGGCGACGACGCCCACCGCCGACCTCATCAAGCTGATGACCGGCCGGTCGATCGAGTACGTCTTCCCGGAGCGCAGCCGGGAGGCGGCGCCCGGCGAGGTCGTGCTCGAGGTCAGCGAGCTCTCGCTCGACGGTGTCTTCGACGACGTCAGCTTCGACGTCCGGGCCGGCGAGATCGTCGGCCTGGCCGGCCTGGTCGGCTCCGGGCGCACCGAGATCCTCGAGGCCGTGTACGGCGCCCGCCGGGCCAGCTCCGGCACGGTCACCGTCGACGGGAGGCGCCTGCGCCGTGGCGCCGTCCACGCCGCGGTCGCCGCGGGCATGGGCCTCGCCCCCGAGGAGCGCAAGAGCCAGGGCCTGCTGCTCGACCAGGCGGTCTTCGCCAACATCTCGGTCTCGTCGATGAAGGACTTCCAGCGGGTCGGCTTCATCCAGCGGGCCCGCGAGAAGGCGAAGGCCAGCGAGCTGGTCGCCTCCCTCGACGTACGCCCCCGCAACATCTCGCGGCACGTGCGGACCATGTCGGGCGGCAACCAGCAGAAGGTCGTGGTGGCCCGATGGCTGCTGCGCGGCTGCCGGGTGCTGCTCCTCGACGAGCCCAGCCGCGGCGTCGACGTGGGCGCGCGGGCCGAGATCTACAAGCTGATCCGCTCCCTGGCCGATTCCGGGGTCGCGGTCGTCGTCGTGTCGAGCGAGGTCGAGGAAGTCCTCGGCCTCGCCGACCGGGTCCTGGTGATCCGCGAAGGCTGCGTCGTGCACGAGAGCGCCTCTCACGAAATCGACGAGTCCCGGGTCCTCGACCTGGTCATGGAAGGAACCCCCGCATGAGCGACCAGACCACCAGCGCCGCCGTACCGGCCGTCGCCTCGACCGAGTCGTCGCAGGCCATGGACGCCCACGGGTCGCACCGCACCAAGGGGAGCACGACGACGTGGCTGGCCGAGGCGGGCTTCTTCCGCATGCTCGGCCTGATCATCGCGCTCGCGCTGCTGTGCATCGTCGGGGCGGTGACGGCGGGCGACCGGTTCGTCGACAGCGACAACCTGCTCACCATCCTGCGACTCTCCACGGTGATCGGCGTGGTCGCGATCGGGATGACCTTCGTGATCACGGGCGGCGGTATCGACCTGTCGGTCGGCGCGATCCTCGCCCTCTCCTCCGTGTGGGCGACCACGCTCGCGACGCGGCAGATGGCCCAGGACACGCACTGGATCGTGATGGTGCTGACCGCCCTCGCGGTCGGCGCCGGGTGCGGTCTCGTGAACGGCGTCCTGATCGCCTACGGCAAGGTGGTCGCCTTCATCGCCACGCTGGCGATGTTCGTCTCCGCCCGCGGGCTGGCGGAGATCATCTCAGAGAAGAAGACGCAGATCGCCACGGACGTCCCGGGGTACTTCGACTTCTTCACCGCCAAGCCGCTCGGCATCGACATGTCCATCTGGATCTTCGCCGTGGTCGCCGTCGCTGGCTGGGTCCTGCTCAACCGCACGACCTTCGGCCGTCGTACCTTCGCGGTCGGCGGCAACCCGGAGGCCGCCCGCCTGGCCGGCATCAACGTGCGTCGCCACACCGTGCTGCTCTACGTCCTGGTCGGCGTCTGCTGCGCCATCGGCGCCCTGCTCATCGTCGCCCGCACCACGACCGGGTCCTCGACGCACGGCCAGCTGCTCGAGCTGGACGCGATCGCCGCCGTGGTCATCGGCGGCACGCTCCTGGCCGGCGGCCGCGGCACCATCACCGGCACCGTCCTGGGCGTCCTCATCTTCACGACCCTCACCAACGTCTTCACGCTCAACAACAGGGACAACTCGGAGCAGTCCCTGCTCAAGGGCGTGATCATCGTCGCCGCCGTCCTGCTCCAGCAGTGGTTGGCGTCTCGGAAGAGCACCAACTGATCCATCCGCACCACTACCCCTCACGCACCACCAAGGAGCACCACATGTCCCTCAAGCAGATGTCCGCCGTGCACAAGAAGGCGGCCGCCGCGCTCGCCGTGGTCGCCGTGCTCGGCCTCAGCGCCTGCACCAGCAACGACCCCGACGACGGCAACGACAACCTCAAGGGCGGCACGTCCGACGCCGAGGCGGGTTCCAACGACGAGGCCGGCGACAAGATCACGATCGGCTTCTCGGCCCCGGCAGCCGACCACGGCTGGATGGCGTCGATCACCGAGTCGACCAAGGCCGTCGCCGAGAACTACGAGGACGTGGAGCTGGTGGTCGCCGAGGGGACCAACGACCCGCAGGTCCAGATCCAGCAGATCGAGACCTTCATCAACGACAAGGTCGACGCCATCGTGCTGCTGCCGTTCGACGGCGCCGCGCTGACCCCGATCGCCCTGGAGGCGATGGAGGCCGGCATCCCGGTCGTCAACGTCGACCGAGAGTTCAACGACCCCAACGCCGCCCGCGTGACGGTGCTCGGCGACAACTACGGCATGGGCGTCTCGGCAGGGGAGTACATCTGCTCCCAGGCCGGCGACGACTCCGACGCGGTCGTGGCCGAGATCGCGGGCATCGACTCGCTGCCCCTGACCCAGGACCGCAGCAAGGGCTTCAAGGACGCCCTGAAGGAGTGCGGCCTCGACGTCGACAACCGGGTCGCCGCCGACTTCACCGTCCAGGGTGGCGAGGAGGCCGCGACCAACCTCCTGCAGGCCGCGCCGAAGATCGACTACCTCTGGAACCACGACGACGACCAGGGTGTCGGCGTCCTCGCGGCGATCGACAACGCCGGTCGCGACGAGTTCGTGATGATCGGCGGCGCCGGCTCGAAGAACGCCATGGAGGCGATCAAGGCCGGCAACAGCGTGCTCAAGGCGACCGTCATCTACCCGTCCACGCAGGGTGCCGACGGCCTCAAGCTGGCCCGCCTGCTCGCCCAGGAGAAGTCGGTCGACGACCTCGTCGAGGTCGAGGTGCCGCGCCAGGTCCAGCTCTACGCCCCGGTCGTGACCGCGGACAACGTCGACAAGTACCTGCCGAGCGCCTTCACGTCCTGATCCGTCCTGCTCCCCCCGGATCGCGCGGCTGCGCGATCCGGGGTGGGCACCTGCCAGAAAACAGGTGAGCCATGTCCTCGGACACCCCCCAGACCAGCGGTTCCACCGGCGCCGTCCTCAACATCGGCATGGTCGGCCACTCGTTCATGGGTGCCGCCCACTCGCAGGCGTGGCGCTCCGCCGGGCGCTTCTTCGACCTGCCGCTCGCCCCGGTGATGCAGGTCCTCGGCGGGCGCGACGAAGCCCGTACGGCGGCCGCCGCCGCCCGGCTCGGGTGGAACCAGCACGTCACCGACTGGCGTGAGCTCGTCCACCGCGAGGACGTCGACGTGGTCGACATCTGCACCCCGGGCGACTCGCACGCGGAGATCGCCATCGCCGCCCTGGCCGCCGGCAAGCACGTCCTGTGCGAGAAGCCGCTGGCCAACTCGGTGGCCGAGGCCGAGGAGATGACCCGTGCCGCCGCGGAGGCGGCGCAGCGCGGCGTACGCGCGATGGTGGGCTTCACCTACCGCCGGGTGCCGGCGATCGCCCTGGCCCGCAAGCTGGTCGCCGACGGCCGGCTGGGCACCGTCCGCCACGTCCGCGCGCAGTACCTCCAGGACTGGATCGCCGACCCGGAGGCGCCGCTCTCGTGGCGGCTGCAGAAGGAGCGCGCCGGCTCGGGGTCGCTGGGCGACATCGGCGCCCACGTCATCGACCTCGCGCAGTACATCACCGGCGACGCGATCACCGAGGTCTCCGGCCACCTGGAGACCTTCGTCAAGGAGCGCCCCCTCGCGGCCGAGCACGCCGGCCTCTCCGGCACCGCGTCGGAGGAGCGCGGCGAGGTCACCGTCGACGACGCCGCGATGTTCCTGGCCCGCTTCGCGTCCGGCGCGGCCGGGGTCTTCGAGGCGACCCGCTTCGCGACCGGCCGCAAGAACGCGATCCGGATCGAGGTCAACGGCTCGCTCGGCAGCCTCGCCTTCGACTTCGAGGACATGAACGTCCTGCAGTTCTTCGACGCGACCCTCGCGGACGAGGAGGCCGGCTTCCGCCGGATCCTCGTCACCGAGCCGACCCACCCGTACGTCGCCGCCTGGTGGCCGCCCGGCCACGGGCTGGGCTACGAGCACGGCTTCACCCACCAGGTCGTCGACCTGGTGACCGCCATCGCGGACGGCACCCAGCCCACGCCGACCTTCGCCGATGGCCTGCAGATCCAGAGAGTGCTCGACGCCGTCGAGACGAGTTCCGCGACCCGCACCTGGCAGGAGATCACCGCATGACCGACCCGTACCAGCCCGTCCCCGAGGACAAGTTCTCCTTCGGTCTCTGGACCGTCGGATGGGAGGGCGTCGACGTCTTCGGCCCGGCCAGCAGGCCGCCGCTCGACCCGGTCGAGAGCACCTACAAGCTCGCCGAGCTCGGCGCCGCCGCCGTCACCTTCCACGACGACGACCTGCTGCCCGACGACAGCACCCGCGACGTGACCCTCAAGCGCTTCGAGCAGGCGCTGTCCGAGAGCGGCCTCCGCTGCGAGATGGTGACCACGAACCTGTTCAGCCACCCGGTCTTCAAGGAGGGCGGACTCACCGCCAACGACCGGACGGTACGCCGCTACGCGCTCGCCAAGGTGCTGCGCAATATCGACCTGGCGGCCTCGCTCGGCGCGGAGACCTTCGTGATGTGGGGCGGGCGCGAGGGCGCCGAGCACGGCGCCAGCAAGCACATCCCGGCCGCGCTCGACCGCATGGCCGAGGCGCTCAACATCGTCTGTGCCTACGTGAAGGAGCAGGGCCACCACCTCCGCTTCGCCCTCGAGCCCAAGCCCAACGAGCCGCGCGGCGACATCCTGCTGCCGACGATCGGGCACGCCCTCGCCCTCATCTCCGAGCTCGAGCACCCCGAGATGGTCGGCCTGAACCCCGAGGTCGGCCACGAGGAGATGGCGGGACTGAACTTCGCGCACGGCATCGCGCAGGCGATGTGGCACGGCAAGCTCTTCCACGTCGACCTCAACGGCCAGCACGGCCCGCGCTTCGACCAGGACCTGCGCTTCGGCGCCGGCAACCTGCGGGGGGCCTTCTGGACCGTGGACACGCTGCTCGGCGGCGGCCAGGCGGCGCCGTACCAGGGCTATGTGCACTTCGACTTCAAGCCGCCCCGGGCCGAGGGCCTCGACGGGGTCTGGGAGTCGGCGCGCGGCTGCATGCGCAACTACCTGATCCTGCGGGAGCGGGCGCTCGCCTTCCGCGCCGACCCCGAGGTCCGCGCGGCGCTCGACGCGGCGCGGGTCGAGGAGCTCTCCACCCCCACCGTGGCGCCGGGCGAGCCGCTGTCGGCGCTGCGTGACGCGGACTACGACCTGGCCGCCCTGACCGCACGCAGCGTGGCCATGGAGGCGCTCGACCAGCTGGCGATGGACCACCTGCTCGGCGCCCGCTGACGCCCGCCGCCCCTGTCCCTCGACCCCCACAGCAGCACCCGCACCACCAGCACGACCAGCACGACCAGGGCCGAACGCCCGGGGACCCGCCCCGGAACCGATGGAGCGCAATCCGTCACCAACGAAGGGAATCGTGATGAAGAACGTCATCACGCGGCTACGGAAGGGCTCGCGCGCAACGCTCGGCACGACCGTCGCCATGATCGTGTCGTTGCCCTTGGGCGCGGCAGCCCTCGCCGTACCAGCCGCGGCAGCCGAGCCGGCACCCGCGGCCGTCGCATCGGCCGAGGGTCCCGCCACCGCGAAGAGTCCTGCGGAGGCGGCTCCTCCGAGCAACGCCGTTCCGTGGACGGCCGACGAGGTGGCAGCCGCCGCCGAGGCCGACGAGTTCGACGCCCTGGTCTTCTCGAAGACCGCTGCCTTCCGGCACAGCAACATCGACGAGGGCATCACCGCCATCCAGCAGCTCGGCACCGCCAACGGCTTCAACGTCACGGCGACCGAGGACGCCGCGGCCTTCACCGACGAGAACCTCGCCCAGTACGAGGTCGTCATCTTCCTCTCCACCACCGGCGACGTGCTCAACGAGGCCCAGCAGGGCGCGTTCGAGCGCTACATCCAGGCCGGTGGCGGGTACGCCGGCATCCATGCGGCCTCCGACACCGAGTACTCGTGGCCCTGGTACGGCAACCTGGTCGGCTCCTACTTCAACAACCACCCCGCGGGCACCCCGACCGCGACCGTCAAGGTCGAGGACCCGGCCCACGCCTCGACCGCCGGCATCGACCGGCGGTGGGAGCGCACGGACGAGTGGTACAACTTCCGCACGAACCCGCGCGGCAAGGTCCACGTCCTCGCGTCGATGGACGAGACGACCTACGCGCCGGGCGGCGGCGCGATGGGTGCCGAGCACCCGATCGCCTGGTGCCAGGACTACGACGGCGGCCGCAGCTGGTACACCGGCATGGGCCACACCGAGGCGTCCTTCACCGACGCGAAGTTCCTCAAGCACATCCTCGGCGGCATCAAGACCGCCGCGGGCGTCGTACCGTCCGACTGCAAGGCGACGCTCGAGCCGAGCTTCGAGAAGGTCGCGCTCGACGAGAACACGTCGAACCCGATGGAGCTCGACATCGCCGACGACGGCCGGGTCTTCTACATCGACCGCAACGGCGCCGTCCGCATCATCCTCACCAACGGCTCCGTGGTGACGGCGGGCACGATCCCGGTCTACACCGGCCAGGAGTTCGGCCTGCTGGGCATCGCCCTCGACCCGAACTTCTCGACCAACAACTGGGTCTACCTCTACTACTCGCCGACGGGGTCGACCCCGACCGACCGCATCGCGCGGTACACGATGTCGGGCAACACGCTGCAGCTCGACAGTGCGACCACGATCCTCGACGTGCCGACGCAGCGCGACCAGTGCTGCCACGCCGGCGGGTCGATGGAGTTCGACAAGGACGGCAACCTCTACCTCGCGACGGGTGACAACACGAACCCGTTCGACTCCGGTGGCTACACCCCGATCGACGAGCGCCCCGGCCGCAGCGCCTGGGACGCCCAGCGCACGGCGGGCAACACCAACAGCCTCAACGGCAAGGTGCTGCGCATCAAGCCGCTCCCGGCCGGCGGCTACTCGATCCCGGCGGGCAACCTGTTCGACGAGGCCAGCGACACCGACCAGAAGACCCGGCCCGAGATCTACGCGATGGGCTTCCGCAACCCCTTCCGGATCGGCCTGGACGAGCAGAACAACCACCTGCTCGTGGCCGACTACGGCCCGGACGCCGGTTCGGTGAGCGACACCCGTGGCCCGAACGGCCGCGTCGAGTGGAACGTGCTCGCCGAGCCCGGCAACTACGGCTGGCCCTACTGCGTCGGCGACAACGCGGCGTACAACGACTACAACTTCGCCAGCAGCACCGCGGGTGCGGCGTTCAACTGCGCCAACCCCGTCAACGACTCGCCGAACAACACCGGCCGGACGCAGCTCCCGCCGGCGAAGCGCGCGGTCATGTGGCAGAGCAACAACGGCTCGATCACCGGCACCCCGGAGATCGGCGCCAGCGGTGCCCCGATGACCTCGGGCACCTACTCGTACGACGCCGACCTGGTCTCCGACCGCAAGTGGCCGGCGTACTTCGACAGCAAGGCGATCTGGGCGGACTGGAACAACAGCCGCCTGTTCACCGTGCAGATGAACGAGGGCGGCACCGGTTACACCGACATCAACCGCTTCCTGCCCAACCTGCCGATGGTCCGGCCGCACGCGCTGCAGTTCGGTCCCGACGGTGCGCTCTACATGATCGAGTGGGGCAGCGGCTTCAACGGGAACAACGCCGACTCGGGCATCTACCGGATCGACTACGTCGAGGGCAACCGCGCCCCGGTGGCCCGGGCGACGACCGACAAGACGTCGGGTCCGGCGCCGCTGACGGTCCAGTTCGACGGCTCCGACTCCTTCGACCCCGACACCGGGGACGCGACCGGGATGTCGTACGCCTGGGACTTCGACGGCGACGGTGACACCGACGCCACGACGCCGACGGGCAGCCACACCTACACCGAGGCCGGCAACTACACCGCCCGCCTCACGGTGACCGACGAGGGCGGTCGCACCGGGACGACGAACATCGACATCGTCGCCGGCAACACCGCTCCGACCGTGGAGCTGCTCGCTCCGCCGGACGGTGGCTTCTTCGACTTCGGCGACACCCTGAAGTACGAGGTCAAGGTGACCGACCCGGAGGACGGGGCGATCGACTGCGACCGCGTCGTCGTACAGCCGGGCCTCGGCCACGACCAGCACTCGCACGACTACGAGCAGTACCACGGGTGCAGCGGCTCCCTGGCGCTCCCGGGCGACGTCGGCCACGTCGGCGCGAACATCTTCGGCACGATCAAGGCCACCTACACCGACGACGGTGCGGGTGCGGCCGGAGAGCTGACCGGTGTCGACGGCATCGTCGTCCACACGAAGCACAAGGAGGCGGAGTTCTTCGACGAGACCGGGCGCACCGGGACCGGCACCGGCACGGCCGGTGTGACGACCCAGACCACCACCGACTCCGGCGGCGGCCTCAACGTCACCGGCGTGGAGACCGGCGACTGGTTCCGCTGGGACGTCATGAACCTGACCGGCATCACCGGCGCGAAGCTGCGCGTCGCCTCGACCACCACCGGCGCGGAGTTCGCGATCCGGCAGGGGTCGCCGACCGGCACCACGATCGGCACCGTCACGGTCCCGAACACCGGTGGGGCGCAGACCTTCCAGGACGTCTCGACCACCTTCACCGGCGCCACGACGGACAGCGCACCGCTGTACTTCGTCGCGACGACGGGTGGCGCGAACGTCAACTGGATCGAGTTCGCAGGCCGCGGCATCACCGACAACCAGCCGCCGACGGTCGCCATCGAGGCCAGCACGCTCCGTGGCGAGGCGCCGCTGCCGGTGCAGTTCACCAGCACGGTGAACGACCCCGACGGTGACACCCCGGTCGAGTACGAGTGGGACTTCGGCGACAACGCCACCTCCACCGAGGCGAACCCGAGCCACACCTTCACCACGCCGGGCAAGTACGTCGTCTCGCTGACCGCGACCGACGCCCGGGGAGCGAAGAGCAACCGCACGCTCGAGGTGACCGTCCTGCAGGCGCTGGACATCTGCTTCAGCGGTCGCTCGGACGACTTCGTGGGCGACGCCCTCGACACCGACCGCTGGAACCGCAGCGTTCGCGTCGACCAGTCGCTGACGGTGGCGGACGGGACGCTCAACATCCCGATCACCGCGACCGACATCTACCAGACCACCAACACCACGCCGAACATCGTGCTGCAGGACCTCCCTGCCGGTGCCTTCGAGGCGACGACGCGGCTCACGCTGCCGGCGGTGCGGTCGTACCAGCAGGCCGGACTGGTGGTCTACGGCGACGACAACAACTACCTGAAGCTCGTCTACTCGGGACGCTCCAGCTCCCCGGACAAGGCGAGCAACGTCATCCAGGTCGCCAAGGAGGTCAACGCCACCGCGTCGGAGACCAACTCCGCCAACCTCGGGGCCGACTTCCCCGACACGGTGTGGTTGCGGATCTCGAGCACGAACGGGAACGCCGTCACCACGTCGTACAGCACCGATGGTGCGACCTGGACGACGTTGTCGACGAACCGTGACCTGACCGGCATCACCGCGCCCAAGGTCGGACTGCTCGCGCTGGGCAACCAGGCCGCCGCGGTCGGGATCACCGCCCAGTTCGACTACTTCACCCTCACCCCCGACGACACGGCCGAGCCGTGCGCCCCGGACTGCCTCGTCGAGAACTTCGACGGGAACGCCCTGGGTGAGGGCTGGGACGTCGTCCGGCCGAGCGGCAACCTCTCGGTCTCCGGCGGCTCGGTGAAGATCCCGCTCGAGGCGACGGACCTCTACCAGGGCACGAACACCGCACGGGACCTGGTCCTCACCGACCTGCCCGACGGCCCGTTCGTGGTCACGACCAAGGTCAGCGCCCCGATCAACCGGTCCTACCAGTCGGCGGGCCTGCTGCTCTACGGCAATGACGACAACTACATCAAGCACGTGTTCCAGGGCCGCAGCAGCGACCCGAGCGCGGCGTCCAACATCATCCAGACGGCGAAGGAGGTCGGCGGCACCGCCACCGAGACCAACACCCCGGGCCTCGGGGCGAGCTTCCCGAGCACCGTGTGGCTGCGCCTCACCAGCGACGACGGTGAGCAGGTCATCGGTTCCTACAGCACCGACGGCGAGACCTGGACGGAGATGTCCGGCGGGTACGACCTGACCGGCATCACCAACCCCCGGGTCGGCCTGCTGGCCGCGGCCAACACCGCGAACGGCGCCGGCATCACCGCCAGCTTCGACTGGTTCACGCTCGGCGAGGACGCCACCTGTGAGCCGGACGGCGGGGAGCCGACCGACACCACCGCACCGACCACGACCATCACGGTCCCGGCGGCGGACGGCGAGGCCGGCTGGCACACCACCCGGCCGTCGTTCACCCTGACGGCCACCGACGGTGCGGAGGGCTCGGGCGTCGCATCGGTCGAGTACCGCATCGCCGGAGGTGCCTGGACGCCGTACACCACGGCGGTCGAGGTGAGCGGTGAGGGCGAGCGCCTGGTCGAGTTCCGTGCGACGGACGAGGCCGGCAACGTCGAGGAGACCAGGTCCAGCACGGTCAAGGTCGACACCGTCGTCCCGACCGTCACCGCGGACGAGACGGGCACCCGGACCAAGACGCTGACGCTCAGCGCCAGCGACGCGACGTCCGGAGTGGACCGGATCGAGTACCAGGTCGGCACCGCGACCACGTGGTCGGACTACAGCTCGCCGCTGTCGTTCGAGGACGTCGGCACCCACGTCGTGCGCTACCGCGCGGTCGACGTGGCGGGCAACGTCTCCGCGGTGGGCACCTCCACCGTCGAGGTCGGGCCCATCACCGCCCCGAAGGTCACCGTCACGACCGACCCCGCCGCTCCGAACGGGCGCAAGGGCTGGTTCGCCGGACCCGTCACGGTCACCCTGACCGGGACCGGCGGCGACGGCGACCTGACGCTGGAGTACCGCACCGGCAAGGGCTCGTGGACGACGTACACCGCTCCGTTCCGCATCACCAAGGACGGTGTCACGAAGCTCGAGGCCCGGGCGCGCGACGAGGCGGGCACCGTCTCGGCGGTCGTCGGCAAGACGTTCAAGATCGACGACACCGCACCGGCGCTGAGCGTCAGCGGGATCGCGAACGGCGCGCAGCTGAGCGTGGCGACGGTCCGCACGGTGCAGGTCACGGCAGCGGACCCGACGTCCGGCGTCGTGAGCAGGTCGGTCCGCCTCGACGGCAAGGTCGTGGCGTCCCGGACGCGCATCGATGCACTGGTGCTGCGGACCGGTACCCACCGCCTGGCGGTCGTCGTCACCGACGAGGCCGGCAACCAGCGGACGCGGACGGTCACCTTCAAGGTGGTCGCCACGTACGCCGGCGGCAGGGCGTTGGTCGACCGGCTCGACCGTGAGAACCGGATCGGAGCCCGGCTCGCCGGGAAGCTCGAGAGCGCCCTCATCACGGCGCAGCGAGCCGACGGACGCGGGGACGAGCGTCAGGCCAGCCAGGCCCTGACCAGGTTCCGGGTCCTCGCCTCCGGCATCCGGAGCACCGTGGTGAGGACCGCTCTCACGGACCTCGCCCGCCGGCTGGATGCCCAGCTGTAGGCGAGCGGAACCGGAGAGGAGAACGTTCGCCGATGGGATCGCCCCGCCACGTCGCACCACCAGGTGAGGCAGCCGACGGCCAGCAGGATCGGCCCTGCCGGCCGGCCGGTGGGTGGGGTCCCCGTCCCGGACGGGGGAGCGGCGCCGCGAGGCGCCGCTCCCCGCGGCCCGGTGCCGGGACCGTGCGCTCCGTCCCGGCACCGGCCCGCACGGGCTGCCCGCCGACCAGAACCTGAACCACCACCACCCGCACATCCACCGCAACCCGAGGAGACGCCATGGCACGCCCGATCACCCTGTTCACCGGCCAGTGGGCCGACCTGCCCTTCGAGGAGGTCTGCAGTCTCGCCTCCGAGTGGGGGTACGACGGCCTGGAGATCGCCTGCTGGGGCGACCACCTCGACCCGTGGCGGGCCGCCGAGGACGACGCCTACGTCCAGGAGAAGCTCGACCTGCTCGAGAAGTACAACCTCCGCACCTGGGCCATCTCCAACCACCTGACCGGCCAGGCCGTCTGCGACGACCCGATCGACGGGCGCCACCAGGCGATCCTCTCCGACCGGGTCTGGGGCGACGGCGACGCCGAGGGCGTGCGCCGGCGCGCGGCCGAGGAGATCACGATGACCGCGCGCAGCGCGCAGCGGCTGGGCGTGAAGACCGTCATCGGCTTCACCGGCTCGGCCATCTGGAAGTACGTCGCCATGTTCCCGCCCGCGACCGAGGAGATGGTGGCCGCCGGCTACCGCGACTTCGCCGACCGCTGGAACCCGATCCTCGACGTGTTCGACGAGTGCGGCGTCCGCTTCGCCCACGAGGTGCACCCCTCCGAGATCGCCTACGACTACTGGACCACGGTCGCGACCCTCGACGCGATCGGCCACCGCGAGGCCTTCGGCCTCAACTGGGACCCGTCGCACTTCGTGTGGCAGGACCTCGACCCGGTCGGCTTCCTCTGGGACTTCAAGGACCGGATCTACCACGTCGACTGCAAGGACGCGAAGAAGCAGGTCGGCAACGGCCGCAACGGCCGAATGGGCTCGCACCTGCCGTGGGCCGACCCGCGTCGCGGCTGGGACTTCGTCTCGACCGGGCACGGCGACGTCCCGTGGGAGGCGTCCTTCCGGATGCTCAACACGATCGGGTACGACGGCCCCATCTCGGTCGAGTGGGAGGACGCCGGCATGGACCGCCTCGTCGGCGCCCCCGAGGCGCTCGCGTTCGTCCGTCGCCTCGCCTTCGACCCGCCGAGCGCGGCGTTCGACGCGGCCTTCTCCTCCTCGTCGTGAGGCCGGGACCGGTCATGCAGGCAGCGTCGGCGGACCTCGGGGCGACGGCCGTCGCGCCGCTGGACCTGCGGTCGCGGCGCGGCGAGCTCGGGCTCTCCGCGCCGGACGTCGCGAGGTCGGTCGGCGTGCAGACCGCGACGGTGCTGCGCTGGGAGCGCGGGGAGAGGCTGCCCGGGCCGAGCGTCATCGACCGCCTCGCCCAGGTGCTCGCGGCCGACCGTGCCGCGGTGGTCCGCTTCTTCGACGCGCACCGTCCTCCGGCCGCCCCGAGGACGCGGGTCAGGGCGACCGGGCTGCGTGGCCTACGGCGCCGGCAGGGCTGGTCGGCCGCGTACGTCGCCGACCGGCTGGGCGTGCCCGTGGCGACCGTCTTCAACTGGGAGGCGGGCCGGGCGGGCATGCCGGTCGCCATGGTCCCCCGTGTCGTGGACCTCATGAGCGGGCGCGACGACGCCCTCACGCCGCACACCGTGCGCACCCTGCTCACCCGCCCCCGGGCGCAGCGGCCGATGCGGCACGGGCCGCTGCGCCGGGCGCGGGGGAGGCGGGGGCTCTCGCAGCAGCGCCTCGCCGACGAGCTCGGGGTCTCCCGCCAGCTCGTGGGGTGCTGGGAGCGCGGCCTCGCGCCGCACATCGCCCACCAGCGCCGGCTCGCCCGCGTCCTCGGCACCGACGTCGCGACGGTCAGCGGGTGGTTCGCCACCCCGCCGCCGATCGGACTCCGGCCGGCCCTCTGGCGCCCCGGCGACCTGGGCCAGGTGCTGCGGGACCTCCGCGCGTGGAGCGGCCTGCGGCAGTGCGACGTCGCCCGGCACTGCGGCCGCTCGACCGCGACGGTCCGGGCATGGGAGACGGGGCGCACGGTGCCCCCGGCCGGGCAGCGCGAGCTGCTCGCGGACCTCTTCCGGCTGCCGCCGACGGCCTTCGACGCGGCACTCCCGCAGGCGCCGGGCGGGGGAGACGAGCGATGACACTCGTCCTCGGTGTCGACTCCTCGACCCAGTCCACCAAGGCCGTCCTCGTCGACGTCGACGACGGCATGGTCGTCGACTCGCGCACGGCGCCCCACCCCGCCGGCACCGAGGTCGATCCCCGGGCCTGGCTGGCGGCGTACGACGACGCGGCGGGGCCGCTGCTCCACCGCGCCGCCGCGGTGTCGGTCGCCGGCCAGCAGCACGGCATGGTCGCCCTCGACGCCGTGGGTGACCCGGTCCGTCCCGCCCTGCTGTGGAACGACATCCGCTCCGCGGGCGCGGCCCGCACGCTCGTCGAGGAGATGGGCGGTGCGCAGGCGTGTGCCGAGGCCGTCGGGAGCGTGCTGGTGGCGTCGTTCACCTCGACCAAGCTGCGCTGGCTCCGCGACCACGAGCCGGCCGCCGCCGACCGCGTGGCGGAGGTGCTCCTCCCGCACGACTTCGTCGCCCGGCACGCGGCGGCACCCGGGACGCGGTCCTTCACCGACCGCGGCGACGCGTCGGGGACGGGCTACTACGACACGGCCGGCGGCACCTGGCGCCCCGACCTCCTGGCGGCGGCGCTCGGCCACGACGCCGCGCTGCCCGAGGTGGTGGCCGGCGGTGCCGTCGCGGCCACGACGCAGGACGGCGCCGTCGTCGCCGCGGGCACCGGCGACAACATGGGCGGTGCGCTGGGCATGGCGCTGGAGCCCGGTGACCTCCTCGTCTCGGTGGGGACGAGCGGCGTGGTCTCCGCCATCAGCCCCCGCCCGGTCGCGGACGGGTCCGGTGTCGTCACCGGCTTCGCCGACGCCCACGCCGGCTTCCTGCCGATGGTCACGACCATGAACGCCGCCGGGATCCTCGACCTCCAGGCGCGCTGGCTCGGCGTCGACCACGCCGCGCTCGCCTCGCTCGCGCTGTCCGCGCCGTGGGGGTCCGGGGGAGTGAGCCTGCTGCCCTACTACGGGGGAGAGCGCACGCCGAACCGCCCCGACGCGGTCGGGACCTGGCACGGCCTGACCTCCACGACGACCCGTGCCGAGCTCGCCCGAGCGGCCTTCGAGGCCCTGCTCTGCTCGCTCGCCGACGCCGTCGACCAGCTCATCGCCACCACCGGCCTCGAGCCGAACCGCCTGTTCCTGGTCGGTGGTGCCACCCGCAGCCCCGCCCTCCGGGCGATGGCGCCGGCCCTGCTCGGCCGCGCCGTGACGCTCCCGCCCCCCGGTGAGTACGTCGCCCTCGGCGCCGCCCGCCAGGCGGCATGGGCCCTCGCCGGCACCGCCGACCCGCCGTCGTGGGGACGGCGCTCCGTCGAGGAGCTGGCCCCGCCCGGCGACAGCGACGAGGCAGCAGCCGCCGAGGTGCGGGCGGCGTACGCCCGTCTCCGCGACCGCACCTGACCGACCCCGCGGCTCCCGCCGCCCCACGAGATTCGAGGACCCCCATGACCAGCAACGACCTTCCCGTGAACGCCCCGACGACCGGCAACACCGGCGTGTGGTTCATCGGTGCGCGCGGCTCGGTCGCGACGACCGCGGTGGTGGGTGCCCTCGGCGCGAGCCACGGGCTGGTCCCTGCGACGGGGCTCGTGACCGAGCTGCCCGAGCTCCACCCGGAGGGGCTCCCCGACCTGTCCAGCCTGTTCTTCGGTGGGCACGAGGTCGGCGGTGGGTCGCTGGCCAAGAAGGCCGAGGCGCTCGTGGCGGGCGGCGTGCTCCCGGCGGCCGTCGTCAGCGCCGTGGCGGCTGACCTGGAGGCCGTCGACGTGGCGATCCGGCCGGGGCACGTCGCGGGCGAGGAGACCGCTGCCGCCGCCGTCGAACGGCTCGCCGCCGACATCTCCGGGTTCCGGGAGCGGCACCGGCTCGACCGGGTCGTCGTGGTCGACGTCGCCAGCACCCAGCCGCCGGTCGACGACCCGGTGCAGGTGCGGGGCGTCACGGACGGCCTGCCGGTCACCGCGGTCTACGCGCTCGCCGCGTTCCGGGCCGGGGCGTCGTACGTCTCGTTCACGCCCAGCCCGTGCCTGCGCCTGCCGGTGGTGCTGGAGGCAGCCGAGCGCAGCGGGCTTCCCTACGCGGGCTGCGACGGCAAGACGGGGGAGACCCTGGTGAAGTCGGCGCTCGCACCGATGTTCGCGATGCGCGCCCTCGACCTGCGCTCCTGGACGTCGATCAACCTCCTCGGTGGCGGCGACGGCGCGACCCTGGCGGACCCCGCCGCGGCGCGGAGCAAGACGGTCGCCAAGCGCAGCGGCCTCGACGCGATCGTCGGCCGGCCGGTCCCGGGCCCGATGCACATCGACAACGTCGAGGACCTCGGCGAGTGGAAGACGGCCTGGGACCACGTCCGGTTCGACGGCTTCCTCGGCACGCGGATGACCCTGCAGTTCACCTGGCAGGGCTGCGACTCGGCCCTGGCCGCGCCACTCGTCCTCGACCTGGTGCGCCTGATGTCCACCGCGCACGCGGCCGGCCGGACCGGGCCGCAGGCCGAGCTCGCCTTCTTCTTCAAGGACCCCGTCGGTGCGACGGAGCACCGGCTCTCCGAGCAGTGGCGGGCGCTGGTCGAGTGGCGTGAGGGGCTGGACGCGTGACCGCCCTGCCTGCCGCACGGGACCTGGCCGAGCTGGTCCGGCTGCCGGCTGCGCTGACGGTGCCGGGCGACGCGTGGTCCGGGGCCGCGTGGGCCGGGACGTCCGCCGCCGGCAGCGGGCTGATGCCGGTCGGCTCCGTGCTCCTGTACTGGTCGGGCATGGCGCTCAACGACTGGGCCGACCGAGCGGTCGACGCCGTCGAGCGGCCCGAGCGGGTCATCCCGTCCGGTCGCGTGCAGGCGCCGACGGCCCTGGCGATCGCGGCCGGCCTCGGCGTCGCCGGCGTGGCCGTGACCGCCGCGGTGGGTGGGCGCCGGGCACTGCGGGTCAGCGTCCCGCTCGCCGCGCTCGTCGCCACCTACGACGTCCTCGCCAAGGACTCACCTGCCGGGCCCGTCGTCATGGCCTCGACGCGGGGGCTCGACGTCCTGCTCGCCGCTGCGGCCGCCCCCGGCGCGGCGGCCCGACCCGCCGCTGCCGTGGCCGTCCACACGGCCGGGGTCACCCTGCTCAGCAGGGGAGAGGTGCACGGCGCGACGCCGGCGACGGCAGGCGCCGCCCTCGCCGCCACGGGCACCGCGCTCGGCATCCTGGCGTCGTCACTGCGCCGGGGGTCCGGGATCCCGCCCGGCCGGCGGCGTACCGCCGCGGCGTTCGCGCTCCTCTACGCAGCCCGGGTCGGTGTCGCACAGGCCCGCGCGGCCGCGTCCCCCGATGCCGGTACGGTCCGGGCCGCGACCGGCGCCGGCATCGGCGGCCTGACCTTCCTCCAGGCGGCCTGGCTCGCGGCTCGCGGCCGGTTCCTCCCGGCGGTCGTCGTGGCCGGCGCGAGCCCCGCCTTCCGTCGGGCGGCGCGGGCGGTGAGCCCGACATGACGGTGCGCCTCGGCTACGGCCTCAACGGGTTCGCCGGCCACCGGCTGGCCGACGCGTGCGCCGTCGTCTCCTCGATCGGCTACGAGGGCGTGGGCCTCACCCTCGACCAGCCGCACCTCGACCCCTTCGGCGACCTTCCCGGCCAGGTCGCCCAGGCGCGCCGCTGCCTGGAGGCGAACGGCCTCGCATCGGTCGTCGAGACCGGGTCGCGCTACGTGCTCGACCCCTGGCACAAGCACGAGCCGACGCTGGTCAGCGACGAGGGGCGCGAGCGCCGTGTCGAGCTGCTCCGCCGTGCGGTGCGCATCGCCTTCGAGCTCGGCTCGGAGGCCGTCTCCTGCTGGTCGGGCACGGCGCCCGCGGGCACCGGCCCGGAGGCGCTGTGGCAGCGGGTGGTCGACGGACTCGGCCCGGTCCTCGACGACGCGGCCGACCTCGGCGTCAGCGTCTGCGTCGAGCCCGAGCCGGGGATGTTCCTGGCGACCCTCGACGACGTCCTCGCCCTCCGGGAGCGGCTCGGTCGTCCCGAGCACCTGCGGGTGACCCTCGACCTGGGCCACCTCGTCTGCAACGAGCCGCGGACCCCTGCGGACACCGTGCGGCAGGCAGGCGCGCTCCTCGGCAACGTCCAGGTCGACGACATGGTCCGCGACGTCCACGAGCACCTCGAGCTGGGGACGGGCGAGCTCGACCTCGAAGCGGTGCTGGGCGCCCTCCTGGAGATCGGGTACGACGGCCTCGCCTGCGTCGAGCTGCCCCGGCACTCGCACGCCGCCCCTGCGGTGGCGGCGTCGAGCATGGTGGCGCTCCGGGCCTCGCTTGCCCGCATCGGCCATGCGTCCGGCGTCGCCGGGGGTGTGCGATGACGTCCGTGGCGCTGCTGGTCCGTCCCGGTGAGCTCAGGGCCGTGCTCGGAGCAGGCCGGGCCGACGCGCTCGACGAGCTCGTGGCCGGGGTCGTGGCCGACCCGGGCACCCTCGGCCGGGTCTTCCCCGCGGCGGCCCGGCGTACGGCGCGCGGCGAGCTCCCCGGCGGCGGACGCATCGAGGACGCCGTCCGGGTGGAGCTGGTCGCGGCTGCCGCGTCGGTCCTGACCCCGGGCGCGCTCGTCGAGGAGCTGGGCCTCGTCTACCACCACGGCGACGCCGACGAGCGACGCGCCGTGCTGCTGGGGCTCTCCGCCCTCGACGACCCGCAGGTCGACGGCTCGGCGATCCTCCTCGACGCGCTGCGGACCAACGACATCCGCCTGGTGACCGCCGCGATGGGCCGGCACGCGCGGACGCTGTCCCTCCACGACTGGCGCCACGGCGTCCTCAAGTGCCTCTTCGTCGGGGCTCCGCTGGCGCAGGTCGCCGACCTGGCCGAGCGCGCGGACGACGAGCTCGGCGCGATGGTCCGTCGCTACGTCCTCGAGCGGCAGGCAGCGGGCCGGTCGGTCCCCGACGACGCCCACCTCGTGCTCGAGCTGACCCACCCCACCCCTCCCCGGGAGTCCTGACATGCGCATCTTCGATCCCCACATCCACATGACCTCGCGCACGACCGACGACTACGAGCGGATGTACGACGCCGGCGTCCGCGCGCTCGTCGAGCCGGCCTTCTGGCTCGGGCAGCCTCGCACCAACGTCGGCTCCTTCACCGACTACTTCGACGCGCTGGTCGGCTGGGAGCGGTTCCGCGCAGCGCAGTTCGGCATCGCCCACCACTGCACGATCGCGCTCAACCCCAAGGAGGCCAACGACCCGCGCTGCACGGGGGTCCTCGACGTCCTGCCCCGCTACCTGGCCAAGGACGGCGTGGTCGCCGTCGGCGAGATCGGGTTCGACTCGATGACCGCGGAGGAGGAGAAGGCGTTCGTCCGGCAGCTCGAGCTGGCGGTCGAGTTCGAGCTGCCCGCGATGGTGCACACCCCGCACCGCGACAAGGAGGGCGGCACCCGGCGCACGCTGGAGCTCGTCGAGGCCTCCGGGCTCGCCCCGCACCGGGTCGTCGTCGACCACCTCAACGAGATGACGGTGGGGCAGGTCGCCGAGAGCGGCTGCTGGATGGGCTTCTCGATCTACCCGGACACCAAGATGGACGAGCACCGGATGGTGCGCATCCTCGAGGAGCGCGGCCTCGACCGGGTCCTCGTGAACTCCGCCGCCGACTGGGGCCGCAGCGACCCGCTCAAGACCGCCTCCACGGGCCGGGCGATGCTCGCCGCGGGCTTCTCCACGGACGACGTGGACCGGGTGCTGTGGCGCAACCCGCTGGAGTTCTTCGGGCAGAGCGGCCGGCTGCTGCTCGACGACCTGACGGAGACCACTGGCGGCATGCCGGACGGGGTGTCGACCTTCGAGGGCAACTCCGTGCTCCGCGGGGCGAGGGCCGACGCATGAGGTTCCGCCACCCCGACGGCTCGGTCGTCCACCTCGCCTACGGCACCAACGTGCTGCCTGCGCAGGACGTCGACGGCATCGTGGCGCAGGCGTCGGGGCTCGGCGACCGGCTGCGCGCGCACCTCGACGTCGACCGCGTGGGGCTCGGCATGTGGTTGCCCGCGACGGCGGCGTACCGGCTGATCGCGGACCCGGGCGACCTGGAGCGGCTGCGCAAGAGCCTCGACCACCACGGGGTCGAGGTGGTCACCGTGAACGCCTTCCCCCACGCCGACTTCCAGGGCGAGGTCGTCAAGAAGGCCGTCTACCACCCGGCGTGGAGCGAGCCCGAGCGGCTGCGCTACACCCTGGCGGCGGCACAGGTGCTGGCGGCGCTCCTGCCCGACGACGTCGACCGCGGGACGATCTCGACCCTGCCCCTGGGCTGGCGCGCGCCCTGGCTGGTGGACCGCCAGCACGCGGCGGAGCGCCATCTCGCCCAGCTCGCGGAGGGTCTCTCCACGATCGCCGGGGAGACCGGCCGCGCCGTCCGGGTCGGCCTCGAGCCGGAGCCCGGTTGTGCCGTCGAGACGGTCGACGAGGCCGTGGCCCGCCTCGCCGGGGTGGACCGGGACTGGATCGGTGTCTGCCTCGACCTGTGCCACCTGGCCGTCGGCTTCGACACGGCCGCCGCCGCCCTCGAGCGACTCGACGAGGCGGGCCTGGCGGTGGTCAAGGCCCAGCCGGCTGCCGCGCTGGTCGTCGACGACCCCGGCGACACGACCACGCGCTCCGCGCTCGCGGCGTACGCCGAGGACCGCTTCCTCCACCAGGTGCGCCAGGAGACCGGCGGCCGCCTGACCGGGCGCGACGACCTGCCCGACGCTCTCGACGGTCCGCGGAGCCTGCGCACCGGCCGGCCGTGGCGGGTCCACTTTCACGTGCCGGTGCACGCCGACCCGGCCCCGCCGCTGCGCAGCAGCCGCGACGAGCTGCGCGCCTCGCTGGCCGCCCTCGTGGGCGGGCCTCGCGCGCGCGTCCACCACCTGGAGGTCGAGACCTACACCTGGTCGGTCCTTCCCGGTGGCGGCCCGACCGACGACGACGCCTTCGCGGCAGCGCTCGCCGCCGAGCTCGCCTGGGTGCGCGCGGAGCTCCTCGACCTCGGCCTGACCGCCCTCTGAACCCATCCCCACGACCCCCTGGAGATCCCCATGGACAAGCTCCTCGTCGCCGACGTCGTCGGCCTCACCCCCGACCTGCTCCAGCACATGCCCCGGCTCCAGCGCCTGGCGGCGAAGGGCTCGTCCGCGGTCCTCGACCCCGTGCTGCCGGCGGTCACCTGCTCGGTGCAGTCGACCTTCCTCACCGGCCTCACCCCGGCCGAGCACGGCATCGTCGGCAACGGGTGGTACTTCCGCGACCTCGGCGAGGTGCACCTGTGGCGCCAGCACAACCGCCTCGTCCAGGGCGAGAAGGTCTGGGAGACCATCCGGCGCCAGGTCCCCGACTACACCGTCGCCAACGTCTGCTGGTGGTACGCCATGGGTGCGTCGACCGACTGGACCGTCACGCCGCGGCCGATCTACTACGCCGACGGCAAGAAGGCGCCCGACTGCTACACCCGCCCGCCCGAGCTCCACGACGAGCTGGTGCACGAGCTGGGCGAGTTCCCCCTCTTCCAGTACTGGGGGCCGACTGCGTCCCTCCGCTCGACCGAGTGGATCGTCGGCGCGGCCCGCCGCCTCCTGCCGCGGGCCGACCTGACCCTCGCCTACCTCCCGCACCTCGACTACGACCTCCAGCGGTTCGGGCCCGACTCGGCCCAGGCCCGCCGGGCCGCGCACGACGTCGACGCGGCGCTGGCGCCCCTGCTCGACGACGCGGAGCTGATGGACGCGCGCGTGGTCGTCCTGTCCGAGTACGGCATCACCCGGGCGGACACGCCGGTCGACATCAACCGGGCCCTGCGCGCCGCCGGCCTGCTGAACGTCCACACCCAGGACGGCATGGAGTACCTCGACCCCTGGACGTCGCGGGCCTTCGCCGTCGCCGACCACCAGGTCGCCCACGTGTACGTCGCCGACCCGACCGACCTCGAGCAGGTCGGCGCGCTGTGCGCGGGCGTGCGCGGCGTGGCGCAGGTGCTGGACCGGGCCGGCCAGGCCGCCGTCGGCCTCGACCACGAGCGTGCGGGCGAGCTCGTGCTGGTGGCGGAGCCGACCGCGTGGTTCACCTACTACTACTGGGAGGACGACGACCGGGCGCCGGACTTCGCGCGCGGCGTCGAGATCCACCGCAAGCCCGGCTACGACCCGGCCGAGCTCTTCTTCGACCCGAAGGACCGGCTGGTCAAGGCCCGCGCGGCCCTGACCCTGGCCCGCAAGGCCGCCGGCCTCCGCTACTCGATGAAGGTGGTGCCGCTCGACCCGGCGCCGGTGCGGGGCACCCACGGTCGCCTTCCGCTCCGCGACGAGGAGGGGCCCATGGTGATCTGCGACCGGCCCGACACGCTGGGCAGCCGACTGGCCGCGACGCAGGTGCGGGACCTGCTGCTCGACCTGGCCGGCGCCAGCGCCGCGACCCCGACGGTGTCGACGGTGTCGTGATGGTCGACGAGGTGCTGGGCGCGGTGCGTGAACGGCTCCGGACACCGCCGTCGTGCGGGGTCGCCGGCCTCGACCGCGTGGTCGCCGACGCCCTGCGCCCGGGCAAGCTGCTCAGGCCCGGGCTCGTGGTCGGCAGTGCGGCGGCGGCCGGCGCCGGGCTGGCCGACCGTGCCCTGCGGAACCGGGTGGTGCTGGCGGCGGAGGCGATGGAGCTGCTGCACGTGGCCACGCTCGTCCACGACGACATCATCGACGGGTCCCCGCTCCGCCGCGGCCGGCCCTCGGTCGTCGCGAGCGCCGGTGTGGCGTCCGCGCTCGTCATCGGTGACCTGCTCCTCGCCCGGGGCGCCCTCGCCGCGGCCGGCGCGGCGCCGAACGGCCCGCTCGTCTGGGCGCGTGCCCTGGCGTGCATGGCGAGGGGCCAGCTCCTCGAGGGCGATCTCCGGGGCGCTCCGTCGGTCGAGGCGCACCGGGAGTACGCCGCCCTCAAGACCGCCGAGCTGTTCCGGGCGAGTGCCGAGATCGGCGCCCTCGCGGTGGACGCCGAGCCGGACGTCGTCCGCGCGCACGGGGAGTTCGGGCTCCACTTCGGCATCGCCTTCCAGCATGTCGACGACCTGCTCGACGTGGTCGGCGACCCGGCCCGGACCGGCAAGCCGGCCGGCCTGGATGCCGCCAACGGCGTACCGACGACCGCCGCGCTCCTCCTCGAGGTGCCCTCGCCCGGTGGCCTCGCCACCCTGGTGGCCGCCGAGCTGGAGGACGCCTCGGCGTCGCTGCCCCCGGGGCGGGGCTCGGCCGAGCTCCGGGCCTGGGCGGCCGACGCCCTGCGCAGGACCCTCCACGCCGCCGACGACAGGCCCCGCCGCACGCTCGTCCAGCTCTCCGCCGTGCTGGACCGGTTCGAGCACGACATCCACCCAGTCAGGGAGACCACGCCATGCACGCCTACGCCCGTCCTGTGAGCTCCAGCCGGCTCGTCCGCTGGGTCGCCGTCGCCCTGGTGGCCGCCCTGCTCGGCCTCCTGCCTGCACCTCCTGCGTCGGCCCACGACGAGCTCGTCTCCTCCGACCCCGCCGAGTCGAGCGTGGTCGAGACGCTGCCGTCGCGGGCCACCCTGACCCTGAGCGGCAAGGTCCGCAAGGTCCGCTCGGTCACGGTGACCGGACCCGACGGCGACGTCGCCAACGGCAAGGCGACCTTCCGGGACGACGAGGTGCGCCAGAACCTGTGGTCCGGACCCGACGGCGAGTACGTACTCGCCTACGACGTCGTCTCGGCCGACGGCCACCAGGTCACCGGCGAGGTCCACTTCGAGGTCGGCCCGGTCTCCGGGCCGACGGACAGCGGACCGCGCGCCACGGTGAAGCAGGATGCCGGCGGTGGGCAGCGCGGCATCCTGCTGGTCGGTGTGGTGCTCCTGGCGGGTGCGGGCGGGCTGGTGGCGCTGCGGCGGCGCCGGCTCGGGTGAGCGCCGACGGCGCGCTCTCGACGACCTGCGAAGGGCCGCCGGCGAAGTTGATTGACGTCAATCAATTTCGCCGGCGGGCCCTCGTCGATCGTGCCGCGACCGGACCGTCGCGCCGCGAGACTAGGCGGGCACCGGGACCGGCTTCGGTGCCTCCGGTCGTGGCGCGGTCATCGCCTCCAGCCTCGGGCTGAGGTAGGCGAGGCCGGCGGCCACGATCAGGGCGACGCCCTGGGCGACCTGCTGCCAGAAGGTGGGGACGCCGAGCAGGGTCAGGCCGTTCTGGAGGATGCCGAGGAAGGCGACGCCCAGGACCACCCCGACCAGCGAGCCGGAGCCCCCGGCGAGCGCCACCCCGCCGACCAGCACGGCGGTCAGCACCGCGAGCTCGAACCCGAGGCCCGCCGTACCGGACTGCACGGCGCCGAGGACGGAGGCCTTGATCGCGCCGGCGAGCGCGGCCAGGGCACCGGTCAGCAGGAAGAGGCCGAAGGGCACCATGCGCACCCGCACGCCCGAGAGGTACGCCGCCTCCCGGGAAACCCCGATGGCGTAGATGTGGCGCCCGAGGGGCGTGGCGACGAGGACGAAGCCGGCGACGAGGACCACCAGGATCGCGATGATGACGGGGGAGGGCAGGCCCGCGACCTTGGACCCGCCGAGCCAGGCGAAGGACTCGGAGAAGCCGGTCTGCGGCAGGGGCGCGAGCTGCTGGGCGATGCCGCGCACGGCGGTCAGCGTGCCGAGCGTGACGATGAACGGCGACAGGCCCAGTCCGCAGCACAGGAGGCCGTTGACCGCGCCGACGGCGACGCCGGCGAGCAGGGCCAGCAGCACGCAGCCCAGCATGCTGCCGTTGTGCTCGGAGGCCAGCCAACCGGCGGCGACCGCGCCGAGGGCGTAGGTGGAGCCGACCGACAGGTCGAGGTAGCCGCTGATGACGAGCATCGCCGTCGGGACGGCGACGATCGCGAGGGTGGCGCTGTCGGTGGCGATGCCGAGCAGGTTCTGCTGGCCGACGAAGCTGCCGGTGCTGGCCTCGAAGGCGATCGCCATCACGATGATGACGGGGATCAGCGGGTAGCGCGCGAGCTGGCGCACGGACTGGGGTGTGCTCATGACGGAACCTCCATGGGAGTGGGGCGGTGGACGGCTGCCAGGAGCGCGTCCTCGGTGAGGTCGGGGCCGGCGATGGTCGCGACCACGCGGCCCTGGTCCATCACGAGGCAGCGGTCGGCGAGCGTCACCACCTCCTCGGGATCGGTCGAGGCGAAGAGCACGGCCGCGCGGCGCTCGCTGGCGATCGTCCGGACGACGCGGTAGATCTCGTGGCGGGCGTTGACGTCGACGCCCTGGGTCGGCTCGTCGAGCAGCAGGACCGTGGTCGGCAGGACGCCGTTGATCCACCGGCCGAGGAGCAGCTTCTGCTGGTTGCCGCCCGAGAACGCGCGGGCCGGTGCCACCGCCGAGGCAGGCCGCACCTTCAGGGAGTCGGTCAGCGAGGCGAAGGTCTCGCGCTCGCGCCGGCGGTTGCGGACGCCGAAGCGGGACAGCGCGCGCTGCGCCGGGAGCAGGGCGTTGTCGAGCGCGGAGAGCGAGGCGAACAGCCCCTGCCGGCCGCGGTCCCCGGGCACGAGCGCCAGGCCGGCCGCGAGCCCGCCGCGTGGGCCGCGCCGGGTCACCGGGCGCCCGCCGACGCTCACCGTGCCGTGGCGCCGGTAGCGGCCGAAGACGGTCTCGATGGTGCGGGTGCGGCCGGAGCCGATCAGGCCGTAGAGGCCGACGATCTCGCCGGGCCGGACGTCGAGGTCGATCGGGCCGATGCCCGGCCCGGTCAGGCCACGCAGCTGCAGCTGGGGCGGGTCCGCCTCCAGGATCGGCGCGCGCTCGGGCAGCTCCGAGGAGGGCTCCGCGATCGCCTCGATGATGTCGCGCCGCGACTTGCCGGCCAGTGACGTGGCGACGTGGACCTGCCCGTCGCGCAGCACCGTCATCCGGTCGGCGAGCCGCTCGACCTCCCCGAGCAGGTGGGTGACATAGCAGATCGCGAGGCCGTCGCGCTTCAGCGCGAGGACGGTGCGCTCGAGCGCCTGGATCTCGTGCACGGACAGGGCCGCCGTGGGCTCGTCGAGGATGAGGACGGCGGGGTCGCGGCTCAACGCCTTGGCGATCTCCACCAGCTGCCGCTGGCCCATCGGCAGGGTGCCGACCCGGGCGTCCACCGCGACGTTGGCGCCGAGGCGGTCGAGCAGCCCGCGGGCCTGCTCGCGCTGGCTCCCGCGGCTGACGATGCCGCCGCGGTGCTCCTCCTGGCCGAGGAAGATGTTGTCGACGACCGACAGCGAGTCGACCAGGCTGAGGTGCTGGAAGATGATCGCGATGCCGGCGTCGATCGACTTGCGGGGCGACAGGGCGTCGTACGTGTGCCCGGCGACCTCGATCGTCCCGCTGTCGGGCGAGAAGGCGCCGCCGAGCGCCTTGATCAGTGTGGACTTCCCCGCGCCGTTGTGGCCGAGGAGGGCGTGGACCTCACCGCTCTCGATGGTGAGGTCCACGCCGCGCAGGGCGTGCACGCCGCCGAAGGACTTCGCGAGTCCGGTGACCCTGAGTGTCATGACGTGTCCGCCTCGGTCCTCGGGTCAGGCGTACTGCGAGATGATCTCGTCGAGCAGGCTGTCGCCCTGCTTGACGAGCGCGATCGGCACGTCGGCGCTGGCGTCCGCGTCGCTCTTGCCGTCCGCGACGGCCAGCGGTACGTCGATGACCGCGTTGCCGATGTCGCGCAGCTGGAGTGCGGCCGAGGCCCGGTAGAAGGTGCCCTTCTTGATCAGCTCGAGCGAGCCGAGGTCGCCGTCCTGGCCGCCGACGTAGGTCTTCGCGTCGCTCTCCGCGCGACCGGCCTCGACGAGCGCCTTGTAGCCACCGAAGGCGGCGCCGTCGGTGATGCCCAGGACCATGTTGAGGTCGGGGTGCTTCGCCAGGATCGCCTTGATCTTCGACAGGCCGGTGTCGGGGTCGATGGCCTGCTCGCGGCCGACGACCTCCATGTCCGGGGCAGCCTTGGTGAAGGCGTCCATCATGCCCTTGGTCCGCTCGCGGCCGAGCTGGATCGTGTCGTCGACGAGGAACGCGATCTTGCCCTTGCCGCCGAGGTTCTCCTTCGCCCAGGTGGCGGCGTCCTCGCCGAGCAGCCGGCCGCCCTCCTCGAAGCTGAAGGTGATCGAGGCGCTCTGGTTCTTCAGCGTCCCTCCGTAGGTGACCCAGATCAGGCCGGCGCTGCGCGCAGCCGCGGCCTGCGTCTCGAGCGCCTCGAAGACCATCGGGAACGACACGATCGCCGGGACCTTCTGGGCGATCAGGGTGTCGAGGTTGGACGTCTGGACGTCGGGGCGGCCGTTGTCGCTGGTCTGGGTCAGGTCGACGCCGACCTCCTTGGCCCGGGCCTTGGCGAACTTCGTGACGCCGGCGTACACGGGCAGGAAGGTGAAGGGGTAGTCGAAGCCGATCTTGTCGACGTCCTTGCTGGACTTGGCGACCTTGTCCTTGGCGTCGGAGGAGCTGGACGGGGCCGAGCAGGCCGCCAGGAGCACGGCGGCGCCGGCGCCGCCGGTCCAGCCGAGGAAGCGGCGGCGCGAGAGGTCAGCGGGCTGGGACATGGTGGTTCTCCCTTGGAGTGGTGCCGAGTGGTGCGGAGGGTGGTGGGTGGAGCGGGATCAGGCGCGGTTGCCGGAGCCGATGGCGTCGAGGAGCGGCACGACCTGGTCGAGCAGCGCGGTCTGGTGGGGCTGCAGCTCGAGCTGGCCCATCCCGCCGAAGATCGGCTCGTAGGGGTCGGCGAGGGGCTCGGTCACGCCCGCGAGGGCCTCGATGACGGCCAGGCCGCAGAACGGCACGTAGACCGGGTTGTAGCCGCCCTCGTGGCTCATCGCCAGGCGGCCGCCGGCGTGCTGGCCGGCCACCTCGAGCAGCCGCTCGGTCATCGTCCGGTAGGCGCTGCTGGTGAGGCCCTGGCGGGCGAGCGGGTCGGCGGCGTTGGCGTCGAACCCGCTGGCGACGAGGACGAGGTCCGGCTGGAACCGGTCGATGGCCGGTGCGATCACGCGGTCCATCGCCGCCAGGTAGCCGCCGTGCCCGGTGCCGGGCGGGAGCGGGATGTTCAGCGCGTAGCCCTCGCCGGCGCCGGTCCCGCGCTCCTCGACGAGCCCGGTGTCGGGCGGGAAGACGCGGTCCTGGTGGATCGAGATCGTCAGCGTGTCCGGGTCGTCGTAGAACGCCGCCTGCGTGCCGTTGCCGTGGTGGACGTCCCAGTCGACGATCGCGATCCGCTCGACACCGCGGCTGTGGCGTACCGCCTTGGCGGCGATCGCGAGGTTGGCGAACATGCAGAAGCCCATGCCGTGCTCCGGCACGGCGTGGTGGCCCGGCGGGCGGACCAGGGCGTAGCCGTTGTCGACCGCGCCGTCGACGACCTGCTCGACGAGGGCGATGACCCCGCCCGCCGCGAGCCGGCCGATCTCGATGCCGCCGGGGCCGAACGGGCTGAGGCCGTCGCCGGAGTCGCCGCCCTTGGGGTGGTCGCTGCCGGCCTGGATCCGGGCCAGGTGCTCCTCGGTGTGCACGAGGAGGATCTCCTCGTCGGTGGCCTTGCGCGGGCGCACCGGGGTCAGCTGGTCGATCAGGCCCGAGACGACCACCAGCTCGTGGAGCCGCCGCTTCGTCTCGGCGTTCTCGAAGTGCTGGAAGGGCTGGATGCCCAGGCGGTGGTCCGCCGGGAAGAGGCCTGCGTTGGTGCCGGTGTCGTGCCAGCCGAAGACCTCGTTGTAGACGTACCCGGTCGTCATCGTCGCTCCCGTGGTCGGGCGCCGGTGTGCCCGGCGCGGTCGGACCATCGTGGGACCGGGGTGTCCCGCGTCACATTGGCAGAATTGCCAGTCTTCGTCAGACGACGGGGCGGCGCAGCACGGCCGAGAGCGAGCGCACGGAGTCGGGCCGGCCCGACGGCAGGAGTACGCCGGCCGCGGTCGCCTTGGCCGCGGCACCCGCCCGCGACGGGGCGTCCAGGCGGGTCAGGATCGCCTCGACGTGCGCCGCCACGGTGCGCTGGGTGAGGAAGAGCTCCTCCGCGATCTCGCGGTTGCCGGCGCCGGTCGCGACGGCCGTGAGCACCTCGAGCTGGCGCATGGTCAGGCCGAGCGTCGACTCGGCGGGACGGGTCGCGACGACATACGGCTGGTGCACCGTGCTGCGCCCCTCCGGCGCGTGGACCCGGACCTCGACCAGGCGGCCGTCCTGCTGGTGGAGGAAGCCCGCGAAGCGCACCCCGGTCGACAGGATGTCGTGCAAGATCGCCAGCACGTCGTCGTCGAGGTCGAGGTGCAGCGGGTCCCGGCCGACGACCGGACGGACCCGTCCCTGGGCGTCGACCCGCACCACGGCGTACTCCGGCGGGAGGGTGACGTCGCGGACCGTGCAGGACGCGACCTCCGTGACGCGCGCCAGCACGCGCCCGATCGCCGGCAACGCCGCCAGCGTCTCGGTGCGCAGGTCGTCGGCCGAGCAGGCCGACAGGTGGACGATCCCGACCACGACGTCGTCCGGCGAGCGGAGCGCGAGGGAGATCCCGTCGTCGTACCCGGCGGGCTGGAGCACGTCGTGGAAGTGCGTCGTGCCGCGGAAGTCATGGGTGTCGGCCTCGATCCGCAGCGGGTCACGGCTCTCGAGCACCAGGCGGCCGTGGGCGGAGTGGAGGAACTCCCCGCCGAGGTGGCGGGACACCGGTCGCGCGTAGCCGATGCTGGCGAGGGTCTGCCAGTGCTTCGTCGCGGTGCCTCGACTGGTGGTCGTCGCGGCGTCGACCTGGCAGGCGTTGGCGCCGACCTCGTCGGCCAGGCGGTCGAGCATCTGGGGGAGCCGGGCGGTCGTGTCGTCCGGCGACCCGAGCGTCGCGAGGTCGGCGACGAGCTCGAGCATCGACACGTCCGGGACTGCCGGAACGGGGGCGTCGTCGACAACTGCCATGGAACCGCCATTGCTCAGGCCCGAGAACGTTAGGAGCCAAATCGTAAGAGGGCCGTCGCGTGCTGGCAACGGTTCGGTCCGGCCCTCGGATGCCAAGCCCTCGCCGAAACCCGGCAGTCGAACGCCCTCTTGCGTGATCCGCGCCATACCAATACGTTCGGGTCCAAACGAAATCGTTCGCATCAAAACGATCTGGCATCCGCGAGAGGACGACGCGATGGCATCCCAGCAGCCCAGTGGCCCCCGATCCGACGTGCAGGGCGGCCTGGGGCGCCTGTCCCGCCGCTCCCTGGTCGCCGGTGCGACGACCGCCGCCGTGACGGTGGGTGTCGCCGGCGCCGCCCGTGCCGCGGCGCCCGAGGTGGCGTGGCCGAAGGTCGAGCGGCCGGCCGACCTGCGCCGCATCGTCTGGTGGTCGGCGGCCGAGCTCGCCGTCGCGATCCGGCAGCGCAAGGTCAGCTGCGTCGAGGTGATGACCGCCTACCTCGACCACATCGACGAGGTGAACCCGGCGGTCAACGCCATCGTGGCGCTGCGCCCGCGGGCCGAGCTGCTCGCCGAGGCCGCGGAGAAGGACGCGCTGCTCGCGAAGGGCACCTACCAGGGCTGGATGCACGGCTTCCCGCAGGCCGTGAAGGACCAGTGGAACGTCAAGGGCATGACCACGACGGTCGGCTTCTTCGGCCAGCCGGGCGTGCCGTTCAACCCGCCGGCCACGAGCGACGCGCTCCTGGTCGAGCGGATCCGCGCCGCGGGCGCGATCTTCATCGGCAAGACCAACCTCCCCGAGTTCGGCGTCGGGTCGCACACGTACAACCTCGTCTACGGGACGACGGGCAACGCCTACGACCCGACCAAGTCGGCCGGCGGCAGCAGCGGCGGCGCCGCGGCGGCCGTGGCGCTGCGGATGCTGCCTGTCGCGGACGGCAGCGACTTCTTCGGCTCGCTGCGCAACCCGCCGGGCTGGAACAACGTGCTCGGCCTGCGGCCCTCCTTCGGGCGCACGCCCGAGCTGGGCGGGGAGCAGTTCGTCCAGCACGGCGGCGCGACGGGCCCGATCGCCCGCGACGCCCGCGACCTCTCGCTCCTGCTCTCCACCATGGCCGGGTACGACGCCCGGGTGCCGCTGTCCCTCGAGGACGACCCCAAGGCCTTCACCACGGTCCGCCGCACGTCGCTGCGTGGGGTGAAGGTGGCCTGGATGGCGGACCTCGGTGGCTACCTGCCCACGGAGCCGGAGGTGCTGGCCGTCACCGGCGCGGCCGTCGACAGGATGCGGGCCCTCGGCGCCAAGGTGGACCGGATCGACAAGCTCAACCAGGTGGGCGGGACCTTCACGAACGCCGACCTGTGGCCGACCTGGCTGGTCTTCCGGCACTGGATCAGCGGCAGCCTGAACTTCCCCGTCTACGCCAACCCGGCGTGGAAGCCGTACGTGAAGCCGGAGACGACCTACGAGGTCGAGGGCCTGCTCAACGGCATCGACGGCCAGGGGCCGATCACCGCGCAGGAGGTCTGGAACGCGTCGTCGAAGCGCACGGCGCTCTACCAGAGCTTCCGCCTCCTGTTCGAGAAGTACGACTACGTGCTGCTGCCGACGGCGCAGGTGATGCCCTTCGACAACGTCGACGGCGAGGGCAACGAGGTGCACTGGCCGAAGGAGATCAACGGCGTGCCGATGGCGACGTACCACCGCTGGATGGAGGTCACCGCGATCGGCACCCTGCTCGGGGCGCCGACCCTGGCGATGCCGGCCGGCTTCGGCACCTCCGGCATGCCGATCGGCTTCCAGGTCATCGGCCGCAACCACGATGATGCCGGTGTGATCGAGTTCGCCGCGGCCTGGGAGCGGGAGACGCGCTTCGTGCAGGAGCACCTCCCGCCGCTGATCGCGCCATGAGCCGCCGACCGCTGATCGTGGTGCCGGCGCGGTTCTCCGCGTCCGCATCCGCCCTGAGGTACGGCGCCGACGTGGCCGCGCGTGCGCTGGTGGAGGCCGTGCACGCGGCCGGTGGCGAGCCGCTGGTCGTCCACCCCGCCGCTCCCGGGGCTGCCGTGGACGTCGACGAGGTCCGCGAGCGCCTGTGGTTCGCCGACGGCGTGCTCCTCCCGGGCGGGGGCGACCTGGCCGCACACTGGTCCGGTCAGCAGCCCCACCCCTCGCAGTACGACGTCGACGAGGAGCAGGACGCCTTCGACCTCGCCGTCGCGCGGCACGCACTGGCGGCCGGCCTGCCGATGCTGGCGGTGTGCCGGGGCAACCAGGTGGTGAACGTCGCCCTGGGGGGTGACCTGGTCCAGGACCTGGGGGAGCGGATCCACCGCCACGTGGTCCAGGAGATCGCGGTCGACCCCGGCACGGCGCTCGCGCGCCTCGTCGGGACCGCGCCGACGATCTCCTGCTACCACCACCAGGGCATCGGCCGGCTGGGCGCCGGTCTCCGCGCGGTGGCGCACGCCCCGGACGGCGTCATCGAGGCGGTCGAGCTCGAGGGCTCGACCGGCTGGTACCTCGGCGTCCAGTGGCACCCGGAGGACACCGCCGCCCACGATCCCGTCCAGGCCGGGCTCTTCGGGGAGCTGGTCGCTCAGGCCTCGGCGCGGGCTTCGTCGCGCGCTTCGTGCTGAGCCTCGACGGCATTCACCACGTCGCGCAGGGTGCGCGTGAACGCGCTGACCTTGCGGTCGGACAGCTGGCTGACGATCTCGGACTCGACGGCGTTGAACTCGGGGTAGATCTCCTCCATCAGCCGCACGCCCTCCTCGGTGAGCCGCAGGCGGACCAGCCTCCGGTCGTGCTCGTCGCCCTCGCGCAGGATCAGGCCGCGGCCCTCGAGCGTCTTGACGACGCCGGTCAGGGTCGCCTTGGAGATGTCGGCCGAGTCGGCCACGTGGCGCGTCTCCATGCCGTCCCAGATCCACACCACCCAGAGCACGACGAAGCCGGTCCAGGTCATGTCGTGCTGGCGCAGGACCCGGTTCGTCAGCTCCGTCCGCACCGCGTTGGCGGCGCGGAAGAGGTTGGAGAGGGCGTTCGCGGCGGCGAAGTCGAGGGGCAGCGCCCCGACGTGGTCCTTCATCGCACGTTCGGTCTCTTCGAGCGTGTGGCGGTCCGGCATGTGGCCAGCCTAACCATCCTCATGTGACCACCTAATCGTTCGGGGCCAAACATTTCTAGGGAAATTTGTCCTGAGGGGATGGTGCCCTGGGTCACAACGTGGTTATCGTACGGATCCGAACGATCTCGCGTGGAGGTCGCCGCGACAGTGAAGGAGTCCCGATGTCGGACACCGTCAACACCACACTCCGCAAGGACGCGCTCGGCGTCGGCGCCATCGTGTTCCTCGTCCTTGCGGCGGTGGCGCCCCTGACGGGCATGGTGGTGGTCGCCTCGCTGGCCATCGCCTTCGGGAACGGCGGAGGGGCTCCCTTCTCGTTCCTCGCGGTCGCCGCGGTGCTCCTGCTCTTCGCCATCGGCTACGGCAGGATGTCGAGCCAGCTGGTCAACGCCGGCGGGTTCTACGCCTTCGTCGTGAAGGGCCTCGGCCGTCCGGCCGGCCTGGCCGCCGGCTACATCGCCACCCTCGGCTACAACTTCTTCGTCGTCGGGACGATCGGCACCAGCGGCTTCTTCATGATGGTCCTCATCGACTTCCTGTTCGGCCTCAGCCTCAACTGGTTCCTGTGGGGCGCGGCCTCGATGGTCGTCGCCTACCTGATGGCCGTGAAGGGCATCGACTTCAGCTCCAAGGTGCTCGGCGTCTCGCTGGTCCTGGAGACCTCGATCCTCGTCATCTTCGACGTCGCGGTGCTGTTCAAGCACGGCTACGACTTCTCCGCCTTCTCCGGCGACGCGATCACCTCGGGCTCGCTCTCGATCGGCCTGCTGCTCGCCGCCACCGGCTTCCTCGGCTTCGAGGCGACCTCGCTGTTCAGCGAGGAGGCGCGCAACCCGCTGAAGACGATCCCGCGGGCGACCTACCTCGCCATCACGATCATCGGCCTGCTGCTCGCCGTCACCACCTGGGCCGTCGTGAGCGCGACCGGCGTCGCGGAGGCCCAGCAGACCAGCATCGACCACCTGGAGACCGGTGACCTCGTGTTCAGCCTGGGCGCCGAGTACCTCGGCGAGTTCATGATGAAGGTGATGATGGTGCTGCTGCTGGTCAGCCTGTTCGCCGCGATGCTCGCCTTCCACAACTCCGCGACCCGCTACCTCTTCTCGCTCGGTCGTGCCGGCGTCCTGCCGAAGGCGCTGTCCCGCACCAGCTCGACCGGCTCGCCCGTCCTGGCCGGCACCCTGCAGGCCGGCTTCGCCCTGCTGGTCGCGGCGGCCTTCCGGATCGCCGACCTCGACCCGATCCTGCAGGTGGTGCCCGCGATGCTCGGCTTCGGGACCCTGGCGATCGTCGTCCTGCAGGCGCTCGCCGCGCTCTCGATCGTCGTCCACTTCCGCCGCACGGGCGACCCGCACCTCGGCAGCACCTTCGTCGCCCCGGCGATCGGGTTCGTCGGCCTGTCCTTCATCGTCGTCATGGCGGTCACGCACTTCGACGTGGTCGCGGGCTCGACGGAGAAGGCGATCACCAACCTGCCCTGGCTCCTGGTCCTGGCTCTGGTCATCGGCGTGGCGCAGGCGTTGTATCTCAAGAGCAACCAGCCTGATGCCTACGACGGCCTCAACTCCGACCTCGAGCGGTTCGACACCGCCGACGCCACCCACTGACCGCCTGACTGACAGGGGAGAGGGACACCTCCGATGGGACACTTTGACGAAGACTCCCTGCGCCAGCTCGCGGAGCAGCTCCGGGCCGATGGCATCGACATCGTCCGGATCGGCTACAGCGACCTGATCGGCACCGAGCGTGGCCGGGACGTGCTGGTCGACCGCTTCGACCGGACCGTCGGTGACGGCGTGGCGTTCTGCCGCTCGGTCTACGGGACCTCACCGATGGGCGACGTGGTCGACATCGCGGGTGGGCTCTCGGCCGGCCTGCCCGACATCGTCGCCTTCCCCGACGTCGCCACGGCGCGGAAGGTGCCGTGGGAGCCGGGCGTGGCGCACGTGATCGCCGACGTCCACAACCCCGACGGCTCGCCGTCGGAGGAGAGCCCGCGGATGGTGCTGCGGCGCGTCGTGGAGCGGTTCTCCGAGCTGGGCATGACGCCCATCGCGGGGCCCGAGCTCGAGTTCTACGTCGTCGAGAAGGACGACGCGGCCGCCAACGGCTACCGGCGCTACGGCGAGGCGACCGGCAACGTCTACGTGTCCGGCCTGAAGGGGGACCCCGAGAACCTGCTGCTGGGCTCGCTGCGCGAGCTGGCGGCGTACGACATCGACGTGGTGGCCGCCAACCACGAGTTCTCCAGCGGCCAGTTCGAGATCAACCTGTGGCACTCGGAGGCGCTCGACGCCGCCGACCGCGCGTTCCGGTTCAAGACGGCCGTCAAGGAGCTCGCCCGCCGCCAGGGCAAGATGGCGACCTTCATGGCCAAGCCGTTCAACGACGAGGGCGGGTCCGGCTTCCACATCCACTTCTCGACCGTCGACGACGAGGGCCGGCCGCTGTTCGACGACCCGGCCGGCGAGGACGGGCTCTCGAAGACCGCCCGGTCGGCGATCGCGGGCGTGCTGGCGCACGCGCCGGCGCTGGCCGCGATCAGCAACCCGACCATCAACTCCTACAAGCGCTTCGGTCCCGACACGCTCGCGCCGTGGCTGGTCGACTGGGGCCTCGACAACCGCAGCGCGATGGTCCGCATCCCGCCGGAGCGGGGCCGTGCCTCCCGCATGGAGCTGCGCCTGGGCGACGCGTCGGCGAACCCGTACCTCGCGATCGCCGGCCTGCTGGCAGCGGCGTACCTCGGCATCCGCGACGGCCTCGAGCCGCCGGCCAAGCTCGAGGGCTACGGCTACGACCCGACCAGGGCCGACAAGCTGCCGGGCGACCTGGGCACCGCGCTGGCGGCGCTCGAGGAGGACAAGGACCTCGCCGAGATCCTCGGGCCGGAGTTCGTGTCCACCTTCGTCGCCTACAAGCGCAACGAGCTCGAGCGGTTCGGCCAGTACGTGACCGACTGGGAGTTCCGGGAGTACGCCTACCACCTGTGAGTGGGGGCTGGAGGAGAGATCTGTCGTGACGACCCAACCGATCGTCCGTGAGTTCGAGGCGGACCTGACCATCGTCGAGGCCGTCGAGTCGGCCACCGACGTGCTGACCCTGACCCTCGCCGCGAGCGACGGGTCGGCGCTGCCGCCGTGGACGCCGGGCGCCCACGTGGACCTCGTCCTCGGACCGGACCTGGTCCGCCAGTACTCCCTGTGCGGGAGCCCGGCGGACAGCGGTCGGTGGCGCGTCGGCGTGCTGCGCACCCCCGACAGCCGGGGCGGCTCGAAGGCCGTCCACGAGCTCACCGCGGGCGCGGCCGTGCGGGTCCGCGGCCCGCGCAACCACTTCCCGATGGTGGCCTCGCCGCGCTACCTCTTCATCGCCGGCGGCATCGGCATCACGCCGATGCTGCCGATGATCGCCGAGGCCGAGGCCTCCGGTGCCGACTGGCGCCTCGTGTACGGCGGCCGCACGCGCTCCTCGATGGCCTTCGTCGACGAGCTCGCGGTGTACGGCGACAAGGTGACCCTGCTGCCCCAGGACGAGGCCGGCCTCCCCGACCTCGACGCCCTCCTCGGCACGCCCGAGCCGGGCACGCTCGTCTACACCTGCGGCCCCACCGGCCTGCTCGACGCGGTCGAGGCCGGCTGCGCCGGGTGGCCCCCGGGTAGCCTCCACCTCGAGCGCTTCTCCGCGAAGGCCGCCGAGCCGGCCGAGGGTGGCGACAAGGAGTTCGAGCTGGTCCTCCAGCGCTCCGGCCTCACCCTGACCGTGCCGCCGGACAAGTCGATCTTCGAGGTCTGCCGGGCGGCCGGCGTCAGCGTCGTCGGCTCCTGCCTCGAGGGCGTGTGCGGCACCTGCGAGACCGAGATCATCGAGGGGGAGGTGGACCACCGCGACTCGATCCTCAACGACGAGGAGAAGGAGTCCAACGAGTTCCTGATGATCTGCGTGTCCCGCTGCCGCGAGGACCGCCTGACCCTGGACCTCTGAGGGGATCGCCATGAGAGAGCCGAGAGAGCACCGCAGCACCGGCCACCCGCGCAACGCGTGGTACGCCCTCGCCGCCTCCACCGAGGTCGGCGCCAGCCCGTTCGGCACCCGCGCCCTCGGTGCGCCGATCGTCCTGTTCCGTGCCTCCGACGGCTCCGTCGTCGCGCTCGGCGACCGCGACGCCCACCGGCCCTACCCGCTGAGCCTGGGCCGGGTCGAGGGCGACACGATCGTCTCCGGCTACTCGGGCTTCGCCTACGACCGCACCGGTGCCTGCGTGCGCGTGCCGTCGCAGGCCCAGGTGCCCTACGGCGCGCGGGTGCCGTCGTACCCGGTGCTGGAAGAGGGCGGCCTGGTCTGGGTGTGGCTGGGGGAGCCGTCCCTGGCCGACCGCCGTCCGCCGGTCGCGACGCCGTGGCTCACCGACGACGCCTGGGAGACCTTCGGTGGCCAGTGGGAGACCGCCGCCGACGTGCGCCTGCTGCACGACAACTTCGCCGACATCACCCACGTGGCCGTGGTCGACCCCGTCATCTCGCCGCCGGCGCTCTCCGGCGTCGCGCCCGCGCTCCAGGTCGAGATCACCGAGACGACCGTGCACTTCCACCGGGACTGGCCGGCCGCGCCGGTGCCGGAGTGGCAGGCCAAGCTGACCGACATCGCGCCCGATGCCGCCTTCCCGCAGCGGGAGGAGGGCGCCTTCCTCGCGCCGGGCCTGTGGGCCGACCGCTGGGACGTGCTGGTGCCGGACGAGCAGGGCGGGCCGCAGTGCTTCCGGTTCACCCACGCCGTGACGCCCGTCGAGGACGGCCGGACCCGCCACATCTGGCGGGTGAGCCGCAACTTCGCGCCGGGTGCGGAGGTGACCGACGTGCTGCGGCCGATCTTCGAGTCCTACTACCTCAAGGTCCGCGAGATCCTGGAGACCATGCAGCAGGTCATCGACCGCGACGGGTACGGCGACGACGTCAACGTCGCCGCGGACGCGGCTGCGCTGCAGGTGCGCAAGATCCTGCGGCGGCTGGTGGCCGACGAGGGCTGAGCCGCCGGCTCAGTCGGCGAACCGGCCGGGGTTGACCGCCACGGGCCGGGCCAGCTCGGGCCGCACCGCGCGGTAGGCCTCGACGATCGGCGCCAGCTCGTGCGGCTCCGCGCCGTGCAGGATGACCGAGTGGCAGCCGAGCTCGAGCTCGCGCACGATGGTCGCGGCCGCCTCGGCGGACGTGCCGTGGGCCGAGGCCTCGAGCCACTCCTCGGGGACCAGCTCGGCGATGCGGTGCAGGGTCTCGGCGTCGGCGGTGGCGTCGATCGCGCCCGCGGCAGCGGCCTCGGTGAAGACCTCGGAGGTGCGCAGGCGCTCCCACGCGGCGGGGTCCCAGCCGTTCACCGACACCAGCACGTCGCCGTACGCCTGGAAGTAGGTCACCAGCCGGCCAACGCCGCGGCGTACCCTGTCGTCGTCGGAGAGCCCGTCGGGCACGGTCGCCAGGCACGACCAGATCCGGATGCCGTCGGGGTCGCGGCCGGCACGCTCGGCGCCGCGACGGACCGCCTCGATCGAGGAGCGGGTCGCCTGCTCGCCGAAGAAGGTGTGCATGACCACCCAGTCGCAGATCTCGCCGGCCAGCTCCATCGTCCGCGGTCCGACCGCGACCAGCCCGACGGGCGGTCCCTCGCCCAGCCCGCTCAGGTTGTGCACGACCGGCCAGGATCCCGACGGGCCCTGGTGGTCGACGACGTAGCCGTCGGACCAGACCTTGCGCAGCAGGCCGATGAAGTCGCGCAGGGCCGCCTCGGTGACGACGGGCAGCCCGATCGCCTTCCAGTGCTGTGACGAGCCGCGGCCGAAGGCCATGGCGTACCTGCCCTCGGTCATCTGGTGCATCGTCGAGCCGAGGGTCGCGGTGATCATCGGGTGCCGGGTGTGGTGGTTGATCGCGGCGCTGGCGATGCCCAGTGAGGGTGCCCGCCCGGCCACCCCGCCGGCCAGTGAGCCCGCCTCCTTCACCGTGAACCTCTCGCTGATGTGGCAGGAGCCCAGCCCGAGCTCCTCGGCGGAGGTGGCCTCGGGGAAGAGCACCCGCGCGTCGGCGGGGTGGTGGGTCACGGCGTAGTAGCCGAGCTCGTTGAGCTGTGGCAGCGCGCTGGTCGTCATGGCCGGTAGTCTTATCAAGTGATTAGACTCGGTCAAGGGGTCCTAGGATCGACCTCGCCATGACTGCCCGTACGACGCCCACCCGCCCCGGGCCCCGCACCGACGTCGACGTGCGCACCCGGCTGCTCGACGTGGCCGAACGACTCTTCGCCGCCAACGGCGTGGGCGCCGACTCGCTGCGCGCCATCGGGCGCGAGGCCGGCGTGTCGTCGGCGGCGGTGCCCTACCACTTCGCGACCAAGCAGGCGCTGGTCGACGCCGTCGTCGCGCGGCGGGGCGAGGAGCTGACCCGGCACGCCCGGGACCGGCTCGCCGTACTGCTGGACCGTCCCGAGGGGACGGTGGGCACGCGCGACGTGGTCGACGCCGTGCTGGTGCCGCTGGTCGCGATGATCGACGCCGACCCGGACGGCGGCCTGGCCTGGGTCAAGGTGGTCACCCAGCTCGCCAACAACCGTGACGTGGCCTGGGCCGACCTCGCCGACGGCGGACCGACCGCATCGGAGCTGTTCCACGCCGCCGCTGTACGGGCGCTGCCGCGGTACGAGTCCACGGCCGTGCAGTTCCGCCTCGGGATCGCGATGTTCTCGATGCTCGGCTCGCTCGCGGGAGCCGACCAGGGCAAGCCCGGCGGGAAGTTCGGCCCGGCGGGCCTGGACCCGGTCTTCGTGGAGGAGCTGGGCCGCTTCACCGCGGCCGGGCTGGCCGGCTGACGGCGGGATGGGGAATCAGTCGTTGGTGGTGACCTTGACCGGCAGGGTCTTGATGCCGTTGACGAAGTTGCTGCGGACGCGGCGTACCTCGCCGTTGAGCTCGACCGTCTTCAAGCGGGGGATCAGCTCCTCGAACATCAGGCGGATCTCCATGCGGGCCAGGTTGTTGCCCATGCACAGGTGCGGGCTGCCCTTGCCGAAGGTGACGTGGTCGATGTCGGAGCGGGTGACGTCGAAGTCGTAGGGGTCCTCGAAGACCTCCTCGTCGCGGTTGCCCGAGGCGAACCACATGACGACCTTGTCGCCCTCCTTGATCTGCTGGCCGCCGAGCTCGACGTCGCGGGTGGCGGTCCGCCGGAAGTGGTAGACCGGCGAGGCCCAACGGAGGAACTCCTCGACCGCGTCGGGGATCAGGTCCGGGTTGGCCTGCAGCTTGGCGAGCTGCTCGGGGTGCTCGATCAGCGCCAGCATCGAGTGCGTGATCGTGTGGCGGGTGGTCTCGTTGCCGGCGACGACGAGCAGCAGGAAGTACGAGTCGTACTCCGAGGCCGACATGGCCCGGCCGTCCTCGGGGATCTTGTTGACGAGCTGGCTGACCAGGTCCGTGCCGTCCCCGCCCTTGCGGTCGGCCGCGAGCTCGCGGCCGTAGTCGAAGACCTCCTGCGAGACGGGGGAGCGGAACGGCAGGTGCTTGTACTTCTCGCTCTCGGGGTCCGAGATCAGCACCCGGGCGTGCTCGGGGTCGGAGAAGCCGACGATCTCGTTGCCCCAGTCGATCAGCTGGCCGGTCTTCTCCTGGGGTACGTCGAGCAGGCGGGCCAGCACCTGGATCGGGAAGTCGGCGCTGACCTCCTCGACGAAGTCGAACTCGCCCTTGGCGAGGGCGGCGTCGACCGTCGCCCGCGTGATGTCGCGCAGCAGCGCCTCGTAGTTCCTCATCAGGTTGGGGCGGCTGAACTCGCGCGAGATGAGCTTGCGCAGCGCGCGGTGGCGCAGGCCGTCCATCTCCAGGATCGAGCGGCGCGCCTCGCGCAGGTCCTCGTCGACCTCCTCGAGGTTCACGAAGCCGGTCGACGTGTAGGTCTCCGGGTCCTTGTCGACCTCGCAGATGTCGGCGTGCCGGGTGACGGCCCAGAAGCCCTTGCCGCCGTCGGTCTCGCGCTGGAAGTGGACGGGCGACTCCTTGCGCAGCGTGTCGAGCATGCCCCAGGCCTCGGGGCCCTGGAAGCGGTCGAGGTCGACGAGGTCGACGTCGGCCAGCGGGATGTACGGGGGCTTCTCCACGGCAGGTCTCCATCCGTTCTCGAGTAGATCGTTCGGGTCCGAACAATATCTCCTGAGAAGTTTGCCCGCAAGGGTGGTCTTCGGGCCGATGGCTGGCTATCGTACGGATCCGAACGATCTTTCGCACCGACCTGATCTGAGGCCCGATGAACAACATGGAGGGGTTCTTCTTCCCCCGCACCGCGACCGGCCAGTCCTCCCTCATCCCGTCGCCTCCGTGGTCGTACTCGGGTGACCTGCTGACGGTCGAGTACCGCACCGACCCCGAGCGCGTGGCCGAGCTGCTCCCCGAGCCGCTCGAGCTCGCCCCGGAGGACCCGGGCGCCGTCGCGCTGATCTGGGCCGACTGGCAGTCGTGCTCCAGCAGCCGCGAGGAGCTGCTCGACCCGGTGCGCTCGCAGTACAAGGAGGCGTTCGTCGTCGTCCGGTGCGCGTTCGAGGGCGTGACCTACTCGCGCTGCGTGTACATCTGGGTCGACAAGGACTTCGCCTTCGCCCGCGGCATGCACCAGGGCTACCCGAAGAAGTTCGGGTCGATGTGGCAGACCCGGCCGCACCCGTTCGGCCAGGCTGCGCCCCAGGTCGCCGCCGGCGGCGTCTTCGGTGCCACCCTCGCGGCCGGCGACCGGCGCCTCGCCCAGGCCGTGCTGACGCTGCGCGAGGAGTCGCCGCACAACGGCTTCGTCAACGGCCACCCGATGGCCCACCACCGCGTCTACCCGGGCATCGCCAAGGGCAGCCCGGATGCCTACGCCGAGCTGATCTCGTCGGGAGCCAGCTCCTTCGAGGCCGGTCCGGCCTGGACCGGTGACGTCGAGCTGGAGCTCTTCGAGTCCCCCACCGAGGAGCTGCACCGCCTGCCGGTGCGCGAGGTGATCGGCGGCTACTACCGCCAGGTCGGCGTCGTCTGGGACGGCGGCGCGACCCTCGCCACCGCCGGTGCCGCCGGATGGGAGTCGGCCCGATGAGCGAGCACCTCGATCACATCGCGATCGTCGAGGGTGTCGAGGTCGACACCCGCCACTGGATCGGCGGCCAGCGGGTCGCCTCGGCCAGCACGTTCACCGACATCTCGCCGATCGACGAGACGCCGCTCGCCGAGGTCCACGCCGGTACGGCGACCGAGGTCGACGCCGCGGTCGCGGCTGCCCGAGCGGCCTTCCCCGCGTGGGCGGCCCTGTCGGTCAAGGAGCGCAGCGACATCCTGCGCCGGGTGGCCGACGGCATCGAGGCCCGGATCGAGGACCTCTCGCTCGTCGAGACCCGCGACAACGGCTCGCTCATCCGCAGCCACCGCCGCGGTGTCATGCCGCGGGTGGCCATGAACTTCCGCGCCTTCGCCGACTTCGCGGAGCACCAGCTCGGCCACCCCGACATGGAGGTCCCGGGCCGCGGCCACCGCGAGCGGATCACCTACGACCCGGCCGGCGTCGTCGCGGTCATCACGCCGTGGAACGCGCCGCTGATGCTCGCCAGCTGGCGGATCGGTCCGGCCATGGCCGCCGGCAACACCGTCGTGGTCAAGCCGCCGGAGTGGGCCCCGCTCACCGCGAGTCTGCTGGCCGACATCATGCACGAGGCCGGCGTCCCGGCCGGTGTGTTCAACGTCGTCCAGGGCACCGGCGCCGACGCCGGCGCGCCGCTCACCGCGCACCCCGACATCAACCGCCTCGCCTTCACCGGCTCGGTCCCGACCGCGGGCGTGATCGCCAAGGCGGCCGCCACCAACATCGTGCCGCTGTCCTACGAGCTCGGCGGCAAGTCGCCGCTGCTCGTCTTCGAGGACGCCGACCTCGACCTCGCCGTCGAGATCGCCGTGGAGCAGTTCGACAACGCCGGCCAGGTCTGCCTCAAGGCGGCCCGGATGTACGTGCACTCCTCGCTCGCCGACGAGTTCACGCGCCGCGTCGTCGAGGGTGCCTCGAAGCTGGTCCAGGGCGACCCGCGCGACGAGTCCACGGACGTGTCCGCGCTCGTCGCCCGGCGCCACTTCGAGCAGGTGTCCGGCTTCGTCGAGCGGGCGGTCGCCGACGGTGCGCGCCCGCTGCTCGGTGGGGGTCCCAACCGCGAGCTCGGCGGTCTCTACTACCGGCCGACGATCCTGGTCGACGCCCGCGACGACTCCGAGATCATGACCGAGGAGGTCTTCGGCCCGGTCGTCACGATCAGCACCTTCGAGACCGAGGAGGAGGCCGTCACCAAGGCCAACGACACCCCCTTCGGCCTCGCCGCCACGATCGTCACCGGCGACAAGGACCGCGCCGAGCGGGTCTCGGCCGCGCTCGACGCGGGCACGGTGTGGGTCAACTGCTTCTTCGTCCGCGACCTCAACGCGCCCTTCGGCGGCAACGGCAAGTCCGGCATCGGCCGCGAGGGCGGCATCTGGTCGTTCGACTTCTACACCGACATCAAGAACAGCGTGTTCTCCCCGACCGGCTGGACCGACAAGGGTGGTGAGTGACCATGGGTGAGGTCGTCGGAGCGGGCTTGATCGCCCACGTCCCCACGATCGTGCTCCCGGAGGAGATCCGGCGCGAGCTCAACGACGGCGAGGACACGACCCTGGTGTCCGGCCTGCGGCAGCTGCGCCGCGAGGTGTTCGACGTCCTGGACTACGACACGGTCGTCGTCCTCGACTCGCACTGGGCCACCACCGTGGAGTGGGTCGTCACCGCGCAGGACCGCCGCAGCGGGCTGTTCACGTCCGAGGAGCTGCCCCGCGGCATGACCCGGCGGCACTACGACTTCCCGGGCGACCCCGAGCTGGCGCAGCTGGTCGCGAGCAAGGCCGAGGAGAACTCGACCTGGATCACCGCGATCGACGACCACTCGCTGCCGATCTTCTACGCGACCACCAACGTGTGGGAGTACCTCGGCCAGGGCCTGCCGGACAAGAAGTGGATCTCGATCGGCGTCTGCCAGACCGCCGACGGCGAGGACGCGCTGCGGCTGGGCCGAGCGCTCGGGGCGGCGATCGCCGAGTCCGACCGCAAGGTCCTGCTCGTGGCGTCCGGCGCGATGTCGCACACCTTCTGGTCGCTGCGGCAGCTGCGCGACCACGAGGCGTCCGGCGTCGAGCACATCTTCACCCCGGAGGCGGCGGCCGCCGACGCCGAGCGGATCGGCTGGTTCAAGCAGGGTGACCACGCCCGCGTCCTCGACACGATGGACGAGTTCTACCGGTTCAAGCCGGAGGCCCGCTTCCAGCACTACCTGATGATGATGGGCGCGATCGGCGAGGGCGACTGCACCGCCCCCGGCCGCCAGTACGGCGAGTACGAGAACTCCATCGGCACCGGCCAGGTGCACATCTGGTTCGACCGTCCCGAGGGAGGCTTCCCCGCCGCCCGCACCACCCCGACCGACCCCGACTACGTCCGCCAGATGAGCGGTTCCGGCGCCGACGTACCGGCTGCCGGCTGACCCCTGGCTGAGAGGAAGACCTGCGATGACCACCGAGTACCGCCGCATCCTGCTGGACGGCAACGCCGTCGACGTACGACGGGAGGGCGAGACCCTCGTCGCCGGTGACGGCCGCACCGTCGCCGTCGCCGACGCCACGCACCTGCCGCCGGTGACGCCGAGCAAGATCGTCTGCGTCCACCTCAACTACTCCTCGCGCGTCGAGGAGATGATGACGACGCTGCCGCCGGCTCCGACCTACTTCCACAAGCCGGTCTCGGCGCTGAACGCGCACGAGTCGGCCGTGGTCCGACCGCAGGGCTGCAAGTGGCTCAACTACGAGGGCGAGATCGCCATCGTGATCGGCAGGACGGCGCGCAACATCTCGCCCGAGGAGGCCGGCGACTACATCCGCGGCTACTCCATCGGCAACGACTACGGCCTGCACGACTTCCGTGACACCGACTCCGGCTCGATGCTGCGGGTCAAGGGTGCCGACACGCTGTGCCCGATCGGCCCCGGCATCGTCGAGGGCTGGGACTTCCGCGACAAGCGGATCCGCACCATCGTCAACGGTGAGGTCCGCCAGGACGGCAACACCAACGAGATGAAGTGGGACATGCACTACCTGGTCGCCGACATCGCGCGGACGATCACGCTGCACCCCGGCGACATCCTGATGTCCGGCACGCCGGCGATCTCGCGCACCGTCTACCCGGGCGACGTCGTCGAGGTCGAGGTCGAGGGCCTCGGCACGCTGCGCAACCACATCGTCGAGGGACCCACGCCGATCCGCAGCGACGTCGGCGCGCAGCCCACGGAGAGCGAGGAGGTCCTCTCGACCGCCAAGGGCGGCGACTGGGAGTTCCGCGGGATCCGCAAGCCCGACCTGTCCAACACCCACTGACCGTCGTACACGACGACCGAAGGACCGCACCGTGCCCGCACCCCGCATGCTGATGATCCTCAGCGAGAACTGGACGCTCACCGACGGCCGCAGCCTGAACGACCTGGTGACCTGGGCCCGGATCGCCGAGGACACCGGCTTCGACTCGGTGATGATCTCCGAGCACGTCGTCCTCGGCCCCGACGCCAGCGACAAGGGCGTCATGGGCAACCCGCGTGACTACGCGGCGCCCGGCAACCAGGACCCGCTGATGCCCTGGCCGAACTCGCTCATGCTGTTCTCCGCGATCGCCAGCGTCACCGAGCGGATCCGCCTGGTGGGAGCGGCCGTCCTCGCGCCGCTGCGCCACCCGCTGCTGCTCGCCCGCGAGCTCGGCACCCTCGACCTCATCTCCGAGGGGCGTCTGGTCGTGCAACCGAACGTCAGCTGGAGCAAGGACGAGTACGCCGCCATGGGCGTGCCCTTCCGCGAGCGCGGCAAGATCCTGAGCGAGCAGCTCGAGGTGATGAAGCTGGTGTTCGAGCAGTCGCCGGCGACCCACCACGGCCACTACTTCGACTTCGAGGACATCTACCTCGAGCCGAAGGCGTTCCGGCCCGAGGGCCCGCGGATGTGGTTCGGCGGGCAGAAGGCGCACGGAGCCGTCGTCGAGCGGATCGTGAAGTACGGCCACGGCTTCCACCCGTTCGGCCGCCCGACCGAGGAGGACCTGCGGATCATCCGCGAGGCGATGGCCGAGGCGGGGCGCGACATGGCCGAGCTCGAGATGGTCGGTGGCGTGCGCTACTCCTTCCCGGACGACCACTCGCTTGCGGACCTGGGGGAGTCGATGGACTCGATCCCCGAGCAGCTCGAGCAGGGCTTCACCACCATCTGCATCAAGCCGTCGATGTATATCAACGACAAAGCCGAACTCGAGTCCTTCTGCAAGGACGTCATGAAGCGCGCGGAGGCGATGGGCTGATGGGCAAGCGCCTGCTCGTCATCGGCCACGACTACCTCGAGACCTCCGGCGCGATCGAGGGGCGCTTCGTCGAGCGTGGCTACGACGTCGAGGGCCTGCGGGTGGTCCCGTCGGACCGCTTCGACGACCCCGGCGTCGACGTGGAGTTCCCCGACCCCCGCGAGTACGACGCCGTGCTGGTCCTCGGCGCCCGCTGGAGCGCCTACAGCGACGCCGTCGCGTCGTGGGTGAAGCCGGAGACCGAGCTGCTGCAGGCCGCCGACGAGGCCGGTGTGCCGGTCTTCGGCATCTGCTTCGGCGGCCAGATGCTGGCCCAGGCGCACGGCGGGCAGGTCGTGCCGTCGCCGGTTCCGGAGGTCGGCCCCAGCGTCGTCACCGGCGTCCCGGCGGTGAGCGGCGTGTGGACCCAGTGGCACTACGACCGGTTCGTGCCGCCGGCCGACGCGACCGTGGTCGGCGCCAACGCCGCGGCGCCGCAGGCGTTCGTCCTGCGGCGCAACCTCGCCGTCCAGTTCCACCCCGAGGTCGACGCGGCGAACGTGCAGGGCTGGCTGGACGACGGCGGCACCGAGGACGCACGGGGTCACGGCTTCGACCCCGAGGTGCTCATCGAGCACGTCCGCTCGCTCGACGGCGAGGTCCCGGCGCGCGCGGCCGCCCTGGTCGACTGGTTCCTCGACGAGGTCGCCGAGGCGCCGCGATGAGCACCGCCACGAGGTCCGGCGGCAAGGTCGTCCTCGTCACCGGCGGCGGCACCGGGATCGGGGCCGCGATCGCACGGCTGCTCGCAGCCACGGGCGACCAGGTCGTCATCTGCGGCCGCCGGGAGGCGCCGCTGCGCGCGGTGGCCGAGGAGACCGGCGCCCACGTCGTCGTCGCCGACGTCGCCGAGAACGCCGGTGTGGAGCGGGTCGTCGCGGACACGGTCGCCACCTTCGGGCGGCTCGACGGCCTCGTGGTCAACCACGGCATCATCCACGTCGGCCGGGTCGACGAGGTCACCCCCGAGCAGTGGGACGACACGATCCGGGTCAACCTGACCTCGCCCTTCCTCCTCGTCCGGGCCGCCCTGCCGCACCTGCTGGCCGCCCGCGGCGCGGTCGTCGCCGTGTCCTCCGTCGCCGCGCTGCGCGCCAGCGACGGGATGGCGGCGTACTCGGCCAGCAAGGCGGGCCTGCTCCTGCTCACCCAGTCGCTCGCGGTCGACCACGGCCGGGACGGGCTGCGCGCGAACGCGGTCTGCCCGGGCTGGACCGCCACCGAGATGGGTGACATGGAGATGGCCGAGCTCGGTGCCGAGCGGGGGATCAGCGCGGACGAGGCCTACCGGCTCGCCACCGCGATCGTCCCGCAGCGCCGCGCCGCGCAGCCCGAGGAGATCGCGGGCGTCGTCGCCTGGCTGCTCTCCGGCGCGGCGTCGTACGTCAACGGCACGGTGCTGCCCGTCGACGGCGGCTCCTGCATCGTCGACCCCGGCACCGTCGCGCTCGACCCCCGCGTCTCCATCGACCTCTCTCCCAGGAGTCCTGAATGAGCAAGTACGCCGTCTGCAACCCCGCGACCGGAGAGGTCGTCGAGACCTTCCCGTCGGCCACCGACGAGGAGGTCGCCGCCGCGGTCGCCTCGGCCCACGACGCCTACACCGGCTGGGGGCGCACGTCGACCGTGGCCGAGCGCGCCGCCCTGGTGCGCCGGGTCGCCGAGCTGCACCGCGAGCGCGCCGGGGAGCTGGCGAAGGCGATCAACGAGGAGATGGGCAAGGCCCTGGCGGCGGCCGAGGGCGAGGTCCTCTTCTCGGCCGACATCTACCAGTACTACGCCGACCGGGCCGAGGAGTTCCTCGCCGACCAGGAGATCGAGCTGCTCGGCGGCGAGGGACGTGCGCTGCTGCGCCGCCAGCCTGTCGGTGCGCTGCTCGGCATCATGCCGTGGAACTACCCCGTCTACCAGGTCGCCCGCTTCGCCGCGCCCAACCTCGTCACCGGCAACACGATCGTGCTCAAGCACGCCGCCCAGTGCCCCCGCTCGGCCGCCCTCCAGGCCGCGATCTTCCGCGACGCCGGACTGCCGGAGGGCGCCTACGTCAACGTCTACGCGACGAACGACCAGATCGCCGACGTGATCGCCGACCCACGGATCCAGGGCGTCTCGCTCACCGGCTCCGAGCGCGCGGGCTCGATCATCGGGGAGATCGCGGGCCGCAACCTCAAGAAGTGCGTCCTCGAGCTCGGCGGCGCCGACCCGTTCGTGCTGCTGTCCACCGACGACCTCGACGGCGCCGTCGACGACGCGCTGTCCGCGCGGACCGGCAACGTCGGCCAGGCCTGCAACGGCGCCAAGCGGTTCGTCGTCGTCGACGACCTGTACGACGACTTCGTCGCCACGCTGCACGAGCGGGTCGCCGCCGCGGTGGCCGGAGCGCCGCTGTCCTCGCTCGCGGCGGCCGAGGGGCTGGCCGAGCAGGTCGACGCGGCGGTCGCCGCCGGCGCCCACCTGGTCACCTCCGGCGAGCGCAACGGTGCCTTCCACCCCGTCGGCGTGCTGACCGACGTCACGCCGGACAACCCGGCGTACCACCAGGAGTTCTTCGGGCCGGTGGCGATGGTGTTCCGGGCCGCCGACGAGGCGGACGCGGTCCGGATCGCCAACGACACGCCCTACGGCCTCGGGTCCTACGTCTACTCGACCGACCCGGAGCAGGCCGACCGCGTCGCGAGCGCGCTCGAGGTCGGGATGGTCTTCGTCAACGGTGTCGGCCTCGAGGCCGTGGAGCTGCCCTTCGGGGGCGTCCGGCTCTCCGGCTACGGCCGCGAGCTCGGGAGCCTCGGGATCGAGGAGTTCGTGAACAAGAAGATGATCAGGATCGCCCGATGACGACGCACCACACGGTCGCCGTGATCGGTGGCACCGGTCCGCAGGGCAAGGGGCTGGGCTACCGGTTCGCGCGCCAGGGCCATGACATCGTGCTGGGCTCGCGTGCCGCGGAGAAGGCCGAGGCCGTCGCGGCCGAGGTGACCGAGCGGCTGGCGGGTGTCGAGGGCGCCGGGTCGGCGCGTGGTGCGGCCAACGAGGACGCGGTGGCGGCGGCCGACGTGGTGCTGCTGGCGGTGCCCTACGACGGGCACGACGAGCTGGTCGCGTCGCTGGCGGGGGCGCTGGCGGGCAAGACGGTGATCTCGTGCGTGAACCCGCTGGCCTTCGACAAGCGCGGCGCGCACGGGCGGGTCGTCAACGGCGGTGAGGGCTCGGCGGCGGAGTCGGCGGCCGAGTTGGCTCCCGAGGCCGTGGTCGTCGGCGCGTTCCACAACGTGTCGGCGGTGGGCCTGTGGGGCGATGAGGAGTTCCTCGACGAGGACGTGATCGTGGTGGGTGACTCGGTCGAGGGCAAGCAGGTCGCGATCGACCTCGCTGCTGCGGTGACGGGTCGTCCGGGTGTGGATGGCGGGAAGCTGCGCCTGGCGCGGGTGCTGGAGCCGTTCACGGCGGTGCTGATCTCGATCAACCGGAAGTACAAGGCGCACTCGGGCATCCGGGTCACCGGGCTCGACGCCCACTGACGCCGGCGTACGACAGGTCGCCCCGGGACTCGGACCCGGGGCGGCCGCCGTGATGGTTCGATGCATCCCATGACCGACCCGGTGATCGGAGCACGAGCATGAGCGGCCCCCTCGACGGCGTGCTGGTGGCCGACTTCAGCCGGGTGCTCGCCGGCCCCCTGGCGACGGCGACGCTGGCCGACCTCGGCGCCGAGGTGGTCAAGGTCGAGCGGCCCGGCACCGGCGACGACACCCGCCACTGGGGGCCGCCGTGGAGCGTGGACTCCAGCTCGTACTTCGAGGCGGCCAACCGCTCGAAGAGGTCGGTCGAGCTCGACCTCGCCGACCCCGCGGACCTCGCCGTCGCCCAGGAGTTGGCGGCGCGGTGCGACGTGCTGGTCGAGAACTTCCGGACCGGTTCGCTCGACCGCCTCGGCCTCGGGTACGACGACGTGGCGGCCCGCAACCCCGGCGTCGTCTACACCTCGATCACCGGCTTCGGCAGCCATGAGGGCGCGGACCTCGCCGGCTACGACTTCCTCGTGCAGGCCGTCGGCGGCCTGATGAGCGTGACCGGCCCGCCGGGGGAGCCGACGAAGGTGGGCGTCGCGCTGGTCGACGTACTCACGTCGAAGGACGCGGTCGTCGGGATCCTCGCGGCGCTGCGGGCCCGCGACCAGCAGGGAGGGCGCGGGCAGCGGGTCGAGGTCAACCTCCTCTCCAGCCTGCTGGGGTCGATGGCCAACCAGGCCTCGGCCTTCCTTGCGACCGGCGAGGCACCCGGTGCGATGGGCAACCGGCACCCGTCCATCGCGCCCTACGAGACCCTGCACGCGAGCGACGGGCAGGTCGCCGTCTGCTGCGGCAACGACCGCCAGTTCGCCGTCCTGGCCGGGGTCCTGGGACTGCCGGCGCTGGCGGCGGACCGGCGGTTCGCGACCAACGCCGACCGCGTGGCCCACCGCGACGCGCTGGTCGCCACGCTGGAGGCGGCCCTCGCCACCGACACCGTGGACGCCTGGGTCGAGCGGCTGTCCGCGGCCGGCCTGCCCGTGGGCCAGGTCGGCACGGTCGCCGACGCGTTCGCGCTCGCCGAGCGCCTCGGCCTCGCCCCCACCGTGGAGGTCGGCGAGGGTCGGCCGCCGCAGGTCCGCAGCCCGCTCACCTTCTCGGAGACGCCCGTCACGGGCTACGTCCGGCCGCCGCGGCTGGGGGAGCACAACGACGAGGTGCGCGGCTGGCTCGGCCGGACGGCTACGCCGTGAGCAGCGCGGCCACCTTCGTCGCCGTCTCCTTCGCCGATCCCGGGTTCTGCCCGGTGACCAGGTTGCCGTCGACGACGGCGTACGAGACGAACGGCAGCCTCGCCTTCTCGTAGAGGGCACCGCGCTCCTTCGCCCGCTCCTCGGCGTTGTAGGGCACGAGCTTGTCGACGCGCGCGAGGACCTCCTCGGTCCAGGCGAAGCCGGTCATCCGCTTGCCCGCGATCAGGTAGGAGCCGTCGGAGAGCTTCGTTTCGAGCAGGCCGCAGTAGCCGTGGCAGACGGACGAGACGATGCCCCCGCGCTCCCAGATCTCGCGAGTGATCCGCTGCAGGCCCTCGCTGCCGGGGAAGTCGTACATGACCGCGTGGCCGCCGGTGAAGTAGATGGCGTCGTACTCCGACGAGTCGACCTCCTCGGGCGCCAGCGTGGTCTTCAGGAGCGCCATCCTCTCGGGATCGGCCCGCCACGCCTTGGCTGTCCTGTCGTAGTTCGGGAACTTCAGGGCGCGGGGCTCCAGCGGCACCCCGCCGCCGGCCGGACTCACGAGAGTCTGCTCGAAGCCGGCCTCCTCGAACACGTGCCAGGCATGGGTCAGCTCGGAGAGCCAGAGGCCTGTCGGGTGGGACGGGTCGTCGTAGTGGCTGACGTTGGTGACGACGTTGAGGATGCGCTTGGTCATGGTTCCTCCTGACGGGTCGACGGGTGGGTCAACGGGTGGCGACGGACGTGGGGACGGGCATGTGCAGGGCCAGCTGGCCCTCCGCGACGACGTCCAGCTGGACGGACCGGATCGGCTTCAGCGAGCGCAGGTCGTCGGACATCCGGCCCTCGCCGAGCTGCAGGTCCACGCGTCGCGGCAGCACGGCGGTTCCGGACGACAGCACGTTGGTCTGGCTGAAGGTCGAGTGCCACGCCCCACCGATCGTCGTGTACGACGTCAGCGCGGTCACGCGCGATCCGTCGGCGTGCGAGGTCTGCGCCGGCGTGGCCACGGACAGCGCGACATCGGTGCCGCCGTCGTCGTTGGCCACCCGGGCGGTGGTCCGCTCGGTGTCGATCGCGACATCGAGGCCCGTCACCCACTTCGGGAACCCGTAGCCGTCGTGGCCCCGGACCTGGGCGATCTGGCTGCTGACGGGCAGCGACAGCACGTAGCTGTGCACGTCGTCGTTCTTCAGCGCGGCGACCGTGTCGACCAGACCGAGCCCGCCGTGCCGGGCCGGGCGGACGGCGATGCCGACGGCCGCCTCGGTGTAGAAGTCGATGTCGCAGACGTCGTACCGGAAGAACATGAGGGAGATCAGGCCCAGGCCCGGGGCGACCTCGAGCGGGGCCAGCTCGTCGGGCAGGCGCCGACGGACCGCTCGGGACGGCGCGAGCATGGTGAGCCGCGCGGTCGAGATCCAGTAGTAGAAGTTCGGTGTCAGGGTCTCGCCGATGGGGGAGTCCACACGCGCCTTCGGCAGCTGCCGGAAGAAGTCGACACTGCTCACGCGCGGGTCCGCAGCGACGGCGTCCAGGTCGGTGTCCATGCGGTAGCGGTCATAGAGGCCGCCCTTCGGCACGTCGACCGGGCGGCCGCCCACGTCGACCCGGACCGTCTGCTGCGTCTGCTGGACCATCGTGCGCTCCTGAATGTTGACAATGCTTACATGGAGGAGGCTAGGGAGTCGATGTAAGCAGTGTCAACACTGCATGCCGTGATCGCGACCACCTCCGGCGTGACGATTCAGGCGGCCAGCGAGAGCATCGCCCCGAAGGCGGTGCGAACCCGGTCGGCGACCTCCTGGTCGGAGCCGGCGGACAGCTTGCCGTCGAGGTGGAGGTAGGCCATGCCGTGCGCGAACGCCCACCCGGCGGACGCGAGCGCCTCGGCGTCGCCGTCGGGGAAGACCGTCGTCATCGCGATGCCGAGCAGGTCGTGGATCTCGCCCGCGGCCCGCACGCGCTCCTCGTTGCCCTCGTCGCAGGCGTTGCCGAACATGAGCCGGAAGAGTGCCGGCCGACGGCGCGCGAAGTCGACGTACGCGACGGCCAGCTCGGCCAGGTCGTCGGGGGTCGCCGGCAGCTCGCGGCCGCGGGTCAGGTCCTCCTTGAGGTCGCGCAGGCCCTCGGCGGCCAGGGCCGACTCGAGCGCGTCACGGTCGGTGAAGTGACGGTACGGCGCGGTCGGCGAGACCCCGGCCTCGCGGGCGATCGCGCGCAGCGAGAACGGCTCGCCCGCCTCCAGCATGTGCATCGCGGCGGTCAGGAGCGCGGTCCGCAGATCGCCGTGGTGGTAGCCGCTCCGCGTTGAAGTTGACACTGCTTACATCCCTTTTCTAGCCTTATGTGAGCAACGTAAACATACCGCATCCAAGGAGCGCAGCAACGATGGTGTCCCCGGTCTTCGAGCACGTCCGGCTTCCCGGCGGCGCCGTGCTGCCCAACCGCCTCGCCAAGGCGGCGATGGAGGAGAACATGGCTGCGGACGGCCAGCTCCCCGGGGGCTCCCTCGTCCGGCTCTACCGCCGCTGGAGCGAGGGCGGCGTGGGGCTGATCGTCACGGGCAACGTGATGGTCCACGCCGAGGCGCTGACCGGGCCGGCCGGGGTCGTACTCGACGCCGACGCCCCGCTCGAGCCCTTCCGGGAGTGGGCGGCCGCCGCGAAGAGCGGGGGCGCGCAGGTGTGGATGCAGATCAACCACCCCGGCCGCCAGGTGCGCGCCGACATGCCCGGCGTCGCGTGGGGACCGTCCGCGATCCGTGTCGACCTCGGGCGGAACAGCGCCCGGATCGCCCGGCCGATCGCGATGACGCCGGAGCAGATCGCCGAGACGGTGGCGCGCTTCGCCACCACGGCCCGCCGGGCGGAGGAGGCCGGCTTCGACGGCGTCGAGGTCCACGCGGCCCACGGCTACCTGCTCTCGCAGTTCCTCTCGCCCCTCGCGAACCAACGCACCGACCAGTGGGGCGGCCGTCTCGAGAACCGCGCCCGCCTGCTCCTCGATACCGTCCGCGCCGTGCGGGCCGTGGTCTCCCCGACCTTCGCCGTCGCGGTCAAGCTCAACTCGGCCGACTTCCAGCGGGGCGGCTTCGATGCCGACGACGCGGCGAAGGTGATCGCGATGCTCGCCCCGCTCGGCGTCGACCTCGTCGAGCTCTCGGGCGGCAGCTACGAAGCGCCCGCGATGACCGGCCAGGCGGGGGACGAGCGCAGCCGCGCCCGGGAGGCCTACTTCCTCACCCTCGCCGAGGAGCTCGCGGCCACCAGCCCGCTCCCGTTGATGCTCACCGGCGGCATCGTCCGGCGCGCGGTCGCCGAGGAGGTGCTGGCCAGCGGGATCGAGGTGGTCGGGATGGGCAGCGCGCTCGCCGTCGACCCCGACCTGCCCAACACCTGGCGCCACGACGCCGACGCCAGCGTCGAGCTCGCGCCGGTGCAGATCGCCGACAAGGCAGTCGCGTCCGCCGCCAGCATGGCCCGGGTACGACGCCAGCTGCGCCGGCTGGGCGCGGGCCGTCGTACCCGGCCGGGCGTCAGCCCCAAGGTCGCGCTGCTGGCCGAGACGCTGCACCAGAAGCGCGCGCTGCGTCGCTACCGCGCGTGGCTGGAGGCCCGGACCGTCTGAGGGGGAACGACCGCCGTCGGTATGCCGTCGTACGACCGGGGTACCGACCCGCCGTCGCGGTCGCCGCGACCCATGGGGTGAGAACGGAGAAGCCGATGAAGGTCGTCGCCAGCAGCATGAGTTCCGGTGCCTCCGGTCGTCCGGCAGGCCAGGGGAGCGCGCACCCGTGGCGGGACGAGGTCGCCCGGATGAGGAGCCTCGTCGCGCGGTGGATCTGCACCTGGGGCGGTCCGAGCGCGGGAGCGGCCCGGTGACCGCCGTCGCCGAGCTGCCCGGCCCGGGGCAGCCGCGCCTCATCGTCGACTTCCTCGAGGCGATGATCGTCGACGTCGGCACGCTCGCCCGGCGCGACGCGCTGCTCGACCCGCGCCCCGAGGTCGAGCCGCCGGACTGACGGCTACGCGCGGGCCGTGCGGCGCAGCTCGCCGGGGGACACCCCGAAGCGCTTCTTGAACATCCTGCTGAAGTGCGCCGGGTCCGTGATGCCCCACCGCTCCGCCACGTGCGCCACCGGCTCCTCGACGGCTGCCTCGAGCAGGTCGCGGTGGACCGCCTGCAGACGCTGCTCCCGCACGTAGCCGGCGACCGTCGCGTCGTCGTTGGCGAACAGGCGGTGCAGGTAGCTGAGCGAGATGTTGCACGCGGCCGCGACGTCGGCCGGGGTCAGTCGCGGGTCGCCCAGGTTGCGCGCGATGAAGGACTTCGCCAGGGAGAGGTTGACCGCCGGCGGGTTGCCGCCGAGCCCGGCCTCCGAGAGCAGCGCGACGTACATGCTGACCATCGCCTGCTGCAGGGCGAGCTGCTGGGCGGCATCGGCGTCGGAGCTGGCCCGGGCGAGTGAGCAGAGGAAGGGCGCGACCGCAGCGGCGACGCCTCCGCTCGTGGGCAGCGCGCGTGCGGTCCACTGGCGCTGCACCCGCTCGGGGACGGGCAGCAGCCGCTTGGGCAGCAGGCAGATGGTGAACTGGAAGTCGTCGTCGGTGCGGAACCGGAACGGGCGCGTGCTGTCGTAGAGCAGCAGGTCGCCGGCGCGCACCGGCGCGGTGCGGTCGTCCTGCTCGACCAGCGTCTCGCCGTGGTCCATGTGCAGCAGGTGCAGCACCTCGGGGTCGGTCTGGGCGATGTCGGCGTCGCGACGCTCGAACCGGTGGCGGGTCGCCCGCATCCGGCGCATCCGGATCTCGGCCACGTTGCCGCCCGCGACCCGGCCGCGCAGCGCATCGCCCGCCGGCTCGACCGCGAGGGGGACGAACTGGTCGCACACGCTGGTGCGCCAGTACTCCGCCCGTTCCGTGGCGGGCCGGTCCGCGGCACTGATCTCGAACCACTCCGACATGGCTCAACAGTGAGCGCGCCGTGACCGGCGGTCAAGGGTCCACCTCCCTTTGTGACCACCGTCCTGCACCTGCGTCGCCTCGCCTTGACCGTCCCTATCCAGAACCCGGCCGGGGGCCGGTCGGCCGTTGACCCCGGGGTCGACGGGGGCGTTCGCTCTGCCGCCAGGGAACGACCGACAGAGCATCAGGAGGAACTGCCATGGACCTGCCGTCCCGAGCGGCGATCGACGACCTGGCGGACGAGCTGCGGCTCGGCATCCCGTCCGGGGACGTGGACTTCTACCACGCCGCGGCCACCGGGCTGCTGGGCTCGTGGGCCGTCGTCGAGGAGCTGTACGACGCCGAGGTGGCGCCGGTCGCGCCCGAGCGTTCGTGGGCCGAACCCGCCGAGAACCCCCTCGGCGCCTGGTACGTCACCACCGAGCTGACCGGCTCCGCCGAGGGCCCGCTCGCCGGCCGCCGGGTCGCCGTCAAGGACAACATCGCCGTGGCGGGCGTGCCGATGATGAACGGCTCCGAGACGGTGCGCGGCTTCGTGCCTGCCGTCGACGCGACCGTGGTCACGCGACTCCTCGACGCCGGAGCCACGATCGCGGGCAAGGCGGTGTGCGAGGACCTGTGCTTCTCCGGCGCCTCGCACACGTCGAAGTCCGGCCCGGTGCGCAACCCGTGGGACCGCCGCCGCACGACGGGCGGTTCGTCCAGCGGCAGCGCCGCGCTCGTCGCCGCGGGCGTGGTGGACCTCGCGCTCGGCGGCGACCAGGGCGGCTCGATCCGGATCCCGGCGTCGTTCTGCGGGGTGGTCGGGCACAAGCCGACCTTCGGCCTGGTGCCCTACACGGGAGCCTTCCCGATCGAGCAGTCCATCGACCACCTCGGCCCGATCGCGCCGACCGTCGCGGACGCCGCCGCGATGCTGACCGTGATCGCAGGCGCCGACGGCCACGACCCCCGCCAGCCCACCGGGGTCACCGGACAGGACTACCTCGCGGGACTGGAGGACCTCGACCGCGGCCTGCGCATCGGCGTGGTCACCGAGGGCTTCGACCTGCCCAACTCCGACCCCGAGGTGAACGCCGTGGTGCGCTCGGCGATCGAGCGGCTCACCGCCGCCGGCCACGTCGCCGAGGAGGTCGCCGTCCCGTGGCACAAGCACGGAGCGGCCCTGTGGGACGTCATCTCCGTCGAGGGCGCGACCTGGCAGATGGTCCAGGGCAACGCCTACGGCCTGAACTGGAAGGGCACCTACGACCCCGACCAGATGGCGTTCTACGGCGAGCGCTGGCGCCGCGACCCGGCCGCCTTCTCCGAGACGGTCAAGCTCGTCGCCCTGGGCGGCACCTGGGCACTGCGCAACGGGTACGGCGCCGCCTACGGCAAGGCCCGCAACCTCGAGCCCGTCCTCGCCGCCGCGTACGACGCCGCGCTCGCGTCGTTCGACGTGCTGGTCATGCCGACGCTGCCCATCACGGCCAGCCTCATCCCGGCGCCGGACGCCGGGGTCGAGGAGGTCGTGACCCGCGCCCTCGAGATGGTCGCGAACACCGCGCCCCTCGACGTCACCGGCCACCCGGCCTGCAGCATCCCGGCGGGCCTCTCGGACGGACTCCCGGTCGGCCTCATGGTCGTCGGCCGGAGGTTCGACGACGCCGGCGTCCTGCGCGCCGCACACGCCTTCGAGCAGACGCTCGGAACCCTCACCGCACCCCACCACCAGTCCCACGACAGCAAGGAGCTCACCGCATGAACGGAGTCTTCGACCTCGCCGGCACCGACGGGCTCGGACCCGTCGTCGTCCCCGACGAGGAACCGGTCTTCCGCGCCGACTGGGAGCGCGCGGTCTTCCCGATGTTCGCGATGTGCTTCCGCGCCGGCTTCTTCGGCGTGGACCAGTTCCGCCACGGCATCGAGCTGATCGACCCCGCCGTCTACCTCAAGTCGCCCTACTACGAGCACTGGATCCACACGGTCGAGCACTTCGGCGAGCAGCTCGGCAAGCTCGACATCGCCGAGCTCGACCGGCGCACCGAGCACTACCTGGCGAACCCCGACGCCCCGCTGCCCGAGCACGCCGACGACCCTGACCTGCTGGCCTTCGTCGAGGCCGTCGTCCCGGCCGGCGCCCCCGCCAAGCGGGAGTCCGACAAGGTCGCGAGGTTCAAGGTCGGAGACATCGTGCGCGTCGACCGGTCCGCCCCCAAGGGGCACACCCGCCGTGCGCGCTACGTCCGCGGCGCGGTCGGCGAGGTCGTCCTGCACCACGGCCCGATGATCTACCCCGACACGGCCGGCAACGGCCTCGGCGAGAACCCCGAGCACGTCTACACGGTGAGGTTCAGCGCCGAGGAGCTCTGGGGCGCCGAGCACGCCGAGCCCAACCAGTCCGTCTACTTCGACGTCTGGGACCCCTACCTCGAGCTCGTCACCGAGCACACCCACCGCACCGAAGGAGCACCCGCATGAGCGCCGTCACCCGCACCCAGGAGGAGATCGCCGCGCGCGTGAAGGCGCTCGAGTCGATGCTCATCGAGCAGGGCGTGATGACCACGCAGGCCATCGACCGGATGGTCGAGATCTACGAGAACGAGGTCGGCCCGCAGCTCGGGGCGCAGGTCGTCGTCCGGGCCTGGATCGACCCCGCGTTCCGCGCCCGCCTGGTCGCCGACGCCAGCGAGGCCTGCCAGGAGCTGGGCATCAGCGGCCTGCAGGGCGAGGACATGGTCGTCGTCGAGAACACCGACACCGTGCACAACATCATCGTCTGCACCCTCTGCTCCTGCTACCCGTGGCCCGTGCTCGGCCTGCCGCCGAACTGGTACAAGGACCCGCAGTACCGCGCCGCCATCACGCGGGAGCCGCGCAAGGTGCTGCGCGAGTCGTTCGGCTTCACCGTGCCCGACGAGGTCGAGGTGCGGGTCTGGGACTCGAGCAGCGAGATGCGCTACTGGGTGCTGCCGCAGCGGCCGGCGGGCACCGAGGGCTGGAGCGAGGAGCAGCTGCTGGCCCTGGTCACGCGCGACGCGATGATCGGCGTCGGCCCGGTCGGGGCGGTGGCGTGATGCTCTCGGCGCCGTACGCCGACCCGGCGGAGCTGGTGGCTGCGCGGAGCAGTGTCGCCGAGCTGGTCTGCGACCTGCCGGAGGGGGACCCGGAGCAGCTGTCGTTCGAGCACCCCTGGGAGATCCGGGCGTTCGCGATGGCCGTCTCGGCCCACCGCGCGCTCGGCTTCGACTGGACCGACTTCCAGCAGGCGCTGATCACCTCGATCAGCGGCTGGGAGGAGAGCACCGGCACCAGCGACCGCGGCTGGTCCTACTACGAGCACTGGCTCGCCGCGCTCGAGTCGGTGCTGGCGGGCCTCGGCCTGCTCAGCACCGACGACCTGGCCCGCGCCACCGGCGAGGTGCTCGCCGTCCCCGCGAACCGGAACCACCACGAGGCGCACACCGAGCCGATCGCGATCGACCCGGCCCGCCTCACCCACCCCTGAACCATCCTCACCGCCACCACTGATCGGAGTCCCGTCATGGCATCCAGCACCACCCTGGCCCCCGGCCGCGCCGCCGCACCCGTCGTCGGCCTCGCGCTGGCCCTCGTCGCCCTGCTCGGCGTGCTGTTCCTCCTGCAGGAGAACGGCCTGCTGCTCTCGGCCGACGCGGCGTCGTACCTGCACGAGGTCACCCACGACGCACGGCACGCCCTCGGCGTGCCCTGCCACTGAGCGGGGCGGACACGTGTCCGGCCCGACCCCGCAGCCCAGGCTGGGCCGCACCGTCGGCAACGGCGCCCTGGCCGGCGCCGTCGCCGGCGGGCTCGGCGCGGCCGCGATGTACTGGCTCGTCGAGCCGTCGATCCGCGCGGCGATCGCCATCGAGGAGGCCGGCACGGCGCACGAGCACGGCGCCGGCGCGTCCCACGACCACGGGACCGAGGCGCTGGTCTCGCGTTCCGAGCAGGTGGTGGCCGGGTTGGTGACCGTGCTCGTCGTCGGCGTCCTCATCGGGATCGCCTTCGCGCTCGCCCACCGCTTCCTCGCCCCGCGCCTGCCGGGACGCACACCGGTGGCGACCACGATGGTGCTCGCCGGGCTGGGCTTCCTGACCTTCACCCTCGCCCCCGCGATGGTGGTGCCCGCCAACCCGCCGGCGGTGGGGGACCCCGCGACGGTCGACCTGCGCACGGCGACCTACCTCGGCACGATCGTGTGCGCGGTGGCCCTCACCGCGCTCGTCGCCGGGGTCGCCCGCGCCGGCGCGCTGGCTCCGGGGACGCGGGCCGTGGCGGCCGCCGCGCTCGGCGTCGTCGGGACCGTCGTCCTCGTGGCGGTGCTGCCGCACGCCGCGGACCCGGTGCCGGCGAACGTGCCGGCGGACCTCATCTGGCGGTTCCGGGTCGCCTCGCTCGCGCAGATCGGCCTGATGTGGCTGGCCATGGGCGCCACCTGCGCCTGGCTCGGGCAGCCGCGGACCGTCCCGCTCGCGCGCACCCGCCGTCTCGTGGCGGCGTGAGCGCCGTGGCCGGCGAACGGGGTCCACGGGTCCGGATGTGCCGCGGCTGCTGCTGCGGGACCCGGCGCAAGCACCGCGACGTCGACCACGACGCCATCGCCCTCGCTCTCGGTGAGGGGCTCGGCGACGACGCCGAGCTCCTCACCGTCGACTGCCTCTGGGCCTGCGACCTCTCCAACGTCGTGGTCGTCAACCCGTCGACCACGGCCCGGTCGGGCGGCGCCCGGCCGGCCTGGGTGCGCGAGGTCAACACCGTCGAGCGGGCCCGCGAGCTCGCTGCCTGGGTACGCCGCGGCGGCCCGGGCGTCGTCCCACCACCCGCCGCGCTCGGCGAGGTGCACACCGCCGCAGGCCTGCGCCGGGTCAGCAACGCCGGCTGGTGACCGGCTCCCCGAACACCCCGATGTGAATACCCAGGAGGAACCATGGAATCCGCGATCGACACCCACCTGACGTGCCCGCGCACCCTCTCGCGCCGGGTGCCCGACGACTACCAGCCGCCGTTCCCGATGTGGGTCGCGCGCGCCGACGCCTCGCTCCAGCAGGTCGTGATGGCCTACCTCGGCGTCCAGTACGACGACGAGGCCCGCCGCGGCGACGCCCTCGCCGCGCTGCGGACGATCGTCGGGACCTTCGACGCCGCGGACGGCCCGGTGCACCACGACCTCACCCACCACGTCGACAACCGCGACCACCACAACCTGATGGTCGTGGCGTACTGGGCCGACCCGGCGGCGTACGGCCGCTGGCTGCGCTCGGACGAGGTCGCCGGGTGGTGGGAGTCCGACGAGCGCCTGCACGACGGGCTCGGCCACTTCCGCGAGGTCGTCGCCCCGCGGGTCGACCAGTTCGAGACCCTCTACGCCTTCCAGGAGCAGCTGCCCGGCGTCGGCGCGGTGATGGGCGGCATCAGCGGCGACATCAACGAGCACGGGTACTGGGGGTCGATGCGTGAGCGATTCCCGATCTCCCAGACCGACTGGATGCAGCCCAACGGCGCGCTGAGCGTCGTGGAGGGCGACCCCGCGAAGGGCGGGCGGGTCGTGGTCCGCGGCCACGACAACATCGCGCTCATCCGGTCCGGCCAGGAGTGGATCGAGGCCGGGGAGGAGGAGCGCTCCCTCTACCTCGACGAGATCCTGCCGACCCTCGAGGCCGGGATGGACTTCCTGCGCGACAACGGCGAGGCCGTCGGCTGCTACAGCAACCGCTTCGTGCGCAGCATCGACCTCGACGGCAACGAGCTCGACGAGAGCTACAACATCGGCCACTGGAGCTCGCTCGACAAGCTCGAGCGCTGGGCCGAGTCGCACCCCACCCACCTGCGGATCTTCACGACCTTCTTCCGGGTCGCCGAGGGCCTGGACAAGCTGCGGCTCTACCACGAGGTCTCGGTGTCGAGCGGCTCCGAGCAGCTCTTCGAGTACGTCAACTGCCACCCCGGCACCGGCATGCTGCGCGACGCCCGCGTCGGGTCCCACGCCTGAGCCGCGTCACTGCGTCCTCCCGGGCCGGCGGTCGTGCGTCCGCCGGCCCGGGGATCCACCTTCGTTCGGGGGTGCCGTCCGGCGCCTCGGGAAGCGAGCCTTCGACCATGAGCATCACGACCCCTGTCTCGACCGGACTGGGCGCCACGCGGGACCGCCTGCTGGCGCTGCGCACCGACCACGCCGCCGCGGTGGAGGAGTTCCGCTGGCCCGACGTGGGCCCGACCTTCAACTTCGTGCACGACTGGTTCGACGCCTACGCGCGAGGCAACGACCAGCCCGGGCTCGTGATCGTCGAGGAGGACGGCGCCCGGGCGTCGTACACGTTCGGTGAGCTGGTGACCCGTTCGGAGCAGGTCGCGAACCATCTGTCCGCGCTGGGGGTGCGGGCAGGTGACAGCGTCGTGGTGATGCTCGGCAACCAGGTCGAGCTGTGGGAGTCGATGCTCGCGCTGATCCGGCTCGGCGCGGTGATCATGCCGACCACGACGGCGGTCGGGCCGGCCGAGCTGGTCGACCGCCTCGCCCGCGGCAACGCCCACGCGGTGGTCTGCAACGCCGCTGACACGGCCAAGTTCGACGAGGTCCCCGGCGACTACCTCCGGGTCGCCGTCGGCGAGGTGCCCGAGGGCTGGAGCCCGTACGCCGCTGCCTTCGCGACCCCGGCCGCCCCCGTCCCGCACCCGGGCAACGCCAGCGACGACCGCCTGCTGCTCTACTTCACCTCCGGTACGACGAGCCGGCCGAAGCTGGTGGAGCACACGCATACGTCCTACCCGGTCGGGCACCTGTCGACGATGTACTGGCTGGGCCTGCAGCCCGGCGACGTGCACCTCAACATCTCGAGCCCCGGCTGGGCGAAGCACGCGTGGTCGAACTTCTTCGCCCCGTGGCTGGCCGAGGCGACCGTGTTCGTCTACAACTACGCACGCTTCGACGCGGCCGCGCTGCTCGAGCGGATCCGGAGCGAGGGCGTGACGACCTTCTGCGCCCCGCCGACGGTCTGGCGGATGCTCATCAACGCCGACCTCTCCGGCGGTAAGGGCGCGCTGCGCGAGGCGATCGCCGCGGGCGAGCCGCTCAACCCCGAGGTGATCAGCCAGGTCGAGAAGCACTGGGGCCTGACCATCCGCGATGGGTTCGGCCAGACCGAGATGACCGCCGCGATCGCGAACCCGCCCGGCCAGCCGGTGACGTCGGGCTCGATGGGGCGGCCGCTGCCGGGTGTCCCGGTCGTGCTCGTCGACCCGCTCGAGGGCACCGTCGTCGACGGGGTCGGCGAGGGCGAGATCTGCCTCGACCTGTCCGTCCGCGACGGCGCCGGGCCGCTCCCGCTGATGACCGGCTACCAGGGAGACCCGGAGAAGAACGCCGAGGCGATGGCCGGCGGCTTCTACCACACCGGCGACGTCGCGGCCCGCGACGAGAACGGCTACATCACCTACATCGGCCGCACCGACGACGTGTTCAAGGCCTCCGACTACAAGGTGAGCCCCTTCGAGCTGGAGTCGGTGCTGATCGAGCACCCGGCGGTGGCCGAGGCGGCCGTCGTACCGGCGCCCGACCCGGTTCGCCTCGCGGTCCCCAAGGCGTACGTCGCGCTCGTCGACGGCCACGAGCCGACGGCGGAGACGGCGGAGTCGATCCTGCGCTACGCGCGCGAGCACCTGGCGCCGTACCTGCGGGTCCGACGGCTGGAGTTCCACGAGCTGCCGAAGACGATCTCGGGCAAGATCCGCCGGGTCGAGCTGCGCCAGCGCGAGACCGAGGTCGAGGGCAACCGGCCGGCCGGCGAGTACCGCGACGAGGACTTCCCTGCGCTGAAGGGCTGACGTCGCGGCCGGCGAACTCCGCCGTTCCCCGGACGCGGTGGCCTCGCGGATGTCACTGTCGGCGTCTCGTCCCGAGCAGGTCGGGACCGGCGAAGGGGCATGTCGTGGAGCGAGCCGGGCTCAGCCGCGTCGGTCGGCTGTCGTTGCTGGCCGCCGTGGCCGCGACCATCGCGGGCGTCGCGGCGGTCACCGCCGTCGTGGCCGCGCAGGACGACGCCGACCCGTCGTCGCCGCGTGCGAACGTCCTCAGCGACCACGTGCCGGTCGTCGACCACACGGGGACCGTCACCTACCGGGGTCACGTCGTCCCCGGTGCCGAGCGGACGGTGGTCTCGGTCGGGACCTCCACCGGAGGCCTCGTCCTCACGATCGCGCCCGAGGACGACGACCTCCGCGCGGTCGCCATCCACGACGGCTCGGACGAGCTCGCGGCGTACGACGACGTCCGCGGCATCGCGCTCTCGGACCCGGGCGGCACCCTCGCGGCCTGGGTCGAGGTGGAGGAGTCCGGCACGGGGTCCACCGACACCGTCATCGCCGTCGACACCTCGACGGGGGAGGAGCTCGGCCGGCTCCCGGTCTCCGGGTACGCCAATGTCACCGCCGTCCGCGGCGACGAGGTGGCGATCACCGACGGTGGCTCCAGCAGGCTCTGGACCCCCGGCGGATCCGCGCGGCGGGTGCGCTTCGTCCCCGAGGACCACCTGGTCGTCGGGTTCACCGACACCCGCGTCATCGCGGCCGACTCGGACCTGGAGACGACCGTCTACGACCGGAGCACCGGCGCCGAGATCGCAACGATCGCCGACCTCACCCAGTGGGACACCAACGTCGCCGGCGACCTGCTCGTCGGCGCGGCGGGCGAAGGCGACGTACGACAGGTCGAGCTCGCCACCGGCACGTCGAGGCTGGTCGACACGACCGTCGAGGCCGGCGTGGCGACCTTCGGCGAGGACGACGCGGTCGTGGTGCTGGGCATCGACGCGTTCGAGGGCGACGACGCCGGGGGGATCACCGTCGACATCTGTCCCCAGGGAGGGGAGTGCAGGAGCGTCACCAGCCCGTCGGTGCCGCTGATCCCCAACGACGCGGTCGGGCAGCTCGTGTCGCAGTCGGCCTGAGGGCGCCTGCCCCTAGTCTGCGGGTCATGCTCCCCACGCCCTTCGGCCCGGTCGTGCAGCTCGCCTGGGTCACCGACGACCTCGAGGCGACCGAGCAGGCCCTGCACGCCACCCTCGGGGCCGGCGCGTGGACGCGGATGCCCGGCATCCACTTCGGCCCGGAGGACTGCGTGCTGCGGGGAGCGCCCGCGGACTTCGTCGCCGACATCTCGCTGGCCTATGCGGGCGACCTGCAGCTCGAGCTCATCCGGCCGGTGAGCGGGGCGTCGATCTACGAGGAGTTCCTCCGCGAGCGGGGGCCCGGAATGCACCACGTCTGCTGCGAGGTCGACGACATGGACGCGGCGCTGGCGCAGGCGGCCGAGGGCGGGCTCGACGTGGTCCAGGCCGGCACCATGGCCGGCGGCCTGATGCGCTTCGCCTACCTCGACCTGACGGCTGCCGGCGCCGGCCTGGTCGAGCTCGCCGAGATCTCGCCCGACCTGCACGCGATGTTCGCCGACATCAAGGCGCGGGGCTGACGACCCGGTCGCCCGCAAATTGATTGACGTCAATCAATTTCCGCGGCCGGGGCATCGTCGCACCCGGGCGACCGAGCCGGGCGCTCAGCGCGCGGTCGCGTACGGCGCCTCCGCGACGACGTGGTCGCGCAGCCGGACAGCCGGCGGCGCGAGCGGGCGGTCGGTGCGCCAGGTCAGGCCGATCGTGCGGCGCGCGCGGGCGTGGAGGATGCGCAGCGAGAGGGTGTCCGACAGGCCCGCCTGTGCCTCCGGCACGATCGCGAGGCCGAGGCCGGCGGCGACCAGGCCCTCGATGGTCACGAGGTCGGCGCTCTCGAAGGAGACCGGTGGGGCGACGCCGGCATCGGCCAGCAGGCTGTCGACGAGCGTACGGTGACCGAAGCCGACGGGGGTCGTGACGAGCTCGTCGTCGGCCAGCTCGGCCAGGGCGACCTGCTTGCGCCCGCGCAGCCGGTGGCTGGGGCCGACGATCACGACGAGGCGCTCCTCCTGGAGCGGCACCCAGGCGAAGTCGCCGTCCGGCCGGGTCGAGGTGACGGCGAGCTCGGCGGTGCCGCGGTGCAGGTCGCGGATGATGTCGTGCCCGGGCTCCTGGACCAGCTCCACGCGCACGAGGGGCGCGAGCTCGTGGAAGCCGCGCAGGATCCGGGGGACCAGCGAGGTCGCCATCGAGTCGAGGAAGGCGAGCCGGACGACACCGCGGTCCGGGTCCCGCCGGCCCGCGAGGTCGCGCACGAGCTGGTGGTAGCGGCCGAGGATCTCCCGTGCGGCGTCGACGACCAGCTCGCCGTCGGGTGTCGTGACCAGGCCGTGGGGCACCCGCTCGAAGAGTCGGGCGCCGAGCTCGTGCTCGGTACGGGCGAGCGCCCGCGACAGCGTCGGCTGGCTCACGCCCAGCGTGGCCGCGGTGTCGGTCACGTGCTCGGTGTCGGCCAGCTCGACGAGCCAGGCGAGGTCGCGCATCAGCACGAGCCTGATCATACGCCTGACGTATCGAGATCCGATCGGGAAGACATTGGACGCATGGCTCCCGGGAGCGCACCCTCGTCGGGTGGTCAGTACGCGGACGATCGAGGAGCAGGCGTCGGGGCACGTCCCGGGAAGCGACGGCTACCGCCGTGTCATGGTCGCGATGTTCGCGGCAGGCGTCGCCACGTTCGTGCTGCTCTACGCCACCCAGGCCCTCCTGCCCGAGCTCCACCACGCGTTCGGCGTGACGCCGGCGCAGGCGACGCTGAGCATGTCGCTGACGACCGCGGGCCTCGCCGTCGGCCTGCTCGTGGCCGGCCCCGCCTCCGAGGTCCTCGGCCGTACGCCGCTGGTCGCCGGGTCGGTCTGGCTGGCGGCGGTGGTGGCCTGCCTGTGCCCGTTCGCCTGGTCCTGGCCGGCCTTCCTCGGGCTGCGGCTGGTCGAGGGCCTCGCCCTCGCGGGGTTGCCGGCCGTGGCGACGGCGTACCTCCGCGAGGAGCTGCACCCCAGCGCGCTGGCGCGCGCGACCGGGCTCTACATCGGCGGCAACGCGATCGGGGGCATGGCGTCGCGGCTGCTGACCGCTCCGGTCGCCGACCTCGCCGGCTGGCGGTGGGCGATGGCGGCCGCCGCCGGGCTCGCGCTCGCCTGCGCGCTGGCGATGACCCTCACGCTGCCGGCGTCGCGGAACTTCGTGCCCCGGCCGCGGGGCCGGGCGGGCCGCTCGGGGATGGCCCGGGCAGCGCTGACCGACCCGGCGCTGCGCCACCTCTATCTGCTCGGCGCCTGCTCGGTGGGGACGCTCATCGCCGTGTTCAACGCCCTCGGCTTCCGGCTGACCGCGGCGCCGTACCACCTCAGCCTCGGCGCGATCAGCCTGCTCTACCTCGTCTATCCGCTCGGCACGGTCAGCTCGTCGGTGTCCGGGGCCCTGGCGGACCGGTTCGGCCGTCGGGCCGTGCTGCCGGCCGGCTGTGCGCTCGCGATGGCCGGCGTCCTGCTCACCCTGCTGCCGTCGCTCGTTGCGGTCGTCGCCGGCCTTGCCTGCCTGACGGCCGGCTTCTTCGTCATGCACGGGCTGGCGAGCAGCTGGGTCGCGGTGCGCGCACACCTCGCGGGCGCGAGCTCCAGCCAGGCGGCGGCGTTCTACCTCTGCTCCTACTACGTCGGCTCGTCCGTCTTCGGCAGCCTCGGCGGCAGTGCGTGGTCGGCCGGGGGCTGGCCGGGCGTCACCCTGCTCGCGGTCGTCCTCCTGACCTGCTCGGGAGTCGCGACGGCGCGGCTGCGCACCATCCCGAACCTCACCCCACCGGACGCGCAGGCCGTCCGCGCTGCCGCCGGGCGAGGAGCAACGCTGCCGTGAAGGCGCCCAGGGTGCCGAGGACCTCGTCGCCGAGCGTGTCCTCGTAGGCGGTGTCGAGCTCCGTGCCGTGGCGGATGAAGGTGAACCACTCGCCGAGCTCCCACCCGATCGCCAGCACGGCGCCGATGCCGGTCACGGCGACGATCACCCAGCCGGGCTCGAGCCGGCCGGCGACGAGCAGGCCGAGGCCGCCGCAGAGCAGGGCCCAGTTGGCGTAGTGGTTGAGGTCGTCCCACCACACGACGGTGTCGTAGAGGTCGAGGCTGTTGCCGGTCACGTCGACCAGGAACGGCATCATGACGAGCGCGAACGCGCCCCACGGTGCGCCGCCGGCGTCGGCCGTACGACGCGCGCGCAGCCACCAGACGGCAGGCACCACCAGCATCAGCACCGGGTAGGCGAGGAGGCGTCCACCGAAGGCCTTGCCCTCGAAGCGGTCGATCCCGGGGACGAAGGTCGCGACGGCCAGCTGGCCCACGGTGAGGACCAGCACGGCTGCCGGCACCCACCACGGGCAGGTCCGTCGTGCGGCCGGGGCCACCTCAGCGCCGTCCGGAGAACCGGTAGGCGCCGGCGATGCCGAGCGGGCGCACGGTGACGTCGCCCAGGCCGAGGCCCTCGAGCTCGGCCGTGAGGTCGTCGGGCGCGACCATCCGCACCGTCGAGCGGGTGACCCGGTGGACGAACCTGCCGCGACGTGAGTCCGACAGGTCGTAGCCGGCGAGCAGCCCACCGGGCCGCAGCACGCGCACCGCGTCGGCGAGCACCTGCTCCCAGGTGATCGTGTGGTGGAGCATCAGCCAGCTGACGACCGCGTCGAAGGAGCCGTCGGCGAACGGCAGGCCGGACGCATCCACCTCCTCCACCGCGGCCCGGTCGCCGAACCCGGCGAGCTGCCGTCGCGCCAGGGCCACCATCGCGGGGTCGACGTCGGTGGCGACGTAGCGCCGGATGTCCGGTCGCGCGCGCAGCACCTCGGCCGCCATCGCACCGCTGCCGCACCCGATCTCGAGCACCTCGGCGCCCAGGGCCGCGGGATCGCGGGGGAGCACCCGCGGGACGACGAAGCGGCGGGCGAACGCGCGCCACGGCGGCGTACGGCAGAAGACGGACTCGAGGTCGGACATGCGGGCCACGGGCGCAAGTCTCCCGGACGGAGGGCCGGCGCGGGAGGGATCCGGGCGACGGGGGCGCCGGCGGGCGCGTCAGCGCACGGGCCCACCCGCGCGGGCGAGCAGCGCACGGGCGTCGGCGCTCCCGTCCAGCCCGCGGGTGGTACGACGGGTGGTGCGCCAGCCGTCGTCGGTGCGGACGAGCTCGAAGTGGTTCGCGCCGATCCGGGCCGGGAAGACCTTGCCGTGGTGGCGCACGAGCAGCACCGACTCGCACACCGCGACCGCGCGGTCGCCGTCCACCGCCACGTGCGCCGGGCCGAGGAAGTGGCTGCACCCGTTGCCGATCAGGCCCTGGTGGGCGTCCGAGCGCACCATCGCGTCGACCTCGGCGCGGCTGCCCATGAAGAGCTCGTCGACGTCGTACACGCCGTCCTCGGTCCACAGGTCGGCGACGCGCTCGGCCTCGCCGGCGTCGACGAGGGGGCCGTAGGAGGCGATCAGCTGGGTGATGGCCTGGACGTCCTCGAGGCGCTGCAGGCGCTCCTCGACGCTGGGCCTGCTCGGGGGCCCGCTCGGGGGTCTGCTCGTCGGCCTGCTCGTGGGGTTGCTCATCGGGCCTCCAGGGGAGTCAGGTCGGCCAGGTCCGCGAGGGCGGCGAGCTGGTCGACGTAGTGGTCCGCCGAGGTGGCGGTGACGTGGACGTTGACCACCGTGGCACCGGCCGCGACGGTGCGGTCGAGCGCGCGGCGGGTGCGGTCGGGGTCGCCGATCGGGTCGACCGGGCGGCCGGCGCCCAGCACCACCTCGAAGCCGTCGGGCAGCGGGGCCTTGTCGAGCATCTCCCGCAGCCGGTCGTGGGGGAGGCCGAAGGGCACCCAGCCGTCGCCGTGCTCGCGGGCGCGGCGCAGGCTGCGGGGCGTGTGGCCGCCGATCCAGAACGGGACCCGAGGCTGGACCGCGTGCGGCTCGACGACCACGTCGGCGAAGGGGAAGCGCGGGCCGTCGTACACGGGGGTGGCCGTGGACAGCGCGGCGCGCAGTGCCGGAAGGGCGTCGTCGGCGACGGCGCCGCGCTCGGCGTACGCCGCACCGAGCAGGTCGAACTCCTCCTCGATCGACCCCACGCCCAGGCCGAGGACGAGGCGGCCGCCGCTGAGGACGTCGAGGGTGCCGTAGCGCTTCGCGATCGCGAGCGGGTGGTGGTACCCGATCACGAGGACCTGGGTGACCAGCCGGATCCGCTGCGTGTGGGCCGCGAGATAGCCGAGGGTCGCCAGCGGGTCCCAGTAGGTGCCACCGCGCTGCTCGGCGATGGCCGTCGGGACGGCCACGTGCTCGGAGCAGGTCAGGTGGTCGAAGCCCAGGCGGTCGGCTGCGGTGGCGATCGCGGCCAGCCCGGCGGGACCGGCCGTGCGCTCCCAGGCGCCGAAGAAGCCGGGCAGGGCGGTGACGACCGGACTGGTGATGCCGACGCGCATGGTGCTCCTCGCTCTCGTGGACGGGTCCCCCATCCAAGCCGTCGGCGGCGTCCGGTGGCGCGGACCGGTCCCGGTGACCGGGCGGCGCAGCTAGCTAGAATGAATTTCAGAAATGGTCTTCCGTCTATCGCTCGGCGGTGTTAGCGTCGTCACTAGAATTCATTTCAATTCTTGGCTGTGGGAGGTAGCGATGTCGGCACTCGCGATGGAGCAGGCGGACGTCACGACGAGTACGACGACGCGCGAGCTGCCGCCGTCGATGGTCGAGCGGATGACGCTGATCCTCGACCTGTTCACCGAGCGGCAGACCTGGCTGACGCTGGAGGAGATCGCCCGCTCGACGGGCCTCCCGCGCTCCACCGCGCACCGCATCCTCGACCAGCTGGTCCGCCTCGACTGGCTCGAGCACGCCTCGGTCGGCTACGGGCTCGGCCGCCGCTCGCTCGTCCTGGGCGGGGGGTCAGCCGAGCACGCGGACCTCCGCTCCGCGGCATCGCCGTACCTCCACGACCTGCTGCTGCGCACCGGCGCCGTGATCCACCTCGGCGTCCTCGAGGGCGCGCGGGTCACCTACCTCGACAAGCTCGGCGGCCGCTTCGCGACCACCGTGCCCTCGCGGGTCGGCGGCTCCGCGCCCGCGCACTGCACCGGCCTCGGCAAGGCGATGCTCGCCTGGCTCGAGCCCGAGCACGTCGACGCGCTGGTGGGGGAGGAGCTCCGGCCCCGCACCCCCTCGACGATCCCCGGTCTCGAGAAGCTCCACGTCGAGCTCGCCCGGATCCGGGCGCGGTCGGGGCTCGCGCTGGAGCGGGGCGAGTGCTTCCCCGACATCGCCTGCGTGGCCGCCGCGGTGCGCGGGCCGCGAGGTCCGGTCGGCGCGATCTCGATCGTCGCCGCGGCAGGTACGGCGCTCGAGCGGGTCGCGCCGCTGGTGCTCGACGCCACGCGGCGCATCGCTGCCGACCTGTTCCCGGACGTGGATCCGTTGAGTCGGCGGTTGCACGTCGTGGACTGAGGGAGTTTCACCGGCCGGCCGGTGAAACTCCCGCGCTGGGACGACAGAACTCACGCTTGGACGACGAAGTTTCATCGTCCAAGCGTGAGTTTCGTCGTCCAGGCTGGCCCCGCCGCGTCGGCGGATCAGTCGTGCGGCACCAGCAGCCGCATGACCTTCTCGGTCCCGGCCACCAGCCGCGCCCGATCCGCCGAGGAGCGCATCTCGACGATCGCCTCGTTGCCGCTCACCACGTGCACCGGTCCATGGGGGAGCGCGACCAGGCCCTCCCGAGCGACGTCGACCGGCTCGGAGACGTGCATGCCGGGCACGTCGAAGTTCAGCCCGGCCCGCTCCATCGCGGGGGTCCGGGTCACGCCGAGCACGAGCTCGAGCACGTCGACGCCGTACTCCCGCAGCTCGGCCCACAGGCCCTCGGCGAAGATCCGGCCGAACGCCTTGACCCCGCCGTAGACGCCCTCGGTCGACGTACCGACGTAGCCGGCGAGGGAGCCGACGAGCAGGATCCCGCCGCGGCCGCGCTCGCGCATGGGTACGGCGTAGTGGTGCACCAGCGCCAGCATCGCGGTGATGTTCAGGTCGATCACCGAGGCGAACCCGTCGAGCGTGCCGCGCGTGAAGGCCCGGCCGTGGGTGTTGGCGCCGGCGTTGTAGACCAGGAGCCCGACCTCGACGTCCGCGGTCGCGGCGGTGATCTCGCCGATCGCGCCGGGCGCGGTCAGGTCGGTGGCGACCGTGCGCACCTCCACCCCGAGCTCGCGGAGCCGTGCAGCGGTCGACTCCAGCGGCCCGGGCGTGCGGGCGACGAGGACGAGGTTGACGCCCGAACCCGCCAACTCTCGGGCGAATTCAGCGCCGACGCCCTCCGAGCCGCCGGCGATGACGGCCCAGGGGCCGTACGGGGACAGGTCAGTCATGGAGTGCCTCCGGGTTGGTCCTCAGGGGTTCGTCGGACTGCACCTCGAGCTCGCCCCGCACAGCAGCCTCGCGGACCGAGGCCCGCAACGCCGAGCAACCCGGGAAGGCGTTGCGGTTGGGGCGCTCGGACCGGGCTGTCGTCGTACGACGCTCGACGCACCGCTCCAGCGCGGCCGCGGTCCACTGCAGGGTCGACTGGTCCCAGCTGCTCTTGCGGGCGAGGACCTCCGCACCGCACGTCAGGCAGGAGACCGGCTGCATCGGTGCGGTCTCGAGGCGCACGTCCTGCCGCGGGCTCATGACTGCCGTGCGGAGCGGGCGGCCAGGTTCTGCTCGACCTCGGACCGCCACGCCTCGTTCGGCCGCGTGGTGTCGATCTCGAACTCGAAGCGGTCGGTCATCTCCGGCGTCACGTCGGCGGCGTCGACGTAGAACTGCTGGTACCACCGCCGCAGCTGGTAGACCGGCCCGTCCTCCTCGCACAGCAGCGGGTTGTCGATGCGCGCCTTGTTCTTCCAGATCGCGACGTCCTGCTCGAAGCCGTACTTGATGAAGGCCCCCGTCTTCGCGGCCATCAGGTCGGCCTCCTCGTCGGAGATGCCCTCCTTCTTCTCCACGATGATCCCGTACTGCAGCACGAAGGAGTTCTCGTCGATCGGGTAGTGGCAGTTGATCAGGATCGTGTCCACGTCGAGGTCCTCGTAGTGGTAGGTCACCTCGTCGATCATGAAGCTGGGCCCGTGGTACGCCGCCACGCTCGTCGTGCCGAGCACGGCCGGGCTGCTCTTCGAGGGCCGGGCCGGACGGACGTCCTCGCGGCCGGCGCCGTTCATGTACTGGTAGGCGCTGGTGCCCTCGAAGACGTTCTTGAAGTACGTCGGGAACGAGTAGTGGATGTAGAAGAAGTGCGCCATGTCCACGACGTTGTCGACGATCTCGCGGCAGTTGGCGCCCTCGATCACGGTCTCGTACCAGAGCCAGTCGGTCCAGCGCTCGTCCTCGACCTGGGGGATCCGCGGGATCGTCACGTCGGCCGGGGGCGGGTTGCCCTCCGGGTCGTTCCAGACGAACACCATGCCGTCCTGCACCATGGTCGGCCACGCCGCCGTACGGGCACGCAGCGGGACGCGGCGCGCGTAGGGGATCTGCTTGCAGCGACCGTCGCCGCCCCAGCGCCAGTCGTGGAACGGGCAGGCGATCTCGTTGCCCTTGACCTCGCCCTGCGACAGGTCGCCGCCCATGTGGCGGCAGTAGGCGTCGAGGACGTTGAGCTCGCCGTCCGCGCCGGCGAAGACCACCAGCTTCTGCCCGAACGCGTTGACCTGGTGGGGCTTGCCGTCGGCGAGGTCGCGGGCGAGGCCGAGGCAGTGCCAGCCGCGCGCGAACCGGCGCGGGCCCGCGTCCACCTCGATCTGCCGGACCTGATCAGTGCTCGTCATGGGCCGAGTGTGGGTCGGGCCGCACGATGTGCGCCGCCGCCGGTCCCACTCACCGGTAGCCTGCTGGAACGCCGGAGCGGGTGCGGGCCCAAGATGGTCGTCGGCCCCTACCGCAGGGTGCCCGACCAGACCACCCGACCAGATCAGGAGAGACGCGTGGCTCGTATCGCCGAGGCCCGGAAGCCCGCCGAGCCGGTCTCCGAGGAGCAGAAGGACCGCTACCGCCGGATCCTCCGTGCCGCCAGCAAGCTGGGCGCCGAGCACGGCCTGGAGCGGATGCAGATGAACGACGTGGCCAAGGAGGCCGGCGTCGCGATCGCCACGCTCTACCGCTACTTCCCGTCCAAGACCGACCTCTTCGTCGGCGTCCTCCACTCGCAGATCCAGCACCTCAGCTCCGGCTCCGGGTCCGGGTCGGGCGTGGTCGCGGCAGCGCCCGCGGGCGAGCGGGCCGCCGCGGTCGCCGAGGTGCTGATCGGCGCGGGTCGCGGCATGCTCGCGCGTCCCCAGCTCGCGATGGCGATGCTGCAGGCCAACAACGCCGCGCAGCTGCAGGGCGGACGCGAGTACACCGAGGCCAACGCCGCCTTCCACGGCGTCCTGCTGCGCGCCCTCGGCGTCACCGAGCCCGACGACGAGGACTACCGGATGGTCCGGATCACCGAGCAGACCTGGTACGGCGTCCTGGTCTCCGTGCTCAACGGCGTGATCACGATCGACCAGGCCGACGCCGACATCCGCCTCGCGGCCCGCCTCCTGCTCGGACCCCGGTACGACGAGGGATCGGCCTCGTGAGCGGCCCGCTGCGGACGGTCGTCGTCACCGGGGCCGCCTCCGGCATCGGCGCCACCACCGCGTCCCTGCTGCGCTCCCGGGGTGATCGGGTCATCGGGGTGGACCTGCGCGACGTCGACGTGTGCGCCGACCTGTCCACGGCGGCCGGCCGGTCGGCCGCAGTCGCCGGGGTCGCGGAGCTGGTCGGCCCGGACGCGCTGGACGGCCTCGTGACCTGCGCCGGCCTGAGCCGCGCGGGTGCCCCCCAGGTCAGCGTCAACTACTTCGGCACCGTCGACCTCGTGCTCGGCCTCCAGCCGCTGCTGGCCCGCTCCGCGGCGCCGCGCGTGGCCCTCGTCAGCTCGATCTCCTCGACCCAGCCCCACGACCCCGCCCTCGTCGAGGCCTGCCTCGCCGGCACCGAGGCGACCGCGCTGGAGCTGGCCGAGGCCGCCGTCGCCGACGGTCGCCCGCACGAGATCTACGCCTCGACCAAGGCGGCCCTGAACCGGTGGCTGCGCCGCGCCGCGGTGTCGCCCGAGTTCGCCGGAGCGGGGATCGCGGTCAACGCGGTGGCACCGGGCGTCGTACTCACACCGATGACGGAGGAGCTGGTCTCCAACCCGCAGTGGAAGGCCGTCATGGACGCCGCCGTCCCCATGCCCCTCAACGGCTACGCCCCGCCCGAGGCCATCGCCCACGCGCTGCTGTGGCTGCTCGCCCCCGAGAACACGCACATGGCCGGGCAGGTGGTCTTCGTCGACGGTGGGGCCGAGGCGCTCACGGTGGCGGTGGGAGTTTCACCGGCCGGCCGGTGAAACTCATGCTTGGACGGCGAAGTTTCGTCGTCCAAGCATGAGTTTCGTCGTCCAACCATCCGCGAAGAGTCCACAACCGCTTTCGGCGGGCTGGTTCTCCACAAGCTGTACGACGTCCAGAGGACTGGCCGGTCCGCGTTGCTGATGCTGGGCGAATGATCGAGTACCTGGTCAACGACAGCGGAATCCTCCTCCGGCGTGATGCCCTTGCAGCGGGTGTCGACGACAACGCCCTCAGGCGAGGCATCGACGCGGGCTTCCTCGTTCGGATGCGGCAAGGCGTCTACGTCCTTGCCGCGGTATGGGAGCAGGCGAACGCGCTGGAGCGACATCGTCTGCTCCTCGAGGGTGTCCGGCTCCTGTACGGCGACGGCGTGGCTGCATCCCACATCAGCGGGTGTGTGGAGCAGGGCGGGCCGACGTGGGGGATGGATCTCTCGGTGGTGCACCTGACGGACCTGACCGGCAAGGGGGAGCGGAGCGTGGGCAAGGTCGTCCACCATCGGGGCGTCTGCCTGGTATCGGACGTCACACGCGACGCCCAAGGTTGGATCACTGCACCCGCACGAACGGCGCTCGACACTGCTTGTCTGGTCAGTCAGGAGGCGGGTGTCGCCGTCGTCGACTGGTACCTCCAGAACGCGCTCACCACGATCGACGAGCTGCGACAACTGCACGAGCGGATGGCGGAGTGGCCGGGATCGATCGGGCTCCACCGCGTTCTCGGACTCGTGGACGGCAAGGCAGAGTCGGTCGGCGAGACGAGGACGAGGCTGATGTGCCGAGCCCACCGACTGCCGCCGCCAATCGCGCAGCTCGAGATCCACGACCACAACGGCCGGCTGATCGGTCGGGTCGACTTCGCGTGGCCACGGCATCGGGTGATGCTGGAGTTCGACGGGATGGTCAAGTACCACCGCCACCGCCGTCCCGGCGAGACCATCGAGGACATGGTGATGCGTGAGAAGCAACGCGAGGACCGGCTTCGTGAGCTCACAGGCTGGACGATGGTCCGCATCACTTGGGCGGACCTGGCGCGACCCGAGGCAACGGTGGCCCGGATCCTCCGTGCGCTGCAGTCAGCAGCCTGATGCTGGACGACGAAACTCACGCTTGGACGATGAAACTTCGTCGTCCAAGCGTGAGTTTCTTCGTCCAAGCGCGGGAGTTTCACCGGCCGGCCGGTGAAACTCCCACCCCGCTCAGAAGTGAGCCTGCCCCCCATCCAACGGAATCGTCGCCCCGGTCAGGTACGCCAGGTCCGGCCCCACGAGCGCCACGACCGCACGGCCGATGTCGGCCTCGGGGTCGCCGATCCGCTTCATCGGGATCGCGGCGACGAACTCGGCCGCCTCCTCGGGGTTGTTCTCGGTCCACCACTTGAGGCCGGGGGAGAGGGCGTGCGGGGCGATGGAGTTGACCCGGATCCCGGCCGCGGCCCACTCGACCGCGGCGGTGCGGGTGAGTGAGCGGAGCGCGGTCTTGGCGGCGGCGTACGCGCCGTAGTTGGTGGGGTCCCAGCGGACCATCGCGGAGGTGACGAGGTTGACGATCGAGCCGCCGCCGGCGGCGACGAGGTGCGGGTGGGCGGCCTGCATGAAGGCGAAGGCGGCGAAGGGGCCGGAGACGAAGCCCTTGGTGAAGTTCTTCAGGCTCATGTCGAGGAGCGGCATCATCACGCCGTCGTAGGCGTTGTTCACCACCACGTCGAGGCGACCGAAGTCGCCGGCGATCCGGTCCACGAGCGGCGCGATCGCCTCGGTGTCGAGCAGGTCGAGCTCGTAGGCCTCGGCGCGCACGCCGCGCTCCCGCAGCAAGGCGCAGGTCCCTTCCAGCTTGGCGAGGGTGCGGCCGACGACGGCCACGGAGACACCCTCCGACGCCAGCGCGAGGGCGATGCCCTGGCCGACTCCCTGACCGGCTCCCGTGACGACGGCGACCTTGTCCTGCAGTGCGTTCATGCCCGCACCCTCGCCGGTACGACGCCCGCCACCGTCGACGCGTCCCGGTCACCGGGAGCCGTCCACGCCCGCGCGGCGAGGGCCGCCGAATACTCCCCGCCATGAGCACGACAGTGACGACGACCGAGCTGGTGGTGGAGGACGTCCTCGGGGCGCCCGTCCAGGTGTTCGCGGAGCGCTTCCGCGCGCTGCACGAGGTGCTGGCCGCATCGGTCGCGCACGGCGACCGGCCCTATGTCGTCACCCTCGAGGGCCGGCTCACCTTCGCCGAGCACGCCCGCCGGGTCTCCTCGCTCGCCCACGAGCTGCGCACGACGTACGGCGTCGACAAGGGCGACCGGGTCGCGATCGACGCCGCCAACTCCCAGGCCTGGATCGAGACCTTCTGGGCGACGGTCTCGATCGGCGCGATCGCCGTCGGCTGCAACGCCTGGTGGTCGGCGCGCGAGCTGCAGGACGCGCTGGAGCTGACCACCCCCAAGCTGGTCGTCGCCGACGCCCGCCGCCGCGCGCTCCTCGCCGACATCGCCACCACGGCGCCGGTCCTCGGCCTCGAGGACGACCACGAGCGTCTCGCCACGCTGCACCCGGACGCGCCGCTGCCGAGCGCCGACGTCGCCGAGGACGACCCCGCGGTCATCCTCTTCACCTCCGGCACGTCGGGGCGTCCCAAGGGCGCCGTGCACACGCACCGCAACCTCTGCTCGGTGATCGGCTTCCACCGCAGCATGGACGCCCTGGCTGCGCAGTACGGCGACCCGGTGGCGCCGCAGGACAAGGTCTACCTGCTGGCGATGCCGCTGTTCCACGTCGGGAGCCTGCACAACCTGGCCGTCCCGCGCCTCGCCAACGGCAGCACGGCCGCCCTCCACCTGGGTGCGTTCGACCCGGAGAAGGTGCTGCAGCTGGTCCAGGACGCCCGGGTCACCCACTGGGGCGCCGTGCCGACGATGGCGAACCGCCTGCTCGGCTTCGACCGCGTCGGCGACTACGACACGTCCTCCCTCTACGCCTTCTCGCTGGCATCCGCGCCGTCGAGCACCGCGTTCAAGGAGCGGCTGCGCACGCACCTGCCGTTCGCCGGTGCGCTCGTCGACAGCTACGGCCTCACCGAGTCGTGCACCGCGGTCGCCCTGGCGACACCCCTCGACCTCGCCGAGGCGCCGGGCACCCTCGGCACGCCGATCATCGGCGTGGAGATGGAGGTGCGCGACCCGCTCGGCAACCCGCTGCCGCCGGGCGAGGAGGGCGAGATCTGCGTCCGCAGCGCCTACAACATGCTCGGCTACTGGGAGAACCCGGACGCCACCGCGGCCGCGATCGACGCCGACCGCTGGCTGCACACCGGCGACATCGGCACCTTCGACGACAAGGGCCGGATCCGGCTCGCCGCACGCCGCTCGGACCTGATCATCCGTGGCGGTGAGAACGTCTACCCCGCCGAGGTGGAGGGCCTCCTCGTGGAGCACCCCGCGGTGCGCGAGTGCGTCGTGCTCGGCGTACCCCACGACGACCTGGGCCAGGAGGTGGGCGCCGTCGTCGTGCCCGAGGACGCCGGGACCGACGCGGCCGCGCTCGTCACCGAGCTGCAGGAGTACGCCGCCCGCGGGCTCGCGCACTACAAGGTGCCCACGCACTGGCGGGTCGCCGCGGAGCCCCTGCCGCGCAACGCCACCGGCAAGGTCGTCCGCCCGGCGGTGACCCTGTGAGCACCCGGAACGAGACGCCCGACGTCTTCTCCGCGGGCAGGCTCGGCCCGCTCACCCTCCGCAACCGCACGATCAAGGCCGCCACCTACGAGGGCCTGAGCCACCGTGGTCGGGTCACCCAGGACCTGGTCGACTTCCATGTCGCCTACGCGAAGGGCGGGGTCGGGATGACGACGGTCGCCTACCTCGCCGTCGCGAAGGACGGCCGCACGGACCGGCACCAGGTGCTCTGGACCGACGAGGCGATGCCCGGCCTGCGGGCGCTCACCGATGCCGTGCACGCCGAGGGTGCGGCGGTCTCGGCCCAGATCGGCCACGGTGGTCCGGTCGCGGAGGCCCGGGGGAACCGGTCGCCCGCGCTGGCACCGTCGGCCCGGACCAACGTGATCGCGATGAACCGTTCGCAGGCCGCCACGCGGGCCGACATCGAGCGGATCGTCGCGGCGCACGGGCACGCGGCGAGCCGGGCCGTCGAAGCGGGCTTCGACGCCGTCGAGGTGCACCTCGGCCACAACTACTTCGCCAGCGCCTTCCTCAGTCCCAAGCTCAACCGGCGCGACGACGAGTTCGGCGGCAGCCTCCGCAACCGGGCGAAGGTCGCCCGCGGCATCCTCCAGGCGGTGCGGGACGCGGTCGGCGACCGGATCGCGATCGTCGCCAAGATGAACATGGACGACGGCGCCCCCGGCGGGTTCTGGCTCGACGAGGCGATCCCGGTCGCGCAGTGGCTGGAGGCCGACGGCACCCTCGACGCGCTGGAGATGACGGCGGGCAGCTCGCTGCTGAACCCGATGTACCTCTTCAAGGGCGACGTCCCGCTCGACGAGTTCGCCGGCGTCATGCCGCAGCCGATCAAGGCCGGCGTGAAGGCGGTCGGGCACCGGCTGCTCAAGGCCTACCCCTACACCGACGGCTTCCTGCTGGAGGACGCCAAGCAGGTCCGCGCTGCCGTCGACCTGCCGATGGTGCTGCTCGGCGGGGTCAGCAGCCGCGAGGTCATGGACACCGCCATGGCCGAGGGCTTCGGCTTCGTCGCGATGGCCCGCGCCCTGCTGCGCGAGCCCGACCTGGTCAACCGGATGCAGGCCGACGAGACGCGCCGCTCGCTGTGCATCCACTGCAACAAGTGCATGCCGACCAACTACACCGGGACTCGCTGCGTGCTGGTCGACCGGCGGACCACCCGCAGCGCCAGCTGGGGCAAGCCGGAGGGCTACGCGGCCACCACGCCGGGCCCTTCCGGTGAGTGGGACGCGTCACATCACGGATCCTGACCGGACTGGGAGATTCCTTCCGTGACCCGCCGATTCCTCCTCCCGCTCCTGGAGCTGGTCGCTGTCCTGTTCCTGGTCAGCATCGGGGTCTTCCTGCTGCTGTCGCTGGTCCCCGGCGACCCGGCCGTCGCCGTGCTCGGCGAGGGCCGCAGCCCGCAGGAGTACGACGCCCTGCGCGAGCAGCTCGGTCTCGACGACCCGCTCCTGGCCCGGTACGCCGACTGGCTCGGCGGCGTCCTGCACGGCGACCTCGGCACGTCGCTGGTCCCGCCGCAGACCGACGTCCTCGACCGGATCGCGTCCGCGTTCCCGGTCAGCCTCGAGCTGGCCGTGCTCGGGCTGGTGCTGGCGCTGCTCATCGCGGTCCCGCTGGCGATGTGGTCGGCGTACCACCAGGGCGGCCGCGCCGACCGCGCCATCAGCGCCGTCACGTTCGGCCTGCTGTCGATGCCGTCCTTCCTGATCGGCATCGTGCTGATCGCGGTGCTGGTGAACTCGCTGGGGATCTTCCCGCGCAACGAGTGGGTGCGCCCCGGTGACAGCCTCGCGGGCAACCTGTCCCACGCCTTCCTGCCGGCGCTGACGATCGCGCTGATGGAGGCGGCGATGTTCACCCGGATCCTGCGCAACGACCTGGTCACCACGCTGCACGAGGACTTCATCCTCGCCGCCCGCGCCCGCGGCATGTCGCCGCTGCGGATCATGGTCAGCGACGCGCTGCGACCCTCGTCGTTCTCGCTCGTCACCGTGCTCGGGCTGAGCATCGGGCGACTCGTCGGCAGCACCGTGATCGTGGAGTACCTCTTCGCGCTGCCCGGCATGGGCAAGCTCGTCATCGACGCCGCCAACCAGGGCAACTACCCGGTCGTTCAGGGCGCGGTGCTCGTCATCGCCGTCGTGTACGTCGGCAGCAACGCCCTGATCGACCGTTCCTACGGACTGCTCGACCCGAGGACCCGCCGTGCTCGCGCCTGAACCCGTCGTCCCGCCCCGTCCCGCCCTCCGCGACCGTCGTACGACGCTCCTGCTGACGGGCGTCCTCCTGCTGGCCGCCGGCCTCGGCGTCGCCGGCTGGGCCGCCGGCACCACCGTGCTGGTCACGCTGGTCCGGATGCTCGTTCTGGTCGCGGGCCTGCTCGCCGCGATCGCCGGCCTCGGCCGGATGGCCCGCGCCGTGCGGGGCAGGCCCGTCGACGTCGTCTTCTGGCTCGGCATGACGTGGCTGGTGCTCGTCCTCGGCGCCGCCGCCCTCGCGCCCTGGCTGCCGCTCGGCAGCGCCGACGACTCGGTGAAGGGCCTGACCTCGCCGATCTTCGCGCCTCCCGGCGGGATCGGTGCCGAGCACCCGCTCGGCACCAACAACTACGGCCTCGACGTCCTCGCCCGTGCCGTGTACGGCGCCCGGACCTCCATCCTCGTCGCCCTGCTGGCCGTGCTCATCGGCACCACCGTGGGCGGTCTCGTGGGCCTGGTGTCCGGCTTCGTGCGCGGCGCCACCGACCGGGTCGTCGGGATCCTGGCCAACGCGCTGCTCGCCGTACCCCCGCTGATCCTGCTCATCGCGCTCGGCACCGTGCTCGACCCGAGCGTGCGCAGCATCGCGTTCGCCCTGTCCCTGCTGACGATCCCCAGCATGGTGCGGCTCGCGCGGGCCAACACGATCACCGTCGCGCAGCGGGAGTACGTGCTCGCCGCGCGGGCGCTCGGCGCCGGCCGGGTGCGGCTGATGCTGCGCGAGGTGCTGCCCAACGTGGTGCTGCCGGTGCTGTCGCTCGCGGTCGTGATGATCTCCGTGCTCGTGGTCGCGGAGGCGTCGCTGTCCTTCCTCGGCATCGGCATCGAGCAGCCGCAGCCGACGTGGGGGAACATGATCGCCGAGGGCCAGGGCGGCGTCATGGAGAAGCACCCCTTCATCGTGGTGGTGCCGGGGATCTGCCTGTTCCTGACCGTGTTCTCCTTCAACCTGCTGGGGGAGAGGGCGCAGAAGCGCTGGGACCCGAGGGCGGCCAAGCTGTGACCACTCCTACCGCACTGCTGGAGGTCGAGGACCTCCGCACGACCTTCCACACCCCGCGCGGCGACGTGCGCGCCGTCGACGGCGTCTCCTTCGCCCTCGCGGCGGGCGAGACCCTCGGACTGGTGGGGGAGTCCGGCTCGGGCAAGTCGGTGCTCGGCCGCACCGTCATGGGGCTGGTCGCCTCCGGTGGCACCACCACCGTCAGCGGGACCGTGCGCCTCGGCGGCCGCTCGGTGCACGAGCTCAGGCCGTCGGCGCGCCGACGGCTCTGGGGGCCGGAGGTCGCGATGGTCTTCCAGGACCCGATGACCTCGCTCAACCCCGTCAAGCGGGTCGGCACCCACCTCACCGAGACCCTCCGGCGCCACCTCCGCTGCTCGCGCGCCGAGGCCACCGAGCGTGCGGTCGACCTGCTCCGCCAGGTCGGGATCCCCGAGCCCGCGCGGCGCCTGCGGCAGTATCCCCACGAGCTCTCCGGCGGCATGCGCCAGCGCGTGGTGATCGCGACCGCGCTGGCCTGCGACCCGCGGCTGCTGATCGCCGACGAGCCGACCACCGCCCTCGACGTCACCGTGCAGAAGCAGATCCTCGACCTGCTCGGCTCGCTCGTCGCGGAGCGCGGCATGGCGATGCTGCTGGTCAGCCACGACCTCGGCGCCGTCGCCGGACGCACCGACAGGGTGCAGGTCATGTACGCCGGCCGCACGGTCGAGTCCGGTCCGACCCGGCCGGTCTTCGCGGCGCCCGCGCACCCCTACACCGACGCGCTGCTCGCCTCGATCCCGCGGCTCGGGAACGCGCCGCACACCGTCCTGCGCACCATCGAGGGCAACCCGCCCGACATGACCCGCCCGCCCGCGGGCTGCCGGTTCGCGCCCCGCTGCGGGTTCGCGACGGACACCTGCCGCGACGCGCTGCCGGTGGCGGCCGTCGTACCGGGTGGGCGCGAGGTGGCCTGCCACCACCCGTTGCGCACTGCCGTCCTGGAAGGAGCCGAGCATGGCCGGTAGCGGTACGGCGCACCTGCGTCCGGACCGGGAGCGGGCGCTCGTCGTCGACGACCTCGTCGTCGAGTTCCCCGTCGCGCGCGGCACGGTGCACGCCGTGTCCGGGCTCAGCCTCGACCTCCTGCCCGGGGAGACCCTCGGCATCCTCGGCGAGTCCGGCTGCGGGAAGTCCAGCGCGGGGCGCGCGGTGATGCAGCTGCCGCCTCCGACGTCGGGATCGGTGCGGCTCGGCGAGGTCGAGCTCACCGGTCTGCCCGCCCGGCGGATGCGCGAGGCCCGGTCCCGGATGCAGCTGGTGCTGCAGGACCCGGTCTCCGCGCTCAACCCACGGCGACGCGTGAAGGACCTCGTCGTGGAGGGCCTGGAGATCTGGGGCTGGGGCGCGCGGGACCGCGACCACTTCGTCGACGAGCTGCTGTCGTCGGTCGGGCTCGACCCCGCGACGGTGCGCGACAAGCGGCCGCACGAGCTGTCCGGTGGCCAGTGCCAGCGGGTCTGCATCGCCCGCTCGCTCGCGCTCGACCCCGACGTGCTGATCTGCGACGAGCCGGTCTCCAGCCTCGACGTGTCCGTCCAGGCGCAGATCCTCAACCTGCTGGAGAAGGCGCGGGAGCGGCTGCGGCTCTCGATGGTCTTCATCGCCCACGACGTGGCCGTCGTGAAGAACATCAGCGACCGGGTGCTGGTGATGTACCTCGGCAAGACCTGCGAGGTGCTGCCGTCGGCGTCGCTGGAGGACGCGCTCCACCCCTACACGCGGCTGCTCCTGGCGTCGGTGCCCGAGGCGGCCGCGCCCGACGGGGAGGGCGCCGAGCCCGCGCGGGCGGTCGAGCTGCCCTCGCCGCTGGACCCGCCGTCCGGGTGCCGGTTCCGCACCCGCTGCCCGCTCGCCACCGACCGGTGTGCGGGCGAGGAGCCCGAGCTGCGGGAGGTCCGCCCCGGACAGTTCGTGGCCTGTCACCACGTGGAGGCATGACCCCGATGTACGACGACGCGATCGCCACTGCCGCCGCCATCCGGTCCGGGGAGGTGTCCGCGCGCGAGGTCGCCGAGGACGCCATCGCCCGCATCGAGAAGCACTCCGCCCTCAACGCGGTCGTGGCGGAGCGCTTCGAGCAGGCCCTCGCCGAGGTCGACGCCGGCCTGCCCGCCGGACCGCTCCACGGTGTGCCGACGCTCATCAAGGACCTCGGCATGCAGGTCGCCGGTCTCCCGCTGACCCGCGGCAGCCGCCTGTGGGACGGCGACGTCCAGGCCGTCGACAGCGAGCTGGTACGGCGCTACCGCGCCGCCGGCATGGTCGTCATCGGCATGTCCAACAGCCCCGAGCTCGGCAAGAACGCGAGCACCGAGCCGCTCCTCCACGGCCCCACCCGCAACCCGTGGGCGCCCACCCACTCGCCGGGTGGCTCCTCCGGCGGGGCCGCCGCTGCCGTGTCCGCCGGGCTGGTGCCGGTGGCCCACGGCAACGACGGAGGCGGATCGATCCGGATCCCGGCGTCGGCCTGCGGGCTGTTCGGTCTCAAGCCGAGCCGGGGCCGCGTGTCGTCGTACCCGGTGGCGGGGATGCTGGCCGCGCCGCTGTCGGTCAACCACGTGCTGACCCGCTCGGTGCGCGACAGCGCGCTGCTGCTCGACCTGTCGTCGGCGCCGTTGCACGGCGACGCCCTCGCCGCGCCCACGCCGTCGTCGCCGTTCGTCGAGCAGGCCGCCACCGCACCGCTGCGGCTGCGGATCGGGCTCGCTGTCGAGCGGGCCGACGGGGGCGAGGTGTCGCCCGAGGTGGTGGCCGCCGTACGGTCCGTCGCCGCGCTCTGCGAGGAGCTCGGCCACGTCGTCGAGGAGACCACGCTGGCCCACGACCACGAGCTCGTGATGAGCGGATTCGCCACCCTGATGGGGGTCTCGCTGCTCGCCGACGTCCAGCACCGGCTCGAGGCGCTCGGCCGTGAGCTGCGGGACGACGACCTCGAGCCGTTCACGCGGATGATCCACGACCACTACCTCGCCACCATGACCCCGGTGCAGGTGTACGACGGACTCGCCGCGGTCCAGCAGGCGGGCTGGCAGCTCGGGACGAGCTTCTCGTCGTACGACCTCCTGCTCACCCCGACCCTCCCGCTGCCCGTCCCCGAGCTCGGCGTCCTCGACACCTCCGACCCGGCCGTGATGTGGCAGCGCGGCGGTGACTACTCGTCGTTCACCGCCGTCGCCAACGCCACCGGCATGCCCGCGATGTCGATCCCCGCCGGCCTCGACACCGCCGGCCTCCCTCTGGGCGCGCACTTCATCGGCGACCTCGGCACCGAGGGCACCCTCCTCGCCTTGGCCACCCAGCTCGAGGCCGCCCGACCCTGGGAGCTCCTCGCGCCGTCGTACCGGTGAGTCTTGTAGCGCGCGAAGTGTGAGGGTTTCTCCGCCGAAGTGTGTGGTTTTCTCCTGCGAGGTGTGACGGTTTCTCCCGCGAGATGTGACTGAGCGCTGTCCCATCCGTCCCACGGGTGCGTCGGAGGACCGACGAGGCGCGACGTCCCTGTGGAGAGAGGCCCCGATCCACAGGTCGTTCCCGGCAGCCCGTCGCCGACGGCCATCGCGCCGATCCTCGAGCGATGACCATCTCCTCTCGGTTCGACGACAGACCGTTCACCGCTGCCATGGCCCGCGAAGCAGGGTTCACGCGCAACTGCCTCCACAAGCTCGTGGCGTCGGGTGAGGTGCGCAAGGTGCTGTCCGACGTGTACGTCGCGACGTGCGTCAAGGACTCCCTCGAGCTCCGAGCCAGCGCCGCAGCGTTGGTCATGCCCGACCACGCGGTGGTCGTCGACCGTTCGGCGGCATGGCTCCACGACGTCGAGATCCTGGACCTCGCGGAGCTGGACCTCGTCCCGGAGCTGGACGCGGTCTCGGTGGGTGGGAAGGAGCCGTCGAGGCGGGTGGGAGTCTTCGGCGGCAAACGCGACCTGTCCGCGGCCGACGTAATGACCTTGCACCCTGGGGTCAAGGTGACCATTCCCGTGCGCACGGCCTGCGACGTCGCCTGTCTCCTGGGCCGCTACCGCGCGATCGCGACGCTGGACGAGTTCCGCCGGAAGCATCGCCTCTCCGTCGCCGACCTGTCCGCTCAGCTCCCGCGCTTCCGGGGCCGACGCGGCGTCATCCAGCTGCGGGAGCTGATCCCCCTGTCGACCGATCGGGCCGACTCACAACCCGAGTCGTGGACCCGGCTGATGATCCGCGACGCCGGCCTGCCGGTGCCGGAGGCGCAGGTGGAGGTGGTGGTGCCGGGCTGGGGCCGCGCTCGGCTCGAGAACGCTTACGCGCACCTGCGTGTCGCCGTCGAGTACGACGGAGAGGCGGATCACAGCTCGACGGCCGACCGCGAACGGGACGAGACCCGGAGAGCGGCGCTGACGGACGCGGGCTGGATCATCCTGGTCCTGCGCAAGGGGGACTTCACGGCGCAGCGACGTGCCGAGTGGCTGGGCGAGCTCGCGGCGGTGATCGCGGAACGGACGCCGGTGAGCGCGGGCAAGCGGATCTACTCCCGCGGTCCCGACCATCCGTCGTACAGGTGGCGCCGGAGGCGCTGACGGCACACCTCGGAGGAGAAAACCTCACACTTGGGCGGAGAAAACCGCACACTTCGGCGGAGAAACCTCCACACTTCGCGCACGACGAGGAGCCCCTTCCCCTCACCACGAGTGGCGAGGGGAAGGGGCTCCTGTGTGGTGCTCAGGCCTTCCAGGCCCCGCCGAGGAGCAGCAGGGTCTCGGAGGTGGAGGTGATCCCGTGGACGTCCTTGTTCCACGGCATGAAGAACGCGCCCGCGCCCATGGCGACGCCGGGGACCGTCTCCTGCCACAGCTCGTTGATCTGCTTCAGCAGGGCGGTGGCGTCGTCGCCGGAGGCCGCCTGCAGCTTCGCGATCAGCTCGTCCATCTCGGGGTTGGCGTAGCCGGAGGGGTTCTGCGGCGACTGGCTGTTGAGGTTGGTCGCGAGCCGCGAGTACGGGTCCTCGTCGGGGACGCTCATCGCCGCGACGGCGAGGTCGTAGTCGTGGGTGACGTAGATCCGCTGGGTCTGGTCGGCGACATTGCGCAGCAGGTCGGTCTCGACGGTGAAGCCGACGGCCTCGAGCATCGCCTCGACGGTGACGGCCTGGGTCTGCGAGGCCTGGTCGGACTGGCCGATGTAGACGATCTTGCCGTCGTACCCGTCGGCCTTGGCGTCCTCGAGCAGCGCCTTGGCCTTCTCGGGGTCGTAGTCGGACGTCTCCACGTCCTCGTAGTACGGCGCGCTGGGGGAGTAGATGTTGCGGCCGGGGAGGCCGGCGCCACCGTTGACCCGCTCGGCGACGACGGTCGGGTCGATCGCGTAGTTGATCGCCTGGCGCACGCGGACGTCCGACGCAGCGCGGCCCTCGCGGTTGTTCAGCCAGTAGATGCTGCCCAGGCCGCTGGGGGCCATGATCCCGGCGAAGCCGTCCTTGCGGGCCTTCTCCAGCGTCTGTGCGGCGCGGATGTTGGCGACGTCGACGGAGCCGTCGGCCAGCGACGAGAGGCGGTCGGCGTCGCTGCCGAGCCACACGAAGCGCACCGCGTCGAGGTGCGGCTTGCCGTTCCAGTAGTCCGGGTTGGCCTCGAGGACGAGCTCCTCGGCCGGCTTGTACGTGTCGAGCGCGAACGGGCCTGCGCCGATCGGCGTGAACTTCTCCGGCCCGCCCTTGTACGCCGCCGGCGCCATGATCATGCCCGGCCCGCTGGCCAGCATGTTCGGGAAGGTGATCCACGGCTGGTTGAGCGTGAAGACGACCTTCGTGGCGCCCTCGGGCCTCATGTCCTTGATGTTCGTGGCGAGCAGGAGCGTGTTGTAGCCGGCGTTCTTCATGTAGTAGCCGATGCTGCCGACGACGGCGTTCGCGTCGAGCGGGGTGCCGTCGCTGAACGTCACGCCGTCCCGGAGCTCGAGCGTCCAGGTCGTGTTGTCCTCCGTGGTGAGCGACTTGGCCAGCCACGGCTCGAACGAGTTCGAGGGCTGGTCGTAGCGCATCAGCACGTCGTACACGGCGGCGAGCGCGTTGCCGCCGGCGGCGCCGTTCGGGATGGTCTTCGTCGGGTCGAGGCTGCGCGCCTCGGAGTAGTCGGCGAGGGTGAGCGTGCCGCCGTCCTTCGGGTCGCCCTCGTCGCCGGAGACGCCGACGATGCCGGCGGCGTAGATCTCCTCCTTCGACAGGGACGAGGTGTCCTGGTTGCCGTCCTCGCTGCCTTCGGAGCTGGCGCATCCGGCCACCAGCAACGTGGTCGCCAGGAGCGCGGTGGCGACGCGGCTGCGCGCCGCGATGCGGTTCCTCACTGATCCTCCAAGTGGGTTGGTCCGACGGCCCGAGACCCCCGGTCTGTGTCGCTCGTCACGCTAGGAGCGGCCGGCTCCGGCGGACGTCGGCCGATCCCACTCACCGGGAGGTGCGGCACGACGCCGCGACGCGAACCGACACCGTCCGGCCGGTGGTCCTGATCCTCGGCGCCCTCGGCGCCTTCGCCTGCTACACCGTCGGTGGGCTGGTCGGGTTCGCGAGCTCGTTGCTCTACCTGCCGGTCCTGCTGGTGCTCGGCGTCCCGCTGTCCCAAGCGGTCGCACTCAACCTGGTGATGGCGGTGCTGACCCGCCTGCCGTCGGTCGTCGTGCTGCGCGACCACCTCGACCTCCGTCGTACGACGGCCATGCTGGCCGGCAGCGTCCCGGGCATCGCCGCGGGGCTGGTCGTCGCGCGGCTCGTGCCCGCCGGCGTGCTCGAGGTCGGGGCCGGCCTGGTGGTGCTGGCCAGCGGGCTGCACCTGGTGCGGGGGAGACGGCGCCCGGCGACGACCCCGTCGGGGGCCGGCACGCGGGCGGCCCTCGTGGCGGGCGGTTGCAGCGGCGTCCTCGGCGTCACCACCAGCCTGAACGGCATCCCTCCCGCGGTGCTGCTCGCCCGCAGCGGCGCGACCGTGAAGGCCCGGCTCGCCGACCTGAGCGCCTTCTTCGTCGTCGGCAACTGCCTGACCCTCGCCGCGCTCGCGGTCGTGGCGGACGTGCCGGTCGTCGAGCCCTCGTCGGAGACGGCGGCGTGGCTCCTGGTGGGGATGGTCGGCAACGCCGTCGGGCTGCGGTTGGCCGAGCTGATCGACCAGCGCCGCTTCGACGACCTGACGATCGGGCTGGTGCTGCTCAGCGGGACCGCGTCGCTCGTCGGGGCCGTCACTTGACTCGGACAGTGTGTGTCGTAGTAATCTCAGATAAACATCATCTGAGTTTGGAGGCGGACATGAGGATCGTGATCTTCGGAGCAGGACTGATCGGGAGCCAGCTCGCGGCGTACCTCGACGGACAGGGCCACGACGTCGTGGCGCTGGGGCGCGAGGCCGGCATCGACACCACCACCGGCGAAGGCGTCGCGGAGGCCGTCGCCGGCGCCGAGGTCGTCGTCGACCTCACCAACTCGCCGTCCTGGGCCGACGACGACGTGCTCGCCTTCTTCCGGGACTCGACGGCCCACCTGGTCGCCGCCGGTGCCGCGGCGGGCGTGCGGCACCACGTGATCCTCTCGATCGTCGGCCTCGACCGGCTGACCGACGCGGGCTACATGCGCGGCAAGCTCGCCCAGGAGGAGGGCGTCCGGGCCGGGGACGTGCCCTTCACGATCGTCAGGTCCACCCAGTTCTTCGAGTTCGTCCCCGGCATCGCCGACGCGTCGACCACCGGCGACACGGTCCGGGCCACGCCCGGCAAGCTGCAGCCGATCGCGTCGGCCGACGTCGTCGCACGCCTCGCCGAGGTCGTGACCGGCGCGCCGGCCGGCGGTGTCGTCGAGATCGCGGGACCCGAGGTCCTCGGCATCGACGAGCTGGTCCGGCGGCTGTTCGCCGCCACGGGCGACCCCCGCACCGTGGTCACCGACCCTGCCGCCGGCTACTTCGGCGCGGCCCTCGACGACACCGCGCTGGTCGCCACCCCGGGCGCCGGTGCGTGGATCGCCCCGACGTCGTACGACGACTGGCTGGCCACGCGCCCGGTGCCGGCCAACTAGGGTTCCCCGTGTGAAGCTGAGTGCGGGTGTCGAGTGGGCGATCCACTGCTGCGTCGTGCTCAGTCAGGCGCAGCAGCCGGTCCCCGCCGCCCGGCTGGCGGACCTGCACGGTGTCTCGCGGACCTACCTGGCCAAGCACCTCCAGGCGCTGGCCCGGGCCGGCATCGTGCGTCCGGTCGAGGGCCGCGACGGTGGCTACGAGCTGACCCGGCCGCCGGCCGAGGTCAGTGTGCTCGCGGTCGTCGAGGCGATCGACGGCCCCGAGCCGGCGTTCCGCTGCACCGAGATCCGCCAGCAGGGCGAGCTCGCGGCACCTCCCGAGCAGTGCACCCGGCCCTGCGGCGTCGCACGCGTGATGGCGGCGGCCGAGCAGGCCTGGCGCCGGTCCCTGGCCGGCAGCTCGGTCGCCGACCTCGCGGCATCCTTCGACACCACGAAGATGCGCTCCCTGCTGTGACGCCGGCCTGGATCCAGGCTCAGCCCCGCGCCGCTCGCCGGTGCTGCTGCGGGCTGACCCCGCGAACGCGCTTGAACGCGGCGCTGAGCGCGAACCCGCTGCCGTAGCCGACCCGTCGCGCCACCGTGTCGATGGCCTCGTCCGAGGCGACGAGCAGGTCGGCGGCGAGCGAGAGCCGCCAGTGGGTCAGGTAGGTCATCGGCGGCTCGCCGACGAGCTCCCCGAACCTCCGCGCCAGGGCCGCCCGGGACACACCCACCTCGGCCGCCAGCGAGGCGATCGTCCACGCGTGGCCGGGGTGGTTGTGCATCAGCCGCAGCGCCTCGCCGACGACCGGGTCGGCGTGGGCGAGGCCCCGGGTGACCTGTGCGTCGTCGGCCAGCCACGAGCGCAGCACGGTGACCAGGACGAGGTCGAGGAGGCGGTCGATGACGACCTCCTGGCCGGGGTCCTCGCGGACGATCTCGTCGGCGAGCACGGTGAGCAGGGGAGAGGACGCGTCGTCGCGTCGCTGCACGATCAGCGGCGGCAGGGCGCCGAGCAGGGGACGGCCGGCCTCGGTCTCGGCCTCCCAGGTGCCGACGAGCAGGACCGTCGACCCGTCGTGGCTGTTGCCCCACGTCCGCACGCCGAGGGCCATCCGCTGCGCCAGCAGCTGCCCGTCGGGGTCGACGCACACATTGCCCCGCAGGATGGTGATGCCCGGCCGGGTCGACGGGTGGTCGGCGACGGTGTAGACCGGGCCGCCGCGGATGACCGCGACATCGCCCTCGCGCAGCTCGACCGGCTCCCCGAGCTCGCCGGTGAGCCACATCGAGCCGCGGGCGACCGACATCAGCGTGAGCGCCGGGTCGTCCTCGATCCGCACCCCCCAGGGCGCCTCCATCACCATCCGCAGCGCGAACGCCTGCCGCGCCCGCGGACCGGAGAGCAGGTGACCGAGTCCGTCCACGGCTCCACCATGCTGGACGATCACGCATGGAATCAAGACCCAGAGCCATGGAGAGTCTCAGCGTTCCGCGATGAGGTGGATCCATGGACATCAACCAGCACCTCGTCATCGGCGGCACCGGCAAGTCCGGTCGCCGCGTCACCGCGCTCCTCCAGGACCGGGGCCTCCCCGTCATCGCACTGTCACGCCCCGCGTTCGACTGGGCCGACCCCGCCACCTGGGCCACCGTCGAGCGGCCCGCCGCGGCGGCGTACCTCACCTTCGCGCCGGACCTCACCTTCCCCGGGGCCCCCGAGGCCGTCGCCGAGGTGGCCGAGCGCATGGCCCGCGCCGGTGTACGACGGGTCGTGCTCCTCTCGGGTCGCGGCGAGGCCGAGGCGCAGCGCGCCGAACGGCTGGTGGCCGACGCAGCGGGGCGCCACGGCGCGGGGTGGGCCGTCGTGCGGTGCGCCTTCTTCCTGCAGAACTTCGACGAGAGCCTCTTCGCCGCACCGCTGGCCGCGGGCCACGTCGCGTTCGTCGCGGGCGACGTCCGGGAGCCCTTCGTCGACCTCGACGACGTCGCCGAGGTGGTCGTCGGCCTGATGACGGGGGAGCTGCCCGGCGACCGGGTGCACGAGCTGACCGGCCCCGAGCTGCTCACCTTCGCCGAGGCGGTCGCCGGGATCGCACGGGCCGTGGGTCGGCCGATCGGCTACGAGCAGGTCAGCCCGGAGCGGCTGCGCAGCGGCCTCGTCGCAGCGGGCCTGCCGGCCGACGACGCCGCCGCGCTGGTCGGCCTGTTCACCGAGGTCCTCGCCGGCCACAACGCCCACCTGGCCGACGGGGTGGAGGCCGCGCTCGGCCGCCCCGCCACCGACCTCGCCACCTGGGCGCGGCGGGCCGCAGGCAACGGCGCGTGGCTGGCGGAGGCGGCGTCGTGAACGGCGTCGTCAACGGCATCGGTCAGGCCGCGACCATCGGCGGCACCGTGACGACCGGGCTGGTCGCCGGCCTCTTCCTCGCCTTCTCGACCGCCGTGATGCCGGGACTCGCGCGCGCCGACGACCGCACCTTCGTGGTCGCCATGCAGGCGATCAACGTCGCGATCCTCAACCCGCTCTTCCTGACCCTCTTCGTCGCCCCGCTGGGCTGCCTCGCGGTCGCGGCCCTCACCGGGCCGGCACGGTGGTGGGTCGTCGCCGCGCTGGTCCTGTACGTCGCCAACGTGGCGATCACCCAGGCCGGCAACATCCCGCTCAACGACGCCCTCATGGCCGCCGGCACCCCCGACGGGCCCGCCGGTTGGGACGCCGCGCGCAGCGCGTTCGAGGACTCGTGGAACCGGCTGCACCTGGTCCGCACCCTCGCGCTGGTGGCGTCCTTCGCCTGCTGCGTGGGCGCGCTGCGCGCCGGCTGAGCCCGGTGAGCTGATCCGGCTACAGACAAGGAGCGGCCGCGACCACTAGTTTCCGGCCATGCTCCGTCGCATCGCCGACCTGACCTGGCGGCGGCCCCGGTCGATCCTGCTGGGCGCCCTCCTCTTCGCCGCACTCGCCGGGTTCTTCGGCCACGACGTCGAGCACCACCTGAAGGCCGCCGGCTTCACGGACCCCGACTCCGAGAGCGAGCGCGCCGCCGCGGTCCTCCACGACGCGCTCGGGCACGGAGCCGAGCCCGGGCTCGTCGTACTCGTGCGGCCCAGGGACGGCGGTGCCCTCGACCTCAGCGACTCGACCGTGCGCGACGAGGTGCTGCGCCTGGCGGAGGAGCTGCGCGGATCGCGGTACGTCGGCCACGTGCCCGACCCGTTCGAGACGCCCGGGCTGATCGCCAGCGACGAGCGGTCCGTGCTGCTGCCGGCGCAGCTGACCACGACGGACCTCGAGGACGAGGGCGGCCTCGCCGACGAGTCGGTGCGCCAGCGGGTCCGCTCCGACATCGTCGACGTCGGCTACGCGGGCTTCGCGCCGGGCTTCAACGAGGTCAACGACCAGACCCGGCGCGACCTCACCCGGGCCGAGCTGATCGCGTTCCCGTTGCTCGGGATCCTGCTTCTCGTCGTCTTCCGCAGCGTGGTCGCGGCGGCCGTGCCGCTGCTGCTGGGCGGCCTGTCGATCCTGGGCACCCTGCTCGCGCTGCGGATCATGGCCGCCCTCGTCGACACCTCGCTGTTCGCGCTCAACATCGCCACCGCGCTGAGCCTGGGGCTCGCCGTCGACTACGCGCTGCTGCTCGTGTCGCGGCACCGCGAGGAGGTCCTGGTCCACGGCCACACGCTCGAGGCGCATCGCCGGGCGGTGGCGACCGCGGGTCGGGCCAGCCTGTTCTCCGGCCTCACCGTGGCGGCCGCGATGGCGGCGCTCATGGTGATGCCGCAGCGCTTCCTCTACTCGATCGGCGCGGCGGGCGCGGCGGTCGGCGTCCTGTCGGCCGTGATGGCGGTGGTCGTCGTACCGGCCCTGCTGGCTGCGCTCGGCCCGCGCATCGACGCGCTGTCCATCCGGAAGGGTCCCTCGCTCGCCGCCACCTCGGACCGCTGGTTCCGGCTCGCGCACGCGGTCATGCGGCGGCCGGTCCTGGTCGCCGTGGCGACGACCGTGGGCCTGCTCGCGCTCGCCGCACCGCTCGTGGCGACGACGCTGACCGGGCCCAGCGCACAGGCGGTGCCGCCCGGCCAGCAGTCGTACGAGGTCAACCGTGCGATCGAGGACCAGTACGGGCGGGCGTTCACCGAGGCCACCTCGATCGTGGTGCGCGGTGACGTCGACGACGACGCCCTGGCGGCCCTCGCGAACCGGGTCGGCGCGGTCCCGGGCGTCGAGTCGGTCGCGCCGTTCGCCCGTGCCGACGCCGATGTCGCCTGGACGACGGTGGTCCTCGACGCCCCGGCGCTCGACGAACGGGCCCAGGACGCGGTCCGCGGCATCCGCGCGGTCGACGGTCCCGGGGAGATGCTGGTGTCGGGCAACACGGCCCGCTTCATGGACGAGAAGTCCAGCCTGATCGGCCACGCGCCCCTGGTCGTCGCGCTGATCGTGCTCCTGATCGTCGTCCTGATCTTCCTGCTGACCGGCTCGGTGATCCTGCCGCTGAAGACGCTGCTGATGAACGCGCTCACCCTGGCGGCGGTCCTCGGCATCCTCGTGCTCGTCTTCGAGCGCAAGGTCGGCACCCAGCTCCTCGACTACCCCGGTCCGTACGCCGTCGAGGTGACCAGTCTCGTCTTCCTGTTCGCCGTCACCTTCGCGCTCGCGACGGACTACGCCGTGCTGGTGATGGCGCGGATCAAGGAGCTCCACGACGGCGGCCTGCCCAACGAGGAGGCGGTCGCCGAGGGCGTGGCTCGCACCGGCCGGATCATCAGCGCGGCCGCGGTGATGATCGCCGTCGTCTTCCTCGCCTTCGCGGTCAGCCCGGTCTTCTTCATGAAGCAGATCGCGGTCGCCATGGCGCTCGGCGTGCTCATCGACGCGACCATCGTGCGGGCCCTGCTCGTGCCCGCCCTGATGCGCCTGCTGGGCGAGGCGAACTGGTGGGCGCCGGCGCCGCTGCGCCGCGTGCAGGAGCGCTTCGGCATCCGCGAGGGCTGACCTCCGTCACGGGCGTGCCCGGATCCGGGATGTGACCCTGACCACACCCCTGCCGCTGGGACGGGTGCTTGCGCGCAGCTAGCACCGGACCTACTCTCGGTATCCGCAACTCCTAGTTGCACCTAAGTCGCACCAGCGTCGGTGCGCGGAATCGAGGTCACCATGCTCGCCCACGAACGCATCGGATCGGGAGAACCGCTGGTCCTCGTCCACGGCATCGGACACCGCCGGCAGGCGTGGTACCCCGTGGTCGACCGGCTGGCCGAGCACCGTGAGGTGATCCTGCTCGACCTGCCGGGCCACGGCGAGTCGCCGGCCATCGTGCCCGACGGCCGGCCGATCAAGGACCAGCTGCACGACGTGCTGGTCGACTTCTTCGCCGAGCAGGGCCTCGACCGCCCGCACATCGCCGGCAACTCGCTGGGCGGCCGGATCGCCCTCGAGGCCGCCGCCGACGACCTCGTCAGCAGCGCCACGACGCTGGCCCCGGCCGGCTTCTGGCGCGGCAGCCTCGACTTCCTCTACATCCGGGCGGTGTTCGTGGCCCTGACCGGCGCCGCCACGCTGCTCGAGCCGGTCGCCCCGGCGGTCATGCGGACGGCCCCCGGCCGGGCCGCCGCGATGGGCCTGCTGATGACCCACGGCGGTCGCCTCGACGCCGAGCGCGCCCTCGGCGACGTCCGGGGCCTGATCCACGCCAAGCCGGCGCTGCGCACCATCATCGACGGCGGCGAGCCCTTCGACCGCCCGATCGACCCGTCGATCCCGGTCACCGTCGCGTGGGGCACCCGCGACCTCGTGCTGCTGCCCTACCAGGCCACGCGCGCCCGCAAGGCGCTGCCGGACGCCACGCACGTGACCCTGCCGAAGTGCGGCCACGTGCCGATGGTCGACGACGTCGACCTCGTCGTCGACGTCCTCCTCGAGGGCTCGAACCACCCGCGCCTGGGCCAGGCGCGCTACGACGTCGCCTGAGCCGGCCCCGCCCGCACACGCGCACGAGCGCCCGGACCGTCACCGGTCCGGGCGCTCGTGCGTTCAGGCTGCGGGATACGGCGGGTGGCACGGGGCGGGTGGCGGCACTCCGCCGTCCACTACGTTGAGCCCGTGGCCACACCCGAGGAAGTCACCGCCCACGTGCGGACCATGATCCCGATCTTCGACGCCATGCAGGTGGAGATCGTCGAGGCCGGCCGGACCACGGTCGCCGCACGACTCCCTTCGGGTCCGAACGTCAACCACTTCGGCACGACCTACGCCGGGTCGCTGTTCTCCGTCGCCGAGGTGCTCGGCGGGGTCTACGCCAGCACGTCGCTCGTGCTCGAGGGCGCCGTACCGCTGGTCAAGCAGGTGACCATCGACTTCCTGCGCCCGGCGACGACCGACGTCGTCGCCCGCGCCACCCTCAGCGAGGAGACGATCGCCCGCGTGCTGGCGGAGACCGAGGCGACCGGCAAGTCCGACTTCGTGCTGGACGCCGACGTCACGGACGAGCAGGGCACCGTCGTCGCCCGGACCCACGGCCTCTACCAGCTGCGCCGACTGGGCTGAGGGGACCGTCCGACCGGGCCCCGAGGACTCAGGTCCAAGGTCCCGGTGCCGATTCCGGTCTCGACTCCCGCGCGCTTGTTACCGGAAGCGATAACCTGACGCCGGAGGGAACGCAGGGGAGGGGACACCTGATGGACCTGGAGCTGCCGCCAGAGGCGCGCGCACTGCTGGACGCGATGGTCGCCATCGGGTCCGACCTGGACCTGCGCGGCGTGCTGACGCGGATCGTCGAGGCCTCGTGCCGCCTCACCGATGCCGAGTACGGCGTCCTGGGCATCGTCGACGACGAGGGGTCCTTCATCGACCTGGTCCCCAACGAGGCGGTCGCGACGCAGTTCGCCGGGATCGGCCGGATGCCCGAGGGCCACGGCCTGCTCGGGCTGGTGCCGCGCGAGCGGCGCGCCATCCGCGTCGACCACGTGGCCGACCACCCCGTCTCCACCGGGCAGTTCCCGCCCACGCACCCCCTGGTCGACAGCTTCCTCGGCGCGCCCGTCCTCGTCGGCGACCAGGCGTTCGGGCACCTCTACCTCGGCAACAAGCGCGGCGGCGAGGGGTTCACCACGACCGACCAGGCCCTGGTCGAGGCGCTCGCCCGCGCCGCCGGCGTCATGATCGACAACGCGCGCACCTTCGAGCAGGTCGAGTGGCGGCGCCGCTGGGTGGCCAGCACCGCCGAGGTCGGCAGCGACGTCTCCGGCACCCTGCGCGTGCAGGAGGCTCTCGACGAGCTGGTGGTGTCGCTGCGGGAGCTGTGCGGCGCTCGGCTGGTCGCCTACGTGCGTCGTGACGGCGAGCTCCTCGAGATCCGTCAGGTCGCCGGCGAGGGCGACGCCGCGGCCGTCGCCGAGCGGCTCAGCGCCGAGATCCGCGACGTCGACGGCTCGGGCGTCCCCACCCGGATCCACGCCGGTCCGGGGCGGGCCACGCTCGTCGTACCCGTGCAGACCCGGCTGGCCGGCTCCGGGGTGATCATCGTCGAGGAGGCCGAGGAGAGCCCGTCGCTGCGGGGGATCATGCTCGACCTCGTGGCCGTGACCGCCGTGCAGGTCGGCCTGATCCTCGATCGTGACCAGGCCCTTCGCGACCGCGCCCAGCTGCTCGTCGCCAAGGACCGCGACCGGATCGCTCGCGACCTCCACGACCTCGTCATCCAGCGGCTCTTCGCCACGGGGATGCAGTTGCAGGGTGCGCGCGACCTCGACGCCTCCGCGCTGCGCAGCCGGGTCGACGGCGCCGTCGCCGAGCTCGACGTGGCGATCAAGGAGCTGCGCGCCGCGATCTTCGAGCTCGGCACCGGATCGGGGCGACCGCTGCTCGACGAGGTCCGCTCGCTGCTCGGCGAGTACGCCGGCATCCTCGGCTTCCAGCCGGTGCTGAGGGTCTCGGGGCCGGTCGACCGCGCGCTCGTGCCCGAGGCGGGGACCCACGTGCTGACCACGCTGCGCGAGGCGCTGTCCAACGTCGCCCGGCACGCCGGGGCCTCGTCGGTCTCGGTGGAGCTCACCGCCTCGTCGGCGTGGTTCCGGGTGCGCGTGACCGACGACGGCGTGGGCTTCGACCCCGACCGCGTCGTCAAGGGCCACGGCACCGGCAACATCCGGGCCCGCGCCGCGGACCTCGGCGGTCACGTCACGGTGACCTCGTCGCCCGGTGCCGGCACCGTCCTGGAGTGGGTCATCCCGGCGGTGGGCTGACCTCCGGGTCTGCCTGGTCCGGGATCTCGGCGGTCTCGACCGCCGGTGTCGCGGGCTCGCCGGCCACCAGCGGCCACGCCGCCCGTAGCACCGCCATCAGCGCCGTGCAGCCGGCCAGGACGACCACGAAGCGCACCAGTGCCTGGTCCGGCGTGAGCAGTCCCTGCCCCGCCCGGTACGCCGCCGGCGCGGACACGACCGCGGCGACGAACAGCACCCGCAGGTCGATGAGGGCGGGCGTGTCCGGCACCGGCCGGCGCTTGCGCGCGCTCACGGGTGGGCCCCTGCCGCGAGCAGCGCGGGATGCGCGCCGCTGGCACCGACCACCCCGACGGAGCGGACCTCGCGTGCGGCCCCGAGCTCGGAGTAGGCGAGCACGGGGAGCCGGTCGACGGCAGGTGCGACGAGGCGTCGTACCGCGGCGCGGATCTGGGGCGCGCAGACCAGGACCGGCCGCACGCCGTTGTTCTCGGCGGCCTGGGCGGCCTGGACGAGGCCGAGCAGCACGTTCTGCGCGGTCTCGGGATCGAGCACGATCACGGATCCCTGCTCGGTCGGCCGCAGCCCCTCGAGCATCTGCTGCTCCAGGACCGGCTCGAGGCTGATCGCGTGCAGGGCGCCGTCGATGACGTACGGCGCGGCGAGCGACGGGTCGAGCGCGGCACGGGCCGCCTCGACCAGGCCGTCGTGGTCCTTGGACACCGCGGCGCGCACGGACAGCGCCTCGAAGATCGAGACCAGGTCGCGGATCGGGATCCGCTCCTCGAGCAGGGAGCGCAGCACGCGCTGCACCTCGCCGAGGGGGAGCTGGGTCGGCGTGAGCTCCTCGATCACCACCGGGTGGCTGCGCTTGACGATGTCGGTGAGCAGGCGGACGTCCTCGCGGCCGAGCAGGCGGCTGGCGTGGTGGTGCACGACCTCGGACAGGTGCGTGGTGACGACCGACGCCCGGTCGACCACGGTCGCGCCGCCGATCTCGGCCTGGTGCCGCAGCTCGGCCGGGATCCACTTCGCCTCGAGGCCGAAGACCGGCTCCTGCGTGGGCGTTCCGGGCAGCGAGCCGAGGAAGTCGCCGATCGCGAGCACGGTCCCGCGCGGCGCCTCGCCGCGCGCGACCTCGGCGCCGAAGAGCGTGATCGCGTAGGTATTCGGCGGCAGCTCGAGGTTGTCGCGGGTGCGGACCGGCGGGATCACGATGCCGAGCTCGCCGGCCACCTTGCGGCGCAGCGCCTTGACCCGGTCGAGCAGGTCGCCGCCGGTTCGGGTGTCGACGAGGTCGATCAGGTCGGCCGACAGCTCGAGCCCCAGCGGGTCGACCCGGATCTCCGCGACCAGGGCCTCGGGGGAGTCCGGCGACTCGACGAGCTCCGCCGCGGCGGCGGCCTCCGTCGTCGTACTCGCGGCCGAGTCGTCGATCCGGCTGGCCGCGATCAGCATCGCGCCTCCGGCGACGAGGAAGGGGAGCTTGGGCAGGCCGGGGATCACGCACAGCGCGAGCGCGCCGAAGCCGGCGACGCGCAGCGGCATCTTCCGGGCGAAGATCTGGCCGACGATGTCGGAGCCCATGTCGGAGTCGGCGACCGAGCGGGTCACGATCAGGCCGGTCGCGACGCTGAGGAGCAGGGCCGGGATCTGCGAGACCAGGCCGTCGCCGATGGACAGCAGCGAGTAGGTGTTGATGGCGTCGCCGAACGGCATGCCGTACTGCGCGACGCCGATCGCGAAGCCGCCCAGCAGGTTGACCAGCGTGATCACGATGGCCGCGATGGCGTCACCCTTCACGAACTTGGACGCGCCGTCCATCGCACCGTGGAAGTCCGCCTCCGCGTGCACCTCGGCCCGCCGCCGCCGCGCCTCCTCCTCGTCGATGAGCCCGGAGTTGAGGTCGGCGTCGATCGCCATCTGCTTGCCGGGCATCGCGTCGAGGGTGAACCGCGCCCCCACCTCGGCGACGCGGCCGGCGCCGTTGGTGATGACGACGAACTGGATGACGAGCAGGATCGAGAAGACGATCAGGCCGACGATGAGGGAGCCGCCGACGACGAAGTGCCCGAACGTGTCGATCACCTTGCCGGCGTACCCGTCCAGCAGGACCAGCCGGGTCGCGCTCACGTTGAGGGCCAGCCGGAAGAGGGTCATCACCAGGATCACCGACGGGAAGGCGGCGAAGTCGAGCGGGCGGTGGATGAACATCGCGACCATCAGGACCAGCAGCGCACCGGTGATGTTGAGGGCGATCAGCAGGTCGAGCATCATCGCCGGCAGCGGGACCACCAGCATGACGACGATGAGCACGATGCCGAGGGGCACGCCGAGCTTCGTCAGCGACTTCACGGGCATGGGGCGTTCGGGCCTCTCACGACAGAGCGAGCGCCGTCCGTGGCACTACGAGTGGCGCCGTCCTGTCGCCGGGGGTCTGATCGGCAGGGTGGGGCTGGGGATGAGGGGTTGACGCCCTGCAGGAATCCCCGCCGGAGCGGGGAAACTCGCGGTTGATGACGGATGCAACCGTCAACAAGCGCAGGAATCCCCGCTCAGCCGGGGATTCCTGCACCCCCTTCACCCCCGCCGCCGAGCTCGGGCCACGACCTCCGGCAGCTCATCGGTACGACGAGGGGTGCGGTGCTCCCCGCCGTACTGGCCCGCGTTCCGGCGGCTCAGCACGAACGCCAGCACCTGCGCGACGGCCGCCCACAGCTCGCGGGGGATCTCCTGGCCCACCTGGCAGTGGCGGTAGATCGCGCGGGCGAGGGGCACGTCCTGGACGAGCGGGATCCGCTCCTCGGCGGCGCGCTCGCGGATCCGGGCGGCGATGGCGCCGGCGCCGCGGGCGACGACCCGGGGGGCGCCCTGCTCGGGGTCGTACCGCAGCGCCACCGCGACGTGGGTCGGGTTGACGAGCAGCACGTCGGCGGTGCCGACGTCGGCGATCATCCGGTTGCGGGCGGCGGCGAGCTGGCGGCTGCGGATGGCGCCCTTGAGCATCGGGTCGCCCTCCGCCTGCTTGTGCTCCTGCTTGATCTCGCTGTGGCTCATCCGGGTCTGCTTGCCGATCCGGCGGCGCATCATCGCGTAGTCGGCGGCGGCCATGACCAGGCCCGCCACGGCGACCGTGGTCAGCAGGTGCGAGACCTCCGCGGTCGCGGTCGCGATCACCGTCTGGATGGGCAGCAGCCCTCCGACGAGCGGCATGATCGAGCGGATGGCGCCCCACGCGAGGAGCCCGACGACGGTGCTCTTCCCGAGCACCTTCACGCCCTCCCACAGGGCGTGCGGGCCGAACAGCCGCTTCGCGCCCTGGAACGGGTTGAGCTTCTTCGGGTCCGGCTTCGCGAGCTTGGGGGAGAGGTAGAAGCCGCCCTGCGCCAGCGCGGACACGACGCCGACGACCAGCACCATCGAGCCGAGCACGACCAGGGTGATCAGCACGTGGCGCGCCGCGTCGCCGAGCATGCCCAGCGCCAGCGGGATCGAGGGCTGCTCGGCCGCGCGCAGGTGGGTGCTCATCATGGTCCGCAGGGCGTCGCCCTCGCGGTCGAGCAGCGGGCCCATCGCGAGCGTGACGACGAGCAGGCCGAGCCAGCCGCCGAGCTCGGGCGTGCGGGGGACCTGGCCGTCCTTGCGGGCCTGCTTCTTCCGCTTCGGTGTGGGCTTCTCGGTCTTCTCCTGGTCGCTCATCAGCCCGCTCCCGCCATGGTCGCCATCGCCTCGTTGGCGAGCTCGACCAGGTGCTCGACCGCACCCGGCAGCATCGGGAATGACATCCCGAGCAGCAGCAGGGTCAGCCCCACCTTCGCCGGGAACATCACGTTCAGCGCGTTGAGCTGCGGCGCGACCTTGGTCAGCAGCGCGAGGGCGAGGTCGGCGACGAAGAGCACCGCGATCATCGGCAGCGCCATCTGCACGGCCACGGTGAAGAACATCGAGAACGCCGTCACCAGGACGCCGTCCCAGTCGGTGATGTCGGGCAGCCCGGTCAGGGGCAGGTACTTGAACGTGCTGAGCAGGCCGCCGATCACCAGCAGGTGGCCGCCGGTCGCGAGCAGCAGCACGGTGGCGAGCATCTGGTGGAAGCGGCCGAAGACGGTGTTCATGTTCATGCCGAGCGGGTCCCACGCGGAGGCGAGCGCGAAGCCGCCGAAGAGGTCGATCAGCGAGCCCGCAGCGCCGACGGCCGAGAAGAGCAGCATGGTCACGAAACCCATGCCCAGCCCGATCAGCGCCTGCGCGGTCGTCGCCAGGACCAGCTCCGGCGTCGTGGTCGGCAGCGTCGTCTCCGCCAGCATCGGTGCCATCGACAGCGACAGCCCCAGCGCCAGCACCACCTTCGCCATCGCGGGGATGCCCCGCGTCGAGAAGGGGGGTACGACGGCCAGCCACGCCACCACCCGCACCGACGCGAGCAGCAGGGCGGTCAGCGCCGCACCGTCCACGGAGAGCACCACGACGTCGTACCTCGTCAGACCAGCAGGTCCGGGAGGACCTCGAAGAGCTCCACCGTGAAGGCCATCAGGGTGTGCAGCATCCAGTTGCCGCAGAAGAGCAGCGCGATGCCGACGCCCACCAGCTTGGGGACGAAGGACAGCGTGAACTCCTGGATCTGCGTCATCGACTGGAACAGCGAGATCGCGAAGCCGATGACGAGCGAGGTCGCCAGGATCGGCGCCGACAGCTTGAGCGCCACCAGCATGGTCTTGAGGGCGATCTCGATGATCGCGGTGTCGGTCATGGCGTCACCACCTAGCCGCCGCCGTACGAGGCGACGAGGGACTTGATCACGAGCGCCCAGCCGTCGACCATCACGAAGAGCAGCAGCTTGAACGGCAGCGACACCATCACCGGCGGCATCATCATCATGCCCAGGCTCATCAGCGCCCCGCTCACGACGATGTCGATGACGAGGAACGGGATGAAGATGATGAAGCCGATGATGAACGCGTCCTTGAGCTCCGAGAGCACGAAGGCCGGGATCAGCGTCGCCGTCGAGACCTCCGTGCGGTCGTCGGGCAGGTCGCGGTCCGCGACGCTGGTCAGGAGCATCAGCTCGTCGTCGTCGGTGTTGTCGAGCATGAACGCGCGCAGCGGCTCCATGCCGTCGTGGAAGGCCGCCGACGTGGTCTTGTCCCCGTTGAGATAGGGCTGCACCCCGGCGTCGTTGATGTCGCCGAGGACCGGGCCCATGATGAACAGGCTCAGGAAGAGCGCGAGGCCGGCCAGCACCTGGTTGTTCGGTGTCTGCTGGAGGCCGAGCGCGTTGCGGGTCAGGCCCAGCACCACGAGGATCTTGGTGAAGCTGGTGCAGGTCAGCACGATCGCCGGCAGCAGGCTCAGCAGGGTCAGCGCGAGGAAGACGACGAGGCTGTTGCTCGGCTTGTCGGTCAGCCCGGTCAGGTCGATCTGCACGGAGCTGTCGGTCCCGGGACCCTTCGGGCCGCCGGGCCCCTTCGGGTCCGCCATCGCCAGCGCGAGGTGGTGGACCACGTGCTGGGCGACGTGGGGGACGTGCTGGGCGAGGGTCACGACGCCCGCTTCCCGCTGACCGCGGCGAAGGTCTGCTTCCAGGTCTGCGCGGACAGCAGCGACCCGGCGAGCGGTCCCTCGTCGGTCCGCGCCGCCTTCGCGACCTGCGGCGCGTCGGGGGACTCCTCGTCACCGGGTACGACGTCCAGCGCGTCCGCCGTGAGGTCGAGGCCGACCTCGTCCGGCTCCACCTCGGCGAGCAGGGTGACCTGCTGCTCGGTGGTGCCGAGGACCAGCACGCGGGTGCCGACGGCGACGACGGCGACGCCCTGGCCGCGGCCCAGCGCCTGGCGGTGGACGACCTGGATGGCCGCGCCGTTCGTCGTACGGAAGCGTCGGCCGGCGAACCGGGCGATCAGGAGCAGCAGACCGACGACGACGGCGAGTGATCCGAGCAGCCGGAGGAGCAGGCCGCCGATGCTCGGGTCGGCGGCGGAGAGGGCCAGCATCGCGGTCAGGCCGTGGCCGCGGCGTCGAGGATCTCGGTGACGCGCAGGCCGAAGTCCTCGTCGACGACGACTACCTCGCCGCGAGCGACGAGGCGGCCGTTGACCAGCAGGTCGGCCGGGCTCCCGGCGGCGCGGTCCAGCTCGAGGACGGCGCCGGGCGTGAGCGCGAGCAGGTCGCGCACGGTCATCCGGGTGCGGCCCAGCTCGACGGTCACCTCCATGTCCACGCCGTGCAGCAGCTCCAGCCCCCGCGGTACGACGGCCGCGGGCCCGGTCCCGAAGGCGGGCACGAACGGCTCGGGAGCAGCGGCCGGCTCGACCGGCGCGGCCACCGCCTCGGCGGCGGGGTCGGCCGTGATCGGCTCGCGCGCCCCGGCGAGGGTCGTTGCGGGCACGAGGACCGCACCAGCGATCCCGGTGCCGATCAGCGGGACGGTGCTGAACTCCCCGCCCAGCACGGCGGCGATGTCGAAGTCGTCGGCCTCCAGGTCGAGGGTGCTCGCGGCGCGGGCCCGGGCGCCGAGCCGGTGGGCGGCCGCGTCCAGCGCGGGCTGCACCGCAGCGGCGACCTCGAGGCCGCCGAGCGGGCTGGAGGCGAGCGCGTCGACCAGCTCGCGGCCGACGAGGACCGCGACGACACCGGGCACGCCGCCGTCGAGCTCGGCGACCGCACCGCCGGCGAAGGCCGCCGCGACGTGCGGCGAGCCGGGCTGGACGGGGCCGAGCACCAGCGGGCTGACCGACGGCAGGACGGCGGCTGCGGCCTCGGCGACGGCCTCGGCGAGGGCCTCGGGGGTGGTGGCGGTCATGGGGTCTCCTCGGGCGTGGTGACGATGAGCGCGGCCAGTCGCTGGCCGCGGGCTCCGGGGGTGGCGTGGGCGAAGGTGCTGCCGTCGACGCAGACGTCGAGCGGTGCGGACGCGGGGTGCTCCAGGCGGACCACCGAGCCGGGCTCGAGCGCGGCGAGCACGCCCGGGTCGAGCGTGATCGGGCGGAAGCGGACGGCGACGGACACCGGCACCCGGTTGAACTGCTCGTGCAGCAGCTGCGCCGACTGGGCGCGCTGGGCGCGCTCGCGGTCGGACATCGCGCCGCTGCCGGACGCGTTGGCGAGGTGGGGGAGCAGGCCGCTGAACGGCAGGCAGACCGACATCTGGTGGGCGCGCTCGCCGATGCGCAGCTCGAGGCTGACCACGACCATCACGTCGGCGGCGGCCGCGACCTGCGCGAACTGCGGGCTGTACTCGATCCCGCTGACGACGGGCTCCAGCGCGACCAGGCCCTCCAGCGAGTAGCGCATCTCCCCGAGCAGCCGCTCGACGAGGCCGCTGATGACGCCGTCCTCGATCTCGGTCAGCGGGCGGTCGGGCTGCTCGTCGGAGCCCGGCCCGCCGAGCATGTGGTCGAGGCAGGACATCGTCGCGAACAGCGGGATCTCCAGCACGCCGGTGCCCGGGATCGGGTCGGCGGTGAAGAGGGTCATGTACGTCGACGGGCCGAGGCTGTCGACGTACTCCGCATAAGTGCGCTGCTCGATGCCGACGAGGGCCACCGTGCAGACCGTGCGCAGCGAGCTCGTGAAGACGGTCGTGGCCTGGCGCGCGAAGCCGTCGAAGCCCAGCTGCAGGGTGCGCTGGTGCTCGCGGCTGAGCTGGATCGGCCGACGGAAGTCGTACGGCGTCGGCTCGGTCGTGCGCGCACGACGCCGGGGCCGTTGCGGGGCGAGGGTCACGACTGGCCCATCGTCGGAGCGCGGGGTGACCTGAGGGGTCGCCCCGGCACCGGACGGTCAGGGTCCCGTGGTCCCGAATGACTACGGAGGGTCCCGGGGACGGTCCCGGGCCGGTGGCCGGTCGGCCGGCTACTGGGTCACGAACTCGGTGAAGTACACGTCCATCACGTCGCCGTGGTAGCGGTGCTCCAGCTCCTCCTCCAGCTCCTTGCGCAGCTTCTCGCGCGCCCCCGGGTTGTTCACCTCGGCGACGGGGAGCCCGCTGAAGATGCCGATCGCGGCGTCCATCGCCTGGCTGCCGTCGGCCTCGTGCGCGCTCGTGGTGAGCTGCAGGGCCATGCCCAGGCGCAGGTAGTGGCCGCCGGAGAGGTTCACCTGGATCGCCTCCAGGGGCATCACCTCGCCCGGCTGCGGCTTGCTCGGGCCGGAGGGCTTGAGGAAGAAGAACCAGCCGGCGCCGGCGGCGACGGCGAGCACGAGCACGCCGACGACCAGCATCTTCGCCTTGCCCTTCGGGGCCGGGGCGTCGGTGGGCGCGGTCGGGCTCGGGGCGATGGTGGTGCTCACGGGAGCTCCTCTCGGGTGGTGGCGGGGCGGCCCGCTGCCGTGGGACCGGCTTCGCCCGTGCGGCGGTCGGCCGCGCTGGTGTCGGGGTCGTCGAGGCCGGCCTCGCGGCGGATCTCGTCGTACGCATCGCTCATCAGCGCCCGGGTCTCGGCGGGGGCCTGGCTCAGGACCACGATGTCGACGCGCTTGTTGACCTTCTGGGAGCCGGCCCGCGCGGGGTCCACGAGCGGCTTGGTGTGGCCGAAGCCGGTGGCGCGCAGGCGTCCGGCCCGGATGCCGTGGACCTCCTCGAGCCGGCGCAGCACGTGCACGGCCCGGGCGAGCGAGAGCTCCCAGTCGGTCGGGTAGTACTTCGGCTTCACCTTCTCCTGGTTGGTGTGGCCGTCGAGCTCGACCGGCTCCGTCAGCTCGGCGAGCACCGGCGCCAGGGTGTCGACCACCCGGCGGCCGCGCTCGGTCAGCTCGGCGACGTTCGGCTCGAAGACGACGTGCTCGGACACCAGGCTGACGACCAGGCCGCGGTCGTCGATCGTGGCGCGGACGTCGTCGCGCAGACCCTGCTTGCGCAGCGCCTTGTCGATGCGCCCCCACACCTTCAGCAGCCGGTCGACCTCGACCTTCGCCTCGCCCGAGGCGCGTTCGTTCCGCAGCCGGTCGGACTCCTGGAGGACCTTGGTCATCGTCTCGCGCTGCGACTCCGGGACCTGCGCCAGCAGCATCTCGTACGACGCATCGCCAGGCTCGTTCACGCCCTCGGAGTTGCTGACCGGGCTGGCGCCGTTGAGGATCGAGTCCTCGCGGCCGAACCCGACGGCGAGCCCCTCCTTGAGCTGCTCGTACTTCTTCTCGTCGACGGTCGACATGGCGAACATGACGATGAACAGCACCATCAGCAGGGTCACCATGTCGGCGTACGTCACGAGCCAGCGCTCGTCGGCGTGGGCCTCGCCGTGGTCGTCGTCGTGGTGGTGCCGCTTGCGGGGCGGTCCGTGCCCCTTGCTGGCTCCGGCGGACATCAGGCGGCCTCCGCCTCGGCGCTGGTGGTCAGCAGGGAGCGCAGCTTCTCCGCGACCAGGCGCGGGTTCGCGCCGGACTGGATGGCGGCGACGCCCTCGACCGCGAGCTCCATCCGGGCCGCCTCGAGCTCACCGATCCGCTTGAGCCGGTTCGAGATCGGCAGCCACACCACGTTGGCGGACATGACGCCCCACAGGGTCGCGACGAACGCGCCGGCGATCAGGTGGCCGAGCTCCTCCGGCGACGCCAGGTTCTCGAGCACGTGCACCAGGCCCATGACGGTGCCGATGATGCCGATCGTCGGGGCGTAGCCGCCGGCGTCGCTGAAGAACTTCGCCGCCTGCTTGTCGTCGCGCTTCTTCGCGCGCAGCTCGGCCTCGAGGATGTCGCGGACGTCCTCGGGGTCGGTGCCGTCGATGGCCATGGTGACGCCCTTGACCAGGAACGGGTCGTCGATCTCGCGCAGGCTGTCCTCGAGCGCCAGCAGGCCCTCGCGGCGGGCCCGCTCGGCGAGGGTCACGACCTGCGGCACGAGCGTCTCGGCCGGCTCGACCGAGCCGGTCATCGCCCGCTTCACGTTGCCCACGGCGGCCTTCGCGTCGGCCATCGTGCCGCCGGCGACGGTCACCATGACCGTCGTACCGAGCACCAGGAGCATCGGCGGCAGCAGGATGAGGCTCATCGGGTTGCCGCCCTCGAGCACGTTGGCGCCGACGATGATCACCAGGCCGAGGACGATCCCGACCGGCGTGGCGATGTCCTTCACGGGGTCACTCCTCGCTGGCGGTCGGTGCGGTCGGGCGTGCGGCCGGTGCGCTCGGTGCGCTCGGGCAGGGGTACGGCGGTCAGGCGCGTCGGGCGCGGCCGCACCGGCGGCAGCGTGGCGGCGTCCGGCAGCGCGGCCCGCGCGACGATGGCGGCGCGGTAGTCGACGACGGCCGCGAGCACCTCGTCGAGGGACTCCGACACGAGGTACTTCGTGCCGTCCACCAGGGTCACCACCGTGTCGGGGGTGCAGTCCACGCGTTCGACGAGGTCCGCGTTCAACAGGAACGTGGTCCCCGAGAGTCGGGTCAGCGAGATCACCGCGGCACCTCCGTGTGCAACTGGTCGAGCGGTCGAGCGGTCGTGCCGTCCGTGGCACTCCGCCGGTTCCATCGGCCGGACGGGTGCGGGTCTGAGCGGTGGACGCAGGCTGGGCCCTAACGACTCAGCGCTTGATGTTGACGAGCTCCTCGAGCACCTGGTCGCTGGTCGTGATCACCCGCGAGCTGGCCTGGAAGCCGCGCTGGGCGAGGATCAGGTTGGTGAACTCGGCGGACAGGTCGACGTTGGACATCTCCAGTGCACCGGCCATGATCTGGCCGCGCTGGCCCTGGCCGGCGACGCCGAGCTGGACGGCGCCGGAGTTGGCGGACTCGCGGAAGGCGGTGTCGCCGATCTTCTCCAGGCCCATCGGGTTGGTGAAGTCGGCGACGGCGAGCTGGCACACGTCGCGCTGGACGCCGTCGGAGAAGACGCCGCGGACCTTGCCGTCGGCCGCGATCGAGTACGACGTCAGCTCGACGCCCGGCGGCAGCGAACCGTCGATCATGTGCAGGTCGACGTCGACCGGCGCACCCGTCGGCAGGCCGGCGGCGTCGAGGGCGTAGCCCTGCACCCGCATGCCGTTCGGCGCCACCAGCACGCCGGTCTGGTCGAAGGTGAACGCACCCGCGCGGGAGTAGACGTTCTCCGCGCCGTCGCGCAGCACGAAGAAGCCGTCGCCCTGCAGCATGATGTCGGTCGGCCGGCCGGTGAGCTGCGCCGAGCCCTGGCCGAAGTTGGTCGACGTGGCGGCGAGCTGCACGCCCAGGCCGATCTGGATCGGGTTGGTGCCACCGCGCTCGGCGTTGCCGCCCGACGCCGCGGTCAGCATCTGGCTGAGCGTGTCGGAGAAGACGGTGGTGCTCGCCTTGAAGCCGGTGGTGTTGGCGTTGGCGATGTTGTTGCCGGTGACGTCGAGCATGGTCTGGTTGACGCGGAGGCCGGAGATGCCGGCGAAGAGCGAACGAAGCATGGTGGTTCTCCTTCTTGGGTCAGGCTGGGTCAGGCGGTGGTGGACGGGGTACCACTAGGTGGCACGTAGGTGCCACCACTGCTGGTGGTGGGCGCCTTGATCGTGGGTGCGTCGCCGACGCTGATCACGTCGGTGATCGGGACCTGCTTGCCGTCGACGCTGAGGACGGGACCGCTGGCGAGGTAGGTGGTGCCCTGCACCTTGCCGCTCTGCTCGGCGCCCGCGTCGTCGTACCAGCGCACGGTCTGGCCGATCAGCGAGCTCGCGCCGAACGCCAGCTGCGTGCTGAGCAGCATCGCGGACTGGTCGGCGACGTCCTGCATCTTCTCCAGGGCCGTGAACTGCGCGGTCTGGGCGAGGAACTGCGAGGAGTCGGTGGGGTTGAGCGGGTCCTGGTACTTCATCTGGGCGACCATCAGCTGCAGGAACATGTCCTTGTCGCCGCTCGTCGCGGTGGGCGCGGTCCCTCCGGTGCTGGCTGCTCCGGTGACGCCGTAGCTGACGCCCTCGGTGGATCCGATCGACATGGTGCCTCCTGGTGGTGGTCAGACGGTGCGGTCGAGGCGACCGGCGACCGGGGTGGTCTCGATGGGGTACGACGCCCGCTGCGGCTCCTGCCGCCGGGGCTGCTCGCGGGGCTGCTCGCGCGCGGCGCGGCCGTCCTGGGCGTCCTGGCGGTCCTGCCGGGCCTGCGCCCCCGAGCGGGCGTCGGTGTCCGGGCCCGCCTGCGGTGACGGCGTGGTCGAGGGCAGCAGGGGTGCGAACGGGTCCCGGACGGTCACCCGCGCCTCGGCGCCGGTCCGCTCGAGGAGCCGCTGCAGCTCGGGGGCCTCGCCGGCGAGCGCCCGGTGCACGGCCGCCCCCTCGATGCCCTCCCCGCCGGCGAGCCGGACGTGCACCGCCCCGTCCTTCACGACGAGCGTCACGCGCACCTCGCCGAGCTGCTCGGGCTGCAGGGTCAGCGTGATCCGGTGCGTCCCGTTGGCCGGTCCCGCGCTCCCGGGCGGCGTCGCGGTCACCGTGCTCACGAACCGCGTCACCTCCGGGAACACCTGCTGCACCACCGCCTTCGTCACCGCCGAGTTGGGCGTTCCGACCGCCGAGTTGGCCGTTTCGACGGTCGACTTGGCGGTTTGGTCGGTCGAGTTGGCCGTTTCGTCGGTCGAGTTGGCCGTTTGGTCGGTCGACTTGGCTGTTTCGCGCGCCGAGGCTCCGGAGACCGACTCCGCACCGGCGTCGACCGGGCTGAGCGCCGAGGTGAGGCCACCGGCGGGCGCGCCGTCCGTCGTACGACGGGAGGCCGGAACGCCCGACTCGGCGGCCGGAACGGCCAACTCGGCGGGCGGAACGGCCAACTCGGCGGACGAAACGGCCAACTCGGCGGACGAAACCGCCAACTCGGCGGGCGGAACGGGCAAGTCGATCGACGAGACCGGCACGTCGACGCGAGTGACCGGCAAGTCGACCGGGAGGACCGGCAAGTCGGCGGGGGAGGGGGTGGCCGGGGTGGGCGCCGCCGGTTGAGCGGTCGCGGTTGCGGATGCGGGGGTGGGGGCGACGGCGAGCGTGCCCGCGAGGGCGGCGGCCAGGGCGTCGCCGAACGCGGAGGCAGCCGACCCGGGGTCGCCGCCGGACCCGTCGGCCGTCGTACCGCCGTCGGTCGCGGCCGGCACGGGAAGTCCCGGAAGGAAGGGCGCGATGCTCACTCTCAGCTCCTCACCATCGCCATGATGTTGCGGACGTAGTTCTGGGTCTCGCGGTAGGGCGGGATGCCGCCGTAGCGGCTGACCGCGCCCGGTCCGGCGTTGTACGCCGCCAGCGCGAGCTCGGTGGTGCCGAACTTGTCGAGCAGCGAGCGCAGCAGGCGCGCGCCGCCGTCGATGGCCTGGGCGGGGTCGAAGGAGTTCTCGACGCCGAGGCCGCGGGCCGTGCCGGGCATCAGCTGCATCAGGCCCTGGGCCCCGGCCGGGCTGACCGCGCGCGGGTTGAAGCCGGACTCCTGCTTCGCGACGGCGGCGAGCAGCTCGCCCGGGACGCCGGTGCGGGCCGCGGCGGAGTTGATCAGGTCGGCGTACGGGATCGACGCGGGGACGCGGGCGGAGATCCCGGCCGTGCCGGCCGTGCCCGAGGCGGCGCCGGAGCCGGTGCCGATGATCCGGCGGATCATGTCGGGCTCCGAGGGCACGTCGACGATCCGCACGTTCAGCCCGGTGCGCGGCGCCTCGATCATCTTGCCGTCGCCGATGTAGATCGCGATGTGGTCGGCGCCGTTGTTGCGGCTGGAGTTGTCCCACGCGATGAGGTCGCCCGGCTGGGCCTCGGCGAGGCTCGCGACGGCGGTGCCCTGACGCGCCTGGTCGGCGGACACCCGCGGCAGGTCGTAGCCGAGCGCCTTGTAGACCGACTGCACGAGTCCGGAGCAGTCGACGCCCTTCTCCTTGCTGGTGCCGCCCCAGACGTACGGGAGACCGAGGTACTTCTTCGCCTCGTTGACGACGTCCTGGCCGCTCACGCCGTTGGCGCCGGCCGCACCCGGTGTCGCCGACGCGAGCTCGGTGGCGAACTCCCCGGACACACCGGAGGTCGCGGACGTGGTCGCGAAGCGCGCGAGCTGGGCCTGGATCGAGGCGATCCGCGAGGTGACGTGGTCGATGCTCATCGCGCCGCCTCCCGCGCCCAGGCCTGCGCGGCCAGGTCGTCGGCCTCGCGGGCCTCCCGCCGCGCCCTTTCGGTACGACGCCCGGTGGCCCGACGCTCGAGCAGCAGCTCGACCGCGGCGAGTCGGGCGCGGTCGGCGCCCCAGCGCACCCGCGCCTCGTCGGCGACGACCTCGGTGGTCGCCAGGGCGGACCGGGTCTCGGCGGCGAGGACGCCGACGTTCGCCAGCGCGGTCCGCTGGGCGAGCAGGTCGCCGGGTGCGCAGACCGGCACGAGCACCGCGGACCCGAGCGTGTCGGTCAACGAGGTGAGCCGGCCGGTCAGCCCGGCTTGCTCGGCGAGCACCTGCTGGAGGCCGATCCGGCTGTCGGTCTCGCGGACCTCGCGGACCCGCGCGACCGCGGCGAGGCCCCGGTCCTCGGCGTGCACGCGGCTCATGACGCCACCAGCCCGGCGAGGCGGTCCCACGTCTCGGTGGGCGGGGTCAGCTCGTCCATGCCCTGCTGCAGGAAGGCCTCGATGCGGGGCAGCCGCGCGAGGGCCGCGTCGGCGTGCTCGTCGGCGCCGGCGACGTACGCACCGATCTCGACGAGCTCCTTCACGGAGCGGTGGGCGGCGAGCATCCGGCGGAGCCGGGTCGCGTCGGCCTGCTGGTCGAGCGTCGTGACCGCGCGGTGGACGCGGGAGATCGACTCGAGCACGTCGATCGCGGGGAAGTGGCCGGCGGTGGCGAGCTCGCGGCTGAGCACGACGTGCCCGTCGAGGATCGACCGGGCGGTGTCGCCGACCGGGTCCTGGAGGTCGTCGCCCTCGACGAGGACGGTGTAGAGGCCGGTGATCGAGCCGCGGGCGGAGGTGCCGGCGCGCTCGAGGAGGCGGGGCAGGAGGCCGAACACGCTGGGCGGGTAGCCGCGGGTCGCGGGCGGCTCGCCGGCGGACAGGCCGATCTCGCGCTGCGCCATGGCCACGCGGGTGAGGGAGTCCATCATCAGCAGCACGTCGCGGCCGCTGTCGCGGAACCACTCGGCGATCCGGGTGGCCGTGAAGGCCGCGCGCAGCCGCTCGACGGCGGGTGCGTCGGACGTCGCGACGACCACGACCGAGCGGGCCAGGCCCTCCGGTCCGAGGTCGCCGTCGATGAACTCGCGCACCTCGCGGCCGCGCTCGCCGACGAGGGCGATCACGTTGACCTGGGCGTCGGTGCCGCGGGCGATCATCGACAGCAGCGACGACTTGCCGACGCCGGAGCCGGCCATGATGCCGAGCCGCTGGCCCCGGCCGGCCGGTACGAGCGCGTCGAGCGCGCGGACGCCGAGGCCGAGCGGCTGGGCGATCCGCGGCCGGGACAGGGCGTCCGGCGCGGCGTTGTCCGTGGAGACCGGGGCGAGGCCGGGGAGGTCGGCGAGGGCGGGACCGCCGTCGACCGGGCGGCCCAGCCCGTCGAGCACCCGGCCGCGGAGCGCGTCGCCCACGAGGATCCGCAGCGGGCCGCCCGTGGCGTGGACGTGGTCGCCGACGCGGACCCCTGTCGTCGTACCCAGGGGGAGGCAGACGGCCGCACCGTCGCGCAGCGCGGCGACCTCGGCGAGCAGCGGACCGCCGGAGGTGCGGACCTCGACCAGGTCGCCGGCGGCGGATGCCAGCCCGCGCACCTCGAGGTGCAGGCCGACGAGCTCGGTGACGGTGCCGAGCCGCAGCGGCCGGGCAGCGCTCGCCGCACGGTCCAGGACGGCGGGGGAGAGCCTCACTTCAGGACCTCCCGGACGCGCTCCATCGCCTCGTCGACGCGGAGGTCGGTGACCGAGCCGTCGGGTGCCTCGACGAGCGCGTCGGCGCGGCCGAGCGACGGGTCGGCGACGACCTCGAGGCCGCGTTCGGCGAGGTCCTGCACGGCGCCGCTCGCGATGATCGAGGGGTGCAGGCGCACCCGGCCGACGGGAACCGCCGGCAGCACCTGGAGCACGCGTACGACGACGTCCGCCGCGGTCAGGGACGCGACGCGCGCGCCCAGGACCTCGGTGGTCAGCGCGAAGGCGAGGTCGGTGGCCTGCTCCTCGATCGCCGCGGCCAGGTCGCCGAGCAGCCCCCTGACCTGCTCGGCGGCCCGGCCCAGCGCGTCGACGGCCGCGCGGTGCTCGGCCTCCCGACGCTGCTCCGCGGCGGCGTGGTGCCCCGCGCGGGTGGCTTCCTCGGCGGCTGCCTGCTCGGCGGCCGCGCGGCGTCCCTCGGCCCAGCCGACGGCGTACCCCTGTGCCCGGGCGGCCTCCTGCGCCTTGGCGGCGAGGCCGTCGAGCATGGACTCGGTGACCGCGTCGCCCAGCACGGCGGAGCCGCCCAGGCGGGTCCAGGTCCCGACCCGCAGCTCGGGATGGGAGACGTCAGACCACGAATTCATCGTCGTTCCCTCGCCGGACCATGATCTGGCCCTGCTCCTCGAGCTGGCGGATGGTGCGGATGACGCCCTGCTGGGCCTCCTCGACCTGCGCCAGGCGGACGGCGCCGAGCATCTCGACCTCGTCGAGCAGGTTCTCCGCGGCACGCTCCGACAGGTTGGACGTGATCTTGGTGCGGACCGACTCGCTGACGCCCTTGAGCGCGAGCGCGAGGTCGGCCGTGTCGACCTGGCGCAGCACCTGCTGCACCGAGCGGTCGTCGAGGCCGACGATGTCCTCGAACATGAACATCCGGCTCTTGACCTCGTCGGCGAGCGACGGGTCGAGGCCCTCGAGGCCCTCGACGATCTGGCGCTCGGTGGGTCGGTCGGAGCGGTTGATGATGTTGACGAGCGGGTCGACGCCGCCGACGCGGGAGACCTCGGCGGGCTGCAGCATCGACGACAGCTTGCGCTCGAGGATCGACTCGACGGTGCGGACGATCTCGGGCGAGGTCCGGTCCATGACGGCGATCCGGTGCGCGACGACGGCCTGCTGGTGGGCGGGCAGTCCGCTCAGCAGCAGCGACGCCTTGTCGGCGGCCATGTGGGCGAGCACCAGCGCGATGACCTGCGGGTGCTCGTCGGCGATGAATCCCCGCAGCTGCGCGGGATCCGCCCGGTGGAGGAACTGGAAGGGCATCTGGACGGCGGCCGCGTGCAGCCGTTCCATGATCTCCTTGGCCCGCTCCGGCCCGAGCGACTGCTCGAGCAGCTGCTGGGCGAACCCGAAGCCGCCCTGGGTCACGTGGGCGTGCGCCGTGGCGAGGTCGTGGAACTCGGTGAGCACCTGGCTGGTCTCGTCGGCCGTCACCGCGTCGAGGCGCGCGATCTCGGCGGAGATGGCCTCGACCTCGGCGTCGGAGAGGTGCGACATCACCTGCGCGGCGCGGTCCTTGCCGAGCTGGATGAGCAGGACGGCGGCCTTGCGCACGCCCATCTGGAGGATCGCGGAACCGCTTCCCGCGGTGAGCATGGCAGTCATCGGTCCATCACTTCCGGGGCTCCACGAGCCATCCGCGCAGGAGCGCGGCGACGTCCTCGGGCTGCTTCTCGACGAGCGCGATGAGCTCGTCACGCATCGAGTCCTCCTCGTCGTTCTCGGCGGCCTCGAGCGCCGCCAGGGCGGGGCTCTCGATCGCCGGCGCGCGGTTCGCGGCGTCCAGGCGGAGCTGCTCGACGACGTACGACGTCGCCTCGTCGCGGGCCTTGGAGCGGCGGCGTGCCTGCCACCAGGCCATGAGGACGACGAGAATCACGCCGCCGCCGATGGCGAGGTTGCGGATCATCGCGTTCTTGCGGTCGGCCGCGTCGGCGGCCTTGGCTGCGGCGATCTCCGCGGCAGCGGTCTCGGCCCCGGTCTTGTCGAAGGGGATCAGCGCGACCTCGATGGTGTCGCCGCGCTCCGGGTCGATCCCGGCCGCGCTGGCGATCTGGTCCTTGATCACCTCGGGCTGGATGTCGGCCGCGGCGGTCGCGTCGAGGGCCACGGCGATGTGGAGCGTCTTCACGCCGCCCGGGGCCGATTCGCGGCGTTCGACCACCTCGTCGAGGGCGTTGTCGCGGACCTCCTCGTCCCTCTGGTACCTGCCGCCGCCGTTCGCGGCGGCCGTCGGGTCCATCTGGCCGTCGGCGCCGACCACGCCACCCGCGCCGTCGTTGCCGCCGGTGGTCCCGGAGTACTTCTCCGACGACTTGGTCTGCGAGATCGGCGGGTTCTTCTTCTCGTTGCTGTAGCTGCGGCTGTTGGTGACCGACTTGTCGAGGTCGAGGTCGGCGGTCACGGTGGCGGTGGAGTTGCCGGCGCCGACCCAGGTGTCCAGGGCGGCCTGGATCTTGCCCTGCATCGAGCTCTCGAACGCCGCGACCTGCTTGTTCCGCAGCGACGCGGCCCCGGCGCCGGACGCACCGTCCGAGGTGTCCGCCGTGAGCAGCTTGCCGCTGGAGTCCGAGATGGTGACGTTCTTGGGGTCGAGGCTGTCGATGCTGCGCGCGACCAGGCTGACCATCGACTGCACCTGCTCCTCGTTGAGCTCGGTGCCGGGGTTGGTGTCGATCAGCACCGACGCGGTGGTCGGGTCCTGCTCGTCGCTGAAGACCTTCTTCTCGGGCATCGCGAAGTGGACGATCGCGGTGTTCACGCCGTCCATCGCCTCGAGCGTGTTGGCGACCTCGCCCTCCATCGCCCGCTTGAAGTTGGTGTTCTCCTGCGACGTGGAGGTGGTGAGGTCCTGGCCCTCGAGCAGTCCGTAGCCGCCTTCGCCCGAGTTGCCCGGCAGGCCCTTGCCCTGCAGCTTCACCCGCGTCGAGTAGACGTCGTTGCGCGGCACCATGATCGTGTTGCCGCCGTCGGCGAGCTCGTAGGAGACGCCCTCGGCGGTCAGCTCGTCGACGATCGCGGAGGCGTCCTCGCCCGACAGGTTGGAGTAGAGCGGCGCGTAGCTCGGCGCGGACACCCAGCGGAAGACGAGGAAGGCGGCGAGGAGCAGGGCCGCCGTACCGATGACGGCGACGGCCTTCTGGCCGGCCGTGAAGGCGGCGAAGGTGTCGCGGAAGCGCGTGAGCGCGCTGTTCAGTCGTTGCTGCATCGTCGGCCTCAGACCTGCATCCGCATGATCTCGTTGAACGCGTCGACGGCCTTGTTGCGCAGCGCCACGGTCAGCTGGCTGGCGACCGACGCCTCACTGGCGGCGATCGTGTAGTCGTGGATGTTCTCGAGCTTGCCGGTGGCCGCCTGCACCGCGAGGCCGTCGGCCTTGTCGGTCAGGCCCTCGAGCCGGTCGAGGCCGTCGAGCACCAGCGACCCGAACTCGGTGTCGGAGCCCGGCGTCGCCTGGACCTGGGTGCTGGGCGTGATCGAGAGCGCGGGGTTGACCGCGGCGGACCCGGACAGGGTCGGGAACTGGAGCGGCGAGATGTCCATCAGCGGTTGCCGATCTGGAGCGCCGCGGAGTAGGTGTCCTGGGCGGTCTTGGTGACCTGCACCGAGGCCTGGTAGCCGCGCTGCGCCATGACCAGCTCGCTCATCTGCGCGGCCATGTCGACGTCGGGCATCCGGACGTAGCCGTCCTCGTCGGCGAGGGGGTGGTTCGGCGAGCTGACCACGCGGCCCTCGGCGGACGACTGGGCGAAGCCCTCGACGTCGACGCCTCCGTCCTGGCGGGGGTCGAAGACGACGTACGTCGCACGGAACGCCTCGTCGTCGGTCGAGCGGACCGTGTTGACGTTGGCGATGTTGCCGGCGAGGGCGTCCAGCCAGACCTGGTGGGCCCCGAGCGCGGTGTTCGCGATGCGGAGCGAGTCGAAGGCGCCCATCAGCCCGCGCCCCCGCCCATGATCGCGAGCCGCGAGCTGCGGTCGCTGATCGCGCGGCCCATGATCTGGTACTGGTACTGCGTCTGGATCGCCGCGATCGACTCCTTGCGGAGGTCGACGTTGTTGTCGTTGGCACCGACCGGCGTGTCCGTCGCGTCCACCGTGACGCCGACCGCCCCGGGGCCCGAGGTGGTCGCGCTGCCGCGCTCGATCGCGCGCTCCAGGGCGGACTCGAACTCGACGGCCCGGGCGCGGAAGCCAGGGGTGTCGACGTTGGCGATGTTGTCCGCGATCACGTTCTGCCGGGTGGACAGTCCGTTGATCGCCGTGTGCAACACGAACCCGACGGCGTCGGACGCTGCGAAGGACACGAGCGGATCTCCTCGGAAGGCACCGCCACCGGTTCTCCGGCTCCTGGTGGGGAGCCGTTCGTCCGGGTTGTGTTGCGGTGCAGTCGGTGCCGATCCGTCGGCGGTGGTGAGCAATCCGTCGCTCAGTGCCCCCGATCGGTCCTCGCGATCCGGACCTGAGGCCGACCCGCTGGGACTTGGTCCCGACTAGTTCGTCCGATCGTCTCCGCCGCAGGTCAGGCCAGCAGTACGACGGACAGCGCGCCGCTGCCGTACCCGCCGATCGACACGGCGAGGTCCTCCCGGCGACCGAGCGTCAGGGCGCTGATCCGCAGCTGCGGGTCCAGTGGGGGACCGGCGGGGTGGAGGGCGTGCAGCTTCAGGTGGTCGGCACCTGCCACGTTGAACATCGACGCCGCGATGTTGAGCACCTCGTAGAGGTTCTCGGCGAGGGTGTCGGTCAGCTTGCCGTCCTCGATCGCGGCCTCGGCACCGCCGACCGGCACCAGGCCGATCGCCGCGCCGGCGTGGGCGGAGAGAGCCAGGTCGCAGGCGATCAGCGCGCAGATGCGGAGCTGGTCGTCGACGTACACGGCGATCGAGGCGGCGGTGTCGGGACCGGGCGCGAAGGGTGCGGCCGGCTCGAGGGTGACGTCGCGGCCGAGCAGGTCGGCGAGCAGCTCGCGCACCTGCTTGGGCTGGGGGAGGTGGATGACCATCGGGTTCCCCCTCAGAGCACGCTGCGGAGGGCGTCGTCGAACGCCTCCGGGGTGAACGGCTTGGCGATGAGGAAGGCGGCGCCGGCCGACGCGGCACGCTGCCGCATCTCCTCGGAGCCCTCCGAGGTGACGAAGCCGAAGGCGACGTCGGAGCCGGACGCGCGCAGCGCGGCGAGGCAGTCGATGCCGTTCATCTCGGGCATGTTCCAGTCCGAGAGGACCAGGTCGGGCGCCTCGGAGCGCACCATCTCGAGCGCCTCGCGGCCGTTCTCGGCCTCCACGATGTCGTGGCCGCCGTGCCCGGCCTGGCGCAGGGTGCGGATCACGATCTGCCGCATCACGCGGCTGTCGTCGGCGATCAGGATCTTCATCAGGACCTCACTGGCTCCGGTTCTCGGGTGGTTCGGGTGGTTCGGGTGGTTCGGGTTGATCGGGTGGTTCGGGTTGATCGGGTGGTCAGGCCGGCACGTGGATGCAGATGCGCACCGGCGCGCCGCGCCAGGCGAGGTCCAGGCGGCACACCTCGGCGACGTCGCTGGCGAAGGCGGCGCGGCCCGCGGCGACGGCCGGCAGAGACAGCACGCTCGGCCCGGGCATGAGGCTCTTCACGTTGCCGCCGACCATGTTGACCAGCTCGCCGACCGCGTCGGCGATGTCGCCGTCGGCGACCGGCTCGCCCTCGGGGAGTGCGAGCATCCGGGCGCTGAGCTGCTGCGCGACGCCCTCGTCGAGCTCGACGGTGACGACGCCGGCCCAGCCGCCGCTCACGGTCACCGAGGACGACCAGACGCCGGTCGCGTCGAAGGGCGTGCCGGGCGGCACCATCCGCGGGACGAGGACCTCGTCCTCGCCGACCAGGGCCAGCCACACGTCCTCGGTGACGGCCTGCAGGTCGTCGACGGTCGGGGCGTCGGCCTCGTCGGGGGAGGCCTCGAAGAAGGTCAGCACGTTCATGCCCACGCCCCCTGCTCGGTCTCGGCCGGGACGAGGCCGAGCAGCGAGAGCTTCTCGACGATCGCGTCCGGCGTGAACGGCTTGATGACGTACTCGTGGGCGCCGGCGGCCAGCGCGCGCACGATGTTGCGCTGCTCGCTCTCGGTCGTCACCATCATCAGCGTCACGTCCCGCCACTCGGGGTTGGCACGCACCTGCGTGATGAACGTGTAGCCGTCCATCACGGGCATGTTCCAGTCGACCAGGCAGACGTCGGGTACGACGCCCGCGTTCATCTGGTCGAGGGCGGCCTGGCCGTGCTCGGCCTCGGTGGTCTCGAAGTCGAGCCCGGTGACGATGCGGCGCAGGATGCTGCGCATCGCCCGGGAGTCGTCGATGATCATGGCTCGCACGATCAGGCTCCTGTCCTGGAGAGGGTCATGGCGGATGCCCGGCGGTAGGCGGGCACGCGGCCGATCTGGTCGCGCCGCCACGAGGCGGTGAGGTCGGCCGGCATGTCGAGGGTGGTCTCGGAGGACCCGAGCAGCAGGTAGCCGTCGGGGGTGAGCATCGGCAGCATCCGGCGCAGGATGTCCGCCTTCGTCTCGGCGTCGAAGTAGATGAGGACGTTGCGCAGCCAGATCACGTCGAACGTGCCGAGCATCGGGAAGGGCGCCGCGAGGTTGAGGTGCTTGACGCTCACCCGCTCCCGCAGCCGCTCGGCGATCTCCCAGTCGCGCCCGACCCGGGAGAAGTAGCGGACCAGGCTGGTCGCGGGCAGGCCGCGGTTGACCTCGACCTGGCTGTACCTGCCGGCCCGCACCCGGTCGAGCATCTGGGTCGAGATGTCGGTGCAGACGATCTCGTACTCCCAGCCGGACGGCAGGTGCTGGTCGAGGAGCATCGCGATCGAGTAGGCCTCCTGGCCGCTCGAGCACGCCGCGCTCCAGATCCGCAGGCGGCGGGACGTCGCCCGTTCCTCCAGGAGCGCGGGGAGCATCGCGTCCGTGAACGCCTGGTAGGGCGTGTGGTCGCGGAACCAGCTGGTCTCGTTGATGGTGAGCGCGTCGATCACCTTGCGCCGTTCGTCGGCGTCGAAGGCGAGCCGCGCGACGTACTCCTCGAGCCCGAGTCCCTTGGCGTTCGCCAGCGGGGTGAGACGTGCTTCGACGAGGTACTCCTTGCCCTCGTCGTACACCATCGACGTCTCGCGGCGAACCAGCGCCGAGACGGACGCGAAGGCGGAAGGGGCGGTCATGCCCGCTCCTTCGGCCGCGCACGGTAGTCCCTGACGAAAAGCACCGAAATCGCGTGCGATCGGGTGCTTTTCGTCAGGGACTATCCCTGTGGGCCGATGGGTGGCCCGTGACCAGGATCAGGGTGCTCGTCGTGGACGACTCGGCGTTGGTACGACGGCTGGTGACGACCGCGCTCGGGAGTGCCAGCGACATCGAGGTGGTCGGCATGGCCCGGGACGGCCTCGAGGCGGTCCGGATGGTCGACGAGCTCCGGCCCGACGTGGTCACGCTCGACATCGAGATGCCGAACCTCGACGGCCTCGGCGCGCTGACCCGGATCCGGGAGAAGCACGCGCGGCTCCCGGTCATCATGTTCTCGACACTGACCGAGCGCGGCGCGACCGCGACCCTCGACGCCCTGTCACGTGGCGCGAGCGACTACGTGACCAAGCCGAGCAACACCGGGCAGATCGCCGACGGCATCGCCGCCGTGCGCGACCAGCTGGTGCCGCGGATCCGCGCCCTGGCGGGCCTGCGCAAGCTGACCCCCGGCGCCGGCGGCCCGATCGTGCGTCGCGAGCGGTCGGCACCGGCGCCGAAGTCCGTCACCGCCCTGCTGATCGGCTGCTCCACCGGCGGTCCCGACGCCCTCGCCCGCTTCCTGCCGCGGCTGCCCGCCGACCTGGGCATCCCCGTGCTCGTCGTGCAGCACATGCCCCCGGTATTCACCGCGATGCTCGCCCAGCGACTCGACAAGGTCTCGCCGCTCGAGGTGCGCGAGGCCGTTGACGGGGACGAGGTGCGCGCCGGCCGCGTCCTGCTCGCCCCGGGCGACTTCCACCTCCGCGTCCAGCGTCGCGGCACGGGCGTCCGCGCCGTGCTCGACCAGGGACCGCAGGAGAACTTCTGCCGTCCCGCCGTGGACGTGCTCTTCCGCTCCGCGCTCGAGGTGTACGGCGGCAGCGCGCTGGCCACCGTGCTGACCGGGATGGGCCAGGACGGTCTCGCCGGGGCCCGGCAGCTCGCCGCGGCCGGCGCCCGGATCCTCGTCCAGGACGAGGACTCCTCGGTCGTGTGGGGGATGCCGGGTGCGGTCGCGGGCGCCGGACTCGCCGACGACGTACTGCCGCTGGAGGAGCTGGCGGACCGCGTCGTCGGGGCGGTCCGGCGCTCGCGCGCTGCTTGAGCTGGCCGTCCCGAGGACGACGAAGGCCCCGAGGTCCCGTGCGGGACCTCGGGGCCTTCGTCGTGCGGCAGGCGCCTCTCAGGCGGTGATGTCGAGGTAGACCGGGTGCGCGGGCGTGCTGGTCGCGTCCGCCACCCGGTCCGCCACCCTCCGCTGGTGGTGCTTGTCCGACAGCAGCGCGGGGATGGCGGCCATCAACCGCTGCTGGCGGGCCAGCAGCTGTCGCGCCCGGGGCACGAACTCGTCGGGGATCGGGCCGAGGTCGGTCGGCGGTGCCCACGGCGGCTCGTCCGGAGCCGCGTGACCGCGGATCAGCTGCTCCGCGCGGTCCGCGTGGGCCTCCAGCCGGTCGAGGGCCTCGCGCCAGGTCACAGGTCGCCGGGGCTGCTCGGGCAGCCCGGGCGCAGGTACGGCGGTCACTGGATCGCCGCCGCCATCGCGGCCTCGCGCCAGGTGTCGCACAGCTGCCGGGCGAGGCCGAGGGCCTCCTCCGACTTCGCCGGGTCGCGCTTCACGTTGGCCTCGACGAGGCAGCCCCGGAGGTACTGGTAGAGCGAGAGCAGCTGCGGCCCCGCCGGCATCCGGTCGACGTCGAGGCTCGACTCGAGCTCGACGACGATGTCCTGGGCGTGCAGGAGGTGCTGGTGGGCCGCCGGCCAGTCGCCGGACTGCTGGGCGGCGAGCGCGCGCTCGCCGTCGAGGACGAGGCGCTCGACCAGCATCACCAGCAGGCGTGCCGGGGAGGCCGTGGCGACGGCGTTCTCGCGGTAGGCGCTCTGCGCGCTGTGCACCGATCGGGTGGCGTACATGGGGCGGTCCTCACTGGGTGGATGCGGACAGGGAGTCGAGCTGGCTGGTGAGCCATGTCGACTGGCTGTTGAGCTGGGAGAGGGCGGTCTCGAGGGCGGTGTACTGCCGCTCGAGGGTCTGGCGTCGCAGCTCGAGGCGGTCGTCCCACCGCTCGATGCTGGCGTTGAGCCGGGTGATCGTGGAGGTGTGGGTGGTGATCGCGGCGGTCACCGTGCCGTCGTACTTGTCGCTGGCGGCCTCGGCGACCTTCTGGACCCGGGCGGCGAAGCCGGTGGGTCCGGTGAACGCGGCGGCGGTGGCCACGGGGTCGGCGGCGTACGACTCGGCGAACTTCTTCGGGTCGAAGGTGACCTTGCCGTAGCGGTCGACCTGGATGCCGTACTTGGCCATCGAGGTGCCGTCCGGCGGGTAGATCGTGTCCTGCAGGGCACCCGCGACGCGGCGCAGGGTGCTGTCGCCGGCGAGGGTTCCCCTCGCCTCCGGCGTGTTGGAGGTCAGCGTGCCGATCTGGGTGAGGACCGCGTTGAGCTGGTCGACGAAGCCCTTGGCCGCGGCCGACTGGCCGTCGGCGTCGCGGGCGACCGTCAGGTCGGCGGTCCCGGTGGCGCTCGCGCCGAGCGTGATCGTCACCCCCGGTACGACGTCGGCGAAGGTGTTGCTCGTCGAGGTGGCCGTGATCCCGCCGATCGAGATGCTGGCGTCGCGGCCGGCCCGCACCGTGGTGCCGCCGAGGAGCGCGGCGCCGGTGCTGTCGGTGAGCTCGAAGTCCTGGCTCGCTCCCGTGGCGGTGGACTCCACCAGCAGGCGGTACTGGTCGACCCCGCCACTGCTCCCGGTCCGCACGAGCGTGGCCCGGACGCCGGCGTCGGCGGCGTTGATCGCCCCGGCCAGCTCCTCGAGGGTGCCGTTGGCGGTGTCGACCTGGAGGTCGGCCTCGCCGGACCGCTTGAGCACGACGCTCGTCGTCGCGCCGGTGACCACTTCGGTCTTCGCGTGGGCATCGGTGAACGCGACCTGGTGGGTCAGCGCGGTCTGGCCCACGGTGACCGTGAACGCCCCCGGCGTCGCCGCGGACGTCGCGGTGACGGCGACACCGGTGTTGCTCGAGGTCGCCTTGAGGGTGGACCACGTGCCGGTCGTCGGGACCGCCATGTCCTTGCCCGCCGTGGCGAGGGCCTGCAGCGCGGTGTTGAGCTTCTGGAGGGCGGTGACCTTGCCCTGCTCCGTGGTGACCTGCGTCTTCAACTTCGTCTGCGACGCAGCCTCGAGCGTCATCAGCTGGTTGATGATGCTCGCGGTGTCGAGTCCGCTGGCGAGTCCGCCGATGCTGCTCGTGCCGGCCATGGGGTCCTCCTGGGTGGCGGGTGGGGGAGCACGTGCGGGCGCTGGTCAGTCCAGGCAATGGCAAGTGCCGGTGGGGCCGGTCGGCCCCACCGGCACTTGTGGGTTCAGCTGGTGGTGCGGATCAGCCGCGGAGCAGCTGGAGCACGCCGTTGGGGGCCGAGTTGGCCTGGGCGAGCATGGCCGTGCCGGCCTGGCTGAGGATCTGCGAGCGGGTGAGGCTCATCATCTCCTGGGCCATGTCGGTGTCGCGGATGCGCGACTCGGAGGCCGACAGGTTCTCGATCGCGACGTTGACGTTGTTGATCGTGTGCTCGAACCGGTTCTGCACCGCACCGAGCTCGGCACGCTGGGTGGAGACCTCGGTGATCGCGGCCTGCAGCGTGTTGCTGTCGGTGATGTCGACGGCGGCGACCGCGGCACCGGCGGTGAAGTCGGCCAGCGCGGTGGCCGAGATCGCGATGGTGTCGGTGTTGTCGTAGCCGACCTGGAAGGTGAGCGCAGCGCCGGCGAAGAGGTCGACACCGTTGAACTTGGTGTTGTCCTTGATCCGGGTGATCTCCGTGTTCAGCGCGTCGAACTCCGCCTGCAGGGCCGCCTGCGACTCGGTGTTCTGGGTGCCGTTGTTGTACTGCACGGAGAGGTCGTTCATGCGCTGCAGCATGGAGTGGACCTCGGTGAGCGCACCTTCGGCGGTCTGTGCGACCGAGACGCCGTCCTGGGCGTTGCGGACCGCGACCTTCAGGCCGCCGACCTGCGAGCGCAGGCCCTCGGAGATGGCCAGACCGGCGGCGTCGTCGGCGGCCCGGTTGATCCGGAAGCCCGACGACAGCTTCTCCATCGACTTCGAGAGCTGGTTCTGCGTGACCGACAGGTTGCGGTACGAGTTCGTGGCCTCGATGTTCTGGTTGATGCGAAGACCCATGATGTTTCCCTCCTGGAATCAGGTCGTCCTGTGGTTCTCGGGTGACCGTCCGTGGTCTCCCGTCGGGGTGGTGATCGGTACGCCGACCCCGGGCTTGAGAGGTTTTCGGGGGAAGTTCGTCGAGGAGGTTGCGCAGCAACCGTCACGAGACGCCTCGCCCCGGTGCAGCTGCTAGCCGACGGCGTCGAGCGGCGTGACGACGCCGCGGCGTACACCGTCGGCGTGCCGGGCCGCGACGGCCGCGAAGTACGACTCCCGGCGGCGCTGGGCCACGCCGCCGGCCTTGCCGGCGGGCTTGAGCAGCGCCGGCTCGAGGGCGTGGTTGAGCGCGTCGCGCAGCAGGGTGAGCGCCTCGGCGCGCATCTGCGAGATGCGGGAGTCGGTGACGCCGAGCTCGGCGGCGATGTCGGCCATCGGCCGCTCGGCGAAGAAGTAGTCCTGGACGACGATCCGCAGCCGCTCGGGCAGCTCCTCGATCGCCTCGCGCAGGTAGGTCAGCCGCTCGGCATGCTCGACCAGGTCCTCCGGGGACGGGGCACGGGTGGGGACCAGCTCCTCGATCGGGGTCGTCGCCGACCCCTGCAGCGACAGGACCTGGGCGCGGGACACGTCGTCGTCGTTGGCGGCGACCTCGTCGGGCGTCATCCCGGCGGCCTGCGCGACCTCCGCGACGGTCGGCGTGCGGCCGAGCACGTTGGCGAGCTGGCTGCGGGTCTCGGCGAGGTCGCGGGCCCGGCGCCGGACGGACCGGGAGGCCCAGTCGACCGAGCGGAGCTCGTCGAGCAGCGCGCCGCGGATGCGGGTGGCGGCGTACCGGTCGAACGGGACGCCACGCTCGGGGTCGAAGGCCCGGGCGGCGAGGACGAGGGCGGTCAGCCCGGCCGAGGTGAGGTCGTCGCGACTCACGTGCGACGGCACCCTGCCCATCGTCTCGCGGACGATGTGGCCGACCAGGGGCATGTGGGTGGTGATCAGCTCGTCCGTCTCGGCGGCGACGGTGCCCTCGTACTCGTTCACGTCCCTGAGATTCCGGCAACGGTCCGGCGTGTCGCACGCGAATTCGATGCGAGTGACCGCTCGGTGGGGCAATACGGGACCGAGGTCCCGGAACCGTGTGGTTCCTTGTGGGGTGGGGGTGCAGGGACATCCGGCCGAAACTGCTCAGGTCGCTTCCGTCGTGATCGATGGGGGTGCTACAGACACCCCGCATCTCGGGGGCGGAGCAGAGAGGCCGGACGATCGATGGACAGGCTGTCGCAGATCCTGTGGCGTGAGCGCGAGCTGCTCGAGACACTCGCCTACAAGCTCGAGGTCGAGCGGATGGTGCTCGCCTCCGGCAAGACCCGCTGGCTGGTCAACGTCACGCGGGAGATCGAGGAGGTCCTGGAGGACCTCCGCGCCACCGAGGTGCTGCGGGCGACCGCCGCCGACGAGGCCGCCGAGGCCCTCGGGCTGACGCCCAACCCGTCGCTCGGCGCGCTGTCCGAGGCCGCCCCCGACCCGTGGGCCGGCATCCTGCGCGACCACCGCGACGCGATGGTCGCCCTGGCCCGTGAGATCGCCGAGACGTCCGAGGACGCCAAGGGCCTGATCACGGCCGGCTACCGCTCGGCCCGCGAGACCCTGCTCGCCCTGGGGGGTACGACGACCGCGAGCTACACCCCGTCGGGCGACGCCGTGCTGACCCCGGCCGCCACCCGGCTCGTCGACCGGAGCCTGTGATGGCGGGCTCCTTCGGCGCGATCACCTCCGCGAGCGCGGCGCTGCGCTTCCAGCAGGTCGCCCTCGACGTCGCCGGCAGCAACATCTCCAACGCCAGCACCGACGGCTACGTCCGCCGTCGCGTGGTCGGCGAGAGCATCAGCACCAACGTCCCCGCGATGTGGTCGCGCTCCGACAACTTCGGCGGCACCGTCGGCGTCGGCGAGGTCCGCCGCATGGTCGACCCGCTGCTCGACATCCGCGTGCGCCGCGAGCACGGCTCGCTGTCCTACCTCGAGACGCAGCAGACGATCCTCGCGCGCGTCGAGGAGGGCATCGGCGAGCCCGGCGACAACGGCGTGTACGCCGCCATCCTCGACTTCCGCAACGCCTGGCAGGACCTCTCGACCAACCCCGGCGGCGACGCCGCGCGGCAGCAGGTGCTCGGCAGCGCCGAGACGCTCGCGCAGGCGCTGCGGATCCAGGTCGCCAACGTCGCCGGCGAGGAGGCCGACCAGCGGGTCCACCTCAACAACGTCGTCGACGAGGTCAACACCGCGGCCGCCGGCATCGCCGAGCTCAACCACAACATCCTCGTCACCGAGCAGAACGGCACCGACGCGGGCACCCTGCGCGACCAGCGCGACCAGCTCGCGCTGCGGCTGGCCGAGCTCGCCGGCGCGGTCACGACCGTCCGCGCGGACGGCCAGTTCGACGTCACCGTCGGCGGCGAGGCCCTCGTCACCGGCAAGGAGGCGGGCAGCTTCGTGGTCGCCTCCGGCGTGACGCCGGCCGGCGACGCGGACGGGGCGCCGATCACCTTCCGGATCGACGCGAGCTGGGGGAGCACGGTGCTCCCGACCGGCGCGGCCGGTCCCGGCGGCGAGCTGGGCGGGATCACCCAGGTGCTCACGACCACCCTGCCGTCGTACCGGGCAGGGCTGGACGCGATCGCCGCCGACCTCGCCGCGGCCGTCAACACCCAGCACGCGCTCGGGTACGACGCCGCCGGCGCCGCGGGCGGGACGTTCTTCTCCTACGACCCGCTCGTCGGCGCGGCCAGCCTGCAGGTCGCGATCACCGACCCGGCCCTCGTCGCCGCGTCGTCGGTGACCGGGGCAGGGCGCGACGGCGTCAACGCCGACGCGCTGAGCCGGGCCGGCGACGCCGCCGACGCCTACCAGCGCCTGGTCAACGGCTTCGGCACCGCGGTCGCCTCGCTCCAGCGGCAGACCGCCAACCAGACGGCGCTCACCGGGTCGCTCGACGACGCGTGGGAGCAGCAGGCCGGCGTGAACCTCGACGAGGAGACGGTGAACATGATGACCGCACAGCGGTCCTACGAGGCGGCCGCGCGGCTGCTGACCACGCTGGACGAGGTCCTCGACACCCTGATCAACCGGACCGGGCTGGTGGGTCGCTGATGAGCATCGGACGCGTCACCCAGCGGATGCTGACCGAGGGCTCGCTCGACAACCTGCAGCGCGGCCTCGGCCGGCTGGCGAAGGTCCAGGAGCAGCTCTCCACCGGCCGCATCATCAACCGGCCCTCCGACAACCCCACCGGGACCACCGCGTCGATGCGGCTGCGCAGCTCGCTGGCCGACCAGGCGCAGTACTCCCGCAACGCCCAGGACGGCCTCGGCTGGCTGACCCAGGTCGACTCCGCGCTCGACTCCGTGACCACCACGGTCAAGCGGGCCCGCGACCTCGCCCTGCAGGGCGCGAACGCGTCGGCGTCCGGGCCGGTCGCGCGCGAGGCGCTGGCCGTCGAGGTCGAGGGGATCCGCGACGAGCTGGTCTCCCGGGCGAACACGAAGTACCTCGACAGCCCGGTGTTCGGCGGCGTCACCGCCGGGACGGCGGCGTACGACGCCGCGGGCAACTACGTCGGCACGCTCGGCGACGTCAACCGGCGCATCGCCGACGGGGTCGTGGTCAAGGTCGACGTCGACGGGCCGACGGTCTTCGGCGACGGCGCGACGTCGGTGTTCGCCGAGCTGGACGCGCTGGCGACGGCGTTGCGCGCCGGCGACAAGGCGGGGATCAGCGCCTCGATCAACACGCTCAACTCCCGCATCGACACCGTGACCAGCGCCCGGACCGCCGCCGGCACCCGCTTCCAGCGGCTGGAGCAGGCCGACCAGATCGCCTCCGACGCCGGGATCTCGCTGAAGAACCAGCTGAGCACGATCGAGAACGCGGACCTCGCCGAGACCACCGTCGAGCTCAAGCTGCAGGAGGTTGCCTACCAGGCCGCCCTCGGCGCCACCTCCCGTGTCATGCAGCCGAGCCTCCTCGACTTCCTGCGCTGAGGGGACTTGCCACAATGACCCGCATGGACATCCCCGTCATCGAGCTCGCGCACCCCATGCCCGGCTTCCCCGACGACGCCCGCTTCGCGCTGGTGCGCCTGGACGACGACGGCGTGCTGCACGGCTTCCGATCCCTGGACAGCGACGACCTGCAGTTCGTCGTCGTACCGCCGGCGCCGTTCTTCCCCGACTACACGCCCGAGATCGGCGACGAGGTCGTGACCGAGCTCGGCATCGCACCGGAGGACGCGAGCGACGTCCTGGTCCTCCTCGTCGTCCGGGCCGGCGCCTCGCTCGCCGACACGACGGTCAACCTGCGCGCCCCGCTCGTGGTCAACCCGGCCACCCGCCGCGCCAGCCAGGTGATCCTCGAGGACGCGGACCTGCCGCTTGCCGCCCCGCTCGTCGCCTGACCCGATAGCCTCTATCCGTGCTGGTTCTCTCCCGTCGCGTCGGCGAAAGCGTCGTCATCGGTGAGGGCACGCCCGACGCCGTGACCGTCACCGTGCTCGAGGTCCGCGGCGACGTCGTCCGGATCGGCATCGACGCGCCCCGCTCGGTCGCCGTCCACCGCGCCGAGCTCCTCGCCGAGCTCGCCGACGCCAACGCCGAGGCGGCCTCGCCCCCCGCCGACGCCGTCGCCTCCCTCACCGAGGCGCTCCGCTCCCGCCAGTAGCCACCCCCGCTGGTCGAGGAGGTCGCGCAGCGACCGTCACGAGACCTCTGGCTCCGGTGCACCCGCTGTGCCCTTCGGTTGGGTAGGTGATCGGGTCTTCAAGCGCAGCGACGAGGAGGCTGGGTCGGGGCTGGGTTCCGGCGGTCGGGTGCGGTCCGGCAGCTCGTGATCACTCGTCGCACCACTAGCTCTTCACATGCGCCGGATGGAGTTTCCCCTGTCCACAGGCGGGTTTCCGTCGCTTCGTTGTGTCGGAGGTCGATGCAAGAATCCAGTCATGGACCTCGACACCAGCACCGTCTCGACAGCCTCGCTGCTGTCCGAGATCCGTGACGGTGTCGACCTCCGCGACGCCCTCATCGTCCGCGAATGGCAGGCCATCACGTCGTGGGCCGAGGCCAACATCGTCGAAAGTCCCGAAGGTGCCGCGACCCTGACGGAGGGCTACCTCGACACCGGTGTCCCGATCGCCGGCCCCGGCGCCCCGCTCGTGTCGGAGTTCCAGCTGATGGAGCTCATCGCGGTGCTCGGCCGCTCACCGGACGGTGGCCGGTCGTACGTGGGCCAGGTCATCGAGTGCGCCTGGCGCCTCCCGCTTCTCTACGCCGCCATGGTGGACGCCCGGGTCACGCCGTGGCGAGCCCAACGCATCGCCGACCTGACCAGGTCGCTGCCGGCAGAAGCAGCAGCATTCGTGGACCGGCACCTCAACGCCGCCGTCGGCGGCGTCGGCTGGGCACAGCTCGAACGCCTCGTCACCGAGGCGATCCTGCGGTTCGACCCCGAACGCGCCGAGGCCGAACGCCAGGCCGCGAACGACCGCCGCCACTGTGACGTCCACATGGACGAGGTCGACGCGCACGGCGGCGTGCACCTCGACGCCTACCTCGACGCCGCCGACGGCCACGACCTCAACCAAGCCGTCGCCCGCGAGGCGCACCTACGGGGCCAGCTCGGCGACACCGACTCGTTGGACGTGCGTCGTGCGAAGGCTGTGGGTGCGATCGCCCGCCGCGACCTCGCCCTCGACCTGCTGATCGCCGACGAGACGACTGGCGAGGTCATCGCCCAAGCCCCCGGACGTCGGGTGGAGCTGAACGTCCACATCACCGACACCGCCCTGACAGCACAGGCACAGGGGTCTCGTGACGGTCGCTGCGCGACCTCCTCGACCACCAACACCGTCGGTCGCTGGGACGAGGGCCGCTGCCCGGTCACCACCGCACAGATCCGGGAATGGCTGCAGGTCCCGGGCACCACCGTCATCGTCCGACCGGTCATCAACCTGGCCGACTGCATCCCGGTCGACTCCTACGAGATCCCCGACCGCCACCGACACCGCGTGGCGCTGCGAGATCACACCTGCCGGTTCCCCAACTGCCCCCAACAGGCAGTTCGCTGCGACCTCGACCACGCCAAGCCCCATGCCGCGGGCGGCAAGACCTGCCCGTGCAACCTGGTCCCGCTTTGCAGGCGCCATCATCGTGCGAAGACCCACTCGACCTGGCGCTATCTCGTCGTCGTCCCAGGGCACTACTTGTGGACCAGCCCCCACGGCCACCACTTCCACGTCGGCCCCGCCGGCACCCGCCCACTCGACGGCTACTGACCACCAAGCCCCACACCCCGCCCCACCGGCGGGGCCACCGGCGCGTCCGGGACAGACTCAGCCGGACTTCCTCCCGGCCGCGGCCGCGAGGACTCGCCGGATCACCTCCGTCGTCGACGACGCAGAGGCGTGGTCGGTTCGTCATCTCCGGGGCCCATGGCAACCCATCCACCACCAGGCCCCGCGTCCCGACGTCCCCGAACGGATCCACCACCCGGGACCCCGGTCCCGACTCCACGATCGCCCCTCATCCGCCTGCGGCCCGCGCCGATGGACAGCGCGGAAGGGAGGGCCAATGGACGACGACGCAGAGATCATCGCGGAGTTCCTCGTGGAGTCCCACGAGAACCTCGACCAGCTCGACCGTGACCTGGTCGAGCTGGAGCAGCAGCCGGACTCACGGGAGCGGCTGTCGAGCATCTTCCGCACGATCCACACGATCAAGGGCACCAGTGGCTTCCTCGCCTTCAATCGTCTCGAGCAGCTGACGCACGTCGGCGAGACCCTCCTGTCGCGCCTTCGCGACGGTGAGGCGGTGATGACCCCGGTGATCGCCGAGGCGCTGCTGTCCATGGTCGACACCGTCCGCGCGCTGCTCGACGTGATCGAGCGGACCAGCAGCGACACCGACCCCGCGGTCGACGTCGCGCCGGTCGTCGCCGTCATCGAAGACCTGCTGGCCGGGCGCGAGCCCGAGCCCAGCACCGGGACGCTCGTGGCGTCCGAGGCCGGCGGAGCCGCGGAGGAGCCGGTCGTGTCCCCGGCGGACTCCTTCGCGGCACCGCCGGCCCCCGAGCCCGAGCCCGAGCTCGCCCTCGAGCCGACCCCGCAGCCGACCCCGGAGCCCGCCCCCGAGCCGACTCCGGAGCCCGAAGCCGCGGCCCCCGCCGAGCCCGAGTGGGACGGCGTCGAGCGCCGCGCGTCCGACCCCGCCGAGCCGTGGGACGGCGTCGAGCGCCGGACCCGCGTGGAGTCGTCGGTCCGCGTCGACGTCGACCTCCTCGACGACCTGGTCGACCTGGTCGGCGAGCTGGTGCTGACCCGCAACCAGCTGATCCAGCGCAGCCTCGCCTCCGACGACCTCGAGCTGGTGCGCGCGAGCCAGCGGCTCGACCTGGTGGCGAGCGAGCTGCAGGAGTCGGTGATGAAGACCCGCATGCAGCCGATCGGCCAGGTCTGGTCGAAGATGCCGCGCGTCGTCCGCGACCTGTCCCACCAGCTGGGCCGCGAGGTCGAGCTGGTGATGGAGGGTCACGAGACCGAGCTCGACCGCAGCCTCCTCGAGGCCGTCAAGGACCCGCTGACGCACCTGGTGCGCAACTCCCTCGACCACGGCATCGAGCCGCCCGACGTACGCGCCGCGGCCGGCAAGCCCACCAAGGGCACGCTGAGCCTGCGGGCCTACCACGAGTCCGGCCAGGTGGTCGTCGAGATCGCCGACGACGGCAAGGGCATCGACCCCGAGCGGATCGCGGCCGTCGCGCTGGAGCGTGGCGTCGTCACCCGTGACCAGCTCTCCCGGATGGACGGCCGCGAGGTGCTCGGCCTGATCTTCCGCCCCGGCTTCTCCACGGCGGCCGCGGTCTCCAACATCTCCGGCCGCGGCGTCGGGATGGACGTCGTACGGACGAACATCGAGCGGATCGGCGGCAGCGTCGACGTCAGCTCCGAGCCCGGCAGGGGTACGACGACGCGGGTCCGGATCCCGCTCACGCTGGCCATCATCCCGGCGCTCGTCGTCGGCGAGGGCAGCGAGCGCTACGCCATCCCGCAGGCCAACCTGGTCGAGCTGGTCCGGATCGAGGGCGACGACCTGCAGCGCGACGTCGAGGACCTCGCCGGCGCCCCGGTGCTGCGGCTGCGCGGCAAGCTGCTGCCGCTCGTGTCGCTCGCCGGCGTGCTGAGCGGCGAGCCCGCGCCCAGCGGCGAGGCGATCACCGTGGTCGTGCTCCAGTCCGACGACGTGCGCTTCGGCCTGTGCGTCTCGACGGTCCACGACACCCAGGAGATCGTCGTCAAGCCGATCGGCCGCCAGCTCAAGGGGCTGGCGATGTACGCAGGCGCCACCATCATGGGCGACGGCCGTGTCGCCCTCATCCTGGACGTGGCCGGCATCGCCGCCACGTCCGGCGTCGGAGCGACGCAGGCGGAGGCGGTCGACCTCCGCACCGGCGTCGCCGACGACCGCACCGCACTGCTGGTGCTCGAGGTCGCCGACGGCCGCCGCGCAGCCCTCCCGCTCGCGGCGGTCGCTCGGCTCGAGGAGTTCGAGCGGGAGCGGATCGAGCGGAGCGGGACGGCCGAGGTGGTGCAGTACCGCGACGGGATCCTCCCGCTGGTGCGGCTCGCGACGGCGATCGGCCTGCCCGACACGAGCGACCGCAGCGACCAGGTGAGCGTCGTCGTGCACGAGACCGGCGGCGGCAACGGCGCCGGGGGAGCGGTCGGCATCGTCATCGACCGGGTGCTCGACGTGGTCGAGGTCGCGGTCAGCGCGAGCGAGGTCGGACGCCGTACGGGCGTCACGGGCAGCGCCGTCGTGCAGGACCGGGTCACCGACCTGGTCGACCTGGAGGCCGTCGTCGCCCGGTCAGGAGTCCCCGCATGACGATCACCGCCACCGCCCGGACCGCCGAGCAGTACTGCACCTTCTGGGTCTCCGGCCTCTTCTTCGGCGTCGCGGTCGACGAGGTGCAGGAGGTGCTGCGCCTGCAGCCGATGACGCCCGTCCCGCGTGCGGACGAGGCCGTCACCGGCCTGATCAACCTGCGCGGCCAGATCGTCACCGCCGTCGACCTCCGGGTCCGGCTCGGCCTGCCGGCGCGTGCCGCCGGTGAGGTCCCCATGAACGTGATCGTCCGCAGCCGTGGCGAGGTGGTCAGCCTCCTCGTCGACGACATCGGGGACGTGATCGACACCGCCGGCGTGGACGCCCAGCCGGCCCCCTCGAACATGCCCAAGGAGGTGCAGGACGTCGTCCGCGGGGTGCGCCCGCTGCCCGACACCATCCTGCTCGTCCTCGACGCAGACCGCGCGGTCGACGTTGCGACCACGCCCGACACCACCGGAGGAAACCCGTGACCGAGACCCTGGACGTGCCGGTGAACGGCACCGGTCCCGCCAAGTCGACCCGCGCCACCAAGGCCCGCACCGCGATCCCCGTCCCCGACCAGCAGGTCGGCGGCACCGACGCCTCGGCGTTCGCCCTGTCGATGATGGAGAACAGTCCGACGAACATGATGTTCGCGGACCGCGAGTTCGTCATCCGCTACATGAACCCGGCGTCGCTCGAGACCCTCCGCAAGCTGGAGGAGCACCTGCCGGTCAAGGCCGACGACATCGTCGGGTCCAGCCTCGACATCTTCCACAAGACCCCGAGCTACCAGCGCGGCATCCTCTCCGACGCCGGCAACCTGCCGCGTCGCGCCAACATCAAGGTCGGTCCCGAGGTCCTCGACCTCCTGGTCTCGCCGATCCGCGACGCCGCCGGCGAGTACGTCGGCGCGATGGCCACCTGGGAGGTCATCACCGAGAAGGTGCGGATGGAGGAGGAGGTCGCCCGGGTGACCTCGATGATGGAGAACAGCCCCACGAACATGATGTTCGCGGACCGCGACTTCGTCATCCGCTACATGAACCCGGCCTCGCTCAACACCCTGCGCGGGCTCGAGGGCGCGCTGCCGGTCACCGCCGACCAGGTGGTGGGCTCGAGCCTCGACATCTTCCACAAGAACCCCGCCTACCAGCGCGGGATCCTCGAGACGGCCGAGCACCTGCCCCGTCGCGCCGACATCAAGGTCGGCGACGAGACGCTCGACCTGCTCGTCAGCGCGATCACCGACGCCAAGGGCGAGTACATCGGCGCGATGGCCACTTGGGAGGTCATCACCGACCGGCTCCGTGCCGAGCGCGAGCGGGCCGAGGCGGAGGCGGACACCACGGCCGTCAACAAGATCCTCGCCACCCTCGGGTCCGCGACGGACGTCGAGCAGGCGGTGCAGAGCGCCCTCGACACGGTCCGCACGGAGTTCGGCTGGGCCTACGGCTCGTTCTGGAAGGTCGACCCGGCCGACCGGACGCTGAAGTTCGACCGCGAGTCCGGCGACGCCGGCCCCGAGTTCCGTCGGGTCACGCTCCAGGCGTCCTTCGCCGAGGGTGTCGGCCTGTCCGGCCGGGCCTGGGCGCAGCGCGACCTCTACTTCACCCCCGACATCGGTGAGATGACCGACTGCGTGCGGGCGCCCGTGGCCCAGCAGGTCGGCGTGAAGTCCGGTGTCTGCTTCCCGGTCATCGTCGAGGGCGAGGTCGTCGCGACGATGGACTTCTTCGCGACCGAGACCCTGCAGCCGAGCCCCCAGCGGCTCGAGGCACTGCGCAACATCGGCCGCCTGGTGTCCCAGGCGATCGCGCGGATCAACCGCGAGACCGCCGAGCGCGAGGCCGCCGCGGTCCTCGCCGGCAAGGTCGAGCAGATCCTCGACGTGGTCTCGGCCGCGGCGGCCGGCGACCTGACCCGCGAGCTCGACATCGAGGGCGACGACGCCGTCGGCCGCGTGGCCGAGGGCCTGCGCACGCTGCTCACCACCCTGCGCACCAGCATGGGCGACATCGGCGGTACGGCGGAGTCGCTCGCCGCCGCCGCCGGCCAGCTCACGTCGCTGGCCGAGGGCATGGGCGAGGGCGCCTCGATGACGTCCGACCGTGCGGCGTCGGCGTCGAGCGCGTCGGTGCAGGTGTCGGCGTCCATCCAGACCGTCGCCACGGCGGCGGAGGAGATGACCGCGTCGATCCGCGAGATCGCCAAGAACGCCACCGAGGCGGCCACCGTCGCCACCGACGCCGTGACCGTCGCCTCCGAGGCGCAGGGCACCGTCGCGTCGCTGGGCGAGTCCAGCGCCGAGATCGGCCAGGTCATCAAGGTGATCACCTCGATCGCGCAGCAGACCAACCTGCTCGCCCTCAACGCGACCATCGAGGCCGCCCGCGCCGGTGACGCCGGCAAGGGCTTCGCGGTCGTCGCCAACGAGGTCAAGGAGCTCGCCAAGGAGACCGCCAAGGCGACCGAGGAGATCGGCCAGAAGATCGAGGCCATCCAGAGCGACACCCAGGGTGCCGTCTCCGCGATCAGCCGCATCGCCGACGTGATCGCGAAGATCAACGACATCCAGTCGACGATCGCCTCGGCCGTCGAGGAGCAGACCGCGACGACCAACGAGATCGCCCGCTCCGTCACCGAGGCGGCGGCCGGTGCCAACGGCATCGCTGAGGACGTGACCCAGGTCGCCACGGCTGCCGCCGACACCCGCGAGGGGGCGGAGAACACGCTGACCTCGGCCACCGAGCTCACCGGCATGGCCGGCCAGCTGCGGGACCTGGTCGGACGGTTCAGCCTCTAGGGCCACAGACCCTCCCAGGGAACGCGAAGACCCCCGCCAGGTGAGCCTGGCGGGGGTCTTCTGTCGTACGGGCCACGTCCCCGGTGCGGCCCGGCCGGAGGGAGCTTCCCGGAGGGAGCTCGTCAGCCCACGCGGCGCTCGGCCATGGGCGGAGCGCTGGTGCCCTCGCCGCTGCGCAGCCGTACGGCGAGCAGGGCGGCCTGGGTGCGGTGCTGGAGCCCGAGCCGCGCGAGCAGCCCGGTGACGTGGTTCTTGATCGTCTTCTCGGCGAGGTAGAGCTCCTCGGCGATCTGCCGGTTCGTCATGCCCTCGGCGATGAGGAAGAAGATCTTGCGCTGCTGCGGGGTGAGCTCGCAGATGACGTCGAGCGAGCGCCGCTGCATCTCCATCTGCTCGACCACGCGGCTCGCGACGGTCGGGTCGATGAGCGAGTGGCCGCCGGCGACCAGCTTGATGCCGCTGAGCAGCGAGTTCCCCTCGATGCGCTTGAGCACGTAGCCCGAGGCACCCGCGAGGATCGCCGCCGAGATGGCGTCCGGGTCGTCGTACGTCGTCAGGATGAGGCCCTTGATGTCGGGGTCGACGGACCGCATCTCGCGGCAGATGTCGACGCCGGTGCCGTCGGCGAGGTGGGCGTCGAGGATCGCGACGTCGGGCCGCAGCTCGAGGATCTCGCGCAGGGCGACGGTCGCGCTGCCCGACTGTCCGACGACCTCGATGGTGTCGTCGGTCTCGAGGAGGCTCGCGACGCCGCGACGCACCACTTCGTGGTCGTCGACGAGGTATACGCGGATCGGGGTCTGCTCAGTCACGTGACGATTCTCGGGGCCAACCTGAGTGGAAAACCACCGATACCGGCAGGTAGGGCCGGAGGTCTTTGCGGCATGGCCCGAACGGGCCAGTGGCCCGGGACCGAACGGGGGAGAGTTCCCTCGCGCAGGCCCGCTCAGCGGGCGCGGAGGTCGGCGAGGGCCGCGTGGACGTCGCGCTCGCTGCGCCGCAGCTCCTCGAGGAGGGCGACGATCTCGACGGTCGTCAGGTGTCCGTCGCCGGCCGGAGGGGAGAGCCACTCGTCCGCCTCGTCGGCGGTGATCCGGCCACCGATCTCGAGCCGGTACGTCGTGTCGTCGAGCTCGAACTCGACGTCGGCGACGACCGCTCGGAAGTGCTCGTCGGCCAGCGGGTCGTGGACCAGGACGTGCTCGCCGGGCTCCAGGCCACGGGACAGGTAGTGGTCGCGGTGGCTGACGCCGAGCGAGCGGCTGCGCCGCGTGAACGGGCTGAGCGCCACCACGATCTGCTCCATCGGATCCTCCGTGCGGTCGACGTCCGGCTCGGTGCCGGACACAGTGATCAACCGTGGTCCGACCGTGGTGTTATGCCCGGTGCCGTCCTCTCGCAACTAGTCCTTTCGGACTATTCATCCTGATTCATACGGGTGGTCATACGTATGGATTCGCGCTAGGTTGGGTATCGGCGCTGCAGATGCGCGACATGTGGCCAAGCCCACCGCCACACCGCTTCCGACCATCGGGAGTAGTCCATGTCCATCGCCCTTGAAGTTGAGGTACCCACCATCCCGTCGGCCCATCCGGAGCCGGCACTGCCTTCGGACGAGCGGAAGGCCCGCACCGCGGAGCTGCTCGCCCAGGCCCGCGAGACCAGCGGCGCGGAGCGCGAGGCGCTCCTCGAGCAGGTCATCGTGATCAACATCCCGGTCGCCCGCACGCTCGCCGCGCGCTACCGCAACCGGGGCCAGAGCCAGGACGAGCTCGAGCAGGTCGCCTGCCTCGCCCTGACCCGGGCCGTGCAGTCCTTCGACCCGGAGCTCGGCGACGACCTGCTGGTCTTCGCCGTCCCCACCATCCTCGGTGAGCTGAAGCGGCACTTCCGCTCGGCGAGCTGGGTGGTGCGGCCCCCGCGCCGGGTCCAGGAGATCCGGCCCCGGATCACCGCCATGGAGGCCGAACTCACCCAGGAGCTGGGTCGGCCGCCGTCGCTCGAGGAGCTCGCCGAGGCCGTCGACGCCCCGGTGGACGAGGTCGAGGAGGCCATGGCCTGCGGCGACCTCGCGCACGCGTCCTCGCTCGACGAGCCGGTGTCCGAGACCGGCAGCAGCCTCGCCGAGCTGCTGCCCACCGTCGAGCCGGGCTTCGACCACAGCGAAGCCGTCGTCCTGCTCGGTCCTGCCTGCCGCAAGCTCAAGCCGCGGGACCGCTGGATCCTGCAGATGCGCTTCTACGAGCAGATGACGCAGCAGCAGATCGCCGACGAGCTCGGGGTCACGCAGGTGCAGGTGTCCCGCCTCCTGCAGCGGATCTTCACGGATCTGCGCCGGAGCGTGCTCGGCACCACGCGCGCAGCCTAGGCGCGCACGCCGGCCGAACGACGGCCCACCGACCGGAGATCGCCTGACACGCTCGACGCGTCCGGTCGGAGGGCGGTCGTCGACGGCTGTCGTCGTCACGGCTTGAACAGCACCTTCACCATGCCGTCGCGCTTGTCGCGGAAGTCGCGGTACGCCGCCGGCGCGTCGTCGAGCGCGAGGTGGTGGGTCGCGAAGGACTCCACGCCGAGGTGGTCCTCGGGCTCCATCAGCAGCTCGAGGATGTCGCTGCTCCAGCGGTGCACGTTGGCCTGTCCCATGCGCAGCTGGACCTGCTTGTCGAAGAGCTCCATCAGCGGCATGGGGTCCATCGCTCCGCCGTACACGCCGACGACGGAGATCGTCCCCCCGCGCCGGACGGCGTCGATGGCCAGGTGGAGCGCGGCGAGCCGGTCGACGCCGGCCGACCGCATGAGGGGCCGCGACATCCGGTCGGGGAGCATCCCGACGACCTTCGCCATCGACTCCGCCACCGGCGAGCCGTGCGCCTCCATGCCCACGGCGTCGATGACCGCGTCCGCCCCGCGGCCGCGGGTCAGCTCGCGGACCTGCGCCAGCGTCGGGACCTCGTCGGCGAGGTCCAGCACCTCGGCACCGTACGCCGCCACCCGCGCCCGGCGCTCCGGGACCGGGTCGACCACGATCACCCGGTGGCCGCGGTGCAGCGCGATCCGTGCGCACATGTCACCGATCGGGCCGGCACCGAGCACGAGCAGCGTGTCGTCGGGCTGGAGGCCGGCGTACTCGACCGCCTGCCAGGCCGTCGGCAGCACGTCGGACAGGAAGACGAACCGGTCGTCCGGCGGACCGTCGGGGACCTTGATCGGCAGGGTGTCGCCGAAGGGCACGCGGAGGTACTCCGCCTGCGCGCCCGGCACCTGGCCGTAGAGCCTGCTGTAGCCGAACAGGCTCGCGCCCGTGCCGTGCTCCACGTTCTGGGTGGTCTCGCACTGGCTGTGCAGGCCGCGCGAGCACATCCAGCACGTCCCGCAGCTGATGTTGAAGGGGACCACGACCCGGTCGCCCGGCTGCAGCGAGGTCAACCCGGCGCCCACCTCCTCGACGACGCCGATCGGCTCGTGGCCGACGATGTCGCCCTCCTCCATGAACGGGGCGAGCGGGTCGTAGAGGTGCAGGTCGGACCCGCACAGGCCCGAGGACGTCACCCGGATGATGGCGTCGTCGGGGCGGTTGATCCGTGGGTCCGGGACCTGCTCGACCGTCATCGTGCCCTTGCCCTGCCACGTCACTGCCTTCATGCGTCGCCTCCTCCGGCTCGCGGACTACTCGTCCGTCTGCTCCTTCTTCTTCCTGCGCTTCCTTGCGCGGTGGCTGTCGTCGCACCAGGGCAGCCGCTCGGAGCGGCCGCACCGGCACATCGCGACGACGGCCCGGTCGACCGTGCCGGTCGTCCCGTCGATGCCGACCACCTCGTCGGCGCCGCGGATGAGCAGCGGCCCGCCCGGGCACTCGGTGACGGTGACCCGTCGCGCGCTCATCCGGCCCTCCGGCCGGTGGACTGGCGCGGCGCGGACCTGGCCTCCAGCCAGGCGTCGAGCTGCGCCTGTCCCGCGATCCCGTCGAGGGCCAGGCAGGCCCGTGCCCCCATCAGCACGTCGTCGGCCAGCTCGGGCTCGTCGGTGACGAGGGCGCCGCAGATGGTGCGGATCGCGAGCTGTTCGTGCACGGCGTCGGCCACCACGTGCTCCTCGTAGTACGCCGCCACCTCGTCGGGCAGGCCGAGGCGCCGGGCACCCCGGGCGATCCGGTCGCAGGGCAGCGAGCTGGTCGCCTCGAAGGCGGCGAGGTGGCCCAGGGCCGCACCCCGCAGCCGGCGGTTGAGCGCGAAGAGGGACATCACGTTGACCGAGGCGAGGGTGGCGGCGTCCGCCTCCTCGGCGTACGACGCCAGGTCGGTCGACAGGTCGAGGGAGCGCAGCGCGGCGGCGAACAGCTCCTGGTGCAGCCGGTCGGGGCGTCCGGAGCCGTACTCGTCGTACTGCAGCTCGGCGAGGCCGACCTTCGCGGCGCCGCTGAGGCGCGGCAGCAGGAAGCTGTGCGGGTCGGACTCGCGCAGGTGGTGGACCGCGCGGCGGCGCAGGTAGGAGACGAACTCCTCGCGGGTGGCGCGGCGCTCGAGGAAGCGGACGGTCTCGCCCGGTCCCTCCTTCACCGTCATCCGGGTGAGCTCGCGGGTGACGCGCTCGGCCGGGTCGCCCACGTGGCCCAGCCCGTCCTCCGGAGCGGACTCGTCGGCGAGCGACCTCACGGCCCGCTCGAAGACGCGCTCCAGCGCTGCGCGGCTGACCAGGAGCAGCGGGTCCCACTCGGCGCCGGGGTCGACGCCGTCGTACCCGCGGTAGTGGAGCTCGTAGAGGATCCACAGCGCGAGCTGGAGGTCGCGGTCGGCCAGGGGCAGGACCACGTCGCCGACGGCGCGCGGCTCGGGGACGGGGTGGGGGCCGGTCGCCTCGGCGGTCAGGGCGCGCACGACGCCCTCGCTGAGGGGGCCGCACGGTTCGGGGAGCCGCATCACACGTTCCTTCATGAGTGGGTGGGGCCGGTGTTGTGGCCCGGCGTGACGTTCGGAATGATTGGTCCGCAGGCAAGGGGGGCTGGGCCCGCGTCACGTTCGTGGTCGCCGTGGTACCCCGGAGGCCTGCCGGCACACGGGCCCCCGGGTGCTGCGGGCATTCGTCGAGCGGAGGTCACGTGGAGCAGGTCGGATCCCTCGCCGAGGTGGGGCAGGACCGCCAGACGGGCAGGTTCGTCTTCCACGTCGCGACGAGCACCTGGGAGTGGGACGACGACGTCTTCGCCATCCACGGCTACCGGCCCGGCGAGGTCGAACCGACCACCGAGCTGATCATGAAGCACAAGCACGAGCTGGACCGCGAGCTCGTCGAGGAGACCCTGGCTGCCGCGGTGGTCGACGGGGCGCCCTTCAACATCTACTACCGGATCATCGTCGGCGACCAGATCCGGCGGGTCGTGCTCGTCGGCGAGGGCGAGTACGACGACGGCACGGCCATCGGCAGCGGCGCCGACCGCCTCGTCGGCTACTACCTCGACCTGACCCCGGAGATGGTGGCGGAGAGCAGCGCCGCCGCCGACGCGGCAGTCGCCGCCTCCGCCAAGGCCCGCGACACGATCGAGCAGGCCAAGGGCATCCTGATGCTCGGCTACGGGCTGGACGCCGACGCGGCCTTCGCGATGCTGAAGTGGTGGTCGCGCAACCGCAACGTCAAGGTGCGCGAGGTCGCCGACCGGCTGATCCAGGTCGCGCGCGAGGGGCACGTCAGCCACCCCGGCCTGCGCCGGCTGCTCGACAGCCTGCTCGACGACCTGACGACGCGCCGCACGCCCCCGGCGTCCTAGGGGCTCCCGGGCCGGATCCGGCGGATCGGCCCGGGTACCGCCCGGGCATGACCGACGACATCCAGTTCCCCGCCCAGCAGCAGACGCCGCCGGGACTGACCGGCGAGATGCGCCCCGAGCCCGACCACGGCGAGCAGTCGTACGTCGGGAACGGTCGCCTCGAGGGCCAGGTCGTGCTCGTGACCGGTGGTGACTCCGGCATCGGCCGCGCGGTCGCGATCGCCTGCGCCCGGGAAGGTGCCGACATCGCCTTCACCCACCTCGCCGAGGAGCAGCCCGACGCCGACGCCACGGTCACCCTCGTCGAGGAGGCCGGGCGCCGCGTCGTACCGATGGCGCTCGACCTGACCCGCCGGGAGGCGTGTGACGAGGCGGTGCAGCGCACCGTCGACGAGTTCGGCGGTCTCGACGTCCTCGTCAACAACGCCGGCTACCAGATGGCCCGCGACCACGCGATCGAGGACTTCAGCGACGACCGGATCGACCGGACCTTCAAGACCAACCTCTACGCCCTGATGTGGCTGGTCCGCGCCGCCGTCCCGCACCTGCGCAAGCGTCCGGGCTGCATCATCAACAACGCCTCGATCCAGGCGTACGAGCCGTCCACGGCCCTCCTCGACTACGCCGCCACGAAGGCGGCGATCAACAACCTCACGGTCAACCTCGCGGCCTCCCTCGGTCCCGACGGAATCCGGGTGAACGCCGTCGCGCCGGGCCCGATCTGGACGCCCCTGCAGCCTGCGACCCAGGAGCCGGAGAAGGTCGAGAGGTTCGGCGCCGACACCCCGCTCGACAGCGCCGGGCAGCCGGCCGAGGTCGCACCCGCCTTCGTCTTCCTGGCCTCGCCCGCGGAGGCGTCGTACGTCTCCGGCACGGTGCTCGGCGTCACGGGCGGCAAGCCGGTGTTCTGACCGGGCGGGGCCCGGGTACCGCTCGTCCATGCCTGGTGAAGACAAGAACTCCGGAGAGCTGTCCGAGGTGTCCAGCCGCAAGGCGGCCGGTCCGGTGACGCCCGGTGACGCGGTCGCCGGTCACCCCTTCGACGACGACGTCCAGGAGGGCGCCGCGGGACCGGACGCGCGCACCGGCGACGAGGACGTCGACGCGGCGCAGGAGTACCACGTCGCGGACGGCGACCCCGAGGCCGTCGTGGACGAGGAGGACCTCGACCCCGAGGCCGTCGTCGACGAGGAGGACGGCTCGCCTGCCGACGAGGACGACGACGCCTACCCGCGCGTGCAGGACGTGGAGGAGGACCGCGCGTGACGCCCCCGGCGACGCTGGGGGACCACCAGCGGCCGCCCCGGCAGCTCGACCGCAACCTCGGCGAGCTGCTCCAGGAGCTGCGCGTCATGCAGACCGGCGTGCAGATCCTCACCGGCTTCCTGCTGACGGTGCCGTTCACCGAGCGCTTCCACGACCTGACCGCTGGGCAGCACCGGCTGTACCTCGGGATCCTCCTCGGTGCCGTCATCACCACCTGCACGATCGTGGCGCCCGTCTGCTACCACCGCCTGCTCTTCCGGCAGGGGGAGCGGGACTGGCTGGTCCGGGCGGCCCACCTGTGCTGCCTCGGCGGCATCGTCGGCCTGGGTGTTGTCTCGGCGGCCGTCGTCTACCTCGTCTTCGACGTGGTCCTCGGCGGATCCGCCGCACCGATCGCCGCGGCGGCGGTCGCGCTGGCCTTCATCGCGTTGTGGGCCGCGGTCCCGTTCACCCTGCGGGACCGCGAGCGATGATGCGGGCCTGGCGTACGACCGCCGTCGTGGTGCCCTTCCTGGTGCCCTTCCTGGTGACCGTCCTCGCCACCACGTCCGGCTGCTCGCTGGTGGGTCAGCCCGACGTGGCGGCGTGGGACCAGGAGGCGCGGCAGGCGGTGACCGACGCGACGAGCGAGGTCGCCACCGCACGGCTCGCGGTCGAGACCGCGCACGAGGAGCGGACCTGGTCGTCGTACACGGTGGTGCTGGTGGCGGACGCCGAGAAGGCGATGGGCACCGTGCAGGACGACACGTCCCGGCTGCAGGTGCCCGCCGGCCGCGACCAGGACGCCGAGGACCTCGAGGCGCTGCTCGACGAGGCGGCCACGGCGGTGCAGGACGCGCGCCAGCACGCCGTCGACGGACGGTACGACGACCGCGCGGTCCTCGTCGCGCTCGACCGCGCGGCGGACCGGCTCGAACGGGCCGAGAGCCGGTGGTGAGGTGCCGTGAAGCGCTACCTCAACGTCCTGCTGGGCGTGCTGACCGCCATCGGCGGGTTCGTCGACATCGGGGACCTGGTCACCAACGCCCAGGTCGGCGCCCGCTTCGGACTGTCCCTCGTCTGGGTGGTGGTGCTCGGCGTGGTCGGCATCTGCGTCTTCGCGGAGATGTCCGGGCGGATCGCCGCGGTGAGCGGGCGGGCGACCTTCGACCTCGTGCGCGAGCGGCTCGGGCCGCGGATGGGCTTCCTCAACCTGGTCGGCTCGATGCTGGTCACCCTGCTGACCTTCATCGCCGAGATCGGCGGCGTGGCGCTGGCGCTGCAGCTGGTGAGCTCGGTCAACCACGTGCTGCTGGTGCCCTTCGTCGCGGCCGCGGTGTGGATCGTCCTGTGGCGGGCGAAGTTCTCGTCGATCGAGAACGTCCTCGGCCTGCTGGGCCTGACCCTCATCGGCTTCGCGGTCGCGCTGTGGCAGCTCGGCCCGGACTGGGGTGAGCTGGCCTCGACCCTGTCGCCGGCCGAGAAGCCGGGAGCCGAGTCGTGGGCGACCTACGCCTTCTTCGGCGTCGCCCTCTTCGGCGCCGCGATGACGCCCTACGAGGTCTTCTTCTTCTCCAGCGGCGGCGTCGAGGAGCGGTGGACCAGCAAGGACATCGGCGTGATGCGCGCCAACGTCCTCATCGGCTTCCCGCTCGGCGGCATCCTGTCGGTCGCCATCGCCGGGTGCGCCGCGGTCGTGCTGATGCCGCAGGGGATCGCGGTGGAGACGCTCGGCCAGGTGGGGCTTCCCGTCGCGGTCGCCCTCGGCAAGGTCGGGCTGGCCGTGGTGGTGCTCGGCTTCTTCGCGGCCACCTTCGGTGCGGCGTGCGAGACCGGCCTGTCGACGGGCTACAGCCTGGCGCAGTACTTCGGCTTCCAGTGGGGCAAGTACGTCCGGACCCCCGAGGCGGCGGGCTTCCACGTGATCCTGCTCGTCATGACGGTGCTGGCCGCCGGCGTGCTGCTCACCGGGGTGGACCCGATCATGGTCACCGAGATCTCGGTGGTCTTCTCCGCGGTCGCGCTGCCGCTGACCTACTTCCCGATCCTCGTCGTCGCCAACGACCCGGACTACCTCGGCGAGCACCGCAACGGGCGCCTCGCCAACCTCCTCGGCCTCGTCTACCTGGTGGTCATCGTGGTCGCGGCCGTCGCTGCGATCCCGCTGATCATCGCGACCTCGATGGGACAGGGCTGATGACCGGTTCGTACGACGCCGCGCTCCACCTGCTCGACCGGCAGGTCGTCGACAGCGAGGGCCGCCTGGTGTGCAAGGTGGACGACATCGAGATCGCCACCGCACCCGACGGATCCCTCGTCCCCACCGGGATCCTGGTCGGGCTGCCGGCCCTGCTGCCGCGCTTCGGCCCGCACCTGGGCGGCGTCCTGACGCGGACCCACGCGCGGGTCTTCGACGCCCAGGCGCACCGGTCGGTGCCCGACGTCATCGACCTCGACCTGGTCGCCGAGGTCACCAGCGAGGTCCACCTGTCCGTGCCCCGGGCCGGGCTGCTCCGGCCGCGCGCCGAGGGCGAGGCGGGGGCGGACCGGCTCCGGCTGGGGCAGCTGCTCGGGCTACCGGTGGTCGCGCCGGCCGCAGCCGGCCTGCACCGCGGCGCCCGGGTGCTCGACGCGCGGATGGTCTCCGTGCCGGACGGGCGTCGTACCGTCGTGGACGCGCTGATCGTCGGACCCGGCCGGCCGGGCGCCCTGCTCGGCTACGACCGCCGGAGCGAGCCCGGCCCGTGGCTGGTCGCGGACCTGGTGCGGTGGCTGCACCGGCACGCGCGGGTGGTCGCGATGGGCCCGGGCGTCGAGGTCGACGTGGCCCAGCGCGAAGTCCGCGTCTCCGACCGGGCGTCTGTCACCCCCCTCCTCGGGTAGCGACTGGGGAGAAGCAGAGACCCCACGGACGGAGGACGCCATGCCCGGCAAGAAGCACGGCCCGGGGATCAAGAACCCCGACATGTACGAGGAGCTCCGCGAGGACGGCGCCAGCAAGGAGAAGGCCGCCCGGATCTCGAACGCGGCGAAGTCCGAGGGCGCCTCGGAGATCGGCCGTCGTGGCGGCAAGGCCGGCGACTACGAGGACTGGACCGTCGACGAGCTGCACGAGCGGGCCGCCGAGCTCGACATCGAGGGCCGCTCGTCGATGAACAAGGGCGAGCTCATCGACGCCCTGCGCAACCACTGAGCTCCCGGGCAGACGGCAGGCTTGCCGCCAGGCGGGCGTGGGTTCCACCGGAGGCAACCGCGAGCGCGGCAGCGCGGCGGGAGCCGCGCCTCCGGCAGCTTGCTGCCCCCACCTGCGGCGGAGACGCGCTCGCGCCCATGATCAGACCCAGCGGGTGAACCAGATCCGGTTCAGCCACTCGCTGTGGGTCAGCATCTGGTTGGTCCAGATCGGCCAGAACCACGCGAAGTTCAGCATCACCAGGATCACGAAGGCACCGCTCACGATCACCCCGGCGGTACGACGGGCCGAGGGCAGCCGGGAGGGGCCGATCATGGTGCCGATCGCGAGGGTGAGGGCGATGACGGTGAACGGCAGGACGGCGATCGCGTAGAAGATGAAGATCGGCCGGTCGTCGTACTGCATCCAGGGCAGCCAGGTCGACAGCGCGCCGACGACGGCGAGGCCGTACCTCCAGTCGCGCGCGCCGATCCACATCACGACCGCGAAGAGCAGCGCGACCACGCCGCCCCACCACAGCACCGGAGTGGGGAGCAGCAGGACCTGCTTGATGCAGTCGCTGTTCGCGGGGGCGTCGCAGCCCTCGGCGTCGGGGGAGATGTCGTTGGTGACGGCCACGCCGACCGGACGGTTGATGAGCAGCCAGCTGGACGGCTTCGACTCGTAGAAGTGCTCGGAGCAGTTCAGGAAGTGGGTGTGGAAGGTGTAGACGTCCTGGTGGTAGTACCAGAGCGAGCGCAGCGACTGCCACGCCTCACCGATGCCGTGGGCGTCCTTCTCGGTCGCGGTGGGCCACTTCCTCGAGTCGTCGAGGTCGGTCGCGACGTAGGAGTCGTCGTCCTTGGCGCAGTGCCCGTGGCCGGTGTACTGGCGGTACTGCGTCGAGCTGAGGTGCTCCTCGTACTCGTGCGCGTGGGCCAACCACCCGCCCCAGGTCGCGATGTAGACCAGGCCGGCCACGACCACGAGGTGCAGGAAGGCGGGTACGCCGTCGGCGAGCGCCCCCTTCGCCACGGCCCACCGGATGCCGAGCATCCGCCGCGCGCCCGCGCTCCAGACCCAGCACAGGACGCCGAACGCGGCCAGGGGGTAGAGCGCCGTCCACTTGGTCCCGACGGCCAGCCCGAAGCAGACGCCCGCGGCCAGCAGCCACGGCCGGAACAGGATCCGGCCGCCCCAGCCGTGCAGCGTGCCGTCGGCGGTGAGCGCGGCGCGGGCGGCCAGCCTGCGGCGCAGCCAGTCGCGGTCGGCGACCAGGCAGTGCACGCCGCACAGCAGGAAGAGCGCGAGGAAGATGTCGAGCAGCGCCAGCCTGGACAGCACGAAGTGCATGCCGTCGAGCATCAGCAGGAGGCCGGCGACGCAGCCGAGCATCGTGGAGCCGGTGAGGCGTCGTACCAGCCGGCACAGGACCAGGATCATCAGCGACCCGGCGACCACCGACGCGATCCGCCAGCCGAAGGGGTCCATGCCGAAGGCCTTCTCGCCGAGCGCGATCAGCCACTTGCCGACGTCGGGGTGCACGGCGAGCGACGGCTCGCCCGTCCACACGCCCTGGGTGTGCCCGGCGAGGATGTCGGCGTTGATGTCGGTCTTGGTGTTGCCGTCGACGTCGGTCAGGTAGGTCTGGATGTAGCCGTTGTTGAGCAGCGACCACGCGTCCTTGGCGTAGTACGTCTCGTCGAAGGCGAACCGGTCCGGGTCGCCGAGGTGGACCAGCCGCAGGCCGAGCGCGAGCAGCGTGACGCCCAGCGGCCCCAGCCAGCCGACCAGCCGGTCGCGGCCGCGCAGGCCCCGGAGCGGGCCGAGCGCCCGGTCGATGGCGTGCGGAACGCGTCGCCCGGTCGCCGTCGTGGACAGCGTCGTCAGGCTGCGTGGGCCCGCGGACGTGCGGGCCTCCTCCTCGGCGACGGTCACGGTCCGGAAGCCTAGCTCCGGTGGTCGAGGAGGTTGCGCAGCAACCGTCCCGAGACCCGGCTGCAAGGATGGAGCCGTGACTGGAGTCCTCGTCCTCGCGGGCACGCCGATCGGCCAGGCGGGCGACGCGCCGCCACGGCTCGCCGCGGAGCTGGCCGGCGCCGACGTCGTCGCGGCGGAGGACACCCGACGGCTGCGCCGGCTCACGACCGACCTCGGCATCGAGCTCGGCGGCCGGGTGGTGTCCTACTTCGAGGGCAACGAGTCCGCGCGCACGCCGTCCCTCGTGGAGGCGCTGCTCAACGGTGATCGGGTCGTGCTCGTCACCGATGCCGGCATGCCGAGCGTCTCCGACCCCGGCTACCGGCTGGTCGCCGCGGCCGTGGAGGCGGGCATCCGGGTGACCGCGGTCCCCGGCCCCTCGGCGGTGCTGACCGCGCTGGCGGTCTCGGGGCTGCCGGTCGACCGGTTCTGCTTCGAGGGCTTCCTGCCGCGCAAGGCTGGCGAGCGCTCCCGCCGACTCGCCGACCTCGGCGCCGAGCAGCGCACAATGGTCTTCTTCGAGGCGCCGCACCGCACGGAGGCCGCCCTGGAGGCGATGCGCGACGTGTTCGGGGCCGAGCGCGCCGCGGCGGTGTGCCGCGAGCTGACCAAGACCCACGAGGAGGTACGCCGCGGCCCGCTCGGCGACCTGGTCACGTGGGCGGCCGACGGCATCCGCGGCGAGGTGACGATCGTCGTCGCCGGCGCCGACCCCGCAGCAGCCGTGGCGACCGATCCCGCGAGCCTGCGCGCTGCCGTGGCCGGGCTCGAGGAGTCCGGCATGCGGCGCAAGGACGCGATCGCCGCGGTCGCCGTACAGGCTGGGATCCCGAAACGCGACGTCTACCAGGTGGTGCACATCGATGACTGACAAGCCCGACACGATCTCGGGGACCGGGCGGATCACGACGGTCCGACGCGACTCCCTCACCTTCGACGTGTACGACGACGGTCCGGCCGACGGCGAGGTCGTGGTCCTGCTCCACGGGTTCCCCGAGCGGGCCAGCTCGTGGCGGCTGGTCGCACCGCAGCTGCACGACGCGGGCTACCGCACGCTGGCGATCGACCAGCGCGGCTACTCGCGCGGTGCCCGGCCGAAGCGGCGCCGTGACTACCGGATCGAGGAGCTGGTCGCCGACGTGATGGCGCTGGTCGACGCGGCGGTCGGTCCCGAGGGACGGGTGCACGTGGTGGGCCACGACTGGGGCGCCGTCGTCGCCTGGGGCGTCGCGCAGCAGCACCCCGACCGCGTCGCGACCCTCACCGCCGTGTCGGTGCCGCACCCGATGTCCTTCGTGACGGCGATGGCGCGCTCGGGACAGGTGCTGAAGTCCTGGTACATGCTCGCCTTCCAGGTGCCCATGATCCCCGAGCTGGTCGTGGGCCGGCTCGGCAAGGCGTCGGACCGCCAGCTGGCGGCGTCGGGCATGACGCGCGAGGACCTCGACCGCGTGCAGCGCGAGATCGTCGACGACGGTGCGCTGCCCGGCGCGCTCGGCTGGTACCGGGCCCTGCCGCTCAACAAGCCCCGCGACATGCGGTTGAAGGTGTCGGTCCCGACGACGCTGGTGTGGAGCGACGGTGACATCGCCGTCGGCCGCTGGAGCGCGGAGAACAACCACCGCTGGGTGGAGGGTCCCTACCGCCTCGTCGAGCTGAAGGGCGTCTCGCACTGGATCCCGACGCAGGCGCCGGACGAGCTGGCTGAGGCGATCCTCGACCGGCTGGGCTCGGCCAGCACCCGGTCGTGAGCGCCCGGTCGTGAGCGACGAGAGGCCGCCCGCCCCCGAGCCGCTGCCCCATCCGGTCGTCGACAACCACTGCCACCTCGACATCGGGCGGGGCGAGCCGGCCCGGGACGCCGGTGAGGCGATCGCGGCAGCAGCCGCCGTCGGCGTACCCCGCATCGTGCAGATCGGCTGCGACCTGCCCGGCGCCCGCTGGGCGGTGGCGGCAGCGGCGGAGCACACCGCGCTGGTCGCCGGCGTCGCGCTCCACCCCAACGAGGCGCCGCGGATCCTCGCCGGTGGTGGCCGGGCGGCGCTCGAGGCGGCGTGGGACGAGATCGAGCAGCTGGCCGGAGCGCACGACAAGGTGCGCGCGGTGGGGGAGACCGGCCTCGACGCGTTCCGCACCGGCGAGGACGGCCGGGCCGTCCAGGTCGAGTCCTTCGCGCGGCACATCGACATCGCCAAGCGCCTCGGCAAGACGCTGGTGATCCACGACCGCGACACCCACGACGAGGTGCTGGAGGTGCTCGACGCCGAGGGCGTGCCCGAGCGCTGGGTGATGCACTGCTTCTCCGGCGACGCCGACTTCGCCCGCGCCTGCCTGGACCGCGGCGCCCACCTGTCCTTCGCCGGGACGGTCACCTTCAAGAACGCCGAGCCCCTGCGCGAGGCCCTCCGCATCGCCCCGCAGGACCGGCTGCTCGTGGAGACCGACGCGCCCTACCTGACGCCGGCGCCGTACCGCGGTCGCACCAACGCGTCGTACCTGGTCCCGGTGACGATGCGGCTCATGGCGGCCGAGCGAGGCGAGGATCTCGGCGAGCTCTGCGCGGCCGTCGACGCGAACACCGAGCGGGCCTTCAGCGGCGGCTGGTGAGCCCTCGCCACTGCTAACAAAAGTTAGCAAACGGCGTGAGACGGGTCACCCGCTGAGCGTGGAGAGGGCTCTCAGGAGTTGCGATCCGCGCTTGCTCTTGTTCTGGTAGATGCGACGGCCGGGATCGGACAGCAGCATCCCGACCAGTTTCTCTCGGGTTCTGGGGGGCCGCTCGCGTGCGGGCACACTCTCCGGGAGGCACTGGTCGACCGAGGCCCGGGGAGTTCGAACATCGGAGAATCGTGCGAGTTGCGCGCCCTCACCTTGCCCAGTCCCTGCGGGGAATCGTCCAGAAGCTGACCGAGAGCCGCGTGGCCCTCGTCGCCACGATCGTCGGGGTCCTCCTCGCGGTCTCCACGGTGACCTATGGCTACACCTCGCTCTCCACCGAGGTCACGCTCGCCGTCGACGGCAAGGAGCGCACCGTCAGCACGTTCGGCGACACCGTCCAGGACGTCCTCGACGCCGAAGGCATCGAGCTCGCCTCCCGTGACGTGGTGCAGCCCAGCGTCGACGAGGAGATCGAGAGCGGCGACCGCATCTCCGTCCGGTACAGCCGGCCGATTGAGCTGACCGTCGACGGCACGACCTCCACCCACTGGGTGACCGCCACCGACGTCGAGGGCGCACTCGCCCAGATCGGCGTCGTGTACGCCGACAGCCGGCTCTCGACCAGCCGTGGCGCGGACATCGACCGCGGCGGCGCCGAGATCGAGGTCATCACCCCGAAGAAGCTCGTCCTCGAGCTCGCCGGCAAGAAGGCCGTCACCCGCACCGTCCCCGCGCTGACCGTCGAGGACGCCCTCGCCGAGGTCGGCGTCGAGCTCGACGAGTTCGACAAGGTCCGGCCCGCCCGTACCGCCAAGGTCGAGGACGGCGACCGCATCGTCTTCACCGACATCGCGCAGCGCAAGCGCCGCGTCGAGGACGAGGTCGTGCCCGCTCCGGTCAAGGAGGTCGAGGACGACTCGATGTACGAGGGCGAGCGCAAGGTCGTCACCGAGGGCGTCGACGGCGTCCGCGACGTGACCTACCGCGTCATCGTCCGCAACGGCGACGTCGTCAAGCGGATCGTGCTGACCCAGGACGTCACCAGGGCGCCGCGCGCCGAGGTCGTCCACGTCGGCACCAAGTCCGTCGCCGCCAACTTCGCCGGTGGCAACACCGTCTGGGACCGCCTCGCGCAGTGCGAGTCGGGCGGCAACTGGGCGATCAACACCGGCAACGGCTACTACGGCGGCCTGCAGTTCAACGTCGGCACGTGGCGTGCCTACGGCGGCACCGGCTACCCGCACCAGGCCTCCCGGGAGACCCAGATCGCGATCGCGACGAAGGTCCGCGATGCGTCCGGCGGCTACGGCGCCTGGCCGGGCTGCGCTGCCTCGCTGGGCCTGCCCCGCTGAGCCACCCGCACCTCCCACCGACGGCGAGCGGACCCCTGGTCCGCTCGCCGTCGGCGTCCCCGCACGGGCGAGCGCGGGCTTCTGCGCCCGCGGGCCCTACGCTTGAGCCCATGACCGAGACCTCAGCGCCGCGCCTGCTCGGCCCGGCCGAGGTCCGCGAGCTCGCCGCGCGGCTGGACCTGCGCCCGACCAAGCAGCGCGGGCAGAACTTCGTGATCGACGCCAACACCGTGCGCCGGATCGTGCGCGAGTCCGGGGTCGTCGACGGCGAGGTCGTCGTCGAGGTCGGGCCCGGGCTCGGCTCATTGACTCTTGCTCTGCTCGAGGTCGGCGCCACGGTCACCGCGATCGAGGTCGACCCGCTGCTGGCGGCCGAGCTGCCCTCGACCATCGCCGCGTTCGCGCCCGCGCAGGCCGACCGGTTCCAGGTCGTGCTCGCGGACGCGCTGACGGTCGACGTCGTACCGGGTCCGGCGCCGCAGGCGCTCGTCGCCAACCTGCCCTACAACGTCTCGGTGCCGGTGCTGCTGCACCTCATGGCGCTCCTGCCGTCGCTCGAGCACGGGCTGGTCATGGTCCAGGCCGAGGTCGCCGACCGGCTGGCCGCCCCACCGGGGTCCAAGACCTACGGCGTGCCGTCCGCCAAGGCCGCGTGGTTCGCGGACGTCCGCCGTGCCGGCGCCATCGGACGCAACGTCTTCTGGCCCGCGCCCAATGTCGACTCCGGGCTGGTCGCGTGGACGCACCACGCGCCCCCGACCGACGAGGTCACCCGCGAGCAGGTGTTCGCGGTCATCGACGCCTCCTTCGCGCAGCGGCGCAAGGCCCTGCGCGGTGCCCTGCGCAACCTGGCCGGTGGGTCGGGACCGGCCGAGGCCGCGCTCCTCGCCGCCGGCATCGACCCGCTGACGCGGGGCGAGGCGCTCGGCATCGACGAGTTCGTCGCGCTGACCATCGCGCTCCAGGAGCACGCCGTGGTGCCGGGCGGCGCCGATGAGTGAGGCGATGGTCGAGCCGACCCACCGGGTGACCGTGCGCGCGCCCGCCAAGATCAACCTCCACCTCGGCGTCGGCGGCCCACGCGCCGACGGCTTCCACCCGCTGGCGACGATCTACCAGGCCGTCGGCCTGTACGACGACGTGACGGTCGCCGACGCGCCCGACTGGTCGGTCGGGCTGACCGCCCCCATCGACGGGGTCCCGCTCGACGACGACAACATCGCGATCAGGGCCGGTCGCGCGCTCGTCGCCCACCACGGCCTCGACCTGGCGGCGCGGATCACGATCGCCAAGGGCATCCCGGTGATGGGCGGCATGGCCGGCGGGTCGGCCGACGCCGCAGCGACCCTGCTCGCGCTCGACCGCCTGTGGGACCTGCAGACCAGCGACGAGGACCTGTTGCGGATCGCCGGCGAGCTCGGCAGCGACGTGCCCTTCGCCCTGCTCGGCGGCACCGCGCTCGGGACCGGGCGCGGCGAGGTGGTGACGCCGATCCCCGACCGGAGCTCGGTGTGGTGGGTCGTCGTCCTCTCCGACGAGGGCCTGTCGACGCCGGCCGTCTACCGGCACTTCGACGTGCTCGCGCCCGACGCCGTTGCGGACCCCCCGGTGCCCCAGGCGCTCGTCGACGCGCTCGCCGAGGGCTACACCGACGAGGTCGGTGCCCTGCTCCACAACGACCTGTGGCCCGCGGCGCGCGACCTGCGCCCCGACCTCGTCGACGTCGAGGCCCAGCTGAGGATCCTCGGACCCGACGGCGTCCTGCTGTCCGGCTCGGGCCCGACCCTGTTGATGTTGTACGAGGACGTCGAGGAGGCGCGGAGCGCAGTGGCGGACCTGACCGAGCGCGGCTTCCGGTGCACGATCGCGCCGGGCCCGGTCGCCGGAGCCCACGTGGTGACCTATGCCTGATCCCGGCCAAGGCCGGAGCCTGCTCAACCTGGAGCGGGTCTCGAAGGCCTACGGCGTCCGTCCCCTGCTCTCCGACGTCTCCCTCGGCGTCGCCGCCGGCGAGCGGATCGGCATCGTCGGACGCAACGGCGACGGCAAGACGACCCTGCTGCGGATCATGACCGGAGCCGAGGAGCCGGACGAGGGCCGGGTCTCGCGCCAGCGCGGGCTCCTCGTCGGCGTACTCGCCCAGCACGACGACTTCGATGACTCCCACACCGTGCGCGAGGTGGTGCTGCAGGGCAAGGCCGACCACGAGTGGGCCGCCGACGCCCGCCTGCGCGAGATCGTCGACGTCCTGCTCGCCGGTGTCGACCTCGACCGCGCGGTCGCGGGCCTGTCCGGTGGGGAGCGCCGGCGATGTTCCCTGGCGGGCCTGCTGCTGGGGGAGCACGACCTGGTGATCCTCGACGAGCCGACCAACCACCTCGACGTCGAGGCGGTCGCGTGGCTCGCCGCCCACCTCGCCGCCCGTCCGTCCGCCCTCGTCGTGGTCACCCACGACCGCTGGTTCCTCGACGCGGTCTGCCAGCAGACCTGGGAGGTCCACGACGGCGTCGTCGACAGCTACGAGGGCGGGTACGCCGCCTTCGTGCTCGCCAAGGCCGAGCGCCAGCGCCAGGCCGCGGCCTCGGAGGTACGCCGGCAGAACCTCGTCCGCAAGGAGCTCGCCTGGCTGCGCCGCGGCGCACCCGCCCGGACCTCGAAGCCGAAGTTCCGCATCGACGCCGCCAACGCACTGATCGAGGACGTCCCGCCGCCGCGCGACCGGCTCGAGCTCCAGCGCTTCGCCGCGCAGCGGCTCGGCAAGGACGTGATCGACGTCGAGGACGTCGACTTCTCGCGTGGCACCCGCCAGCTGCTGAGCCACGCGACCTGGCGCCTCGGGCCCGGCGACCGCGTCGGTCTGGTCGGCGTCAACGGCGCCGGCAAGACCTCGGTCCTGTCCCTGCTCGCCGGCGAGGCCGCTCCCCAGGTCGGGCGGGTCAAGCACGGCCGCACCGTCGCCCTGCAGCACCTCTCGCAGGCCGTCGAGTTCGACGACCCGGAGGCCCGCGTCCTCGCCACCGTGGAGGGAATCCGCCGGGTCACCCGTACGGCGGACGGCGAGATCTCCGCGACGTCGATGCTCGAGCGCTTCGGGTTCACCGGCGACAAGCTCACCGCGCGGGTCGGCGACCTCTCCGGCGGCGAGCGACGCCGGTTCCAGCTGCTGCGACTGCTGCTCACCGAGCCGAACGTGCTGCTCCTCGACGAGCCCACCAACGACCTCGACATCGAGACCCTCAACGTGCTCGAGGACTTCCTCGACGGCTGGCCGGGCACCCTCGTCGTGGTCTCGCACGACCGCTACTTCCTCGAGCGCGTCACCGACTCGGTCTGGGCGCTGCTCGGCGACGGCCAGATCTCGATGCTGCCGCGCGGCGTGGACGAGTACCTCGAGCGCCGGGCCCAGGCCATGCACCTCGAGGTCGCCCCGCCGCCCGCGGCACCTGCTGGTCCCGTCATTGATCGGGTAGCCGGCGAGGAACCAGCCGGCGGATCGAGATCGACGGCCAAGCCCGGCTCCGCCGAGGAGCGGGCCGCGAAGAAGACGGTCGCCCGCCTCGACAAGGTGCTCGCCCGGCTCGCCGAGCGCGAGGCGGAGCTCACCGCGGAGCTGGCGGCCCACGCGTCCGACCCCGGGAAGCTCACGGAGATCTCCCAGGCGCTCGGGGAGCTGCACGAGGAGAAGGAAGCCGCCGAGCTCGAGTGGCTGGAAGCCGCGGAGCTGCTGGAGTAGCCCGAGCGCGCGACCGTCAGTCCGCGAACGGCACGAGCAGGCGCCGCAACAGGTCGGCGAGCTCGGTCTGGTCCTTCTCGGACAGCCCGGTGAGCAGGTCCCGCTCGGCGTCGAGGAGCGCCGCGAAGGCGCCGTCGACGGCCTCCTTGCCCTCGGGGGTGAGGCGCACCAGCACGCCGCGCCGGTCCGAGGGGTCGGGGTGGCGCTCGACCAGGCCGCGGGTGGCCAGCCGGTCGACCCGGTTGGTCATGGTCCCGCTCGTCACCAGCGTCTCGCGCAGCAGCCGCCCGGGGGAGAGCTCGTAGGGCCGCCCTGCCCGCCGCAGCGCGGCGAGCACGTCGAACTCCCACGACTCGATGTCGTGCGCCGTGAACGCCTGGCGCCGCGCGCGGTCGACGTGGTGCGCGAGGCGCGAGATCCGGCTGAACACGGCGACCGGACCGAGGTCGAGGTCGTCACGCTCGCGCGCCCACGCCTCCACCAGGTCGTCCACCTCGTCCCGCATGGCAGCACCCTATCCGATGCGTCGAGAATCTTGATGTCAAGATACTGAGGGCATAGGGTCGGGCCGTGGACCAGCGCACCACCGCCCTCGACCGGATCACCCTGACCAGCCTCGTGTGGGGCGAGGTCGACGACACGGCACGCCCGCTCGCCGTCCTCCTGCACGGCTTCCCCGACACCGCCCACACCTGGCGCCACCTCGGCCCGGAGCTCGCCGCGACGGGCTACCGCGTCGTCGCGCCGTTCACCCGCGGCTACGCCCCGAGCGGGATCCCGGCGGACGGCAGCTACCACGTGCCGGCGCTGATGGACGACGCCCTCGCCCTCCACCGCGCGTACGACGGCGACGACCGCGCGCTGCTCGTCGGGCACGACTGGGGCGCGATCACGGCCAACGGCATCGCGGCGTCCGATGCCAACCCGTTCGCCGACGTCGTCTCGCTCGCGGTCCCGCCGTTCTCCGCGATGAACCCGCGCAGCGACGACCTGACCCGCTGGCTGCGGATCCTGCCGCGGCAGGCTGGCATGAGCTGGTACACCCTCTTCAACCAGCTGCCCGGCCTCCCCGAGCGCACCTTCGAGCGGCTCGTCGCCCACCTGTGGCGGCGCTGGTCGCCCGGCTTCGACGCCACCGAGGACCTCGCCCACCTCGCGGCCGCGCTGCCCGACGACGCCCACCGCTCCGCGGCGATCGGCTACTACCGCGCCCAGCCGCGCACCTGGCGGCTGCCGGCGCGCTACCAGCCGCTGGCCCGCGACTGGACCGGCGCGCCAAAGGTGCCGCTGCTCTTCCTGCAGGGCGCCGACGACGGCTGCCTCGACGCGCGCTGGGCAGCCCGGATCGGGGACCGGCTGCCCGCCGGCAGCCGGGTCGCCGTCGTGGAGGACGCGGGGCACTTCCTCCAGCTCGAGCGGCCCGACGTGGTCAACGCCCGGATCCTCGAGTACCTCCACGAGCGAGCGGCGGCCCGCTCGTGACCAGCACCTGGGACCCGGGTCGCTATCTCGCGTTCGCCGGCGAACGTGGACGCCCCTTCGTCGACCTGGTCGCGCGCATCGACGCCACCGACCCGCGGGTCGTCGTCGATCTCGGCTGTGGTCCTGGCAACCTCACCTCCCTCCTGGCCGATCGCTGGCCTGCTGCCGCGGTCACCGGTGTCGACTCCAGTGCCGACATGGTGCGCGCCGCCTCCGACAGTCCGGCCGCGGAGCGCGTGGTCTTCCACAGGCAGGACCTGCGGGACTGGCTGCGCGAGGCCGAGCCGGGCCAGGTCGACGTCCTGGTCTCGAACGCGACCCTCCAGTGGCTGCCCGAGCACCTCGACCTCCTGCCCGCCCTGGCCGAGGCCGTCGCACCCGGTGGCTGGCTCGCCTTCCAGGTGCCCGGCAACCACCTCGCTCCCAGCCACACCCTCCTCGCGGAGCTGGCCGCCGAGCCGCCGTACGACGTCCACACGGCCGGCGCCGCCCGGGTCGGCGCACACGACGCCGTGACCTACCTTCGCGCGCTCCAGGCGCTGGGCTGCGAGGTCGATGCGTGGGAGACGACCTACCTCCATGTGCTGCACGGGGAGGACCCGGTCTTCACCTGGGTCTCCGGCACCGGCGCCCGGCCGATCCTGCACGCCCTGCCCGAGGACCTCCGCGGTCGCTTCGAGGAGGAGTACAAGGCGCGGCTCCGGGCGGCGTACCCGGACGACGGCCACGGCGTGGTGCTGCCCTTCCGGCGGATCTTCGTCGTCGCGCGCGTGCCGTAGAACACCTTGCCCGGCTTTGTTACTCGCGAGTAATCTCGACCCATGACTCAGGTGCACAACCTCTGGAAGACGACCACCGGCCTCCCCGTCGTCGGCGGCACGATCGGCAAGCGCGTCTTCTCGATCGCCTTCGCGCAGAAGGCGCCCTACTTCGCGACCATCCACCCCCGGGTGACCGAGATGGGGCCCAACCACTGCGAGGTCGTGATCCCCAAGCGGCGCAGCGTGCAGAACCACATCGGCACGGTCCACGCGATCGCCATGTGCAACGGCCTCGAGATGGCGATGGGCGGCCTCGCCGAGTCGACGATCCCCAGCAGCAAGCGGTGGATCCCCAAGGGCATGAGCATCTCCTACACGGCCAAGGCGACCGGTGACGTCACCTGCATCGCCGAGACCGACCAAGAGCAGTGGGACACCGCCGAGGGCGACCTGCCCGTGCGGGTCCGCGGCGAGCTCGCCGACGGCACCGTCGTCATCGAGGGCACGATCACGCTCTGGGTGACCTCGAAGAAGAAGTAGGCGACTCGGCCGGGGCCGCGCCGGTCAGACAGGCCCGCCCCGGTCGTTGTCGATCCCTGCCGCGACGGAGACGACGTCGATCTTCTTCTCGCCGACGAAGCGCCTCTGGATCCAGGTCGCGAGCAGGGTCAGCAGCAGGTTGAGCCCGACATAGAGAACCGCCAGCACGATGGCCGTCGGCACCTGGTTGTGGAACTCCTTGTAGATCGACTGGCCGACCCTGGTCAGGCCGGGCGCGGCGACGGCGTAGCCGAGGCTGGTGTCCTTCAGGGCGACGACCATCTGGCTGATGATGGCCGGAAGCATGACCTTCACGGCCTGCGGCAACAGGATGATGGTCATGACCTGGGTCTTGCGCATGCCGATCGCGTACGCCGCCTCCGCCTGCCCCTTCGGCACGGCGTTGACGCCGGCGCGGACCACCTCCGCGAGCACGGCGCCGTTGTAGCAGGTGAGTGCGATGACCACCGTGAAGAACCCCGAGCGCTGGTCGATCCACAGGAAGCTGCCCTGTACCGAGATGAACCACATGTAGAAGACGAAGAACATCATCAGCAGCACGGGCATGGCGCGGAAGAACTCGACGACGACCCATGCCGGCCAGCGGATGAAGGCGTGGTCGGACATCTTGGCGACGCCGAACAGGAAGCCGAAGACGACGGCGCCGATGATCGCGAACACCGCCATGGTCACCGTGTCGACCAAGCCGTCGAGGATGAGGGCGCTGAGGTAGTCCGGCGTCACGAAGGGCTCCCAGAGCCCGTACTCGAACTGGCCGTCGTTGTTGAGCTTCACGACCGCGTAGACGACGGCGGCGATGATGCCCGCCGATGCGATCGCGGTGTACATCCGGTGCCGCATCCGGGTGGCGGGACCGGGGGCGTCGAAGAGGACACTCGCGGCCATCAGGCGATCCTCCAGCGTCGTTCGAAGGTCAGCGAGATCATCGACACGATCTCGACCAGCACGATGTAGCCGATGGCGAAGGCGAGGAAGATCCCGATCCGCTGGCTGCTGTAGTCGTTGGTCAGGCCGCGCATGGTCGCGGTGGCCTCGGCGAGGAAGAAGATCGCGGCGACCGAGGTGTTCTTGAGCATCGCGATGAGTGCACTCGCGACGGGTGGCACGGACGCGCGGATCGCCTGGGGGAGCACGACCTGGGTCATCACGCCGCTGAACGGCAGGCCGATGGCCCGCGCGGCCTCGGCCTGGCCCATCGGCACCGCGTTGACCCCGGAGCGCAGGCCCTCGCAGACGAAGCACGCGGTGTACAGGCTCAGCGCGACGAACGCCGTGGCGAACGCCGAGGTGAAGTCGTAGCTGCCGATGTGCACCTGCACCCACCTGAAGTTGATGCCGATGATCGGCGCCGCGAAGTGGAAGAAGATGAAGATCAGGACCAGCGGGGTGTTGCGCACGACCGACACGTAGACCGCGGCCAGCGAACGCAGCACGGCGATCGGGCCCACGCGCATCGCGACGAGCAGGGTGCCCAGAACCAGGGAAGCAACGGCGCACACGAGGAACAGGGCCAGCGTGTATCCGAATCCCTTGAAGAACTCGTCGAGGTTGTCGAGCACTGCGCTCAACGGGATCCCCTCTCCGTCCGGGGAGCTGGGGCCCGTCCTGCGACGGGCCCCAGCTCCGGAGTCATGCGTGGGTCACTTGCAGGGCTGCAGCGTGGGCGGCTCGGGCGTCTCGACGCCCGATGGCCCGAGCGTCAGCTCGAACGCCTCGGCCCACGACCCGTCCTCGAACGCCGCCTTGAGGACACCGTCGATCCACTCACACATCTCGGGGTGGTCCTTGCCGTAGCCGACGCCGATGTTCTCGGTGGAGAACTGGTCGCCGACGACCTTGAGCTGACCCTCGTTCTGGGCGGCGAGCCCGGCGAGGATCGTGCCGTCGGTCGACATGGCCTCGTAGGTGCCGTCGAGGACCTTCTCCGCGCACTCGGAGTACGAGTCGGCGCCGACGCCCTTGGCGCCCTTGGCCTTGACGTTCTCGAGCGAGGTCGATCCGGTGACGGAGCAGACCTCCTTGCCCTTGAGGTCGTCGATGCCGGTGACGTCGCTGTCCTCCTTCACCAGGACCTGCTGGCCGGTGACCATGTAGGGGCCTGCCTGGCCGACGACCTTCTGCCGATCGTCGGTGATCGAGTACGACGCCAGGACGATGTCGACCTTGCCCGACTCCAGGTAGGGCTCGCGGTTGTCGGAGATCGTCTCCTCCCAGTTGACCTTGTCGCTGGCAGGGTCGATGCAGAGGTCGGCGATCAGCAGCTTGGCGATCTCGATGTCGAAGCCCTTCGGCACGTCGTCCGTCGCGCCCTGGAAGCCGACGCCCGGCTGGTCGGTCTTGTGGCCGACGTTGATCGTGCCGGCCTTGGCCAGCTCGGCCATCCGCGATCCCTCGTCGAACTTCTTGTCGCAGTCGCTCTTCGCGTCGACGTCACGTCCCTCGTCGTCGCTCCCCGCATCGCCGCACGCTGCCAACCCGGCAGCGATCGCGATGCCCGCAGTGGTGGCCGCAAAGGCCTTCCTCAGTCGCATCCTTCTTTGTCCTCTCCTTGCCGAGATCTGGTTCGAACGGGTCAGTGCTTGAGGATCTTGCCGAGGAAGTCCTTGGCGCGATCGCTCTGCGGATTCGTGAAGAAGCTCTCCGGGTCGGCCGACTCGACGATGCGTCCGTCGGCCATGAACACCACCCGGTTGGCGGCGGTGCGGGCAAAACCCATCTCGTGGGTGACCACGATCATCGTCATGCCGCGCTCGGCGAGGTCGACCATGACCTCGAGGACCTCCTTGATCATCTCGGGGTCCAGCGCCGAGGTCGGCTCGTCGAAGAGCATCACCTTCGGCTCCATCGCGAGCGCCCGGGCGATCGCGACGCGCTGCTGCTGCCCACCGGAGAGCTGGGCGGGGTACTTCGCCGCCTGGTGCCCGACGCCGACCCGGTCGAGCAGCTCCTTCGCGCGCGCCTCGGCCTCGGCCTTCGGCGTCTTGCGCACCTTGATCGGGCCGAGCGTGACGTTCTCGAGGATCGTCTTGTGGGCGAACAGGTTGAAGCTCTGGAACACCATGCCCACGTCGGCGCGGTGCGCGGCGAGGGCCTTGCCCTCCTGGGGGAGCGGCTTGCCGTCGACCTTGATGTCGCCCTGGTCGACGGTCTCGAGCCGGTTGATCGTGCGGCAGAGCGTGGACTTGCCGGAGCCGGACGGGCCGATGACGACCACGACCTCGCCCTTGGTCACGGTGAGCTCGATGTCCTGGAGGACATGCAGCTCGCCGTACCACTTCTGGACGCCGTGCAGCTCCACGAGCGGCTCGCCGGAGCGAGCCTTGCCGAGATCAACCGCTGCGTCATCGGAGACGGTCATGCGTTCGGACGCTAGCGGGTGATCCGTCCCACCGGCTAGTGCGACAGGCGGAAGAGATCATTTCGTGACGAGCGCTGATCGCATCCGATGGTCCGGCCGGAGCCGGTCGGCGTCAGAAGACCGCCGGCACCACGCTGAGTGCCAGCCCGAGCGCGATCGCCCCCACCGCCAGGGGTACGGCGAGCCGGCCGGCCCGCGACGGCACCGGCTCGTCGGCGGCGGTGATGCCCATGTCGCGGCGCCACTCGGCCTCCTCCTGCTCCCACACGCCGGTCGGCGTCACCGCGCGCAGCCCGCCGCCGATGGCGAGGAGCAGCAGCGTGAAGGTGCCGCCGGCGACCGTGAGCACAGTCAGGATCGCGCGCACGCCGCGGGTGTCGGTGCCGAACATCAGCCCGGCGCCCAGCAGGACCGCGACCGCGAGGGCGACGATGCTCAGGATGCTGCCGATGACCTGGTTGTGGCGGGCGACGAAGCCGGGGGGAGCGGTGTCAGCCATGCGCCGAGACTATGACACCGGCGCCGTGATCGAGATTCGGGCGGCGGCCCCCTGCCGCCGTACCCTTTTCCTGCCATGACCAGCACCGCAGCCCCCACCGAGCAGAGGACCTACGAGGTCCGCACCTACGGGTGCCAGATGAACGTGCACGACTCCGAGCGCCTCTCCGGCCTGCTCGAGGACGCCGGGTACCTCGCCGCCGCCGAGGGTGAGCAGGCCGACGTGGTCGTGTTCAACACCTGCGCGGTGCGGGAGAACGCCGACAACCGGCTCTACGGCAACCTCGGCCACCTCGCGCCCGTGAAGGCCAGCCGGCCCGGGATGCAGATCGCCGTCGGCGGCTGCATGGCGCAGAAGGACCGCGACACCGTGGTGAGGAAGGCGCCGTGGGTCGATGTCGTCTTCGGCACCCACAACATCGGCTCCCTGCCCGCGCTGCTCGACCGGGCGCGCGTCCAGCAGGAGGCGCAGGTCGAGATCCTCGAGTCGCTCGACGTGTTCCCCTCGACGCTGCCGACCAAGCGGGAGTCCGCGTACGCCGCCTGGGTGTCGGTCAGCGTCGGCTGCAACAACACCTGCACCTTCTGCATCGTCCCCAGCCTGCGTGGCAAGGAGAAGGACCGCCGGCCCGGCGAGATCCTCGCCGAGATCGAGGCGCTCGTCGCCGAGGGCGTCTCCGAGATCACCCTGCTCGGGCAGAACGTCAACGCCTACGGCGTCGAGTTCGGTGACCGGCAGGCCTTCTCGAAGCTGCTGCGGGCCTGCGGCGAGATCGAGGGCCTGGAGCGGGTCCGCTTCACCAGCCCGCACCCCGCGGAGTTCACCGACGACGTCATCGAGGCGATGGCCGAGACGCCCAACGTCATGCCCAGCCTGCACATGCCGCTGCAGTCCGGCTCGTCGAAGGTGCTCAAGGACATGCGCCGGTCCTACCGGCAGGAGAAGTTCCTCGGGATCATCGAGCGGGTCCGCGCCGCCATGCCCGACGCCGCGATCACCACCGACATCATCGTCGGCTTCCCCGGTGAGACCGAGGCGGACTTCCAGGAGACGCTGAAGGTGGTGCGCGAGTCGCGCTTCGCCGGCGCCTTCACCTTCCAGTACTCCAAGCGCCCCGGCACGCCCGCCGCCGAGCTCGACGACCAGGTCCCGCAGGCCGAGGTCACCGACCGCTACAACCGGCTGGTCGACCTGGTCAACGAGATCACCTGGGACGAGAACAAGCAGTTCGTCGGCCGCGAGCTCGAGCTCATGGTCGCCGAGGGCGAGGGCCGCAAGGACGCCGAGACGCACCGGCTCTCCGGGCGCGCGCCCGACAACCGCCTGGTCCACTTCGAGGCCGACTTCTCGCAGGTCGACGGCGAGCCGCGGCCCGGCGACATGGTCACCGTCGAGGTCACCTACGCCGCCCCGCACCACCTGGTCGCGGACGGGCCCGTGCGCGCGCTGCGGCGTACCCGCTCGGGCGACGCGTGGGAGCGCCGTACGACGGAGCCCCCGGCCGCCGGACCGGCCGTCGGCCTCGGGATGCCGTCGGTCGGCGTACCCGCCCCGCTGCCCGAGGCGCCCGCCTGCGGTTGAGCAGGTGACGGCGCTGGGCTAGGTTCAGGGGCGATGCCAGCGAATGATCCAACGATTCTCGCAACCTCGGGCGGCATCGTTCCTGGCGCACGGACGCGCTGGAGTGTCGGCCCGCTGACGCGTCATGCCGTCGACCTCGCTGGCGTCGACGGCCGCGCGCCCAAGGTCTGCTTCCTCGCGACGGCCTGCGGTGACGCGCCGATGATCGTCCGCGACTTCTACGACATGGCCCAGGAGGCGGGCTTCCACGCCAGCCACGTGCAGCTGTTTCCGATGCCCAACGTCGAGGACGTGCGCGCCCACCTCCTCGCGCAGGACGTGATCTGGGTGTGGGGTGGCAGCGTCGCGGGGCTGCTCGCGATGTGGGAGCTCCACGGGGTCGACGACATCATGCGCGAGGCGTGGCAGGCCGGCGTGGTGCTGACCGGCGTCTCCGCCGGCTCGATCTGCTGGCACACCGGCGGCACCACCGACTCGTTCGGGCCCGAGCTGCGACCGATCACCAACGGGCTCGGCCTGGTTCCGTGGTCCAACGGCGTGCACTACGACTCCGAGGAGCAGCGCCGGCCGCTCTTCCAGAAGCTCGTCGGCGACGGCGTGCTTGCCCCCGGCTACGCCACCGACGACGGCGTGGGCGTCCTCTACCGGGGCACGGAGTTCGTCGAGGCCCTCACCGAGGTGGACGGCAAGGCGGCGTACTTCGTCGAGCGCGCGGACGACGGCGGCGTCGTCGAGACCCGGCTCGAGACGCGCCGCCTTCGCTAGCTAGGCCGGCGACTCGTCCTCGGGCGAGACCTCCGGGTCGCCGCGGGTGGCTGCGGTGTCGGTGTCCTCCTCGCTGAGCGTCTCGGGCGGGAGCTCCTCGTCCGTGGCCGGGTTGCGCAGCGGGTCGGGGTCGCGCGGCTCGGTGCTGTAGGCGCCGTCGCCGCCGACGCCCTCGATCGCGTTGGGCCCACCGGGCGGGGGAGCCTGCGGCTCGGCCGTCGGCTTGGGCGGTGGGGGCAGCTGCCCGTTCATGGGTTGTTCCTCTCCGTGGTGTGCGGGAGCACCACCTCGGAGGTATCCGGCGGGAGCGATCGCAACCGGCCGGAGCGCCGGCTCAGAAGCCGAAGTGCGTCAGGGGCGCGAGGTCGCCGCGCTCGAGCCCGGCGAGGACGACGCGCTCGTGGGGGACCACCGGGTCGGGCAGGGCGTCGAGGCGGAACCACCGCAGGTCCGCGCACTTCGCGGGCTCGACGATGCGCGGCTCCCCGCTCCACGCGCGCGCCGTGAAGAAGAAGTCGATCCGCTCGTCGATCGGCAGGTCGTGGGCGGTGCGCTGCATCGCCGTCGCGAAGGCGAGGTCGAGGTCGGCGACCGCGACCTCCTCCAGGGCCTCGCGCCGGGCGGCGTCCTCGGCGGTCTCGCCGCGCTCGACGTGCCCGGCCGCCGCTGCGGCCCAGTGCCCGTCCATGTAGCCGGTTCCCTGCCGCAATTGCAGGAGCACCTCGGTGCCCGTCCCGCCCGCGGCCTCCCGGAGGAGGAACACGTAGGAGGCGGGGACCACCACGAAGCGGGTCTTGCCGGTCGCGGGGTCCTGCACGGTCACCGAGGTGCTCTTCTGCTGTCGTTGGTCGAGCGACGTCAGTTGATGTCGTCGTTCTCGCCGTCGAGGCCGTCGAGCGCGTCCTTCGCCTTGTCGACGCCGAGGTCGATCTTGTCGTCGAACTTGCCGCCGGTCTTGTCGGAGGCGAAGTCGGCGGCCTTGTCGAGGCCGTCGCCGATCTTGTCGCCCTGGCTGTCGACCGCGTCGCTCAGCTTGTCCTTGGCGTCGTCCAGAAAGCCCACGAGAAACCCCCAAAGGTTGATGGTCGCGACCCGCTCCGAGTCGTCGGCCCCACCTTGCCACACTGTCTCCATGCCGCACCGTCCCTCCACGTCCGCGAACCCGATCGTCGCGATCGTCGGACCCACCGCCAGCGGCAAGACGTCCCTGTCCCTCGACCTCGCCGAGGCGCTCGGGGGAGAGGTCGTCAACACCGACTCGATGCAGGTCTACCGCGGCATGGACATCGGTACGGCGAAGCTGCCGCCCGCCGAGCGCCGCGGCATCCCGCACCACCTGCTCGACACCCTCGACGTCCGGGAGCCGGCCACCGTCGCGCAGTTCCAGGCCTGGGCGCGCGCGGCCATCGCCGAGATCCGTGGCCGTGGCGCGACGCCGGTGCTGGTCGGCGGATCCGCCCTCTACACGCGGGCGATCCTCGACCGCTTCGAGTTCCCCGGCACCGACGGGGACGTCCGCGCCCGCTACGAGGCCGAGCTGGAGGAGGTCGGCCCCGAGGGCCTGCACGCCCGGCTCCGGGCGCTCGACCCCGCCGCCGCCGAGCGGATCGAGCCCGAGAACGGCCGCCGCATCGTCCGCGCCCTCGAGGTGATCGAGCTGAGTGGGGAGCCCTTCAGCGCCCGCCTCCCCGTCCAGGAGTACGACGACCCGGCGACCGTGCAGATCGGAGTCGAGATCGAGCGCGACGTGCTCGAGGAGCGGATTCGCGAGCGGGTCCGGACCATGTTCGACGCCGGCCTGCTCGACGAGACCGAGCGGCTGCTCGCCAACGGGCTCGCCGAGGGACGCACGGCCTCCCGTGCCATCGGCTACCCCCAGGCGGTCGCCGTGCTGGCGGGGGAGATGGACGTCGCCGAGGCGCAGGAGCGCACCGTCATCGCCACCCGCAGGTTCGCCCGACGCCAGATGGCCTGGTGGAAGAACGATCCCCGCATCACCTGGGTGCGCTACGACGACCCGGACCGGGTGGCGAAGGCGCTGGCCGTCGTACGGGATCGCCCTGTCTGAGCGCCGGGAGCGCACGACCGATCCACGGTTCGCGCCCTCGCGGGGCCGGGCGTGGCTCTCGTGCCCGAGCGGTGGATCGCTCGTGTCGCTGCGCGACCTCCTCGACCACCGGGTCAGAGGCGCTTCAACGCCGCCTCCGCCGCGTTGAACCCACCCATCCCGTGCACGCCGCCGCCGGGCGGGGTCGCGGACGAGCACAGGTATACGCCGTCGACGCCGAGGGCGTAGGGGTCCAGCGCGACCCGTGGCCGGAAGGTGATCTGGCGGGCGGTGTTGGCGCCGGCGGAGATGTCGCCGCCGACGTAGTTGGCGTTGTAGGCCTCGAGGTCGGCGGGGCCGCGGACGGCGGTGGCGACGATCCGGTCGCGGAAGCCGGGCGCGAACCGCTCGACCTGGTCGATGATCGCCTCGGTCGCGTCGCCGTCGTAGCCGTGGGGGACGTGCGCGTAGGCGTAGATCGGGTTGATGCCGCCGGCCGAGCGCGACGGGTCGATGAGGTACTGCTGGCCGAAGAGCACGAACGGCTGGTCGGGCATCCGCCCCCGGACGGTCTCCCGTTCGATGGCGGCGATCTGCTCCGCCGTACCGCCGAGGTGGAGGGTGCCCGCCCTCCGGCACGCCTCGTTGGTCCACGGCACGTCGCCCTCGATGGCGAGGTCGACCTTGAAGGCGGCGGGTCCGTAGGAGTAGCGGGTCAGCGCGCGACGTACCCGCGGCGGCAGGCGGTCGCCGAGGATGTCGAGGGCGCCGGCCGGCGCCGTGTCCAGCAGTACGACGTCCGGTCGGCCGCCGGCGAGCTCGGAGACCTGCGCCAGCGACTCGACGCGGACTCCGGTGACGACCTTCCCGCCGAGCGCGGCGAGCTCGGCCAGCAGGGCCCGGGTGATCGCCTCGGTGCCGCCCTCGGCGACCGGCCAGCCGACGGCGTGGGCACTGCCGGCGAGCATCAGCCCGACCGAGGCGCTGAGCACCCCGTCGAGTCGGCCGAACTTGTGGGCGGCGACGCCCGTGAACAGCGCGCGGGCGGGGTCGTCGCGGAACCGGCGGGCCAGCACGGTGGCGGGGAGGGCGGCCTTCATGCCGAACCGGCCGAGGGTCACCGGGTGCCCGGGCAGGTGCACGACCGGGCGCAGCACCTCGTCCATGAGGTCGTCGAAGTTGCGCACGATCGGGGCGAACATCCGTCGCCAGCGCTCGCCGTCGACGCCGAGGGATGCCACCGACGCCGACATGTCGCGGGCCGCGACGCCCGCGCGGCCGTCGTCGAGCGGGTGGGCGAGGTCGACCTCCGGCCACAGCCAGCGCAGGCCGTGCCGCTCCAACCCGAGGGAGCGGAAGAAGGGGGAGGCGACGCCGGTCGGGTGGAAGGCGGCGCAGTCGTCGTGCAGCACACCGGGGAGGGTCAGCTCACTGGTGCGGGTGCCGCCGCCGGGGCGCTCGTGCGCCTCGACGACGGTCACCGGGAGGCCGGCCTGGGCGAGGCGGATGGCGCCCGCGAGCCCGTTGGGCCCGCTGCCCACGACGACTGCACTGCTCAAGCGACGGGGTCCTTCCCGCTGGTCGGCTGGGTCAGGGTTCCCTTGCGACGGTACCCGGCGGCGGTCCACGAGACCTGCACGGGGACCGGGCCGTTGGGCAGCCACGGCTGCTCCTTCACGCAGTCGCGGACGTCCCAGCTGCCCCGCTCGACGACGCCGAGGGCGGCATCGATGACCCGGTACTCCTGCGGCCGCGACGTGCGCCACGGCGTCGCCTGCGACTCGCAGTAGACGACGACGAGGTCGCCGGGCTCGAGGCCGAGCCGCTTCTGCACCGCGGCGACCAGGCGCTCGTCGTGGAGGTGCCCGTCGCCGAAGTTCCAGCCGACGAGGATGTTGCACATGAACTCGCCCTCGCGCACGTCGCGGGTCTCGAGGTCGTCGAGGTGCTCCATCAGCACCGACAGCACGCCCCGGCCCTGGCTGTGCATCGCGCGCCACGCGACCGCCTTCTGCACGGTCATCTCGGCCTCGTCGGCGGTGTAGGGCATCGGCGCCATCCGCTGCAGCTGGTCGTTCTGCGTCTCGACCAGCAGCAGCTCGTTGAGCCGCTGCTCCACCCCGGGCTTCATCGCCCAGACCGCAGAGGCCCAGTTGCCGGCGTACTGGCGCATCGACGGGAGGAAGGAGACCAGGTCGGGACGCAGGTTGCCGAGCACCGGCCCGAACAGCAGCAGCGCGAAGATCGGCAGGAGCAGCCAGGGCTTCGAGAACTCCCAGATGTTGTACGTCGACGCGTCGAACCCCGCTCCCAGGTCGGTGCCGCCCCACAGCACGAGGGCGATGTAGCCGAAGTAGACGTTCCACTCGAGCGGCACGGCCAGCGGGAAGGTCGAGGTGATGAAGATGTGGAAGACGAGCATCGCCACCGCCCCCAGCATCGCGACGGTGTCGTTCGCGGTCGTCAGCAGGAGGATCGGGATGATGATCTCGACGGTCGTGCCGCCGACGTGGGCCATGAACCAGGCCAGTCTCGAGGGCCGGATGTCGTCGGGTGCGTTGCGGTAGTGCAGCCTCTTGACGATGTTCAGCTGGCCGGGGGAGTTGGACACCATCGGCGGGACCACGTTGATGAAGTGCTCGCCGATCTTGGAGACGCCCGCGCCGATCCACACGATGCAGATGATGATCTTGAACGCGACCACGAGGTCGACGAAGTCGCCGGCGGACGCCCCGTCGCGCAGGGCGACGGCGCCGAGGGTGGCGGAGAACAGCATGATCGGCAGGTACTGCTCGGAGCGGGCGGCCAGGAAGATCACCTTGTCGCGCAGGCCCATCAGCGGCATCAGCACGAGGATCGGGACGAAGGCGAGCGGCGGCACCAGCTCCTGCGGGCCGGTCCCGGCAGGCAGCGCGGTGACCGGGTCGGCGTGCGTGACGAGGGGTACGACGAGCGCGGCCAGCACGCCGACGTACAGGACCACGTCGAGGACGGTCCGCTCGTCGCCGCCGGTTCCCGGCACGTGCTTGCCCCACGGCGCCATCCGGATCGTGCCCGGCCGCAGCCAGTAGCGGATGTTGCCCAGCATCGGCACGAAGTGGCCGCACAGCGGCCCGAACGCGCCGCCCAGGCCGACCACCTCGAGGAGCATCAGCCACACGGCGAGCTTCTGGTAGACGACGACGTTGTCGAACCACGTGCCCGGGTCGGTGAAGTGGACGTGGTCGGTGGTCCACCCGGTGATGGCCAGGCCGACCGCGAAGTAGAGGCCGAGCATCTTGAGGATGTAGACGACGTGCAGCATCCGCGGGGTGTTGAAGCCCTCAGTCACCCAGTTGGTGGTGAGGACGTGCAGGCGCTCACGGAACGGCAGCGCGAGGAAGTCGGCGGGCGCCATCGGCTCCGGCGCGGGCTTGAGGAAACCCATGTCACTCTCCTGCCAGTCGTGCCCGCAGCGCGGGCTTGTCGATCTTGCCGACGGGGTTCTTCGGGAGTACGTCGAGCACGTGCACCGCGACCGGGACCTTCACCTTGGTCAGCTCCTCCCGGCAGCGGGCCAGCAGGGCGTCCACGTCGATGCCGCCGCCGGGCTGGGGCGACACGAAGGCGACCACCACCTCGCCGTACACGGGATCGGGGGCGCCGACGACGGCCGCCTCGAGGACGGAGGGGTCGCCGTGCAGGACGTTCTCGATCTCCTTGGGATAGATGTTCTCGCCGCCGCGGATGATCATGTCCTTGATCCGGTCCACGATCCGCAGGTAGCCGTCGGCGTCGAGGATCCCGACGTCGCCGGTGTGCAGCCAGCCGTCGCCGAGCGTCTCGGCGGTCGCCTCGGGCCGGTTGAGGTAGCCGCGCATCACGTTGCCGCCCTTGATCACGACCTCGCCCCGCTCGCCGGTCGGTGCCATCGTCCCGTCGGGCGCCATGATCGCGACGATCTGGCCGGGCAGCGCCGGGCCGACGGTGCCGGGCTTGCGCACGCCGCCGACCGGGTTGCAGGTCGACGCGCAGGTGCCCTCGGAGAGCCCGTAACCCTCGACGAGCGGGAACCCGAACCTCTTCTCCACCGCCGCGAACAGCTCCGGGGGCGCGGGCGCCGCGCCGCAGACGGCGAAGCGGACCGAGCTCACGTCCGCGCGCACCTCCTCGGGCAGGGCGACCAGGTGGGAGTAGATCGTGGGCACGGCCGAGAAGTAGGTCGGCCGCAGCCGCTCGATCGCCTGCAGGAACTCGACCGGGTGGAAGCGCTGCAGCACCGACAGCTGCCCGCCGACCGACATCGGCGTCAGCCAGCTGACGCAGATCGCGTTGACGTGGAAGAGCGGCAGCACCAGCAGGCAGTGGTCGTCACCGGTGACGGCGATCGCCTCGCCCATGCTCGCGATCATCGCCTCGATGTTGGCGTGGTCGAGCATCACGCCCTTGGGGCGGCCGGTCGAGCCGCTGGTGTAGACGAGCAGGGCGAGGTCGTTGGGGGCCGTCGTGGCCGGCGGCAGCGTGCCCGCCGGGGCGGTGGCGAGGTCGTCGACGCCGAGCACCGTCGCGCCGCCGTGCACGGTTGTGGGATCGGTGGTGACCACGACCACGGCACCGGAGTCGCCGATCTGGTGGCCGGCCTCGGTCGCCGTGAAGGTCGGGTTGATCGGAGTCGCCGCCGCGCCCAGCCGCCAGGCGGCCATGATCGCGACGAGCAGCTCGACCCGGTTGGGGAGCATCACGGCGACGACGGAGCCCGCCGTGACGCCGCGCGCCGCGAGCTGTTCGGCGACGGCCTCGACCCGCTCGCCGAACGTCCGGTAGGTCAGGTCCAGCCGGTCGTCGCGCACGCACGGCAGGTCGTCGTACGACGTGGGGCGGTGCCAGGGGAGGTGGTCGAAGGTCATCGGGGGCTCCTGCGGGACTCGGGTGGTGACGCTCCGACGCTAGGACTGCGGCCTCCCGAGGTTCTTGGTCCCGGAGCACGAACTCGACGGGCGGATTCGGAGCTGCGGGGCCAAGACCGGCCGACGGGCCAGTCTGGCACCATGGCGTGACGGCCGTCACCCCTTGGTGCCGCGGCCCAAAGCCGGACCGAGGGGGTGGTCGCCGTGACCGATGCCGAGAGCGAGCTGCAGGGCATCGCGGCGCTCATCGCGGAGCGCGCGGCCGAGCTGACGTCGTACCTCGTGGTCGAGTTCGGCAAGCGCATCCCCGAGCTCCCGACCGACCCGTCGCTGGTCGACCTCCTCAACGGCAGCGCGAGCTCCAACCTCGAGACCCTGGCCCACCTGCTGCGCGGGCACGTGCCGATCGACGAGATCCAGGCGCCGGCCGCCGCCGTCGAGTACGCGCGCCGGCTCGCCCAGCGCGGCACCCCGCCCAGCGCGCTGCTGCGCGCCTACCGGCTCGGCCAGCAGCTGATCCTGCGCTGGGCCAGCGAGGAGATCGCCCGCCGGGTCGGCGATCCGGCCCTCGCGCTGCAGACCAGCAACCTGCTGACCGACACGTCCTTCCAGTACGTCGACGCGGTGTCCGAGGACGTGATGGGCGCCTACCTGACCGAGCGCGAGCGGTGGCTGGCCAACCGGAGCGCGGTCCAGCGCGAGACCGTCGAGGCGCTGCTGCGCGGCGACCGGATGGACGTCGGCGCCACCGAGGCGGCCCTCGGCTACCGGCTGCGCCAGCACCACCTCGGCCTCGTGCTCTGGTCCGCCGGCGCCGACAACGGGCTCGCCGACTCCGAGCGGCTGTTGGCCCGGCTCGCCCAGCGGGTCGGCTCCGGGCACCCGCTCTTCGTGCCGCGCGACCGCGACACCGCGTGGGCGTGGCTGCCGATCGGTCGCACGGCCGACGTGGACCTCGACGCGGTGGCGGACGTGCTGGCGGCCGACGGCGGCGGCATCCGGGTCGCCCTCGGCGTACCGGATGCCGGGGAGCAGGGCTTCCGGGCCAGCCACCTCGGCGCGGCGGCGGCGCACGACGTCGCCCAGCTCGGTCAGTACGACGCCGACGTGATCTCCTACGCCGACCCGACGGTCCGCGCGGCGGCCCTGCTGGTGCGCGATATGGACTCGACCCGGCGGATGGTGGCGCGCACGCTCGGCGAGCTCGCCACCGACTCCGAGGGCGCCGCCCGGATGCGCGAGACGCTGCTCGCCTTCCTCGAGGACCGGGAGAGCTTCGTCGCCACCGCCGCCCGGCTGCACCTGCACAAGAACACCGTGAAGTACCGCGTCGACCGCGCGGTCGAGGCCCGCGGCAAGCCGCTCGGGGAGGAGCGGCTCGACCTCGAGCTCGCGCTCATCGCCTGCCGGTGGCTGGGGCCGGAGGTGCTGCGCAAGAACGGTCAAGCGGCGCCGCACTGAACGGTCCAGACTCGTCCCATGAGCACACCGACCGGCCGCGACCGCCTCCGCGAGCTGCTCGACGCCGTGCTCGACGAGGACAACCGGACGCTCGACGCGATGGCCCAGGGGGCGTACGCGTCGCCGTACCACTTCAGCCGGAGGCTCTCCCGCGACGCCGGCGAGGCGCCGGTGGCGATGCGGCGCCGGGTGATGCTCGAACGGGCGGCGTGGCGGATCCGGAAGGGGTCGAGCGTCACGGACGCCGCGTGGGAGGCGGGCTACGAGTCCCTCGAGGGCTTCAGCCGCGCCTTCTCCCGCGCCTACGGGCACGCGCCGAGCGACGTCGGCGAGACCGGCAGCGTCTGGCTGCCCGCCGCCAACGGCATCCACTTCCACCCGCCCACGAGCCTGTGGGTCCACAGCACGGAGCAGGCCATGAACCCGGTGACCGACCAGCAGGTCCGCCACGACCTCGACGACACCCGCGCGCTGGTCGAGCACGCCAAGGGCCTCAGCCCGGAGGAGTGGCGGGAGGTCCGCGCCCCGGGCCACCAGGTCGCGTCGTGGGAGGGGCCGGAGGAGTCGATCGCGGCCGTGCTGGAGCGCACGGTCTTCGCGAAGGAGGTCTGGCTCGCGGCGGTCGAGGGCACCGAGTTCCCCGCGGTCGACCGTGACCCGAACCCGGCGACGCTGCTGGCGCGGCACGACGCCGTCGCCGGCCGCTGGCTCGCCGCCGTCCGTGACATCGACCGGCGCGGCGGCTGGGACGACCTGATCATCGACGCCCTCTGCGAGCCGCCCGAGTCCTTCGTGCTGAGCAGCATCGTGACCCACGTGCTGACCTACAGCGCCTACCGGCGGCTGCTCGTGCGCGGCTGGCTGCACCGTGCCGGCGTCGACCTCGACCTCGACGACGGAGACCCCATCAACTGGCTGCGCCACGAGGCCGGCGAGCAACCCGAGACCGGAGGAGACCGGTGACCCGCACGACGTACTACACCGCCACCACGCTGGACGGCTTCATCGCCGACCCCGACGACTCGCTCGCGTGGCTGCTGCGCCAGCCGCAGGACGAGGGCGGCGGACCGCAGTCCTACGACGACTTCATCAAGCGGATCGGCGCACTGGTGATGGGCTCGACGACCTACGAGTGGGTGCTCGCGCACCTCGAGAGGACGGGGGAGGATTGGTTCTACTCCCAGCCGTCGTGGGTGATGACCACCCGCGACCTGCCCGTCCCCGAGGGCGCCGACGTGCGCTTCGCGTCCGGCCCCGTGACCGACGTGTACGACGCCCTGCGCGACGCGGCCGGCGACCTCGACATCTGGGTGGTCGGCGGCGGCGACCTCGCCGGGCAGTTCGCCGACGCGGGGCTCCTCGACGACGTCATCGTGTCGGTCGCACCGGTCACGCTCGGCGCCGGCCGGCCGCTCCTGCCCCGGCGGCTGGAGCTCCGGCTCGTCGAGACCGCTCCCAACGGCGCGTTCGTCACGGCCCGCTACGAGGTCGACGGCCCGCTGCTGGAGGACCGCGCGGGCTGAGGGCGGGCTTGACAGCCCGGGCATGGTGGAGGGAGTCGGACCACTGTCTCGGGAGGACACCGTGCGCCGTACCCTCGCCGCCACCCTGGCCACCTCGACCGCCGTCGCGGTCACGACCTTCTCCGCGGCCGCGCCCGCGCCGGCGAAGCCCGGTCCGCAGCCGCCGCCCAAGGTGCCGGTCGCGACCGGCTACGGCGGAGCGGTCAGCTCCGTCGACCCCAACGCGACGGCCATCGGGCTGGACGTGCTGCGCCGCGGCGGCAACGCGGTCGACGCCGCCGTCGCGACGGCCGCGGCGCTCGGCGTGACCGAGCCCTACAGTGCGGGCGTCGGGGGCGGTGGCTATCTCGTCCACTACGACGCCGCGTCGGGCGAGGTCACCACGATCGACGGCCGCGAGACCGCGCCCGCCGCGATGCAGCCCGACGCCTTCATCGACCCGGCGACCGGCAAGCCCTACCCGTTCACCCCGGACCTGGTGACCAGCGGCGTCTCCGTCGGCGTGCCCGGGACGCCCGCGACCTGGCAGACCGCGCTCGACCGCTGGGGGAGCCTGTCCCTGGCGGACGCCCTGCGACCCGCCGCCGACCTCGCCCAGCGCGGCTTCACCGTCGACCCGACCTTCGCGCTCCAGACCAGTGAGAACGCCCTGCGCTTCCGCACCTTCACCAGCTCCGGCGAGCTGTTCCTGCCCCGTGGCCGGGTGCCGGCGGTCGGCAGCACCTTCCGCAACCCCGACCTCGCCCGTACCTACCGGCTCCTCGGCGCCCGCGGCACCGGATGGCTGTACGACGGCGCGCTCGGCGCCGAGGTGGCCCGCACCGTGCAGCGCCCGCCGCTGAGCGGTGAGACCGACCTGCCGGTGCCGGTCGGCTCGATGACGACCGCCGACCTGGCGGGCTACCGCGCGCACGTCCAGGCGCCCACCTCGATCGGCTACCGCGGCTACGACGTCTACGGGATGGCGCCGTCGTCGTCCGGCGGCACCACGGTCGGGGAGTCGCTCAACATCCTCGAGCAGTTGCCCGAGCCGGCCGACGACGTGGCCGCGCTGCACCAGTACCTCGAGTCGACGGCGCTCGCCTTCGCCGACCGCGGCCGCTACGTCGGCGACCCGGCCTACGTCGACGTGCCCACGGAGGCGCTGCTCGACGACACCTTCGCCAAGGAGCGAGGCTGCCTCGTCGATCCCGCGGTCGCCGCGACCAAGCCGGTCGCGGCGGGCGACGTGACGTCGTACGACGGCATCTGCGAGGCGCCGGCCGACGCGGAGGGTGTCGACGCCGACACCGAGGGCCTGTCCACGACCCACCTGACCACCGCCGACCGGTGGGGCAATGTCGTCTCCTACACGCTCACCATCGAGCAGACCGGCGGCTCGGGCATCGTCGTGCCCGGCCGCGGCTTCCTGCTCAACAACGAGCTGACCGACTTCTCCACCGTCTACGACCCGGCCGACCCCAACCGGATCCAGCCCGGCAAGCGGCCGCGCAGCTCGATGTCGCCGACGATCCTGCTGCGCGACGGCAAGCCGGTCCTCGCGCTCGGCTCGCCGGGCGGCTCCACGATCATCACGACCGTCCTGCAGGTGCTGCTCAACCGCCTCGACCTCGGCATGAGCCTGCCCGCGGCGGTCGCCGCGCCGCGCGCCTCCCAGCGCAACACCGCCAACGTGACCGCCGAGCAGGCGTTCATCGACAGGTACGGCGCCGCGCTGGCGTCGTACGGGCACCACTTCGCGGTGGCCGGTCCGCCCGGCTCGAGTGCGTCCGAGATCGGTGCCGTCGCGGCGATCGAGCTGGGGCCGGGCGGACAGCTGACCGCGGTGGCGGAGCCCACACGCCGTGGCGGGGGATCGGCGGGGGTGGTCAGGCCTACATTGGGTCGGTGACGACGTGGACCGAGATCGCCGACGAGGCCGCCCTGACCGAGCTCCTCGGTGAGCCCACCGCTGCGGCCGCGAACAAGGAGCGCTCCGCGCTGAGCGACGTCGACCGCGACTGGCTGGCGGCCTCGCCGTTCTGCATGCTCGCGACGGCCGACGCCGACGGGCGTTGCGACGTCTCGCCCAAGGGCGACCCGGCCGGGCAGCTGGTGCACGTCATCGACGACCACACCATCGCGATCGCGGAGCGTCCCGGCAACCGCCGGGCCGACGGCTACCGCAACATCCTCGCCAACCCGCACGTCGGGCTGAACTTCCTCATCCCCGGCCGCGGCGACACGCTGCGCGTCAACGGGCGGGCCCGGCTGGTCAGCGACGCGCCCTTCTTCGACGCGATGGTGGTCAAGGGCCACCGCCCGCTGCTGGCCGTCGTCGTCGAGATCGAGACGGTCTTCTTCCACTGCGCCAAGGCCTTCCTCCGCTCGCAGCTGTGGAAGCCCGAGACCTGGGAGCCCGAGGCGGTCGTGCCGCGCCGCGCCGTCCTCTCGCAGCGGCTGGAGCGGCCGGACGACACCATCGAGGAGCTCGACGCGTACTACGGGCCCAGCTACGAGGAGCGCCTCTACGGCTGAGTGCCGGGGGGTGGGTGGATCCCTCTACCCTTGGGGTGTGTACCCCTTCCTCAAGGGTCACGGCACCGAGAACGACTTCGTCCTGCTGCCGGACCACGACGGCACCGTCCACGGCGAGCTCGCCGCGGAGCGGGTCCGCGCCCTGTGCGACCGGCGGGCGGGCATCGGTGGCGACGGCGTGCTGCGGGTCATCCGAACCTCCGCCGTCGGCGACGCCGGTCGCGGCCAGACGGTGCTGGACGGCGGGGCTGAGTGGTTCATGGACTACCGCAACTCCGACGGCTCGGTCTCCGAGATGTGCGGCAACGGGGTGCGCGTCTTCGGCCGCCACCTCGCCGAGCAGGGCCTCGTCGACACCTCCGTGCCTGTGCCGGTCGCGACCCGCGCCGGGGTGAAGGTGCTGACCTTCGCCGGGGGTACGACGGACGGCGAGATCACCGTCGACATGGGCTCGCCGGAGTTCCCCCGGCCCCGCAGCGAGATCACCGTGGGCGAGCGCACGTGGAACTCGCTCAACGTCGACATGGGCAACCCGCACGCAGTCGTCCAGGTCGACTCCCTCGACGACGCTGGCTCGCTCCTCGAGGAGCCCGGCTACGACGGCGGCGTCTACCCGAACGGCGTCAATGTCGAATTCGTCGTGCGCCGGGGGGACCACCATGTCGCGATGCGCGTGCACGAACGCGGCTCGGGGGAGACCCGGTCCTGCGGCACGGGCGCCTGTGCTGTCGCGGTCGCCGCGGTCTGGGCCGACGGCCACGTCGAGCCGGGCCACCTGCCGACCGAGGACGTGACCTTCCGCGTCGACGTGCCCGGCGGGACGCTCACCATCACCTGGACGGCTGACAACCGGGTCCTGATGACCGGCCCGGCAGTCGTCGTCGCCGAGGGCACGACCGACCTCTGACCGACGGATTGCCGCCCCGCTCCGCGGTAGGGAGTGGCGTGCCCGCCGACAGCTGGTCCCGGTGGGAACGGCTCGCTGAAATTGATTGATATCAATCAATTTGAGCGTGGGCGACCCATCGGGATCGGATCACACCGGCGCCAACCGCAGTGACGAGCGTGAGCCCACGACCACGTCGCGAGCGCCGGAGAATCCCGGCCGGCGCGCGTCAGGGATCCCCGACACTGACACCTCTGGTGTCACGGTCCGCCGCGCGGCGCTACAGTCCGGGCCATGGAACTCACCGGATCCTCCGCCATCGTCACCGGCGGCGCCTCGGGCATCGGCGCGGCCGCTGCCCGCGCGCTCGCCGCCAAGGGCGCCACCGTCGTCGTCGCCGACCTCCAGGCCGACAAGGGCGAGGCCCTTGCCGCCGAGATCAACGGCGTCTTCGCCCAGGTCGACGTCACCAACACCGAGCAGATCGGTGCCGCCGTCAAGGCCGCCGCCGAGATCGCCCCCCTGCGCGCCGTCGTGAACTCGGCCGGCATCGGCTGGGCGCAGCGCACCATCGGCCGCGACGGCCAGCTGGAGTCGGCCCACTCGCTGGAGGCCTTCACCAAGGTCATCGCGATCAACCTGATCGGCACCTTCGACATGGTCCGCCAGGCCGCCACCGTGATGAGCCAGAACGAGCCCGACGAGGACGGCTGCCGTGGCGCCATCGTCAACCTCGCCAGCGTGGCCGCCTTCGACGGCCAGATCGGCCAGGCGTCGTACTCCGCGTCCAAGGGTGGCGTCGTCGGCATGACCCTGCCGGTCGCCCGTGACCTGTCGGCCGCCGGCATCCGCCTCAACACGGTCGCGCCGGGCCTGATCGACACCCCGATCTACGGCGAGGGCGAGGCGGCGGACGCGTTCAAGGCCAACCTCGGCCAGAACGTGCTCTTCCCGAAGCGTCTCGGCACGGGCGCCGAGCTGGCCAGCATGGTCATCGAGTGCCTCACCAACTCGTACATGAACGGCGAGGTCATCCGCGTCGACGGCGGCATCCGGATGCCCCCGAAGTAGTCAGCAGCACTTCACCCGCGCGTCGACCGGCGAACCCTCGCTGGTCGGCGCGCGGCGCTTTTCTGTGGGTCGTGACGCTCCTCTGGGACGACCGGACCCGGCTCGGCGAGCTCCGCGTGGGCCGCCGCAGCACCATCGTCGCCGGCCTGGCCGGTGCCTCCGTCCCGGCCCTGGGGCTGGCCCGGTTCCCGGCCTTCGTCGAGCGTCGTCCGGACCTGACCACCGGCGTCCGCAGCGGCGAGGTCACGACCAGCTCGGCGGTGATCTGGTCGCGCGGCGTCGAGCCCAGCCGGATGATGGTGCGCCTGCGCAGCGGTGCCCGCCAGTGGACCGTCCGTGGCCGCTGGACCGACCCGCGCACCGACTTCACCTCGCGGCTCCACCTGCGCGACCTCGCCCCCGGTCGTGAGTACGACACCGAGGTGTGGTTCGAGACGCCGGAGGGCGAGCGCAGCGCACCCGAGCAGCTGTCCTTCCGTACGGCGCCGATCCACGCCGCCGCGCAGTCGATCGTCTGGTCCGGTGACACCAACGGACAGGGCTGGGGCATCGACAAGGGCCGGGGCGGGATGACGACGTACCGGATGATGCTGGACCTCCGGCCCGACCTCTTCGTCCACGTCGGCGACACCATCTACGCCGACGAGCCGATGCCCGAGACCAGGCTCCTCGTCGAGGACGGCACGACCTGGCGCAACGAGCTGACCGAGGACGTGCTGGCGCCGGCCGAGACCCTGGCCAACTTCCGCGGCCGCCACCGCTACCCCCTGCGCGACGAGCACGTGCGGGCCTTCTATGCCGAGGTGCCCTCGGTCGTGCAGTGGGACGACCACGAGACATCGAACAACTGGTATCCCGGCGAGACCATCGACGACATGGGCTACTCCGAGCGCCGGGCCGACGTGCTGGCCGTGCGCGGCCGGCGGGCCTGGCAGGAGTACCAGCCGGTGCCGGTGCAGCGGCTGGTCGCACCCGACGGCAACGGCTTCGCGCCGAACCGGATCTATCGGAGGGTGTCGCGCGGCCAGCACCTCGACCTGTTCCTGATGGACATGCGCAGCTGGCGTGGCCCCAACCCCGACGCCGACCCGGCGCAGGCCGCCGAGCGGGGCGAGGCGGGCCTGCTCGGCCCCACCCAGGAGGCCTGGCTGATCGACGGCCTGCGACGCTCGCGGGCGACCTGGAAGGTGATCTCGATCGACCAGCCGCTGTCCGCGCCGGTCCGCGACACCGGCGACCTCGACGGCGTCGCCAACGGCGACGACGGACCGCCCCTGGGGCGCGAGCCCGAGATCGCGCGGATCCTGTCGGCGATCAAGAGGCACCGGATCCGCAACGTCGTGTGGATCACCGCCGACGTGCACTACACCGCCGCCAACCACTACGACCCCGGGCGGGCCACCTTCACCGACTTCGACCCGTTCTGGGAGTTCATCTCCGGGCCGCTGCACTGCTCGCCGTTCACGGCCCGGCCCACCGAGCTGGACCAGACCTTCGGCCCGCTCGTGCACTTCACCCACGGCAAGGACGAGCCGCTGCCGGTGAAGATCGCGCCGCGCCCGGACAACCAGCACGTCGGCCACCTCGCGATCGCCGCCACCGGCGAGCTCACCGTCAGCCTGTACGACGGCGGCGGCACCGTGCTGTGGTTCAGGACCCTCGAGCCGGACCCGCTGGAGGCCTGAGCCGGTCGTGGCGGACCGGCCTCAGCCCTGGCACCACATGGCGCCGTACGGGCCGACGATCGTGCGGCGCTCCACCACCCGGCCGCCGACGCTGACCACGCACGTGACCTCGACGCCCGGCCACAGGGCGTGCACGAAGGCGGCGCCGTAGTCGGGGCGGCCCCAGACCGTCGTGTTGTGGACCCACGAGTTGCCGACGCCGTTGTCCTCGCCGTACTGCTGGTCGTCGCTCGTGGGGATGATGTACTGCACGCGGTACATCGGCTTCGCCGACGTGATCTTGATCTGGTACGCCGTGCGCGGCAGCGACTTGCCACGCCGGAGCCGCCCAGGCCGGGCGGCATCGGCAGGCCCGACGGCAGGTCGACGGCCTCCGGCGTCTCCTCGGCCTCGGCCTTCTTCCTGCGCTGGCGCGGCGTCGGGGTCGCCGACGGCTCGGGGGTCGCCGAGGGCGCCGCCGCGGGGTCGTCGGCGGACTCGTCAGGTGGGTCGGGTCGGTTGAGGAAGGCGAGGGCGCCTACCGCGACCGCCACGATCGTCACGATCCACAGCCACTTGCTCTCGCCCCCCGGTCGTCGAGCACGCATGCACGGTCAACGACCGGGAGCCGCCGGGGCTATCTCGGGTTCACTCGCCGACGGCGTCGCGCTCCTCACGCGTGTAGCCCTCCATCATCGGAGCCGGTGCGCTCGCGGGCGCGGCCATCCGGTCGTTGCGGAGCTTGCCGAGCTTCTGCGAGGTCATGGCCAGCACGTCGCGGCTCTTGCCGCGGCCGTAGGTGACCGAGGCCTCGGGTCGCACGCCGAGGCGGGTGCCGACCTCGATCGCGTCCTGGTCGGCGCCCATGTAGAGGAACTGCCACGCGTAGTCGTTGGTCTGCTGCTCGACCAGCGCCCTGATCGCGGGATGCGTCCACTCCTGGCTGGCGTTCTCGTGGCCGTCGGTCATGATCGCGACGATGACCGTGCCCGGGCGCTCGTCCTCGGGCAGGGCGGCGAGCTCGGCGCCCGCGGTGGTGACCAGGCGGCCCATCGCGTCGAGGAGCGCCGTCGAGCCGCGGGGCTGCAGGTCCAGCGGCGGCACGTCCGCCACCGGGACGCCGGCGAACACCACGTCGTACTCGTTGTCGAACTGCGCGAGCGTCACCCGGCACTCGCCGGGCTGCGCCTGCTGCTCGGCCACGAACGCGGCGAAGCCGCCCTCGGTGTCGGTCTTGATGGACTGCATCGACCCGCTGCGGTCGAGCAGGAAGTAGAGGTGCGTGAGGTCGGCTCGGGCCATGGCTGTTCTCCTAACTGGGCCGCCGCGGCTTGAACCGCATCGGCGCCGGTGGTGCGGCGGGTTGCCGCGGTTGACCTGTCTCCAGGTCGTACTTCGCGCGCTCGACACCGGCGGCCGTCACCCGCCCTCGGTCGTCGGCGTAGGCGCCGAGGCTGCGGGTGCGGGCCAGCCGGGGGCCGACCGCGTTCTCGGTGAGGCCGGCCTGCGCCCCCGCCCCACGCAGGGACGCCTGGCCGGTCAGCACCGCGGTCGCCATCGCCTCGTCGATGAGCTCGGTGAGGCGATCGGCGGCTTCGCGAAGGTAGGGGAGGGCTCCGACGGAATCCTTGGCCTCCGCCTCGTCGAGGGCCTGGCGCACGGCCGCCAGGCCGTGCGGCACGGTGGGCCGGTCGCCACGCCTCTGTTCGCTCATGGGATCCATCGTGCCGCACAAACTGCGGATACGCAAGAAATGCGGATCCGCAGATCATGCGTTCGTACGACGTCCCGGTGCCCGCGGGAGGAAATCGGGAAGCATCGCGGCGTGCCCGTCGTTACGCTGGACGACGCCTATGACGAACCATGCTGAAGACTTCTCCCTCGCTGCCGCCCTCCGAGCCACCGAGGGCTGGGACGACCCCGAGGACCTGGTCGACCCGGTCGACCCCGACAACCCCGACGACACCTGGGAGTCGGGGTACGCCGACGCGGACCCGGAGGACCTGACCACCGGCGAGATGGACCTGGCGGCGCGCCACGAGCTGCGCCGCGTCGCTGGCCTGCGCACCGAGCTCGAGGACATCACCGAGGTCGAGTACCGCCAGCTCCGCCTCGAGCGCGTCGTGCTGGTCGGCGTCTGGACCGAGGGCAGCGTCGCCGACGTCGAGAACGCGATGGCCGAGCTCGCGCTGCTCGCCGAGACCGCCGGCTCCGAGGTGCTCGACGCGATCTACCAGCGCCGCCAGTCGCCCGACCCCGCCACCTACATCGGCCGCGGCAAGGTCGAGGGCCTGCGCGAGATCGTGGAGGCCACCGGCGCCGACACGGTGATCTGCGACGGCGAGCTCGCCCCCTCGCAGCTGCGCAACCTGGAGGACCGGGTCAAGGTCAAGGTGGTCGACCGGACCGCGCTGATCCTCGACATCTTCGCCCAGCACGCGAAGTCGAAGGAGGGCCAGGCCCAGGTCGAGCTCGCGCAGCTCAACTACATGAAGCAGCGCCTGCGCGGCTGGGGTGGCAACCTCTCCCGCCAGGCCGGTGGCCGGGTCGGCGCCGACGGCGGCGGCATCGGTGGCCGTGGCCCCGGCGAGACCAAGATCGAGACCGACCGGCGCCGCATCAACGACAAGATCGCCAAGCTCCGCCGCGAGCTGAAGGTCATGAAGGGCACCCGCGACACCAAGCGCCAGGAGCGCCGCCGCAACGAGGTGCCGTCGGTCGCGATCGCGGGCTACACCAACGCCGGCAAGTCGTCCCTGCTCAACCGGCTCACCGGCGCCGGCGTGCTCGTCGAGGACGCCCTGTTCGCGACCCTCGACCCGACGACGCGGCGCACCCAGACCTCCGACGGCCGCGTCTACACGATGAGCGACACGGTCGGCTTCGTCCGGCACCTGCCCCACCAGCTCGTCGAGGCCTTCCGCTCGACGCTGGAGGAGGTCGCCGACTCCGACCTGATCGTCCACGTCGTCGACGGCTCGCACCCCGACCCGGAGGGCCAGCTGGCCGCCGTCCGCGAGGTGCTCGCCGACATCGACGCCGGCTCGATCCCCGAGCTGGTGGTGATCAACAAGCTCGACGCCGCCGACCCGATCGTCATCGACCGGCTGCTGCGTCGCGAGCCGCACTCCGTCGCGGTGTCCGCCCACACGGGCGAGGGCATCGCCGAGGCGATCGCCGCGATCGAGGCGGACCTGCCGCGGCCCCGCGTGGAGTTCACCGCGCTCGTCCCCTATGCGCGCGGGGATCTGATCGACCGGATCCACAAGGACGGCGAGATCAGCTCGATGGAGCACACCGCCGACGGCACGCACGTGTCCGGCCGGGCCACGGAGGCGCTCGCCGGCGAGCTGGCGGCGTACGCGGTCTGAGCGGGTTGGCCACGCACCTACCGAATGTGTCGCTGTCTGCGGCATTTTGCGACAATTTCGGTTGGTACGACGGATGATCTCGTCGTGACTCGGCACCACCCTCGTCCCCGCCCGCTCGCAGCGCTCCTCGCGCTGGGGCTGGTCGTCGCCGCCACCGCCCTCGTCTGGGCCCGCGCCGGTGCCGGCCCGGACCGGTGCGTCGAGCGGGCCGAGCGTGCCGAGCAGCGGAGCGAGCTGGTGACCGGCACCGGACCCGAGGTCCTCGTGATCGGCGACTCCTACTCCGTCGGCGCCGGCGTGCAGCCCGACCAGTCGTGGCCGGTCCGGCTCCCCGGCCGGGTCCGCGTCGACGGCTTCTCCGGCAGCGGGTTCAGCGCCGGTGCCAGCGGCTGCGGCGACCTCTCCTACGCGACCCGGGCCCCCCGCTCGCTGCGGACGACGACGCGCCTGGTGGTCGTCGAGGGCGGGCTCAACGACACCGACCAGCCGGTGGCCGACCTCGAGGGCGGCGCCCGCCGGCTGCTGCGGCTGCTCGACGGCCGCCGCGTGCTGGTGGTCGGCCCGCCGGCGACCCCGGACCGGAGCTGGGGCGAGGTCGCCCGGGTCGACGCGGCGCTGCAGCGGCTCGCGGGGGAGTACGGCGCGTCGTACCTCTCGATGCTGGACGCCGACCTGACCTACCAGGACGACGACCTCCACCCCGACCCGGCCGGCCACCGGGAGTTCGGCGACATCGTCGCGGCGCAGGTCGAGGCGATGCTGACCTCCTCGTAGGAGGTCAGGCCCGGCACCCGCCGGCGGCCCGGACCTCCCGCGCCACCTGCCGTGCGGTCGCCACGACCTGCTCGGCGAGCGGCGAGAGGGAGCCTCGGGTCAGCGCGTGGATCCGCCGTGGGGGCAGCGCGGGCTCGAGCCGGTGCAGCTCGATGCCCGGAGGTCGCTCGGGCCAGCCGAGCGAGAGGGTCGGCATGATCGCGCTCCCCAGTCCGGCGCGGACCATCGACAGCACGGCCTGGTTGTCGGCGGTGCGGAACACGACGTCGGGCCGGACACCACGGGCGGCGAGGTGTGCCTCGACCACCAGGGCCTGGTCGCAGATCGGCGGCAGGGCGACCAGCGGGGCCCCGTCGAGCCGCTCGACGGGGACCCGGCGGCTGGTGAAGTCGCCCGGCCGCGCCACCAGGACGTGCTCGTCCTCGATGACCGGGGTGCTGTCGACGCCGGCCGGTCCGGGGCGGTCGAAGAAGAGGACGTCGAGGTCGCCGAGGTCGGGATCGGCGGCCTCGTCCTCCACCAGCCGGATGTCGCAACCGGGACGGGCCTCGCGGATCCGCTGCACCACTGCGGGGAGCAGCACGTTGGTCACCGTCTGGAAGGTGCCGATGTCGACGCGACCGTCCCCGGCGTGGAACCGCTCGACCGAGGCCGCGGCGTCGTCGACGAGGTCGAGCACCTCCCGCCCGGACGCGAGCACCAGCCGGCCGAGCGGCGTCAGCCGGACCGGACGCGGGCCGCCCGGACGGTCGAAGACCGCACCGCCCACGGAGCGCTCGAGCGCGGCCACCTGCTGGCTCAGTGTCGACTGCGTGTAGCCGAGCCGCGCGGCCGCTCGCGCGAAGGTCCCCTCCGACGCGATCGCGTCCAGGGCACGGAGGTGCCGGAGCTCGTACACGTCAATGATCGTAAATCACGAACGCCACGATCGGGAACAATCGTTTTTCACGATGCTCTGCGCGGCCTAGCGTCGCAGTCATGAACCCCGAGACCCTGTACGACGTCAACGGCGTCACCCTGTGCGCGCAGACCTTCGGCGACCCGGCCGACCCCGCGGTCCTGCTCATCCACGGCGCCAGCGCCTCGATGCTCTGGTGGGAGGAGGAGCTGTGCCGGCGCATCGCCCGCACCGGGCGGTTCGTCATCCGGTACGACCAGCGCGACACCGGCCGGTCCTCCACCTTCCCGGTGGGTGAGCCCGGCTACGGCCTGCGCGACCTCGCGGCCGACGCGATCGGCCTCCTCGACGCCCTCGGCGTCGATCGCGCCCACGTCGTGGGCCGGTCCATGTCGGGAGGCGTGGCGCTGGTCGTCGCGGTCGACCACCCCGAGCGGGTGCGTTCCCTCACCCTCGTCAGCACGACGACCGGCGAGCTGCCGATGGGCGACCTCGACTTCCCCGAGGAGCCCGACGCCTCCGACCCGGCGGCCGTCGTCGAGTACGTCGTCGAGGCGGTGCGCGCCTACGCGGGAGCCTCGCCCCACTTCGACGAGGACGCCGTGCGCGCCCTCGCCACCGAGGACGTCGGCCGCGCACGCGACATCGCCGCCACCCTGGTCAACCACTACGCCATGGACTTCTCCGGTCCTGCCGGCGGCGGCTTCGCGGACATCCGGGTGCCGACCCTCGTCGTGCACGGCGAGCTCGACCCGGCATTCCCGCTGGCCCACGGGGAGGCGCTGCGCGACGCGGTCCCGGGCGCGCGGCTCGTCGTCCTCCCGGGGTCGGGGCACGACGTCGCCCCGCCGGTCTGGGACCTCTTCATCGACGCGCTCGCCGAGGTGACCGCGTCATGACGCGCGTGAGGTCGGCGATCTGGGTGCCGCTGTTCGACGAGCTGGCGGACCCGGCGGTCGTCGTACGGCTCGCGGTGGAGGCGGAGGAGCACGGCTGGGACGGCTTCTTCGTGTGGGACCACGTCCGCTGGAGGGAGCCCGTCGAGGCGCTGGCCGACCCGTGGGTGACGCTGTCGGCGGTCGCGGCCGCGACGTCGGAGATCAGGATCGGACCGATGGTCACGGCGCTGGCTCGTCGCCGGCCGCAGGTCGTGGCGCGGCAGACCGCATCGCTCGACCTGCTCAGCGGCGGCCGCCTCGTGCTGGGCGCCGGGCTCGGCAGCGACCGCTTCGGTGGGGAGTTCTCGCGCTTCGGCGACGAGGTCGACGACCGGACGCGGGCGGCGATGCTCGACGAGGGCCTCGCGATCCTGCGGGACGCCTGGTCGGGGGAGCCGGTCCGGCACCGCGGCGAGCACCACGTCGTCGACGACGTCCGGTTCCTGCCCCGCCCGGTGCGCGGCACGGTGCCGGTGTGGATCGCCGGCTTCCCCAGCCGGCAGCGGCCGCTCCAGCGCGCCGCCCGGTACGACGGCTTCGTGCCGGTCAACCTCGCGCAACCCGAGCAGCTGGCCGAGGCCGTCGCGACGATCGGCGCACTGCGTGAGGACCCCACCACGCCGTACGACGTCGCGGTGACCCTCGCCCCGGACGCCGACCTCGCCGGGTTCGAGGCGGCGGGGATGACCTGGTGGCTGACCGACGTCGATCCGCACGGCACCTCCGTGGCGGACGTGCGCGCGGTGCTGAGGGACGGACCGTTGCGCTGATCGGACGTGATTCGCGCGACGTTCACCGGATGCGTCGGCGTGGCCTGTGGAGGGCCTCCCGGGATGGTCGGTCCCGCCCTCTAGGGTTCTCCGGTGACCTCCCCATCGGCCAGGCCGGCTGTCGACTCCTCGCCCGTCCGCGACCTGCTCGCGACGGCCGTGACGGCGCTCGGCGGCCAGGAGCGGGCGGGCCAGGTCGCGATGGCGGAGGCGGTCGCCCAGGCCTTCGCCGACCGGGAGCACCTCCTCGTCCAGGCCGGCACCGGCACCGGCAAGTCGCTGGGCTACCTCGTGCCGGCCCTGCTGCACGACAAGCGCGTCGTGATCGCCACGGCGACCCTGGCCCTGCAGCACCAGCTGGTCGAGCGCGACCTGCCCCGGCTGGTCAAGGCCGTCGGCACGACCCCCGGCCTCGACGCGTCGTACGCCGTGCTCAAGGGGCGGTCCAACTACGCCTGCCTGCACCGGATCCGCGAGGGCGCCCCCGACGACCAGGGCGAGCTGATCCAGATCCCCGAGGGCTCGATGGGCGCGAAGGTCCTCGAGCTGCGCACGTGGGCCGAGGCAGCGGCCGAGGCCGGCGGCAGCGGCGAGCGCGACGACGCTCCGCGGCACACCGAGAAGGAGTGGCGCCAGGTCAGCGTCTCGGCGCGCGAGTGCCTGAGTGCGAGCAAGTGCCAGTTCGGCCAGGAGTGCTTCGCCGAGCGGGCGAAGGAGAAGGCGCACAAGTCGCACCTGATCGTCACCAACCACTCGCTGCTCGCGATCGACGCGATCGAGGGCATCCCGATGATCCCCGACTACGACGCCGTCGTGATCGACGAGGCCCACGAGCTCGCCGCGCGGGTGACCCAGGCGGCGACCGACGAGCTGTGGGCCGCGGAGGTGGAGCGGGCCGCGCGGCGCAGCGTGCGCCATGTCGAGGGCAACGAGGCCGACGACCTGGCCGACGCCGCCGACGCCCTGCGGGCCGCCGTCAGCGAGGCCCCGGCCGGTCGCTTCGAGCGGCTCCCCGAGGACCTCGCCGACGCGCTCGCGCTGGTCCGCGACGCGGCCCGTGCGTGCATCTCGGCGTTCCCGAAGGCCGAGGCGGGCAGCGAGCCCGACGCGGCGATGACCCAGGCGAAGGGGATGGTGCAGGAGGTCTTCGCGACCGCGGAGCGGATGGCGGCCAACTCCGAGCACGACGTCCTGTGGCGCACCGAGGGCAGCGACCGGATGCCGCCGACGCTGGCGATCGCGCCGCTGCAGGTCTGGGGGCAGATGCGCGACAAGCTGCTCGCCGACAACACCGTCGTGATGACCTCGGCGACGCTGATGCTCGGCGGCGACTTCAACGCCGTCGGCCGCTCGGTCGGGCTCAAGCCCATGCCCGACGAGGAGCAGCCGTGGCGCGGCATCGACGTCGGCAGCCCGTTCGACTACGCCAGGCAGGGCATCCTCTACGTCGCCCGCCACCTCCCGCCGCCCGGCCGCGACGGACTGGGCCCGGCCCAGCTCGACGAGATCACCCAGCTGGTCGACGCCGCGGAGGGGCGCACGCTCGGGCTGTTCTCCAGCCGGCGTGCGGCCGAGGCCGCCGCCGAGCACGTCCGCAAGGCGCTGCCGCACCTGACCACGCTCGCGCAGGGCGAGGCTCAGCTGCCCGAGCTCGCCCGGCAGTTCGTCGAGGACCCGCACACCTGCCTGTTCGGCACCCTCGGCCTCTGGCAGGGCCTCGACGTCCCCGGCGACACCTGCCAGCTGGTGATCATCGACCGGATCCCGTTCCCGCGACCCGACGACCCGCTGATGAGCGCGCGTCAGAAGGCCGCCGACCAGGCGGGCGGCAACGGCTTCATGCAGGTCGCCGCCACCCACGCCGCGTTGCTGCTGGCGCAGGGTGCCGGCCGCCTGATCCGGACGACGAGCGACCGCGGCGTCGTCGCCGTCCTCGACCCGCGGCTCGCGACCGCCCGCTACGGCTCGTTCCTCAAGGCGAGCCTGCCGCCGATGTGGCCGACGACGGACCCGCAGGTGGTGCGCCAGGCGCTGGCCAGGCTCAGCCAGTCACCTTCACGCTGATCGCCTGGCTGCTCGACCCCTGCTGGGGCGTGCCCTGGCAGGTGTAGAGGTAGGACTGCTGGTCGTCGGCCATGTCGCCGCAGTTGTAGCGGGTGTCGCCGTTGGCCACGGTGACCTCGATCCACTCGGTGGTCGAGCCGAACGCGTAGCTGACCGAGGCGTTGCCGTCGCTGGTGAGCGGCACCACCCGCGAGACCGCGCCCTGGTTGCGACGCTTCACGGTGATCACGGCCGCGGCACCGATCGACAGGGTGTTGAGGTTCAGCCCGACGGTGACCTTCGAGGTGACCAGCCCGGACCCGCGGGTGAAGCGGTACGTGCCGGTCGCGAGGTGGGTGAGGCTGAAGCCGACCGACCGGGTGCGCGCCGAGGACGTCATCGTGTACGTCTTGCGCAGCGGCGCGGGCCGGTAGGCGCTGCCCTCCTCGTAGAGGAGCGGGCGGCGGTTCCACATGCCGAAGGTCGCGAGCTGGGTGGAGATGTTCGTGCCCTTGGCCGCGAGCTCGTCCACCAGGCCCTGGAGCGAGTAGGTGTTGGCGTCACCGGAGCCGCCGTCGTCGAGACGACGCCAGATGTCGCGCACGATGGTCGGCAGGCCGGCGACCGAGGTCGGGTAGCGCTCGGAGAGGTAGCGGAAGAAGATCCAGGTGCCGTAGGGCTCGATCTGCGTGAACGCGTCGAGCGCCTGGTTCGGCTTGGCGAGCGGGCCGTAGGGCAGGTAGGCGCGGTTGTCGTTGATGCCGTCGTACAGCTCGTCCTCGACCCAGCTGGCCGTGGCCTCCATGATCCAGCCGTCCTCGTTGACGTCGTAGGCGAACTGGACGGCGTGGAAGAACTCGTGGGCCGCGGTCACCCGCAGCGCCGAGCGCGGCAGGATCCCGAACTCGGCGTAGTTGTTGTCGAGCACGCAGTACGCCGGCGCGGCCACGTGGCCCGAGACGTCCTCGTCGGTGGTGCAGTAGCCGTAGGCACCGGCGCTGCCGATGTTGCCGAGGTAGACGTCGGGCAGCGAGCTGCCGTCGGCCCCACCGTCGGAGATCGGCTTCTTGTAGCCCGCGCGGACGTAGGTGTTCGCGACGTTGCGCATCGTGTCGAGGGTGAACTCGACGTAGTCCGGCGTCCCGCCGGCCACGCCGGGGAAGGCGCCACCGGCGCCGTCGTTCTCGGTGGGGATCGCGTTGGTGCCGCTGCTCACCCAGTGCACGCACACGACGGTGTTGCACTTGCGCTTGACGGTGTGCGAGCCGTAGCAGGCGAGGTCCTCGTTGAGGCACTCCGAGGCGCTGTCGGTCGGCCGGGCCAGCAGGCGCGCGGCCGTCGCCCGCTTGGAGTCGGGCAGGTCGCCGCGCGTGACCGCGAGGTCGCGCAGCGCCAGGGTGAGGTTCTTGCCCTCGACGTCGCCGGCGGCGGGGTCGGCGGGCTCGACCGGCGCCTCGACGAGGTCCTGCACCGTCTCCAGCGCGTGCTCGGCCACTTCCTCGGCGTCCGGTGCCGGGTCCGGGTCCGCCGCGCGGGCGGGGACGCCGAGCGCGGTCACCGCGAGGGCGGTCGCGAGCAGGGTGGCGAGCAGCGCGACGAGCGCCGACCAGGGGGTGCGGGGACGGATCATGGGGGAACGGGCCTCACCGAGTTGCCGACAGGGACCCCCTGACCCTATGTCAGACCCGGCGCAGGACCGCGGTGACCTTGCCGAGGATCGTGGCGTTGGTGCCGTCGATGGGCTCGAAGGCCGGGTTGTGCGGCAGCAGCCACACCTGCCCGTCCTTGCGCTGGAACGTCTTCACCGTGGCCTCGCCGTCGATCATCGCGGCGACGATCTCGCCGTTCTCGGCGGTCGGCTGCTGCCGGATGACGACGTAGTCGCCGTCGCAGATGGCCGCCTCGATCATCGACTCGCCGCTGACCTCCAGCAGGAACAGCTGGCCGTCGCCGACGAGCTGGCGGGGGAGCGGGAAGACGTCCTCGACGCGCTCCTCGGCGAGGATCGGGCCGCCGGCGGCGATCCGGCCGACGACCGGCACGTTGGCCGGCACCGGAGCCGCGTCGCCGATGCCCGTCTCGTCGTACGACGTCTCCTCGGCGGAGCCCATCGCCTTGCGGGCGGCCATCACCTCGGGCAGGAAGACCTCGAGGGCACGCGGCCGGTTGGGGTCGCGCTTCAGGTAGCCCTTCTCCTCGAGGACCCGCAGCTGGTGGGCGACGCTCGACGTGCTGGTCAGCCCCACGGCCTGGCCGATCTCGCGCATGCTCGGCGGGTAGCCGCGCTTCTCGATGCTGTCCTTGATGTGGGCCAGGACCCGCTGCTGGCGCGGCGTCAGGCCGGTCGCGTCCGGGGGACCGTCCGGCAGCTCGGTCACACCGCGTCCTGCCTTGCGCTCCGCCATGGGGTGCCTCCCGTTCGCTCAGATGTCCCGGCCGTTGATCGGACATCCCGATCAGCCGACCGGCTGCATGTGACGACGCTAACCGATCCGGCGGCGGCGTTTCAAACATCTGTTCGAACGGCGTGTCGCGACACGCCCTTCGAACACGATTTCGAACGGGTGCTGGATTTGTTCGAACGTGTGATCTAACCTCGTACACATGTTCGATCGAACGCCTGATCGAACACCTTCAGTCGGACCCCGTCACTAGACAGTTCCCGACAACTTCCCCGGAGGACATGAGACATGAGCACGATCAGCATCGCCCCCCACCGCGTCAGCGCCGGCCGCAGCAACGCCGTGCGCGTCGGCACCTCCCGTGTCGCCGCCACCCGCCGGGTCGCGCAGCCAGCTCGCGGGGCGGGCCGGGTCCGGCTCACCCGCCGGGGTCGTGTCGTCGTCTTCCTCCTCGCGTTCGCGGTCGTCGCCGCTCTCGCCGTCGCGATCGCCGCCGGCTCCGCCGCCACCCGTGACGGCGGTGGCGCACCCGCCGTCGACGTCGTGACGGTCGCCCCCGGCGAGACGCTGTGGGACATCGCCAGCGACGTCGCAGCGGCCAGCGGCGGCGACGTGCGCGGCGCGATGGCCGACATCCAGGACCTCAACACCCTCGACGGGAGCATGGTCTACGCCGGCCAGCAGCTCCGGATCCCCGCCGCGCACTAGCGGCGTACCGACTCTCCGCTGCCTCGACCCCAGCGGAGCTACTCCGCTGACTCGACCCCAGCGGAGCAGGGGAAAGGCGAAGGGTGGCAGGCCCGGCTCAGCGAGCCGCGCGCTTGCCACCCTTCGGCGCATTCGGGTCCCGCTTCGCCTTCGGCTCGGGCGAGGAGGTCAGGCCGACGGCCCGTGAGAGGCGCACCGCCAGCATGAAGGCGAGGAAGAGGCAGAGCATGGCGCCGGCGGATGCCACGGCGAGGAACAGCCAGGCGCTGCCCTTGCCGTCGTGCCGGGCGGTCGCGCCGAAGTCGATGGCCGCGAGCACCAGGTATCCCCAGGCCACCAGCGCGAAGGTGATCCCGACGGCCAGGGCGAGCAGGTCCGGACGGAAGCGCGCCTTCGTCTTGCCGCCCGCGCGCTTTCCACCTGTCACGGCGGTCATTCTGACTGATGGCTGGTTGACCCGCGACTCAGGGCACCTCCGAGACCACGTAGACGGCGACCGCGGCGCCGGTCCCGGAGTCGGAGACGTTGAGCACGACGCCGTACTTCTCGCTGGTCAGGTTGGCGCTGGTGCCACCCAGGCTGCTCTGGTTGGTGAAGCCGGCGTCCTCGAGCTCGGCGACCGCCTCGGCGAAGACGTCCTCGGCGCTGCCGTCGCTCTCGGTGCCGATGGTCCAGCCGGTGCCGTCGGGGGTGTCGACGGCCGTCCCGGACTTGACCTCGCCGACGAGCGGGACGGCGTCCTCGGGGAAGCCCTCCGGCAGGTCGCCGCCGCCGATCACGACCGAGCCGTCGCTGTTCTCGACCTTCACCTCGCCGTCGTCGAGGTCGACGTCGACGTCCCCGCCGTTGCCGTCCTCGATGGCGTCTTCTGCGGCGTTCTCGGCCGCGTTCTCGGCGGCGTTCTCGAGGGCGTCGCCGCAGCCGGCGAGGGTCAGGGGAAGGGCGAGCGCGGCGGCCGTGGCCGCGACGGTACGACGAAGGCGGGGCCGGGTGCGCAGGGCGGTCTTCGAGCTGGACATGGGGGTCGCTCCTGGGGGGTGGGGGGAGGTCGGCGCGACCCGAGACACGCCGGTCGGGAACTGCTGTCGAACAGCCTCGTCCACCGCGTGACCTGCGCAAACGCGGGTACAGGTAAAAGTTCGCGCAAGTCGTGGCCCCCCGGCCTTGCACCCGTGGTGGCCGGGGCGTACGGTTACCACTACATCTAGTAGTTACAACGATGTAGTTCTCCACATCTAGTCCACAGGACGAGGGGTGGAGATGCACAGATCATCGCTCGTTCTGCACAGTCGGCGCCCTGGTTTCCACAGGGCCGACCGTCAGGCGGCGAAGCCGACCGGGGGAGGAGGAACCATGCACTGTCCGTACTGCAAGCACCACGACACCAAGGTCCTCGACTCCCGGGTGGCCGAGGACGGCTGCTCGATCCGCCGCCGGCGGGTCTGCCAGTCCCCGAGCTGTGAGAAGCGGTTCACGACGGTCGAGCTGATGCAGCTCACCGTGCTCAAGCGCTCCGGCGCCACCGAGCCGTTCAACCGCGAGAAGGCTGTCCAGGGCGTCCGGAAGGCCTGCAAGGGCCGCCCGGTCGGCGAGGACGACCTGGCCCTGCTGGGCCAGGAGGTCGAGGACCAGCTCCGGCTGGCCGGCAGCCCCGAGATCGCGGCCCACGAGGTGGGCCTGGCGATCCTGACCCCGTTGCGCCGCCTCGACGAGGTGGCCTACCTCCGCTTCGCCTCGGTCTACCGCGGGTTCGACTCCGCGGCTGACTTCGAGAACGAGATCGCCCTCCTGCGCGCCGAGCGCCAGTTGCAGGGTGACCCAGCCCCGACGGGCTGACCACAGACGCCCGGCAGGTAGTGGGGAAGCTGCCTGCCGGGCCACCAACGTCCCTGCCCCTCGGACCGGGGCACGCATTTCACCGCACGACCGCAGCACCGACGCATCACGCCGACACCGACACCCAGCACCAGGAGAGTCATGACCGAGACGGCCAGCAACCCGACCGAGGCAGGCGCACGCGCCGGCAAGGGCCTGAAGATCGAGCGCATCTTCAGCACCGAGGGCGTGCACCCCTACGACGAGATCACGTGGGAGCGCCGCGACGTCGTCCAGACGAACTGGAAGACCGGCGAGACCGTCTTCGAGCAGCTCGGTGTCGAGTTCCCCGACTTCTGGTCGCTGAACGCCTCGACCATCGTCACGACGAAGTACTTCCGCGGCGCCGTCGGCACCCCGGAGCGCGAGACCGGCCTGCGCCAGCTCATCGACCGCGTCGTCTCGCGCTACGTCGCGGCGGGCATCGAGCACGACTACTTCGCGACCACGGCCGACGCGGAGATCTTCGAGCACGAGCTCACCTGGCTGCTCGCCAACCAGTACTTCTCGTTCAACTCCCCGGTCTGGTTCAACGTCGGCACCAAGTCCCCCCAGCAGGTGTCGGCCTGCTTCATCCTGTCGGTGGATGACTCGATGGACTCGATCCTCAACTGGTACAAGGAGGAGGGCTTCATCTTCAAGGGCGGCTCCGGTGCCGGCCTGAACCTCTCCCGCATCCGCTCGTCCAAGGAGCTGCTCAGCAGCGGTGGTACGGCGTCCGGCCCGGTCTCCTTCATGCGCGGCGCCGACGCCTCGGCCGGCACCATCAAGTCGGGCGGCGCGACGCGTCGTGCGGCCAAGATGGTCGTCCTCGACGTCGACCACCCCGACATCGAGGAGTTCGTCGAGACCAAGTGGCGCGAGGAGGACAAGATCCGCGCCCTGCGCGACGCCGGCTTCGACATGGACCTCGGCGGCAAGGACATCACCTCCGTCCAGTACCAGAACGCCAACAACTCGGTCCGCGTCAACGACGAGTTCATGAAGGCCGTCGAGAACGGCACCGAGTTCGGCCTGCGCTCGCGCAAGGACGGCTCGGTCATCGAGACCGTCGACGCCCGCAGCCTGTTCCGCAAGATCAGCGAGGCCGCCTGGGCCTGCGCCGACCCGGGCCTGCAGTACGACGACACGATCAACGACTGGCACACCAACCCCGAGACCGGGCGGATCACCGCGTCCAACCCGTGCTCGGAGTACATGTCGCTCGACAATTCCTCGTGCAACCTCGCCTCGCTCAACCTGCTGAAGTTCCTGCGCGACGACGACACCTTCGACGCGCCGCTCTTCGCGAAGGCCGTCGAGTTCATCATCACCGCGATGGACATCTCGATCTGCTTCGCCGACTTCCCGACCGAGCCGATCGGCCAGACCACCCGCGACTACCGCCAGCTCGGCATCGGCTACGCCAACCTCGGCGCCCTGCTGATGGCGATGGGCCTGGGCTACGACTCCGACGGCGGTCGCGCGATGGCGGCCACCATCACCTCGCTGATGACCGGCACGTCGTACCGTCGCTCGGCGGAGCTGGCCGCGATCGTCGGCCCGTACGCCGGCTACGCCCGCAACGCCGAGGCCCACCAGCGCGTGATGCGCAAGCACCAGGCCGCCAACGACGACGTGCGCCCGCTGCACATCGCCGACGCCGAGGTGCACAAGCTGGCCACGGAGGAGTGGGCCAAGGTCGTCGACCTCGGCAAGACCAACGGCTTCCGCAACGCGCAGGCCTCGGTGCTCGCGCCGACCGGCACCATCGGCTTCATGATGGACTGCGACACCACCGGCATCGAGCCCGACTTCTCCCTGGTGAAGTTCAAGAAGCTCGTCGGCGGCGGCTCGCTGCAGATCGTCAACCAGACCATCCCGCGGGCCCTGAAGAAGCTGGGCTACGACGAGGAGAAGATCGAGGCGATCGTCGCCTACATCGGCGAGCACGGCCACGTCGTCGACGCCCCCGGCCTCAAGCCGGAGCACTACGAGGTGTTCGACACCGCGATGGGCGAGCGCGCGCTCAAGCCCATGGGCCACGTCAAGATGATGGCCGCCTGCCAGCCGTTCCTGTCGGGTGCCATCTCCAAGACCGTCAACCTGCCGGAGTCGGCGACGGTCGAGGAGATCGAGCAGATCTACATGGAGTCGTGGAAGCTCGGCCTCAAGGCCACCGCGATCTACCGCGACAACTGCAAGGTCGGCCAGCCCCTCGCCGACGGTGGCGGCAAGGCCAAGAAGGACGCCGCTGCCGCCGACGCCGCCGCCGAGGCCGAGACCAAGGTCGTCGAGAAGGTCGTCGAGAAGGTCGTCTACGCGCCGACCCGCAAGCGCCTCCCGAAGTCGCGCCTGGCCCGCACCACGTCGTTCACCGTCGCCGGTGCCGAGGGCTACATGACCTCCGGTGCCCACGAGGACGAGAGCCTCGGCGAGATCTTCCTCAAGCTCGGCAAGCAGGGCTCGACCCTGGCCGGCGTGATGGACGCCTTCTCGATCGCGGTGTCGATCGGCCTGCAGTACGGCGTCCCGCTGGAGACCTACGTCTCGAAGTTCACCAACCTCCGCTTCGAGCCCGCCGGCCTCACCGACGACCCGGACGTCCGGATGGCGCAGTCGATCATGGACTACGTCTTCCGCCGCCTGGCCCTCGACTACCTCTCCTTCGACGAGCGCGCCGCCCTCGGCATCTACTCCGCCGAGGAGCGCCAGCGCCACCTCGAGACCGGCTCCTACGAGCCCGTCGAGGAGACCGGCTCGGCCTCCGAGCTCGTCGAGACCGCCCCGGTCGCCAAGACCGCCCCGGTGGTCGAGGACGTCGTCGAGGCCGAGGTCGACGAGGACCCCCTCGCCGGTGCGCCCGAGGTCAAGGTCGCCAAGACCACCGCCGAGCTCCTCGAGCAGATCACCGGCCACGCGGTCGACAGCCCGCTGTGCATGACCTGCGGCACGAAGATGCGTCCCGCCGGCTCGTGCTACGTGTGCGAGGGCTGCGGCAGCACCTCCGGCTGCAGCTGATCGATCGACGTACGACGGCCCGGTCCCTCCTCGGAGGGGCCGGGCCGTCGGCGTCGTACGTCGTCGTGGGTCGTGTGCCTGAGACCCGCCTATCCGGCTGTCTCAGGCACACGACTCGACACGATGGTCAGCGGTCGCACTCGCCCGCAGGGTGGTGCAGGAAGCAGGCGTCACACATCGCGTTCCCGCCGGTCGGGTCGGGGGCGGTCTTCGACTGCCCGCCGGTCTTGCCGTTGCGGGAGGTGCGCCACACGTGCCCGCCGTGGGACGCCATGTGCTCGCTGTCCGGCCGGGTGATCCCGGCGCCGTAGTGGACGAGACCGGCAGCGACGGCCATCACCTCGGCACCGTCGGCGTCGTGGACGAGCACGCTGCGGTTCCACCCGTGGTGGGCGTAGGTGAAGGTCACGCCGCCGAGGGCCTCGACGTCCGCGGCGATGTGGTCGCGATCGCGGTCGTTCCAGAGCGAGTCGAACTTGAGAAGTTGGGCCCGCGTCATGGCGTCGCCGTTGGTCAGGGTGCTCACCTGGCGATCGTCTCACCAGAGTTCCGCGCGGCTCGCATCCCGACGGCCACCGTGGGTGGCTGGTCCGGGGTGGATCGACCGGTCCTCAGGGCGTCACGACGATGCCCCGCGCGGCGAACGCCTCCTTGACGACGTCCGCAGCAGCAGCGCCGTCCCGCACCAGCGCCTTGTCGTAGATCGCCGTCGCCGCGGCGTCGAAGGACGTGTCCGGGGCGAAGTCGAACTGGGCGTCGATGACGGTGGTGTCGAAGTCGCGCGAGGTCAGGCCGAGGGCCTCGTACCCGGCGCGGGCGTCCCAGAGGCCGCGGCTCCAGATCTGGCCGTCGTAGTGGACCTCGCCCTTGCGGTCGGCGACGGTGAGGTCGGTGTCCAGGCGGCGCAGGCAGTGCACCGGCCCCGAGGTGTACGACGTCGAGTCCCAGTCCATGACGCAGGCCTCGGGCGCCTGCACGGGCCAGCCGTACTCCTCCGCGGCGTCGAGGCCGACGGACACGGCGAGGTAGTCGCCCCACGCCTCGCCGATCGAGCCGGCATCGAGGGAGGTGCCGTAGCCGGGGACCTGGGAGGCGTGTACGGCGTGGCCGTACTCGTGCACGATCACCTCGGCGTCCTCGGCGTCGTCCACGCCACCCTTGCCGAGGCGGATCCGATAGGGCTTGTCGGTCTGGTAGCTGTTGTCGCCGCCGTACTGGTCGATCTTGACGCTGAACGACTGCTTGACCACCGGGCGCAGGGTGGAGCCGAAGCCGAGCGACTGGATGTACTCCTGCGCCTGGTTGACCCAGAAGTACGCCATCACCTGCTCGAACTGGTCGTCCTTGCGGTTGTAGTTGTAGACGCCCGTCGCCGAGTACGCCGGCGTGCCGGTCGCGGACTCGACGGTGACCCACCTGCCGCGGAGGTAGCCGGAGCCGTCCAGGTTGCGCAGCGGCACGGTCGCGTACTCGCTGCTCGGCACCGCGCTCGCCGAGTCCTTGGCATCGACGAGCGACTCGTCACCGCTCGACTGGACCGGGTTGACCTTGAACACCAGCCCGCTCCCGGTGGTGACGCCCGCGGCGGGCTTGGCGCCGGCCGGCGCGGCCGCTGCGGAGATCGTGAGGACGACGGCGAGGGTGGCCAGGGCCGGGCGAAGTTGCACGTTCGGGACACTAACACCGGACGAAGTCCGCGTGGAGGGCTGCGAGCGACTCGTTTTTGCCGGGTTGTCTGCAGGTGGCGGGCCCCGGGGAGGGGTGCCCATGAGAGCATGCATCCCGCCAGTTCCTCGTTGCTCGATCTCGGGAGAGAACAAAGTGAAGAAGTACGTCGTCGCGATGGTGATGGCCCTCGCTGTCATCCTTCCCGCCGCCCCCGCACACGCCGCGACGATGACGATCGAGGACTCGAACACCGACGCCCAGGTGCGCAACGCGCCTCCTGCTCGCGCGAAGTCGACGGCCGAGATCGAGAAGATGACCGTTTGGAAGTCGAACGGGATGGCGTACTTCCGCTTCCACCAGGCGGGGCTGAAGTGGCGGAGCACGGACCGTGCCTACTTCACGCTGCGGACCGGCTCGGGCTGGTGGCGGTACTCGCCCCAGCTCGGCATGGTCTATGCCTCGTCGTGCATCGTGGCGGTCAGTGGCCGTTACAACCTGACCACCGACACGGTGACGATCTCCTTGCCGACGTCGTGCTTCCTGCGGGGCAGGAACGCCGTCCAGGGTGACACCGAGTTCAAGCTGCCGTCCGGCGCCAAGGCGTTCGACGGGACACGGATCGGCGAGTACACCTTCCGCTGACCCGGCGCTCGCCGACGGCCCTGCGTCGACGACGTCCTAGGGCGCCAGGCGCGTCGCGACCAGCTCCACGGCCGGTACGTCCGCCGGCGCCCAGTCCAGCCCATCCAGCGCGCCCGGTGCGACCCAGCGGAGCGCGGTGTGCTCGGTCAGCTGCGGCGTGCCGGACACGATCCGGCACCAGAAGGTCGTGAGCACGACGACGACCCGGCCGTCGTCGTACCGGGTGGTGGCGATCTCGTCGCCCACCTTGACGACGCACCGGAGCTCCTCGTCGATCTCACGCTCGAGCGCGAGGCGGCCGGACTCGCCGTGCTCGACCTTGCCACCGGGGAACTCCCACTTGCCCGAGAGCGACCCGTCCGGACCGCGCTGGGCACAGAGCACCAGGCCGTCGCGCACGATGACGGCGCCGACGACCTCGATCTCTGGCTGGCGAAGGCGGTCGTCCATGACGGCAGCCTAGGAGCCCGCGTCAGTAGGTCTCGAAGGTCACGACCGGCTCGCCGTCGACCAGGTCGACAGTGGCGTTCACGTAGAGGTCCACCTGCTCGGTCTCCTTCGTCCAGTCGGCGGCGCCGAAGCCGTACGACGCGTCGTACTCGTAGGTCACGGTCGCCTCCCCGGTCTCGTCGGACGAGAGGCTGGCCGGGAAGGTCCCGTCGAAGTAGTCCCAGGAGACGGTGGGCATGGTGGTGAGCGTCCAGACCACCTTGCGCTGCTTGTCGCCGGACGCGAAGGCGTCCTGCGGGCAGTCCTCGGGGGAGAGCTCGGTGGCCTTCATGCACGCGTCGACCCAGTCGGTGATCGCGGTGTCCACCTTGTCGCGCAGCTGGTCGGACGGTCCGGGCTGGCCGGTCTCGGCGTAGATGCCGAAGGAGTCCGCGGCGGGGACCGAGGTGGATTCGTCGCTGGGCTCGAGCCACGGGTTGTCGCCGTAGGGGTTGAAGACGTAGGAGCCGGGGAGCGCCCAGAAGTCGGCATCTTCGCCACCATCGGCCTCGACCGTGACGCCGTTGGCCTCGACGGAGGTGCTGGTGTCGGGCACCGAGACCGTCACCTCGCGGGCCAGGCCACCCTCGTCGACCTTCCAGTCGTCGAAGAAGAGCGCGCGCTTGCCGTCGGGGCTGAGGGTCAGCTCCACATCGTTGCCGTCCTCCGGGCCCTCGAGGTCCACGGTCACGGTGATCGTGTCGCCGAACTCCTCGACGTCGGTGATCTCGTAGCCGGTGATGCGGTCGTCGGCTGCGGCGTACACCTCCTCGGTGAGGAGCGCCACCGATGCCTCGTCCTCGTCGACCGGGGCCAGTTGCAGCACCTTGTCGACGTCGCCTGCGACGACCGCGTCGAGGTAGGCCTCGGCCCGCTTCTCCGGGTCGGCCAGCGTCGAGCCGACGATGCTGAAGACGAGGACACCGAGCAGGCCGAGCCCACCGATGACGGCGGCCGCGACCAAGCCCTTCTTCGCGCGGGCGCGATCGCCGGGCGACATCGGGATGCGCTGGACCGGGCCCGCTGGTGGCGTCGGCCGGGTCGGGCCGGCCGCCAGCCGTCGGACGACGGCGTCGGGCAGCGATCCGACGAGGGCCGGTGCGACGAAGCGTGAGAGCGCCTCGATCGCAGCACCCCAGAGCGCCAGCACCGGGATCAGCCAGTAGGCGCCGCTGTAGGTGATGCCGCCGTCGACGCCGAACAGGGCGCCCGAGAGGCGCACCGTCGAGATCATGCACACGAGGAGCGCGCCGACGGCGTACGCGATCGGCAACGTCGCCCAGGAGGCCGGGTGGGCCAGCCACGCACGGTCCCCACCGCGGCGCAGGTGCCACGCGATCGAGGCGACGACCAGGAACAGGACGGCCAGCACGGGCAGCACGACGGCGGGGAACCAGCCGAGGTCCCACGCGAACGCCTGCTCGCCCGCTGCGGTGACCGCGCCGACGTGCGCCATCGCGAAGGCGCCGAGGGCGAGGGTCGGACCCCAGACCAGGGCGTAGAGGGCAGCGTCGAGGCCGCTGTCGACCAGCATCCAGACCACGGCGATCGGCACCAGCAGCACCACCCAGGCCAGCACGTGCTGCGTCACCAGGTGCGTGCCGCGCCGTACGTCGGCAGGAACCGCGGCCGGCCACAGCGCCCCGTGCACGGACTGTCGCCCGAGAAAGGCGGCGCCGCCGGCGAGGATCAAGGTCCCGAAGAACAGGCCGACCGTCGCCGAGTGCATGACGAGGTCGTCGTCGCGCATCGCCAGGACGCGCGTAGCCACCACGGCGACGACCGCGGTCGCGAGCGCACCGCAACCGGCGAGGATCGCCCGCTCCAGGGTGCTGCTCGTCGGCGCGGAGCGCTCGCTGCGCCGTGACAGTCGGAGCACGGCGAAGACGAACACTGCGGTGATGAACAGCGGTGGGGCGAACAGGTGCAGCGCGAACTCGTCGTCGCCCAGCCCGATCGACCCGCCCAGCGCCATGCCGGCGATCTGGAACGGGATGCCGATCAATGTCCCGATCACCTTGATGTCGATGTCGCCGGAGGGGTCCCCGTCGCTGGAGCCGTCGGCCTCGAGCGCGATCGCCAGCACGATCAGGCCCATCAGCACCAGCGACGCACCCAGCGAGATCGCGTACGCCAGCAGCGGCGCGCCGCAGGAGCGCACGATGCTGCGCAGGGTCGGCACCGTGGTGGCGACGACCCGCGGTGGCAGGGCGGGAGGCGCCGGGGGACCGGTCGGTGGCGGTGGCGGTGGCGAAGCAGGGCTCGGCGAGCCGGGGTTGTCCATGCGGGGCATCTTGGCGGGGCGGCCCGACGGAATCAGGGGATTGGCGGAAATGGGACGAGGTCGCGGTTGCTAGCGTCGAGACGTGCCCGCCCGCGACCGCGCCGACGTCGTACGACGTGCGAAGGCGCTCCTCGGCCGCACGATCACCGGTCACGGCGTCACCGTCCGGATCACCGAGGTGGAGGCCTACGGCGGGGTCGAGGACCCGGCGTCGCACGCGTTCACGCGCACGCCGCGCTCGGAGATCATGTACGGCCCGGCGTACCGGCTCTACGTCTACCGCTCCTACGGCATCCACTTCTGCGCCAACGTCGTCACCGGGCCAACGGAGATCGGGGCGGCGGTGCTGCTGCGCTCCGGGGAGGTCGTCGACGGCCTCGACCTGGCCCGGCTCCGGCGCAACCACCCGGCCCGGGACGCCCAGCTGGCGAGGGGGCCCGGCAACCTCGCGCAGGCGTTGGGGATCACCCTCGACGACCTCGGGACCGACCTCCTCGCCGACGACACCGACCACCCCGACCCGCACGACACGCGGGTCCACCTCGGCCCCGAGCCCGCCCGCAGGCCCCGGATCGGGACCGGCCCGCGGGTGGGCGTCTCCAAGGCCGCCGACGTGCCGTGGCGGTTCTGGATCGACGGCGACCCGACCGTCTCGGCCTACCGGCGCAGCCCGCGGGCGCCGGCCCCGGAGCACTACGCTTCCGGCACGTGAGCACTGAGTCGTCGTACACGAACGTCACCCTCGACCCGCAGGCCAACATCTACTTCGACGGCGCCTGCGTGAGCCACACGTTCTTCCTCGCCGACGGCACGAGGAAGTCGGCGGGCGTGATCTTCCCGGCCAGCCTGACCTTCGGCACGGCCGCGCCGGAGGTCATGGAGCTCAACGCCGGCTCGTGCCGCATCAAGCTGGCCGGCGAGGACGAGTGGACGACCTACTCCGCCGGCGAGTCCTTCAGCGTGCCGGGCGACTCGTCGTTCGACATCGAGGTCACCGAGACGCTCGGGTACGTCTGCCACTACGGCTGATGCAACCCCGCGCGGGGTCCCACTCGTGAGAGGGACATGAGACCGAAGCCCCGCGACGCGGAGTTCGAGGAGTTCGTCCGGAGCAACCGGAGCAGGTTGCTCGGGACGGCGACGGTGCTGACCGCCGGCGACCACCACCTGGCCGAGGACCTGGTCCAGGGGACGCTGGTGCGGATGTACCTCGCCTGGGGTCGGGCGACGAAGCGCGGGGGAGCGGCGGCGTACGCCCGTCGCGTCCTCGTCAACAGCTTCATCGACCACCGCCGGCGACCGTCGGTCTCCCGGGAGACGGCGACCGCCGAGCTCCCCGACCGGGCGGGTGCGCCTGCGGAGGAGCCGGTGGACGCCGCGCTGCTCGCGGCGCTCGGCGCGCTGGCTCCCCGCATGCGGGCCGCCGTCGTGCTGCGCCACGTCCTCGACCTGAGCGTCGAGGACGCCGCGGAGGTCCTCGGCTGCAGCGAGGGCACGGTCAAGAGCCAGACGGCTCGTGGCCTGGCCCGGCTGCGCGAGGTGCTCCCGGAGCCCGCCCCGGTCCCGCCCCCTCACGAAGGAGACCTCGCATGACCGACCTCGACGACATCACCGGCCGCCTCCAGCGCCTCGACACGCAGCCGTCCGCCACCACCGACGAGACGGTACGACGCGACCTGCTCCGCGCCCGTGGCGCGGCCAGGCGACGGGCCGCCCGCCGCTTCACCGCGGGCATCGGCGTCGCCGCCGTGACCGCCGTCGGCGTCACCCTCGTCGTCAGCAACCAGGGCGCCACGAGCGAGAAGCCGCCGACCATCGCCCAGCCCAGCCAGACCCCGGACGCCAGCGTGGACCTGGTCGCCTACACCGGGGCCCAGCAGCCCGGCTTCGTCGTCACGAAGGTCCCCGAGGGCTTCGTGCTCGAGGGCGCGACCCCGTTCAACCTCAACATCGCCCGCGCCGGCGACACCAGTGGCCTCGACGTGTTCGAGGACAAGCTCGTGGTGATGCTCGAGTCCTCGTCGGTCACGACGCCCCCCGAGGGCGATCCGGTGGAGGTCGGAGGGTTCGACGGCTGGCTGCGCAACAGCGAGGGCGGCACCTGGACGCTGACGTACGACGACGGCGACCACCGTGTCGTCGTACAGGCCTGGAAGTCGCTGGGCCTCACCGCCGACCAGGTGGTCGAGTTCGCCGAGGGCGTCACCGTCACCGCGCAGGCGCAGGCGGGCGTCGGCTGAGTTCCACCAATCGCCGGACAGCTCCGCCTCCCGGTCGTACGGTCCGGGGACTGGGAGGTGGAGATGTCAGGGATGCGGATCGGATGGGCGGCGCTCGTCGCCGCGCTGGCCGTCACGGCGGCGGGCTGCGAGATCGACGACGGCGAACCCACCGCCGGCGACCCGGTCGTCACGCAGACGGTGACGGAGACCGCGACCGCGGAGCCCACGGAGGTCGCCACCAGCGTCGAGCCGGTCGCCGAGGAGCCGACGTACGTCGTCACCCATGTCGTCGACGGCGACACCATCGACCTCGACAGCGGCGACACGGTCCGCCTGGTCGGCATCGACACCCCCGAGCGCGGCGAGTGCGGGTTCGGCCCGGCGCAGTCGGCCATGAAGCGGCTGGTCCTCGGCAAGGAGGTCACCCTCGTCGAGTCCGACGAGGACGCCGACAAGTACGGCCGGTTGCTGCGCTACGTCGAGGTCGGCGACCTCGACGTCGGCCTGCGGATGATCCGCAAGGGCCTCGCGATCGCCCGCTACGACTCCCGCGACGGCTACGGCCGCCACCCGCGCGAGGACCGCTACATCACGGCCGACGAGGCCGCGGCCGACGTCACCTGCCCGAAGCCGGAGCCGAAGCCCGAGGAGCCCCGCGGCTTCGCCGACACCGGCGAGAAGGGTGGCGACTGCGAGCCCGGCTACGACCCGTGCGTCCCGCGCTACCCGCCGGACCTCGACTGCGCGGACGTCGGCCCCGTCACCGTCACCGGGGCCGACCCGCACGGGCTGGACCGGGACGGCGACGGGGTCGCCTGCGGAGGGGACTGAGGTCAGGCAGCGGCGACGAGCTCCGCCTCGTCCTCGCCCACCGCCTCGCTGGTACGACGACCGCGCCAGTCGAGCACCAGCCCGCCGATCGCGACCAGCGCACCCAGCGCCGAGACCGCGGTCGCGAAGGCCAGGCCCGGCTGGAAGCCGTCGAGCGCGGCCGCGGGGGACTCGACGCCCGTCGTACCCGACGTGATGATGGCCGTGGTGACTGCGAGGACGATCGCGGCGCCGACCTGCATCGAGGTCTGCAGCACGCCGGCGGCGAGACCTTGCTCGTCGTCGTCGATCCCGCTCGTGGCCTGGATGTTGATGGCCGGGAAGCCGATCCAGCCGGCGCCGATGAGCAGCAGCGGCGGGAGCAGCACGCCGAGATAGGTCGGCGCGGTGTCGAGTCGCACCAGGAACAGCAGGTAGCCCGCGGCCATGACCGTCATCGTCACCGCGATGATCGGCGCGGTGCCGTAGCGGTCGACGAGCTTGTCGGAGAAGACCGCCGACAGGGTGACCATCAGGCCGATCGGCAGCAGCGCGAGGGCCAGCTCCAGCGGGCTCCAGCCCAGGCCGTCCTGCAGGAACAGGGTGACGATGAACTGCCAGCTGAAGTAGGACCCGCCGACCGCGACGATCGCGATGCTGGCCCGCACCAGCGTGGCCTTGCGCAGGATCCCGAGCCGGATGAGCGGGTGCGCGATCCGGCGCTCGATCGTGACGAACGCGGCGAACAGGGCGGCGACGCCCACGAAGGACAGCACCGTCCGGGCCGAGGCCCAGCCCGCCTCGGGCGCGGACACGACCGTGTAGACGAGCAGGAGCATCGCGGCACCCGAGGTCAGCGCGCCGAGCAGGTCGTGCCCGCCCTCCTCGGCCGGCTCGTCGTGCGGGACCAGCACCCACGCCGCCGCGAGGGCGAGCAGCGCGATCGGGACGGGGAGCAGGAAGGTCCAGCGCCAGCCGACGCCGGTCATCAGGCCACCGAACAGCAGGCCGGAGGAGTAGCCGCCGGCACCGAAGACGGTGTAGATCGACAGCGCCTTGTTGCGGGCCGGTCCCTCGGCGAAGTTCGTCGTGATGATGGACAGGCCGGTGGGTGCGGTGAACGCGGCGGCGAGGCCCTTGATGAACCGGGTCGCGATGAGCAGCGGGCCGGAGCTGACCAGGCCCCCGAGCAGCGACGCCGCGGCGAAGACGGCGAGCGCGATCAGGAAGACCCGGCGCCGGCCGAGCAGGTCGGCGGTCCGGCCGCCGACGAGCAGCAGGCCGCCGTACCCGAGCACGTAGCCGCTGATCAGCCACTGGAGCGAGGACGTCGACAGGTCGAGCTCGGCGCCGATCGAGGGGAGCGCGACGCCGATCATCGAGACGTCGAGCCCGTCGAGGAAGAGCACCACGCACAGCGTGATGAGCAGGCCCCAGGTGCGGCCGGACCAGCGGATCGCGCTGCCGGCGGCGGACTGGTGGGGGTTGAGGGATGTCGAGGACATGGCATGGAAGACTTCCATGCATGTGCATTCAATGCAAGCGCAAATAATGCGTTTGCATAAAAGTAACCTGCTGGCTAGGATGCGAGCGTGTCCAAGGCGCCTGCCCCGAGCGCGCTGGTGGAGGAGTGGCGACAGCTGCTCGACCGCCACGCGGTGGTCAGCTGCGCGCTCGAGAAGGCCCTCCAGGACCAGCACGGCATCGGCCTGAGCGAGTTCGAGACCCTCGACCGGGTGGTCGACGCCAACTGCGGCAAGTACCGCATGGCCGACCTCGCCGGCGACATCCACCTGAGCCAGAGCGCGCTCTCGCGCGCGATCACCCGGCTGGAGAAGGACGGGCTCGTCGAGCGCTCCGCCTGCGCCGACGACCGCCGCAGCGTCTTCGTCTGCCTCACGCCCCAAGGCCGCGAGGTGTACGACGCCGCGCTGCCCACGCACCGCGCGGTGCTCGAAGGCACCTGGGGCGCCTGACCTGCTGGCGCGCCCCGGACGTCACTCCGTGACGGCGGGCTCCCGGTTGAGCACCCGGGTGAACCGGGTCCGGTTGGCCGCGGCGTTGCAGAACAGGATCACGGCCAGGCCCAGCCCGGCGTACACGAACAGCACGGCGAAGGCGCCACCCGTGGCGGCGTCGGGGAAGTACATCGCGTCGCGGGCCACGGTCGCACCGGCGCCCGGCGGCAGCAGCTGGCCCACCGTGTGGCCGGCCTTCGGCAGCATCTCGGGGGCGATCGAGGAGCCGGAGATGATCAGGCCGACGGTGAAGTAGAGGCCGCCGATCAGGGATCCGGCCGGCCCGACGAGCGCCACGACGGCCGCCGTCGAGGCGGTGACCGCGAGCGAGATCAGGGCGAGTCCCCAGAAGAGCGTGACGTGGTCGGCGCCGTCGCCGACGCCGAAGAGCGCCATCGCGAGCAGCGCGACACCTGCGGACGCCACCGCGTAGACGACCAGCAGGGCTGCGTGGCCCAGGCCGCGCAGGGCCGAGCGGTCGACCAGGCCGCGCAGCCGGCCCAGCGCGAGGGAGGCGATCGACCCGCCGAGGCACAGCGCCTGGATGACGAAGCCGAGCGAGCTGCCGGCGCTGTCGTCCTCCGGCAGGGGTACGACGTCGGTGACCGGTGGCGGCGTGGTGAGGGCCGCGAGCGTGGCGACCGGGACCGGCCTGCCCGCCGTGGTCAGTGCCTGCACCTGCTCCTGGACCTGCTGTTGGTAGACCTTCGTGTACTGCGCCCGGAACAGGTTCGCCACCGACGGCGAGGCCGCGGAGGCGACGTACAGGGTCGGGGTGCTGCCCTGGAAGGCGACGCCGCCGTAGGCGTCACGCTCGCGGATCGCCTGCTGCAGCGCCTCCGCGTCGTCGTACGACTCGACCTTGAACTGGCCGTCCTTCTCCAGCTGCTGGGCCTGTGCCTGCTGCTCGGCGCTGCCGACCACTCCGACCGGGAGGTCGTGCGGCGAGGGGGAGTGGGCCATCGCGAGGTAGTAGACGGCCAGCACCAGCTGGATCAGCGCGCCGGTGACGGCGATGGCGAGGCCGAGCCGCGACAGCTTGCGGAACCCGCCGGGGGCAGGAGCGGTGTCGGTCATCGGGTCAGCCACAGTTGTCGCAGATGCCGGTCGCGGGGATCGCCATGAAGCACGTCGGGCACACGGCCACGACGGGCTCCGCCTTGACCGGCTTCGCGGGCGCCTTCGGGGCCCGCGGCGTGGTCGCCTTGCGGGTGCCGGTCGCCGTCGGCAGCGTCGACTTCCGGACGACGGGCACCTCGACGACGGGCACCTCCACGACCGGCGGCACCCAGCCGGGCGGCGGCGGGTCGGTGATCGAGAACCGGCCGAGGATCTCCCGGGCCGCGTCGGTGGGCTGGTGCTTGGGCCGGGTGACGATGTCGAACGGCGACGACGCACCCTCGAGGAAGGTCTGCGCGTCGGGGCGCAGGGTCTCCGGGATGCGGCGGTGGCGCCAGCGCTGCGGGGTCGCGCCCTTCTGGGTGATGGTCACCAGGTCCGGCCGGTTCCACGCGACCAGCGCCCAGTCGTCGTGGTGGCTGGTCGCCCACACGGCCACGGCGAGGTCGCCCGCGTCGGCGGCGGCACGCAGCGCGATCCGCTCCGGGTTGGAGAACCGGCCCCGGACGTGGAGGACGCCGGGCAGCGGCTCGGTGACGTCGTACTCCTCGCCCTGCAGCTGGTCGACGAGGGGGCTGAGGTCAGGCGTGGTCTCCATCGCCTCCGAGGGTAGTCGAGTCCTCCGCGTCGTCCGAGACCGCACCCGTCGCCTCGGCGATGATCGTGGCCATCGCCACGCGGGCCGCCTCGGCGTCGCGCGAGCGGACCGCGCGGGCCACCTCGACGTGCAGGTCGACGGCCTCGTCCTTGGGGTGCGCCGGCATCAGGTGGTGGTGCGTGCGGCCGGCCAGCACCTCGGCCACGACGCCGTCGAGGGCGGCGAGCATCTCGTTGCCGGAGGCCTCGAGCAGCACGCGGTGGAAGACGATGTCGGCCTGCAGGAAGGCCTCGAGGTCGCCGGCCCGGCCGTGCACCACCATGTCGTTGGCGGCGGCGGTGAGGGCCCCGCACTGCTCCGGCGTCGCGCGTACGGCGGCCAGGCCGGCCGCCACCGGTTCGAACCCGCTGCGCAGCTCGCCCAGCGAGCGGAGCTGGTGGGGGCGGTCGCCGGAGTCGAGGCGCCAGCGGATCAGGCGCGGGTCGAAGACGTGCCACGACGTGCGGGGCAGGACGGTGACGCCGACCCTGCGCCGCGAGGCGACCATGCCCATCGACTCGAGGACCCGGACCGCCTCGCGGGAGACGGAGCGGCTGACGTCGTACTCGGTGTCGATGCCGTCGAGGGTCAGCACGGCGCCCTCGCCGAGCTCGCCGTCGACGATGCGCCGGCCGAGTGCCTCGAGGACGTCCTCGTGCAGCGCGGTGCGGGCCACGGCTCCTCCAAAGATCAGATTTATTTGGCTGCGGGGTTGTTAAAAGCAGATTAATGGATGCACACTGTGACGGCCAGCACACCGGACCACTGGAGGACCCATGAGCAGCACCCTGCCGCACGACGGGGGCGCACCCCTGATCGTCGTGATGGGCGTGTCGGGGTCGGGCAAGTCGACGGTCGGCGCCGCGCTCGCGCAGCGCCTCGGCGTCCCGTTCGAGGACGCCGACGACCTCCACCCGGCGGCCAACATCGCGAAGATGTCGGCCGGCATCCCGCTGGACGACGACGACCGCCACCCGTGGCTGGAGACCATCGGGGAGTGGCTCGCCGCCCACGACGGCGACGGTGGCGTGATCAGCTGCTCCGCGCTCAAGCGCAGCTATCGCGACCAGCTCCGCGCTCATGCAGCGCGGGCCGTCTTCGTCCACCTCCACGGCACCCGCGAGGTCATCGCGCGGCGCCAGGCCAGTCGTCCCGGCCACTTCATGCCGGCCTCGTTGCTCGACTCGCAGTTCGACACGCTCGAACAGCTCGCCGACGACGAGGCCGGTGTCGTCATCGACGTCGACCAGACGGTCGACGCGATCGTCCAGCAGTACGTCGACCTGAGCGTCGACCACTCCTGAGGAGACCCGCATGTCCGCACACCTGGTCCTTGCCGCCGGCACCGACCTCATCGAGCCGATCAACACCGAGGGCAAGCTGGTCCTGGCTGCCCTCCTCGGCATCGGCGTCATCGTCGCGCTCATCATCGGCGCGAGGCTGCACCCGTTCCTCGCCCTGACGGCCGGCGCGCTCGTCGTCGGCCTGACGGCCCGGATCGGGCTCGACGGCCCGATCGGCGAGCGTTTCGAGGCGTCGATCGCCAGCTTCACCACCGGCTTCGGGTCGACGGCTGCCGGCGTCGGCATCCTGATCGCCCTCGGCGCCATGTTCGGCAAGCTGCTCGCCGACAGCGGGGGAGCCGACCAGATCGTCGACACGATCATCGGCCACGCCTCGCCGCGCGCCCTGCCGTGGGCGATGGCCGTCGTCGGCGCGATCATCGGCCTGCCGATGTTCTTCGAGATCGGCCTCGTCCTGCTGATGCCGGTGATCTACCTCGTCGCCCGCCGCTCCGGCCAGTCGCTGATCACGATCGGCATCCCGGCGCTCGCCGGCCTCTCGGCGATGCACGGCCTGGTGCCGCCGCACCCCGGCCCGCTGACCGCGATCGACTACCTCGGCGCCGACCTCGGCACCACGCTCGCCCTCGGCGTCGCCGTCGCGATCCCGACCGTGATCATCGCCGGCCCGGTCTTCGGGCTCGTCGGCCGCTACGTCACCGTCGAGGTCCCGCACCGCTTCGAGTCCACGGAGGAGGAGGACGCGAGCGGCCGCCCGTCCTTCGCGATCACCCTCGCGTCGGTCCTGCTGCCGGTCTTCCTGATGATGGGCAAGGCCCTCGCCGACATCTTCATCGACGACGAGACCGCCCCGCTGCGCAGCGCGCTCGACGTGATCGGCACCCCGCTCATCGCGCTGCTCATCGCGGTCGTGGTCGGCATGTTCACCCTCGGCCACGGCATGGGCCGCGACGGCGTCGCGAAGTCGATCGAGTCCTCGCTGCCCGGCGTCGCCGGCATCCTGCTCATCGTCGCCGCCGGCGGTGGCTTCAAGCAGTCGCTCGTCGACACCGGCATCGGCACCCTCGTTGCCGAGAAGGTCGCCGACTCCAACGTCTCGGTGCTGGTGCTCGCGTGGTTCGTCGCGGTCCTGATCCGCCTCGCCACCGGCTCGGCCACCGTCGCCACGGTCACCGCGTCGGGCCTGCTCGCCCCGCTGACCGCGCAGCTCTCCAGCGGCGAGGTGTCGCTGATGGTGCTCGCGATCGGCGCGGGCTCGGTCTTCTTCTCCCACGTCAACGACGCCGGCTTCTGGCTGGTGAAGGAGTACTTCGGGATGACCGTCGGCCAGACCTTCAAGACCTGGTCGGCCATGGAGACGCTGCTCTCCGTCAGCGGCCTGGCGTTCGTGATGGTGCTCAACGCGTTCATCTAGCAGCGAACGGGACGAAAAGACGCTGGTCCACCACTGGACCGGTCGGGGAGGATGACGGGGTGGCTGATCCCGTCATCCTCCTGGTCTCCTCCGACCACATCGACGTCCTGACCGAGCAGTTCCACCGCTACCAGCGCGAGTACGACGTCCGGCCGGCCACCAGCGCCCGCGAGGCGACCGCGATCCTCCAGCGGGCGCGCTCGACCGGGCAGCCGGTGGCCCTGATCGTGACCGACTCCCAGCTGCCGGACGAGAACGTCCTGCTCGCCATGCACGACTGGCGCACCCTCGTCGCGACCGCCCGGCGGATCGTGGCGATCCCGATCGAGCGCTTCGCGGAGGAGAGCCAGTCGCTGCGGCCCTATCTGCAGAAGGGCAAGTTCGACACCTACCTCGTGCTGCCGCAGGGCCGCCGCGACGAGGAGTTCCACTACGCGGTGACCGAGCTGCTCAGCGACTGGGGCGCGACGGTCGCCACCTCCGAGATCGACTCGGTGCGGATCATCACCCCCGACAGCCGCCCGCTCGCCCTGGCCATCCGGGACTTCCTCGACCGGCAGGGGATGCCGCACCGCACCTACGCCCCCGACACCCCGCAGGGGCAGGAGGCGCTCGCGAAGGTGGACGGCGAGGCGTCGTACCCGCTGGTGCACATGAGCTCCGGTGTCTTCGCGGACCGGCCGGTCCTGATGCCGACCTCGACGCGCGACCTGGCCGCGATGATCTACGGTCGACCGTCCGACATCCACTGCGGCGACGTCGTCGACTTCGCGGTCGTCGGTGCCGGCCCGGCGGGCCTCGCCGCCGCCGTGTACGGCGCCTCGGAGGGCCTGTCGACCGTGGTGATCGAGTCGGAGGTGATCGGCGGGCAGGCCGGCACCAGCTCGATGATCCGCAACTACCTCGGCTTCCCGCGCGGCATCTCCGGGCAGCGGCTCGGTCAGCGGGCGCGGGTCCAGGCGATCCGGTTCGGCGCCCGCTTCTTCACCGGCTGGCCGGTCGTCGAGCTGCGGCCGGGCGCCGACGGCGAGCCGCACGTGCTGGTCACCGAGGGCGGCAAGGTGCACGCCCGCTCGGTCCTGGTCGCCTCCGGCGTCGCCTACCGACGGCTCGGCGTGCAGCCGCTCGAGGACCTGGTCGGCATGGGCGTCAACTACGGCGCCGCCATGACCGCCGCGCGCGAGATGGAGGACCGCGACGTCTACGTCGTGGGCGGCGGCAACTCCGCCGGCCAGGCCGCCGTCCACCTCGCCCGGTTCGCCCGCTCGGTGACGATCCTGATCCGGCGCGAGGACCTGGCCGCGACGATGTCGAAGTACCTCATCGACGAGATCGAGTGGAACCCCCGCATCGCCGTGCGCCCGTGCACGGAGATCATCGACGGTGGCGCCGACGACACCGGCCAGCTCGGCTGGCTGCAGCTGTGCGACGTGCGCACCCGGGAGGAGGAGCGGGTCAGCGCCGGCGGGCTGTTCCTGCTGATCGGCGCCGCGCCGCACTGCGACTGGCTCGGCGACGCGGTGCTGCGCGACGAGCGCGGCTTCGTGCTGACCGGCCGCGACGTCCCCACCGACTGCTGGATCGACGGTCTGCCGCCGGAGAACCTCGGCACCTGCGTGCCCGGCATCTTCGCCGCCGGCGACATCCGCGCCGGCTCGATGAAGCGGGTCGCGGCCGCCACCGGCGAGGGCGCGTCGGCGGTGTCGCTCGTGCACGGCTACCTGGAGGGTTTGCGGGTACCGACCGCGCCATGACCAGTGGAATCGACCTCGGCCGCCCCGAGTCGGGCGACATCATCGACCTGATCACCGACGACCACCGTCGCTTCGAGCACCTGCTGGCGCAGCTCCGACTGGGCACGGCCGACCGCGACGCCGTACGCCGCGCGTTCGCGAACGTGCTGATCGCCCACGGCGAGGCCGAGGAGGACCTCGTCTACCCGGTGCTGCGCCAGCAGGCGGGGGATGTCGACGCCCACGACATCGAGCACGGCAAGGAGGAGCACGCCGAGGGCAACGAGGCGCTGCTCGCCGTCCTCGAGCTCAAGGGCACCGACACCCAGGCCTTCACCGACGCGGTCGAGGAGCTGAGCAACCTCGTCGCCCACCACATCGCCGAGGAGGAGCTCAGCATCCTCGAGCCGGCCCGCACCGAGGTGTCCAACAAGGTGCGCTGGGACCTCGGCGAGAAGTGGTCCCGGCGCCGCAACGAGCTCATCGACCAGGACTGCGGGTCGGCCGAGAACGTGCGCCGGATCGTCGAGGCCGCCAAGCGGGAAGGCGTCCTCGAGGACGCCTGACCCGGCGGCTCAGGCAGGGGCGACGATCCCGGCCGCCACGCCGACCTCGCGGTACGCCGCCGCCAGCGAGTCGACCGTCTCGTGGGCGTTGAGCCCGCTCGGGTTGGGCACCACCCAGAGCTCGGCGCCGGCGAGGTCCTCGGGCTGCCGCCCGGGCATCGCCCTCGGCTTCCCGAAGGCCGCACGGTAGGCGGTGATCCCGGCGATCGCGACGACGACCGGTCGCTCGCGCTCGACGAGCGCGGTCAGCTCGGCGCCGCCCGCCCGCAGCTCCTCGTTGGACAGCTCGGACGCCTTGGCCGTCGCGCGGTGGACGACATTGGTGATGCCGATCCCGCGGTCACGGAGCAGGTCGCGCTGGGCGTCGTCCACCCCGTTCGCCGGGTCGATCGGCTCGGTGATCACGCCCGCCTTCAGCAGCGCGGGGTAGAAGCGGTTGCCGGGGTGCGCGAAGTGGGTGCTGGTCGCCGCCGTCCACAGCCCCGGGTTGATCCCCACGAAGAGCAGCCGCAGCACCTGGCCCGGCCGGGTCGGCAGCAGGTCGGGCACGACGGCGTCGCGGAAGGACTCGAGCTCGGCGCGGGTGAAGGTACGGCGGGCAGTGCTCACCGCTCCATCCTCTCCGACGCCCTCGGAGCGATCATCGTGTGGTCTCGCGTGCACCTGGTGAACGCAGCACCACACGATCACGCGCACCCGGGGCACGGGTGCGTCGAGCCGGTCCAGCCGCGCTGCTGCAGCAGTGCGCCGATGCGTGGCGCGGTCCGGCACTGGCCGCCGAACACCTGCCCCCAGGCCAGCCGCACCGTGTCCCGCCCGGCCACTGCAGCGTCGAGGTCTCGCTCGAGATCGCGATCGCGGTTGCGGATCCCCGAGTGGTGCAGGCGTCCGTCGAGCTCGACGATCAGGCCGAACGCGGCGTACACGACGTCGCGGTAGAGCGAACCCTTGGCCGACTCGTGGACCTGGCGCTCCGCGGCCGGTATCCCGTGCGCTCGTTCGACGCGGTGCAGGTAGCCGTGCTCGAGGGCTGAGCACGTACCTGACGCGACGTCGTCGATCACCGAGCCGAGGAAGGTACGGCGGGCGATCCGGGCCCGCCCGGTCAGGGCTGTTCGGAGAGCCACCGGCGACACCCGCCGGTTGCCCACGGCGTCCGCGAGCACGCCGACCGCATCGACGTCGGTGTCCGCCGCGGCGGCCAGGTCGAGGACGTACTCCTCGGCCCGCTGTCGCGGCGGGAAGGTCGACCAGACCACGCTGTCAGGAAAGCTCCGGCTCCGCTGAATGTCCACGCCCGGGACCTTCAACGTTCGCTGCCAGTCGACAACGACCTCGATCGGTCGGCGGTCGTCCGCGGCGCTGCGTAGTCGTGCGTCAGCCGACCGGAGCGCCGAGGCACCGCGGAGGCCGGCGGGCCAGCACGCCAGGACCGCGGCCCAGGACCGCTGGTGCCATGACAGCGCCCCGGTGTGGTCGATGTACACGCTGGAGTGGACACGCACCAGCTCGCGGCGACGAACCATCCTCGCGATGTCGTGGTCGCCGAAGCCGAGGTCGAGGAGCTGGGCGCGCGTGACCAGGCCGCCCTGACAGGCCTGCCGGTTCCTGAGCTGGTGGTGTGCCTCGTCCATGCGCCGACCCTGAACGGCCTGCGACCCGCTCGCAACCCCGTCGCGGGCGACCTGTGGACAACCCTTCGGTCGGTGATCGTGTGGCCGTGCGTGCACCTGGCGAACGGAGAGCCACCCGACGACGCGGGGCCTGCGTGCGAGGATCGGCGCCATGGCCGGGTGCAACACCTTCGTCGAGGGCGACAACCTCGACGTCCTGGCGACCCTGCCCGGCGAGTCCTTCGACCTCGTCTACATCGACCCGCCCTACAACACCGGCAACGACTTCGCCTACCGCGACGACTTCCGCGGCGAGCGCGGGGAGGGCGCTCGGGGCCGGCACGCCGCGTGGCTGGCGTTCATGCGGCCCCGGCTGGAGGCGGGCCATCGCGTGCTGGCACCCACCGGCGCGCTCTTCGTCAGCATCGACGACCACGAGGTCGCCCACCTGCGCCTCCTGCTCGACGAGGTGTACGGCGAGCAGAACTTCCTCGCCCAGGTCGTGGTCAACCTCAACCCGAAGGGCCGCCAGCTCGGGAAGGGCTTCGCGACGTCGCACGAGTACCTCCTCGTCTACGCGAAGGACGCCACCCGCTGCGTCCTCGACGCGTCGTCGTCGACGACCGTCGTCGAGTCGGACTTCCCGCTCGTCGCGGACGACGGCCGCCGCTACCGCCGGCTCCCGCTGCGCAACACCAACAAGAAGTTCAACCCGCTCACCGCACCGACCCTGCACTTCGCCGTCTGGGGCGACCCGGAGACGGGACGCGTCGCCACGGAGCCCTTCGCGGGCGGGGTGGAGATCAAGCCCGTGTTCGGCGACGGTACGCCGGCGGTCTGGCGCTGGTCCCGGCCCCGGATCGACGCGCGGCCCGACGACCTCGAGTGCCGCCGGGTGCGGGGCGCCCGGGGCGAGCGGGTCGACGTCTTCCAGCGCGACTGGCGCCACCCGGTCGGCGGCCGCCGCAAGAAGCTGCCGACCATCTGGCTCGCCGAGGAGGTGGGCTCGACCGACACGGCGGTGGCCGAGCTCAAGGCGGTCCTCGGCCACGTCTTCGAGTCGCCGAAGCCGACGGGGCTGATCCGCCGGGTCCTCGACACCATGCCCGCCGACGCGCGGGTCCTCGACTACTTCGCCGGGTCCGGCACCACCGGGCACGCGGTCGCGCTCGCCAACGCGGCCGACGGCGGGCGTCGTACCTGCCTCTCGGTGAACTCCGCCGAGCCGACCCGGGTGGGCTCGAACGCGGAGCGCGCCGGCTACGCCACCGTCTCGGCGATCACCCGCGCGCGGCTGGCCGCGGTCGAGGCGCTGCTCAGCTGACGCCTGCCGCCTTCTCCAGCGCCGCGAGCTCGTCGTCGAGGAAGGTCAGCAGTCGCTGCAGGTGCGGGACCGTACGACGGCAGCCCGTCAGTCCGAAGCCCATGTTGCCGGCGTAGGAGGTGCAGGTGATGTTGAGCGCCATGCCGTTGATCGGGATCGAGACGGGGTAGTTGCCGACGAGCTGCGCGCCGTTCCAGTAGTGGGGGACGCGCGGCCCGGGGACGTTGCTGATGATCAGGTTGAACGGCGGGCGCACCATGCCCTGCATGCCCAGCGCCGGGATCACGATCGACGGGGCCATGCCGATCGCGCTCATCGCGACGATCTGGGTCGGCGTCATCGACGACAGCGCCTCCTTGCCGTCCTTCATCGACCGGCTGATCGTGCGGAGGCGGTCGGCCGGGTCGGCCATGTCGGTGGCGAGGCGCACCATGACCGAGCCGATGGCGTTGCCGCCGGCGGACGAGGCGGTGCCGGCCTGCTTGGCGTTGAGCCCGACCGGGACCATCGACACCAGCGAGCGGTCCGGCAGCGCGTCGAGCTCGGCCAGGTAGGTCCGCATCGCGCCGCTGCACATCGCGAGCACGACGTCGTTGATCGTCGTACCGGTGGACTTGCCGACGGCGCGCATCCGCTCCACCGGCCAATCCTGGGCGGCGAAGCGGCGGGCGCCGGTGATCGACTGGTTGAAGATGGTGCGCGGTGCCGCCAGCGACACCGCGGAGGTCTCGTTGCGCAGGCCCTTGCGCAGCGTCTTGACCAGCGCGACCGGCATGCCGGCGGCCTCGGCGCTGATGCTCATCGCGCCGCGCAGCACGTCGGCGGGCAGGTCGGCCAGCGTCTTCGCAGCGGTCGTGGCCGCGTCGACGGCCGCGGCCGGCAGCGACTCGGCGGTCTCCTCCGGCTTCCGGCGCCGCGAGGCCCCCTCGGCGAACGGGGCGGGCATGTTGCGGCGGTCCTCGTCGGGCGACAGGACGCTCGCCATCAGCCGCATCGCGGAGATCCCGTCGACCAGCGCGTGGTGGAGCTTGGTGTACATCGCGACCCGGCCGTCGGCCAGGCCCTCGATCACGTGCGTCTCCCACAGCGGGCGCTCCCACGCGAGCCGCGTCGAGTGCAGCCGGCCCACCAGCTCGAGCAGCTCGCGCACGCGACCGGGCTGGGGGAGCGCGCTGTGCCGCACGTGGTGCTCGATGTCGAACTGCTCGTCGTCGCGCCAGACGAGGGTGCCGCCGGTCTTGACCGAGCGGTGGGGGTGCTTGAGGAAGAGCGGCGCGATCCGCTCCGTGTCGCGCATCGACTCGAACATCTCCCGGACGTAGCCCGGACCGGCGTCGGCCGGCGGCTCGAAGAGCTGGAGCCCGCCGACGTGCATCGGCTGGTTGCGGTTCTCCGAGAGCAGGAAGGCGGCCGAGGTCGGGTCGATCGGGCGGAATCCGGGAACAGAAACCACGGGGGTCTCCTTTCGTCGCAGGCCCTGATCCTTGCGCGTCGTGACCCCGGTCACAACCGGGTCCCGCGTTTCGGTTGGCCGGGATCGGTTAGGACTCGGACGTGAACCACTTCTCCACCCCGGCCGGCTGGTACGCCGACGGCGACGGCTGGGAGCGCCGCTGGGACGGCTCCAGCTGGACCGACGAGCGACGCCGGAAGAACGAGCCGACCCAGATCCGGGAGACGCCGGCCACCGCCCCCGAGGAGACCGTGGCCCCGGCCGAGCCGCCCGCTCCCGCCGCACCGGCCCCGCAGGCCGCCCCCCAGGGGCCGCCGCCGACCGCGCCGCCCGGGGCGCCGCCGGGCTACGGCCACATCCCGTCGCTGCCCTCGCCGTCGTCCCCGTCGTCCCCGTCGAGCTGGGGTACGCCGCCGCAGGGCCCGCCCCCCGGTGGACGGCGCACGAGGCGGCTGGGGCTGTGGATCACGCTGGTCGTCGTACTCCTGGTCGTGGTGGGCACCGGCATCACCCTCGCGGTGCTGCAGCCGTGGGACGGCGGTGGCGGCTCCGCCGACGACCCGAACGACCCCGACCAGCCGGCCAAGGCTGCGATCCAGGGCGACATCAACGGCGACGGCTACGGCGACGCCCGCTACTACTTCTACCTCGACTACGACAAGGTGACGAAGGTCGAGCAGATCAGCAACGGCAACGGCTTCACCCCCGAGGAGACGCCGGTCGAGCCGTCCAGCGAGCCGGAGGAGCTCTACTTCGACTGGGACGGCGACGGCGTCAACGAGCAGCTGGAGTGGCAGTTCGTGGCGTCCGGCAAGCAGGTCACGCTCACCTCGACCGACGACGAGTTCCCCGACGACCAGTCGTTCACCCTGTCGCTGTCGTCGCTCAAGGAGTTCGGCGACCCGGAGGTCCAGGTCGTCAGCGGCGACTTCGACGGCGACGGCGACCAGGACCTGGCCGTCGCGAGCCCCAACGACCGCAACGTCGACATCTCCGTGCTGGCCAACGACGGCACGGGCACCTTCGCCGACCCGGCCCTGTGGCTCTCGCTGCCCAACGCCGTGATGGACGTCCTGCGGCTCTACCCCGGCGACTTCGACAAGGACGGCGACACGGACCTGTGGGCCCAGCTGCCGTCGGAGCGGCTCGACGACGAGGACTACGACGGCTACTACTCCGGCGACCGCGGCTACGCCCTGCTGACCTCCACCGGCTCGAAGCTCGAGGCCGGCGCGGTCGGCTCCACCGGGAAGTACTTCCAGGCCCTGCTCGTCGGCGACGTCATCGGCGACGGCACGGCCAGCCTCGTCGGCATCGACACCAACTCGGTCGACGGGACCATCGAGGTCAAGGCCTACGACGTCTCCAGCGGCACCATCCAGGAGGTCAAGGGCTTCACCGGGACCTCGAAGATCGGCTCCCGCAACCTCCAGGGCGCCACCCTCAGCGATGTCGACGGCGACGGCAAGGCCGACGTCGTGTTCGTGGTGAAGGGCTTCACGGAGTCGAAGTTCTCCGGCGTGCAGGTGATGACGTCGACCGGAGCGGTCTTCGAGTCCGCACTGGTGTGGGCCGAGACGCCGACCTGCCAGGACGACGACTGCCGCATCGAGTTCATCGGCACCTCGCGCTACTGACGCAGGCTCAGCCGTCGAGCTCCTCGCGGAGCTCGGTCACGACGGAGTCGACGACGGCGACCAGGTCGTTGCCGGTGCGCTCGGCCACGGCGCGCTGGCGGACGTACGACGGTCCGCGCGCCGGGATCTCGAGCACGGAGGCCAGCTCGGCCTCGCAGCCCAGGCGCTCCGCGGTCGGCTGCAGCTGCTCGACCAGGTCGGCGAGGTCGTCGGTGACGAGCCGCTCGTTGGACTTCGCGTCGAGGATCACGATCGCGTCGACGCCGTACCGGGCGGCGCGCCACTTGTTCTCCTGCACGTGCCACGGCGGCATCGTGGGGAGCTCCTCGCCGGCGGCCGCGCGGCCGTCGAGCCAGATGACCAGGCAGTGCATGAGGGCGACCAGCGCGGCCATGTCGGACAGGGTCGAGACGCCGTCGCAGATCCGGTTCTCGAGGGTGCCGTGCTTGACGGCGGGGCGCAGGTCCCAGCGGATCTCGCTGAGCTCGTCGATCACGCCGGTGGTGATCTGGTCGTGCGCGAACGCCTCGAACTCCTCCCACCGCTGGAACTGGAAGGGCAGGCCGGCGGTCGGCAGCTGCTGGAACATCAGCGCGCGGTTGGAGGCGTAGCCGGTGTCCACCCCCATCCAGATCGGCGACGAGGCCGAGAGCGCCTGGAGGTGCGGGTAGTAGGTCAGCAGGGCCGAGAGCACCGGCAGCACGCGGTCCCTCTCGGGCAGCCCGACGTGGACGTGCACGCCCCAGATGAGCATCTGCCGGCCCCACCACTGGGTGCGGTTGATGAGCTCCTCGTAGCGGTGGCCCTCGGTCAGCTGCTGGCCGGTCCAGTCGGCGAAGGGGTGCGTGCCGGCGCCGTACAGGTCGAGGTCGAGGTCGTCGGCGGCGGCGGTGACGTACTGCAGGGTGTTGCGCAGGTCGGCCATCGCGTCGCCGACCGTGGGGCACACGCCGGTCACGACCTCGACGGTGTTCTTCAGCAGCTCCTTGTGCAGCTTGCCGGGGTCGGGCATCCGCGGCTTGGCCCGCGCGAACAGGTGGGCGGCGTCGTTGCGGAGGTCGCGGGTACGGCGGTCGACCAGCGCGAACTCCCACTCCACCCCCAGTGTCGGCTCGGCCGAGCCGTGGAAGTCGATGCGCACACGACAAGCGTAGGGGTAGCCGAGCCGCGTGGCGGTGCCCGCGGTGCCGACGGGAAACCTGTCAGCATGAGTGGATGGACGACCTGCGGACCCTCCACCGCACGCTCGACCTTTGCCTGAAGGTCGGGGAGGTGCTGCTCTCCTCGGGGGCGGGCGCCCCCGACGTGGTGGCGACGATGCGCGCGCTCGCCCGTGCGCTCGGGGTGCGCCACACGCAGGTCGACGTCACCTTCACCTCGCTGGCGATGAGCGTCCAGCAGGGCCTGGACGAGCCGCCGGTGGTGCAGCTGCGCGCGGTCACCCAGCGCGACATCGACTACGAGGACCTCACCCGCGTCGACCACCTCGTGCGGGCGGTCGTGGCGGGGGAGGTCGACCTCGAGGGGGCTCGCACCGAGCTCGCCGCGATCGTGTCCTCGGGCCACGCCCGTCCCCGCTGGATGGCCACGCTCGGGGTGGGCCTGATGTGCGGCGGCGTCGGCCTCCAGCTCGGGGGCAACGCGGTCGTGGTGCTGGTCGCGATGCTCGCGGCCGTGTGCATCGACCGGCTGCAGCTGCTGATGACCCGCCGCCGGCTGCCCGGCTTCTACCAGCAGGTCGCGGGCGGCGTCGTCGCCACGATCCTCGCCGCCCTCGGCACCCGCCTCGCCGAGCCGTGGGTGCACCTCAACGCCTCGCTCGTCGTGACCGCCAACATCGTCATGCTCCTCGCCGGCATCGGGTTCGTGGGCGCCATCCAGGACGCCCTGTCCGGCTTCTTCGTCACCGGCGGCGCCCGCGTCCTCGAGGCCGTGCTCGCCACCGCCGGCATCATCGCCGGGGTCAGCGGCGGGCTGTCGCTGTGCGCCCGGATCGGGCTGGAGATCCCGCGCCTGGCCCTCCCGCGCTTCGACCTGGTCAGCGTGACCTCCGCGGCCGTCGGTGGAGGCGTGGCCGCGGCGGCGTTCGCCTTCGCCTGCTACGCCCCGCTGCGCACCCTCGTGCCCGTGGGCGTGCTCGGCGGCGCCGCGATCGCGGCCACGGAGCTGATCTCCGAGGCCGGCTTCGGCCGCCCCTGGGCGGTCGGCGTGGCGGCGTTCTTCATCGGGCTGTTCGGCTACACCGTCGGCCGCCGGTTCCGGGTGCCGCCGCTCGTGGTCGTGGTCTCGGCCGTCGTACCCCTGCTGCCGGGGTTGTCGATCTACCGCGGCCTCTTCCTGCTCTCCGAGGAGAGCGGCCAGCAGGTCGCGCAGGGCCTGCTCGCGATGGTCACCGCCGCATCGGTCGCGATCGCGCTCGCCTCCGGCGTCATCCTCGGTGAGTACGTCGCCCAGCCGGTCATGCGCGAGGCCCGACGGGTCGAGGCGCGGCTCGCCGGGCCGCGCCTGGTGGGGGTCACCCGGGTCGCGCGACGCCGCCGGTCACGAGGGTGACGTTTCACGGCGCATTTCCGTGGGAGGCTGAGCCCGATCACCTCATCTCAGCACGGGAGAAACCTGATGAAGAAGACCACCCTCGGCCTCGGCGCCATCGCGCTGGCTGCCGCACTCTCGCTCACCGCCTGCGGTACCGACGAGGGCAAGCTCGCCAAGGAGTACTGCGACCTGCTCAAGGACGCGACCTCCGCCGCGGACTCCGGCGACACGGCGAAGGCCGCGGAGGCCAGCAAGGCCCTCACCGACTGGCTGGAGAAGAACAAGGACGTCAAGGGCGACGAGGACGAGTTCACCGACGCCGTCAAGGACGAGTGCGGCGACATCGCCAACCTGCCCTGATCCCTTCAGGCTCACGAGCCGGGCTCCCGCACGGGAGCCCGGCTCGCTGCATTTCGGGGCGACGGGGCAGCCGCGTCAGGGGAGCGTGTCGATGATCGCGGGCAGTGCCGAGGTGATCACCTTGACCAGGTCGTCGCGGGTCAGGCCGGCGGGGTTGTCGCACCAGGTGAGGACGAGGTCCTCGACCATCGCCTGCCAGGCGTGGATGACCAGCCGGACCGCGGGGGTGTCGGGCAGGTCGAGGGTCCCGGTGTCGACGGTGAAGAAGCGGTCGGCGAGCGCGGTGAAGGTGGTCTCGTAGATCGCCCGCAGGGCCTCGTTGCTGCCGGCGGCCGACTTGAGCAGGGACCGGTAGGCGTCCTGGTTCTCGATCACGTAGTCGACGTAGCCGGTGATCGAGCCGAGCAGCCGCTCGAGCGGCTCGCCCTCGGCCGGGGGAGCGGTACGGCGGTAGAGGTCGTCGGCGGCGTACTGCACGACCGCCTCGAGATAGCCCTGCTTGCCACCGAAGTAGTGGTAGAGCAGGCCGCGCGAGATGCCGGCCTCCTCCGCGAGGGTGTCGATCGACAGCTCCTCCAGCGACCGGTTGGTCAGCAGGCGGATGCCGAGCTCGAGGAGCTGCAGGCGCCGCTGGTCGGGCGTCAGGCGGCTCCGCGATCTCGGGGAGGGGGTGGTCGTCGTCACGCGACCCACTCTATTGACAGATGTTCAATAGTGCCAATAGCGTCGCCGCCATGAGTGCAACCCCGGGTCGCAGCAATGTCGACCACCTCATCGTCGGCGCCGGCTTCGCCGGCCTCGCCGCCGCGATCAAGCTCGACGAGGCCGCGGAGCGCGACTTCGTGGTGATCGAGAAGGACAGCGACGTCGGCGGCACCTGGCACATCAACACCTATCCGGGCGCGGAGTGCGACGTCCCGAGCCAGCTCTACTCCTACTCGTTCGCGCTGAACCCGGAGTGGTCCAAGGTCTACTCGCCGCAGCAGGAGATCTGGGAGTACACCCGCAAGGTCGCCGAGGACTCCGGCACGCTCGACCGGTTCGTGTTCGACACGGCGGTCGTCGACGCACGCTGGGACGAGGACGAGCAGCGCTGGATCGTGCGCACCGAGGGCCCCGACGGCCCGAAGGAGTACGCCGCCCGCACGGTCATCTCCGGCTCGGGCGGGCTCTCCGAGCCGCGCCTGCCGGAGATCGAGGGCATCGACTCCTTCCAGGGCGAGATCTTCCACTCGGCCCGCTGGGACCACGACGTCGACCTCGCCGGCAAGCGCGTCGCCGTGATCGGCACGGGCGCATCGGCCATCCAGCTCGTGCCCGAGCTGCAGAAGGTGGTCGGCCACATGGACGTCTACCAGCGCACCCCGAACTGGGTGATCCCGCGCAACGAGCGCTCCTTCACCGGCTTCGAGAAGGCCGTGTTCAAGAACGTCCCCGGCGCCCAACGCGCCCTGCGCTCGCTCGTCTACGGCACCCTCGAGGCCCGCGTGCCGGCGTTCGCGAGGTTCCCGCAGGCCATGCGGGCGGTCGAGCTCCAGGGCAAGCGCAATATCGCCAAGGGGATCACCGACCCCGAGCTGCGCAAGAAGGTTACCCCGGACTACCGCGCCGGGTGCAAGCGGATCCTGATCTCCAACAAGTGGTACCCCGCGCTCGACGCCGACAACGTCGACCTGGTCACCGACCCGATCCAGAAGATCACCGGCGACGCGATCGTCACGGCCGACGGGGTCGAGCGGCCCATCGACGTGCTCGTGGTGGCCACCGGCTTCTACGTGACCGAGCCGCCGATCGCCCAGCACATCACCGGCCGCGGCGGCCGCACGCTGGCCGACGTCTGGGACGAGGGCGGCATGGCGGCGTACAAGGGGACGACGATCCACGGCTTCCCGAACCTGTTCCAGGTCGTCGGCCCCAACACGGCGCTCGGCCACTCCAGCATGATCTTCATCATCGAGTCGCAGGTCCGCTACGTGGTCGAGGCCGCGAAGGCGATGCGCGCCGAGGGCCTCGCCGTGGTCGAGCCGACCCAGGCCGCGCAGGACGCGTGGACCGCGGAGATCCGCCGCAAGATGAAGCCGACCGTGTGGCAGACCGGCGGCTGCGCCAGCTGGTATCTCGACAAGTTCGGCAACAACACCACCCTCTGGCCGGGACAGACCTTCACGTTCCGCCAGCACCTGCGCTCGTTCGACATCGACAAGTACGACGTGCAGCCCGTCCAGCCCGTCCAGCCCCCGAAGTCCACGCAGTCCCCCACGTCCCAGGAGAAGGTCAGCTCGTGAAGAACCTCAGCAACAAGGTCGTCGTCATCACCGGCGCCGGGTCCGGCATCGGCCGCGCGCTCGCGGTCAACCTCGCCGGCAAGGGCGCCCGGCTGGCGCTCTCCGACGTCAACGAGGAGGGCCTCGGCGAGACCGTCGAGCTCGCGCTGAAGGCGGGCTCGCCCGACGTGCACACCGCGCGGCTCGACGTCTCCGACAAGGCCGCCTTCGCGTCGTACGCGACCGAGGTGGCCGAGCACTTCGGCCAGGTCAACGTGGTCATCAACAACGCGGGCGTCGCGCTCGCCGGTGACGCGATCGACCTCAGCTACGAGGACATGGAGTGGATCGTCGGCATCAACTTCTGGGGCGTCGTCTACGGCACCAAGGAGTTCCTGCCGCACCTGATCGCCTCCGGTGACGGCCACGTCGTCAACCTGTCGTCGCTCTTCGGCCTGCTCGCGATGCCCGGCCAGAGCGCCTACAACGCCACCAAGTTCGCGGTCCGCGGCTTCACCGAGGCGCTGCGCGAGGAGATGCTCATCGCCGGCCACAACGTCGGCGTCACCTCGGTGCACCCCGGCGGCATCAAGACCGCCATCGCCCGCAGCGCCCGGGTCTCCGACAAGGAGGACAAGGCTGCGACGGCCAAGCTGTTCGACGAGAAGCTCGCGAAGATGACGCCCGAGCGGGCCGCCGAGATCATCGTCAAGGGCATCACGAAGAACCAGGCGCGGGTGCTCGTCGGCCTCGACGCCCACGCGCTGCACAACTTCCAGAAGTTCACGGGATCGCGCTACGAGGACATCGTCGCGGTGGTCTCGAAGCGGGTGCTCCCGACGAAGGTCGTCTGACCCACTAATCTCGCCTCCGTGGAGGCGTCGCTCGATCGGATGTGGTCGCGCAGCCGCCTGTCGCTGCGCGGCCGCATCCAGCGGTGGAAGTCCAAGCGCTGGGTCGTCCTGCAGTGCGCCGTCGCCGCTGCCGTCGCGTGGTTCGTCGCCGCCGACCTGATCGGGCACGAGCGGCCGTTCTTCGCACCCATCGCCGCGGTCGTCTCGCTCGGGACGTCGTACGGGCAACGGCTGCGGCGGGTCGCCGAGGTCACGATCGGCGTCGCCATCGGTGTCTTCGTCGCCGACGTGCTGGTGGCCGGCATCGGCTCGGGCGCCTGGCAGCTCGGGCTGATCGTCTTCCTCGCGATGTCGACCGCGCTGCTGCTCGACGCCGGCATCCTCTTCGTCACCCAGGCCGCGGTGCAGTCGATCGTCGTCGCCGCGCTGCTGCCCGGCGCGGGCGGCGCCTTCCTGCGCTGGACCGACGCCCTCATCGGTGGGTCCGTCGCGCTCGTCGCCGCCATGGCGGTGCCGGCCGCGCCGCTGCGCCGGCCGCGCGAGCAGGCCGCGGCCGTCGCGCGCAAGATCGCGGAGCTGCTGCGGGCGGCGTCCGACCTGATGGTCGACGGTGAGGTGACGCCGGCGCTCGAGCTGCTCGCCGACGCCCGGGCGACCGACCGGATGATCCGGGAGCTCCAGGCCGCGGCCGAGGAGGGCATGTCGGTCGTCAGCTCCTCGCCGTTCCGGCTGCGTCACCGCGAGCCGCTGCGGCGGATGGTCGAGCTGGTCGACCCGCTCGACCGGGCCCTGCGCAGCACCCGCGTGCTGGTGCGCCAGACGTCGATCGCGGCGTACCGCCGCCGGCCGGTGCCGCCGTCGTACGCCGTGCTGGCCGCGGACCTGGCCGATGCCGCTGACGCGGTGGCCGCCGAGCTCGCCGCGGACCGGCTGGCCGTCGACGCGCGCGAGGCGGTGCTGGCGGTGGGCGCCGCGACCGGGGTCGTCGAGCGAAGCGAGGTGCTGACCGCGGAGGCGATCCTCGCCCAGCTGCGGGCGATCGTCGCCGACCTGTTGATGGTCACCGGCATGGGCCAGCTCGAGGCGACCGACGCGCTGCCGCCACCGCCGCGCAGCTGACGCGTGCCAGACTTCGGCGCGTGACCAATGTCGTGGAGCAGAGCGTCGAGATCGATGCCCCCGTCAGCAAGGTGTTCGCGTACGTCGACGACTTCACCACCACGAAGGACTGGATGTACGGGTTGACGAGGATCGACCCGGTCACCGAGCAGCTGAGCGGCGTCGGCGCGCAGTACGACGGCGTGATGAAGGTCGGCGTACCGCTGAAGGCCCGCATCCAGTGCACCAGCTGGGAGCGGGACCGGCTCATCGAGCTCACCTCGGTCAAGGGCATCCAGACCACCCAGCGCTGGAGCTTCACCGACCTCGGCGGCGACCGCACCCGCGTCGACGCCTGGGTCAGCTACACCCTCCCCGGCGGCCCGGCCGGCAAGGCCATCGCCGCCGCCGTGAAGCCGGTCGTCGGGATCGCGGTCAAGCACACCAGCGAGGCGCTCGTCCGCAACGTCGAGTCCTTGTGACGCGCGAAGTGTCACTCCTGCACGGCCGAGGTGTCACCGGTGCACCGCCGAGGTGTCGGTGCTGCACGCGGACCGCGTGCAGCACCGACACTTCGAGCGTGCAGGAGTGACACTTCGGCCGAGAAAACCTGACACTTCGCGGGGTCAGCCGAACTCGACGCCCTGGGCGAGGGGGAGCTCGGTGGAGTAGTTGATGGTGTTGGTCGTACGACGCATGTAGGCCTTCCACGCGTCGGAGCCGGACTCGCGGCCGCCGCCGGTCTCCTTCTCGCCGCCGAACGCGCCGCCGATCTCGGCGCCGGAGGTGCCGATGTTGACGTTGGCGATGCCGCAGTCGGAGCCGGTGGCGGAGGTGAAGGTCTCGGCCTCGCGGACGTCGAGGGTGAAGATCGCGGACGAGAGGCCCTGCGCGACGTCGTTGTGCAGCGCGATGGCCTCGTCGAGGTCGCGGTAGGTCAGCACGTAGAGCAGGGGCGCGAAGGTCTCCTGCTTGACGATGTCGGTCTGCGCCGGCATGTCCACGATGGCGGGTACGACGTACTGCCCGCCGCTCACGCCGTCGGCCCTCGTGCCGCCCGTCACGAGCCGGCCACCGTCGGCCTGGGCCTGCTCCACGGCGCCCAGGAAGGCCTCGGCGGCGGCCGCGTCGACCAGCGGGCCGACCAGCGTCGAGGGCTCGAGCGGCGAGCCGATCGAGAGGGTGCCGTAGGCCTTGGACAGGCGCGCGACGAGGTCGTCGTGGACGGACTCGTGGACGATCACGCGGCGCAGCGAGGTGCAGCGCTGGCCGGCCGTGCCCACGGCGGCGAAGACGATGCCGCGCACGGCGAGGTCGAGGTCGGCCGAGGGGGCGACGATGGCGGCGTTGTTGCCGCCGAGCTCGAGGAGGCAGCGGCCCAGCCGGGCGGCGACGCGGGGCGCGACCAGCTTGCCCATCCGGGTGGAGCCGGTGGCGGAGACGAGCGGCACGCGCGGGTCGTCGACCAGCACCTCGCCGACCGCGCTCCCGCCCACGACGACCTGGGACAGCTCCTGCGGCGCCCCCACTCGACGGCACGCCTCAGCAGCGAGGGCCTGGCACGCGAGCGCGGTCAGCAAGGTCTTCTCCGACGGCTTCCAGACCACGGCGTCGCCCGCGACGAGCGCGAGGGCGGCGTTCCACGACCAGACGGCGACGGGGAAGTTGAAGGCGGAGATGACGCCGACGACACCCAGCGGGTGCCACTGCTCCATCATCCGGTGGCCCGGCCGCTCCGAGGCGATGGTGAGGCCGTGCAGCTGGCGGGAGAGGCCGACCGCGAACTCGCAGATGTCGATCATCTCCTGGACCTCGCCGAGGCCCTCGGAGCGGATCTTGCCGGCCTCGATCGAGACCAGCTCCCCGAGCAGCTCCTTGTGCTCACGCAGCAGCTCGCCGAGCTCGCGCACGAGGTGGCCGCGGACCGGGGCGGGCACCGAGCGCCACTCCTCGAAGGCTGCGTGGGCCCGGCCGATCGTCGCGGTGACCTCGTCGGGGCTGTGTGCGCGCAACCGGCCCAGCTCGGAGCCGTCGACGGGGGAGACGGCGACCAGGTCGCCGTCCGGCGCGAACGCGTCGGCCGCGCCGAGCTCGGCGAGGATCTGGCGGGCGCGGGTGGGCAGGTCGGCGAGCGGCTCGGTCGGGGTGGTCATCAGGCGATCTTTCCGTAGTCGGCGAAACGGCGACCGGCGTGGGTCGCGCAGAGGTCCTCGAGGGCGATGTCCTCCTGGCGGACGAAGCCCTCCTGGGGCAGGCGGCCGTCGGCGACCAGCTCGATCACGGCGACCGCCGACGAGGCGGTGGTCCACGAGATGGCGCGCCAGCTGCGATCGGTGCCCTCCCCGTCGGGGATCGTGATCGGGAGGTAGCCGCGGACGTGGTTCTCGCGGAACGGCTGGCCGTCCTTGACGCCCTCGACGGCGGCGTGGAGGTAGACGATGTCGTCGTTGACCGGCGGCTTGGCCTTCACCAGGATCCGCCCCACCTCCTCGCGGCACTCGCGCAGGCCCAGCTCGTCGAAGAGGAAGCGCATCTGGTCGAAGTGGCCGGGATAGCGCAGCGTCTTGTAGTCGAGCCGCTGCACGCGGCCCTCGTAGGTCTGGCACATCGTCCCGAGGCCGCCGGACGTCAGCGCGGCCTCCAGCTCGATGCCGCCGATGACGACGCGCTCCTTCTCCTCCATGGCGGGCACCATCTGGCGCCGGCCGGAGCGGAGCACCTCGCAGTCGTTGAGGTACTCGTTGACCACGCCCTCCGCCGACCAGTTGAACGCGTAGCCGAGCAGCCCGGTGGGGTTCTGGGGCAGCGCGCCGACCTTGAGCTCGATGGAGCGGATCTCCTCGAAGCCCTTCGCGAGGGAGGCGCCGACGATGCCGATCAGCCCGGGCGCCAGGCCGCACTGCGGGACGAACGCGACGCCCGGGTGGCGGGCGGCCAGCTCGATGACCCGCTGGGTGGTCGGCACGTCCTCGGTGAGGTCGAAGTAGTGGCAGCCGACGGCGGCGGCCGCCTCGGCGACGGTGATGTTGCGGTCCCAGGGCAGGCAGGAGATGACCGCGTCGACGCCGCGCAGGGCCTCCCGCAGCGCGCCGGCGTCGGTGACGTCGAGCTCGCCGGTCTCGAAGCGCAGGCCGGGGTGGGCCACGACGTCGTACCCGAGGACCTTGAAGCCGGCGTCGGTGAGCAGCCCCGCGACGAGCTCGCCCACCTTGCCGAGGCCGATCACGCCGACCTGGTTGATGAGGCGGTTGTCGGGGCTCATCGCAAGGCCTCCTCGAGCCGGTCGAGGCCCCAGCCGAGGTCGTCGGCGGAGATGACCAGCGGGGGCGCGAGCCGGATCGTCGAGCCGTGCGTGTCCTTGGCGAGGACGCCGCGCGCCATCAGCCGCTCGCAGACGTCACGACCGCTGCCGAGGGCGGGGTCGATGTCGACGCCGGCCCACAGGCCGCGCGAGCGGAACGAGACGACCCCGTGGCCGACCATCGCGGCCAGCCGGTCGTGGAGTACGACGCCCAGCGCGGCCGCGTGCGCCTGGAACTCCCCCGTCCGCAGCATCTCCACCACCTTCAGGCCGACGGCGCAGGCGAGCGGGTTGCCGCCGAACGTGGAGCCGTGCTGGCCCGGGTGCAGCACGCCGAGCACGTCGCGGTCGCCCACCACCGCCGACACGGGGACGACGCCGCCGCCGAGCGCCTTGCCCAGCACGTAGAGGTCGGGGACGACGCCCGCGTGGTCGCACGCGAAGGTGCGTCCGGTGCGGCCGAGCCCGGCCTGGATCTCGTCGGCGACGAAGAGCACCTGCTCGCGCGTGCACAGCGCGCGCACGCCGGGGAGGTAGTCGTCGGGCGGGATCACGACACCGCTCTCGCCCTGGATGGGCTCGATCAGGACCGCCACGGTGCTCGGCGTGATGGCCGCCTCGAGGGCCGCCAGGTCGCCGTACGGGACGATGTCGAAGCCGGGCGTGAACGGTCCGAAGCCGCCACGGGCGTCGGGGTCGTCGGAGAAGCCGACGATGGTCGTCGTGCGGCCGTGGAAGTTGCCGGCCGCCACGATGATGCGCGCGGTCCCGTCGGGGACGCCCTTGACGTCGTACCCCCACTTGCGGGAGACCTTGATCGCCGTCTCGACCGCCTCGGCGCCGGTGTTCATCGGCAGCACCATGTCCTTGCCGGCCAGGTCGCCGAGCGCGGCGCAGAAGTCGGCGAAGCGGTCGTGCACGAAGGCACGGCTGGTCAGCGTGAGCCGGTCGAGCTGGGCGTGCGCCGCGGCCAGCAGGCGCGGGTGGCCGTGGCCGAAGTTGAGCGCGGAGTAGCCGGCGAGGAAGTCGAGGAAGCGGCGGCCGTCGACGTCGGTCAGCCAGGCGCCCTCCGCCTCGCTGAGCACGACCGGCAGCGGGTGGTAGTTGTGCGCCGTGCGGGCCTCCGCGCGGGCGACCTCCTCCGCGGTACGACGCGGGGCGACTCCGGTTCGTTCGGTGGTGAGGCTCATGCGGCTCTCCGATCCCAGCTCGCGGGCAGGAAATCTTGCTGCCGAATCGCGTACGAACGGGCAAAACCTCCGTTGTCTGACAATCTCCGTCCACTGTAACCCAGGCCACAGCGCGACACGCGCGCCCGGCCCAACCGATCCGCAGGTGGCTCCGTCAAGCAGGTGACGGTGGTGCACGATGGCGGCGAGAGGCGGTTCGATGGTGCGGTCCGGGGCTCGGCGCGACGACGCGTTCGCGGCGTACGTCGCCGAACGGCGCCCGCAGCTGTTCCGCGCGGCCTGGCTGCTGTGTGGCGACCCGCACCGGGCCGAGGACGTCGTCCAGTCCGCCCTGGCGCGGCTGTACGTCGTCTGGCCGCGGGTCGAGCGGGCGCGGTCGGTGGACGCCTACGTGCGCCGGGCGCTCGTCAACAGCCACATCGACGAGTCCCGGCGGCCCTGGCGCCGGGAGGCGTCCGCCGGCGACGACCTGCCGGAGCGCAGCGTCGGCGCGCCCGCCGTCGAGGAGCACGACGCCCTGTGGTCCGCGTTGCGGGCGCTCCCGCCCGGCCAGCGACGGGTCGTCGTGCTGCGGCACTGGTGGGGGCTCAGCGTCGAGGAGACCGCCGCCGACCTCGGGATCAGTGCCGGGACCGTGAAGAGCCAGACGTCCGCCGCGCTCGCCGCGCTGCGCTCCGCGCTGGCCGACCAATCCGACTCGCTCGAGGAGAACCGAACATGATCCCTGTCGACGAACAGCTCAGCGCCGGGCTGCACCGGCTCACCGACACCCTGGCTCCCTCCGCCGACCCCGCCGGCGACCTGCGTCGGGGACGACGGCGCCGTCGCCGCACCCGGCTCGCCGTCGGCTGCGGCTCCGCGGTCGTGGCCGCCTCGGCCCTCGCCGTGGCCGTGCTCCCGCCGGGGGAGGAGCAGGCGCCGGTCGCCGAGGACCCGGTCACCACGCCGAGCGCCACGCCGGTGACGACCCCCGCGTCGACCGCGAGCGCTGCTCCGGCGACGAATCGGTGCATCGACCTGGACGACCGGGGGCCCGGACCCAACGGGACGATCGTCGCCGCTGCGCCCGACCTCCTCGACCTCTACCGGACCATCCTGGTCGAGCGGCTGGACCCGGCCGAGCGCCACCTCGGCCCCGGTCGCACGAACAACCAGGTGGGGGCCTCGGGCAACGACGGCTGCCGGGCAGGACAGGTCCGCCTGACGTCGTACGGCACGAAGCTGGACTGGCGCGTCCCGGGGGAGAGCGGCCTCGGCATGATCCAGGTCGAGGTGACCTCGGGCCCGTGGCAGGACGCGCAGATGCGCTACGCCTACGACTTCTGGGCGCCACGCAAGGTCAACCTGCCCGGTGTGCGGTCGGCCGGCGTCGCGTCGTACGACGGCGGTGTGGCCGTGGTCGTCCACCGCACCGACGGGCTGTCGGTCGCCATCGACGCCAACACGCTGTTCGGCAACAACTCGCTGACGCCGGTGAGCGGCATGGACGTCGCCGTCCGCGACCTCCTCGCGGCCGCCGCGGACCCGCGCTTCACCCTCGAGTGAGGCGGGCGACCCCGGCGGGCGCAATCCGATTGCGGCCCGCTGGGGTCGGCACGGGACAATGGGTGGGTTGTGAAGATCTCCTACCCGCCCGACCTGCCGGTCAGTGCCCGTCGCGACGACATCGCCGCGGCGATCCGCGACCACCAGGTCGTCATCGTCGCGGGCGAGACCGGGTCCGGGAAGACCACGCAGCTGCCGAAGATCTGCCTGGAGCTGGGCCGTGGTGCGCCGGCCCCCGACGATCCCGCCGCGCGGCCGCGGATGATCGGGCACACCCAGCCCCGGCGGATCGCGGCGCGCTCGGTCGCGGAGCGGATCGCCTCCGAGCTCGGGACCGAGCTGGGCGACCTGGTCGGCTACCAGGTCCGGTTCACCGACAAGACGTCGAAGCAGAGCCGCATCAAGCTGATGACCGACGGCATCCTGCTGGCCGAGCTGCAGCGCGACCGGCTGCTGCGCCGCTACGACACGATCATCATCGACGAGGCGCACGAGCGCAGCCTCAACATCGACTTCCTGCTCGGCTACCTGCGCCAGCTGCTGCCGAAGCGTCCCGACCTCAAGCTCATCATCACCTCGGCGACCATCGATCCCGAGCGCTTCGCGGAGCACTTCGCCGACGTACGCACGGGCGAGCCGGCGCCGATCATCGAGGTGTCCGGCCGGACCTATCCGGTCGAGGTCCGCTACCGACCCTTGATGGACGTGCCCGAGGACGACGAGGACGGCGAGCCGATCGTCCGGGACCAGACCGAGGCCGTCGTCGACGCGGTCAAGGAGCTCTCGGCCGAGGGACCCGGCGACATCCTCGTCTTCCTCCCCGGCGAGCGGGAGATCCGCGACACCGCCGAGGCGCTGGCCCCCCTCGGCGAAAGCCCCTCAACCGGGCACAGTCGGGGAATCGACGTGCTCCCGCTCTACAGCCGGCTCTCGGCCGCCGAGCAGCATCGCGTCTTCGCCCCGGCCAAGGGGTCGCGGCGGCGCGTCGTGCTCGCCACCAACGTCGCGGAGACCTCGCTGACGGTGCCCGGGATCCGCTACGTCATCGACACCGGCGTGGCCCGCATCTCCCGCTACTCCGCGCGCACCAAGGTCCAGCGGCTCCCGATCGAGCCGATCAGCCAGGCCTCGGCCAACCAGCGCTCCGGCCGCTGCGGCCGCGTCGCCGCCGGCATCGCGATCCGCCTGTACTCCGAGGAGGACTTCGAGGCGCGCCCCGAGTTCACCGACCCGGAGATCCTGCGCACCAACCTCGCCTCGGTCATCCTGCAGATGACCTCGCTCGGGCTGGGCGACATCGCGCGCTTCCCGTTCGTGGAGCCGCCGGACCGGCGCAACGTGCAGGCCGGCGTGCAGCTGCTCGAGGAGCTCGGTGCGGTCTCCGCGAAGGGCGATCTCACCAAGGTCGGGCGGCGCCTCGCGCGGCTCCCGATCGACCCGCGGCTGGGCCGGATGCTGCTCGAGGCCGAGCGCCTCGGCTGCGTCCGCGACGTGCTGGTCATCGTCGCCGCGCTCTCGTTGCAGGACCCGCGGGAGCGGCCCGGCGCCGACCACCCGAAGGAGCAGGCGCAGGCCGACCAGCTGCACGCCCGCTTCAAGGCCGAGCGCTCGGACTTCCTCACCCTGCTCAACCTCTGGAACCACCTGCGCCAGCAGCAGAAGGAGCTCTCCGGCAGCGCCTTCCGCCGGATGTGCAAGCGCGAGTACCTCAACTACCTGCGGGTGCGGGAGTGGCAGGAGTTCGTCGCGCAGCTGCGCCAGGTGACCAAGGAGATGGGTGTCCGGTTCGAGGCCCCCACGGACCTCCCCGACGCCGATGGCATCCACCAGGCGCTGCTGTCCGGCCTGCTGTCCCACATCGGCCTGCTGGAGGAGCGGGAGAAGCCCAAGCCGGGCACGCGCCGCGACAACCGGCGTCCGGGGCCGCGGGAGTACCTCGGCGCCCGCGGGGCGAGGTTCGCGATCTTCCCGGGCAGCGGCCTGGCCCGGAAGAACCCGCAGTTCGTGATGGCCGGCGAGCTGGTCGAGACCGGCCGGCTCTGGGCCCGGCAGAACGCCGAGATCCAGCCGCAGTGGGCCGAGCGCCTCGGCGCCCACCTCGTGAAGCGGAGCTACTCCGAACCGCACTGGTCCCGCAAGCGCCAGGCGGTCATGGCCACCGAGCGAGTCACCCTGTACGGCGTCCCCCTGGCCACCGACCGTCCCGTCAACTACGGGCGGATCGATCCCGAGCTGTCGCGTGAGCTCTTCGTCCGCCATGCCCTCGTGTACGGCGAGTGGGACACCCGCCACCACTTCCTGCGCGACAACAAGCGCCTCCTGGAGGAGGCCGAGGAGCTCGAGCACCGCGCCCGGCGGCGCGACCTCGTCGTCGACGAGCACACGCTCTTCGACTTCTACGACGCGCGGATCCCCGAGGGCATCGTCAGCGGCGCCCACTTCGACCGCTGGTGGCGCGACGAGCGCCGCCAGCGCGCGACGCTGCTCACCTTCGACCCGGCCATGCTGACCCACGACGCGGCCGAGGAGGTGACCGAGGCCGACTACCCCGAGCAGTGGTCGGTCGCCGGCGGCCTCACCTTCCCCATCAGCTACCACTTCGAGCCCGGGGCGAAGGACGACGGCCTGACCATCGACATCCCGGTCTCGACGCTCAACCGGGTCGACGACGACGACTTCTCCTGGATCGTCCCCGGGCTGCGCGAGGAGCTGGTCGTCGAGCTGATCCGCGGGCTGCCGAAGGCGTTGCGGGTCAACTTCGTGCCGGCGCCCAACACCGCGCGCGACTTCCTGGCCGCCGTCCCGGCGGGGGAGGAGCCGCTGCTCGGCGCGCTCGAGCGCTACCTCCGCTCGACGACGGGTGTCCACGTGCCGCGCGAGGCGTGGGACCTCGGCGCCCTGCCGCCGCACCTCACCCCGAGCTACCGCGTCGTCGACGAGCGCGGGAAGGTCCAGGGCCGTGGCAAGTCGCTCGCCGAGCTGAAGGCGCCGCTCCAGCCGCAGTTCGACAAGGCGATGGCCGCGGTCGCCTCCGACTCCGGTGTCGCCCGCACCGGCGAGACGGACTGGGTGTTCGACGACATCGCCGACACCGCCACCTGGACCCGCGCCGGGCACGAGGTGGAGGCCTATCCCGGACTGGTCGACGAGGGCGACACGGTCGGCCTGCAGGTCTTCGGGTCGGCCGACGAGCGCGACGCGCGACACCGCCTCGGCGTCGTACGACTGCTGTTGCTGGCGCTGGGCGACGCGCCGGTCAAGGGCGTCGTGGACGGGCTGTCCAACGCCGACAAGCTCGGCCTGTCCGGCACGCCCTACCCGACCACGCCCGCACTGATCGCCGACTGCCTGCGCGCCGTCGTCGTCGACGCGGTCGACGCCCGCCCGCCCGTCCGCTCCCGCGGTGGGTACGACGACCTGCTGGCCACCCTGCGCAGCACCGCTCCCGCCGCCGTCCGGAGCACCGTGGCCGACCTGCTGCGGGTGCTGGAGACCTGGCGCGAGGTCGACCGGCTGCTCAGCGGCCGCGCGGACCTGCCGCTGCTGCCCGCGCTGACCGACCTGCAGGGCCAGCTCGGCCGGCTGGTCCACGACGGCTTCGTCGGCGAGGCCGGGGCGGCCCGGCTGCGGCGCCACCGCACCTACCTGATGGCGATGCGCGAGCGTCGTACGGCCCTCGACACCGGCGGTCCGGCCGCGCTCGCGAAGGACCGTCAGCGGATGGACCTGGTGCAGCCGATGCAGGAGGCGTGGCTGGCCCGCGTCGGGGCGCTGCCGGAGGGCCGGCCCGCGGGGGAGGGGCTGCGCGCGATCCGCTGGATGCTGGAGGAGTACCGCGTCTCGCTCTGGGCCCAGCAGCTCGGCGTCGACGGCCCGGTCTCCGACGTGCGGCTGCGCAAGGCCTTCGACGCCCTCGGCTGACGCTGCTGACGGCTGCGGGGCTGCGGTTCAACTACCGGAATTGTCGTGAAAGCCGTCCGAGCACGACAATTTCGGTAGTTGAACCGCGCCGACCGTACGCTGGTCAGATGTCCGAGCGCCCGCACAAGCCCGTCCCCCGGGAGGCCGCCTTCTTCGACGAGCAGCAGGACGGGGTCGACCCCGCGCTGGTGACCGAGGCGGCCGAGCGGGCAGCCGTGCTCCTGGTCCGCGGCGCCCACGACAGCGAGGACGCCGGCGTCGCCGAGCGGCTGGTCCACCTGGCCGACACCGAGGGCATCGAGGCGATCGCGCAGGTGTGGTCGCACGCAGCCGCCGACTCGCTGGCGGGCTGCCTGTGGCGGCTCTACCTGCTGCGCTCGTGGGTGTACGCCGACCCGGCGGGCGTCGCGCGGCAGTTCGAGGCCGGCCGCTCGCGGGCGGAGTTCGCCCGGGTCGTGGCCGGTGTCGCCGACCCGCCCGGGCCCGACGAGCTGCGTCAGATGATCGACGAGGTGCTGCGCGGGATCGCGTCCGGCGAGTTCGCCGACGTGCTCTTCCGCGCCGCCGCCTTCGCCCGGGTCGTCGCCGCCGGCCGGGCCGGTCTCCCGGAGGTCCCGGACGCCGACGTACGCCGCATGCTCGCGCTCGCCGAGCAGCTCGAGGCCGCCGGACACCTCGAGCTGTCACGAGGACTGGGCTGACACCCGTACAATCAACAGTCGAGCACGCCGGGTCGCGGCAGCCCCGGGTCCCAAAAACAAGCCGCTACGAGCGGCCCTGCGCCGTGAGGCGCTCCCGGCCCGGTGTGCTCGATCTCCCTAGTCAAAGGTGGTTTTCTCGTGGGTCGGTTCGGCTGGCGGACGGGCGCGGTCGTCGTCGTGGTGGCGCTGAGCGTGCTGGTCGGCATGGTGATGCTGGCCGAGGGGTCCGACGAGAAGCCGGCCCCGCCGGGACCGTCGAAGCCGACGATGGCCCAGCTCGACTTCGCCGTCTGGGGCAGCAAGGAGGAGATCGCCGCCTACAAGTCGGTGGTCGACGACTACAACGCCGACAGCCTCGACACCAACGTCACGATGTCGTCGTGGCCGAGCGCCGCGGCCATGCTCGCCGACGTCCGTGCCGGCAAGGCGAAGCCCGACCTCTACCTGCTGCCGCGCTCCGAGCTGGCCGCGACGATCGCCGACAAGGCCAACCTGCCCCTGCTCGACCTGGTCAACGAGCGCGAGATCCCGATCGGTGACGACTTCGCCCGCGAGGCGGTCCAGGCCTTCTCCGTCGACGACGACCTGCAGTGCATGCCCTACACCGTCTCGCCGATGGTCATCTACTACAACACCGACCTCGTCGACTTCGACGCGATGGAGGCCGAGGACCTGCCGGTGCCGAAGCCGGACCACTCCGGCTGGAACCTCGCGGAGTTCCGCGCGGCGGCGGAGTTCGCCAGCCGGCCGCGGCAGAACACCCGGGGCGTCTACATCGAGCCGACCCTGCGCGGGCTCGCGCCGTTCATCTACTCCGGCGGCGGCCAGGTCTTCAACGAGGAGTCCGACCCGACCAGCCTCACCCTGGGCGAGGACAGCTCGACCGACGCCCTGCGCCAGACCCTCGAGCTGCTCCGTGACCCGCGGCTGACGCTGTCGGCCAAGCAGCTCGGCCAGCGCACCCCGCTGCAGTGGTTCGAGCGCGGCAAGCTGGCGATGATCGCCGGCTTCCGCGGGCTCACCCCGGAGCTGCGCCGGGCCGGCGTGAACTTCGACGTGATGCCGATGCCGTCGCTGGGCTCCAACCAGACCGTCGGCGACCTCAACGGCATCTGCCTGTCGCCGGGCCGCCCGAGCCGCACGGAGGCAGCGGCGAACTTCCTCAGCTACCTCGTCGCCGACGAACCCGTCGGCAAGCTCGCCGAGACCGGCTACCTGCAGCCGGCGAAGCTGACGGTCGCGCTGACCGACGAGTTCCTCCAGCCGGACCTGCAGCCCGCCCACGCCGGTGTCTTCACCCAGTCGGTGCGCAACATGATCATGCCGCCGCTGATGACCCAGGGCGCCCAGCTGCAGGCGCTGGTGAAGACGGACCTCGAGAACCTGCTCACGACGCCGTACTTCGAGGACCTGCAGGCGTCGCTGCGCGCGATCGACGAGAAGTCGCGTTCGCTGCTCGACCCCGACTACGAGCCGTCGGAGTCGCCCTCGGAGTCCGCGTCGGGCGAGCCGTCCGGCGCGGCATCGGGCGCATCCGACGCGTCCGACGGGGCCACCGACGACCGCTCGCGGGACTGACGCTTCGGCTTCTCGGCGTCGAGGATCGCCCGGCTCAACGCGGGTGCGGTCAGGCCGACCTGCCAGCTGCGCGCGCCGAGGCCGCGCAGCTGGTCGATGACGGCCTCCAGCAGCTCCACCGGCTCCCGCGTCCTCGGCGGGGTCCACATGGTGCGCCGCAGCGTGTCGGGGGTGAGCAGGTTCTCCAGCGGGACCTGGTGCTCCTCGGCGATCCGCGTGACCGCGGCCCGGGCCAGCTCGAGGCGCCGGGCGGCCACCGGGTCCTTGTCGGCCCACGCCCGCGGGGCCGGGGGACCGTCGCCGTGCGAGACCCGCGTCGGGAGCTGGTCCTCGGGCAGCTCCGCCGCCTCGCGTACGGCGGCCAGCCACTCGTTCGCGTAGCGTGAGGCGCCGCGTCCGTGGAAGCCCGGCGTCGACATCAGCGCCCCCCGGTTGGCCGGCATCGCCGTGGCCGCGGCCACCAGCGCCGCGTCCGGGATCAGCCGGCCCGGGGTGACGTCACGCTCCTGCGCGATCCGGTCGCGCGCCTCCCACAGGGCGCGGACCGCGCCGAGCGTCCGGCGGCCGCGGACCTTGTGCAGGCCCGAGGTGCGCCGCCAGGCGTCGACCCGGACGGTGGGGGTGAAGGCGCGGAGGTTCTCGAACTCCTGCCGGGCCCAGTCGGCCTTGCCGGCCTCCTCGAGCTGGGCCGCGAGCAGGTTGCGCAGCTCGACGAGCACCTCGACGTCGAGGGCGGCGTACTCCAGCCACGGCTCGGGCAGGGGGCGGGTCGACCAGTCGACGGCGGAGTGCTCCTTGAGCAGCTGGCGCTCGAGCAGCACCTCGACGAGGGTGGCGAGGCCGACGCGGGGGTAGTTCAGCAGGCGGCCGGCGAGCTCGGTGTCGAAGAGCGCGGCGGGGCGCAGGCCGACCTCGGCGAGGCAGGGCAGGTCCTGGGTGGCGGCGTGCAGGATCCACTCGGCGTCGCCGATCGCGTCGGCGAGCGGGGAGAGGTCGTCGAAGGCGATCGGGTCGATCAGGCCGATGCCGGCCCCCTCGCGCTTGACCTGGATCAGGTAGGCACGGTTGGAGTAGCGGTAGCCCGACGCCCGCTCGGCGTCGATCGCGACCGGGCCCGAACCGGCGGCGATGGCGGCGCAGTAGGTCGCGAGCGCGTCCGGGGTGTCGATGACCGGCGGCAGGCCGTCGGCGAGGGTCAGCAGCTCGACGGGAGGGGCCTCCTCCGCGTCCGTCGCGCCCTGTTCGTCCGGCTGCTGGGCCATCAGCCGGCGCCGCCCCGCTGGCCACGACGCGACGGCATCACGGCCACCCCGTCCGGCACCGGCTCCAGGCCACCGGCGGTGCACATCAGCTCGCCCCACGCCTCGGCGTGGGCGGCGAGGTCGGTGGTGTCGACGGGAGTCCAGGACGCCCGGATCTCCAGCTGGGCGTTGCCCGGCTCGCCGGCCATCGAGCCGTAGCTCTCCGTGGCCACCCGGGTCACGGTGCCCGACTCGGCGACGTACTCGGCCCCGTGCGCCTGCAGCGCGTCGGTCAGCCAGGTCCAGCCGACATCGGTCAGCAGCGGGTCGGTGGCGAGGTCGTGGTCGATCTCGGCGCGGCAGTAGGCGACGCAGCGGAAGGTGCCCTCCCAGGCGTCGTTGCCCGCGGGGTCGTGCAGCACGACGAGGCGGCCGGTCGCGACCTCCTCGTCGTCGACCGTCACGTCGGCGGACAGGGCGGTCGCGTAGGGGGCGATCCGCTGCGGCGCCGGCATCTCCTCGCAGAAGACCTCGGGCCGGAAGGTCGCGGCGCGCAGGCTGTCCACTGCTTGCGTGAACTCCCGAGGGGTCCCGGCCGCGCCGGACCCCTGGTGCGTCTCTTGGCGGGCGACCATGAGGTCACCCTAGGCCTCGGGGGCCGGATCGATGTGCGTCCCACGCCGTTCACCTGAGACCCTGACCCCGTGACGACCGCACCTTCCGGCTCCCCGCTCAGCAACAGTGCCTTCCTCAGGGCAGCCCGCGGGGAGGCCGTGCCGCACACGCCGGTGTGGTTCATGCGGCAGGCCGGACGCTCCCTCCCCGAGTACCTCAAGGTGCGCGAGGGCGTCGGCATGCTCGAGTCCTGCATGAACGCCGAGCTGATCACCGAGATCACGCTCCAGCCCGTGCGCCGGTACGGCGTCGACGCGGCCATCTTCTTCTCCGACATCGTGCTGCCGCTGAAGGCCGTCGGGGTCGACCTCGACATCAAGCCCGGCGTCGGTCCGGTCGTGGCCCACCCGGTCCGCACCCTCGAGGACGTCGCCGCGATCCCCGACCTCACCCCGGAGCACGTCCCGTTCATCACCGAGGCCGTGCGCACGCTCGTCGGCGAGCTGGCCGGCGTCAACGGGGGCACCCCGCTGATCGGGTTCGCGGGGGCGCCGTTCACCGTGGCGTCGTACCTCGTCGAGGGCGGTCCCTCGAAGGAGTACGCCAACACCAAGGCGATGATGTACGGCGCCCCGGAGGTCTGGGAGGCGCTGATGGCCAAGATCGCCTCGATCTCCGCCGCCTTCCTGCGGGTGCAGGTCGACGCCGGCGCCTCCGCCGTCCAGCTCTTCGACTCGTGGGCCGGCGCGGTCAACCGCGACGACTACGTCCAGTACGTCCAGCCGTGGTCGGCGCAGGTGCTGTCGTCGATCGGCGAGACCGGCGTCCCGCGGATCCACTTCGGCGTCAACTCCGGCGAGCTGCTGGACCTGATGGGCGACGCCGGTGCCGACGTCGTCGGTGTCGACTGGCGGGTCCGCCTCGCCGACGGCATCGGGCGGATCGGGCCCGACCGCGGGGTGCAGGGCAACCTCGACCCGACCCTCGTCTTCGCGCCGACCGAGGTGATGGCCGCCCGGGCCGCCGAGGTCATCGAGGCCGGTCGCGCCGCGCGCGGCCACATCTTCAACCTCGGCCACGGCGTGATCCCGTCCACGAACCCCGACCAGCTCGCGCGGCTCACCGACTTCGTGCACGCCTACCCGCTCGACTGAGCTCCTTCGTCGCGGTCGCCGCGGTCCCCGGGTTGGCGTCATGCGAAGCGGTCGCCGGGGCGCGCGGTTCGCATGACGTCCTGCCCGGCTCGCCGCGGCGGGCGCGTGACGTCATGCGAGTCGGTCGCGCGGGCGCGCGGTTCGTATGACGTCCTGCCTGGCTCGGCCGTGAAGGACCTACTTCTTGGGGTCCTTCTTCGCAGCCGGCTTCTTCGACGCCGCCTTCTTCGCCGCGGCGACCTTCTTCGCCGGCGCGGTCGTCGTGCGGCCCTTCACGCTGACCCGCACGGCGTTGCCCGAGCCCTCGGTGGTGAGGAAGGGCTGCGCCTGGACCAGGTCGAGCAGCTTGGCGAAGCCGTAGGAGCGGGGGTCGAAGGCGGGATAGGTCGTGCGCAGGTAGTTGCCGAACGTGGCCAGCGAGACCCAGCCGTCGTCGTCGGAGGCGTTGTTGACGCCGCGGGTCAGCAGGCTCTGCAGGTTGGGCAGCGCGGGCGCGTCGGCGCTCGCCGCCCCCTCCGGAGCGGCCGGGGCGGCGATGTCCTCCGGGGCCGAGTCGAGCAGCTCGAGGCGGATGAACCGGTCGCACGCCTCCTGCAGGGCCTGCGGCGTGTTGCTGCGCCCGACGGCGTACACGGTCTTGCCGGACTCGCGCAGCCGGGTGGCCAGCCGGGTGAAGTCGCTGTCGCTGGAGACGATCGCGAAGGCGTCGACGTTGCCGGAGTAGAGCAGGTCCATCGCGTCGATGATCAGCGCGGAGTCGGTGGAGTTCTTGCCGACCGTGTAGGCCATCGTCTGCTCGGGGCTGATCGCGTGCTGGTTGAGCTTGGCGGCCCAGCCCTTCAGGGAGTCGCTGCGCCAGTCGCCGTAGGCGCGCTTCACCGTCGGCCTCCCGAACTTCGCGAGCTCGGCCAGCAGGTCGGCGGCGTAGCGGTGCGAGGTGTTGTCGGCGTCGATGAGTACGGCGATGCGGTCGGTCACCGCCCCATCATGGCCGACCGGGTTTCGAGGCTCGGCGCTGGCGCGCCTCGCACCTCAACCTCCGAGGACGTGGTCAGGACGCGGCGCTGGCGTTCGTCGCGGCCGACGCGGCGCGGTACTCCGTCGCCCGGGTGGCGAGCGCGTTCTGCAGCTCGCGGACGGGCAGCGGCTGCTGGAGCGTCTTGCGCTGGCGCAGCTGCAGGGTGACGAAGGTCTGGTTGCCGGCGATCGGGCGGGACTCGATCATCCCGACCCGGTGCAGCGGGCAGCCGATCACGGAGTAGTCGGGCAGCACGGTCACGCCGACGCCCTCGGCGACCAGCGCCTTGCCCATCTCGGCGCCGTCGGTGCTGTGCGCGGCCGGCGGGACCTCGGGGCCGAAGGCGCGGTGTACGTAGCGGTGCATCACGTAGCCGGCGCGCATCATCACGAAGCGCTCCATGCGCAGCTCGTCGATCGTCACCTGCGGACGCGCGGTGAGCGGGTGCCCCGCCGGGAGTACGGCGACCGGCCGGCCGTGCAGGAGGTCGACCCCGTCGAGGCCGATCGGCGGGTCGTCGCCGTCGAGCACGTTGACCAGGCCGAGGTCGAGGGTGCCCTCGGCGAGCTGCTCGTCGATCTGCGCCTGCTGGAGGGTGAGCACCTCGACGGTCGTGCCGGGGTGGCGTTCCTGGAAGGCGCGCACGGCGGGGACGAGGAGGGTCGAGGTGGCGGCGTGCACGGTGCCGACCCGGATCACGCGGGTGTCGGTGCGCTGGTCGCCGGCGGCCGTGCGCAGGCGGTCGACCGCGGCGAGCACCTCGTTCATGTAGGGGAGCAGCTCCCGGCCCTCGCGGCTGATCCGCGCGCCCGAGCGGCGGCGGTCGAGCAGGGTGACCCGCAGCTCGCGCTCGAGCTTGGTGATCGCCTCGCTCAGCGCCGGCTGGGAGAGGTGGAGCTTCTCGCTCGCCCGGCGCAGCGAACCGTGCTGCGTCACCGCCGCGAGGTACTCCAGCTGTTCGATCCGCATGTCCTGCTCCTGATTCCTGGCCCTGAGTGCTCCGGCCGATCACGCGATCGGCGAATCCTGCCGCTGCAGGCCTTGCCGGTCCCACTAAGTCAAGTAAGTCTGTAGACAAACAGTAACACGACTGTTCGTCTCGCCACGACCCGCAAGGAGAGAACGCCCCATGACCGCTGACCTCACCACCGCGACCGGCACCGCTGCCGGCGGGTGGACCGACCGACCGACGACCCCGGAGGGATGGCTCGAGCGGGCCCGCCAGGTGGCCACGACGCTGGCGGCCGACGCTGTCGAGCGGGACCGCGCGCTCGCCGTACCCACGGCCGAGGTGCAGCTCCTCAAGGACTCCGGGCTGGTCACCCTGCTCGGCCCGGTCGAGCACGGCGGTGGCGGCCAGGACTGGACGACCGCGCTGCGTGTCATCCGCGCGGTCAGCGCCGGCGACGGGTCGATCGGCCAACTGCTCGGCTACCACCTGCTGTGGTTCTGGGCGGCGCGCCTGGTCGGCACCCCCGAGCAGATCGCCGCCGTCGAGGAGCAGGCGACCAAGGAGAGGTGGTTCTTCGGCGGCGCGGTCAACCCCCGCGACGCCGACCTGGCCATCACTGTCGAGCACAGTACCGAGGACGGTGACGGCGAGCTCGTCTTCCGCGGTGAGAAGTCCTTCTCGACCGGCGGCCGGATCTCCGACGTCACCGTGCTGGAGGGCGTCCTGGAGGGCACGGACCAGCACGTCTTCGCGATCGTGCCGACCGACCAGCCCGCCATCCGGTTCAAGGGCGACTGGGACACCCTCGGCCAGCGGCTCACCGAGAGCGGCGGGGTCGTCATCGACGGCGTCCGCACGCCGTGGGCCTCGGCTGCCGGCTACGTGCGCACCGACGCCGGCTGGGAGTTCCAGCCGCGGGTCTACAACACCCTCAACGTGCCGCTGATCCAGATCATCTTCGCCAACATCTACCTCGGCATCGCCGAGGGTGCGCTGGCCACGGCCGCGACGTACACGCGGGAGAAGACCCGCCCCTGGCCCTACACGCCGGACCTCAAGGAGACGGCGACCCAGGAGTTCTACATCCTCGAGGCCTACGGCGACCTGCGCTCGAAGCTGTGGGCCGCCGAGGCCCTGGCCGAGCGGGCCGCGACGCTGATCGAGGCGATCAACGCGCACGCCGACACGGTCACCCCGGAGGAGCGCGGCGAGGCGGAGGTCGTCATCGCGGCCGCCAAGCAGGTCGCGATCGACACCGGCCTCGAGATCGGCACCCGCGTGTACGACGTCACGGGAGCCCGCGCGACCGCGAGCTCGGTCGGCCTCGACATCTTCTGGCGCAACATCCGCACGCACAGCCTCCACGACCCGGTCGCGCACAAGCGTGCCGAGGTGGGCCGCTACGCGCTGCTCGGCGAGCTGCCCGAGCCGACCTGGTACACGTGAGGAGGTCGCGATGAGCATCACCGAGACCCGCTCCCTGCTCGAGGAGCTCCGGGCGTCGTACGGACCGGTCTTCGAGGAGATCGGCCTGGGCACCCTGCAGCGCGAGCTCGACGACGTGCTGCCCGACCAGGAGGTGCGCCGCCTCAAGGAGCGCGGCTTCGGGGCGCTGCGCGTCCCGACCCGGTACGGCGGCCGCGGGGCCTCGATACCCGAGCTCACGCAGCTCTGGATCGACCTCGCGGCCGCGGACAGCAACCTGCCGCAGGCCCTGCGCGGCCACGCGGCCCTCGTCGAGGACCGGCTGTGGCAGCACGCGCGGGGCCGCGACCAGCGGGTGTGGTTCGACCGCTTCGTGGATGGCGAGATCGCCGGCAACGCGTGGTCGGAGGTCGGCGCGACCGCGATCGACTCCCAGCAGACCGTGCTCACCGCCCAGCCGGACGGCAGCTTCCGGCTGACGGGGAGCAAGTTCTACACGACCGGCACGATCTACGCGGAGTGGGCCGACGTCTACGCCCGCATCGTTCGTGAGCCGGCCGAGGGGGCCGGCCTCGGGCAGGAGCCGGAGTTCGCGATCGCGATCGTCGACACCCGCGAGCCCGAGGTCACCGTCACCGACGACTGGGACGGCTTCGGCCAGCGCGGCACCGGCAGCGGCACGACCACCTTCGACGGCGCGATCGTCGCGGCCGCGGACGTGCTGCCGTTCGGGGAGCGCTTCCCGTACCAGACCGCGCTCTACCAGCTGAACCTGCTGGCCGTCCTCGCCGGCATCGGCCGGGCCGCGGTCGACGACTTCGTCGAGCACGTCCGCAACCGCGAGCGGAACTACTCCCACGCCAATGCGGCGCGGGTGCGCGACGACCCGCAGGTGCTCGCCCGGATCGGCGAGGCCTCCGCCGCCGTGTACGCCGCCGAGGCGGCCGCGCTGCGGGTCGCGCACGCCGTGCAGGAGGTCGCCGACCTGGCCGCGGTGGCGGCGGACGTGCCCGAGCAGGTGGCGGCCGCGAACGAGCGCGCCGAGATCGAGTCGTCGGCGGCCCAGGTCGTCGTCACCGACCTCGTGCTCCGCCTGACGAGCGACCTGTTCGACACGCTGGGCGCCTCGGGGACCGCCATCGCCAAGGGGCTCGACCGCCACTGGCGCAACGCCCGCACGGTGTCCTCGCACAACCCGCGCATCCTCAAGGCGCGGGTGGTCGGTGGCCACCTCGTCAACGGCACCCCGCCGCCGTACGCCTGGGCCATCGGTCGCACCGCGCGCTGAAAGGTTCTGCCTCTCGCAGGGTCGTCGGTTCCACGGGGCCGGCGACCCTGTTGCGTCTTGCGTCCCGCCATCTGTCCGCTAATGTCTATCGAACTACTCGACTTATCTCCGAGGTGCATCCCATGACCGACAACGTCTTCGACCGCGAGGCCTTCGCGGAGCCCATCAAGTTCGCCTACTGGGTCCCCAACGTCAGTGGGGGACTGGTGGTCAGCAAGATCGAGCAGCGCACGGACTGGAGCTACGACTACAACGTCGAGCTCGCCCGGCTCGCCGAGAACAACGGCTTCGAGTACGCCCTCTCGCAGGTGCGCTACATCGCGTCGTACGGCGCCGCCTACCAGCACGAGTCGACCAGCTTCAGCCTCGCGCTGCTGCTCGCGACCGAGCGCCTCAAGGTGATCGCCGCCGTCCACCCGGGCCTGTGGCAGCCGGGCGTGCTGGCCAAGTTCATCGCCACCGCCGACCAGATCTCCGGCGGCCGCGCGGCCATCAACGTGGTCAGCGGCTGGTTCAAGGACGAGTTCACCAAGCTCGGTGAGCCGTGGCTCGAGCACGGCGAGCGCTACCGCCGCTCGGAGGAGTTCATCCGCTACGTGCGCGAGATCTGGACCTCCGAGCACGCCGAGCTCAACGGCGACTTCTACCGCCTGCACGACTTCGACCTGAAGCCCAAGCCGTTCGAGGTCCCGGGCCGCGCCCACCCGGAGATCTTCCAGGGCGGCAACTCCACCGACGCCCGCGGCATGGCCGGCCGGGTCTCGGACTGGTACTTCGCCAACGGCAACACCCCCGAGGGCATCTCGGAGCAGATCCAGGACGTCACCGACGTCGCGACCGTCCACGGCCGCAAGGTGAAGTTCGGCGTCAACGGCTTCTTCATCGGCCGCGACACCGAGGCCGAGGCCCGCGACGTGCTGCGCGAGATCGTCGACAAGGCCGACCGGGAGGCCGTCGAGGGCTTCGGCTCGGCCGTGAAGCAGGCCGGCCAGAGCACCGGTGACAAGAAGGGCATGTGGCAGGACTCTGAGTTCGCCGACCTCGTGCAGTACAACGACGGCTTCCGCACCGGCCTGATCGGCACGCCCGAGCAGATCGCGACCCGGATCATCGAGTACAAGAAGCGCGGCGTGAACCTCTTCCTGCTCGGCTTCCTGCACTACCTCGAGGACGTCGCCTACTTCGGGCGCGAGGTGCTCCCGATCGTCCGCGAGCTCGAGGCCGCGGAGCTGGAGCGGGTCTGATGTCAGCGGCACCCTCGGTGGTCGAGGAGGTCGTGCAGCGACCGTCACGAGACCCGGCGACCCACACCGCCGCCTCGGCGATCGCGACGGCCACCGACCTGGCCGCCGCCTTCGCCGAGGACTCGGCCCGGCGCGACCGGGAGCGGATCCTCCCGGTCGCCGAGGTCGAGGCGCTCTCGGCGGCCGGCCTGCTGGCGATCACCGTCCCCGTCGAGTACGGCGGCCCGGGGCTCGGCGCCGAGGTGCTGGCCGAGGTCGTGCGGATCCTCGCCACCGGCGACCCCAACGTGGCCCAGGTCCCGCACAGCCACTTCGTCTACGTCAACGCGCTCGTCGAGCAGGGCAGTGAGCAGCAGAAGCGCTTCCTGCTCGGCGAGGTCGTCGCCGGCAAGCGGTTCGGCAACGCGCAGTCGGAGATCCGCAGCCGCCACGTGCGCGAGCACGCGACGACCCTGCGGCCCGACCCCGACCGCCCCGGCGACTGGGTGCTCGACGGCGAGAAGGGCTACGCGACCGGTGCCTACCTCGCGCACTGGATCCCCGTGCTGGCGCACCTCGGCGAGGGCGGACCCCTCGCCGTGGCGTGGGTCGAGCGCCACGCCGGAGGCGTCACGGTGATCGACGACTGGGACGGGCTCGGGCAGCGCACGACCGCCAGCGGCACCGTCCGGCTCGAGGGAGTCCGGGTCGCGGCGGACCGCGTGACGTCGTACCACCTGACGTTCGAGCGCCCGCAGGTGTACGGCGCCTTCGCGCAGCTGCTCCACGCCGCGATCGACGCCGGCATCGCCCGCGCGGCGGTGCGGGAGGCGGCCGCGTTCGTGACCACCAGCAGCCGGCCCTACCCGGACGCCCTGGCCCTCTACGACACCGACGGTGCCGCCGACGACCCGTTGGTCGTGCAGGCGTTCGGGGAGGTCGAGCTGCAGGTGCGGGCCGCCGAGGCGCTGGTCGCCGAGGCGGGTCGCGCGGTCGACCGGGCCCGTGCGGACCTCACCGCGGAGACCGCCGCCGAGGCCAGCCTTGCGGTCGCCGCGGCCCGTGCGTCCACGACGGCCGCCTCGCTCGAGGCGTCCAGCCGGCTCTTCGAGGTGGCGGGCACCCGCTCGGCGCTGCGCGGCCTCGGCCTGGACCGGCACTGGCGCAACGCCCGCACGCACACCCTGCACGACCCCGCCGCCTGGAAGGTGCACCACCTCGGTCGCCACGCGATCGACGGCACGCCACCGCCCAACCACGGCCAGATCTGAGCGGTGGTCGAGGACGTCGCGCAGCGACTGTCACGAGACCTCTGCACCCGAAAGGCAACCGAGACAATGTCCCTGAAGTTCCACTGGTTCCTGCCCACCAACGGCGGCGACGGCCGCCACGTCGTCGGCGGCGGCCACGGCGTCAACCCCGGCCAGGCCGGCCGTCCGGCGGACGTCGCCTACCTGACCCAGGTCGCGCGCGCCGCCGAGGACAACGGCTTCGAGGCCGCGCTGACGCCGACCGGCGCGTGGTGCGAGGACGCGTGGCTGACCACCGCGATGCTGAGCCAGACGAGCGAGCGGCTGAAGTTCCTCGTCGCGTTCCGGCCCGGTGTCGTGGCGCCGTACCTCGCGGCCCAGATGGCGGGCACCTTCCAGAACCTCTCGGGCGGTCGCCTGCTGCTCAACGTCGTCACCGGCGGCGAGAGCCACGAGCAGCGGATGTTCGGCGACTTCCTCGACAAGGACGAGCGCTACGAGCGGTGCGGGGAGTTCCTGGAGATCGTGCGCCGGCTGTGGACCGGCGAGACCGTCGACTTCACCGGCAAGCACCTCTCGGTCGAGGCCGCGAAGCTGGGCCAGATCCCCAGCCCCGTGCCGGACATCTACTTCGGCGGGTCCTCGCCGGCGGCCGGCAAGGTCGCCGCCGAGCACGCCGACGTCTACCTCACCTGGGGCGAGCCGCCGCAGGCCGTCGCCGAGAAGATCGCGTGGATCCGCGAGCTCGCCGCGGCCGAGGGGCGTGGCCCGGACAACCGGCCGATCCGGTTCGGCATCCGGATGCACGTGATCACCCGCGACACCTCCGAGGAGGCGTGGGCCGAGGCCGACCGGCTGCTCAAGGGCATCGACCCGGCCACGATCAAGCAGGTGCAGGAGGGGCTGCGGCGCAGCGAGTCCGAGGGCCAGCGCCGGATGCTCGACCTGCACAGCGGGCGCACCGACGAGCTCGAGATCTACCCCAACGTCTGGGCCGGCGTCGGCCTGGTCCGCGGCGGCGCCGGCACCGCGCTGGTCGGCAGCCACGAGGAGGTCGCCGACCGGATCGCGGAGTACGCCGAGCTCGGCCTAGACGAGTTCGTGCTGTCGGCCTACCCGCACCTCGAGGGTGCCTACTGGTTCGGAGAGGGCGTGCTGCCGATCCTCGCCGAACGCGGCCTGTGGAAGTACGACGGCCCGCAGCGCCACCACGGCGCCTCGGTCCCGTTCGCGTCGGTCGGGCGGTGACGGGCGTGAGCACGCGCACCGCCGTCGTCGTCGGCAACCCCAAGCCCGCCAGCCGCACGCTGTCCGCCGCGCTGCACCTGCACCGCGAGCTGGTCGGCCGCGAGCCGGACCTCGTCGTCGACGTCGCCACGCTCGGCGCCGGCCTGGTCGACTGGACCGACGCCGCCATCGACGGGCTGGTCTCCGAGGTGGGTCGCGCGGACCTGGTGGTCTTCGCGTGCCCGACCTACAAGGCGACGTACACGGGGCTGCTGAAGCTCTTCCTCGACCGCTTCGCGGCCGGTCAGCTCTCGGGCGTGGCCGTGCCGCTGATGCTCGGTGGGGGACCGGCGCACGCGCTGGCCCCGGAGCACGGTCTCGTGCCGCTGCTCAGCCACCTCGGAGGCGTGGTGCCGGGCAGTGCGCTCTACGTGCTCGACAAGGAGCACGACGACCCGGCGGCGTACGCGGACTGGCTGGCCCGGAGCAGGCCCGTCGTGGAGAAGCTGCTGCGCCCGTCCTGACCCTCCGTCCCTCATCCACCTCGTCTCGGGAGGCACGATGACCAACCCACCTGCACCGCAGGGACCCACTCCGCGTCGCGTCGCGCTCGCGGCCGCGGTCGGCGCCACGATCGAGTGGTACGACTTCTTCCTCTACGGCACCGCCGCCGGGCTCGTCTTCGACAAGCTCTACTTCAACGGCCTCAGCGGCAGCGCCGCGACCTTCGCGGCGTTCGGCACCTTCGCCGTCGGCTTCCTCGCCCGTCCGATCGGCGGCCTGGTGTTCGGCCACTTCGGCGACCGCGTCGGACGCAAGGCGATGCTGATCTGGACGCTCGTGATCATGGGGGCCGGCACCGCCCTGATCGGCCTCCTCCCGTCGTACGACGACATCGGGGTCCTCGCGCCGATCCTGCTCGTCGTGCTGAGGGTGCTCCAGGGCATCGGCGTCGGCGGCGAGTACGGCGGCGCGGTGCTCCTCGCCGTCGAGTTCGCTCCCGCCGAGCGGCGCGGCTTCTTCGGCAGCTTCGCCCACATCGGCGTCCCCGGCGGGCTCTTCCTCGCCTCCGGTGCCTTCGCGATCGCGAGCCGCCTGCCGGACGAGCAGTTCCTCGCGTGGGGCTGGCGCGCCTGCTTCCTGCTGAGCATCGTGCTGCTCGCGATCGGCGCCTGGATCCGGCTCTCGGTCATGGAGACGCCGGCCTTCCGGGAGGTGCAGCAGCGCAAGGAGGTCAGCTCCGTGCCGGTGCGCGAGCTGTTCCGGCGTCAGCCGCGCACGCTGCTGCTCGGCATGGGCACCCGGTTCATCGAGGGCTTCACGTTCAACCTCTACTCGGTCTTCCTGCTCGCCTACGCCGTCAACACGGTCGGTGTCGCGCGGTCGACCGTGCTGAACGCGATCATGGCCGGGGCCGTGCTCGGCGTCGTGATGACACTGGTGGCGGGAGCCCTCAGCGACCGCCTCGGCCGGCGGCCCGTCTACCGGGTCGGTGCGCTCGCGGGCCTCGTGATCGCCTTCCCCGTCGCGGCCGCCGTGCACTCCGGCGGCACGGTCGCCGTCAGCGCCGCGTTCGTCGGTGGGCTCGGCCTGGTCTACGGCACGGTCTACGGGCCGCTCGCCGCCTTCTGGAGCGAGCTGTTCGACACCCGCTACCGCTACTCGGCGCTCAGCGCGCTCTACCAGCTCTCCGGCGTCGTCGCGTCCGGGCTCACCCCGCTCATCGCCGCCTGGCTGGTGGAGCTGGGCGACGACTCGCTGTGGCTCGTGGCGTCGTACAACGTGGCCGTGGCGGTGCTCAGCCTCGGCTGCATGGCGCTCCTGCCGGAGACCCGCGGCCGCGACCTCACGGCGCTGCCGGAGCAGGCGGAGCGGCCGGTCGGCGGCCGGCACGCCGCCGCAGCGCCAGCCACGCCGGGAGACCCAGCACTGCGACGAGGATGAGCCAGGGGAGCAGGAAGCCGAGGACGGTCAGGGCGACGACGAGTCCGTCGACGAAGCTGTCCCAGCCGTCCTTCAGCCCACTGGCGAAGCCGTTGTCGTCGTCCTTCTTCTCCGGCTCGTCCTCCTCGGGCTGCTCGACCGTGACGGTGATCGTGGAGAGGGCGGTCTGGTCGGCGAGGTACTTCTGCCGCGCGACCAGCGAGTCCAGGTCCGCCTGCCGGTTCGCGAGCTGACGCTCGATCGAGATCACCTGCTGCAGGTTGGTGGCCTGGTCGAGCAGCGCCTCGACCCGCGAGACGCTCGCCCGCTGGGCGCGGATCCGGGCGTCGACGTCGATCACCTCGGTGCTCACGTCCTCGCCCGCGGTGTTCGAGCTGAGCAGCGTCGCCACTTCCTCGAGGTCGCGGGTCGCGTCCTCGAAGCTCGCGCTCGGCACCCGGACGACGAGACGGGCCGTGCTCATCTCGCCCTCGTCCCCGGTCGTCGTCTCCTGCTCGGTGACGGTGCCGCGGTACTTGTCCACGACCTTGCGCACGTCGAAGCGGGCCTTCTCGACGTTGTCGGCCTCCAGCGACACCGTGCCCGTCCGGATCACCGACGTGCCGGGCGCGACGCGGGCGGCGTCCTTCGACGGGTCGACCTCCTTGGCGGCGGTTCCGCCGGCGCTGTCGGACACGCCGTCGACCGTCGAATCGAGAGCGGACTCCGCGGCCACCGACTCGTCCGCGAGGGCGTCGCGCTCGTTCGCCCCGCTGAAGTCGGCGGGTTCGTCGGCGGCGACCGCGGCGTCGGCCGTGCCGGCGGAGTCGCCACCGTCGGACCCGGAGCCGGAGCATCCGGACAGCAGGGTGAGGGCGGCGACGGCAGTGGCCGCCGCGAGCGAGGCGGTGAGGCGGGTGCGGGTCGGGTTCATGGTGGTGCGACGTCGTACGCCGCCGGGTGGTTCCCTGCCTGCCGTCGGTTCCCTGCCTGCCGTCGGTTCCCTGCCTGCCGTCGGTTCCCCCGGGGCCTCTGGGAGACTGCAGCCGTGCGCAGTGCGATCGTCGTCGGGGCCGGGGTGGCCGGACTGGTCGCCGCGCGCGACCTGGCCGAGGCCGGTGCTTCCGTGCTCGTGCTCGAGGGCTCCGACCGCGCCGGTGGCAAGCTCCGCGGGGGGTCCGTCGCCGGGGTGAGCGTCGACGTGGGCGCCGAGGCGATGCTGCACCGCCGTCCCGAGGGCATCGCCCTCGCGGCCGACCTCGGCCTGCCGCTCGTCCACCCCACCACGGCCACCTCGCGGGTCTGGACGCGCGACGCGCTCCGCCCGCTGCCGCGCACCGTGATGGGCGCGCCGCTCGACCTCGACCAGCTCGAGGAGTCGGGGATCCTGTCGCCGGAGGGGATGGCGCGGGCGCGCCACCAGTACGTCTCGACCGTGCCCGAGGGGAGCGACGAGTCCGTCGGATTCGTCGTGGGCAACCGGTTCGGGGAGGAGGTCGTCGACCGGCTCGTCGAGCCGCTGCTCGGGGGTGTGTACGCCGGCCAGGCCCGCCACATCTCCGTGCGCTCCGCCGTACCGCAGCTCGTCGACCTGATCGCGCGCCCGGACTTCGCGCTGCCCGTTCCGGCGGGGGAGGCCCCGCCCGTCTTCGCCGCCGTGGACGGCGGCATGTGGCGGCTGCCCGCTGCGCTCGAGGCCGACCTCGCCGACCGACCCGGCGTCGAGATCCGGTACGACGCCCCGGCGAGTGCCGTTCGTCGTACGGGATCGGGGTTCGGGGTGACCACCCCGGCGGGCGAGGAGATCGCGGACCTGCTCGTCCTGGCGACGCCGGCCGCGCCGACCGCCCGCCTCGTGGCGGAGCTCGCCCCGGCCGCGGCCGACGACCTGGTGCGGATCGGCTACGCCTCGGTCGCGCTCGCCACCCTCGCCTACCGCGCCGACGACCCCGCGGTCGTCGAGGCGCTCGAGATCGGCGCCTCCGGCTTCCTCGTGCCGCCGGTCGACGGCCGCCGGGTGAAGGCCTCGACGTTCTCGTTCGCCAAGTGGGACTGGGTCCGCGCCGCCGGCGACGGCCTGCTGGTGCTGCGCACCTCCCTCGGCCGGTTCGGCGAGGAGGCGACCCTCCAGGTCCCCGACGAGGAGCTGGTCCGCGCCTCGCTCGCGGACCTCGCCGACGCGACCGGCCTCCGTGCCGAGCCGGTCGACGCGGTCGTCCAGCGCTGGGGCGGGGGACTCCCGCAGTACTGGGTGGGCCACGCCGACCGTGTCGCCCGCATCCGCGCCGCCGTCGCGACGGTCCCCGGCCTCGCCGTCTGCGGGGCGTCGTACGACGGCGTCGGGATCCCGGCCACCATCGCCTCCGCCCACACCGCGGCCGCCTCCCTCCTCACCTGACCCCCGCGAGGTGTGAGAGTTTCTCCGCCGAAGTGCGCCTGTTTCTCCGCCGAGGTGTGCGAGAAGTCGTCACACCTCGATGGAGAAAGTCACGCACTTCGCAGGAGAAAACCTCACACTTCGCGTGTCCCGCGAGGTGTGCCCCGTTGTCCCTGTCGGGCGGGACACGGGGCCCGGCACCTTCGGGTCATGACAACGCAGACCCACCTCCCCCCGACCGCCCTCGACCAGACGGGACAGACCGGCCAGACCGGGTCCCCGGAGGGCACCACCACCTACCCGCCGACCCGGTGGGCGCTCGCCGGCCTCCTGGCCGGCGTCGCCGGGATCGGCACCATGGTCACGTCGTCGATGGTGAACGCCGTCTACGACCCCGACCTCCAGGGCAACGCGGAGAAGATCTCCGAGCGCCTCAGCGACCTCGTGCCGCAGATGCTGGCCTTCCACACGTTCACGATGGTCAGCGCGGTGCTGATGATCGTGTTCGCGGCCGGCCTCTACCGGCGGCTGAAGGCGACGGCCGCCCGCGACAGCGTGCTGCCGCTGGTGGCCTTCAGCGGCGTGCTGGTCACGTCGGTCATGCTGATCGTCGGGTCCGGCCTCGACACCGAGTTCATCTTCGCGGCCGGCGACACGGACACCGTCGTCCCGGAGAGCGCGACCTTCTACAACCACTGGATCGGCACCGTGCCGTGGTGCTGGGGCCTGCTCGGGCTCTCCGGCATCTGCCTGTTCGGGCTCGCCCGCGCCGGTGGCCTGCCGAAGTGGCTCGGCCTCGTCGGGCTCATCGGCGGCGGCCTGACCCTCCTGCTCGGCATCTCGCCGCTGCAGTACATGGCCGGCATGACCGGTCCGATCGGTCTCGTCGTGATCGCCCTCGGCTTCCTCGCCGGTGACAAGGCCTTCCGCGGCCGCGCGTGAACGACCACACCACCCCGGCCGGTCCGGTCCCCATTCCGCCACGGAGGGGACCGGGCCGGCTGCACAATGTGCCGGTGCAGAGCGACCCCCGGCCCCGCGGTGCCCAGCTCGCCGCCGTGCTGGCGGTTCCCGTGCTCTGCGTGGCGCTCCTCCCTGCGGGAGCCTGGCTCGACATGACGGCTCCGGGTACCGGTCCCGGCGCCGAGATCTCCGAGGGCGCCGGCTGGCCCTGGATCGTGAACGGCGCCGTGCTCGGGATCCTCGCGGGCATCGTGCTGCTGCGCGACCGGGGGCAGCGGTTCGGCTGGGTGCTCGCCGCGTCCGGCCTCTTCTGGTCCCTCGACGGATTCGCCCAGAGCTATGTCCACGCCGGTCTCACCGAGCACGACCCGTGGCCCGCGATGACCTTCGCGCTGTGGTTCCTCAACCGCTTCGGCGCCTACCTCACCTCGGTCACGGCAGCCCTGCTCCTCGTGTTCCCGACCGGTCGCTTCCTCCCCGGGCGCTGGACCCCGGCGTCGTGGGTGGCGGTCGGCGGCCTCTTCCTGAGCGGCTTCGCGGTGATCGTGGCGCCGGCCGAGGGCGACCAGTGGCTCGACCAGGTCCCCGCGGGCGTCGACCAGGACCCGACCTCGATCAGCGCCTTCGCCGGCCACGGCCAGCAGCTGGTCTCGGCGGGGGTCGCCATCGGCGTCGTCGCCTTCTTCTTCTCCCTGCTGACCGTGGTCGTCCGCTACCGCCGGTCGGAGGGCCTCGAACGCGACCGCATGCGCTGGCTGCTGTGGTCGGTCTTCGTGATCGTGGCCGTCGTGCTCGTCAGCCTGGTGTTCCCGCTCCCCGGTGACGGGTACGCCGGTGCGTTCAGCGCCACCGTGCTGCCGCCGGCCGCGATGACCATCGCGATCGTCCGGCCGACCCTCGTCTCGATCCAGGACCTCCTCGCCCGCACGGCCGTCCTCGCCGCGCTGCTCGCCGTACTGGTGGTCGCGGACGCCGCCGTGCTGGGTCTGCTGACGCTCCTGCTCGACGACGAGCTGAGCCAGGCCCAGGTCGTCGGCGTGGTGCTCGCCGTGGCCGTGTTGCTCTACGGCCCCGCGCGCCAACGCCTCTCCGCGCTGGTACGACGCCTCATGCTCGGCGAGCGCACCAACCGGTACGACGTCGTGGCCGGCCTCGCCTCGACCCTGGAGACCACCGACGACAGCACCGAGCAGCTGGCCGCCGTCGCGCAGGCGGTCGCGAGCGCGTTCGCGATCCCGTACGTCAGCGTGGAGGTCGAGCGCACCCACGGCGAGCGCCTGGTGACGACCGTCGGCGAACGGCCCGACCAGGTCCGCACCCTGCCGATCACCTACCGCGACGCCACGATCGGCAGCCTCGTCCTGCCCGCGCGCGGCCTGCGCAGCCGGCTCAGCCAGCGCGACCAGCAGCTGCTCGGCGACCTCGTCCGCCAGGCCGCGACGGCTGCCCGGTCCAGCCAGCTCGCCGACGAGGTGCAGCGCAGTCGGGAGCGCCTCGTCACCGCCCGCGAGGAGGAGCGACGCCGGATCCGCCGCGACCTGCACGACGGCTTCGGTCCGGCGCTGAGCGGCATCGTCTTCCAGCTCGAGGCCGCCCGGATGACCGTCGACAGGGACCCGCAGCGCGCGCGGGAGCAGCTGGAGGCGGTCAGCGCGCACGTGCAGGACGTCGTGGCCGACGTACGACGCCTGGTGCACGACCTGCGCCCGCCCGCCCTCGACGACCGGGGGCTCGTCGGGGCGCTGCGCCAGCAGGCCGAGACCCTGGCGCTGCCGCTCGCCGTCACCACCGGGGGCGACCTGGCGGGCCGGCTCCCGGCGGCCGTCGAGGTGGCGGCGTACCGGATCGTGGGGGAGGCGCTCACCAATGTCGCCCGGCACGCGGAGGCGACCGACGTCCGGCTGAGCATCGACGTCGCCGACGACGACCTGCTCGTCGAGGTGGCCGACGACGGTGTCGGCATCGCCCCCGGGCGCACCGCCGGCGTGGGCCTCTCCAGCCTGCGCGAGCGGGCCGCCGAGCTCGGCGGCACCACCACGATCACCAGCCCACCGGGCGGCGGCACCGTCGTCTCGGCCCGACTTCCGCTGAGGACCCCCGCATGACTCCCGCCATCCGCGTCGTCGTCGTCGACGACCACCAGATCGTCCGCGACGGCCTCGTCGCCCTGCTCGGCGCCCTCGACGGCATCGAGGTCGTCGGCACGGCCGCCGACGGACGTGAGGCGGTCCACGTCGTCGACGAGACCGCGCCCGACCTGGTGGTCATGGACATCCAGATGCCGCAGCTCGACGGCATCGAGGCGACCCGCTTCCTCACCGGCCGCAACCCGGCGCTGCGGGTGGTCATGCTGACGATGAACGAGGACGACGACACGATCCTCGCCGCGATCCGGGCGGGCGCCTGCGGCTACCTCCTCAAGGGCGCGGGCGCGGAGGAGGTGCAGGCCGCGATCCGCTCGGCGGCCGCGGGCGGGATGGTGTTCGGCGCGAGCCTCGCCGCGCGGGTGGCGGCCTTCTTCGCCGGCGCGGTCGCCACGCCGTCGACCGACCGGGAGGAGGAGGCGTTCCCGGACCTGACCGACCGCGAGCGCGACATCCTGCACCGGATCGCCGCCGGCCGGACCAACGACGAGATCGCGGGCGAGCTCTACGTCTCCAACAAGACCGTCCGCAACGCCGTCTCGGCCATCTACGCCAAGCTCCACGCCACCGGTCGCGCGGACGCGATCGTCAAGGCACGGGAGGCGGGGTACGGACTCGCCTGACCGCTCGGCACAATGGAGTCATGTCGGACCCCCAGGCGCACATCAAGACCAACGCGGCGAAGATCAACGAGCTCAACGACACGATCCGCTTCACCATGTGGTCGGTCTTCAAGCTGGAGCAGCCGCTGGGCGCCGACGAGGTCGTCCGCAAGGCCGAGCTGGCCGAGCTCGAGGCGCTCGCCGCCGAGCTGGCCGCCGAGGACGTCGTCATCCGCGGTGTGTACGACGTCGCCGGGCTCCGCGCCGACGCCGACCTGATGCTCTGGTGGCACGCCGAGAGCAGCGACCAGCTGCAGGACGCCTACCACCGCCTCCGTCGTACCGCCTTCGGCAGTCGGCTCGCGCCCGTCTGGTCGCAGATGGCGTTGCACCGGCCCGCGGAGTTCAACCGCAGCCACCTCCCGGCGTTCCTGGCCGACGAGCGGGCGCACGCCTATGTCGCGGTCTACCCCTTCATCCGCTCCTACGAGTGGTACCTCCTCGACGACGCCGAGCGCCGCCGCCTGCTCGCCGAGCACGGCCAGATGGCCCGCGACTACCCCGACGTCCGTGCCAACACGGTGCCGAGCTTCGCGCTCGGCGACTACGAGTGGATGCTGGCGTTCGAGGCCGACGACCTGACCCGGATCGTCGACCTGATGCGCCACCTGCGGGGCTCGGAGACCCGGCGCCACGTGCGCGAGGAGGTGCCCTTCTACACCGGGCGGCGGGTGTCCTTCGCGGACCTGGTGACGCGCCTGCCGTGATCCTCCCGCCACGCCGCGGGATCGAAGTTTGCAAACTCTATTGAGTTAATGCACTATGGAGCCATGACCGGTTCCTCCCTCGCCTCGCGCGCCACCTGGCGCTCGGGCGGGCTGTGTTGTCCGTGCTGTTGATCCACCTCGACTGATCCAGCACCGACCCACCAGCCCCCGAAGGAACCTCCGATGACCCAGCTCGCTGTCCTGCCCCTCCTCGAGGTCGTGCGTGAGCACGCCGCCGACCCCGACCTCCTCCACCTGCTCGACCACGACCCGGACGAGCGGACCTGGATCCGCCTGCTCGCCACCGAGGACTACGAGCTCTGGCTGATCTCGTGGCCGCCCGGTGCCGCCACTGACTGGCACGACCACGGCTCCTCCTCGGGTGCCTTCACCGTCCTCGACGGCCAGTTGACCGAGCACACCTTCGACGGCGGCCTCCAGCTGATCGACCTCGGCGTCGGCGACGGCAAGGCGTTCGGGGCCGGCTACGCGCACGACGTCCGCAATGCCACCGACCGGCCGGCGCTCTCCCTGCACGCGTACTCGCCGCGGCTCACCACGATGACCCGGTTCCGCTTCCGCGGCGACCGGCTCGAGGTGCTCGGCGTCGAGCGGGCAGGGGAGGAGTGGTGACCGCGCTGTTCGCTACCGTCGTCGACATGGTGCGCAAGGAGGGCCTCCGGCCCGCCCCGCGGTACGACGGCGTGGACGCCCTGCTCGCCGACGCCCGCTCGCGCCTCGACCGGATCAGCCCGCGGGCCGCGTTCCAGGAGCTGATCACCCACGAGGACGTGCTCCTCGTCGACATCCGCCCTGCCGCCCAGCGTGCCGCCGAGGGCGAGGTCGCGCAGACACTGGAGCCGCTCGTGATCGAGCGCAACGTGCTCGAGTGGCGCTTCGACCCGCGCAGCGACGCGCGGATCCCCGAGGCGTCGTACGACCTCCGGGTGATCGTGCTGTGCCAGGAGGGCTACACCTCCTCGCTGGCGGCGGATGCGCTGCAGTCGCTGGGCATCCACCGGGCCACCGATGTCGTCGGTGGCTTCGCGGCCTGGCGGGCCGCCGGCCTGCCGGTGGCCGGCGTCGTCGCCTGATCAGGGCGTCTTGCCCTCCTGGACGTCGCAGTCGCACAGGCCCGCGATGTCCTCGGCGAGGTCGGGCAGGCTCACGATGCTGACCAGGGCGACGGCCGCACCGTCCTGGACGACGTCGTACGAGAAGGCGAAGTTCGCCTCGACGAAGGCTGTCGTGGTGGCCTCGTCGGCGAACTCGGCGTAGAGGACCTCGGCCGGGGTGGAGGCGCTGACATCCGCCTCGGCCGCCCAGCAGCCGAGCTCGTGCGCCTCCGTGGCCTCGCCGAAGAGAGGGGCGAGGGTCGGGTTGACGTCGGTCCACTTGTGGGCGGCGCAGTCGGCGTCCGCCGGAACCTCGCTCGCCACGAGGTCCTCGACGGCCTCGAAGCTGAGGTGGGCATTCTGTTGGGTGCGGTCGTCGGCTCCGGTGTCGCCGTCGTCGTCGGACCCGCCGCAGGCGGTGAGGCCGAGCAGGAGTGCCGGAAGCACGGACAGGGCGATGGCGCCGGACCGGCGCAGGGGGAGTGCGGGCATGGGGGGCTGCCTTTCCGAGAGTGCGAGGTGAGGCGACCCTAGGGCGGCCGTCGCCGGGTGTCCGGTGGTTGGGGAATCCTTTGCCCGACGGGGCTTTCGGCGCTGGTCCGGCTGGGTAGCGTTGGGGTATGGCATACGAGGTCGAGAAGACGGACGAGGAGTGGCGCGCGGCGCTGACTCCCGAGGAGTACCAGGTGCTCCGCAAGGCGGGCACCGAGCGTGCCTTCACGGGTGAGTACACCGACACCGAGACCACGGGCGTCTACCGGTGCAAGGCCTGCCAGGCCAAGCTGTTCGAGTCCGACACGAAGTTCCACTCGGGGTGCGGCTGGCCCAGCTTCTACCAGCCGATCAGCGACACCATCGAATACATCGAGGACAACTCGCACGGCATGAAGCGGGTCGAGGTCCGCTGCGCCAACTGCGGCTCGCACCTGGGCCACGTGTTCCCCGACGGCTACGGCACGCCGACCGGCGACCGCTACTGCATCAACTCGATCTCGCTGACCCTGGAGCCTGCTGACGGCTGACGCCGGACCGACGCCGGCTTGACGGACGCCGGACTTGCACATGAGAATCATTCTCATGTTGATCAAGTCCGGTGTCCTCGTCGTCCTCTCCTCCCTGACCTCGGGCGCTCTCGTCGCCTGCGGCACGGAGGGGTCGCCGTCCTCCTCGTCCTCCTCGTCCCCGTCGTCCACGCCTGCGGCCGCCACCGAGGTGGAGGCGCCCAGCCCCCGCCTCGCGATGACGTACGACGGAGGCGTGCTCGTCCTCGACGCGGGGTCCGGCGAGGTGCTGCTCGACGAGGAGGTCGACGGGTTCCTGCGGCTCAACCCCGCGGGGGACGGCCGGCACCTGCTCGTGTCGGGGGCCGGCGGGTTCACCGCCCTCGACACCGGCGCGTGGACCGACGAGCACGGCGACCACGGGCACTCCTGGGCCACCGAGCCGCGGCTGACCGGCTTCACCATCGACGCCCAGGAGCCCGGCCACGTCGTCCCGCACCACGGGCGGACGACCGTCTTCGACGACGGGACCGGCGCCATCACGGCGTTCGACCCGGCCGACCTGGCCGAGGGTGAACCGGAGCTCGACACCTGGCAGGCGGACGAGGCACACCACGGCGTCGCCGTGCAGGACGGCCACGGCAACCTGATCCTGACCGTCGGCGACGAGGAGTCCCGCAGCGGCATCAGGCTGATCACCGCCGCCGGCAACGAGCTGGCCTCCTCCGACGAGTGCCCCGGGGTGCACGGCGAGGCCTTCGCCGGCGACGTCGCGCTCTTCGGGTGCGAGGACGGGGTACTGGTCGTCGACGGCCGCGAGATCACGAAGGTCGACGCGCCCGACGCCTACGGCCGGATCGGCAACCAGGCCGGCCACGACACCTCGCGCTACGTGCTCGGCGACTACAAGGTCGACGCCGACGCCGAGCTCGAGCGGCCGACGCGGGTCTCGATCATCGACACCCGGACCGCGTCGCTGCGGCTCGTCGACCTGCCGGCGAGCTACAGCTTCCGCTCCCTCGGCCGTACGCCGGACGGCGACGCGCTGGTACTCGGCACCGACGGCCGGCTGCACGTCATCGACGTGGCGACGGCGAAGGTGACGGCGTCGGTCCCGGTCACCGCGAAGTGGCGCGAGCCGCTCGACTGGCACCAGCCCCGGCCGCTCCTGGAGGTCGTCGGCGACACGGCCTATGTCACCGAGCCGGCGACGAAGCAGGTCCACGTCGTCGACCTCGGGACCCTCGAGGTCGTCGACAGCCTGGAGGTGCCCCAGGTGCCGAGCGAGCTGCGCGGCGTCACCGGTTGATCCGGCCCGCCGTCGGCACCAGCCCGTAGGCTCGCCGCATGGCGAAGACCGCTGCGGCGATGGTGCAGGCCGGCGACCGCGAGGTCCGGGTGTCCAGTCCCGACCGGGTGATCTACGAGGCGACCGACCGGACGCCCGAGGTGACCAAGCTGATGGTGGCGGAGTACTTCGTCGCGGTCGAGGACGGGCTGATGCGGGCCCTGCGGGACCGGCCGACAGCCCTCGAGCGGTGGCCCGACGGCTACCGCGAGGGCTTCCGGCTCTCCACCGGCTACGGCGACGACGGCGAGGGCTTCTACCAGAAGCGCGTCCCCAAGGGCGCTCCCGACTACGTCGACCCGGTGCGGATCACCTTCCCCTCGGGGCGCACCGCCGAGGAGATCTGCTCCACCGAGATCGCCGTGCCGGTCTGGTGCGCGCAGATGGGGACCCTGACCTTCCACCCGTGGCCGGTGCGTCGGGCCGACGTCGACCACCCCGACGAGCTCCGCATCGACCTCGACCCCCAGCCGGGCACGGGGTTCGCCGACGCGGTCCGGGTCGCCGGGGTGGCCGACGAGCTGCTCCGCGAGCTCGGGCTCGTCGGCTTCCCCAAGACCTCGGGCAACCGGGGCGTCCACGTCTACGTCCGGATCGAGCCGCGCTGGACCTTCGAGGACGTCCGCCACGCCGCGATCGCCTTCGGCCGCGAGCTCGCCCGGCGCGACGAACAGGTGACCACGGCCTGGTGGAAGGAGGAGCGGGGCGAGCGGATCTTCGTCGACTTCAACCAGAACAACCGCGACCGCACCATCGCCTCGGCCTACTCGCTGCGGCCCAAGCCGGGGGCGCCGGTCTCGACGCCGGTCACCTGGTCCGAGCTCCCCGAGGTCTCCGACCCCCGCGACTTCAACCTCTTCACCGTGACCGAGCGCGTGGCCGACGGGGACCCGTGGGCCGCGATCGACGAGGCGTCGTACTCCCTCGAGCCGCTGCTCGACCTCTGGCAGCAGCAGGTCGACGCGGGCGAGGGCGAGCTCAACTTCCCGCCCGACTACCCGAAGATGCCGGGCGAGCCGCCGCGGGTGCAGCCCAGCAAGAAGGTCGCCGAACACTGGGACGAGCAGGGCAACCGGGTCGAGGGGACCTAGCCCAGCGTCGTCAGGCGGGCAGGCCCCGCACGACCGCCACCTCGCACAGCCGCGCGAGGTCGCTGCGCACGCGGGGGTCGAGGCCCGGCACCGCGTGGGCGACCAGCAGGTGCACCGCGCAGCGGGCTGCCTGGCCGGGGTGGGGCAGGCCGAGCCCGGGCGCCATCGCGACCGCTGACTCGCACAGGTCGACGACCCGGTCGCGCTCGGAGGCGCTCAGGCACGTGCCCGTGAGCGCCTCGAAGAGGCGGACGTCGAGGGTGTGCAGGGCCGACATGACAGGTCAACGACCGGACGGATCCGGCTGTTACGCCATGCAGGGCGCGGGTTCAGGACTCGTCGTGCTCGAGCAGGTGGAGCACCGGTACGCCGAGCTTGCGGCGGGCCCGCGAGGTCCAGTCGACGTGGAAGAACTCCGCCACCAGGTGCGGCCGGGTGAGGATGATCGCCTCCCGGCCGTCGACCTCCTTGACCTTGCGGGTCAGCGCGTCGACCGGCGGGTCGGTGACGATCGCGCGACTGCCCACGTGGGCGCCGGTCGCGGTCAGCGCCTCGGCGGTCGTGGCGAGGTCGCGGTCGGCCTGCTCGCGGTACTCCTCGCGCAGGTGGTCGATCTCGTCGGGCGACGGCGTCATCGGAGGCGCGATCAGGTCGGCGCCACCGATCACGCCCAGTGAGGCCTCGACGGCCGCCGCGGCGTCGGCCATCGGCAGGAGGACGTGGTAGATCACCTCGATCGTCGGGTCGTCGTCCAGCTCGACGTGCAGGGCACGGACCTGGGCGGCGTCGGCGGGCGTGAGGGCCTGTTCGACGAGGAGGACGACGTCGTACGGCTCCTCGGTCGGCGCGGACTCGGTGGTCATGGCTCCATCCTGCCGCGCCGGTGGGCGCGGGTCGAGGACCGGGGTCGGTCAGCCGCCGAGCACGTCGGCGAGGTCGTACTTCACCGGCTGCTCGAGCTGGTCGTAGCCGCACGACTCCGGGTCGCGGTCCTCGCGCCACCGCTTGAAGTGGGCGGTGTGGCGGAAGCGGGAGCCCTCCATGGCGTCGTACTTGACCTCGATGACGCGCTCGGGGCGCAGCGGCGTGAAGGAGAGGTCCTTGCCCTGGCTCCACCGGCTCTGCGTGCCCGGCTGGCGGCCCGGGTTGGCGACGAGGAACTCCTGCCACCGGCCCCACGGGTGCTCCTCGATCGGGCAGACGAGAGGCTGGAGCTCCTGCCACAGCTCCGCCCGCCGCGCGGCGGTGAAGCTGGCGCTGACGCCGATGTGCTGGAGCTCGCCGCCGTCGTACAGGCCGAGCAGGAGGCTGCCGATGAGCGGCTTCTCGGGCGTGCTCGTCTTGTGCTCGCGGTAGCCGGCGAGCACCACGTCGGCCGTGCGCTCGTGCTTGATCTTCAGCATGGTGCGGGCGTTCTCCGCGTACGGCGCACTCATCGGCTTCGCCACGACCCCGTCGAGCCCGGCGCCCTCGAACTGGTGGAACCACTCCTCGGCGACGGCGGGATCGGTGCTCGTGCGGGTCAGGTGGCACCGCCCGGTGTCGGGGCCGAGGTGGGCGAGCGCCTGCTCGAGGGCGGCCCGCCGCTCGCTGAACGGCCGGTCGACGTACGACTCGTCGCCGAGTGCCAGCAGGTCGAAGGCGACGAAGTCGGCGGGCGTCTGCTCGGAGAGCAGCTTGATCCGCGACGCGGCGGGGTGGATCCGCTCCTGGAGGACCTCGAACTGCAGGCGTCCCTTGCCGTCGGCCCCGTCGAGCGCCACGAAGATCTCGCCGTCGAGCACGCACCGCTCGGGCAGCTCCGCCTTCACGGCCTCCACCAGCTCGGGGAAGTAGCGCGTCAGCGGCTTGGTGTTGCGGCTCGCGAGCTCCACCTCGTCGCCGTCGCGGAACAGGATGCAGCGGAAGCCGTCCCACTTCGGCTCGAAGCTGAGGCCCAGCGGGTCGTGCTTCGCCGGGTCCGGCACGCCGGAGACGGCCTTCGCGAGCATCGGCTGGACGGGCGGCATCACGGGGAGGTCCACGTGGGTGAGACTAGTCAGGGGTCCGACACTCATCGCTCCACCGCATTGTCCCGATCTCGACGTACGACGACCGAAAACCGCGTGCTCCGGCCCTTGCCCGGCCCCTAGATTCGGACGGGTGACGTCGACCCCCGCGCAGGCCGCTCCCGTCTCGTCCGGGAGCTCCGCGCCCCCGGCCTGGCAGCCGGTGGCGGCGATCGGGGTCACGCTGGTCCTCTGGGCCTCCGCCTTCGTGGCGATCCGGCACCTCGGCCACGAGGTGACGCCGGGTGCGCTGTCGCTGGGGCGGCTCCTGATCGCCGCGGTGGTGCTCTCGGCGCTCCTGGCGCGCGCTCCGCGGAGCCGGCTCACCCGCGCCGAGGTGATCCTGCTGGTGTGCTGCGGGGTCGCGTGGTTCGGGATCTACAACATCGCCCTCAACGACAGCGAGCGCAGGATCGACGCGGCGACCGCGGCCATGGTCGTCCAGGTCGGGCCGATCCTGATCGCCCTGCTGGCCGCACTCTTCCTCGGCGAGCGGCTCACGGGATGGTTGCTGCTCGGGATGGCGATCGCCTTCGGCGGCGTCGTCGTGATCGGCAGCGCGATGCGCGGGGACGGCGGATCCGACCTCGACGGGGTGCTGCTGGCGCTGCTCGCCGCCGTGACCTACGCGATCGGCGTGGTGTGCCAGAAGGTGCTGCTGCGCCGGCTCTCCGGCCTGGAGGTGACCTGCTACGCGTGCTGGATCGGCGCCGTCGTCTGCCTGCCGTGGCTCGGCGACCTCGGCGACGTGGTGCAGCACGGCAGCGCCGGGACGCTGCTGCTGATCGCCTACCTGGGCATGTTCCCGACCGCGCTCGCCTTCCTCACCTGGGCCTTCGCGCTGCGCTACACCGACGCGGGCAAGCAGTCGCTGACGACCTTCCTCGTCCCGGCCATCGCGGCGGTGCTGGCGTGGGTGCTGCTGGACGAGGTGCCGCCCGTCCTGGCCTTCGTCGGCGGCGCCCTGTGCATCGTCGGGGTGCTCGTGACGCGACGGAAGCCGCGCCAGAGTTGATTCAACCGGAAGATTTCCGGTTGAATGGCTCACATGACGGATGTTCTTTCGCTCACCGACCGCGCCGCCGCCCACCGTGACGCCGTGGTGGCCGATCCCGCCTGGCGGACCCTGAAGGACGCCGTCGAGCAGGTCCGCACCTGGCAGCTCGCCGACGGCTCGATCGACCTGGCCGCCGAGGGCGCCCCGTCCCGCGAGAGCGTGGTCGCGAGCGTCGCCGAGATCGTCACCTCGATCGAGGCGCTCTCGCCGCTGCTCCCGCACGACGCGGCGTACCACCGCGCCCTCGTCGCCGACCTGCGCCGCTGGGCCGAGACGGGCTTCGGCGTCCCCGACTTCCTCGACTCGCTGCTCGCCTTCCAGCCGGCCGCCGACCGGGCCGACGGTCGTCAGCACCTCGTCGTGTTCCCGATGTACACCCAGAACGGCAACCCGCACCGCAACCTCGAGGCCGTCGCGTTCCGCATGGTCTGGCCCGAGTGGCTCGCGGACCTCGAGGCCACGCGCTACGACAACCCGCTGTTCTGCGGCATCGCGTTCGAGGACTTCACCAGCGGCTACGACACCAACTCGGCCGTGCTCTTCCCCGAGACCGTCGCGGTGCGCGAGGTGCCCGAGCGGTTCAGCTGGGGCGGCATCTTCTGCGACCGTGAGGCCGCCCGCTTCCGTCGCGTCGGCACCGCCGCCGTCGACCTGCTCGGCGTCGAGCTGCCCGAGGAGGTCCGCGGCCTGCTCGAGGACCAGCAGCGCAGCCAGGACGCGTTCGTGCTGTGGGACATGATCCACGACCGCGCGCACAGCCACGGCGACCTGCCCTTCGACCCGTTCATGATCAAGCAGCGCCAGCCGTTCTGGATGTACGGCCTGGAGGAGCTGCGCTGCGACCTGACCGCGTTCCGCGCGGCCGTCGAGCTCGAGACGGAGGGCAACGAGGTCGCCGCGGACGCGCAGCACGCGATCCTGCTCGACCGGATGTTCCGCTTCCCGGTCACCGGCGAGCGCACCCGCAACTACGACGGCCTCGGTGGCCAGCTGCTGTTCGCCTACCTGCACCAGCACGACGCGATCCGCTGGACCGACAACAAGCTGCGCATCGACTGGGACCTCGCGCCCCAGGTCACCAACGCGCTCCTCGGCGAGATCGAGCAGCTCTACCGCGACGGCATCGACCGGCCGAAGATCGTGCACTGGCAGGCCGCCTACGAGCTGGTCAGCCGCTACCTCGCGCCGCACCCTGCCTCGAAGTGGGCCCGGGGCGCCGAGGCGCTCGACTTCTCCAAGCAGCCGCGCGAGCTGGTCGACGACGTGCTGGCCGACGAGTTCCCGCTGAGCATGTTCTTCGAGGCGCTGGCCAAGAAGCTCAAGAACGTGATCGCGGAGACCCGCGGCATCACCGCCGCCGCATGACCCGCGTCATCGCGGTCGCCGGTGCCGGCGGCCCGGCGGGTCGTGCCGTCGTACGCCGCCTCGCCGCCGGCGGTGCCGTCGTCGCCGCCGCCGACGCCGACGCGTCCCGGCTCGACGGGCTGGAGGCCGAGGCCAGCGTCGTGGACCTGCTCGACCCGGACGCCACCCGGGCGTGGATCGACGGCATCGTCGCCGCGCACGGCCGTCTCGACGGGGTCGTCCACCTCGTCGGCGGCTGGCGCGGCGGCAAGGGCCTGACGGCCGAGGCGCTCGACCACTGGGCGGTGCTCGAGCCGCTCCTGGTGCGCACCCTGCAGCACACCTCGCTCGCCGCGCAGGCGTCGCTGGTCGAGTCCGGTGGCCGGTTCGTGGTGGTCAGCGCCGCCGGTGCCGGCGCGCCGACCGCCGGCAACGCGTCCTACGCCGCCGCGAAGGCCGCCGCCGAGGCCTGGACCCTCGCCCTGGCCCACGCCTTCGGCCGGGCGGACGGGGACGCCGCCGCTACGATCCTCGTGGTCAAGGCCCTGCTCGACGACGCGATGCGCGCTGCCCGCCCGGACGCCGCGTTCGACGGCTTCACCCACGTCGACGATCTGGCCGAGACGATCGCCGGTCTGTGGGACCGGCCGAGCGCCGAGCTGAACGGAGAGCGACTGTGGCTGACGCCGCAACCCTGAGCACCGCCGCCCGACGGCGGCACGACCCCGAGGTCCGGCAGTTCGCCAGCGACAACTACGCGGGGGTGCATCCCGAGGTGCTGGCCGCGGTCGCGCTGGCCAACGGCGGCCACCAGGTGTCGTACGGCGAGGACGCCTACACCGAGCACCTCCAGGTGCTCATGGCCGGGCTGTTCGGCGACGGCGTCGAGGCCTACCCGGTCTTCAACGGCACCGGCGCCAACGTCGTGGGCCTCCAGGCGCTCACCGACCGCTGGGGTGCGGTGATCTGCGCCGAGAGCGCCCACATCAACGTCGACGAGGGCGGCGCGCCCGAGCGGATGGGCGGCCTCAAGCTGCACCCCGTCGCCACCCCCGACGGCAAGCTCACCCCTGAGCTGGTCGACCGGCAGGCCTGGGGCTTCGACGACGAGCACCGCGCGATGCCGCAGGTCGTCTCGATCACCCAGTCCACCGAGCTCGGCACGCTCTACACGCCCGACGAGGTGCGCGCGCTCGCCGAGCACGCCCACGGCCTCGGCATGCGGCTGCACCTCGACGGCGCCCGGCTCGCCAACGCGGCCGCCGCGCTCGACGTACCGGTCCGGGAGTTCACCTCCGATGCCGGCGTCGACGTGCTGTCGTTCGGTGCCACCAAGAACGGGGCGCTGGCCGGTGAGGCCGTCGTCATCCTGAACCCCGGCGCCGTCAGCCACCTCAAGCACCTGCGCAAGCTGTCGATGCAGCTGGCCAGCAAGATGCGCTTCGTCTCGGTGCAGTTCGAGGCGCTGCTGGCCGACGGACTGTGGCTGCGCCTCGCCGGCCACGCGAACGCCATGGCACAGCGCCTCGCCGCGGGCGTCCGCGAGATCGACGGCGTCGAGCTGTTGTACCCGGTGCAGGCCAACGGCGTGTTCGCCCGCCTGCCCCACGACGTCAGCCGCCGGCTGATGGAGCGGCACCGCTTCTACTTCTGGGACGAGGCCGCCGGCGACGTGCGGTGGATGTGCTCCTTCGACACCACCGAGGACGACATCGACGCCTTCCTGGCGGCGCTGCGCGAGGAGATGGGCCGCGCCTGAGGGCACCGGTCCCGCCTTGCGAGTGAGGCGCTGAAGGGGATGGAGCCGGTGACAGGATTTGAACCCGCGACCCTCTTATTACAAGTAAGACGCTCTACCAACTGAGCTACACCGGCGGCGCGCTCTCGGAGCGCCCGGCAATCCTAGTCAGCGGGTCGTCCGTCGCGTGGGCCGGGCGGGACGTCATGCGAAGTGGTCGTCCCGGCGGCCGTTTCGTATGACGTCCGGGCGGGCCCGGTGCGATCTGCGCGGGTCTGGTGCGATCCGGGCGGGACGTCATGCGAAGCGGTCGTCCGAACGACCGGAACGCATGACGCAAGCCGCTGGAGCCGCACAAGCCGCTGGAGGCGCACAAGCCGCTTGGAGGCGGGGCCGGGCGCGGGATCAGCGCAGACGCCGGACCTCGAACCGGGCCGGGGGAGCGGCGATCGCGTCCTGCGCCCCGATGATCTGCAGCTCCCGCGTGCCGGCGGTGAGGGTCGCCTCGAGCACCGCGAACACCGATGACGTGGTGCGCCCGAGGGCGACGGCGGGGGAGCCGGACTCGAGCAGGTGGGCCAGGTAGAGCGCCGCGGTCAGGTCGCCGCCGCCGTTGGGGGCGATCGGGAGCAGCGGCGTGGTGACGGCCCACGCGCCCTCGTCGGAGACGGCCACGAGCTCGAGGGTCTCCTCGTGGGCGGCGTCGTTGTCGTCGTACCGGACGGAGGTGACGAGGACGTCGCGCGGCCCGCGGGCGCGGACGGCGTCGACCGCGTCGAGGACCTCGTCGGCGGTGCGGGCCTCGCCGCCGGCGAGGAACTCCAGCTCGAAGTGGTTGGGCGTCAGTACGTCGGCCTGCGGGACGACCTCGTCGCGGATGAACTCGGGGATCCCGGGGCGGACGAAGACGCCGCGTCCGACGTCGCCGATGACCGGGTCGCAGCAGTAGACGGCCGCGGGGTTGAGCGACTTCACGGTCGCGACGGCGTCGAGGATGACCGCGCCCATGGCGGGGTCGCCCTGGTAGCCGGAGAGGACGGCGTCGCAGTCGCCCAGCACGTCGCGGTCGCCGATCCCGGCGATCACCTCGGCCACATCGGCCGGCGCGAGCAGCGGGCCGCGCCAGGCGCCGTACCCGGTGTGGTTGGAGAAGTGGACGGTGAACACCGGCCACACCTCGTGGCCCAGGCGCTGCAGCGGGAACACCGCCGCGGAGTTGCCGACGTGGCCGTAGGCGACCGAGGACTGGATGGACAGGATCCGCACCCGCCCATCCTGCTGCAGCCGGACCGAAGACGGAAAGTGAAACCCTTTCGTGAAGAAACTAGAACGCGTTACAGTGTGCTCGCCGGGCCCCCTATGACCCCGGTCACCCCGAGCGAAGGATGGGATCAGCGCGATGGCCAAGCGCCCGACGTACAGCAACGAAGCCGACTACGTGGTGGTCGGATCCGGCAGCTCCGGCGCGATCGTCGCCGGCCGCCTGGCCCAGTCCGGGGCGACGGTGATCCTGCTGGAGGCCGGCAAGTCCGACGAGAAGGGCATGCACGGCTACTTCACCCGCAAGCCGGGCATGATCGGCCCGATGCACTCCGAGCCGCGGCTCGAGAAGCTCTTCGACTGGGGCTACCGCTCCGTGCCGCAGCCCGGCCTCGACGGTCGGCGGATGCCCGTCCCACGCGGCAAGGTGGGCGGCGGCTCCTCGTCGGTCAACGGCATGGTCTACGTCCGTGGCAACCGGGCCAACTACGACTCGTGGGCGGCCGAGGGCAACGTGGGCTGGGACGCCGACAGCGCCAATGCCGCGTTCAAGCGCTACGAGGACTTCGAGGACGGCGAGAACGCCTACCGCGGTGCGGGCGGCCCGATCAAGATCACGCGCAACAAGACGCCGCAGGAGGCGAGCCTGCAGTTCATCCAGGCCACCGCCGACACCCTCGGCGTCAAGGTGCTCGACGACTACAACGGCGCCGAGCAGGAGGGCATCGCGCGGATGCAGCAGAACGCCGCCGACGGCGTCCGCTACTCGGCGACCCGTGGCTACGTGCACGACCTCGCGCCGCGCACGCTCGAGTTCCAGACCGAGGTGCTCGTCACGAAGGTCGTCGTCAAGGACGGCCGGGCGACGGGCGTCGAGGTCGTCGACGAGGGCAAGGGTGGCGGCACCCGGCGCTTCATCAAGGCGGGCAAGGAGGTCATCCTCTCGGCCGGCTTCGCCAACAGCCCGCAGCTGCTCATGCTGTCCGGCATCGGCCACGCCGACCACCTGGCCAGCCTCGGCATCGACTGCGTCGCGGACCTCCCGGTGGGCGACAACCTGCACGACCACCTGTTCCACCCGCTGTCGTTCCACGTGCCGAGCGTGAAGTACCGCGGCAACGCCTGGACCTTCTTCAAGGGCATCGCGCGCGACGTCGTCCGTGGCGACTCGTTCCTCGACAACTCCGTCTTCGAGTCGGTCGGATTCGTCCGTACGTCGATGGCGACCGACATCCCCGACCTGCAGCTGCACATGCTGCCCTGGGCGTACCCGAGCCCCAACCAGGACGAGCCGATCCGCCACATCCCCGACGGCCGTCCCTCGCTCACGGTCTTCTCGACGCTCATCTACCCCAAGAGCCGCGGCACGTTGCGCCTCGCCTCCGCCGACCCGAAGGCGGCCCCGCTCGTCGACTACGGCTTCTTCACCCACCCCGACGACGTCGAGGTGCTCGCCGAGGGCACCGAGATGATCCGCGAGATCATGGCCTCCGCGGCCTTCGGCGGCGCGGTCAAGGAGGAGATCCACCCCGGACCGTCGATCCCGAACGGCAAGGAGCTGCGGGTCGCGCTCAAGAACCGCTCGACGTCGGTCTACCACGGCGTCGGCACCTGCCGGATGGGCGTCGACGAGCGCGCCGTCGTCGGCCCGGACCTCAAGGTCCGTGGCATCGAGGGCCTCCGGGTCGCGGACGCGTCGATCATGCCGAGCATCACCGGCGGCAACACCAACGCGCCCTGCTACATGATCGGCGAGAAGGCCGCCGAGCTCATCCTGGGCGGGGTCTCGTGGTGACGGCCGGTACGCCGCAGCGGCCGGCGTCGGTCACCGACGAGCTCCTCGAGCGGCTCGTCGCTCGCGTCCCCGGCCGCACTGGCGCGACCTGGAAGCTCACCGAGGTCTACACCGGCGAGGTGCTCGTCGAGCTGCCCCAGTCGACCGAGCAGGACATCGAGGAGGCCTTCGCCGAGGCCCGCGCCGCCCAGGAGCTGTGGGCGCAGTGGCCGGTCGCCAAGCGGCTCGAGGTCTTCGACCGTGCACACACCCTCCTCGTCGACAACGCCCACACGACCGCCGACCTGATCCAGGTGGAGAGCGGCAAGAACCGGCGGATGGCGATCGAGGAGACCTGCGACCCGCCGATGGTGATGTCGTACTACCTCAGGCGCGCGAAGAAGCTGCTCGCGCCGAAGAAGCACGGCGGCCCGGTGCCGATCGTGTCGGGCTCGACCGAGGTCCGCGTCCCGAAGGGCGTGGTCGGCATCATCGCGCCGTGGAACTTCCCGTTCGCGACGGGCCTGTCCGACGCGATCCCGGCGCTGATCGCCGGCAACGCCGTCGTGGTGAAGCCGGACAACAAGACCGCGCTCTCGCCGCTCTACGGCATCTCGCTGCTCGAGGAGGCGGGTCTCCCGAAGGGCCTCTTCCAGGTCGTCTGCGGCGAGGGTCCCGACATCGGCCCGACGCTGATCGACAACGCCGACTACGTCATGTTCACCGGCTCCACCGCCACCGGCCGGGTCATCGGCGAGCGCGCCGGTCGCAACCTGATCGGCTGCTGCCTCGAGCTCGGCGGCAAGAACCCGATGATCGTGCTCGACGACGTCAACGTCGAGGAGTGGGTCGAGGGCACCACCTTCGGCGTCTTCGGCAACACCGGCCAGATCTGCATGCACATCGAGCGGATCTACCTCCCCGAGAGCCGGTACGACGAGCTGAAGTCGGCCTTCGTCGAGCGGGCCGCGAACCTGCAGATCGGCGCGGCCTACGACTTCGGGCCCGAGATCGGCTCGCTGGTCAGCCCCGACCACCGCGACCGCGTCGCGTCGCACGTGGAGGACGCCGTCGCGAAGGGGGCGACCGTGCTGACCGGGGGTCGGGCCCGGCCCGACATCGGCCCCGCCTTCTTCGAGCCGACGGTCCTCGAGGGCGTCACGAAGGACATGCTGGCCGGCCACACCGAGACCTTCGGACCGGTCGTGTCGCTGTACCCGTACCGCACCGTCGACGAGGCGATCCACCTCGCCAATGACACCGACTACGGGCTCAATGCCTCGGTCTGGGGCGGCGACCTCGCCCGCGCCGAGGCCGTCGCTGCGCGGATCGAGTCGGGCAATGTCAACATCAACGACGCGCTCGCCACGGCGTACGCGTCGAAGGGCTCGCCGTCGGGCGGCGTGAAGAAGTCCGGCGTCGGCGCCCGCCACGGCGACCAGGGCCTGCTGAAGTACACCGATGCCAAGAACGTCGCGGTGCTCAAGAAGCAGGTCATGGGCCCGCGTCCGGGCCAGGCCTACGAGGCCTACGTCAAGCAGATGCTGGGCTCGCTGAAGCTGATGAAGAAGCTCCGCGTCCGCTGACCCGGACCGACCGTCACGAGACGCACGAACGGCCGGCGTGGTCACCCACGCCGGCCGTTCCTCGTGCGGCTCAGGCCTCGATCGCCTCACGGCCCTCGGCCGGGGCGGAGCCGCCGATCTCGATCTTGCGCGGCTTCGCCTTCTCCGCGACGGGCACGACCAGGCGCAGCACGCCGTTGTCGTAGTTCGCGTCGATGCGCTCGAGGTCGAGGTTGTCGCCCAGGACGAGCTGGCGCGAGAACTGGCCGTGCGTCCGCTCGGACGCGAGCCGCTGCCAGTCGCCGTTGCCCGCGACCCGCTCGGCCTTGATCGTCACCACGTTGCGCTCGACGTCGATGTCGATGCTCTCGCGGTTGACGCCCGGGAGGTCGAACTCGAGGACGAACTCGTCGCCCTGGCGCCACGCGTCCATCGGCATGACGGCCGGGCGGTTGGTCGTGCCCCATCCGGCGCCGAGGAGCTGGCCGGTCAGCCTGTCGAAGTCGCGGAACGGATCGGTGGTACGCAGCAACATGACATGTCTCCCTTCGGTTTCACCGGCTCTCGGCCGGTCGCTGGATCTGCAATGACTGTTATAGATAATCTGTTGCCATGAATCAAGCCCAGCGGGAGCACAGGCGTGGTGTCTTCGCGATCTCGGTCGCGGCGGACCTGACCTCGCTGCAGATCCAGAACATCCGGGTCTACGAGCGACGCGGCCTGCTGGAGCCCGCGCGCAGCGAGGGCGGCACGCGGCTCTACAGCCGCGCCGACATCGAGACCCTCCACCGGATCCGCGACCTGCTCGCGGACGGGCTCAACCTCGCCGGGATCGCCAAGGTGCTCGAGCTCGAGGCCGAGGTGGCGCGGCTGAAGGCGCGGCTCGCCGATCGGCGGTGACGACGCCCGGTCATCGAGGAGGTCGCGCAGCGACCGTCGCGAGCGCCCGGTCGTCGAGGAGGTCGCGCAGCGACCGTCACGAGACGTCTGGCCCCGGGTGCGGTGGCCCCGGTGTGGCTGCTGGGCCGCTCTCGGTCGCGATGCGACCCGGTCTCGTGACGCGTCGCTCAGTCCCTCGCTGCGCTCGGGTCTGAGCCGACGCTCCTCGACCTCCTCGCTGATCGACGACCCCGCTCGTGCCTCGCGGGGTCGTCGCGCTCGGACTCAGGCCACCTGGAGGCTGCGCTTGGAGAGCCCCATCCAGAACCCGTCGATCACCTGGTCGCCGGGCTCGGAGGGGTCGCTCGCGGCGCCGAGGGTGACGAAGAGCGGGCTGTAGTGCTCGACGGTCGGGTGGGCGAACGGCATGCCCGGCGCCTTGTCGCGGAAGGACGCGAGCTCGTCGACGTCGCCGCGGGCCATCGCCTCGCCGGCCCAGGCGTCGAAGTCGGTCGACCAGCCGGGGGCGGCGGCGTCGATCCGGAACTCGGTCAGGAAGGGCAGGCCGTGGGTGAGGAAGCCGGAGCCGATGATGAGCACGCCCTCGTCGCGCAGCGGGCGCAGGCGGCGACCGATCTCCATCAGCCGGCCGGGGTCGTGGGTCGGCAGCGACATCTGCAGGACGGGGATGTCCGCGTCGGGGTACATGATCCGCAGCGGCACCCAGGCGCCGTGGTCGAGGCCGCGCGAGGAGTGCTGGTGGACCGGCTCGGTGCGCGGCATGATCGCGGCCACCTGGGCGGCGAACGCGGTGGCGTCGGGCGTCTCGTAGGTCATCTGGTAGTACTTCGGCGCGAACCCGCCGAAGTCGTAGACCAGCGGTGCGTGGCTGGCGCTGAGCGACAGGGGAGCGGACTCCCAGTGCGCGCTGACGATCAGGATCGCCTTCGGGCGGGGCAGGTCCTTCGCCCACGCGGCGAGCTGGCCCGACCACACCGGGTCGTCGAGCAGGGGCGGCGCGCCGTGCCCGATGTAGAGGGCCGGCATCCGTGCGGTCGTGTCCGTCATGTCCACCTCAATAGTTGAAGCCTCAACTATATTCCATCGCGCGCCCGGTGGGAAGGGCCTCGGTCAGCGGCGCGGCACGCGGGCCGCGCCCGCCGGATCGACCTCCTCGCCGCGGCGGAGCAGGGGACCGGAGGTGACCACCCTGCGGGAGCCGAGCGGCTCGTCGAGCTGGACGTACGACGTGCCGGTCGACCACTCCGCCGGCGGATCACAGGCCCGGCCCTGCTGGAGCTGCCACCGCGTGACCGGAGCGCTCGCCTCGAGCACGACCCGGTCGGCGTGCTCGACCGCCGTGACCTCGACCCGACAGCCGGCCGGCTGCTCGTCGTCGGGCCACGTGCCGGTGACCACGACCAGGCGTCCACCCTGCTGCGCCCGGAACGACACGATCGGTGCACTCGTGCGGTCCTCGACGGTCTGCAGGTCGTCGTACGGGGCGTAGGGGTCGGAGTGGGTGGAGTACGGCTCGGGGTCGCTCGCCCCCGGGTCCTCGCCACCGGACGACAGGGCGCCGATCCCACCGGCCGCTGCCGTCGCGGCCGCGCCGAGTCCGGCGCCGGCCTTCTTGCCCGTGGACCGTCGCGACGAGCCGCCGGACGAGTCCGACGGGCGCGTGGAGGACGAGTGTCGTCGGCCGGACGAGCCGCCCGAGAACGAACGTCGCCGCCGGTGCGGGGTGGACCAGGATGACGATGATGATGAGGAGGACGACACGACGGGGGCGGGCTCGTCGTACGGCTGGTACGGCGCCACGGCGACGCGCGCCGGGCAGTCGGCCGGACAGCGCTCGCAGTCGGCCGGGCAGGGGACGCCCTGGGCCGTGCACGCGCAGACGGGCTCGTCGGTGGGACGGCCTGGCGGCACGTAGGGCTCGTACATGCAGCACACGCTCCCCGGCCGCGTGACCGGGGAAACGCGGCGTCAGGCCGGCAGGGTCCAGTCGATCGGCCGGCCGCCCCGCTCGGCGAGCAGCTGGTTGACGCGGCTGAACGGGCGCGAGCCGAAGAAGCCCCGGTGGGCCGACAGCGGCGACGGGTGCACGGACTCGACCCACGGGATGGGGCCGAGGTGCGGCTTGAGCGTCTGGGCGTCCCGTCCCCACAGGATCGCGGCGATCGGTGCCCCCGCCTCGGCCTGTCGTACGACGGCCTGGATCGCGCACGCCGTGACGTGCTCCCAGCCCTGGCCGCGGTGGGACCCGGGCTCGCCGGGCCGGACGGTCAGCACGCGGTTGAGCAGCATCACGCCCTGGTCGGTCCACGCGCTCAGGTCGCCGTGGCCCGGCGGCACGAAGCCGACGTCGTCGGCGAGCTCCTGGTAGATGTTGCGCAGGCTCGGCGGGAGCGGGGTGATGCCGCGCTCGACGGCGAAGCAGAGCCCGATCGGGTGCGCCGGGTTCGGGTACGGGTCCTGGCCCACGATGAGCACCCGGACCTCGGCCAGCGGCCGCTGGAACGCGCGGAAGACGCGCTCGCCGGCGGGCTGGTACGAGCGGCCGGCGGCGATCTCATCGCGCAGGAACTGGCCGAGCGCGGTGACGCGGTCCTCGACCGGCGCGAGAGCCTCGGCCCAGTCAGCGGCCATCAGGCCCTGGTCGACGAGCTTGGAGAGAGCACCCACGGCCGAACCCTAGTGCGCCCGAAGGCGCCTGGTCCCCCCAGACCCACCCATCCTTCGGGCCGGCCGCGGTGCTGCTCCCGTGCGTGGGCCGCGCTCTCCCTTCGCGCCCACACCTGCCACCACCGTCCGGTGCCGCCCCTCTCCCTCCCAGGGGCGCCACCCGGTGGGTGACTAGCTCCGACGCGGATCTCGAGCCCTTGCTGGTCCTCCCGGGGGCACTCCCGGCAATTGGGGTGCCGGACCCGGTGGGGCTCCCTCCAGCGGGCTTCGAGGTCCGCGTCGGTGATGAGAAATCTACGGAGCCGGGACGGGTCCCGGGATCGGGAAGGCGGCCGAGGTCGCCTAGTCCTTTGGGACTAGGCGTCCCCAGCGATCGACGCGGCAGAAGAGGCGGGAGAAGGTCGCGCGAGCCGGTCGAGGAAGGCCACCAGCACCGCCTCCCGCAGGCGCGGCGGGGCCGCGTCGAGCAGCGCGTTGACGGGTGCCATCCGCTCGGGCAGGCCGAGTCCGCCGTCGTCGCCGGCGAGCCCGCCGGCCGCGAGCAGGAGGTCGAACTCCGCATCGCCGAGGGTCGCCGGGTCGAGCGTCTGCAGCAGCTCGACCACGCCGGCGTCCACCGGCACCGGGCCGGCGGCGACCGCCGCCGCCACGGACTCCTGCAGCGCCGCGAGGAAGCCCGCCGGGTCGGTCGCGGCACTGACCGCCAGGTGCAGCGAGGGCGGCCGGGCGTCGTACGACAGCTGCGGTTGGACGAACCAGCCGCGCTGCGCCATCTCGTCGCAGACCGTGAAGACGTCGAGCGGTCCGTCGGCGACCGCCGCGACGAGCGTCGAGTCGGGTACGGCGACGAGCGCCAGCCCGTCGAGGTCCCTGATCCCCGCGCAGATCCGGTCGGTCGCCTCCAGGGCGCGGCGGGTCAGGTCGAGGTAGCCGTCGTCGCCGATCGCCTGCACCGTCGCCCACGCGCCGGCGACCGGCCCGCCCGAGCGCGTCGACTGCAGGGTCGCGTTGAGCATCGTGTAGCCGGGCCAGCCGGCGTGGGCGAAGTACTGCGGCCGCCGCAGCTGCGGCGTGCGGTGCAGCAGCAGGGAGGCGCCCTTCGGCGCGTAGGCGTACTTGTGGAGGTCGGTCGAGATCGACGTGACGCCCTCGACCGCGAAGGTCCACGCCGGCACCGGCCGGCCGAGCCGCGCGGCCCACGGCAGCACCCAGCCGCCGATGCACGCGTCGACGTGGCACCGCACCCCGCGGGCCGCGGCCGCTGCCGCGATCTCGGTGATGGGGTCCACCACCCCGTGCGCGTACGACGGCGCGCTCGCCACCACCAGCACGGTGCTCTCGTCGATCGCCGCCGCCATCGCCGCGGCGTCCGCGCGGTGGTCCGGTCCGACCGGCACCACGACGGCGCGCACCCCGAAGTAGTGCGCGGCCTTGTGGAAGGCGGCGTGCACGGTCTCCGGAACCACCATCGACGGGGCTGCGACCTCGGGCCGCGCGTCGCGCGCGCCCTGCACCGCGAGCAGGCAGGACTCCGTGCCACCGGAGGTCAGCGTCCCGACCATCGTGTCGGGCCCGTCGACCAGGCCGCGGGCGAAGGCGACGAGGTCGTTCTCCATCGCCAGCAGGCTCGGGAAGGCCGTCGGGTCCAGCCCGTTGCTGCCGGCGAAGGCGGCGACGGCGTCGCGGGCCAGCGCGTCGACCTCGGCCAGCCCGGCGTCGTACACGTAGGCCAGGGTGCGGCCGCCGTGCACGGGCAGGTCATCGGCCTGCAGCGCCGCCAGCCGGGCGCGCACGTCGTCAGGCGTCAACGCGGTCCACCTCCGTCTCGTCGAGCGCGTAGCCCCGCAGCCACCGCAGGCTCAGGAGTACCAGCAGGGCGGGCAGGACGGAGAAGCCGAGGGTGATCGCGGTGACGGCCGAGTCGGGCTGGAGCACGTCGCCGGAGTCGCTGGACCGGTAGTCGCCGAGGGCGAGCACGACGGCGAACAGTCCCGGCCCGAGCGCGAGTCCGAGCGTCTCCCCGGCCGTCCAGACGCCCGTGTAGACGCCGATCCGCGAGGAGCCGGTACGACGGGCGTCGACGGCTGCGACGTCCGGCAGCATCGCGAGCGGGAACACCTGGATGCCGGCGTAGCCGACCCCGACCAACCCGACGGCGAGGAACACGAGGAAGGCGGGCGCGCCCGCAGCGGGCAGGACCGCGGCCGCACCGGCCGCGAGCACGAGCGACGACAGCAGGTAGCCCTGCTTCTTGCCGATCCGCTGCCCGATCGCCGCCCACGCGGGCGTCAGCAGCAGGGCCGGCCCGACGAAGCAGAGGAAGAGGACGGTCGCCGCGCCGTCGCGCTCCAGCACGTCGCCGGCGAGGTAGTCGACGCCGGCGAGCATGCAGCCCGTCGCCAGTGCCTGCAGCACGAAGGTCGTCAGCAGCACCCGGAAGTCGCGGGCACCGGCGACCACGCGCAGCTGGTCGCGCAGGGAGCCGGCGCCGGGGGTGACCGCACCGACCGGCGCGGAGCGGGTGCCGCGGTAGGCGAGCAGCGCGCCGGTCAGGATGAGCAGCGCCATCGCCACGCCCATGACGCGGTAGCCGTCCCGGCCCCCGATCGCGTCGCGGATCGCCGGGGCGCTCGCCCCCGCCAGCAGGATGGTGAACGCCAGGATCGCCACCCGCCAGGTCATCAGCCGGGTCCGCTCCTCGTAGGAGCCCGTGATCTCCGCGGGCATCGCGACATAGGGCACCTGGAAGAACGCGTACGCCGTCGCGCAGGCCAGGAACGCGACGAGCACCCACGCCGCGTCGACCGTCCGCGAGCCCAGGTCGGGCGCGGCGAACAGCAGCGCGAAGCAGGCCGCCAGCGCGACGCCGGCCCGCAGCAGCCACGGCCGGCGCGGCCCCCGCGGGTCGACGGAGCGGTCGCTGATCCGCCCGGCGACCGGGTTGAGCACCACGTCCCAGGCCTTCGGCAGGAAGACGATCGCGCCGGCGGCCAGCGCCGGGACGGCGAGGGTGTCGGTGAGATAGGGGAGCAGCATCAGTCCCGGGACGGTGCCGAACGCACCGGTGGCGACCGACCCGGCGCCGTACCCGATCCGGACGCGGCGTCCCGGGCTCACCGCGCCCGGCTCACTTCGCCAGGGAGCGGGACGCGGCCGACGACGTACGACGCTTGCGGTTGGTGCCGATCGGCACGGCCGGTTTGTTGTCGGTGGACCACTGGTTGATCCACTCGTCCATCGCCAGCCACGTGGTGGTGCGCGCGGCACGACCGGTCAGCATGCCGAGGTGACCGCCTGGCACGACCTCGAAGCGGACCTCCTCCGCCCCCGTCAGCAGGGGTACGACGGCGTGCACCGCCGGCACCGGGGCGATGCCGTCCGTGGAGCCGCCGAAGACCAGCACCGGCACCCGGATGTCGGCCAGGTCGATGGTGCGGTCGTCGAGCTCGAAGGTGCCCGTTGCGAGCTGGTTGCCCTTCGCGAAGCGGTGGTAGAGCTGCCCGAAGGTGCGCCCGGGGTAGGCGATCATGTTGGCGGTGAAGTGGTCGACCGCCTCGACCTGCGCGAGGAACTCGCGGTCGTCGACATGGGTCGCCAGTGCGATCGGCTTCGTGACGAGCTTCTGGAAGGCCGTCAGCTGGAAGGCCCACTTCACCAGCGGCTTCGGGGCACCGCCCAGCATCTGGTAGCCCTTGGTGATCGGCCCCTTGCCGTTGAAGAAGTTGAGCAGCGGCCGGAACGGCGCGAGCAGGGGCACCAGCGAGATGTCGATGGGGGAGCCGACGACCGTGAGCGACGCGACCGGCAGCTCGCCGGAGCGCTTGTCGGCGAGGGTGAGCATCGAGAAGATCCCGCCGAGGCTCCAGCCGATGACGTGCACCGGTCGGCCACCGGCGTGCTTCGAGACCTCGCGGATCGCGGTCGGCACGACCTCGTCGATCCAGTGCTCCATGCCGAGGTTGCGGTCGCGGAACGAGACCTCGCCGTACTCGACGAGATAGGTCGGCCGGCCCTCGGTCACGAAGTGCTCGACCAGCGAGCAGCCGCGGCGCAGGTCGTAGCAGCTCGACGGGGCGGCCAGCGGCGTCACCAGCAGGACCGGGTCACCCTTCTCCTGGACGTGGCCGGCCGGCCGGTAGTGGTAGACCTCGCGCAGCGTGCCGTCATCGATCAGCGTGCGGGGCATCGGGCGCAGGTCGGCGACACCGCCGTAGAGCACCTTGTGCGCGACATTGCTCGCCGCCGCGACCACCTGGTCGGGGCCGGGGAGGAGGCCCGCGCCGGGCACGGAGCGCAGGGGCACCAGATCCATGTGCGAAAACTACCGCGCAGCGGGGCGTCCCGCGGCCGTCGTCCGCAGGAGGCCCGGTGATCAGCTGCGGTCGGCGGGGCGCAGCGTCTTGCGGTGGTTGTTGCCCTCGTCCTCGAGCTCGGTCATGAAGCTGTCGGCCCACGCCTTCACGTCGTGCTGGGCGATCTGCTTGCGCATCGCCTTCATCCGCCGGGCGAGCTCCTTGGGCTCGGCCTCGTAGGCCTCGAGCAGTGCGGCCTTCATGCCGTTCATGTCGTAGGGGTTGACCAGCCAGGCCTGCCGCAGCTCGTCGGCCGCCCCGGCGAACTCCGAGAGCACGAGCGCCCCGTCCTCGTGGATCCGGCAGGCGACGTACTCCTTGGCGACGAGGTTCATCCCGTCGCGGTACGGCGTCACCACCATCACGTCCGCGGCGCGGTAGAGCGCCGCCATCTCCTCGCGGGGGTAGGACGTGTGGAGGTAGCTGATGGCGGGGCGGCCGATCCTGCCGAGGTCGCCGTTGAGGCGGCCGACGAGGCGCTCGATGTCGTCGCGCAGGTTGCGGTAGTGCTCGACCCGCTCCCGGGAGGGGACGGCGACCTGGACGAACACGGCGTCGTCGACCGTCAGCCGGCCGTCGCTGATCAGCTCGCCGAAGGCGCGCAGGCGGGCGTAGATGCCCTTGGTGTAGTCGAGCCGGTCGATGCCCAGGAAGATCTTCTTCGGGTTGCCGAGCGCCTCGCGGATGGCGGCGGCCCGCTCGGTCACCGCCTCGGACTCGGCCATCTCCTGGAACCCGGCGGCGTCGATCGAGATGGGGAACGCCGCCGCCCGGACGGTGCGCCCGTCGGGCAGGTAGACGAGGTCGCGGTGCGTCTTGTGGCCGACGCGCTGGCGGACCAGGCGGATGAAGTTCTGCGCGGCGCCGGGCAGCTGGAAGCCGACCAGGTCGGCGCCGAGCAGGCCCTCGAGGATCTGGCGCCGCCAGGGCAGCTGCTGGAAGAGCTCCGCGGGCGGGAACGGGATGTGCAGGTAGAAGCCGATCCGCAGGTCGGGGCGCAGCTCGCGGAGCATCTGCGGCACCAGCTGCAGCTGGTAGTCGTGCACCCAGACCGTCGCGCCCTTCGCGGCGAGGTCGGCGGCCTTCTCTGCGAAGCGGCGGTTGACCTTCACGTAGGTGTCCCACCACTCGCGGTGGAACTCCGGCTTGGCGACGACGTCGTGGTAGAGCGGCCACAGGGTGCCGTTGGAGAAGCCCTCGTAGTGCTCCTCGATCTCCTCCGCCGTCATCGAGAGCGGGACCAGCGCGAGGCCGTCGTCCTTGAACGGCTTGAGCCGCTGCTCGGTGCCGCCGGGCCACCCGACCCAGACGCCGTCGTGGGCGCGCATCACGGGCTCGATCGCCGACACGAGGCCGCCGGGTGAGCGACGCCAGGTCGTCTTGCCGTCGGGTCCCTTCACGCGGTCGACGGGGAGGCGGTTGGCAACGATCACCAGGTCGTGGGCCACGTGGTCACCTTAGGGGTCGGCTGGCAGGACGTGCGTCAGGCCGCGGGGTGCGGCGACGCCCCGACCTGTACCCGAATGTCCTCGATCTGACCGAGGATCGTCAGCGTCTGTGCCGCCGGGACCCACGGCGACTCCCGCAGGCCCGAGCGCAGGCAGTCGTGGACATGGGCGATCTCGTTGCCGTAGCCGGCGCCGATGATCGGCTCCGGCGGCTCGTGGACGACCCGCCGGACCGGCTGGCCGCGCTTCGCGAGCGCGTTGAAGGTGAAGCTCGAGGGGGCGTGGAAGTCACCCGGGACCTCCACCCAGCCGGCGTCGGTGGTGATCCGCGCCCGGTTGGCCGACTGCGAGGTCAGCCCGGCCGTCAGGGTGGCGTAGGTGTCGCCGGGGTAGCGGCCGCTGATCGCGACGTCGAGGTCGACGTGGCGGTCGACGACCGTCCCCACGGCCCGCAGCTCGAGCGCCTCGCCGAGCATCAGGTGCGCGAACGTGAGCGGGTAGAGGCCGATGTCGTGCATCGCGCCACCGCCGAGCGCCGGGTCGAGCAGCCGGTGCGTCGGGTCGGCGGGGGCCGTGAAGTGGAACTCGGCCGACAGGTGCCGCGGCGTGCCCAGCTCGCCGGCCCGCAGGCGGCGGGCCAGGTCGCGCCACACCGGGTTGCAGGCGCTCCACATCGCCTCCATGAGGAAACGGTCGTTCGCCCGCGCGGTCGCGAACAGCTGCTCCGCGCTCGCCCGGTCGAGCGTCAACGGCTTCTCGCAGAGCACGTGCTTGCCGGCCTCGAGCGCCCGCCTCACCTGCGCCGCGTGCGCGACGTGCGGCGACCCGATGTAGACGACGTCGACGTCCGGGTCGGCGAGCACGGCGTCCTGGTCGCCGTACCGCTCGGCGCCGTGGCGCTCGGCGAAGGCCGCCGCGCGCTCGGGCGTGCGTGAGCCGACGTGGACCAGCCGCGCGTCCGGTACGACGGCGAGGTCGGTCGCGAACAGGGCCGAGATCTTGCCGGGTGCGAGGATGCCCCAGCCGATCCGCGCGGTCGTCCCGGTCATGCCGGAACCCTATCGACCCGGTCGCGACCCGCCGCGCGACCGAATGACATCGCTGTGATTCGCACGTTAGAGTGGGGCCCGTACACCTGTCGAACAGCCCCCCCGCGAGCGTCGAGGAGACCTCATGAGCGCCGAGCGCAGCCACCAGGACGCCACCCCGGTCGTTCCGGCCGACCTCAGCGACCGGGACCGCGCCATTCTCGAGTTCGAGCGCCAGTGGTGGAAGTACGCCGGCGCCAAGGAGACGGCGGTGCGCGAGCAGTTCGACATGAGCGCCACGCGCTACTACCAGGTGCTCAACGCCCTGATCGACCGTCCCGAGGCCCTCGCGCACGACCCGCTGCTGGTCCGCCGGCTGCGCCGCCTGCGCTCCCAGCGCCAGCGCCAGCGCTCCGCGCGCCGCCTCGGCTTCGAGATCTGACCAAGGAGAGGCGGCCATGACCTTCCCCACCTGGCCTGCTGGACCCCGGACCACCCGCCGCCGTGGCGAGCGCGGCGCCGTCCTGCCCTCGCCGGTCGTCCTGCTGAGCGTCATCGCGGTGATCCTCGCCGCTGTGGCCTTCGTCGCGACCCGCGGCGACGAGCCCGCCGAGCGTGACATCTCCGCGACCAAGGCCGCCGCGACCCCCTCCGACTCCGCGTCCGACGACGCCGGGGAGGACGCGTCGGACGACGCCTCGGACGGCGCGTCGCAGACCCCGCCCGCCGAGGAGAAGCCGAAGCCCAAGCCGGTCGTCCGCGCCGACCACTCCGTCGTGGTGTTCAACAACACCCAGATCGCCGGCCTCGCGAGCCGGGTCGGCGAGAAGGTCACGGAGGCCGGCTGGAAGGTCGCCGCCGCCGACAACTGGTACGGCACGGTCCCGGCCACCACCGTCTACTACCCGAAGGGCAAGAAGGCGGCCGCGCAGCTGCTCGCCCTCGACCTCGGCATCGCCCGGATCAAGCCGGCCGACACCGACAGCGACATGTCGGACACCAACCTGACGCTCATCCTGACCGGGGAACTGGACTGATTCCCCGGCGCGAGCGCGTCTTCGCCGCTGGGCGGGCAGCAAGCTGCCTGGAGGGCGGCTCCCGCCGCGCTGCCGCGCGAATCCTCCGGCGCGAGCGCGTCCTCGCCGCTGGGCGGGCAGCAAGCTGCCTGGAGGGCGGCTCCCGCCGCGCTGCCGCGCGAATCCTCCGGCGCGAGCGCGTCCTCGCCGCTGGGCGGGCAGCAAGCTGCCTGGAGGGCGGCTCCCGCCGCGCTGCCGCGCGAATCCTCCGGCGCGAGCGCGTCCTCGCCGCTGGGCGGGCAGCAAGCTGCCTGGAGGGCGGCTCCCGCCGCGCTGCCGCGCGAATCCTCCGGCGCGAGCGCGTCTTCGCCGCTGGGTGATGGGCCCCACCGGGTTGAAACTTCACCTACCGGACACCATCTCCCCGTGCCGGCATGGTGGGATGGGTCAGTGAGGTTCTCGTCCGACGAAGGTGAACAGCGGTACGACGCCGTGGTCGGTGTCGCGTCGCGCACCGTCGTCGGCCTCGACTTCGACGGCACGCTGGCCCCGATCGTCGAGGACCCCGCGAAGGCGCACATCCACCCCGCGGCCGGGGAGGCGCTCGTGGAGCTCGCCGCCGAGGTGGCCGCGATCGCGGTGATCACCGGACGACCGGCCCGGCAGGCGCTCGACCTGGGTGGCCTGGAGGAGGTCGGCGACGCCCTGCAGGCCGCCGGCAAGGAGCTCTTCGTCTTCGGCCAGTACGGCAACGAGCGGTGGAGCTCGGGGCGGCGCCGGATCCTCGGTGCGCGCCCGCCGCGGGGCCTGGCGACCTTCGAGCGGGACCTGCCGCGGACCCTGCGCCTGGCCGGCGCGAGCGAGGCCTTCGTCGAGGACAAGGGGCTCGCGGTCGCCGTCCACACCCGGCGCCTGCCCGACTCCGAGGAGGCGTTCGAGCGGCTGCTGCCGCCGATGCGCGAGCTTGCCCGCGCCCACGGCCTCGTCCTGGAGCCGGGACGCTCGGTCATCGAGGTCCGCTCGGCGGGCTCGCACAAGGGCATGGTGGTCAACCGGCTCGCGGCCGTGCTCGATGCCGAGGGCTTCGTCTTCGCCGGCGACGACCTGGGCGACGTGGAGGCCTTCGAGGCGGTCGACGAGCTCGGTCGGCAGGGCCTCGCGACCCTGCGCGTGTGCTCGGCCTCGGACGAGCAGAGCGCGCTGGTGGAGATGTCGGACGTGGTGGTGCGCGGGCCGGACGGCGTCCTCGAATTCCTCCGCGGCCTCGCCGCGGACGCGCGCGCCCGCCGCTGAGCCCCCCCGCCGCGCCTGATCTCACATCCCGGACGTGGATCTCGCCATTCGGGATCTCGATTCGTGGTGGGTGACCTGTCACCCGTACATTGATCTCGCTCATCCAGAGGGACTGAGGGAACGGCCCGAAGAAGTCCCGGCAACCGCCGCGAACTCCCGGACGCGCCAGCACGCTGGCGCGGACGTCGCGGAAACGGTGCCAAATCCGACCCGGCGAGAGTCGTCCGGGACAGATGAGAAGGAGGAATCCATGAGCGCCGTTGTGACCGAAGAGGCCACGTCCACCGCCACGTCGTCCGCGTCCGGCCTCCGCGAGGGCGCCTTCGGGCACGCCACCGCGCTGTCCTGTCGCGAGTGCGGGCACCGGGTCGACCTGGGCCCGTTCTACGCCTGCCCCGAGTGCTTCGGGCCGCTGGAGATCGCCTACGACTTCCCGGCCGTCACCCGCGAGGAGATCGAGGCCGGTCCGCGCAACATCTGGCGCTACAAGGCGCTGCTGCCGGTCCCGAACGACATCGAGACCAGCCCCAACACCGAGCCGGGCTTCACCCGCCTCCTGGAGGCCGACAACCTGGCCCGCGAGCTCGGCATCGCCAAGCTGTGGGTGAAGGACGACTCCACCAACCCGACGAACTCCTTCAAGGACCGCGTCGTCGCCTGCGCCCTCAGCGCCGCCCGCGAGCTCGGCTCGACCGTGTTCGCCTGCCCCTCGACCGGCAACCTCGCCAACGCGGTCGCCGCGGCCGGTGCCCGCGCCGGCATCAAGACCGTCGTGTTCATCCCGAGCAACCTCGAGCAGCCCAAGCAGGTCAACTCGGCGATCTTCACCGAGAACCTCGTCGCCGTCGACGGCAACTACGACGACGTCAACAAGCTGGCCTCCGAGATCGCCGGCGAGGAGGAGGGCTGGGCGTTCGTCAACGTCAACGTCCGCCCCTACTACGCCGAGGGCTCGAAGACGCTGGGCTACGAGATCGCCGAGCAGCTCGGCTGGCGCCTGCCCGACCAGGTCGTGATCCCGGTCGCCTCCGGCTCGCAGCTCACCAAGGTCGACAAGGCCTTCCAGGAGCTGATCAAGCTCGGCCTGGTCGAGGACAAGCCCTACCGGATCTTCGGCGCCCAGGCCGAGGGCTGCGGCCCCGTCGCCACCGCCTTCAAGGCCGGCACCGACGCGATCCGCCCGGTCAAGCCCGACACGATCGCCAAGAGCCTCGCGATCGGCAACCCGGCCGACGGCATCTACGTCCTCGACATCGCCCGTCGTACCGGTGGTGCGATCGAGGAGGTCAACGACGACGAGATTCGCGCCGGCATCGTCCTGCTCGCCCGCACCGAGGGCATCTTCACCGAGACCGCCGGCGGCACGACCACCGCGGTCACGAAGAAGCTGGTGGAGACCGGTCAGCTCGACCCGGAGCTCGAGACGGTCATCATCAACACCGGCCACGGCCTGAAGACCCTCGACGCGGTCTCCGGCCACGTCAGCGCCGCCGCGACCATCGCCCCGACCTACAGCGCTTTCAAGGCGACCGGTCTCTGAGCACCCCCACCACCTGAGCACGAAGGAACACCCATGGCAGTCAGCGTCCGGATCCCCACCATCCTCCGCACCTACACCGGTGGCGAGTCCGAGGTGAGCGCCACCGGCGCCACCGTGTCCGAGATCCTGGACGACCTGGACGCCAACTACGCCGGCATCAAGGGCCGCATCGTCGACGAGGACGGCAAGCTGCGCCGCTTCGTCAACGTCTACGTCAACAACGACGACGTGCGCTTCGAGCAGGACCTCGCCACCCCGACGCCGGACGGCGCCGAGGTGTCGGTGATCCCCGCGGTCGCGGGCGGCTGCTGACCCACCCGAACCGACGAGGACGCCGCGGACCGGTCTCGGTCCGCGGCGTTCTCCTCTTTCGTACGACTTTCGTACGACGCCGGGCCGGTCCTGCGGCGGCCGGTTGGCTCAGAGCGTCGCCCGTCGCGCGATCAGGTGCGCCCGCTCGGCGTCGTTGCGGCACAGCGCGATCGCCGCGTCGTAGGCCCGCCGGGCCTCGTCGATCCGGCCGAGCCGCGCCAGCAGCTCGGCCCGGACCGCGGGCAGCCGGTGGGTCGGCAGCGCCACCTCGGCCAGGGCGGCCAGCCCGGCCTCGGGTCCGTCCCGCTCGGCGAGCGCCACGGCGCGGTTGAGGCGCACCACCGGCGAGTCCTGCAGGGCCACCAGCTCGTCGTACCTCTCGACGATGCGGTGCCACGCCGTGTCCTCGGCACGGAACGCGATGGCGTGCTCGGCGGCGATGAGCGCCTGCAGGAGGTACGGCGCCGGCGGGGCCGTCACGAGCGGGCGGAGCAGGTCGAGGGCCTCCAGCACCTCTGCGTGGTGCCAGCGGGTGCGGTCCTGGTCGGCGAGCAGGACCAGCTCCCCGTCGACCACGCGGGCGCCGCGGCGGGCGTGCAGCAGCACCATCAGGGCGAGCAGCGCGTCCAGCTCGGACCGGTCGACCTCCGCCGGCAGGACCGAGCGCAGGACCCGGACCAGGCGGATCGCCTCGCCGGCGAGGCCGGGGCGGTGCACGTCGGTGCCGCTGCCGGGGGCGTAGCCGGCGGTGAAGGCGAGATAGGCGATGTCACCGACGACCCCGACGCGTTCGGCCAGTCCGGCCGTGTCGGGGAGCGTGAACTCCGCGCCGGCCAGCTTCTTGCGGGCGCGGGTCAGTCGGGCGGCCATCGTCGCCGCGGGCACGAGGAAGAGGCGGGCGATGTCCTCGGTCGGTACGCCGAGGACCAGGCGCAGGGTGAGCGCCGCCGCGGCCTCGGGCGACAGCCGGGGGTGGGCGCACAGCAGCACCAGCCGGAGCCGTTCGTCGGTGAGCACCTCGCCTCCGTCCGCCATCACCCGCTGGGCCGCCTCGGCGGCGTACGCGTCGACGACGAGCAGCGGCAGCTTGGTCGCGTGCACCGACTCCGACCGCAACCGGTCGAGGACCTTGCGCCGAGCGGTCGTCAGCAGCCACGCGGGGGGATTGTCCGGGACGCCGTCGACCGGCCAGTGCCGGGCCGCAGCCTCGAACGCGTCGGCCAGCCCGTCCTCGGCGAGGTCGAGCCGGCGGAAGCGTGCGACGAGCAGGGCCAGCAGCCGGCCCCACTCGTCGCGGTGGAGCCGGCCCAGCGCGTCGGCGCTGCTCAACCGCTCGCCGGCCAAACCGTCAGACGGGCTGCTCGACGGCCGGCCGGACGTCGACGGTGGTGTCGCCGTCGGCCAGTACCGCGCAGATCTCGAGCAGGTCGTCGAGGTCGTCGCTCTGCACGGAGTAGTAGCCGCCGACCTGCTCGACGGCCTCGGCGAACGGGCCGTCGGTGACGGTGACGTTGCCGTCGCTACCGCGCGCGACGCGCTTGGTCGCGCGGGAGTGGGTCAGCTCGGCGCCGCCGGTCACGGTGTGGCCGCGCTCGGCGAGCAGCCGCGAGAACTCCTCGTGGCGGGCGAACATCGCGACCCTCTGCTCGTCGGTGGCGTTGTCCCAGACGTTCTCGTCGGCGGTGAGGAGGACGACGTACTCGGTCATGGTGGTCTCCATAGGTGTGATGGAAGGGAGTCTTTCACCGCGATGACGCGCGGGGACGCCCCCGATCGACAACCGACGGGAAAAAATCAGCCCAGCAGTTGCGCGGCCAGGGCCGCGCTCGCCGGGTAGTCCACCTTGCTCACCGGGGTCCGCGGCACCGTGTCGACGAAGAGCACCGCCTTGGGCACCTTGTAGTTGGAGATCAGCGCGCGGCAGTGGTCGCGGACGTCGTCCTCGTCGAGCTGGACGCCCTCGCGGCGCTGGACGAGGGCGGTGACCTGCTGGCCCCAGCGCTCGTGCGGGGTCCCGACCACGACGGCGTCGAAGATGTCCTCGTGGCGCAGCAGGACCGCCTCGACCTCCTCGGGGTGCACCTTCTCGCCGCCGGTGTTGATGCAGACCGAGCCGCGGCCGAGCACGGTCACGGAGCCGTCCTCCTCGCGGCGCGCGAAGTCGCCGGGGATCACCCACCGGACGCCGTCGACCTCCTTGAAGGTGGCGGCGGTCTTGACCGGGTCCTTGTAGTAGCCGAGCGGGACCGGGCCGGTGCGCGCGAGCATGCCGTCGACGCCCGGCGGGCACGGCTTCATCTCGGGGTCGAACACCTCGACCTGGTCGTTGACCGTGAAGCGCGGCGCCGCCGAGCCGCCCTCGGAGCCGTCGTCGACCCGGGAGCCGGCGGCGCCGGACTCCGAGGAGCCGTAGGAGTCGAGGATGAACCGGCCGGGCAGCGCGCGACGGATCTCCTCGCGCACCCCGTCGGACAGGGGAGCGGCGCCGTTGGAGACCGCGGCCAGGCTGGAGAGGTCCCAGCGGTCCGGCTCGGCGAGGATCGCCTCGGCGACCGGGCGGCCCATCGCGTCGCCGAGGAAGGTCAGCGAGACCACCTTCGCCTTCTCGACGAGGTCGAGGATGCCGGTCGCGCTGAAGTTGGGCTCCGTGTAGAGCGCGATCGTCTGGCCCGCCACGTGGCCGTTGCCGAGGATCCACTGGCTGCCGCCGTGCATCATCGGGCCGCAGGCGAGCAGGACCATCGGGTTCTCGACCGCGACCGCCTCCTCGACCAGCTGCTCGACCGAGTCGAGCGGAGCGCCGTACCGGGCCGCGTTGAGCGCCGCCCGGATCAGGTCCTCGATGCGCCACACCACGCCCTTGGGGTTGCCCGTGGTGCCGCCGGTGTAGAGGACGTAGTGGTCGTCGGCGCAGCGGCCGTTGACCGGGCGCTCCGGCGAGGCGGCGGCGAGCGCGGCGTCGTACCCCTCGCCGAGGACGACCATCTCGCGCAGGGTGGGCGTGTCGAGGGCCGTGACCGCGTCGACGTACTCGGGCGCGATGATCGCGGCGACGCAGTCGGCGTTGTCGTAGAGGTACGCGAGCTCGTCGTGGAGGTACTTGTAGTTGATGTTGATCGGCACGGCGCGTGCCTTGAGGCACCCGTAGAGCGCGTCGACCCACTCGATCCGGTTGGTGGCGTGGACCGCGACGTGCTCACCGGGCCGGATGCCGAGTCCGGTCAGGTGGTTGGCCAGGCGGGTGGCCCGGTCGTCGATCTCGGCGAAGGTCCAGGCCCGCTCCATCGTGAAGACGGCGACCCGGTCGGGGACGGCGTCGGCCATCGCCTCGAGGATGTCGGCGAGGTTGATCGGGCGCGGGGCGGCTGTGGCGGCGGTCACAGCTGACAGCCTGCCAAACTAGAACAAGTTCTCGCTAGCGTTCTCGGACAGAATGGGACCATGGCCTCGCACCACTACGCCCTCGACCTGACCTGGCAGGGCAACCGCGGCACGGGCACCTCCGGCTACCGCGACTACGGACGTGACGTCCTGCTCCGGGCGGCCGGGAAGCCCGACCTCGCAGGGTCCGCCGACCCGACCTTCCGCGGCGACGCCACCCGCTGGAACCCCGAGGAGCTGCTGCTCGCCGCGCTCGCCCAGTGCCACCTGCTGTCCTACCTCCACTCGGCCGTCAACCACGGCGTCGTCGTGACGTCGTACGACGACAGCCCGGTCGGCACGATGGCCCAGGTCGGCCAGGGTGGCCACTTCACCGAGGTCGTGCTCCGGCCGCGGGTCACCGTCGCCGACGTCGCCATGGTCGCGACCGCGCGGGAGATCCACGGCGAGGCGAGCACGAACTGCTTCATCGCGGCGTCGGTGAACTTCCCCGTCCGGCACGAGCCGGTGATCGAGGTCGCGCCGGCCTGACATCCCCGGGCCACCGGGCCGCCACGATCCGTTCAGGACGGTCTGGTTCAAAGCGTCCATGAGTCGTACCCGCAAGGCCCTCGTCGGCGCCGGTGTCGCGCTCGCCGGCATCGGGGTCACCACCGGCGGCGGTCGGGAGCTGCTGCGCCGCCAGGCCGCGATCGCCCGGGCCCGGATCGGCAAGCCGCTCGGCGAGCAGGCGTTGCCCGCGGACAAGACGTGGAAGCGGAAGTCCTACGCCGGCGCGCCCCTCGAGCTGCTCGTCCTCGGTGACTCGATCGCCGCCGGGCTGGGCGCCGAGCGGCCGAAGGACACCCTCGGGGCGCGGATCGCCCGGGGCCTGGCGCGGGAGCTGCACCGACCGGTGCGGCTGCGGACCGCAGCGGTCGTGGGCTCGGAGACCTCGGCCCTCGCCGGCCAGCTCGACGGCCTGCCGGACGGCTACCTGGCCGACGTGGCCGTCATCGTGGTCGGCGGCAACGACGTCACCCACCGCGTCCCCGTCGCCACCTCGGCCGCCCAGCTGGAGGAGGCCGTCGTACGGCTGCGGGCGCAGGGCACGGAGGTCGTCGTCGGCACCTGTCCCGACCTGGGGGCGCTGCGCCCCGTCCCGCAGCCGCTGCGCTCACTGGGCTCGCGGATGTCGCGCCAGCTCGCCACGGCGCAGGCGGAGGTCGCCGTCCGCAACGGCGCGCACGCCGTGTCGCTGGCCCGGGTGGTGGGCCCGTTCTTCATCACCAACCCGGACGAGATGTTCAGCCTCGACCGCTTCCACCCCAGCGCGCTGGGCTACAAGCGGACGGCGAAGGCGCTCGTCCCGTCGGTCCTGCTGGCGCTCGGCCACGCCGTCGACCTGCCCTTCGGGCACCACCCACCCCGCTCGTAGCCTCGGTCCCGTGACCACCGTGCTGCTCGCGACCTTCGACCTGATGCCCGAGGGCGAGCCCGGTGGCGAGCTGCTGCTGGCCGCCCTGGCGGAGCGCGGGATCGAGGCCCGCTGGGTGCGCTGGGACGACCCAGACGTCGCCTGGGCCGAGGCCGACCTGGTCGCGGTCCGCTCGACGTGGGACTACCACCGCCGCCTCGCCGCCTTCCTCGCGTGGGCGGAGCGGGTGGAGGCGGTGACACCGCTGCTGAACGGTGCGGAGGCCTTCGCCTGGAACGCCGACAAGGCCTACCTGACGGAGATCGCGGACGTCGTACCCACGGTGCCGACGGCGCTGCTCGACGACACCGACCTCGCGGGTGGGCTGGCGCGGGCGTTGGAGCGGTGGGGGCGCGTCGTCATCAAGCCACGTACCGGCGCCGGTGGCGTCGGCGTGGTCGTCGCCGAGAGCGTGGACGACGGCCGGCTCGAGGGCCTGGTCGCGGGTCCGTGGATCGTGCAGCCGGTCGTCGAGTCGGTGCGGACGACGGGGGAGTCGTCGGTCTACGTCCTCGACCGCGCGCCCGTCGCGCAGGTCGACAAGGTCGCGGCGGCCGGGGAGCTGCGCGTGCACGAGCTGTACGGCGGCAGCAGCCGCCCGGTCGCCCTCGACCCGGGCCGCGCGCGGGTCGCGGCGGACGCCGTGCGGGCGGTGGAGGCCCGCACGGGGGCCGAGCTCGCCTACGCGCGCGTCGACCTGATGGCCTGGCAGGACCAGTGGGTCGTGAGCGAGCTGGAGCTGATCGAGCCGGGCCTCTACCTCGACGTGGACCCGGCGAACGCGGGACGGTTCGCCGAGATGGTCCGCGCCCGGCTGAATCCGGCCTGAGAAGAGCCCCTTCTCCTTGCACTCGCCATGGTCGAGTGCTAAACATGATGCTGGCACTCTCGCCTTGAGAGTGATAACGGACATCGCGAAGGAATCGCAGGAGTTATGTCGAAGCTGATTGCTTTCAACGAGGAGGCCCGGCGTGGCCTCGAGCGGGGTATGAACACGCTCGCCGACGCCGTCAAGGTCACCCTTGGCCCCAAGGGCCGCAATGTCGTCCTGGAGAAGAAGTGGGGCGCCCCCACGATCACCAACGACGGTGTGTCCATCGCCAAGGAGATCGAGCTCGAGGACCCCTACGAGAAGATCGGCGCCGAGCTGGTCAAGGAGGTCGCGAAGAAGACCGACGACGTCGCCGGTGACGGTACGACGACCGCGACCGTCCTCGCCCAGGCGCTCGTCCGCGAGGGTCTGCGCAATGTCGCCGCCGGCGCGAACCCGATGGGTCTCAAGCGCGGCATCGAGGCTGCCGTGAGCGCTGTCTCCGAGCAGCTCCTCGGCATGGCCAAGGACGTCGAGACCCGCGAGCAGATCGCCGCCACCGCCACCATCTCCGCCGGTGGCGACGCCACCGTCGGTGACGCCATCGCCGAGGCGATGGACAAGGTCGGCAAGGAGGGCGTGATCACGGTCGAGGAGTCGAACACCTTCGGCATCGACCTCGAGCTCACCGAGGGCATGCGGTTCGACAAGGGCTACATCTCGGCCTACTTCGTCACCGACCCCGAGCGCATGGAGACCGTCCTCGAGGACGCCTACGTGCTCATCGCCAACAGCAAGATCAGCAACGTCAAGGACCTGCTGCCGCTGCTGGAGAAGGTCATGCAGTCGGGCAAGCCGCTCGTCATCCTCGCCGAGGACGTCGACGGCGAGGCGCTGTCGACCCTGGTCGTCAACAAGATCCGCGGCACGTTCAAGTCCGTCGCCGTCAAGGCCCCGGGCTTCGGCGACCGCCGCAAGGCCATGCTGCAGGACATCGCGATCCTGACCGGCGGCCAGGTCATCTCCGAGGAGGTCGGCCTCAAGCTGGAGTCGGCCGGCATCGAGCTGCTCGGCCAGGCCCGCAAGGTCGTCATCACCAAGGACGAGACCACCATCGTCGAGGGTGCCGGTGACCAGGCCCAGATCGAGGGCCGGGTCAACCAGATCCGCGCCGAGATCGAGAACTCCGACTCCGACTACGACCGCGAGAAGCTCCAGGAGCGCCTCGCCAAGCTGGCCGGCGGCGTGGCCGTCATCAAGGTCGGCGCGGCCACCGAGGTCGAGCTCAAGGAGCGCAAGCACCGCATCGAGGACGCCGTCCGCAACGCGAAGGCGGCCGTCGAGGAGGGCATCCTCCCCGGTGGTGGCGTCGCGCTGGTGCAGGCCGCTGCCGCCGCGTTCGAGAAGCTCGAGCTCGAGGGCGACGAGGCCACCGGTGCCGCGATCGTCAAGGCGTCGGTCTCCGCGCCGCTGAAGCAGATCGCGATCAACGCCGGCCTCGAGGGCGGCGTCGTCGCGGAGAAGGTCGCCAACCTCCCCGCCGGCCAGGGCCTCAACGCCGCGACCGGTGAGTACGTCGACCTGCTGGCCAACGGCATCATCGACCCGGCCAAGGTGACCCGCTCGGCGCTGCAGAACGCCGCGTCGATCGCCGCGCTGTTCCTCACCACCGAGGCCGTCGTGGCCGACAAGCCGGAGAAGGCCGCCCCCGCGGGCGACCCGACCGGTGGCATGGGCGGCATGGACTTCTGAGCGAAGCGAACGAGCTTCGACTCGGCTGAGTCCGGTCGCTCCCTGAGCACCACCAGCAAGGCCCCTGCTCCGGCAGGGGCCTTGCGCCATTTCTGTGGCAGGGTCGATCCCGTGAGTGTCACCGGGCTCCTGCTCGCCGCCGGCGCCGGCTCCCGGATGGGGATGCCGAAGGCACTGGTCCGCGACGACGCGGGCCGGCCGTGGCTGACCCGAGCCGTGACCGTGCTGCTCGAGGGCGGCTGCGACGAGGTCACGGTCGTGCTCGGCGCATCCGCCGACGAGGCGGAGTGGGTGCTCGCCGACGGGCTGGGCGACCTGACCCGGGTCCATGCCGTGCGGGCACTGGCCTGGCAGGCCGGCATGGGCGCGTCCCTGCGCACCGGCCTCCGGGAGCTGGCCGGCACCGGCCACGACGCCGCACTGGTCCACCTCGTCGACCTGCCCGACGTCACCGCCGCGGTGGTCGCTCGGGTGCTCGGGCAGGCGGACACCGGTCCGTCGGCGCTCGCGCGGGCGTCGTACGACGGCACGCCGGGGCACCCCGTGCTGCTCGGGCGCGAGCACTGGGCGCCGGTCGGCGACGCGGCGTCGGGGGACCGGGGTGCGCGCCTGTACCTCTCGGTCAACGACCCGCAGCTCGTCGAGTGCGGCGACCTGGCGTCGGGAGTCGACGTCGACGAGCCAACCTCGGACCAACGACCCGCTCAATAGCCTCGCCCCATGGACGCCCGTGTCGCCGAGCTGGCGCGCCGTTTGGGGGAGACCGGCTACCTCTGCGACGACGACCTGGCGACCGTCCTGTTCCTGTCCCTGGAGATGGGGCGTCCGCTGCTGCTCGAGGGAGAGCCGGGCACCGGCAAGACCGCGCTGGCGGAGGCGATCGCCGAGGCGCTCGAGCGGCCGCTGATCCGGCTGCAGTGCTACGAGGGCATCGACGCGACCCAGGCGCTCTACGACTGGGACTTCCCGCGCCAGATCCTGCACCTGCGCGCCCTCGAGGCGGTCTCCGGAGGCGCGTCGGCCGGTGGACGCGGTGACGTGGAGGAGGCCGAGAAGAGCCTGTACGACGAGCGCTTCCTCCTCGCCCGCCCGGTGCTGGCCGCGCTGCAGCAGAGCCCCGCGGTGCTGCTGGTCGACGAGGTCGACCGCGCCGACGACGAGTTCGAGGCGTTCCTGCTGGAGGTGCTGTCGACGTACCAGGTCACGATCCCCGAGCTCGGGACGGTGCAGGCCGCGACCCCGCCGACCGTCGTGCTCACCTCCAACCGCACCCGCGAGCTGCACGACGCCCTCAAGCGCCGCTGCCTCTACCACTGGATCGACCACCCGGGGCTGGACCGCGAGGTGGCGATCGTCCGCTCGCGCGCCCCCGAGGTGAGCGCCGAGCTGGCCCGGCAGGTGGTCCAGGTCGTGCAGCAGCTGCGCCAGGGCTCCGACCTGCTCAAGCCGCCCGGTGTCGCCGAGACGCTCGACTGGGGCCGCGCGCTGCAGCACCTCGGCACCGTCGAGCTCGACGTCGAGACGGCCGCCCTGACGCTCGGCGCCCTGGTGAAGTACCGCGACGACGCCGAGCGGGTGCGCGCCGCCCTCGACCGGATGCTGGCCCGATGAGCACGCCGCTGCTGGTCCGCGACGCCGACGAGGTCCTGCTCGGCTTCACGACCGCGCTGCGCGCCGCCGGCGTCGCGGTCACCCAGGACCGCACCCGCACCTATCTCGACGCGGTCGCCCTCGTCGGGATCGCCGACCGCGACGCCACCCGGACCGCCGGCCGGGCGACGCTCTGCGCCACGCCGGAGGACGTCGAGCGGCACGACCGCGTCTTCGACGAGTGGTTCGGCCGCGACAACACCGCGCCCACGCTGCGACCCCGCGGCGCCCAGCCGCGGACCGGGGTGGGCCTGCTCCCCGACGACCAGGGCGACGGCGCGGGTGCCGACCCCGACGACGACCCGGTGCGTGCGGCGGCCAGCGCCGCCGAGGTGCTGCGGCACCGTGACGTCGCGACGCTCGACGCCACCGAGCGGGCCCTGCTCGCGGGGATGTTCGCCTCGCTGCGGGTGCGGTTGCCGCGACGCGCCACTGCTCGTCGTACACCTCGCCGGAGGGGTGACGTCGACGCCTCCCGCACCCTGCGCGCCAGCCTGCGCCGGATGGGGGAGCCGGACCGGATCCGCTACCGGCGCCGGGCGACGCGCAACCGCCGCGTCGTGCTGCTGGTCGACGTGTCCGGGTCGATGAGCGGGTACGCCGACGCGCTGCTCCGCCTCGCCCACCGCATCAGTGCCGCCTCCGGGTCGGCGGCCGGCGAGGTCGAGGTCTTCACCCTCGGCACCCGGCTGACCCGGATCACCCGCCCGCTGCGGCTGCGGGACCCGGACCGCGCGCTCGCGGCCGCCGGGGAGGTCGTCCCCGACTGGTCGGGCGGCACGCGTCTCGGGGAGACGCTCCAGGCATTCCTCGACCGCCACGGGCAACGGGGAATGGCGCGCGGTGCGGCCGTGGTGGTCTTCAGCGACGGCTGGGAACGTGGGGAGCCACGGCTGCTCGGTGAGCAGGTCGCCCGGCTGCACCGTCTCGCGCACACCGTCGTGTGGGTCAACCCGCACCGGGGGAAGGACGGCTACGCGCCCGTGCAGCAGGGGATCGTCGCCGTCCTGCCGCACGTCGACCACTTCCTCGCCGGCCACTCGCTGGCGACCTTCGCCGAGCTCACGGAGGTGCTCGCCGATGCGTGAGGTGCTGCCCCAGTTGCTCGCCTGGTGGGAGGCCGGCGAGAGCGTCGGCATGGGGACCGTCATCGCCACCTTCCGCTCCGCCCCGCGCCCGCCGGGCGCGTCGATGCTGGTCGGTCCGGACGCGTCCGCGGTCGGCTCGGTCTCGGGCGGTTGCGTCGAGGGCGCCGTGTACGACGTCGCGCAGTCCGTCGCCGCGTCCGGCGTCCCCGAGCTGCACCGCTACGGCGTCTCCGACGACGACGCCTTCGCCGTCGGCCTGACCTGCGGCGGGATCCTCGACGTCTACGTCGAGAAGGTCAGCCGGGAGACCTTCCCCGAGCTCGGTGAGGTCGCGGCCGACATCGAGGCCGGCCGGCCGGTCGCGGTCGCCACCGTGGTCGACCACCCGGACCCGTCGTACGTCGGCCGGCGGGTGCTCATCCGCCCGGACGCCGACCTCGACGGCGGCCTCAGCGGCAGCCTCGGCAGCGCGCGGATCGACGCCGCCGTCCACGACGACGCCCTCGGCCTGCTCGCCGCCGGGCACAACGGCACCCTGTCCTACGGCCCCGACGGCGAGCGCCGGGGTGAGGGGCTGCGGGTGTTCGTGTGGGCGTTCGCGCCCGCCCCGCGGCTGCTGGTCTTCGGTGCGATCGACTTCGCCGCCGCCGTCGCGCGGGTCGGCGGCTTCCTCGGCTACCGGGTGACCGTCTGCGACGCCCGGCCGGTCTTCGCCACCACGAGCCGCTTCCCGGGCGCCGACGAGGTCGTCGTCGACTGGCCACACCGCTACCTGCAGGCCGAGCAGGAGGCCGGCCGGATCGACGGGCGCACCGTCATCACGGTGCTGACCCACGACCCGAAGTTCGACGTCCCGCTGCTCGAGGTGGCCCTGCGCCTGCCCGAGGTCGGGTACGTCGGGGCGATGGGCTCGCGTCGTACCCACGACGACCGGATGGAGCGGCTGCGCGAGGCCGGCGTCAGCGAGGCGGAGCTGCGGCGGCTGCACAGCCCCATCGGCCTCGACCTCGGTGCGCGCACCCCGGAGGAGACCGCGATCAGCATCGCCGCGGAGATCGTGGCCGGGCGCTGGGGAGGATCGGGGGAGCCGCTCGCCGAGCGCGAGGGCCGGATCCACGCGTAGGCGCCCTACCTCCGAAGGGGAGTGATCACCGTCACACCCCGGGAGTAGTGTGCTGGCATGGACGAGCTCCAGGAGCGGCGGAGGGCTGCGCTCTCGGCGTGGACCACCTTCGTCGAGCAGGGCGACCGCGCGGCGCCGCTCGTGCGCCCGGAGATCCGGGACAGCTGGGAGCGGTCCGGCGCGGTCGTCGCCCGCGACGTCGTCGAGGCGCCGCTGGCCGACGAGTCGGAGACCCGCTCGTTCTGGCAGGGCTCGCCGCTCCAGGTCGCCGTCGAGCGGGTCGAGGACGAGCTGCGCCGTACGGCCGAGGACGGCGACCTGGTGCTCGCCGTCACCGACCCGGACACCCGCGTGCTGTGGACCTACGGCGGCCGGGTGATGCGCCGCAAGGCCGAGACCGTCAACTTCGTGATGGGCGGGCGCTGGGACGACCAGTCGGTCGGCACCAACGCCCTCGACCTCGCCAACCGGCTCGACCGGCCCGCGATGGTGTTCAGCGCCGAGCACTACGCGCCGATCGTGCACAACTGGGTCTGCTGGGCGGCGCCCGTGCACGACCCGGTCAGCGGTGCCAAGCTCGGCGTGCTCGACATCTCGACCACCTGGGACCGCACCCACCCGATCGGCCTCGCCACCGCGCGGGTGCTGGCCCGACTGGTCGAGCAGGCCCTGCCCCGCACCCAGCAGTACCTCCACGAGGCCGCCCCCGGCGACGAGCTGGTCGAGCCCGGTCTCGTCCTCAGCCTGCTCGGCACCGCCGAGGCCCGGATCGACGGCCAGCGCCTCCTGCTCAACCGCCGGCAGACCGAGATCCTCGCCCTGCTCGCGTTGCACCCCGACGGGCTCTCCCTCGACCAGCTCCACGCGATGCTCTACGGCGATCACGCGGTCACCTTCTCCACCCTCAAGGCCGAGGTCTCCCACCTGCGCCACGCCCTCGCCGGCCAGCTCGCGTCGCGGCCCTACCGCCTGCTGATGCCGATCGCCACCGACGTCGACCACGTGCTCGGCCTGCTCCGCCGCGGCGAGGTCGCGGCCGCCGTCGAGGCCTACGGCGGCGACCTCCTCCCCGGCACCGAGAGCCCGGCCCTCGTCGAGATGGGCGAGTACGTCGCCGTCGCCGTCCGCGAGGCGCTGCTGGCCGACCCCCAGCCCGACGCCGTCCTGCACTACGCCGAGCTGGCGCCGTACGACACCGCGGTGCTGGAGGCCTGCCTCGCCCGCCTCGCCCTCGACGGTCGTGTCGCCCACCCCTCGGTCCCGTTGCTGAAGGCGCGGTTGGCGGTCGCCGACGTCTGACCCGGTGGTCGAGGAGGTCGCGCAGCGACCTCGGTGGTCGAGGAGGTCGCGCAGCGACCGTCACGAGACCCCTGGCTCCGGTGCACCTGCTGTGCCCCCCTCCGCTGGTTGAGGTGCGAGGTGCGCCAGCGCCGAGCCTCGAAACCTCTGGCTCCGGTGCACCGGCTGTGCCCTGCGGTATGCCTGTGGTCGGGTCTTCAAGCGCAGCGACGAGGGAGCTGGGCGGGTCGTTGGGTCCGGCGGTCGGGTGCGGTCCGTCCGGTGGTCGAGGAGGTCGCGCAGCGACCGTCACGAGACCCCTTGCTCCGGTGCACCCGTTGTGCCCTTCGGTTGGGTGGGTGGTCGGGTCTTCAAACGCAGCGACGAGCGGCATGGGTGCGGGACTGGGTCGCGCGGTCGGGTGCGGTCCGGCAGCCCGTGTTCACTCGTTGCACCACTTGTTCTGCACACCCCGTCGAGGGACTTTCCCCTGTCCACAGGCGGGTTTCCGTCGCTTCTTTGTGTCGGAGGTCGATGGGAGAATCCAGTCATGGATCTCGGAACCAGCGGCACCGCGACAGCGGTTTCGACAGCCTCGCTGCTGTCGTGGATCGCTGACGACGCCGAGGTCCGTGACCACCTCCTGATCCGGGAGTGGATGAACATCGCCGCCTGGGCTGAGGCCAACATCGTCGAAAGTCCCGAGGGTGCAGCGACGTTGACGGAGGGCTATCTCGACACCGGTGTCCCGATCGCCGGCCCGGGTGCCCCGCTCGTGAGCGAGTTCCGGTTGATGGAGCTGATCGCGGTGCTTGGCAGGTCGCCGGATGGTGGCCGGTCGTATGTGGGTCAGGTCATCGAGTGCGCCTGGCGCCTGCCGCTGCTGTATGCCGCCGTGGTGGACGGCCGGGTGGCGCCGTGGCGGGCCCAGCGCATCGCTGACCTGACGAGGTCGCTGCCGGCAGAAGCCGCGGAGTTCGTGGACCGGCACCTCGACGCCGCCGTCGGTGGGGTCGGCTGGGCGCAGCTCGAACGCCTCGTCACCGAGGCGATCCTCCGGTTCGACCCCGAACGCGCCGAGGCCGAACGGCAGGCCGCGAACGAGCACCGTCACTGCAACATCACCGACACCGATGAGCACGGCGGCGTGCACCTCGAGGCCTACCTCGATGCGGCCGACGGCCACGACCTCAACCAAGCCATCTCCCGGGAAGCAGCACTGCGGGGCCAGCTCGGCGACACCGACTCCCTCGATGTGCGTCGGGCGAAGGCGGTCGGTGCGATCGCCCGCCGCGACCTCGCCCTCGACCTGCTGATCGCCGACGAGACCACCGGCGAGGTCATCGCCCAAGCGCCCGGACGGCGGGTCGAGCTGAATGTCCACATCACCGACACCGCCCTCACCGGCGACAACAACGTCGGGCGGTGTGAGGAGACCAGGTCACCCGTCCAGACGGCCCAGGTGAAGGAGTGGCTGCAGGTCCCCGGCACGACCGTCATCGTCCGGCCCGTCATCGACCTGGCCGACTGCATCCCGGTCGACTCCTACGAGATCCCCGACCGCCACCAGCGACGCGTCCGGCTGCGCGACCACACCTGCCGGTTCCCCAACTGCCCCCAACAAGCGGTCCGCTGCGACCTCGACCACGCCAAGCCCCATGGCGAGGGCGGGAAGACGTGTCCCTGCAACCTCGTCCCGCTCTGCCGCAGGCACCACCGCGCCAAGACCCACAGCCAATGGCGCTACCTCGTGATCCAGCCCGGCCACTACCTGTGGACCAGCCCCCACGGCCACCACTTCCACGTCGGCCCCGCCGGCACCACGATCCTCGACGGCTACTGACCACCAAGCCCCACACCCCGCCCCACCGGCGGGGCCACCGGCATGTCCGGGCGACAAATCGGACGACAGGCGGGCCGGCGCGTGACGAGACTGGCCAGGTGACCGCACCTGACGCGCCCGACGACGTGCTCTGGGAGTCCGCCGTCCCCGGGAACGGCGTCGTACGCACGGTCATCGTCGACGGCGTCCACGCTGCCCGCTTCGACGACCTGAACGGTGACGGCCGCGAGATCGAGGTCAGCGTCTTCGTCCGGCGCGACCGGACCTGGTCGCGCGTCGGCCACCAGGACGACGTCGGGATCCCGGCAGTCGACGAAACACCGCTCTTCGGATGGATCGGCACAGGCGGCTGGGCGGTCGGTCGGGCGACGCCGGGGGACCGGGTGGAGGTCGACTGGATGGGCGAGCGCGCCGTGGTCGGCGTCGACGCCGGTGGATGGTGGTTGGCGGTGGTCTCCGGGGAGGTGCCGGAGGAGGATGACGAGCTGTCCTGGACCGGGCCGCGCACCCGCTCCTTCACTTGACCAGGTAGGCGGGGTGGTCCTCGTCCATCAACCAGTCCCGTGTGATGTGCACCTTCGTCAGCCGCTCGAGCAGCGTCCACGACGCCGGCCCGGTGTCGTTCTCCAGGTCGAGCCCCTTCTCCTCGGGCAGGTGCTTCGACTTGAGATAGTCCTGGCCGAGGAAGGGGTCGAAGCTGCGGACGACCTTGCCGTCGCGCGCGACGAGGACGTGGTCGTCGCCGTTGACGGTGTTGCCGTACGACGCGGCGAGGCCACCGATACGGCTGAGCGCGACGACCCTGTCCTCGTCGACGAGCCCCCAGGTGAAGAGCACGACGCCGCCGTCGTGCTCGGCCACGCGGATCGCCCAGAAGCGCTCCGGGCTGACCTTCCGGCGGTTCGGGCCCAGGGCCTCGAGCGCCTCGGCGGCGGTGGCGTCCGGTACGACGACGATCTGGTAGCCGGAGGAGAACGAGTCGTCCGTGGCGGCCCAGCTGTAGGGCCGGCCGGGCTCGCGGGCGAGCTCCTCGTTGAGGTAGTCCAGCTCGTCCTCGGAGAGCGTCCAGCGCCCGGAGCCGATCTCGACGTAGGCGGGGGCGTGGCAGGCCGTGAGCGGTTCCCCGTCGTCACCCGGAGGCATCAGGAGCCCGACCTGCACGCCGCCCGACCAGCCGACGGTGAGGTCGTCCTGGAGGGCCTGGCCCGCGCCGTCCGACTGGGCGCAGTGCAGCGTCGGTGGATCGAGCGGCTGTTCGGTCCCCGTGCTGTTCGAGTAGTCCACCCTGACGTTCAGCCAAGGTCGCTGGCCGTCGCCGCCGACCGACTCCACCACGATGTCGATCGGCAGCCCGGGGGAGATCTCCTGCTGCCCGCCCGACGCCGGGGTCGGGCGGCGCTCGTTGAGCTCGTCGACGATGTCGTCGGGCACGGTCCAGGCCTGCATGGTGCTTGACGAGCGCTCGCCCCGCAGGGTGAGGTCGATCGTGACCTCGCCCGTGCACTTCGGGATCGAATCGCCCCTCGCGCCCCCACCGAGCATCGACAACCGCTCCTGGTACTCGACCGAGCCGTCGGCTGGGACGCGCCCAGGCCTCGGCGCCTCGCCCTCGACGGTGGCGCCGAAACCGCTCTCCTGCCCGTCGCAGGAGAGCTCGAGCTCAGGGATCACCCGCGACCTCGCGCCGGTGTTCTCGACCCGGACCGCCATCGCCAGCCACGCACCGCTGTCGTCGCCGTCGACCCCGACGACGTCCGCCCGGATCCGCAGCGTGTCGTCCCAGTCGACGTACTCTCCGAGGGGGTACTTCCCCTCCTCGAAGACCACCGGCGAGCCGGTGACGAAGCCCGGGTCCTCGCCGTAGGCGCCCGGGGTCGTCGGGTCGTTCGTGCCGCAGGCCGCCAGCATCGTCGCCGCACCCAGCACCAGCGCCGGCACCACGCCCCGAGACCACCTCATGGCCGCAGACCGTAACCGCCAACGCCCCCGCGCCGGGGCAGAACAGGAAGAACCGGGACCCCGACCCGGCGCGCAACCATCTGCCAACCTCACCATCCCTAGCGTGAGCCGCATCACAGGTCCCCTCGCGCTCAAGGGAGAGTCATGGCCCGGATCAACCTCACCGTCGACGGCCAGCAGGTCGCCGACGACGTCGAACCCCGGATGCTCCTCGTGCAGTACCTCCGGGAGAAGCTCGGCAAGACCGGCACCGTCATCGGTTGCGACACCAGCAACTGCGGCGCGTGCACGGTCCACCTCAACGGCAGGAGCGTGAAGTCCTGCAACGTGCTGGCGGTCCAGGCCGACGGCGGGGAGGTCACGACCATCGAGGGCCTGGCCGGGGAGGACGGCCAGCTGCACAGGGTGCAGGAGTCGTTCCGGGAGTGCCACGGCCTGCAGTGCGGGTTCTGCACGCCCGGGATGATCATGCAGACCGTCGACCTGCTCAACGAGAACCCGAGCCCCTCCGAGGAGGCCATCCGGCTCGGCCTCGAGGGCAACCTGTGCCGCTGCACCGGCTACCACAACATCGTGCGCGCCGTTCAGCACGCCGCCGGTACGACGGAGGGGGCATCGGCATGACCGCGACCCAGGAGCCCACGACCGGCCAGGAGATCGGCCGCGACCGGCGACGCAAGGAGGACCAGCGCCTGATCACCGGCCGGACGCGGTGGACGGACAACATCACGCTGCCCGGGATGCTCCACCTGGCGATGGTCCGCAGCCCGTTCCCGCACGCGCGGATCACGAACATCGACACGGACGCGGCGAAGGCCGCGACCAACGTGGTGGCGGTGCTGACCGGCGCCGACCTCGACGAGGGCCAGGGCGCCTGCATCAACGCGTGGCCGGTCGTCACCGACCAGGTCACCCCGGCGCACCTGCCGATGCCGACCGACCGGGTCGCCTTCGCGGGCGAGACGGTCGCCGTCGTGGTCGCCCGGTCCGCCGCGGAGGCGCGCGACGCCGCCGAGCTGGTGGAGGTCGACTACGAGGAGCTGCCGGCCGCGCTCGACCTCAAGGAGGCGGCCACCGCGCACGAGACCGGGGGAGCGATCGCGCACCCCGACCTCGGCACCAACGTCAGCGCCGTCTGGCGCTTCGACTCGGCCGAGGCCGGGACCGGCGGCGACGTCGAGGCCGCGATCGCCGAGGCGCGCGCCAACGGCATCGTCATCGAGCGGGAGTACCGCCAGCAGCGGCTGATCCCGGCGTTCATGGAGCCGCGCAGCACGGTCGTCGACCCGACGGGCGAGCAGATCACGGTCTGGTCGGCCACCCAGGTCCCGCACATCCTGCGCTTCGCGATCGCCGCGACCACGGGCGTCCCCGAGTCGAAGATCCGGGTGATCGCCCCCGACGTGGGTGGCGGCTTCGGCGGCAAGCTGCAGCAGACGCCGGAGGAGATGATCACCTTCGCGGTGGCCCGCCGGCTCGGCAAGCCGGTGAAGTTCACCGAGACCCGCAGCGAGTCGCTGCTCACGGCCCACCACGGGCGCGACCAGTGGCAGCGGCTCACCCTCGCGGCGACCAAGGAGGGCCGGGTCACCGGCCTCAAGGTCGACCTGCTCGCGGACCTGGGCGCCTATGTCGCGATCGTGGGCGGCGGGGTGCCGGTGCTGGGCGCGTTCATGTTCAACGCGATCTACAAGTTCCCGGCGTACCAGTTCCAGACGACCAACATCCTCACCAACAAGACCTGGACCGACGCCTACCGCGGCGCCGGCCGGCCCGAGGCCACCTTCGCCATCGAGCGGCTGATGGACGAGCTCGCGGCCGAGCTCGGCAAGGACCCGCTCGAGGTCCGCGAGATGAACTGGATCAAGCACGAGGAGTTCCCGTTCACCACGGTCGCCGGCCTGGAGTACGACTCCGGCAACTACGAGGCCGCCACCGCGCGGGCCAAGGAGATGTTCGGGTACGACGCCCTCCGCGCCGAGCAGGCCGAGCGACGGGCCCGTGGCGACAAGGTCCAGCTCGGGCTGGGCGTCTCGACCTTCACCGAGATGTGCGGCCTCGCGCCGTCCCGCGTCCTGGGCAGCCTCAACTACGGGGCGGGCGGCTGGGAGCATGCCGAGGTCCGGATGCTCGCGACCGGCAAGGTCGAGGTCGTCACCGGGGCGTCGGCCCACGGACAGGGGCACGAGACGGCGTTCAGCCAGATCGTGGCCGACCGGCTCGGCGTACCGTTCGAGGACGTCGAGATCCTGCACGGCGACACGCAGATCTCCCACAAGGGCCTGGACACCTACGGGTCCCGCAGCCTGGTCGTCGGCGGAGAGGCCCTGGTGCGGGCGCTCGACAAGGTCATCGAGAAGGCGCGGCCCGTCGCGGCCCACCTCCTCGAGGCCTCCGCCGACGACCTCGAGTTCAGCGGCGGCCGGTTCACCGTCAAGGGGACCGACCAGGGCATGGCGATCCAGGAGATCGCCACCGCCGTCTTCGCCGCGCACAACCTGCCCGACGGGATGGAGCCCTCGCTCGACTCCGAGGCGACCTACGACCCGGTGAACTTCAACTACCCCCACGGCACGCACCTGTGCGCGGTGGAGGTGGACACGGAGACCGGCCAGGTCAGGCTGCGCAAGTACGTCTGCTGTGACGACATCGGCGTGGTGATCAACCCGCTCATCGTCGCGGGCCAGGTCCATGGCGGCCTGGTGCAGGGCATCGCCCAGGCGCTCTGGGAGGAGGCCGTGTACGACGACAACGGCACCCTCGTCACCGGGTCGTTCGTCGACTACCTGCTGCCCACGGCGGCCGACACGATCAGCTTCGAGATCGACCACACCACCTCTCCGTCGACCACCAACTCGCTCGGCACCAAGGGCGTCGGCGAGGCCGGCACGATCGCCTCGACGCCGGCCGTCGTCAACGCGGTCGTCGACGCGCTGCGCCCGCTGGGCGTCCACGACGTCGCGATGCCGTGCACGCCCGAGCGGGTGTGGCGGGCCATCAACAGCGGGTCGTCCGGTGGCCGGACGACGGAGTCGGCCATGCCCCACTTCGACGAGTCGGAAGGAGGGGTCCAGTGATCCCCGCAGCCTTCGAGTACGTCGCCCCGACCTCGGTCGAGGAGGCCGTGGCCGCGCTGGCCGAGCACGGCGACGACGCCAAGATCATCGCCGGCGGGCAGAGCCTGCTGCCGGTGCTCCGGATGCGGCTCAACGCCCCGGAGTGGGTCATCGACCTCGGTCGCATCGACAGCCTGCGGGGTGTCCGCGACGCCGGCGACCACCTGGTGATCGGCGCGATGACGACGCACCACGACGTCGGCCAGGACCCGCTCGTCCACGAGCACGCCCTGCTGATCAGCAAGGCGATCACCCATCTCGCCGATGCCCAGGTCCGGCATCGGGGCACCTTCGGCGGCGCGCTCGCGCACGCCGACCCCGCGGGCGATCTCGGGGCGCCCGCGCGGGCGCTCGGCGCGACCTTCGTCGTGCAGGGGCCCGGTGGCACCCGGGAGGTGGCGGCCGAGGCCTTCTTCGTCGACCTCTTCGAGACCGCGCTGTCCGACGACGAGATCCTCACCGCGGTGAAGGTCCCCAAGTACGACGGCTGGGGGGCGTCGTACGAGAAGTTCGTCCGGATCGCGCACCAGTGGCCGATCGTCGCGGTGGCGGCGACGGTCCGGCTCGACGGCGACACGATCGCGGAGGCGCGGATCGGGCTGACCAACATGGGCTCGACCCCGCTGCGTGCGGAGGCCGCCGAGCAGGCGCTGGTCGGGCAGCCGGCGACCGAGGAGGGCGTGGCCGCCGCTGCCGCGCTCGCCGCGGAGGGCACGAACCCGCCCAGCGACCTCAACGGCGACGCCGACTACCGCCGCCACCTCGCGACCGTGCTGACCCGTCGGGCCGTGCTCGCGGCGGCAGCCCGGAGCTGAGGAGCAGGATGGACCTCAGCCACTCCTTCACCGTCCCGACCTCGGTCGAGGCGACCTGGGCGCACTTCCAGGACATCGGCGCGCTCGCCGAGTGCTTCCCAGGCGCCCAGGTCACCGCCGTCGGCGAGGACGCCGACGGCAACCCGACCTTCGAGGGCACCTGCAAGGTCAAGCTCGGCCCGATCGCGCTCGTGTACGCCGGCGCGGGCAGCTTCGTCGAGCGCGACGAGGCCGCGCGCCGGTTCGTCGTCGACGCCAAGGGCCGCGACAAGCGCGGCAACGGCACGGCGGGCGCGAAGGTCACCGTGACCATGGCGGCCGCCGACGGCGGCTCCACGCAGGTCGACGTCGTCACCGACCTCGCCATCACCGGCAAGCCGGCCCAGTTCGGGCGTGGCGTGATGCAGGACGTCTCCGACAAGCTGCTCGGCCAGTTCGTGACCTGCCTCGAGCAGCGCCTCGCCGCCGAGGCGGCTCCGGAGGCTCCGGTTCAACAACCGAATTCGTCGTCCGCCGCGGCCGGGGACGACAAATCCGGTAGTGGCGTGGCGGATCAGGAGCCCCCGCGCCCGGCGCCCGCACGCCCAGCCGCGCCGGCCAACGACGACGACGCGCTCGACCTGGGCTCGGCCGTCCTGCCGGTGCTCCTCAAGAGCTACGGCAAGCAGGCGGCGATCGCGGTGCTCGCGCTGATCGGCCTGCGCCTGCTGGTCCGGACGCTGCGCAGGTAGCAGGACAGCACGCACCTGTCCGTTCGGGCAGGTGCGTGCCAACCTCGTTGCAACGTTCGAGGAGCAGTGTGGTGCCTGTCACATCGGCGAAGGGATCACCATGGTGCTCACGGCAACTCCGGCCCGACCCCGGCTCTCGGGCGGTGCCGACGAGGAGCCGACCGGGCTGGTGAAGTTCCACGCGCCGGAGGTGGTCTTCGGCACCGGGTCGCTCAGCGAGGCCGGCTTCGCAGCGGCCCGGCTCGGCGCGCGTCGCCCCCTGGTCGTCACCGACCCCGGCATCATCGCCGCCGGCTGGGTCGACGAGCTGCTCGGCCACCTGCGGGAGGCGGGCCTGCGTCCGGTGGTGTGGTCGCAGGTGACCCCGAACCCGCGCGACCACGAGGTCCGGGCGGCGTTCGCGCACTACCTGGAGTGGGAGTGCGACGTCATCATCGGCATCGGCGGCGGCTCCTGCGCCGACGCCGCGAAGGGCGTGGCGGTGCTGTCCGGCAACGGCGGCGACATCCTCGACTACCGCGGCGTCGACCGGATGACCCAGCCCATCCCGCCCCTGCTGATCATCCCCAGCACGTCGGGCACGGGGGCCGACGTCAGCCAGTTCTGCATCGTCACCGACACCGCCCGCTCGGTGAAGGTGACGATCATGGGCCGTGCCCTGGTCCCGGACATCTCGATCACCGACCCGCGGCTGCTCGTCACGATGCCGGACCTGCTCAACGCCGCGACCGGCCTCGACGCGCTGACCCACGGCATCGAGGCGTTCGTGTCGCTGGCCCACAACCCGCTCGCCGACACCCACGCCCTCAACGCCGTCGGCCTGGTCTGCGGCCACCTCCGCTCCACCATCACCGACCCCCTCGAGACCGAGCACCGCCGCAAGATGGCGCAGGCCAGCCTGCAGGCCGGACTCGCGTTCTCCAACGCGATCCTCGGTGCCACCCACGCGATGAGCCACCAGGTCGGCGGCCTGCTCGACGCCCCGCACGGGGTCGTCAACGGCGTGCTGCTGCCGCACGTGATCCGCTACAACGCCCGCGCGACGCCCGACCGCTTCGTCGCGCTCGCCGCGGCGGCCGGGCTCGACGTCGCGGGGATGCCCGGGGAGGAGGCCGCGGACCTGCTCGCCGACCACGTGCGCCGGCTGGCCGACGACGTCGGAGTGCCACGGGGGCTGCGCGAGCTCGGGGTGACGGAGGCCGACGTACCCCGCCTCGCGGACACGACCCTCGACGACGCGTGCCTGACGACCAACCCGCGTGCCGCCACGTTGCACGACGTGGAGAAGCTCTTCCTCGAAGCGCTGTGACGGGGCGCGCCATGACCGAGCAGCTCGACCTGGCGACGCTGACCGGGGTCCGGTCCGGCAAGCGGTCCTACTACCGCGCCTACGTGCGCTCCGACGAGCGCATGCAGCGGGCGGTCCGCGCGATGGACTCGATCTCCCGCGGCCTGGTCAGCACCGTGGAGGGGCCGCGAGGACTGCTCGAGCAGGTGGCGCGGGCCGCCGCGGAGCACCTCAACGCGGCGTGGCTGATCCTGGGCCTCGCCGACGGCCAGCTCCCCGGCGCCCGGCCCCGCTTCCTCGTCGTCGACGGCACGCGCGGCGCACTGGTCGACGACGACACCCACCTGCCCCCCGGGGTACGACGCGAGCTCGGCGCCATCCGTGCCGGGCACGCCACGCGGACGCCCCGCGACGACTCCTGGGTGCGGGTGCCGATGACCCTCGCCGGTGACCCCATCGGCAGCCTGGTCGGGCTGCACGGCCTCGACGACGAGCCGGAGCCGGGCGACCTGTCCGTGCTGCGCATCCTCGCCAACGAGGCCGCCGTCGCGCTGCACACCTCCGAGCAGTACCAGGCCGGTCTCGCGCTGCACCGCCGCGCCCAGCGCCTGTACGACGAGACCGCCGCCCAGGCCCGCGACCTCGCCGAGCGCACCCGCGAGCTGCGCCACGCGGAGGAGCGGCTGCTGGTGGCCCACCAGCGCGAGCTGCTCGACCACGAGCGGCACCGGATCGCGCGCGAGCTCCACGACAGCGTCACGCAGTACGTCCTGTCCGCCGGCATGGCCGTCGAGGTCGCCCGGGGCATGGCGGCCGACGAGGGGCGCGAGGCGATCGAGGCGCGGCTGAGCACCGCCAAGGAGCTCAGCGCCCAGGCGGTCGACCAGCTCCGCCGCGCGATCTACGCCCTCCACCAGCCCCAGCGCGACGTCGTGCACGCCCTTCCCGAGCTGCTGCTGGAGGTCGCCGAGCACCACCGCCCGCACCTCGCGGTGACGGTCCGGGTCGACGGCTCCGTCGCGGAGCTGACCGCCGACGCGGACCACGAGATCGCCCGCGCGGTGGGGGAGGCGCTGTTCAACGTCGCCACCCACGCCGAGGCGAGCCGGGCCGTCGTACGGCTGCGCTACCGGCCGGACGAGCTGTTCGTCAGCGTGGCCGACGACGGCACGGGCGACCCGTCCGAGCTGGCCCGGCGGCTGCGTCTGGAGCGCGGGCCGTCCGCCGACGGGCGCCACCGCGGCCTGGCCAACATCGAGTGCCGCATCACCGAGCTCGGTGGCTCGATCGCCTTCCGGAGGGCCCGCATCGGCGGCGTCCGGGTGGAGATGCGGATTCCCTTGCCCCTGGACGCGCAGCGTCCGGGCATCATCGCAGGCCTGGTCGGAACCGGGCCGGAACAGGTGGAACCATGGCAACCCTGACCGAGGCGACGACGCCGGCACCGACGCCGGCACCGGCGCGGACCGTCGACATCATGCTGGTCGACGACCACGCGATCGTGCGCCAGGGCCTGCGCTCGATCCTCGAGCGCGAGCACGACCTGCGCGTCGTCGCCGAGGCCTCCACGGCGGCCGAGGCGCTGGCCGTCGTCGGACGTGCCCGTCCGGCGATCGTGCTGCTCGACCTGAAGCTGTCGACGTCGTCCGACACCGAGGGCCTGGACCTGTGCGAGGCGCTGGCCGCGGAGTACCCCGAGCTCGCGATCCTGGTGCTCACCACCTTCCTCGACGAGCAGCTGGTGCTGCGGGCCGTGAAGGCCGGCGCGCGCGGCTATGTCGTCAAGGACGTCGACATGACCGGCCTGGTCCGCTCGATCCGCGACGTCGCACGAGGCGAGAGCGCCTTCGACGCCCGCTCGGCCGCGGCGATGGTGCGCGGGCTCAAGGCCCCGCCGGTGACCGACGAGAAGAAGCTGACCGCCCGCGAGCGGGAGGTCCTCGGCCTGCTCGCGCGCGGCCTGTCCAACCGCGACATCGGCAGCCGGCTCTTCATCTCCGAGACGACGGCGAAGTTCCACGTCGGCAACATCCTGCGCAAGCTCGACGTCACCCGCCGGGCCGAGGCCGTCTACGAGGCCTCCAAGATGGGCGTGATCTGACGGCCGCACAGCCCGGCCGGTCGCCGACCGGCCGGGCTGCGGTGCGCCCCGAGGGTCAGGGGAGCGGGAGGAGCGTGCGGTCCCACGTGGTGTTCACGATGACCGCGGCGGAGGCGTAGAGGGCCAGCGCGGCGTCGGCGACGAGCACGTAGCCGGCGAGGTGGCCCAGGCCCGTGCTCTCGCTGAAGGCGCCGAGGGCTGCGAGGTAGAAGACGGCGCAGAGCAGCACGAAGATCGCCACGGTGGTGGTGTTCGTGCGCAGCGCCGCGAGGAGCATGTACGTCGAGAAGAGGGCCCAGGCCAGCAGGAACATGCCGGTCACGGCGGCACCGTCGGCGGTCACCATGGGTGCGTAGAACTGGACGAGCAGCGCGTAGCTGAGCCAGAAGCCGGCGTACGCGGTGAAGACGAGGCCGGGGAAGGTCTCGCCCCGCCGGAAGTGGATGACGCCGGCGACGATCTCGGTGAGGAAGCCGAGGGCGAGCGCGAGGGACAGGACGGCCGGGGTGGCGGCCGCATCGATCATCCCGGACATCACGCTGGCGAGGACGAGGGCGGAGATGCCGAAGCTGGCGAGGCCGAGGGGGAACGGGTCGCCCCACTCGGGTGCCGCGGCCGCGGCAGGAACGGTGCTCGCGGGGATGCTGGCGGGGGTGCTGGCGGGTGCGGTGTCGGTCATGCTGGATCCTTCGGGAGGGTGGGTGGTTTCCGCAGGACGCGGGGCGCGCCTGTGGCTCTGGCCCCGACCGGGTCCTCGACGTCGACGACCAGCCACCCGCCGTGGTGGTCGTCGACGCGGTAGGGCAGGCCGGTGGCCCGTCCCCACGCGTCGAGGTCGGTCAGGGAGATCGTGCGGACGTGGCCCCAGGTCGCGTCCGCCTCGTCCTCGAGGGGGACCGCGACCACGACCCGGCGCCGCGCGAGGCGGAGCGCCTCGGCGAGGACCCGCGCCCCGTGCGCGGCGTCGAGGTGCTCGAGCAGGTGGATCGCCAGCACGTTGTCGACGCTGCGGTCCGGGGCGTGCACGCGCGCGGCGTCGTCCACCCGGGTCGTCAGCGGCACCCCGAGGCGCGGCGCGACCGCCGCGAGCAGGTCGACCGTGCCGGGGGAGATGTCGGAGGCGGTGACCTGGAGGCCCGCCTGGGCCAGACGCAGGGCCAAGAACCCGAAGCAGCAGCCGAGCTCCAGCACGGTGCCCTCCGCGAGCAGCTCCTCGACCCGGGCGTACACCGGCGCGTAGTCGGCGATCGTGCCGTGCGCTCCCGCCGACGGGCCCTCGATCGCGTCCCCGACCCGGTCGAGGGTGCGGCGGTAGAAGCCCTCCCACGCGACGACCGGGTCGGGATGGGAGCTGAGGACGATGCCGGTGAACAGGTGCTCGAAGAGCTCGCCCCCGCGCAGCCAGCCCGGCTGGAAGAGCTCGTCCGCCAGCAGCCCGGACAGGTCGTCGTCGATCCGCTCCGGCGGCACCCGGTGCACCACCACCGCCCGGTGCCCTACGGCGGTCAGGTCGAAGTGCGGCGTGCGCACGGTGTGCAGGTCGAGGCGGGGCGTGGCCCCGGCCTGGGCGCGGACCTCGACCAGCTCGTCGCGGTAGACACCGTCGCACGGTGCCTCGAGCGGCTGGATCTGCGCGGCGCTCATCGCGGGACCGGGACCGGCACCGCCACCCGGTCGAGGCCGCGGAGGTTGCGCACGACCTCGACCCGGTCGCAGTGCTCGGCGTAGAGCGGGAGGTCGCAGCTGCCCAGGCCCCACGAGTACCGCGGCTCGGGCGTCAGCCAGATCGTCGAGCGGGCGCGGCGGGCGATCTCCTCGAAGGCGCGCAGGCCCGGGTCCTGGCCGTTGTTGCGGCCGTCGCCGAGCACCACGACCGTCGTACGACGGTTGACGGCGGAGCCGTGCCGCTCGAGGAACTCCGTGAAGGCGTTGCCGTGGTCGGAGTCGGCGTCGACGTCGAGCACGCCGCCGGCCGGCAGCCCGGCCATGACGAGCGACAGGGCGTCCTCGATGCGGTGCTCGGCGAAGAGGTCGGTGATCTCCACGAGGTCCTTGACGAAGGCGAAGGTGCGCACGCTGGAGGCCATCGCCTGCAGGCTGTGCACGAGGTGCAGCGTGAACCGCGCGGTGGAGCGCACCGACAACGAGACGTCGCACAGCACGACCAGCCGGGGCCGGTCCTCGACCTTGCTGACCGTGACCGGACGGAACGGGACGCCGTCGTACCTCATGTTGGTGCGCATGGTCCGGCGACCGTCGACGACGCCGCTGGCCGCGGCCTTGCGGCGGGGCCGCGGCGCGCCGTGCAGCGAGCGCAGCAACCGGCGCAGCGACTCCTCCAGCTCGGCCCGCTCGTGCTCGTCGACCGTCTCGGCCCGGACCGCCTCGAGCTCGCGGGTCTCGATCTCCCGCTCCAGGGACATCAGCTGCTCGAGGTGCTCGCGGATCCGCTCCGGCAGCTGGTCCAGCCACGGCGCGAGCGCGGCACGCAGCGCCGCCAGCGAGGCTGCCGCCTCCGGGTCGTCGTCCCCCTCGTCGGCCACGCGCTCGTCGAGCCAGCTGAGCAGTGCGAGCTCCTGCTGCACCGACAGCTCCGAGTCCAACTGCAGGCCGGTCGAGCGGGCCAGGTCGGCCGGGTTGCCGGGGTTGTGCATCCGGCTGACCGTCAGCTGCACCCGCGCCGCCTGCGACGGGTCCAGCCTCGTGTCGTCCGACAGCACGATCTCGTCGGTCAGCGACGCGATGTCGATCTTGTTGGCCTCCTGGTGCAGGTTGAACTGCTGGGCCATGTCCTCGGGCTTGAAGAACTCCCGGATGTCGTCCGGCTTGCCGTGCGAGTGCCCGTCCGCCGGTACGTCGCCCGGTTGCTCGGACAGGGTGAAGTCGGTCAGCTCCCCGTCGTCCGACAGGTCGTCGTGCGCGTGCCCGTGGCCGTGCCCGACCTCCTCGTCGACCACCGCCCGGAGGCCGAAGAAGCGGTCGAAGACGTGGTCGAAGGCCGCGAGGTCGCGGCGGTCCTTGACCAGGCTGACCCGCAGGGCCGCTCGGAGCAGCGTGCGGTCGTCGAGCACGCCGGGCTGCGCGGCGGCGTACAGGCCGTCGATCAGCTCGGCGGTGCTGATCCGCAGGCCGTGCAGGCGCAGCAGGCGGACGAAGCGGTGGACGGCGCCCTCCACGACGGCGTCCTCACACCGGACGCTTGCGGGTGGAGAACGACCGGGAGCCCTGGCCGCTGCTGACCTCGCGCACGCCGAGCGGCTTGCCCTTGCCGCCGTAGTAGGCCTCGTGGTGGCGGCCCGGCTCGTCCTTCTCCGCGCGCTTCCGGCGCCCCTCGTCGCGGTCCTCGGGCGTCGCGCCGTGGGGGTGGTCGTCGTGGTCGTGCCCGTGGTCGTGTCCGTGCCCGTGCCCGTGTCCGTGCCCGTGGCCGTGCAGCGACGCGGGCACCTCGGCGTTGGGGTCGACCAGGCGGTGGAGCGCCTCGCGCGAGAGCCGCAGGTCGCGCTCGTACTTCACGACCACGTTGAGGGTCGCCGAGAGCACGTCGGCGCTGAGCTCCTCGACGCCCAGGACGGCCAGGGTGCGTGCCCAGTCGATCGTCTCGGAGATGCTCGGCGCCTTGCGGAGGTCGAGCTCGCGCAGCCCGCGGACGATGTCGACCAGGTGGGCGGCCAGCTCGTCGGCGAGCCCGGTCTCCTTGGACCGGATGATCTCGAGCTCGCGCTCCGGGTCGGGGTAGTCGAGGAAGAGGTGCAGGCAGCGCCGCTTGAGGGCGGCGGAGAGGTCGCGGGTGTTGTTCGACGTCAGCACCACGTACGGCGCGTGCTTGGCGCGGATCGTGCCGACCTCGGGGATCGAGATCTGGTACTCCGCCAGCAGCTCGAGCAGCACCGCCTCGAGCGCCTCGTCGGCCCGGTCGACCTCGTCGATCAGCAGTACGACGGGGTCCTCGGAGTCGATCGCCTCGAGCAGCGGGCGCGGGGTGAGGAAGCGCTCGGAGAAGAACACCGAGTCCTGCTTGGCGATCTGCTCGACGGCGTCGGTGAGGTCGGTGGCGTCCTTGACGACCTGGCCGATCTTCTCGCGCAGGATCTGGGTGTAGAGCAGCTGCTTGCCGTAGTCCCACTCATAGAGGGCCTTGGTCTCGTCCTGGCCCTCGTAGCACTGGAGGCGCAGCAGCCGCCGTCCGGTGGCTCGGGCCAGGCTCAGCGCGAGCTGGGTCTTGCCGACGCCGGCAGGGCCCTCGAGCAGCACCGGCTTGTCCAGCCGGGACTGGAGGAAGACGGTCGTGGCCAGCTGGTCGTCGGCGAGGTAGCCCTCCTGGGCGAACCGGGCGCGGGTGTCGGCGACGTCGGCGAAGTCGAAGTCGGTGTCGGTCACGGGAGAGCTCCTCGACGGTGGGGCCGGATGGGGGAACGGCTGGGGGGACGGGTCGGTGCGCCGGCCCGCGAAGGGCGGGAGGGGCCGGCGCACCGGGGCGATCAGGACAGGAGGTCGTCCAGGTCGCCGTTCATGCAGTGCTCCACGACCGGGCGCACCGTCTCGAAGGTGCACTCCTTGGCGTTGCCCGGGGTGCAGGCGTCGCCGAGGACGTGGTTGGTGATCCGGTCGACGTCCGCGGCGTCGCCGATGATCGTGGGCGCGTTCTGGTAGAACGGCGTCGGGCCCTGGCCCAGGCGGTTCTTCGAGTACGTGTCCTTCGTGACGTCGGTGAACTTCTCGGTGATCCCCACGTCGCGCAGCAGCCGGATCGCCGCGGCCAGCGCCGCGTCGGCGGCCTGCACGGTCGACATGCCGTGCGTGTCGACGCCCATCGCTTCGGCGATCTCGGCGAAGCGCTTGTAGTGCGTGGGCATGTTGAACGCCCACACCCGCGGCAGCGCGATCGCGTTGTTGAGGCCGTGGTGGGTGTCGTAGAAGGCCGAGATCGCGTGCGAGATCGAGTGGATGATCCCGAGGCCGCCGGAGTTGAAGGCCTGGGCGGCGATGTACTGGGCGTACATCATGCCCTCGCGGCCCTTCAGGTCCTGGCCGTTCCAGACCGCCTCGCGCAGGTTCTCCGCGGTGAGCTTGATGGCCCGGATCGCGTTGCCGAGCGAGGGCTCGAAGTTGAGCCGCGAGACGTACGGCTCGGAGGCGTGCGCGAGCACGTCGAAGCCGCACTGGGCGGTGTAGTCCACCGGGCAGTCGTAGTAGAGCACCGGGTCGTCGATGGCCAGGGTGGCGACGCTGGCGTCGTCGAACGCGACGTACTTGTGCGGGTTGTCGGGGTCGGTCGTGGTGTCGGTGATGACATAGGCCCACGACGTCTCCGAGCCGGTGCCGGCCGTCGTGGAGACCGCGATGTGCGGCGGGTTCTTCGGGTTCTCGGACATGTTGAAGCCCTCGAACTCGTTGACATTGCGGCCGTCGTGCGCGACCGAGACGCGGGCGCCCTTGCAGGCGTCGTGCGAGGAGCCGCCACCGATGGAGACGAACGAGTCGCACTCGTTCTCCTGGTAGAGCTTGACCGAGTCCATGACGTTGTAGTCCTTGGGGTTGGACTCGACCTTGTCGTACACGACGACCTCGAGGCCGTGGTACTTCATCGACTCCACGATCTTGTGGACGATGTCGGTGCCGCGCAGGCCCGACGTCATCACGAGGGTCTTGCGGAAGCCGAGCTTGAGGGCCTCCGGTCCGATCATCTCGTGTGCCCCCGGGCCCATGAGGGCGCGCGGGAACGGGTGGAACTCCTTGATCGGGAACGGCTTGAGCAGGTCGTCGACTTGCATCGCTGGAACCTCCGGGCGGGGTGGGTGGCTGACGTCCAGCGACGCTAGGCAGCGTGACGGGGGTCACGACAGACGAGGATCCGGAAACACGCAGGAGGGTCAGGCCCGGACCTGTCCGACCCGATAGGTGGCGCCCCCACGCCGGCGGGCGCGGGGGAGGGGATCACCAGGTCTCGGGACGCGTGTAGTCCTGGTCGTCGTAGAGGTCCTGCTCGTCGCTGCGCTGGTCGCGGCCCTGCTGGTTGTTGCGCTCGAGCCGCTCCTCGCGCGGGTCCTCGCCCTCGTCGGGCTCCTCGCCCGGCTGCTGCTGCGGCTGGTCCGGCTGCTGCTGCTGGGGGTCCTGCTGCTGTTGCTGGTCCTGCGCCTGCTGCAGCTTGTCGTGCAGCCGCTCGTCGACCGCCTTCGCGTCGTCGGTCTGCTCCTGCCCGCGGCCGGAGTCGGTCGGACAGTCACCGGCCGCGAGGACGTCGATGCCCTGCTGCCACGACTCGATGGCACCGTCGAGGTCCTGGTCGGACTGCTGCCGGTCGCCGACGGCCTCGTGCGCGAGCGCGAGGTTGATCCGCACCGTGCACTCCTCGCGCTCCGGCACGCTCTCCAGCGCCTTCTCGTACGCCGTGATCGCGTCGTCGTAGGCGCCTTCGGCGTGGTGGGAGGCTCCTTCGTCGAAGGGTGCGATCCACGACTCGAACCAGTTGAGGTCGCGGGTCTCGAAGAACTCCGCGGCGGCGCCGTCGTAGTCGCCGCGCTCGAACGAGTCGCGCCCGGCCGCGTTGTGCTGCAGCATCAGGCCGACCTTGACGAGGTAGCCGAGCACGAGCAGCGCCGGCAGCGCGCCGGCGACCAGCAGTGCCAGGCGCAGCCGGGCCCGCGGGTTGGGGCGTCTCGTCCGCTTCACGGCCCGACCTGCTTCCCCGGCGCCAGCGCGTCCTGCGAGCGCCACACCGCGCGCCAGCCGGACCGCAGCTCCACGAGCACGAGCCCGAGCAGCAGCAGGCCGAGCAGCCAGGTGAGGTCGTGCGCGGCCGGCGGCCCGTCGCCGCGCTCGCCGTCGACGTACGACGCCTCGAAGGAGTCGACGATCCGGTCCATGTGACCGGTGCCCGTGCGGTGCGAGAAGTCGACGTCGAGCTCGTCGGCGATCTCCTGCAGGTTGTCGAGGTCGGCGCGGGAGATCGCCGGCTCGCCGGTCTCGGGGTCCTCGACGTAGCCGGAGTCGAGGCCGAGGTCGTCGGCCGCGGGCATCTCGGCGCCGTCGGTCGTGCCGTAGCCGAGCACCGCGCCGCCGACGACGAGGTCGGCGACCTGGTCGAAGGAGTCGCCGGAGCCAGCGGACGTGGTGTCCTCGCCGTCGCCGACGTAGACGACCACGCGGCGCCGGTCAGGCCGCCGCTCGGCCGCCCGCTCCAGCACGTCGACGACCTCCGCCACCGGCCGGGTCGCCGAGGACCCGTCGCCCTCGCGCGGACGCTCCAGGTCGAGGGTCTCGACGGCGGACTGGAAGGCGGAGACGTCGGTCGTGAACGGGAGGGTCAGCCGGCTCTCCGCGCCGAAGCCGATCATCGCGAAGCGGGCGCCCGGCAGCTCCTCGGCCAGCGCGTCGAGGTCGTCGCGGACGCCCTCGATCCGCGGCTTGCGGCCGGCGTAGTCGAGGGCGGCCATCGACCGGGTGCGGTCGACGACGACCAGCACGTCGACGTCGGAGAGCTGGGTCGGGACGTCGGCCGTGCCGACGCCGGGCCGCAGCAGCACGAGCACGAAGGTGACCGCGATCGCCACCCGTCGTACGACGAGCAGGGTGGTGGCGCGGGAGGGGCTCATGACTCGTCCTCCTGCCGGGCGCGCACGGCGAGGAGCCCCTGGACCATCCAGACCGCACCGAGCCCACCGACGCCGACCCCGGCGAGGACCGTGCCGAGCGTCGGCCGGTCGAGCACCTGGACGACGGGCGGTCGCTCGATCTCCTTGGCCTCGAGGTCGCCGATCGCCTCGATCACCCCGGCTGCGCTGCCGTCCTGCCCGAGCAGCGAGAAGGTCCCGCCGGTGCTGGTGACGGCGTCCTGGAACCGTCGTACCGCGCTGGGCCGGTCCGCGGTCATCGGGGCGGCGATGCCGTGCACGACGACCTTCTCGTCGCGGGCGAGCTCGGCCGCTCCGTCGAGGTCGTAGATGCCCTCGCCGATCGGCTCGTTGTCGGAGGCCAGCACGATGGCGCGGCTGCGGTCCTGGTCGCGGTGGTCGAAGCGCTGGACGCAGGACGCGAGCCCGTCGCCGAGCTGCGACTGCACCTCCCAGTCGATGACGGTGCCGGCCGTGTAGATGGCGTAGTCGTCGGTGTAGACGCCGCCGGTGCCGAAGGCGTCCTCCGCCTCGGTGAGCTGGTCGAGCACGAAGTCGTAGTCGTCGGTCAGCGGGAAGATCGTGATCGCGACGCCGCTCCAGATGGTCAGGCCGACGCGCTCGCCGCGCAGCCCGCTGACGATGGTGCGGAACTCGCGCAGCACCTCGGCGTCGACCTCCGCCATCGAGCCGGAGGCGTCCAGGCACAGGATGATGTCGCGCGAGCGGTCGTCCTGCACGAGCGTCTGGCGCTCCTGGATGCGCCCGCCGAGCACGATCGCGCCGGAGCAGGCGACCAGCGCCGCGATGGTCAGGCAGGCGCCGATCGCCACCTGCCGACGGACGAGGGCCTGGTAGCGGGGCAGGGTGCGCAGGCGCGCGGCGTGGGCGACGTACGACGCCCCGGCGGTGGTACGACGCCCGCGGCTCCGCGCCCACCACACCATCAGCACGACGACGAGCAGCACCAGGGCGGGCACCAGCCACGGCCAGCGGAAGCCGGTGTCGCCGCCGTTCCAGGTCATGTCCATGTCAGCCCCATGTCAGCCCCACGTCCCCACCAGCCGGCGCGAGCGGTCGACCGCGTCGTCGAAGCTGGCGAGCGGGTCGGTGTCGGCCGCGTCGGGTGCGAACTCGGGCGGGTACATCAGCTCGATCGCGTCGACCAGCTCCTGCGGCGCCCGGTCGCGGAAGTCCGCCAGCGCCATGGTCCGCGCGGGCAGCGTGGTGACGGTGGCGACATAGGACCGGACCAGCTCGCTGAGCTGCTGGTGCCCGTCGCGGGGGCCGACCTCGCCGGCGCGCACCCGGGCGACGAGCGCGTCGATGCGCGCGAGGTGGTCGCGCTGGGCGTCGGGCACGTCGACCTCGCGACGCGGCACCGCCGGCGGTCGCGGCGGCCGGGTGAACCACCACGAGGCGAGGTAGTAGAGGACGACCAGCGCGAGCAGGGCGAGGCCGATCCACAGCCAGCGGTCGCTGTAGGCGACCGGACCGGTGAACTCCTCCGGCATCCCGGGGACGTCGGCGACCACCAGGTCAGCGGCGGCGGGCATGACGCTGCCTCTCCAGCAGGCGGAACACCGCCGTGACCGCCGAGTCGGTGTCCCGCACCCGCTCGTGTACGACGCCCAGCTGGTCGAGCCGGTGCCGCAGCTGCTGCTCCTCCCGGCCCACCAGGTCGGCCAGCTCACGACGCAGGCGCCGGTCGTGGCGGAGCCAGCCGGGCACCTCGGCGGTGGTGTCGACGTCGACGAGCCGGCGACCGGCCACGGCGGGCAGGGTCGGGTCGAGGTCGCCGATGGTCAGCAGGAGCACCTCGTGCTGGACGGTCAGCCGGCGCAGCAGGTCGGCGCTCTCCGGCGGGATGTGGGTGTCGTCGCAGACCACGACGAGGATGGTCCGCCGGCGCACGGTCCGCGCGACGTAGCGCAGCAGGGCGGCCAGGTCGGCAGGGGCGCCGTCGGGCCGGATCGCGTCGTGGACCTTGCCGAGCAGTCGCTCGAGGTGCAGCTCGCCTCCCTTGGGCGGCTCCGCGTGCCGCTCGGCGGCGTCGCCGTGGACGAGGCTGACCAGGTCGCCGTGCTGGACGGCCAGCAGGCCCATCAGGCCCGCGACGAACACCGTGAGCTCGCGCTTGGAGACGGCGGCGTCGTTCATCGCCGCCATGCTGCGCCCGGTCGAGACGCAGAGCAGCACCGTGTGCTTGCGCTCGGCGACATAGCGCTTGACGAGGAGCTGGCGGCTGCGGGCCGACGCCTTCCAGTCGATGTCCTTCACGTCGTCGCCGCGGACGTACTCCCGCAGGTCGTTGAAGTCGATCCCGCGCCCGACGTGGACGGCGGCGTACTCGCCCTCGAGCAGGCCCCGCACCTTGCGGTGGGCGTGGATCGAGACGCGGGCCTTGATCCGGGGCAGGTGGGCGGGCATGGCGGTCGCTCGGCGGGGGTCAGGGAGTCGGGACGGCGCGGAACACGGCGTCGATCACCGTCTCGGGACGGACCCGGTCGGCGAGCGCCTCGAAGCTGAGGTGGATCCGGTGGCGCAGCACGCTGTGGCGCAGCTCGCGGACGTCCTCCGGGATGACGTAGTGACGGCCCTGCACGACCGCCATCGCCCGCGCCGCCTGGAAGAACGCGATCGAGCCGCGCGGGCTGGCGCCGATCTCGACGTAGTTGCCCAGCTCGGGCCCGAGCAGCTCGGTGACCGTGCGGGTCGCCCGGACCAGGCTGGTGATGTAGCGGCGGATCGCCGGGTCGACGTACACGCGACGGACCAGGCCCTGCAGCTCGACGACGTCGTCGGTGTCGGCGACCGCGACGACGTCGGCCATGTGCTGCCCGAGGGTGCCGTCGTCGATCCGCTCGAGGACCATCAGCTCGTCGTCCTCGCTCGGGTAGTCGACGATCTCCTTGAGCAGGAATCGGTCCATCTGGGCGTGGGGGAGGACGTAGGTGCCCTCCTCCTCGATGGGGTTCTGCGTCGCCAGCACCATGAACGGGTCGGGCAGCGGGTGGATGGTGCCGGCGATCGAGGTCTGCCGCTCCTGCATCGCCTCGAGCAGCGCCGACTGGGTCTTCGCGCTCGCACGGTTGATCTCGTCGAGGAGCACGAAGTTGGCGTGCACCGGACCGAGCTGGGTCTCGAACTCGTGGCGGCGCGGGTCGTAGACCTGGGTGCCGATGATGTCGCTGGGCAGCAGGTCGGGCGTGCACTGGATGCGGGCGAAGCGCGCGTTGACGGCCTCGGCCAGCGTCGCCGACGCCAGCGTCTTGGCCAGGCCGGGGACGCTCTCCAGCAGGACGTGGCCCTCGGCGAGCAGCGTGACGAGCAGGCCGGTGCGGATCCGGTGCTGGCCGACCACGCGGCTGGAGAAGGCCTCGGAGATCCGGCCGATCAGGTCGGAGGCGCGAGCCAGCTCGTCCTCGGTCAGCGGCAACGTCGCGTCGACGGGTGCCCGGCGCGGCACCGTGGAGGCCTCGGTCATGCGGCCAACCTACCCAGCAGGTGTGCGGGTCATGTGCCCGATCTGCGGGCGGTGGGGGTGCGCTCCAGCAGGCGCGTGCGCAGCGCGTCGTCGCGGCGCAGCCGGGCCAGGTCGCGCTCGCGGCGCTCCGCGACGATCGCCATCAGCACGTACTCCGGCGGAGCGTTGGGCGGCGGCGCCGGCGCGACATGGGGGAGTACGTCGACCAGGAGCCCGCGCGCGACGCGCTCCCGCGACGCCGGGTCCAGCGTGGCGAGCCTGCTGAGGAACTGGCGGACGGCCAGCGCGGTGCCCGTCGGCAGGGCCGCGAGGTCGGCCCGGCGGGCCCAGGCGGCCAGCGGCGGCGGCATCTGCGGGGGCAGCGGCAACCGCAGCGGGACCCGGTCGCGCACGACGTACGTGCCGGCGGCGAAGTCGCCGAGCCGCTTGCCCCGGTTGCTGACCATGATCGCGAGGAAGGCCGGTGCGCCCCAGAAGGCGTAGATCTCGACGACGCCGATCAGCGAGCGCACCAGCGCGTGGTGGAACGAGATCGCACCACCGTCGTCGCGCACGGTGCGCAGGCCGAGGGCCAGCTTGCCGAGGGAGCGACCCCGGGTGAGGGTCTCCAGGGTCGTGGGGATCGCCAGCAGGCCGGTGATCGTCGCGAGCACGACGGCGGCACCCACGGCCGCCTCGTCCCGGAGCAGCAGCGCGGCGACGACGAGCAGGATGTAGATGACCACGAACGACACGATCGTGACGACCAGGTCGATCAGCCCGCTCGCCAGGCGCAGCCCGAGCGAGGCCGCAGGCAGGTCGAGCGCGACGCCCTCGCCGGTGACGAGGTCATCGGCGGTGACGGTGGCGAAGTCGGGTGCAGACATCGCCGACAGCCTAGAGGCAGACCGTAGGCTGCACCCGTGCCCCGGATCGACCTCGACGCCTACGTGGCGGCCCACTCGCACTCGTGGGCGCGCCTCGAGCAGCTGGTGCGCCAGCGCCGGCGCTCCGGTGCGGAGGCCGACGAGCTGGTCGACCGCTACCAGCAGGTCGCGACCCACCTGTCCGTCGTGCGCACCTCGGCGCCGGACGCCCAGCTGGTCGCCTATCTCTCCTCCCTGCTCGGCCGGGCGCGGATCTCGATGCTGGCTGCACGGGTGCCGAGCTGGCGCGGGGTGGCGCACTTCTTCTCCGACCGGTTCCCCGCCGCGCTCTACCGGCTGCGCTGGTGGTGGCTGGCCTGCCTCGCGGGCAATGTCGTCGTCACCGGCGTGATGATGGCCTGGCTCGCCGGCAACCCGTCCGTCGAGCAGAACCTCCTCGACCCGCAGGCGGTCCAGCAGCTGGTCAACAGCGACTTCGAGACCTACTACAGCGAGAACGCCGCGGGTGCCTTCGCCGCCCACGTCTGGCTCAACAACACCTGGGTCTCGGCGCTGTGCATCGCGCTCGGCATCCTCGGGCTGCCGGTGATCTGGCTGCTCTTCCAGAACATCGCCAACCTCGCCATCGTCGGCTCGATCATGATGCGCCACGACCGGGGCGAGGTCTTCTGGGGCCTGATCCTCCCGCACGGCCTCCTCGAGCTGACCTGCGTCTTCGTCGCCGGAGGCGTCGGGCTGCGGCTCTTCTGGTCGTGGGTCGAGCCGCGCGGCGTGACCCGGGCCACCGCGATCGCCCGCGAGGGCCGCACCGCGGTGACCGTCGCCCTCGGCCTCGGCGTCGTCCTCGCGATCAGCGGCGCGATCGAGGCCTTCGTGACGCCCTCGCCGCTGCCCACCTGGGCGCGGATCGCGATCGGCATCCTCGCCGAGCTGACCTTCCTCGCCTACGTGTTCGTGATCGGCCGCGCGGCGGTCGCGCGCGGCGGCACCGGCGACATCGGCGCCGAGCTGCTCGAGGACCGGGTCTCGACGCAGGCCTGAGCCCGCCCGGCCCCGGCGCGGCTACAGCAGTCCCTGCGCCTTGAGGTGCAGGTAGTGGTCCGCGAGGGCGGGCGGCAGCTGGGCGGCGTCCGCGTCGACGACGTCGACACCCAGCCGGGCCAGCACGTCGCGCATCCGCGCACGACGGTCGAGCTCGTGCTCGGCCGCCGCGGCGTCGTACACGAGGTCGGCGGAGGGACGCTCGGCGGCCTCGACGTCGGCGAGCCGGCCGAGCTCGGGGTCGCGGACGGAGGCGAGGACCACCCGGTGGTGGCGGGTCAGCGCGGGCAGCACCGGGAGCAGCCCGTCGGCGATCGCGGAGGGCTCCAGCGCCGTCAGGAGTACGACGAGCGCGCGCTGGCGCCCGAACTCCTGGACCCCACCGGCGAGGGCGTCCCAGTCGGCCTCGACCAGCGTCGGGTCGAGGTCGGCCATCTGCTCCTGCAGACGCGCGGCGACGTCGCGGACGCCGTGGATCCGCTGGCGGGCGCGCACCCGGCGGTCGCCGGCGAGGAAGTCGATCCGGTCGCCGGCCCGGGAGGCGAGCGCGCCGAGCAGGAGGGCGGCGTCCATCGCGGCGTCGAGGCGGGGGATCCCGTCGATCGCGTCCTCGCCGGCGGTGCGGGCGACCCGGCCCGCGGAGGTGCGGGAGGTGTCGAGGACGATCACCACGCGCCGGTCGCGCTCGGGCTGCCAGGTGCGGACCACGACGTGGGGGGTCCGCGCGGAGGCCCGCCAGTCGATCGAGCGGACGTCGTCGCCACGGACGTACTCGCGCAGCGAGTCGAACTCGGTGCCCTGGCCGCGGACCCGGACCGCGGCGCGGCCGTCGAGGTCGCGCAGCCGGGCGAGCCGGGAGGGCAGGTGCTTGCGGGACTCGAAGGGCGGCAGCGCGCGCACGGTGCCCGGGACGTCGTACGTCCTCTGGCGCGCGGCGATGCCCAGCGGGCCCCACGTCCGCACGGTCACCCCGGCGGCGCCGAGGTCGCCCCGGCGGCGCGGGAGCAGGGGAGTGGCCAGCCGCCGCGGCTCTCCGGCCCGGAGCCGCAGGCGGTGCCGGTTGTCGCTCGCCCCGGCCGAGGGCTGCCACGCGTCGCGCAGCTGCACCCGTCCGCTGCGCGCCGCCGTGACGCTCAGGCCGGCGGTGGCGGGATCGCCGAGGCGCACCGTGCCGGGCTCCTTGCGACGCAGGGTGACCGAGCCGGGTGCCGCGGCCAGGGCGAGGTCGATGCCGGTGAGCACCAGCACGCCGAGCAGCCACAGCCACACCGTGCTGGCCTCGGGGCGCAGCACGACCGCCACCAGCCCCAGCAGGAGCAGCAGCGGGAAGCGCCCGGAGATCGCCATCGGGTTCGCCGGCCTCAGCGCGGGACGGGCACCGAGGCGATGGCCGAGGCCAGCACCTGCGCGACGTCGACGCCCTCGAGCTCCGCCTCGGGACGGAGCCCGAGCCGGTGCACGAGCGCCGCCTGGGCGAGCGCCTTCACGTCGTCGGGGGTCACGAAGTCGCGACCCGACAGCCACGCCCACGCCCGCGCCGCGCGCAGCAGTGCCGTCGCGCCACGCGGGCTGACGCCCAGCGACAGGCTCGGCGACTGCCGGGTCGCCCGCGCGATGTCGACGATGTACGCCGCCACCTCGGGGGAGACCTGCACCGTCCGCACCGCCGCCTGCGCCGCCGCGATGTCCTCGCCGCTCGCGACGGCCCGGACCCCGGCACCGGCGACGTCGCGCGGGTCGAAGCCCGCGGCGTGCCGGCTGAGGATGGTGACCTCGTCGTCGCGCGGCGGGATCGGCAGCACGACCTTGAGCAGGAACCGGTCCAGCTGCGCCTCCGGCAGCGGGTAGGTGCCCTCGAACTCGACCGGGTTCTGCGTGGCCGCGACCAGGAACGGGCGCGGGAGCGGGCGGGTGACGCCATCGGCCGAGACCTGGCCCTCCTCCATCGCCTCGAGCAGCGCCGACTGGGTCTTCGGGGGCGTGCGGTTGATCTCGTCGGCGAGCAGCAGGTTGGTGAAGATCGGTCCCTCGCGGAAGGACAGCTCACCCGCGGTCGAGTCGATGACGAGCGAGCCGGTGATGTCGCCGGGCATCAGGTCGGGGGTGAACTGCACCCGGCGGGTCTGCACCGACAGGCTCTGCGCGAGGGTGCGCACGAGCAGGGTCTTCGCGGTGCCGGGCACGCCCTCCATCAGCACGTGGCCGCCGCACAGCAGCGCCACGAGCAGGCCGGACACGGCGGCGTCCTGGCCGACCACGGCCTTCGCGACCTCCTGGCGTACGGCGAGCAGCCGCTCCCGGAGCGCGTCGTCACCACTGCCGCCGGCCGGCGGGGGCGGCGGCGGGGCGTCCTTGGTCAGATCGGTCATCCTCGTCGTACCTCTCTCCTGAGTCGGGCGAGCTCCTGGGCGAGCGCGACCAGGTCCTGGTCGGTCGCGGGCGTGTAGGTCGTGTCGTCGAGCAGGGTCGCGACCTGGCTGGGCGGCGCTCCGGTGTGCCGCGCGGTCGCGTCGACCACCTCGGCGGCGCTGGCGCGGCGGTCGAGGCCGAGCCGCGCGGCGACGTCGGCGCGCGCGGCGCGCCGCAGGGCCCCGGCGGCGTGGGCCCGGTCGCCACTGCGTCGGTACATCCGCCCGCGGCTCCGCGCCGTCTCCACGGCCCGGACGACCACCGGCAGCGGCTCGGTCGACAGGGGGCCGAGGCGACGGACCCGCCACAGCAGGAGGCCGAGCAGCGCCAGCAGGCCGAGCCACATCCCGGGCACGATCCAGCGGGGGATGAGGGAGCGGAGGCTGACCGTCTCGTCGGCGCCCGCGTCGGTCGGGTCGGGGACGTACCAGACCAGCCGCTCGCTCGCGCCCGCCAGGCGCAGCGCGACGGCGGCGTTGTCGGCGCGGAGGACCTGGTCGTTGGTGAGCGCCTCGCCGGCGCCGAAGAGCACGAGGTCCTGCGCCTTCGACTCCGCCACGACCGCGCCGCCGCCGGTGGCGAAGCACCGGGCGCCGTCGAGCGTCGCGCCGTCGTCGCTGAAGACGGTCACCTGGTCGGCCTCGATCCGCAGCCCGGACAGGTCGGTGCCGGCCGGGCCGTCGCCGCCGGTGCAGTCGGCGTCCACCTCGTCGGGGAAGGCCGTCGTGGCGTGCAGGTCGTCGTCGATCTCCTGGGCGAGCGTGTACGACGGATCCACCAGCACGACCCGGCCCGCCCGCGCGTGCTCCCGGAGCCGGTCCAGGGTGCGGGGCGAGAGCGACGCGGTGTCGGTCACCAGCACGGTCGTGGCGGCGTCGACCCGTTCCTCCTCGAGCTCGTCGGCCGAGCGGGCGATGATGACGTCGACGCCCTGGTCCGCGAGGACCTCGGCCACCGCCTGAGCGCCGTCCGGGCCCGGGTTGCGGGGGTCGAGCGGGATCGGGAACTCCTCGTTGCCCCGCGTCGACCACACGGCCACGACGACGGCGGCGACGAGCGCCAGGCCGACCAGCAGCCAGCTGCGGCCCGGTCCCCTCCGGCTCATCGGCGCGCCGCCCGGCCGGCGAGGGCGTCGTCGAGGGCCAGCAGCTCGAGGGCCTGCTCGCGGGTGGCCCGTCGCTCGCCGTACAGGGTCTGGTCGAAGAGGTCGGCGCCGTGGTGGACCGCGCCTGCCTGCGCCGGGAACTCCACCGCGAGCGCCCGGGCGAGCTCGTGGGCCGTCGCCTGGGGCACGTCCTCGATCCGCTCCCGCTCGACCTGCCGCACCGCCAGCGCGCGGAAGGCGTCGACCAGGGCCGCGGACGCGTCCCCGGCCGCCAGCGCCGCCTCGGCCCGGGAGCGCAGCTCGGCGGCCGTGATCACCTCGTCGGTGAGCGCCGCCGCCGGGCGTCGGTCGGCCTGCGCCGTCCGGCGGGCGCGCGACACGATCAGGATGATCGCCGCGACCAGGGCGAGAGCCACGATGATCGCCAGCAGGGTCGACAACGGGCCCGACGCGGAGACGCCGGAGATCGTGTCGTCGACCAGCCGCCCGAGCCAGTCCATCAGGCGCTGCAGGATGTTGGCGTCGTAGTACTTGGGGTCGGCCAGCTCGCGCCGCAGCATCCGGCGCGCCTCGTCGCCGCTGGGGTCCAGCGGCGGCTCGAGGCTCCCGGCGAGGAGGGCGGCGAGCGGCGTCATGCGGAGATGATCCCCGCTTCCCGCAGCAGCTCGACGTCGAGCGCCTCCTTGCGGATCCGGAGGTCGAGGTACTGCATCGACGTCACGCTGGCGAGGAAGGGCGCGCTGAACGCGTTCTGGACGACCATGCCGATCGCCTGGGTGAGCACCAGGAGGAGGGCGCCGTACTCCGGGGCCACCAGGAGGCCGATCTGGCCGGCGAAGCCGAACGGGGTCGACAGGATGCTGCCGCCGACCGCGCCGATGATCGCCGTCAGCAGGGCGATGCCGAAGGTTCGCCAGAAGTGCCGGGTGGTGAGCGACCACGCCCGCGCGATCGCGCCGAACACACCGGTGTCCTCGAGCATCAGGATCGGCACGGCCAGGTAGTAGCCCTTGATCCACAGCCACACGCAGAGCGCGATGTAGGCCGGGACGGTGACCAGGCCCCACGCGACGAGGACCCAGGGCCCCGCGCCGGCGACGATCAGCACGATCCACAGCAGCACGTAGACGACGGTGGCAACGAAGTAGGCGACGATCGACAGCAGGACCAGCGCGATCAGCCGCCAGCGCTTCCCGCGCGTCGCCGCCCAGGCCTCGGCGAGGCCGAGCCGCCGCCCGACCGCGGCCGCCCGGGTCACGTGGACCACCATCCCGGTGACGAGCGCGATGCCGACGAAGGACAGGAAGTAGGACAGGAGGAGCGAGCCGTACGCCGCCAGCAGCCCGACGGCCTCCCCGGCGCTCAGGTCGGTCTCGTACTCGCCCGAGGCGTCCACCGCCAGGCCGACCGTGAAGGTGAGCACGGTCGTCACCACGATCGGGACGATCATCGCCACGGCGGTGACCAGCACGGCGGCCCCGACCGTCGCCTTCGGGTTGAACCGGATGATCCGGAACGCGCCGTCGTACATGTCGCCCAGGCCCAGCGGGCGCAGCGGGAAGGCGCCCGGCTTGTGGGCGGCGCCCAGGGCCAGCCCGGGCCGCGGACCGTTGCCCGTCGTGGGGTACGGCGCCCAGCCGGCGGGGACCTCGGGGGCCGGCGGGGCCCCGGGCGCGGGGAAGGCCTGGGGGAAGGCCTGGGGGAGGGGCGCGGGCTGCTCCGGCGGCGGCGCACCCGGCGGCGGGAACGCCTGCGGGCCGTCGGTCATGGCTCTCCTCGGTCGATCGGGGGTGCGCCCATCCTTGCAGGCGTCACGAATTCGCCTTGTCGATTTGTTGGGCACGCCGAACTCTGCCAAGATGTTCCGGTTGCTCCGACGGGGTTCGTCGGGGTGCACCACACCTTGACTACTGAATCGTGTCTCCCACGCGGAGCCGGCGGTCCGGATCACCGGATGCTCCTGCACCGCGGTGAGCGTGCCCGGTGGTCGACGTCTGGTCGCACCGTGTCGAGACCCGAAGCAGCCGAGAACAACAGCTCCACTTCCCCTGGTGGGAGACGTGTGTGCCTGCAAGCAGGCGCGACACGCCCGACCTCGGGGGTCGGAGCTGGCCCACAGGAACGAGCCGACACGGCACGGTCGTACGACGAGTAAGGACGAGAGAGACCTATGGCGGGACAGAAGATCCGCATCAGGCTCAAGGCCTATGACCACGAGGTGATCGACACCTCGGCGCGCAAGATCGTTGACACGGTCACCCGCACGGGTGCCAAGGTCGCTGGCCCGGTGCCGCTGCCGACGGAGAAGAACGTCTTCTGCGTCATCCGCTCGCCGCACAAGTACAAGGACTCGCGCGAGCACTTCGAGATGCGCACCCACAAGCGGCTCATCGACATCATCGACCCCACGCCGAAGACCGTCGACAGCCTCATGCGCCTCGACCTCCCGGCCGGTGTCGACATCGAGATCAAGCTCTGAGGTTTGCCGACATGACTATTGAGCGCAACGTGAAGGGCCTGCTGGGCACCAAGCTCGGCATGACCCAGCTGTGGGACGAGAACAACCGCGTCGTCCCGGTGACCGTGGTCGCCGCTGGCACCAACGTCGTCACCCAGGTCCGCCAGCCCGAGCCGGACGGCTACAACGCCATCCAGATCGGCTTCGGCGAGATCGAGGGCCGCAAGGTCAACAAGCCGCAGGCGGGTCACTTCGCCAAGGCCGGTACGACCCCGCGCCGCCACGTGGTGGAGATCCGCACCGCCGACGCCGCCGAGTACACCGTCGGCCAGGAGCTGCCCGTCGACACGTTCGAGGCCGGCCAGGCCATCGACGTGACCGGCACCAGCAAGGGCAAGGGCTTCGCCGGTGTCATGAAGCGCCACGGCTTCGCCGGTGTGAGCGCCTCGCACGGTGCCCACCGCAACCACCGCAAGCCGGGCTCGATCGGCGCCTGCGCCACGCCGGGCCGCGTGTTCAAGGGCCTGCGCATGGCCGGCCGCATGGGCACGGACACCGTCACCACCCAGAACGTCACCGTCCACGCCGTCGACGTCGAGAAGGGCCTCGTCCTCCTCAAGGGCGCCGTCCCCGGCCCCAAGGGCGGCCTCGTCGTCCTGCGCACGGCCGCGAAGAAGGGCTGATTCCACCATGGCCAAGACTGTTTCCGTTGAGTTCCCTGCCGCGATCTTCGACGTGGAGGTCAGCGTCCCGCTGATCCACCAGGTCGTCGTCGCCCAGCAGGCGGCCGCTCGCCAGGGCACGCACGCGACCAAGCGTCGCGGCGAGGTCCGCGGTGGCGGCAAGAAGCCCTACAAGCAGAAGGGCACCGGTCGCGCCCGCCAGGGCTCGACCCGCGCCCCGCAGTTCGCCGGCGGTGGCGTCGTCCACGGCCCGCAGCCGCGTGACTACTCGCAGCGCACGCCCAAGAAGATGAAGGCCGCCGCCCTGCGCGGTGCCCTCACCGACCGGGCCCGCAACGAGCGCATCCACGTCGTCGAGGGCCTCGTCGCCGGCGACAAGCCGTCCACCAAGGCCGCCCTCGCGTCGCTCTTCGAGCTGACCGACCGCCGCAAGTTCCTCGTGGTGCTCGAGCGGACCGACAGCCTCACCTGGCTGTCGCTGCGCAACGCCACCGAGGTGCACATCGTGGCCGTCGACCAGCTCAACACCTACGACGTCCTCGCGAGCGACGACGTGGTGTTCAGCAAGGCCGCGTTCGACCTGTTCGTCGCCGGTGGCAACGCTGGCGCCCAGGAGGAGAGCAACTGATGAGCACCCTGCACAAGGACCACCGCGACATCCTGATCGCGCCGGTCGTGTCGGAGAAGAGCTACGGGCTCCTCGACAACAACAAGTACACGTTCCTGGTGCGCCCCGACGCCAACAAGACCGAGATCAAGATCGCGGTCGAGAAGGTGTTCGGCGTCAAGGTCACCTCGGTCAACACCCTCAACCGCCCGGGCAAGGTCCGCCGTACCCGCAACGGTCTCGGCAAGCGCAAGGACACCAAGCGCGCGATCGTCAGCCTGGCCGAGGGTCACCGCATCGACATCTTCGGAGGTCAGGCCTGATGGCTATCCGCAAGTTCAAGCCGACCACCCCGGGCCGTCGTGGCTCGTCGGTGGCCGACTTCGCCGAGATCACCCGGACCACGCCGGAGAAGTCGCTGACGCGCCCGCTGCCCAAGAAGGGCGGCCGCAACAACCAGGGCCGGATCACCACCCGGCACCACGGTGGCGGTCACAAGCGCGCCTACCGCATCATCGACTTCCGTCGCTACGACAAGGACGGCGTGCCGGCCAAGGTCGCCCACATCGAGTACGACCCCAACCGCACCGCGCGCATCGCGCTGCTGCACTACGCCGACGGCGAGAAGCGCTACATCGTGGCGCCGAAGGACCTCGTCCAGGGCATGCGGGTCGAGTCGGGCGTCGGCGCTGACATCAAGCCGGGCAACAACCTGCCGCTGCGCAACATCCCCGTCGGTACGACCATCCACTGCGTGGAGCTCCGCCCCGGTGGCGGCGCCAAGCTGGCCCGCTCGGCCGGCAACAGCGCGCAGCTGGTCGCCCGCGAGGGTTCGCGTGCCACGCTGCGTCTGCCCTCGGGCGAGATGCGCTACGTCGACGTGCGCTGCCGCGCCACCGTCGGCGAGGTGGGCAACGCCGAGCAGTCGAACATCAACTGGGGCAAGGCCGGCCGCATGCGCTGGAAGGGCAAGCGCCCGACCGTCCGCGGTGTCGTCATGAACCCGGTCGACCACCCGCACGGTGGTGGTGAGGGCAAGACGTCCGGTGGTCGCCACCCCGTCTCGCCGTGGGGCAAGCCCGAGGGCCGTACGCGCAAGCGCAAGGCCAGCGACTCCCAGATCATCCGACGCCGCAAGTCCGGCAAGAACAAGCGCTGAAGGAACTGAGAGATGCCTCGCAGCCTGAAGAAGGGCCCCTTCGTCGACGGCCACCTTCTCAAGAAGGTGGACGCCGAGAACGACAAGGGCACCCACAACGTCATCAAGACCTGGTCGCGCCGGTCCATGATCATCCCCTCGATGATCGGCCACACGATCGCCGTCCACGACGGTCGCAAGCACGTCCCGGTCTTCATCTCCGACTCCATGGTCGGCCACAAGCTCGGTGAGTTCGCTCCGACGCGCACCTACCGCGGCCACGTGAAGGAAGACCGGAAGGGACGCCGTCGATGAGCACCACTGAGCGTCACCGCACCAGCGCGCGTCGCGAGTCGCTCCTGGGCGACGAGCCCGGCGCGTTCGCCACCGCCCGCTTCGTGCGGATCACCCCGATGAAGGCGCGCCGCGTCATCGACCTGGTCCGCGGCCTGCCCGCGGACGAGGCGCTGACCCTGCTGCAGTTCCAGCCGCAGGCCGCCGCCGAGACCGTGCACAAGGTGCTGCAGAGCGCCGTCGCCAACGCCTCCACCACCGAGGGCCTCGCCACCGGTGACCTGGTCGTGTCGGTCGCGCGAGTCGACGAGGGCCCGACGATGAAGCGTTGGCGTCCGCGTGCGCAGGGCCGGGCCACCCGGATCAACAAGCGCACCAGCCACATCACCATCGCGGTCCAGCCGGCCGATGTCGTCGCGAAGAAGGGCAAGAAGTAATGGGTCAGAAGATCAACCCGAACGGCTTCCGCCTCGGCATCTCGACCGACCACAAGTCGCGTTGGTACGCCGACAAGCTGTACAAGTCCTACGTCGGCGAGGACGTCGCGATCCGCAAGCTGCTCAGCAAGGGCATGGAGCGGGCCGGCATCGCCAAGGTCGAGATCGAGCGCACCCGTGACCGGGTCCGCGTCGACATCCACACCGCGCGTCCGGGCATCGTCATCGGTCGCCGTGGCGCCGAGGCCGACCGGATCCGTGGCGAGCTCGAGAAGCTCACCGGCAAGCAGGTCCAGCTGAACATCCTCGAGGTCAAGAACCCCGAGATCGACGCGCAGCTGGTTGCCCAGGGTGTCGCCGAGCAGCTGTCGGGCCGCGTGCAGTTCCGCCGCGCGATGCGCAAGGCCATGCAGACCTCGATGCGTTCCGGTGCCAAGGGCATCCGGATCCAGTGCTCGGGCCGCCTCAACGGCGCCGAGATGTCGCGCACCGAGTTCTACCGCGAGGGCCGCGTCCCGCTGCACACGCTGCGTGCCGACATCGACTACGGCTTCTACGAGGCCCGCACCACCTTCGGCCGCATCGGCGTGAAGGTGTGGATCTACAAGGGCGAGGTCGCCGGCACCCGTGCCGAGCGCCAGGCCCAGGCTGCCGCCCGCGCCGGTGTCCCCGGTCGCGGTGGCCGCCCCAGCCGTGGTGGCGACCGTCCGACCCGTGGGTCGCGCGGCGACCGCCCGAACCGCTCGGACCGCAGCTCGGACGCTCCCGCCGTGGAGTCGAACCCCGAGGCCACCGCGGTGGAGCCGACCACCGGAACGGAGTCCTGACCATGTTGATGCCGCGTCGCGTCAAGCACCGCAAGCAGCACCACCCGAAGCGTCGGGGTGCGGCCAAGGGCGGTACGTCGCTGGCGTTCGGTGACTTCGGTATCCAGGCGATCGAGGGTGCCTACGTCACCAACCGCCAGATCGAGTCGGCCCGTATCGCCATGACCCGTCACATCAAGCGTGGCGGAAAGGTCTGGATCAACATCTACCCGGACCGTCCGCTCACCAAGAAGCCGGCTGAGACCCGCATGGGTTCCGGTAAGGGCTCGCCCGAGTGGTGGGTCGCCAACGTCAAGCCGGGCCGCGTCATGTTCGAGCTCTCGGGTGTGCCGGAGGACGTGGCCCGTGAGGCCATGCGCCGTGCGATCCACAAGCTGCCCATGAAGGCCCGATTCATCACGCGAGAGGCTGGTGAGTTCTGATGGCGAACGTCATCCGCGCCCACGAGCTGGACGAGCTCAACGACGTCGACCTCGAGGCCAAGCTGCGCGAGGCCAAGGAGGAGCTGTTCAACCTGCGGTTCCAGGCGGCCACCGGCCAGCTGGAGAGCCACGGCCGGCTCCGCACGGTCAAGAAGGACATCGCCCGGATCTACACCGTGGTGCGTGAGCGCGAGCTCGGCATCCGGACCGCTCCGGGAACGGAGGAGGAGAACTGATGACCGAGTCGACCGAGACCCAGCGCAACGCCCGCAAGACCCGTGAGGGTCTGGTGGTCAGCGACAAGATGGACAAGACCGTGGTCGTGTCCGTCGAGGACCGCGTCAAGCACGCTCTGTACGGCAAGGTCATGCGTCGCAACACGCGGCTCAAGGCCCACGACGAGCAGAACGACTGCGGCGTCGGCGACCGCGTCCTCATCATGGAGACCCGCCCGCTGTCGGCCACCAAGCGCTGGCGCGTGGTGGAGATCCTCGAGCGCGCCAAGTAATTCCGTTCGGCCAGGCTCGATCCCCTGTTGAGGGGTCGAGAACCGGCACGACAACCAGGAGAAATCGATGATTCAGCAGGAGTCGCGACTCAAGGTCGCCGACAACACCGGTGCGAAGGAGATCCTTTGCATCCGCGTGCTCGGCGGCTCCGGTCGTCGCTACGCCGGTATCGGTGACGTCATCGTCGCCACCGTCAAGGACGCCATCCCCGGCGGCAACGTGAAGAAGGGCGACGTCGTCAAGGCGGTCGTCGTGCGCACCGTCAAGGAGCGCCGCCGTCCCGACGGTTCGTACATCCGCTTCGACGAGAACGCCGCGGTGATCCTCAAGAACGACGGCGAGCCGCGTGGCACGCGCATCTTCGGCCCCGTGGGCCGCGAGCTGCGCGAGAAGAAGTTCATGAAGATCATCTCGCTCGCCCCGGAGGTGCTGTGATGGCTGCCCGCAAGAAGTCGGAGCAGGACCGCAAGCGTCCCAACCTCCACGTCAAGAAGGGCGACACCGTCAAGGTCATCGCCGGCAAGGACAAGGGTGCCGAGGGCAAGATCATCAAGGTTCTCCGTGAGGAGCGCCGGGTGATCGTCGAGGGTGTCAACCGGATCAAGAAGCACACCAAGGTCGTCGACCAGGGTGGCCGCTCCGGCAACACCGGCGGCATCATCACCACCGAGGCGCCGATCCACGTGTCCAACGTGATGCTGGTCGAGGGTGACGGCGTCACCCGCGTCGGCCACAAGCGGGTCGAGGTCACCAAGCGTCGTCCCGACGGCTCGGAGTACTCCTCGACGCGCAGCGTCCGCATCTCCCGCAAGACCGGGAAGGAAATCTGATGACCGAGAGCACCATCGAGAAGGTCACGCCCCGGCTGAAGACCAAGTACCGCGAGGAGATCCTCCCGGCGCTCAAGGCCGAGTTCGAGATCGCCAACATCATGCAGGTGCCCGGCCTGACCAAGATCGTGGTCAACATGGGCGTCGGCGAGGCCGCGCGTGACTCGAAGCTGATCGAGGGCGCGATCCGCGACCTCACCGCGATCACCGGCCAGAAGCCGGCCGTCACCAAGGCCCGCAAGTCCATCGCGCAGTTCAAGCTGCGCGAGGGCATGCCGATCGGCACGCACGTGACGCTGCGCGGCGACCGGATGTGGGAGTTCCTGGACCGCCTGCTGGCCCTGGCCCTGCCGCGTATCCGCGACTTCCGTGGTCTGTCGCCGAAGCAGTTCGACGGCCGCGGCAACTACACGTTCGGTCTGACCGAGCAGGTCATGTTCCACGAGATCGACCAGGACAAGGTCGACCGCCAGCGGGGCATGGACATCACCATCGTCACCACGGCGACCAACGACGAGCAGGGGCGCGCGCTGCTGAAGCAGCTCGGCTTCCCGTTCGCTGAGCGCTGAGTCAACGAGGAGAGAAGACATGGCGAAGACTGCCCTCAAGGTCAAGGCCGCTCGCAAGCCGAAGTTCGCGGTTCGCGGCTACACCCGCTGCCAGCGGTGTGGCCGCCCCAAGGCCGTGTACCGCAAGTTCGGCCTGTGCCGTATCTGCCTGCGCGAGATGGCGCACCGTGGCGAGCTGCCCGGCGTCACCAAGTCGAGCTGGTAACCCCACCACGTAGCAGGTCGCTCCGGCTGGTCCGGTGCGAAACCACTTCGAGAAAGAACACACATCATGACGATGACTGACCCGATCGCAGACATGCTCACGCGTCTGCGCAACGCCAACCAGGCGTACCACGACGCGGTGACCATGCCGTACAGCAAGCTCAAGGAGGGCGTTGCCGAGATCCTCAAGCAGGAGGGCTACGTCACCTCCTACGAGGTCGCGGACAACGAGAACGGCGTCGGCAAGCTGCTGACCGTCACCCTCAAGTACGGCCGCAACCGCGAGCGTTCCATCGCCGGCGTTCGCCGGATCAGCAAGCCCGGCCTCCGGGTCTACGCCAAGCACACGGGCCTGCCCAAGGTGCTCGGCGGCCTCGGCGTCGCGATCATCTCGACGAGCCAGGGTCTGCTGACCGACCGCCAGGCCAACCAGAAGGGCGTGGGTGGGGAAGTCCTCGCCTACGTCTGGTGACAAGGGAAGGAGAGAGAAGAACATGTCGCGCATCGGCAAGCTCCCCGTCCCGGTCCCCGCGGGCGTCGACGTCCAGGTGGACGGCCCCGTCGTCACGGTGAAGGGCCCCAAGGGCACCCTGAGCCACACCGTGGTCGCTCCGATCACGGTCGAGAAGGGCGAGGGCGTCCTGGACGTCAAGCGTCCCGACGACGAGCGGCTCTCGAAGGCCTACCACGGCCTGAGCCGCACCCTGATCAACAACATGGTCGTCGGTGTCACCGAGGGCTACGAGAAGAAGCTCGAGATCGTGGGCGTGGGTTACCGCGTCCTGTCGAAGGGCCCGACCCAGCTGGAGTTCCAGCTCGGTTACTCGCACCCGATCATCTTCGACGCTCCCGAGGGCATCACCTTCACGGTGGACGGCCCGACGAAGCTGGGCGTCGTCGGCATCGACAAGCAGCTGGTCGGCGAGGTCGCCGCCAACATTCGCAAGCTCCGCAAGCCCGAGCCGTACAAGGGCAAGGGCGTCCGGTACGCCGGCGAGCACGTCCGCCGCAAGGTCGGAAAGGCTGGTAAGTGACCATGGCGATCACCCTCAAGCACAAGCGGAACCTCTCGGCTCGCGCCAGCTCCAAGCTGCGCCGCCAGATCCGCGGTCGCAAGAAGATCTCCGGCACCGCCGAGCGTCCGCGCCTGGTGGTCACCCGGTCGACCAAGCACATCACCGCCCAGGTCGTCGACGACCTGGTCGGCAAGACCCTGGTGTCGGCCTCGACCCTCGAGGGCGACCTGCGCGCCTTCGACGGCGACAAGACCGCCAAGGCCAAGAAGGTCGGCGAGCTCGTCGCCGCCCGTGCCAAGGAGCAGGGCGTGGAGTCGGTCGTCTTCGACCGCGCCGGCAACAAGTATCACGGTCGCATCGCGGCCCTGGCAGATGGCGCCCGCGAGGGCGGCCTGACCTTCTGACCGCGAACAGGACTGAGGAGAAATCATGAGCGGACCCCAGCGCGGACAGCGTTCGGGCGGCGACCGTGGTGGCCGTGGCGGCCGCGACGGCGGCCGTGGCGGCGCCGAGAAGAGCCAGTACGTCGAGCGCGTCGTTGCCATCAACCGTGTCGCCAAGGTCGTGAAGGGCGGTCGTCGCTTCAGCTTCACCGCCCTCGTGGTCGTCGGTGACGGCGACGGCCTGGTCGGCGTCGGCTACGGCAAGGCCAAGGAAGTTCCCGCGGCGATCGCCAAGGGTGTCGAGGAGGCGAAGAAGAACTTCTTCCGCGTTCCCCGCGTCCAGGGCACGATCCCGCACCCGGTCCAGGGTGAGAAGGCTGCCGGCGTGGTGTTCCTGCGCCCTGCCGCCCCCGGTACCGGTGTCATCGCCGGTGGTCCGGTGCGCGCCGTCCTGGAGTGCGCCGGCATCCACGACGTCCTCAGCAAGTCGCTGGGCTCGTCGAACCAGATCAACATCGTGCACGCGACCGTCGCGGCGCTCCAGCTCCTGGAGCAGCCGGAGTCGGTGGCCGCGCGTCGTGGTCTGCCGGTCGAGCACGTCGCTCCTGCGGCGCTGCTGAAGGCCAAGGCCGAGGGCGAGGCCGCTGCGGCCGCCGCCAAGTCGGCTGCGCCCGAGGCGGTGAACGTCTGATGGCCCAGCTCAAGGTCCAGCAGACCAAGTCGAAGATCGGCGCCAAGGCCAACCAGCGCGAGACCCTGCGCACGCTCGGCCTCAAGCGGATCGGCGACGTCGTCATCAAGGAGGACCGTCCCGAGATCCGGGGCATGGTCCACACCGTCCGTCACATGGTGACGGTCGAGGTCGTCGGAGGCGAGTGACCATGACTCTCAAGCTGCACCACCTGCGTCCCGCTGAGGGCGCGAAGACCGCCAAGACCCGCGTGGGTCGTGGTGAGGGCTCCAAGGGCAAGACCGCCGGTCGTGGTACGAAGGGCACCAAGGCCCGCTACCAGGTCCCGGTCGCGTTCGAGGGTGGCCAGATGCCGCTGCACATGCGGCTGCCGAAGCTCAAGGGCTTCAAGAACCCCTTCAAGGTGACCTTCCAGGTCGTCAACCTCGACCGGATCAGCTCGCTGTTCCCCGAGGGTGGCGACGTCACCCCGGAGACGCTGGTCGCCAAGGGCGCCGTCCGCAAGGGCGAGCCGGTCAAGGTGCTCGGCCAGGGTGACCTCACGGTCAAGGTCTCGGTGAGCGCGAACGCGTTCTCGGCCTCGGCCAAGGAGAAGATCGAGGGCGCCGGCGGGACCGTCACGGTCCTGTGATGGCGCTGCGAGGGGCGCGTCGGACCCAGCTGCTGCTGGGGTTCGCCGCGCCCCTCGTGCCGTCTCCGGAACCCGGTCGCCGTACCCCGTCAGGGGGCTGTGACCGCCCTGTTAGGCTTCCCGCTGGCCACAAGGCCAGCGATGAGAGAAGAGGAACCGAGTGCTCAGCGCGTTCGTGAACGCCTTCCGGACCCCGGACCTGCGGCGCAAGCTGCTGTTCGTCCTGATGATCATCGTGATCTTCCGGGCCGGTTCGCAGATCCCCGCTCCTGGCGTGCACGTCTCCAACGTGGAGAAGTGCATCGACATCGCCAAGGAGGGCGAGAACGCCGGGCTCTACAGCCTGGTCAACCTCTTCTCCGGTGGTGCCCTGCTCCAGCTGACGATCTTCGCGCTCGGCATCATGCCGTACATCACCGCGAGCATCATCCTGCAGCTGCTCGTCGTCGTGATCCCGCGCCTCGAGGCCCTCAAGAAGGAGGGCCAGGCCGGTCAGACGAAGATCACGCAGTACACCCGCTACCTCACGCTCGGCCTCGCCGTGCTGCAGGCGACCGGCATCGTCGCGCTCGCCCGCACCGGCAACCTGCTGCAGGGCTGTGAGGAGCCGCTGCTGCACAGCGACAACACCAAGACCTTCCTGGTCATGGTCGTCACCATGACCGCCGGCACCGCCGTGATCATGTGGCTCGGCGAGCTCATCACCGAGCGCGGCGTCGGCAACGGCATGTCCATCCTGATCTTCACCCAGGTGGTCGCGACCTTCCCGATCTCCCTGTGGCAGGTCAAGATCACCCAGGGCTGGTGGACCTTCGGCGTCGTCATCGCCATCGGCATGGCCCTCATCGCCGCGGTCATCTTCATCGAGCAGGCCCAGCGCCGCATCCCGGTGCAGTACGCCCGCCGGATGGTCGGCCGCAAGATGTTCGGCGGCAGCTCGACCTACATCCCGCTCAAGGTCAACCAGGCCGGCATCATCCCGGTCATCTTCGCCTCGTCGCTGCTCTACCTGCCGGCCATGGCGGTCCAGTTCAACCAGCAGAACCCGAACAAGGTCATCCGGTGGGTCAACGAGTACCTCGTCGACCAGAGCCACCCGATCCACATGGCGGCGTACTTCCTGCTGATCATCTTCTTCACCTACTTCTACGTTTCGATCACCTTCAACCCGCAAGAGGTGGCCGACAACATGAAGAAGTACGGCGGCTTCATCCCCGGGATCCGGGCGGGCAAGCCGACCCAGGACTACCTGTCCTACGTCCTGTCCCGCATCACGCTGCCGGGCTCGCTCTACCTGGGTCTGATCTCGCTCGTTCCGCTGATCGCGTTCGTGCTGATCGATGCCAACCAGAACTTCCCGTTCGGCGGTACGTCCATCCTGATCATGGTTGGTGTCGCACTCGACACGGTGAAGCAGATCGAGAGCCAGCTGCAGCAGCGCAACTACGAAGGATTCCTGCGTTGAGGCTTCTGATCATGGGCCCCCCGGGTGCCGGCAAGGGCACCCAGGCCACCGCGGTCGCCGACCACTTCTCGATCCCGGCGATCTCGACCGGCGACATCTTCCGCGCCAACGTCAGCGGCGGCACGCCGCTGGGCGTCGAGGCGAAGAAGTACATGGACGCCGGTGAGTACGTCCCTGACGAGGTCACCAACAACATGGTGCGCAGCCGCATCGCCGAGCCGGACGCCGAGAGCGGCTTCCTGCTCGACGGCTACCCGCGCACGCTCGCCCAGGTCACCGAGCTCGACGGCATGATCGAGGAGACCGGTCACAAGCTCGACGCGGTGCTCGTGCTCACCGTGGACCAGGAGGCCGTCGTCGGCCGCCTGCTCAAGCGCGCCGAGATCGAGGGTCGTGCCGACGACACCGAGGACGTCATCCGCCGTCGCCTCGAGGTGTACGCCGCGGAGACCGAGCCGCTGATCTCGGTCTACGCCGAGCGCGGTCTGGTCGTCTCCGTCGACGGCATGGGCGAGATCGACGACGTCCAGAAGCGGATCTTCGCCGCGCTGGACGACGTGCCGCAGAGCTGACGCGCGGCGCGCGTGCTGTTCGACCACCGGATCGAGGTCAAGAGCCCCGAGCAGGTCCGCTCCATGCGGGCTGCGGGGCTCGTCGTCGGCCGCACCCTCGCGCGACTGCGTGAGGCCGTGCGCCCCGGCGTGACCACCGCCGAGCTGGACGCGCTCGCCGAGGCGAGCATCCGCGAGCAGGGCGGCGTACCGTCCTTCCTCGGCTACGGCCATCCGCCGTTCCCGGCGAGCATCTGCGCCTCGGTCAACGACGAGGTCGTGCACGGCATCCCCGGTCCGCGGGTGCTCGAGGACGGCGACATCATCTCGATCGACTGTGGTGCGATCGTCCCGGACGCCTCCGGGACGGGCTGGCACGGCGACGCGGCGATCACCGTCGCCGTGGGTCCGGTGCCGGCCGAGGTCGAGCGCCTGATGCAGGTCACCGAGGACGCCCTCTGGCAGGGGCTCGCGGCCGCCCAGGTCGGCGGGCGGGTCGGCGACATCTCCCACGCCGTCGAGTCCTTCGTCCGCGCGGCGGGCGACTACGGCATCGTCGACGGCTACACCGGCCACGGCATCGGCACCGAGATGCACATGGACCCCGACGTCCCGAACGAGGGCCGGCGGGGTCGTGGGCCGCGGCTCCGGCGCGGCATGGCCCTCGCCGTCGAGCCGATGATCACCCTCGGCACGCACGACTCGGTCGTCGCGGACGACGACTGGACCGTCATCACGGCCGACCGTTCGTGGGCGGCCCACTACGAGCACACCTTCGCCCTGACCGACACCGGCGTGTGGGTGCTGACCGCGGAGGACGGCGGCCGTGAGCGCCTCGTGGCCCTCGGCGTCCCCTGCGGGGCCGAGGACTGAGCCGGGCTACCATCGAGGCCATGGCGCAGCATCCGATCACCCCGGCTGCGCTGGCAGCGCGACCGCTGCTCTTCGCCTCCGGCGAGCAGGCGTACGTCGCGGCCACCATCCTCGGCACCAGCCAGACCCCCGACGGCGCCGACCCCGCCTGGGCCGACGAGGTCGTGGCCGGGCTCGGGCCGGGGGAGCGCGCCCTGTGCGCCCTCTCGTTCGCCGCCGGGGCCCCCGGCCTCGCCCATCGCGTCGTCGGCGCCGAGCACGCCCTCCAGCGGCCCGCGCACGACGGCTCGGTCGAGCGCGCCTACCAGGTCACCGAGTTCCCGACCGCGGACGAGTACGCCCGCATGGTCGAGGCCGCCCTGGCGAAGATCGCCGACGGGTCGCTGCACAAGGTCGTCCTCGGCCGCTGCCTCGACGTGGTCAGCGACCCGCCGCTCGTGCCGGCCGAGATCATCGACCGGCTGCTGACCACGCGCCCGGGGCGCTACGTGTTCGCCGTGCCGCTCGTCCCCGGCAGCGACGACGGCCAGGCTCCCGTCGACGGCCCGATCCTGGTCGGGGCGAGCCCCGAGCTGCTGGTGCGCCGGGAGGGCCTCGAGATCTCCTGCACGCCACTGGCGGGCTCGGTCCCGCGCTCCAGCGACCCGGACGAGGACGCCCGGCGCGCGGCCGGCCTCCAGCAGTCCGGCAAGGACCTCGCCGAGCACGCCTTCGTGGTCGAGGCGATCGTGCACGCGCTCAAGGAGGTGTGCGTCGAGATCGAGTACCCCGCCACCCCCGAGCTGATGTCGACCGACACGGTCTGGCACCTGGCGACGCCGATCCACGCGCGGCTGGCCGACGCCGCCGACGGTCCCAGCGCGCTGCGGCTCGCCCAGCTGCTGCACCCCACGCCGGCGGTGGGCGGGGTGCCCACGGCGGCCGCGAACGCGGTCATCGCCGACCTGGAGGGTGACCTGCGGGACTGGTTCGCCGGTTGCGTCGGATGGGTCGACGGCAACGGCGACGGCGAGTTCGCGATCACCATCCGGGCCGCCGTCATGGACGGCCCCCGACTGCGCCTGTTCGCGGGCGCGGGCATCGTGGCCGGCTCCGACCCGGCGTCGGAGGTCCGTGAGACGGGTGCCAAGCTCGCCACGATGGCGCGCGTCACCGGCCTTCCCTGACCTCCGCCCGCCGAGACCAGCGAAGTCCCGTTTGGCGGAGGCCCTGATCGGTTAGGGTTTCAGGTCGTCAGCCTGCTCCCAGACCCGAAGGATGAGGTAGTGGACCGTCTCCAGGTGCAGTGGTCGGGAACGACCAGGACCTTCGACGGGCCGCGCGTGGTGATCGGGCGCGAGCTCGACTGCGACGTCCCGGTCACCGATGCCCGTGCCTCCCGGCACCACGCCTCCATCCAGGTCGAGGGCGACGTGTGGGTCGTGGTCGACTCGAGCAGCAACGGGACCTTCGTCTCCGGACAGCGGATCACCCGGCTGCCGCTCACCGGCGGCCCGGTGAGCCTGCACCTCGGTGGGCCCGTCGGCGAGCCGGTCGTCGTGACGGTCCTCGCCGGTCAGGGCGGTGGGGGAGGATTCGCCGCGCCGCCGCCGTACCAGGCCCCGGCGCCCGCTCCGACGCCCCAGCCCGCCGCGCCGCACTCGTCCCGACCGGTGCCGCAGCAGCAGCCGCCCCAGCCGCAGGCGCCGCTCGGCGGTGAGTTCTGGAAGAACCTGCCCCCGCCCCAGCTGCCCGCCAGCGGCGCCCCGGCCGATGCCTGGCGCCCGGTCGGCGTCCTTCCCCCGGGCCAGCTGCCGCACGGCCACTCGGTCGTGCTGCCGCAGCAGCTGCAGGCCGGCCGGTCGTTGACCATCGGCCGCGAGCACTCCAACGACATCGTGCTGGACGACCCGCTGGTGAGCCGCCGCCACGCGCGCCTGGACCCGCCGACCGCGCAGACGCTGGCGGTCCTGCACGACCTCGGCTCGTTCAACGGCACCTTCGTCAACGGCCACCGGGTCGAGGGCGCCGTGCAGATGCCGGTGGGCTCCGAGGTCATCGTCGGCAACCAGACCTTCCGGTGGGACGGCCAGCAGCTGGTCGCCTCGGCGACCGCCCACGAGTTCACCCTGTACGCCGACGGGCTGACCCAGGTCGTCGGCGGCGGCAAGCGCCTGATCGAGAACATCTCCTTCAAGCTCGAGCCGAAGAGCCTCACCGCGGTGATCGGTCCGTCGGGTGCGGGCAAGTCGACGCTGCTGGGCGCCCTCACCGGGCTGAAGCCGGCGAGCCACGGCCGGGTGATCTGGCAGGGCCACGACCTCTACCAGCACTACGACCAGCTGCGCTTCCAGATCGGCCTCGTCCCGCAGCAGGACATCCTCCACCCGCAGCTGAAGGTCAAGCAGGGCCTGCGCTTCGCCGCCCAGCTGCGGCTGCCGCCGGACACCACGGCGCAGGAGTGGGACGCGCGGGTCAACCACGTCGCCAACCAGCTCCAGCTCGTGCAGCGGATGGACAACCGGATCGGCACCCAGCTCTCGGGCGGCCAGCGCAAGCGGGTCTCGATCGCGACCGAGCTGCTCACCGCGCCGCCGCTGCTCTTCCTCGACGAGCCCACCTCCGGCCTCGACCCGGGCCTCGACCTCGAGGTCATGCGCCAGCTGCGCAGCCTCGCCGACGACGGCCGCGTGGTCATGGTCGTCACCCACTCGGTGCTCGCCCTCGACGTCTGCGACAACGTGCTCGTGCTGGCGCCCGGTGGGCGGATCGCCTACTTCGGGCCGCCCGACGGGGTGCTCGCCCACTTCGGCAAGGCCAACTACCCCGAGGTCTTCGACCTGCTCGACGACCCGGACCTCTGGCAGCGGATCCCGGTGCCGCAGCACGCCGTCGACACGGCCGCGCTGCAGCGGCAGCCGTACGCCGCCGTACCGGCTCCGCCGCGGCAGTCGGTGTCCCGCCAGCTGGCGACCCTGGTCAAGCGGAACCTGGCGGTCGTCTTCGCCGACAAGCTCCTGCTCGGGATGCTGGTGCTGCTGCCGCTCATCCTCGGCGGCCTCAGCCGGCTCGTGCCGGGCGACCACGGCCTCTCGCTCGACGTGTCACGTCGGGAGAACACGCTTCCCGACGGCTCGATCGTCGAGTCCTTCTCGACCGGGGAGGCGTCCCAACGCCTGATCGTGCTGATCGTGGCCGCCTGCCTGATGGGCACCGCGCTCGCCATCCGGGAGCTGGTGGGGGAGCGGCCCATCTTCAAGCGCGAGTACGCCGTCGGCCTCTCGCCCGGCGTCTACTTCACCAGCAAGGTGATGGTCCTCGGCACCGCCGCGTTCTTCCAGGGCCTGGTGGTGACCTTCCTGGCCACGGTCGGGCTGCCGGGGGCCGACGGCGACCTCGGCACCCTCCGCGTCGGGATCGCCATCGCCGCGCTGTCCTTCACGATGGTCGTGATCGGCCTCGCGCTCTCGGCGCTGGTCACCAGCACCGAGCAGACGATGCCGGCCCTCGTCGGCCTGGTCATGCTCCAGCTGGTCCTGTCCGGCGCGCTCTTCGAGATCGCCGGCCGCCCCGGCCTCGAGCAGATCGCCTGGCTGTCGCCGTCGCGCTGGGGGTACGCCGGCGCGGCGTCCGCCATGGACCTGGTCCGCGAGACGGAGGGCACCGACAAGGAGGACTGGATCGCGCTCGGCGGCGGCGTCCACTACGTGATGGACCTGCTGGTGCTCGGCCTGCTGTGCCTGGTCTCCTACGTCGTCGGCCTGCTCCTCGTGCGTCGCAGCGCCACCTCCGACGACTGAGCCCGCTGCACCAAGGCGCCACGTCTCGTGACGGTCGCTGCGCGACCTCCTCGACGAACGAGCGACGTCCCCCGGGAATGCGGGGGCCGTCCTCGGCATTGGGTCGAGGATGTCCCTCGCGCTCTCCGTCCTCGACCTCGTCCCCGTCCGCAGCGACCAGACCACCGGCGACGCCATCGCGGCCTCCGTCGAGCTGGCCCGCACGGCCGACCGCCTCGGCTACCGCCGGTTCTGGGTGGCCGAGCACCACAACATGCCGGCCGTGGCCGCGACCAACCCGCCCGTCCTGATCGGCCTGTTCGCCGGCGCGACGGAGCGGATCCGGGTCGGTTCCGGCGGCGTGATGCTGCCCAACCACGCGCCGCTCGTGGTCGCCGAGCAGTTCGCGCTGCTCGAGGCGGCCTTCCCGGGGCGGATCGACCTCGGCATCGGGCGCGCCCCCGGCAGCGACCCGGTCACGAGCTGGGCGCTGCGCCACGGCGCCGGCGGGGTGGACGACGAGGCCGTCGCCCGCTTCCCCGAGTACGTCGACAACGTGCTCGCCATGATGGAGCCGGCCGGGGTCGGGCTGGCCCTGCGCGGCGGCCAGCACGTCCTCAAGGCCACCCCGGTCGCGCAGACGGTGCCGCAGGTGTGGCTGCTCGGCTCCTCGGACTACTCCGCCCGCCTGGCGGCCGCGAAGGGCATGCCCTACGTCTTCGCCCACCACTTCTCCGGCTCCGGCACCGCCGAGGCCCTCGAGCTGTACCGCTCGACCTTCCAGCCCTCGCCGGAGCTGGACGAGCCGCGGACCTTCCTCACCGTGAACGCCTCGGTCGCCGACACCGTCGAGGAGGCGCAGCGCCAGGCGCTCCCGCAGCTGCTCCAGATGCTCGCCCTGCGCACCGGCCAGCCGCTGGTCGCCCAGCGCACCGTCGAGGACGCGGAGACGATCGTCGACGCGGGCCTGCCCGAGGCGCACGACGCGCTCATCGAGGCGATGCGGAAGCGCTGGGTGATCGGTGACGCCGCGTCGGCCCGTGACGAGCTCGCCTCCCTCGCGGCGGCGTACGGCGTCGACGAGGTGATGGTCAACCCGGTCGGCGGCGCGTTCGCCGGCACCGACCCGCGCACCGCCCCGGCCCGGGTGCGGACCCTTGAGCTCCTCGGGGGCTGAGGCGCGGTCCTCGCCGATTGGGGTTTCGTTGGCGCCTGCCCATAGACTGGCGTGTCGGTCCAACGTGGGTTCTGTGTGTGGTGCACGAGCCCACGAGGTCCACTCCCGTCTCCCGCGAGGGAGGGGAGAGGTTCCCGGGCCGGACGGTAGACATCATCCCCGAGCAGATTGTGAGACATGGCGAAGAAAGAAGGCGTCATCGAGATGGAGGGCTCCGTCGTGGAGGCCCTTCCGAACGCCATGTTCCGCGTGGAGCTGAGCAACGGCCACAAGGTCCTGGCTCACATCAGCGGAAAGATGCGTCAGCACTACATCCGGATCCTCCCCGAGGACCGCGTGGTGGTGGAGCTCTCTCCCTACGACCTCTCCCGCGGTCGGATCGTCTACCGGTACAAGTGAATTTGCCCGAGCGTGTCTCCGGTGAGATGACAGGGGCAGCAAGCTGCCGTCGCTCACCTCCCGACACGCTGCCGGGCGGATTTTCGCCGCCACTAGCAAGAAAGGGCTGACATGAAGGTCAACCCGAGCGTGAAGCCGATCTGTGACAAGTGCAAGGTGATCCGTCGCCACGGCCGCGTCATGGTGATCTGCGAGAACCCGCGCCACAAGCAGCGCCAGGGCTGAGCAGGCCGGCCCTCCGGGGCCCACAACTGAACACACTCATCAACGTGATCGCTTAGCCGCCAGTCCCATCGACATGACGGCGAACCACCTCCGGCGCGGATGGCCGGAGCTGGGCGAGAAGGCCCGGACGCATCACGACCACACCACCGCAACCGTTTGAAAGGAAGCCTTCATGGCTCGCCTCGTCGGAGTCGACCTGCCGCGCGACAAGCGCATCGAGGTCGCTCTCACCTACATCTACGGCATCGGCCGTACCCGCGCCCAGCAGCTGCTGGAGGCCACCGGCGTCAGCCCGGACCTCCGCGTCCACGAGCTGGGTGACGAGGAGCTGGTCAAGCTCCGTGACGAGATCGAAGCGAACTTCAAGATCGAGGGTGACCTCCGTCGCGAGGTCCAGGCCGACATCCGTCGCAAGATCGAGATCGGCAGCTACCAGGGTCGCCGTCACCGCATGGGCCTTCCGGTCCGCGGTCAGCGCACCAAGACCAACGCTCGTACCCGCAAGGGCCCGAAGCGCACGGTTGCCGGCAAGAAGAAGGCGAAGTGATCTGAGCCTCCGGCTCAGCACCGCCTCTCACCACAGACCAGCTTTCTCAAGGAGATAACGCATGCCTCCCAAGGCTCGTGCGGGCGCGGCCAAGAAGGTCCGCCGCAAGGAGAAGAAGAACGTCGCTCAGGGCGAGGCCCACATCAAGAGCACGTTCAACAACACGATCGTCACGATCACCGACCCGACCGGTGCGGTGATCTCGTGGGCCTCTGCCGGCACCGTCGGCTTCAAGGGCTCCCGCAAGTCCACCCCGTACGCCGCTCAGATGGCCGCCGAGGCCGCGGGCCGTCGGGCGATGGATCACGGCATGAAGAAGATCGACGTCTTCGTCAAGGGCCCGGGCTCGGGTCGCGAGACGGCGATCCGCTCGCTGGGTGCGATCGGCCTCGAGGTCGGCACCATCCAGGACGTGACCCCCGCCCCGCACAACGGCTGCCGCCCGCCGAAGCGCCGCCGCGTCTGACGCGCACGACAAAGACTTAGAGGAGAACCGACATGGCCCGTTACACCGGACCCCTGACCAAGAAGTCGCGCCGTCTCGGCGTCGACCTCGTCGGTGGCGACGCCGCCTTCGAGAAGCGCCCCTACCCGCCGGGCCAGCACGGCCGGGCGCGGATCAAGGAGAGCGAGTACCGCAACCAGCTGCAGGAGAAGCAGAAGGCCCGCTTCACCTACGGCGTGCTCGAGAAGCAGTTCCACAAGTACTACGTCGAGGCTGCCCGTCGCCAGGGCAAGACCGGCGAGAACCTGCTCCAGCTGCTGGAGTGCCGCCTCGACAACGTGGTCTACCGCGCCGGCTTCGCCCGGACCCGCCGCCACGCCCGCCAGCTGGTGACCCACGGTCACTTCCTGGTCAACGGCAAGAAGGTCGACATCCCGTCCTTCCAGGTCACCCAGTACGACATCATCGACGTGCGCGAGAAGTCGCTCGAGATGACGCCGTTCATCGTGGCCCGTGAGACGCACGGCGAGCGGATCGTCCCGGCCTGGCTCGAGGCGCTCCCGAATCGCATGCGGATCCTGGTCCACTCGGTGCCCGTGCGCGAGCAGATCGACATGCCGATCCAGGAGCAGCTCATCGTGGAGTACTACTCCAAGAAGTAGTGCCCCCGCGGTCGGGGGCGGCGACGCCCCCGACCGCCCACGCCTTTCTCTCCCTACTCCGCAACAGCTCTGGGTCCTCATATAGCGGTCGGCCCGGAAAGGAAAGAAACAAGTGCTCATCGCACAGCGCCCCAGTCTCTCGGAGGAGAGCGTCGACCAGTTCCGGTCGCGCTTCGTCATCGAGCCGCTCGAGCCCGGCTTCGGCTACACGCTCGGCAACTCGCTGCGTCGTACCCTCCTGTCCTCGATCCCCGGTGCCTCGGTCACGAGCATCAAGATCGACGGCGTCCTCCACGAGTTCTCCACGATCGAGGGCGTCAAGGAAGACGTCACCGAGATCATCCTCAACCTCAAGGGTCTCGTCGTCTCCTCCGAGCACGACGAGCCGGTCACCATGTACCTGCGCAAGTCGGGTGCCGGTGACGTCACCGCCGCGGACATCGCACCGCCGGCCGGTGTCGAGGTGCACAACCCCGACCTGAAGATCGCCACCCTCTCCGACAACGGCAAGCTCGAGCTCGAGCTCGTCGTGGAGCGCGGCCGCGGCTACGTCTCGGCCGTCCAGAACAAGGGCGCCGACAACGAGATCGGCCGGATCCCGGTCGACTCGATCTACAGCCCGGTCCTCAAGGTGACCTACAAGGTCGAGGCCACCCGTGTCGAGCAGCGCACCGACTTCGACAAGCTCGTCATCGACGTCGAGACCAAGCCGTCGATCCTGCCCCGCGACGCGATCGCGTCGGCCGGCAAGACGCTGGTCGAGCTCTTCGGCCTGGCCCGTGAGCTCAACGTCGAGGCCGAGGGCATCGACATCGGCCCGTCGCCCGTCGACGAGCAGCTCGCCGCCGACCTCGCCCTCCCGGTCGAGGACCTGCAGCTGACCGTCCGGTCCTACAACTGCCTCAAGCGCGAGGGCATCCACACCGTGGGTGAGCTCATCAGCCGCTCCGAGCAGGACCTGCTGGACATCCGCAACTTCGGCGCGAAGTCCATCGACGAGGTCAAGGCCAAGCTGCACGAGATGGGTCTGTCCCTCAAGGACAGCGCCCCGGGCTTCGACCCGTCGGCCGCCCTGGCCAACTACTCGGACGACGAGGACGACGACGAGTCGTTCGTCGAGGACGAGCAGTTCTGATTGATGGCGTGAGCGTGTCGCCCCTCGGGTGACACGCTGCCACGCCGCGGTTGGCTTGCGTAGGTCCAGACCTGGTCTGGCGGCAAGACCGCCGCAACACTCGTAGCACCGCCGGAACGGACCCGTTCCGGCTTGGAAACCCGGTACCTCATACGGCCGGACCTAGCACCCGGTACCTCGTACGGCCGGGCAGGAAAGAGAGATCGAGATGCCCAAGCCCAAGAAGGGTCCCCGCCTCGGCGGCAGCCCGGCGCACCAGCGCCTCATCCTGTCGAACCTGGCCACCGCTCTGTTCGAGCACGGCCGGATCACGACGACCGAGGCCAAGGCGCGCCTGCTGCGTCCGTACGCCGAGAAGCTGATCACGAAGGCGAAGAAGGCCGACGCCGGCGAGAACCCGCTGCACCAGCGCCGCGAGGTCCTCAAGGTCATCCGCGACAAGGGTGTCGTGCACACGCTCTTCACGGAGATCGCGCCGACGTTCTCGGACCGTCCCGGCGGCTACACCCGGATCACCAAGGTCGGCAACCGTGCGGGCGACAACGCCCCCATGGCGGTCATCGAGCTGGTGACCGAGGCGTTCACCCCGTCCGCCCCGAAGGCGAAGCCGGCCGCGGAGGCCGCTCCGGCTCCGGTGGAGGAGGCCCCCGAGGCCGAGGTCGTCGAGACCGAGGTCGAGGAGACCGAGGCTGCTGAGGTCGAGGCCCCCGAGGCCGAGGCCGAGGTCGCCGAGGAGGCTGCCGAGGAGGCTCCCGCCGAGGAGACCACCGAGGGCGCCGACAAGGCCTGACGCCTGCGCTCCACGTACGACGGCCCGTCACCCGCGAGGGTGACGGGCCGTCGGCCTTTTTCCGGCTCGTGCCGGGTGGCTCAGCGGCGTCGCAGGACGGTGTCGAGCAACCAGCAGGCCAGGCCGGTCAGCAGCAGCGGGGTCGTGGTCCAGACCCACCACAGCGCACCGGTGAGGACGAAGGCCGAGCCCGCTCCGGGCGCCAGGTCGCCGGCGAGCTCGCCGATCCGGCGTCCGACGTCGTCGGCGCCGAAGGACTGTGCGATCACCAGGATCGGGGCGAGCGCCAGCGCCGGCAGCCACCAGGCGCTGGTCCGGCGGGCGATGCACCACGCCGCGACCAGGGCGGTGCCGATCAGCACGCCCTGCGCGGTGACCAGGACGCGGAACTCGTCCGGCGCGTAGGACGTCCGGATCTCGTGGCGGATGACGAACCAGAACGCCAGGTGCAGGGGGACGAGGAAGAGCGCCACCCCGGCAGCGAGCCCGCGGCGCAGCCCGTCGCGGCCGATGACGGCCAGTGCTCCGGCGTACAGCAGGAAGGGCACGACGGACAGCGCCAGGGTCGCGCGGTCGCTCAAGGGCAGGCCGTCGCGCCCGGCCCAGTACGGGACGACCGCCGTCACGAAGTCCACGGCCAGGACGATGGCGAGCAGCAGCATCGCCACGGCGCCGGGCACGGCGGGGGTGCCGGACGGCGTCGGGGTGGCCGGGTAGGGAGCGCCGGGGTACGGCGCCGGCGGCGGGGGAGGAGCGAAGGACATGGGGGCATCGTGCCGGACCGTGGCCGTCGGCAAACACAGGTGCCCGCACGTCCGTGAACTCGGCTCACCGGTCGCCCGTCCGTAGACTGGAGCCATGACGATCGACCTGGGGAGCCCGCGCCTGCTCGAGGACAGCGAGCGCGAGGTGCTGCTGGCCGCGCCCCGGGGCTACTGCGCCGGCGTGGACCGCGCGGTCGTGACCGTCGAGCAGGCGCTCGACCTCTACGGCTCGCCCGTCTACGTGCGCAAGCAGATCGTCCACAACAAGCACGTCGTGGCCAACCTCGAGGCGCGGGGCGCGATCTTCGTCGAGGAGCTCGACGAGGTGCCCGCGGGTGCGCGCGTGGTCTTCTCCGCCCACGGCGTCTCGCCGGCCGTCGTCAACGAGGCCGCCGAGCGCGACCTCAAGACCATCGACGCGACCTGCCCGCTGGTGACCAAGGTGCACCGCGAGGCGGTCCGCTTCGCGGCCGACGGCTACACCATCCTGCTGATCGGCCACGCCGGTCACGAGGAGGTCGAGGGCACGGCCGGCGAGGCGCCGGACCAGACGGTCCTGGTCGAGCACCCCGACGACGTCGACAAGCTCGAGTTCCCGGCCGACGCCAAGCTGGCGTGGCTCTCGCAGACCACGCTCAGCGTCGACGAGACGATGGAGACCGTACGCCGGCTGCGGGCGAAGTTCCCCCAGCTCGAGGACCCGCCCAGCGACGACATCTGCTACGCCACCCAGAACCGCCAGGTCGCGGTCAAGGAGATCGGCGCGGCGGCCGACCTGGTGATCGTGGTGGGCTCGGCCAACTCCTCCAACTCGGTGCGCCTCGTCGAGGTGGCCCTCGAGGCCGGCGCCAAGGCGTCGTACCGCATCGACGACGTGTCGGAGCTCGACGAGTCCTGGCTCGACGGCGCCGCGACCGTCAGCGTCACCTCGGGCGCCTCGGTGCCCGACCACCTCGTCACCGAGGTGCTGGCCTATCTCGCCGAGCGCGGCTACCCCGACGCGCGCGCCGTGCAGACGGCGGAGGAGACCCTGGCCTTCTCGCTGCCCAAGGAGCTGCACCGCGACCTCAAGGCCGCCGGCCGCAGCACGAAGACGGCCGTCCGGCTCTGATGGCCCGCTACCTCGACGTCCACCCGGACAACCCGCAGCCGCGACTGCTGCAGCAGATCGTCGACGCGCTGAACGATGACGCGCTGATCGCCTACCCGACCGACTCCGGCTACGCCCTGGGCTGCCGGATCGGCAACCGTGAGGGACGCGACCGGATCCTGAGGATCCGTGGGCTCGACGACAAGCACCACTTCACGCTGGTCTGCAAGGACTTCTCGCAGCTGGGGCAGATGGTCCACGTCGACAACTCGGCGTTCCGTGCGATCCGCTCCGCGACGCCGGGCCCCTACACCTTCATCCTGCCGGCGATGCCGGAGGTGCCGAAGCGGCTGCTGCACCCGAAGAAGCGCACGGTCGGCGTCCGCATCCCCGACCACGTCTTCGTGCAGGCGCTGCTCGCCGAGCTGGGCGAGCCGTTGCTGACCTCGACGCTGATCCTCCCCGGTGAGACCGAGCCGCGCACGATGGGCTGGGAGATCAAGGAGGACCTCGACCACGAGGTCGACATCGTCGTCGAGGCGGGGGAGACCCCGGCCGAGCCGACGACGGTCGTCGACTGGTCCGAGGGCGCGCCCGAGGTCATCCGCCGCGGCGCCGGCGACCCCGACCGCTTCGTCTGAACATGGCGCGAGAGCGGCTTCGCCGCTGAGCGGCAGCAAGCTGCGGCGAGCGGCTCTCGCCGCGCTGCCGCGCCGCAGTTGGCGTGGGCGAAGGGCGGGATTGCCTGGCGGCAAGCCTGCAGTGGAGCTCAGCGGGGATGGGCCGCCAGGAACTGGCGGCGCACGAGCAGCAGGGCGAGGCAGGCGGCGTACCCGAGGGCCAGGGCGACGGCGTGGCTGCTCAGGCCGGAGACGGTCGCCTGGACGACACCGTCACGGGCGTCGGCCACCGCCTGCGGCTCGCTGATCGCGAGCAGCAGGACGACGACCAGCATCGCCAGCGGCGGGAAGACGCCGACCGGGAAGAAGTCGCTCGGACGCACGGTCAGCGCGAGGACGACGCAGATCGTGGCGAAGACGAGGTCGTAGAACAGGCCCAGGCCGTCGGAGAGCACCAGGTCGGCCACGGCCGCGGTGACCAGCAGCGCCGTCGCGAGCCGTAGCGCACCCCCGGCGGGGCGGGTGCCGGCCTCCCAGAGGGTGGCGGGCCGGGCGGGCGCGGTGGTCACCCCTCCAAACTAGGACTTCGTGAGGCTGGTCCCGCGGATTTGGGCGGCGACGCCCTCGAGGCGTCGTCCGGTCTCGCTGTCGAACAGGTGCGCGGCACCCGGCGGCACCGCGAGGTGGAGTACGTCGTCGGGGGAGACCTCGCCGCGTGAGGGAACCCGTACGGCCACGGTGACCTCACGACCGTCGAGCTCGGCGGTGCCGTGGGCGAAGCCCTCCGAGCCGAGCTCCTCGACCAGGTGGACCCGCATCGGCACGCCCTCGCCGGCGCCGACGAGGCGCCACGCCTCGGGACGCACGCCGACGGTGACGCTCGGCGTGAGTGCGGAGCGCGTAGCGGCGTCGAGCGGCACCTCGTGGCCGCCCAGCCAGACCGCGCCGGCCTCGACGCGGGCGGCGAGCAGGTTCATCTGCGGGGAGCCGATGAAGCCGGCGACGAAGAGGTTGGCCGGCCGGTCGTAGAGCGCGAGCGGGGTGTCGACCTGCTGGATCTCGCCGCGGTCCATCACCGCGACCCGGTCGCCCATCGTCATCGCCTCGACCTGGTCGTGGGTGACGTAGACGGTGGTGACGCCGAGCTTGCGCTGCAGCTGCGCGATGTCGCTGCGCGTCTGCACCCGCATCTTGGCGTCGAGGTTGGACAGCGGCTCGTCCATGCAGAAGACCTGGGGCTCACGGACGATCGCGCGTCCCATGGCGACCCGCTGGCGCTGGCCGCCGGAGAGCGCCTTGGGCTTGCGGTCCAGCAGCTCGGTGAGGCCGAGCAGCGCGGCGGCCTCCTCGACCCGGCGCTCGCGCTCCTCGCGCGGGGTCTTCGCCATCTTCAGCGCGAAGCCGAGGTTGTCGCGCACGGACTTGTGCGGGTAGAGGGCGTAGCTCTGGAAGACCATCGCGATGTCGCGGTCGCGCGGGGGGAGCCGGGTGACGTCGCGATCGCCGATCAGGATCCGGCCCGAGTCGACCTCCTCCAGGCCCGCCAGCATCCGCAGGGTGGTGGTCTTGCCGCACCCGGAGGGCCCGACCAGCACGAGGAACTCGCCGTCCTCGACGACGAGGTCGATGCCGGGGACGGCGGGGGCGTCGGCGCCGTCGTACCACCGCTGGGCGGCCTCGAAGGTGATGGTTGCCATCGCTGCTCCTGCTCGCTCGTTGCGGTCCTCGATGTGACCTGGATCGCACGGAATGCTTGCACCTTATATGTAAGTATGGTGAACTAACAAACATGTCCTGGCGCAGCCCCACCTCGCGGGCCCCCCGAGACCGGATCAAGCTCCGGCGGGCCGACTCCCGTCGGCACCACCGCGCGATGCTCCTCCAGGAGCTCTTCGCCGAGGGTCCGGCGAGCCGGGCCGACCTCGCCCGCAGCTCCGGCCTGACCCGGGTCACCGTGTCCGACCTGGTGGCCGAGATGATCGCCGAGGGCCTGCTCGAGGAGCTGGGCGCTCCGGCCGAGACCCGCGTGGGCAAGCCGCCGACGCTGGTGGGCCTGGTCCCGGACGCCAAGCACGTCGTCGCGATCGACCTCTCCGTGGACGACCAGGTCGTCGGTGCCGTGCTCACGCTCGCCGGCGAGGTCGTCGAGCGCGACGCCCGACCGCTGGAGGGCCGGCGGGGTGAGGACGCCGCCGCGCTGGTCGAGGAGATCGCGACCGGCCTGGTCGAGCGCAGCTCCCGACCGCTGCTCGGCGTCGCCGTCGCGACCCCGGGTGTCGTCAGCCCCGAGGGCGTGGTGCTCGACGCGCCCAACCTCGGCTGGCACGACCTCGCGCTCGCCGAGTCCCTGGGTGTCTCCCTCGACCTCCCGGTCTACGTCGCCAACGACGCCAACACCGCGGTGATGGGGGAGTACACCTTCGGCGGCGGTGGCGAGGGGGGCCTCCTGCTGCTCCGGCTCAGCACCGGTGTCGGCGCCGGCCTCGTGGTCGGCGGAGCCGTGCTCCACGGCAACGGCGGCGCTGCCGGCGAGATCGGCCACGTGCAGGTCGACCCCGACGGCGAGACCTGCGCGTGCGGCCGGCCCGGCTGCCTGGAGACCTTCGTGGCCGTGCCGCGGCTGCGCCGCCGGGTCGCGGAGGGTTCCGCGGACGACGTGCTGCGGGACGCCGGCGTACGGCTCGGGCAGGCGCTCGCGCCGGTCGTCGCCACCCTCAACCTCGGTGAGGTCGTGCTCAGCGGACCGGCGGACCTCGTCGGCCCGCTCGCCGAGCACGCCGAGGCCACCGTCCGGGACCGGGTCATGCCGGTCTCCTCCGCCGGCTTCACCGTCCGGGTCTCGACCCTCGGTGACGACGGCGTCCTGATCGGCGCCACCGGCGTCGTCCTCTCGGGTGAGCTCGGCGTCTCCTGACGCCGGGCGCACTTCCCCCCCAGACCCCCAGCAAGACAGATCGAAGGGAACGAAGCAGTGCGCATCTCCAACAGGTTTGTGAAGAAGACCCTGGCGGTTGCGGCCACCACCGCGCTGCTGGCCGTGGCCAGCGCGTGCGGCTCCGAGGACGACGGCGACTCAAAGGGTGGCGGCCCGGACAAGGCCGACCTCGTCGTGTGGCTCAACGGCGCGGACACCCCGCAGCCGGCCCGTGACTGGCTGAAGAAGACCTTCGAGGAGCAGAACCCCGGCTCCACGCTCACCATCGAGCAGCAGGAGTGGGAGGGCCTCGTCGAGCGGCTCACCACCGCGCTGACCTCGGCCGACCAGACCCCCGACGTGGTCGAGGTCGGCAACACCCAGGCGCCGACCTTCACCACCGTCGGTGCGTTCAGCGACCTGACCGACGACCTGGCCGACCTCGGTGGCGACGACCTGCTGCCCGGCTTCGTCGACGGCGCGACCGTCGACGGCAAGACCTACGCGGTGCCCTACTACGCCGGGTCGACGTACGTCTTCTACCGCAAGGACCTCTTCGAGGACGCCGGCATCACCGCCGTGCCCACCACGATGGACGAGTTCGTCGACGCCGCCACGAAGCTGAAGGAGAAGAGCGGCAAGGCCGACTTCTCGGGCTACTGGCTGCCGGGCAAGGACTGGCGTGACGGCGCGGCGTTGCTCTGGGACGCCGGCGGCGACTTCGCCGCTCCCGACGGCGACGGCTGGAAGGGCACGCTCTCGACGCCCGAGTCGATCGCCGGCCTGACCGCGTTCCAGGGCCTGTACGACGCCGCCTCGGGCGCGCCCGCCGACGCCAACGAGGCCGACCCGGTGACCCCGTTCTGCGCGGGCAAGATCGGCATGATGTCCCGCCCCGGCTGGGTCTACGGCATGCTCACCGACCCGAAGAGCGGCTGCCCGAAGCTGGCGAAGAACGTCGGCGTCTTCGCGCTGCCCGGCTCCGACGGCGGACCGGCACCGGTCCTCCTCGGTGGCTCCGACATCGCCATCTCGGCGAAGTCGCCCAACCAGGACCTGTCGCGCAAGGTGCTGGCGCTGATGCTGAGCGACGAGTACCAGACGATCCTCGCCGAGGCCGGCCTCACGCCCGCCCGCGAGTCCTTCGCCAGCAAGCTCGGTGACGACGAGTTCGCCCGGGCGACCGTCGAGGCGGCCTCGAACGCGAAGCTCACCCCGGCCGCGGCCGCGTGGGCGACCGTCGAGGGCAAGTTCGTGCTCGAGGACCTCTACAGCGAGATCGCCCAGGGCGGCGACGTGGCGAAGCTCGCGGCCGAGGCCGACGAGACGATCACCGCAGAGTTGAACTGACCCAGCCAATCCGGCCCGCGGGTCACACTGAGCACGGCGCCCGGTCGGTCCTGGACCGGCCGGGCGCCGTACCGGAGAAGAGGAGAAGACGTGGCACGCGGCACCGCGCGCCGGACACCGCTCCCCCTGGGGCTGGTGCTCCCGGCGAGCCTGGCCCTCGGGCTGGCACTGGGCTACCCCCTGGTGCGGCAGGTGGTCCTGTCGTTGCAGGAGTTCGGCCTGGCCCAGCAGTTCGGCCAGGCGCCGGAGTGGATCGGCCTGGGCAACTACCGCGAGCTGCTCGGCAACGGCGAGCTGTGGCCGGTCGTGCTCCGCACGGTCGCCTTCTGCTTCGTCAACGCCGGCCTCACCTTCGCGATCGGGCTGGGCCTGGCGCTGCTGATGACCCGGATGAGCAAGGTGACCCGGATCCTCACCCAGTGCGGGCTGCTGCTCGCGTGGGCGATGCCGGTGGTCGCGGCGATGACGGTCTGGCAGTTCCTCTTCGACACCGAGTACGGCGTCGTGAACTGGCTCCTCACCGCGCTCGGTGGCGACTTCGACGGCCACAGCTGGCTCCTCGACCCGTGGTCGTTCTTCCTCGTCGCCACGCTCGTGGTGGTGTGGATGAGCGTCCCGTTCGTCGCGTTCACCCTGTACGCCGCCCTCACCCAGGTCCCCGAGGACGTCGTCGAGGCCGCGCAGATCGACGGCGCCGGGGCCCGTCAGCGGTTCGTCCACGTGGTGCTGCCGTCGATCCGGCCGGTGCTGCTGGTCGTCGTCCTGCTGCAGGTCATCTGGGACCTGCGCGTCTTCACCCAGATCTACACGCTCCAGAAGGCCGGCGGGGTCAGCAAGGACACCAACCTGCTCGGCACCTACGTCTACACGCTCGGCATCAAGGGCGGTGACTTCGGGATGGCCGCCGCGGCCGCGATGTTCATGCTGCTGCTGACCGTCGTGCTCACCGCGCCCTACGTCCGGATGATGCTGAAGCAGGAGAGGGACGCCTGATGGCCCGCCGTACCTCGTTGCCCGTCCGCGTCGGCGCGGACCTGGTGGGGATCCTCGTCTTCCTCGCCTGCGTCTTCCCGGTCTACTGGATGGTCAGCCGCTCGTTCTTGCCGCGCAACCGGATCAAGGGCGAGGACCCCGTCTTCGTCCCGACCGGCGGCACCCTCGACAACTACCGCCGGGTCTTCGCCGACGGCTCGTTCACCGACGCGCTGGTCACCAGCCTGACCGTCACCCTGCTGACCGTCGGGGTGGCCCTGCTCTTCGCCTTCCTGGCGGCGGTCGCGGTGAGCCGCTTCCGGTTCCGCGGACGTCGTACCTTCATCCTGACGTTGCTGGTGATCCAGATGATCCCGGCCGAGGCGCTGTTCATCAGCCAGTACAGGATGCTCGACGGGATGGGCCTGCTCAACTCCGTCATCGGCCTCACCATCGTGTACGTCGCCAGCGTGCTCCCGTTCACCGTGTGGACCCTGCGTGGGTTCGTCGACGGGGTGCCCCGCGAGCTCGAGGAGGCCGCGATGATGGACGGCTGCTCGCGGACCCAGGCGTTCTTCAAGGTCACCCTGCCGCTGCTCGCGCCCGGCCTGGTGGCGACCGGCGTCTTCGGGTTCATCCAGGCGTGGAACGAGTTCACGCTGGCGGTCGTCGTGATGACCGACCCGGCGAAGGAGACGCTGCCGGTGTGGCTGGTCGCGTTCACCGACTCGCGCAGCCGTGGCGTCGACTGGGGCGCGATCATGGCGTCCTCGACGCTGATCACGATCCCGGTGATCATCTTCTTCCTGGTCGTGCAGCGGCGGATGGTCTCGGGCATCACCGCGGGCGCGGTGAAGGGATGAGCGTGGTCGGAGAGCTGGCCCTGCGGGTCCAGCTGGCGTCCTTCGAGGGACCGTCCCTGCCGGCGGAGTGGGCGGCCCTCCTCGAGGAGGGGCTCGGCGGGGTCTGCCTGTTCGGGTCCAACCTCACCGGCTCGCTCGACGACGCGGCGAGCCTGGTCGCGGCGGTGCGCGCGGCCCGGCCGGGGGCGATCGTCGCCACGGACGAGGAGGGCGGCGACGTCACCCGGCTGCACAGCCGGGACGCCAGCCCGGTGCCCGGGCCAGCCGTGCTCGGCGCCGTCGACGACGAGGAGCTGACCCGTGGGGTCGGCGCCGCGGTCGGTGCGGAGCTGGCATCGGTCGGCATCGACCTCGACCTCGGCCCGGTCGCCGACGTCAACAGCAACCCGGACAACCCGGTCATCGGCACGCGGAGCTTCGGCGCGGCCCCCTCCCTCGTCGCGCGGCACGTGGCGGCCTGGGTGGACGGGCTGCAGTCCGCGGGCGTCGCGGCGTGCGTGAAGCACTTCCCCGGCCACGGCGACACCGCCCAGGACAGCCACCTCGCGCTGCCGGTCGTCGACGCCACGCCGGCGACGCTGCGCGAGCGCGAGCTGGTGCCCTTCGCCGCCGCGGTCGGGGCCGGGGCCGCGGCGGTGATGACGTCGCACCTGGTGGTGCCGGCGCTCGACCCGGCACTGCCGGCGACGCTGAGTGCCCCCGTCCTCGGGCTGCTGCGCGACGAGCTCGGCTTCTACGGCGCGATCGTCAGCGACGCCCTCGACATGGCCGGCGCGTCCGGCGACCGCTCGATCCCCGAGGCCGCGGTCGAGGCGCTGGTCGCCGGTGTCGACCTCCTCTGCACCGGACCCGACAAGCCGGCCACCCTGGTGCGCGACATCCAGGCCGCGATCGTGGCCGCCGTCGCCCAGGGCCGCCTGCCACTCGCCCGCCTGGTCGAAGCCGCCGACCGGGTGGCCGTCCTGCGCCGAAGTGTGAGGGTTTCTCCGCCGAAGTGTGAGGGTTTCTCCGTCGAGGTGTCGGAGATGGTCGCGGCGGCGCGCCGGGCCTGCGTCGTCGAGGGCACGCTCCCGGACCTCTCCGGCGCCCGCGTGGTGAGTATCGCGACCGAGGCCAATATCGCCGTCGGCGAGGGCCGCTGGGGCGTGGCCGCCGACCTCGTCGTGGGCGAGGGCGACCGGCTGCCGGACGGGCCGGTCGTCGTACAGGTGAGGGACGGGCACCGGCGGCCGGGAGTCGCCGCGATGCTCGCGGCGGCGAGGGGGCCGGTGCTCGTCGTCGAGTGGGGCTGGCCCGGCCCGCGCACCGGCTGGGCGGACGCCCCGCACGCCCGGGTGTGCACGCGGGGCAACAGCGGACCGTCGATCGCGGCGGTCGAGGAGATCTTGCGAGAGGCAGGTTGGCAGCGGTGACCGGGTTGCTCGTGGGGCTGGACATCGGCGCCACCAAGATCCTGGGCGTGGTCGCCCGGCCGGACGGCGAGGTGCTGGCGGAGGTACGGACCGGCAGCCCGGCCGGTGGCGACGGGGTGGTCGCCGCCGCGGCGGACGTCGTGGCCCGGCTGCGGACCGAGTCCGGCCTCGTGCTCGACGGTGCCGTCGGCGTCGGCATCCCGGGGCTGGTCGACACGGCGAACGGCACGGTCACCCACGCGGTCAACCTCGGCGTCGACGACGGATTCCCGTTCAGCGCGCGCCTGGGCGAGGCCACCGGGATGCGGGTCGTGCTCGACAACGACGCCAACGCCGCCGCCCTCGGCGTCGCGACCCTGATCGGGCAGGACGACCTCGTCTACCTCAGCATCGGCACCGGCCTCGCCGCCGCGACGGTCCTCGACGGCGTGCTGCGGCGCGGTGCGCGCAACGCCGCGGGCGAGATCGGGCACATCCCGGTCGACCCCGCGGGCATCGCCTGCGAGTGCGGGCAGGTCGGCTGCCTGGAGACGGTCGCGTCCGGGTCCGCGCTCGCCGCGCTGTGGCCCTCCGCCGACCGTCCGCCGGCGCAGGCCCTCTTCGATGCCGCCGCCGGCGGGGACCCCTCGGCGGAGGCGGTGCGCGACCGGTTCGCCGCCCACGTCGCCGACGCGGTCCGGCTCGTCGCGCTGACGGTCGACCCGGAGGTCGTCGTGCTCGGCGGCGGGGTGGCCCACGTGGGCGAGCGGCTGCGGGTCGCGGTCGCGCACGCGTTGGCCGAGCAGGCCACGGGCTCGCCCTTCCTCGCCTCGCTCGACCTCGCCGGCCGGGTCCGGCTGGCGCCGCAGGACGTCCCCGTCGCTGCCCTGGGCGCCGCGCTCCTCGGGAGCCGGGATGGCTGACCTGTACGTCGTCGGGGGCTCGGTCGACGTCGCCGTGGTCGACGGCGTGGTGGCCGCGGCGCCCGCCCCCGCCACCCCCGTGTACGACGCCAGCGGGCTCCACGTCCTCCCCGGCTTCCTCGACCTGCAGGTCAACGGGGCGGCCGGCATCGACCTGACCCTCGAGCCCGAACGACTCTGGGAGGTCGCGGCTGCGCTGCCCAGCTTCGGCGTGACGGCCTTCCTGCCGACGGTCATCACGTCCGCGCCGGACGCACGGTCGAGGGCGCTGGCCGTGCTGGCCGAGGGACCGCCGGCCGGCTGGTCCGGCGCCGAGCCCCTGGGCCTGCACTTCGAGGGACCGATGATCGCGACCGCCCGCAAGGGGGCGCACCCCGAGACCTGGTTGCGCCCGCCGTCGGCCGAGCTGGTCGAGGGCTGGTCGCGGGCGGCGGGCGTCGCGCTGGTGACCCTCGCCCCCGAGCTGCCCGGGGCGCTCGACGTCGTCGATGCGCTGGTGGACCGGGGCGTGGTCGTCGCGGTCGGCCACACCGAGGCGAGCGCGGACGAGGTCGGCGCGGCGGTGGACCGGGGCGCGCGGCTCGTCACCCACCTCGGCAACGCCATGCCCCCGCTCGGCGGCCGGGTGCCCGGGCCGGTCGGGGCCGCGCTGGCCGACGAGCGGCTCGTGGCCGGGGTGATCGCCGACGGCCACCACCTCCACGACGCCACCCTGGGCGCCTACTGGAACGCCCTGGGCAGGGGGCGGTTCCTCGTGGTCACCGACTGCACCGCCGCCCTCGGGATGCCCGACGGGCCGGCCCGGCTCGGCGACCAGCCCGTGGTCGTCGCCGACGGCACGGTCCGCCTCGAGGACGGCACCCTCGCCGGCTCCGCCGCCGACCTCGCGCAGTGCCTGCGGGTGCTCCGGGCCGCGACCGGCTGCTCGCTCGCTGACGCCGTCGCCGGCTGCACGACGGTCGCGGCGGACGTCGTCGGCGACCCCGCCCGCGGGCACCTCGGCGTCGGCGCCCGCGGCGACCTGACGCTGGTCGACGACGACCTGCGCGTGGTCGCCACGATCGTCGGTGGCCGCCTGCTGCACGGAGGTGACTGATGGAGGTCGTCCCCCTGGAGACGAGCGACGACGTGGCCCGACTCGCGGCCGACGTCATCGAGACCGTGGTCCGCGCCCGGACCTCGCCGGTGCTCGGGCTGGCGACGGGGTCGACCCCGCTCCCGACCTACCGCGAGCTGGTGCGCCGCCACGTCGCAGGCGCCGGGCCGTCGTACGACGCCGTGCGGTGCTTCAACCTCGACGAGTACATCGGCCTGCCGCCCGGCCACCCCGAGTCCTACCGCGCCACGATCGCCCGCGAGCTCACCGATGCCCTCGGCATCGCGCCCGGACGGGTCCACGGTCCCGACCCCACGCCCGAGGGGCTGCCGACGGCGGGCGAGCGCTACGAGGCCGCGTTGGCGGCCGCCGGCGGCGTGGACGTGCAGGTCCTGGGCATCGGCAGCGACGGCCACCTCGCCTTCAACGAGCCCGGCTCGTCGCTCGGCTCACTGACCCGGCTCAAGACGCTGACCGAGGAGACCCGCCGCGACAACGCGCGCTTCTTTGGGTCGATCGACGAGGTGCCCCGCCACGTGCTCACCCAGGGCCTCGGCACCATCCTGCGAGCGCGCCACCTCCTGCTCCTCGTGACCGGTGCCGGCAAGGCCGCCGCACTGGCCGCCGCCGTCGAGGGACCGCTGACCGCGTCCTGCCCGGCGTCGGTGCTGCAGCTGCACCCGCACGTGACGGTGCTCTGCGACGGTCCCGCCGCCGCAGGACTGGCCCGCCGCGACCACTACCGCGAGGTGTACGACGCCAAGCCGGCCTGGCAGGGCCTGTAGCCCTCAGTCCGCGAGGTCGACGACCACCGGCGCGTGGTCGGACGGCGCGCCGGCGTACACGGTCGGGTCGCGCTCCTCGCGGTCGATGAACGCCCCGGTGACCCGCTCGGCGAACGGCGCGGAGCCGAGGACGAAGTCGATCTTCAGGCCGCGGTCGCGCTCGAAGCGCTGGCGGTAGTAGTCCCAGTAGGTGTACCCGGGCGCAAAGCTGCGCGTGACCTCGGACCAGCCGCCGTCGAGGAACGCCTGGAAGGCGGCGCGCTCGGCGGGGGTGACGTGGGTGGAGTTCTTGAACTGGGCCACGTCGAAGACGTCGTCGTCGGTGGGGCAGATGTTCCAGTCGCCGACCAGCGCGGTCGGGACGTCCAGCCACGAGTCCGCGGCGGCGCGCAGCCGGGCCAGCCAGTCGAGCTTGTAGACGTAGTGCGGGTCGTCGGGCTTGCGGCCGTTGGGGACGTACAGGCTCCAGACCCTTACGCCGCCGCACGTCGCGGCCAGCGCCCGCGCCTCGACCTCCAGCGCCTCGCCGAAGCCGGGCTGCTCGGGGAAGCCGACGGTGACGTCGTCGAGGCCGACCCGGCTGATCAGGGCGACGCCGTTCCACTGGTTGAGGCCGTGGGCGGCGACCTCGTAGCCGCGGGCCTGCAGGCCCATCAGCGGCAGCTGCTCCTCGCGGGCCTTGGTCTCCTGCAGCGCGAGCACGTCGATGTCGTGCCGGTCGAGGAAGGCCTCGACGCGGTCGATCCGCGTGCGGAGGGAGTTGACGTTCCAGGTGGCCAGTCGCACCGGGCAACCCTAGTCTGCAGGGAGTTGAACCCAGCAGACGGTCGCGTCGTATCCCCGGCAGGGAGGTGCGCATGGACGAGGACCCGGCCACGGCGATGCAGGTGCTGTACGACGACCATGCGTCGGCCCTGTGGGGCTTCTGCCTGCACCTCACCGCCAACGACCGGGCCCGGGCGGAGGACGTCGCTCAGGAGACGATGCTCCGTGCGTGGCGCAACGCCGCGGTGCTGACCGAGAGCCGCGGCTCGGTGCGCTCGTGGCTGTTCACGGTCGCACGCAACATCGTGATCGACGAGTGGCGCTCCCGGCGCGGGATGCGCGAGTTCGCGACGGCGGACCCGCCGTTCGACGAGGCCGGTGACGACCGGACCGACGAGCTGCTGCTGTCGTGGGTGGTCGCCGACGCGCTGCGCCAGCTCTCGCCGGAGCACCGTGCGGTGCTCGTCGAGTGCTACTACCGCGGTCGCTCGGTGGCCGAGGCCGCCCGCCGTCTCGACATCCCGGAAGGAACCGTGAAGTCCCGCACCCACTACGCGCTGCGCGCCCTGCGGCTGATCCTCGAGGAGACGGGGGTGGCGTCATGAGCTGCTCGTACGCCCACTTGGACGGGGTCTACGTCCTCGGCGCGATGGCGGCGGGGGAGCGGGCCGACTACGAGCGCCACCTGTCCGGCTGCGACGAGTGCACCCGTGCGCTGCGCGACCTCGCCGGCATCCCGGGACTGCTGGGCCGGGTGGAGGCCGACGTCGTCGAGCAGCTCGGCCCGGCCGAGCCGGTGCCGCCGACGCTGCTGCCGTCGATGGTGGCCGAGGCCCGCCGCTCGCGCGGCCGGCGCCGCGTCCTGAGGGCCGTCGTCGGGACGGCGGCCGCGGTCCTGCTCGCGTTCGTCGCGCTCGGCATCGGTACGACGATCGGCGACGACTCCCCGCCGACCACCCCCGGGGCGGCCGACCCCGAGCTGGCCGCCGCGCAGCGGATGGCGCCGCTCGGCACGGAGTCGTCGGGCTGGGTCTCCCTGACCGGGCGCCGGTGGGGGACCCGGATCGACCTGACCTGCACCTACGAGGGCCCGCTCAGCGGTGAGGAGACCTACGTCCTCGTCGTGCGCGCGGCCGACGGCCGCAGCGAGCAGGTCGGCACCTGGCGGACCGAGCCGGGCGAGGAGGTCCACGTCACGATGGCCACCGCGCTGGCGCCCGCCGAGATCGCCACGGTCGAGGTGCAGACCGCGAACGGCTACTCGGTGCTCCGCCTCGACGAGTGAGCGAGTGAGCCGACCCACCCCTCGGTGACGGCCGCGGCCACGGCGACGACCACGGCGCCGATCTCGGAGATCGCGGCGACCCACGCGTACCAGCTGTCCCACGTGGTGTGGATGCCGTAGAGGCCCGCCGTGGTGGAGATGACGAAGGCCGCGAGCGTGGTCGCGCCCAGGCCGGCCAGCAGGAACAGCGGGACCCAGCTGCGCCAAGCGACCAGCAGCACCGCGATCACCGCGCCGGCGACCACGTTGACCAGGAAGAGCTGGCCGACCGTGCCCTGGTCGCGCACGCCGTCGAACCACAGGTAGAGGTGGACCACGGCCGTCACCACGGCTGCCAGTGCACCCACCGCACGCATCACCATCGCGTTCTCCGATCCTCGATTGCCGAAAGCCTCACGATGGGAGTACGACGGCACGCGGCTCCCGGTTCAGCGTCCCGGCCCGAAGGCGGTCAGGATCCGGTCGCGCATCGTGTCCATCCGCGCCACCGGCGCGTCGGGCCCGGGCAGCACGCCGGCCTGCCACCCCCAGCCGTCGATCCGTCGGAGCACGTCGGGGTCCTGCGCGATCACCGAGATCGGCACGTCGCGCCCGGCGTCGCGGCCGGTGACGAAGGAGTGCGGCTGGTGGTCGCCGACGACGATCACGACCCGGTCGGGGTCCGGGTAGGTCATCAGGAACGAGATCAGCGTGCGCCACGTGTAGCGGACGGAGGCGGCGTAGTTGCGCTGCGCACCCCCGGGGTCCCGGTGGCCGTCGACCGCCTCCCCGCCGCGGTCGGGTATGCCGTCGTACACGGAGCCGTCGCCGACCTCCGACCACGGCACCAGCTCTGGCACCGGCGCCCACGGGTGGTGGCTGGAGACGAGGTCGACCTCGGCGAAGACGCGCGGGCGCGGCCCGGGGGTGAGCTCGGTGCGCCGGAGGTGGTCGAGGGTGTACTGGTCGGGCATCGAGGCGTAGCCGAACTCCGGCCCGCGGTAGCCGACGTTGCGGGAGTCGTACAGCTGGTCGAAGCCGTAGTACGCCGCTCCCTCGGGCCAGTCGCGGGTGTTGGCCGGGACGTCGAAGACGGTGCGCCAGCCCGCGGCCGAGAACGCGCGGGTCAGGCTGAGCCGGTCGCTGTCGAGGAGCTGGCCGTAGCGGCGCTCGCCGTCGGCCCACGCGCCCGACTGGAAGGTGCCGTGGGCGAGCCAGCTGCCCGCGCCGAAGGTGGGGGAGGTGAGGAAGGCGCTGCGGGACCGGTAGCCGGCGGCGGACAGCTCGCGGTCGCCCTCCTCGAGGACGTCGACGACCGACGGCGCGAACCAGCTGCCCTCCAGGGCCACCCGGCCGTAGCTCTCGAACCACACCAGCAGCACGTCCTTGCCACGCAGGCCGCGCAGCAGCTGGTCGCCGGGCGTGCCGGCGAAGGCGTCGGAGCGCAGCTCCCGCGCGAACACCCCGGTGTCGCGGTGGTCGGCGCGCACCTGGTCGACGGTGTCGACGACGAGCCCCGCCGAGCCGGCCGCGGCGACGCCGCCGACCGGGCCGCCGACGGCCGCGCAGAGGAGCCACGCGGTGCCGAGCGCGACCAGCGTGCGCGCGGTCGGGCGCGGTTGCTCGGCGGCCGTCCGCGCGACCCGGGCAGCCGACCAGGTCAGCACCGCGGCCAGCACCCCGACGACCGCCACCACGCCGACGACCGCGAGGACGGCGACGGGCATGCCCTCGGTGTCGCGGACGACCTCGGCGCCCTTCGGCAGGTAGGACCAGTCGCCGAGCACGTGGAAGGAGCGGCCCAGGTAGAGGTCGAAGCCCAGCCCGAGCGCGCGGAGCACGGCCAGCGCGGTCACGACCACGCCGACCACCACCGCCGCTGCCCGCCGCCCGCGGCGCGGCAGCACGATCGCGAGCGCGGCCAGCGCGACGCCCTCGACGGGGATCCGGGCGAAGTCGCCGGGCGTGACCCCGTCGACGACCCGGGGCGGGGCCAGGGTGACCCAGAGGACGGCGACCGCCGCCAGGGTGAGCATCCGGGGCGTCGGGCCGGTGGTGCCGGCCGGCAGCGGCGCGTCCTTGGCGTCGTACCGGTGCCGCCACTGCCACACGACGTCGTGGCCGAAGGACTCGACGAGGAGGAGCAGCGCGACCGCCAGCAGGGAGCGGGCCGTCGGGTCGGGGAGGAGGGTCGCCGAGGCGACGGTCAGCACGATGCCCTGCACGGCGGCGACCACCTTCGCCCAGTAGCGCGGCGGGGTGGGCCGGCGCAGCCACGGCCAGGCGTGGGCGGCGAGGACGTAGGCGTAGCGCATCGCTCCGATCGCCAGCACCCACCAGCCGAGCAGGGGAGCCACGTGCACGCTCAGGACGGCGATCAGGAAGGCGTCGGTCTCCATGTCGAAGCGCGCACCGGAGGCGCTCACGGTGCCGGTACGACGCGCGACGTACCCGTCCACCGCGTCCAGCACCAGCGCCACGGCGCTGGTGCCCACCAGCACCGCCGTCCACCGCTCGTCCAGCGGCGTGACGAGCCCGCGCAGGGTCAGCGCGGCCACCCCGAGCGCCAGCACCGCGCGCACCGCGGTCACCCGGTCCGCCGGTCCGCGAAGGGCAAGGTGAACCCGATCCATCGCACCTCCGTGTCCTAGGTCGCAAGGAGTGGTACGACGGACCGGGGACCTGGGTTCAACGGACCGGGAAGGGAGCTGAGGGTGGTCGACGCGCTGGCCTACTGGGTCACGGAGCCGGGACGGGGTGAGATCCGCTCGGCCGCGCTGCCCGAGCCGGGGCCGGACGAGGTGCTGGTGCGCGCGCTGCGCTCCGGGATCAGTCGCGGCACCGAGTCGCTGGTCCTCGCCGGCCGGGTCCCGCCCAGCCAGCACGCCACGATGCGCGCGCCCTTCCAGGAGGGTGAGTTCCCGGGGCCGGTCAAGTACGGCTACCTCAGCGTCGGCGTGGTCGAGCGTGGGCCCGAGGACCTGCTCGGGCGGACCGTCTTCTGCCTCCACCCCCACCAGACGGCCTATGTCGTGCCGGCTGCCGCGGTCGTGCCCGTGCCCGACGGCGTCCCCGCCGGGCGTGCGGTGCTCGCCGGCACGGTCGAGACGGCGCTCAACGCGCTGTGGGACGCCCCGCCGCTGCTGGGCGACCACGTGACCGTGGTCGGTGCCGGGCTGGTCGGGTGCTGCGTCGCCCGGCTGGTGGCGCGCGTGCCCGGCGCGACGGTGACGCTCGTCGACACCGACCCGACCCGTGCCGCGGTCGCCGCCGCCCTCGGTGCCGGCTTCGCCGGGCCGGACGAGGAGCCCGGGCGCAGCGACCTCGTGGTGCACGCCAGCGCGACCGAGGCCGGGCTGCGCCGGGCCCTCGAGCTCGTCGAGCCGGAGGGGACGGTGCTGGACCTGTCCTGGTACGGCGACCGGCCGGTCGCCGTACCGCTGGGGGAGGCGTTCCACTCCGGGCGGCTCACACTGCGCAGCAGCCAGGTCGGGGCGGTGGCCCCGGCCCGGAGGGGCTCGCGCACCCACCGCGACCGGCTCGCGCTGGCCCTCGAGCTGCTCCGCGACCCGGCCTTCGACGCGCTGCTGACCGGCTCGTCGCCGTTCGCGGAGCTGCCCGGGGTGATGGCGCGGATCGCGTCCGGCGACCTGCCGGGGCTGTGCCACTCGATCGACTACTCCGACCACGGCCAGGAGGACTGAATGTTCCGGGTGACCGTCCGCGACCACATCATGGTGGCGCACAGCCTGCAGGGGGAGGTGTTCGGACCGGCCCAACGGCTGCACGGCGCGACCTTCGTCGTCGACGCGACCTTCGCCGGGCCGGAGCTCGACGCCGACGGCATCCTCGTCGACATCGGCCGCGCCACGGAGGTCCTCCACGAGGTGCTCGGCCGCCTCCACTACCGCAACCTCGACGACGAGCGGGCGGACGACGAGGTCGGCCTCGCCGGGCAGAACACCTCGACGGAGGTGCTCGCGCGCTGGGTGGCCGACCGGCTCGCCGACCGCGCCTCTGCCGGTGACCTCGGTCCGGGCGGGAGGGCCCTGACCGGCATCCAGGTCACCCTGCACGAGTCGCACGTCGCGTGGGCCAGCTACGAGCGGTCCCTGTGACCCTGCACCTCCTCGTGCCCGCCGGCATCGACGACCCGCAGCGACCCAGCGGCGGGAACGTCTACGACCGCCGGCTCGCCTCCGCGCTGGTCGCGCGGGGGTGGACGGTGCGCGAGCACCGGGTCGGCGACGACGGGCCGGGCCGGGCGCTCGCCGGGCTGCCGGACGATGCCCTCGTGCTGGTCGACGGCCTGGTCGCGTCGACGACTCGGGCCCTGCTGGCGGAGCGCGACCGGCTGCGCCTCGTGGTCCTGCTGCACATGCCCGGGTCGGGGCCCTTCGAGCCGGACGTGCTCGTCGCGGCGCGGGCCGTGGTGACGACGAGCGCGTGGTCGCGCCGCTGGGTGCTCGACCACACCGAGGTGCCGCCCGACCGGGTGCACGTGGCGGTCCCCGGCGTCGACCCGCGACCGCTCGCGGCCGGGTCCCCGGCCGGCGGCCGGCTCCTCACCGTCGGCCCGGTCACCCCCGCCAAGGGGTACGACGACCTGCTGGCCGCGCTCGCCGACCTCCGCGACCTCGAGTGGCGGTGCCGGTGGGTGGGCGCGCTCGACCTGGCGCCGTCGTTCGTCGACGCGTTGGTCGAGCGGGCCGGCACGCTGGGGATCGCCGACCGCCTCGAGCTGACCGGGCCGCTCGCGCCCGCCGCCCTCGACGCGGTCCGGGCGGACAGCGACCTGGTGGTGGCCCCGTCGAGACGGGAGTCCTGGGGCATGGCGCTCGCCGAGGGCCTCGCGTGCGGTCTCCCCGCGGTCGCCACCGACGTCGGCGGGCACCCCGAGGCGCTCGGCACCGCCCCCGACGGGAGCCTGCCCGGCGCGCTGGTCCCGCTCGACCGGCCGGCCGCGTTGGCGGGCGCCCTGCGCGGCTGGCTCACCGACGCCGCCCTGCGGCACCACTGGCGATCGGCCGCGGCCGAGCGGCGCGGGCAGCTGCCGGGCTGGGGCCGCACCGCGGCGTGCGTGGCGGGCGTGCTGAACCGGATCGGGCCCGGCGTCGTACACGTGGGTGAGGGGTAGGAGGCGGCCATCGACGGGACGCGCGGGACGAGGATCCGGCTGCTGGCGGGCGCTGCGGTGCTGGCCGTGCTGCTGCTGCGCGTGGGACCCCAGCCCTTCCTCGACGGGCTCGCCCGCACCGATCCCCGGGCGATCGCGTACGCCCTGGTCGTCACCGCCGCCACGACCGCCTGCTGCGCGCGTCGCTGGAGCCTGGTCGCGGGAGGACTGGGGGTCGGACTCCCGATCGGCGCGGCCTACCGGGCCTGCTACCGGGCGCAGGTGCTCAACGCGACCCTGCCCGGCGGGGTCGCCGGCGACGTCCACCGTGGGTACCGGCACGGCCGGGACGCCGGCGCGCTCGGCCGCGGGCTGCGCTCGGTCGTCTGGGACCGGGCGAGCGGTCAGGCGGTGCAGGTCGCGCTGGCCGTCGCGTGCGTCCCGTTGCTGCCGCACGCGCTGCGCGGGTGGGTGCTCGGGGTGCTGGCGTTCGTCGTGCTCGCCGCGGTGGTGGTGCTGGTCGCCGCCCGACGCGAGGCCCGCGCCGTGCTCGGTGGGGTCTGGCCGGAGGTGGTGCTGCTCTCGGCGCTCGCCGCCGCCGGCCACCTGTCCGTGTTCGTCGTCGCCGCACGGACGGCAGGCGTCACGGCACCCGGTGCGGACCTGGCCGCGCTCGCGCTGGTCGTGCTGCTGGCCTCCGCGATCCCGCTCGGCATCGCCGGGTGGGGGCCGCGTGAGGGTGCCGCCGCCGCGGCCTTCGGCGCCGCCGGCCTGGGGGCGGGCACCGGGGTGGAGGTCGCGGTCGTCTTCGGCATCCTGTCGCTGGTGGCGACCCTGCCCGGCCTGCTGGTCCTGCGGAGCGTGCCGACGACCGGCCCGGAGCGGGCGAAGGGAGGTCGGACATGGGCGAGCACCCCTACATCCTCCTGAGCTGCTGCATCTCCCTCGACGGCTACCTCGACAGCGCCGGCGGCGAGCGGCTGCTGCTCTCGAACGACGCCGACTTCGACCGCGTCGACGCGGTGCGGGCCGGCTGTGACGCGATCCTCGTCGGTGCGGGCACGGTCCGCAGGGACGACCCGCGGCTGCTGGTCCGCTCGGAGGAGCGGCGCCGGCGACGTGTCGCGGAGGGACGGCCCGAGGGGCCCACGAAGGTGACGCTGAGCTCGGGCGGCGACCTGTCCCCGGAGGCGCGCTTCTTCACCGCCGGCGACGGCGAGAAGCTCGTGTACTGCCCCGACGCCACGGTGCCCGGGCTCGAGAGCCGGGTCGGCTCGCAGGCCAAGGTGGTCGGGCTCGGCGCCGAGGTGCGGATGGCCGACCTGGTCGCCGACCTCGGCTCGCGGGGCGTGCGTCGGCTGATGGTCGAGGGCGGCGGGACCGTGCACACCCAGTTCCTGTCGGCGGGCCTCGCCGACGAGCTGCAGCTCGTCGTGGCGCCCTTCTTCGTGGGCGACTCCCGCGCGCCCCGGTTCGTCGGCGACGGCGGCTTCCCGTGGCACGCGGGGCGACGGGCGAGCCTGGTGGAGACGCGCGCGATCGGTGACGTGGCGCTGCTGCGCTACGCGCTGTCGGAGCGGTTCCCGGGCTGAGCGCCGCTCAGGGCTGGGGGAGCGTGGCGCTCAGCAGGCCCTCGAGCGCGCCGACGAGGCGCTCCTTGTCGTAGCGCTCGGGCTGGTCGAGCACCAGCCGCCCGAAGTGCTCGGCCGTGATCATCACCAGGTGCGCGAGCACGTCGACGTCGACGTCCGGGCCGCCGCGCCGCTCGAGGCCGACCTGGAGCGCGTCGGCGACGTAGCCGCGGATCAGCTCGCGGGTCGAGTCGATCCGGTCCCGCACGATCGCCGGTGCGTTCTGGGTCAGGCCGAGGACCGGGCGCCACACGTCGGGTTCGTGCTGCACGGCGTCGATCAGCCCGCCGGCGGCCGTCAGGACCCAGTCGTCGACGTCTCCTTCGAAGGTGCGCGCCGGCATCAGCTGCAGGGCCGAGGCCAGCGCTCGGCGTTGCGTACGGTCGAGGAGGGCGTGGAGCAGGGGCTCCAGGCCGTCGTACGCCGCGTAGACGACGGGCCGCGTCACGTCGGCCTCCCGGGCGATCGCCTCGATGGTGACCCGGTCGTAGCCGTCGCGGACCAGCACGCGCAGCGCGGCGTCGAGCAGGTGCTCGCGTCGCTTCTCCACGGGGAGCCGCTTCGCGTAGCGCCGCTTGGGAGCCGGCGTGACGTCGTTCACGTGGTTGACAATATTCCACTGGTGTAAAGTTCGTGAACCTACGCAGGTGTAGCAATCAGATGAGGAGAGCCCGATGCTGGGTGTCCAGACCCGCAAGCAGATGCTCCCGAAGTACGAGCCGATGGCCGACTACGGCTTCCTCGGCCCCGACTCCGTCTCGTGGAAGGTGTGGTCGCACCCGACGTCGTACGTGCTCGGCTTCGCGCGCGCCGTCACGATCGAGCACTTCGACCCCAACCTGGCGGCCGCGGTCGTGCAGTCCGGCGGTGTGAAGTACCGGCCCTCGACCCGCTACGGCCGCACCCTGCGCTACTTCGCGATGCAGCTCTTCGGCGGCGCCGAGCAGACCGCGAGGGCCGCCGACGTGCTGGTCAAGGTGCACTCGAAGGCGGTCGGCCACGACCCCGTCACCGGCAGCACGTACGACGCCAACAGCGCCTCGTCGCAGCTGTGGATCCACGTCACGGCGTGGCACTCCATCCTCAAGTGCTACGAGATGTTCGGCCCCGGCAGGCTCACGCCCGCCGAGGAGGACCAGTTCTGGGCGGAGTGCGCCGAGATCGCGAAGCTGCAGACGATCGACCCGGCGGAGGTGCCGGCCAACCGTGCCGAGGTGCACCGCTACTTCGAGGAGTGGCGCCCGCGGCTGGCCGCGTCCGAGGCCGCGCAGGACATGATCCACTTCATCATGCCGTTGTCGGTCGCGCTGCCGCCGAGCATGCCGGGCTGGCAGAAGAAGGCGCTCGCCCCGGCCATGTGGCTGATGAGCAAGGGCGTCATCTCGACGTACCCGCGGTACATGCGCGACATGGCCAACCTGCGCCAGGGGCGCGTGCTCGACCTGGTCGCCCGGGTCGGCAACAAGGCGCTGCACGCGTTCTTCGAGCGCTCGATGAACGCGCGCCTCGCGCTCTTCGACCTGCTGGCCCCGCAGGCCGTCGAGATCGCCGCCCCCGCCATCCTCGGGATCCCGCCGAGGACCCCGCGGGTCTGGGGCGTGCGCGAGGCGCAGGAGCACTTCGGCTTCGCGATCCCGGCCGAGGCGCACCACGACATCCGCGAGAAGCAGCGCGACCGCGTGTTCAACCAGGGCGTGAAGCCGTCCGACGAGGGCCTGGTCGAGTCCGAACAGCACATCGGGACGATGCAGACCGCCTGACCGCACCCGTACGACGGACGCAGGGTCCGTGGCTCACATTCGTGCAGCCACGGACCCTGCGCGTTTCTGAACCGCAAGATCTCTTGTTCCCGGGGGTCGATCGGCGCTTCGATGTGGCAGTTCCACTCTCGGAAGAAAGGTTCTTGGATGTTCTCTACCCGGACCAGCAGGATCTCCGCCGGCGCAGCGTGTCTCGTGGCCACGTTCGCCGGTGCCACCGTCTCCGCCGCATCGGCGAACGGCGACGGGTCGGCGATCCCGACCTACAAGGAGTTCAAGGCCTCGACGTACGTCGACGTCGACGGCGCCTATGTCGTCAACGGTGACGAGGCGATCTCGACCGACGGCGACCTCAAGAAGTTCTACGAGCGCCTCGTCGGGCCCGAGGACACCCAGGCCGACGGCCTGATCGTCAACACCGTCGGCGGCGTCGACGACAAGTGGAGCGCGTCCCAGGTCGCCAACCTGACCTACTGCGTCAGCACCAAGTTCGGCACCCGCCACGACGACATCGTCAACGCGATGGCCGCCGGTGCCGGTCTCTGGGAGGCCGCCTCGTCGAAGGTCAACTTCGTCTACGTCGCGGCCCAGGACGGCAGCTGCACCACCCGCAACAACAGCGTGCTGTTCTCGGTGGAGCCGGTCCAGACGTCGCAGTACATCGCCCGGGCGTTCTTCCCGAGCACGTCGAAGCGCCAGCGCAACGTCCTCGTCGACGACTCGATCTGGACCTCGGGCAACTGGGAGCCCGGCGACATCCTGGGCCACGAGCTGGGCCACACGCTCGGCTTCCGCCACGAGCACACCCGCCCCGAGTCGGGCACCTGCTTCGAGGACAACAACTGGCGCCCGCTGACGCCGTACGACTCCTCCTCGATCATGCACTACCCGCAGTGCAACGGCGGTTCGAGCGACCTGGAGTTCCAGGCGTCCGACGCTGCAGGGGTCCGCGCGCTCTACGGTTCCTGATCCTGCCGGCGAGGCGGCCCGATCGTTGATTCGGGCCGCCTCGTCGTACGGCCATAGAATCGCCGCCCGTGGCACTCACCATCGGAATCGTCGGTCTCCCCAACGCGGGCAAGTCGACGCTCTTCAACGCGCTGACCAAGAACGACGTCCTCGCGGCGAACTACCCGTTCGCCACCATCGAGCCCAACGTGGGCGTCGTCGGCGTGCCCGATCCGCGGCTCGCGCAGCTCGCCGAGATCTTCGGCTCCGAGCGCCAGCTGCCCGCCACCGTCGAGTTCGTCGACATCGCCGGCATCGTCCGGGGTGCCTCGCAGGGCGAGGGCCTGGGCAACAAGTTCCTCGCGCACATCCGCGAGTCCGCCGCCATCTGCCAGGTGACCCGCGTCTTCCGCGACGAGGACGTCACCCACGTCGACGGCGAGGTCAACCCCGGCAACGACATCTCCACGATCCAGACCGAGCTGATCCTCGCCGACCTCGAGACGGTCGAGAAGTCCGTCGTACGCCTCGAGAAGGAGTCGCGCAAGGTCAAGGAGCTGGTCGCCAACCTGGAGGCCGCCAAGGCCGCCAAGGAGGCGCTGGAGGCCGGTACGCCGATCATCGCCACCGACATCGACCGGACCCTGCTGCGCGAGCTCTCGCTGCTCACCGCCAAGCCGTTCATCTACGTCTTCAACTGCGACGCCGACGAGCTGGCCGACGAGGAGCTGAAGGCTCGCATGCGCGAGCTCGTCGCGCCGGCCGAGGCGATCTTCCTCGACGCCAAGTTCGAGTCCGAGCTGATCGAGCTCGACGACGAGGAGGCCGCCGAGTTCCTCGCCGAGGCCGGCGTCACCGAGCCCGGCCTCGAGGTCCTCGCCCGGGTCGGCTTCGACACCCTCGGCCTGCAGACCTACCTCACCGCCGGCCCCAAGGAGTCGCGCGCGTGGACGATCCCCAAGGGCGCCACCGCCCCGCAGGCCGCCGGCGTGATCCACACCGACTTCGAGAAGGGCTTCATCAAGGCCGAGGTCGTCTCCTTCGACGACCTCGTCGCCGCGGGCTCCATGGCCAAGGCCAAGGAGGCCGGCAAGGTCCGCATGGAGGGCAAGGACTACGTCATGGCCGACGGTGACGTGGTGGAGTTCCGCTTCAACGTGTAAAGCCGCAGGTCAGAGGCCATTTACGCCTCATCTGCCCTCATTCTGCCCTCACCAGCGGTGAGGACTTCGGCCGCAAGACGGGCAGACGCGTCCCGCACCCGACTCTCCGCGCTCGGCCACAGGTGCGCATAGGTGGTCAGCGTGGTGGTGGACTTCGCGTGCCCCAGCGCGCGCTGCACGGCCACCACGTCGCAACCCGAGGCAATGAGCCCTGAAGCGTAGAAATGGCGAAGGTCGTGCAGGCGGACACCGCTCACGCCGGCACGGGCAAGGGTCGTGCGCCAACGGTGACCGACCGTGTTCTGGTGCGGTGGAAGCTTGGCGTTGCCTTCGAACAGCCACTCGTTGGTCAGACCCAGCGCCACGTGCTCGGCCAGCATGTCAATGAGTGCCTGCGCGGCGTGCACCGTGCGCTCGGAGTTGTACTTCGGCAGCCGGACCTCGAGCTCGCCGCCGTTCACCCGCTGCACCTGACGGCGGACGTGGATCTCGCGACGCAGGAAGTCGACGTCGCCGACCTGCAGCGCGGCCGCCTCCCCGAGTCGGAGTCCGGCGAACGCGCACAGTCCGACGAACGCCCGGAAGCGCGGATCCGCGGCCTCCAGGATCTGCCGGACCACCTCCGGGGCCGGGATCGTCATCGCGGCCTCGCGCTTGCGCTGACGGGGGAGTCGTACACGCGCCGTGGGATCGGTCGCGATCATCCCGTCGCGCACCGCCGCCCGGAAGACCGAGCGCACGTTGACGAACCGCGTCTTGATCGTCCCCGGCGCCAGCGGGGCGGATCGATCCGAGGAAGCAATCGTCATCGACTTCACCCAGGCCTCGACGTGGCTCGGCCGGATCGAGCGCAGGTCCACCTCGGCGAACGACGTCGACCGGGCCGCTAGCGACATCGCCTTCCGGGTGCCGTCAGTCCACAGCTGGTCCCGCTCCCACGACTCGAAGTAGCGCAGGAACGAGACCTTGCCGGCCTGCGGATCCACCCACCGCCCGCGATCGAGAGCATCGAGCTGCTGCCGTCGCCACTTGACGGCGTCCACTTGCTTGGCGAAGGACCGTTCGTGCTGCGCACCGGTCTCTTGGTTGCGGTACCTGGCCCGCCAAGAGTTCCCGCGTCTCGTGATCCCTTCCGGCATCCCGACTCCTCTCCGAGACCTTCGAGAGTAGGTCCGAGATCCGACAGCGGTCGAGCCGATCTGCGAATCGCTGGTGATGCGTTGCCGTTGGTGGTGGACGTTGCCCGGTCCTCGTCGCACCTGGTGCGTCGAAGTTGCTGCGTTCAGCGACCTCGAAGGGCGGCCGGTCGCCGACGCGAGCTGGATGACTGCCGACGTGGCCACCGTGGCGCTGCGCGGCGATATGGGGTAGCTGCGCCGCGACGCCCCGCCGCTGGCAGCGTGGTGGCAGCACGAGGTCGGTAGGATCCTGCACGCCGCGATGGCCGCTGGGCGAGCCGTCGACGTCGACGTCAGGTACCGATTTTACCGCTCTCGCAGCCGATGCGCACCCAATGGCTGTCGCTGCCCGGACTGTGCATTCGCGGGTATGCCACACTCAAGGGGCACGCCGCTGCAGATGCTGCAGATGCCTCGCTGACCTGCCAATATAAACAAATGTCAGAGAGGATGACTTTTGCTTATATCGAGTGATGTGTGGGTGGCGGCGCTGATCAGGGCAGGCGTCGCCGTGCGCCAACTCGGCCCGAACCAGGTCGAGCTCACCACGCACCCCTACGACTCCACCGACGGTCCCACTGATGAACTCGGCGAGTCAGCCGATCTGGGGCCGGATCTTGCCATGAGTCTGCCGTCGGGGGAGACGTGGACGGTGGAGGTCAAGGCATGGGATCGCACCCTGACGCCGAACATCATTCGCAAGGCCGCGCAGAGCCTCAGCTCGCGTCGCGTGCTCGCGATCGCGCCAAGCATTAGCGAGCAGGCGCGCGCGGTGGCGCGCGAGCATGGCTGGTCGGTTATCGCCACAAACCCCAACCGGGCGGACGGGCCGACCGGCGCGCTCGCCCTGCCCGATGGCCGCTGGCAGCTCCTCGGAGAGCCGGACGAACCTGAGCGCTCCCATGCCTCCGAACAGCCGGACCAGCCGGTGGGTTCGGGGACATTGCATCTGGGAACCCGGCCGGCTGGAACAGGGAAGCGCAGGACCAGCAGAAAGGGACGCCCAGCGTACGGGGTCGGGCAGGTGATCCGCGCCCTACTCACCGGGCAGCAGTTCACCCAAGCCGAGCTCGCCCAGTTAACCGGCCTCAGCCAGCCGCGGATCTCCCAGACGTTGCGGAAACTAAACGGGGAAGGTCTGGCCCATCCCCGCGGTGTGAAGCCCTATCGGTGGGAGGCGGCCGGGTGGGGTGACCTTCTCGACCACTGGCTGACCACGTACCGTGGTCCGGGCGGCACTCGCACCTACTGGTACGGCCTCGAGCAGGCCGCGCAGACCGCCGACCGGGTCCTCGATTTCCTCGACGGCACCGCCGTCGCTGCTGCCGCCGCCAATTCCAGTCATCTGATGGCGTACCGGACCGTCCCGGCGTTGTCCGGGCTAGTTGCTGCAGACCGAATCGCGCCGTGGGCACGCGCGAACGTGGCAACCATCTACACCCCGGTCGGTGCAGACCTCCAGCAGGTCGGCCTGACACCAGCCTCGCCGGGAGATGCCACCATCCAGCTCGTCGTACCCGCAGATCCAGGTGTGTGGCTCGTGCCCCGAATGTGGCAGGCGCTGGAAGGGCGGCGTCTGGCGGATCCGTTCCAGATCCTGTGGGACCTCACCCACCCGATCGGCGCCGCTGTCACTGATGCGGACCAGGCTGCACTTCACCTGCGGAAATACCTGTTCGACGAGGCCCTCGCCCAGCTCGACCGCGGTGACCGGGAGAGCGGTCACGGTGACCAAGGGAGCGGCGGGCCGCTGTGACCGAGCTAGAACAGGGTCAAGAACCTGCGCGCGAGCCGGTTCGTGAACAAGATGACGAGCATGATCACCAGCACGAGCAACACCACGAACAACAGCACCGTGAACAGCAGTACCAGCGCGAGCAGGAGCACGCGGTGGGGGACGTGGCGGGGGACGTGGTGACGTCGCAATCTTCGGCGGACAGCGAGGAATCAGGCGTGATTCATCTCGACCTGCTGTCGACGTCCCGGTCAACCGATGCGGCGTACCTCGCGGCCGCCGACATCGCCTCCGTGACAGCCGAGCTCGACGTGCCGTACCGCCTCGTCGGCGGGAACTGCGTGACGCTGCTCGTCGCGGCGTACCAAGTCACCGGCATCCCGCCTCGAGACACCGCCGACGCCGACCTCGGCGTCGGGTACGAGGTCGTTGCCGACCCGCGATTGCCCGCAGCGCTCGAGGGCCGTGGATACCAGCGCACCGACGGGAACCGGTTCGAGCGGCCCCTGTCCGACGAGCACGGAACGCTGCAGCTGGTGGTCGACGTTCTCGCGCCCGCGTACGACGCAAAGATGCGAACGAATCAGGAGCACGGCGACCTTGTCGTCGACGAAGTGCCGGGTCTGGGGATCGCTCTGGTCCGCGAGCCGGTCGTCGTCGACATTGACGTGCAGTTGACATCCGGTACGACGGTCACCGCCCAGCTGGCGCTGCCCGACCCCATCTCTGCGTTGTGTATGAAGGCCACAGCGTGGGCGGGACGGTTTTCGGCTCGGGACGCCTTCGACATCTGGCGGCTCCTGGAGGTCGCCTACGCCGCCGGAGTGAAGGCCGAGAAATGGCCTCTGGCCGGGTCCGGGCTCGACGCATCCCGCGTCCTACACCGCAGCTTCGCCACACCGGCCCGCGACCCGTACCGTGATGCTCAGGTGCCCGGGAACGTTCCAGCGAGAGTCCGGGCGCTCGTGGCGGAGGTAGTCGCGCCACCCGCACGCTGACCCCTTGTCACCTCCGCCTCGACCCGTCCCGCACCGGTCCTACCCGGGGCTACCGAGGCACCGGGCTGTTGCGGCCGTCTGAGGAAGCACGACGGCCCACCAGCGTTGGAAGTTGGTGGCCGTCCAGGGAGGCTTCCGGGAAGGGAGCCGGCACATCATGCGGAGGTGTGAGTCCACCCGCACCGGCGGTCCGCGACCGCCGGGTCCGCTCGAACGATCAGGTCGGTGAGCACAAAAGGCAATTGTCGTTGTGGTCGGAGACGACCACATGAGCCACCTCGCGGCTTTAGCCGTGAGCCGAAGCTGCCGATGCACGCGATCAACGGCACGCTGCGCATCTGTGTGTCGTCGTTCGAGCCGGTAATGCTGCCGGCGACTACTTCGAACCCGCCATGAATGCGTCTGTGAACTTGTCGTGCAAGCCGACCAGCGTACGCTTACCGGATTGCGTGAGCCGGACGTCCGCACGGACGAGTGCATAGGCCATCTCGACCTTGCTCGGGGTGCGAACCTTCTTCCGCTTGGCCCAATCGGCGAAGGCCTTGGCGATGGGCACCCCATCGGGGACATCGGCCGCTGTGAACCGCTTGACCTGCCCCATCGTGTCGAGGAACTTGTTGACCACGGTGACGTAGTCCTCGCGGTTGATGAGGTCTTCGACCGCGTGCGCCGTGGGGAGGCTGTAGATGCGGCTGCCATCGACGCCTACGGCCTTGAGAGCGGCCTTGTGTTCGTCGCCGCCCCTGTCGCCGTCGGTGAGATAGACAACCTTGGCCGCGACTTCCTCGACGCGGATCCCTGAGCCGTGTGCGTTAGCAAGGCCCGGCGCTACCTGGTAGTCGAGGTCGTCGAGCCTGGTGGCCTTGCGGATGAGGGTGGGCAGCAGCACCATGTCGGATGCTCCTTCGGCCAGCACGGCGTTGCGGCACATGGAGAACGCTGCGGCTCCTGCTCCCATCGCGAACAGGAGCGGAGAGAATCCGGGACCTTCACCCTCCCAGAAGTTGTTCTTGATGACGCTGGCATCCGCATACTCGGGGTCGCGGGCGAGGACACGGATTCCGGTGCCGAGGTCGCTGGGAAGGCATCCTGGCGAATGGGTGGTGTAGAAGACCTGGGCTGCGTTAACGCTCTTGAGCAGCACACTGACGAGGTCGGCTTGAGCGTCGTAGTGGAGGTGCGTCTCAGCCTCGTCGATGAGCAGTACAGGCGGCACCGTGTGACCGCCGGATGCGAGAAACGCGACGAGCGCGACGAACGTTTTGAGCCCGTCGCTTCGCTCGGCGATGTTGGTGACGTCGCCGTTGCCGTGGAGTTCCTTCAGCAGGACTTCCAGAAGGGTGCCGTTGACGTTGAACCGCACGGTGACCTTGCTCTGGTTCCATGCCTGGTCGAAGAGTTTCCGCAACCGGTCGTTGCCTCGTTCGAGGGTGGTCTCCCGCTTGGTGGAGTCACTGGTCTGGATGTGGCTCCACATCTCGTCGAGGTCGATGCCCGCGAGGGTCAGCAACCTCGCGACGGCCGGTGAGATGGCCCGGTTCTCAGGCTGGAGGTTGTAGGACGTTTCGAGGGCGCGATCCTCGTCTTCGAAGAGCACGAAGTCAGGGACGCGGTCCGCGATCGCGTTCCAGACGGCCTCCGACGGATGCTCCTCGGTGAGGTGTTCGGAGAGGTCGTCGAGCATCTGCGCGAGCCGCACGTCGCGTGGCTGCTTGCGACCAGCCGGGGTCTCCTTCAACCATGCAGCGAGTGACTGGACTGCGCTCAGCCATTGAGGGGGCCATTCTTCGTCCGGGCTCGAGAGTGCCTCGCTCACGGTCGCGGCCCAGTCGTTCGGGTCCTGCTCGTCTTCGTCGGCGGCCGCCGCGAACTGAGCTGCCAGCTTGGTGGTGGCCTTCGCGAGTCGTCCGCGGACCAGTTCGAACGGCTTCGCCGGGCGGGTGGGACGCGGGGACAGAGAGCGGATGCGGTTGCCGTCCCGTTTCTTGTACAGCACCAACGTCGTTGGCTGGTTGTCCATTGCGATGTCGGCGAAGGCATTCTTGTCATCGTCATCGAGTTCGTAGAACACCTTCACGACGGCGGAGTGGTCCGACGCGGGCGGACGGCTGCGGTTGTGGTCGACGGGCGAGACCTGCCCGCCGTGGGTGAACCACCGCAGCCCACGTAGGACGGTCGTCTTGCCCGCTTCGTTGAACCCGATGAATGCAGTCAACGGACCGTCGATGCCGGTGGCCGTCTTCGCGAGCCGGCGATACCCGTTGAACTCAATCCTGCTAACCCGCACGGAGGCTCCTGTCAGTTCCGGCTACCAGCGCTCGATAGGTGACTCCTAAGGGGGTCGCCACTCCGGTCGTACTCCCGAGGCCGGTCATCTGATTCGCCACCGTCGAGCTGCCCATGCATATGAGGAGGAGACCCCAGCTCGGTATCGGATCAGAGTTTGCATCAGGCCCCAAGGTGTTGGATGAGCGTTGGCCGTAGCTCGGCGTCACGGCGTTCATGCACCGTATCGGCGTGCGCGGCGTTTCGTCGGTACTTCACCGATGGCGGCCGTCCGCACTAAGGCATAGCGGGCGCTCGCGTCCGCACGGATCCAATCGCGGGCGGGCATGTCACGAAAGTGGCCGCCAGCATGCTTCCGTTATCCATGGAACCCGTTGATCGAGATCTCCGCGCTCGCCGCCCAGCCGCGGTACCTTTCCGGCGAGTGGAACTGCGACCCGCGTTCTGCAGCACCGTCCCCCCGTGACGAAGGACCGAACCGACTGCCACACACCTATTGCATTGCCGGCGGAGATTCGTCCCGATGCAATTGCCCATCGAGCTTCTCTGACGAGGATTTCAGAGGCAGTGCCACCGGTATTGATCGCTGCGGGCGCCAACTCGGACGTAGGTGACTGACCAAGAACCACCAGTTACCGCAGGAGGCCGAGATGAGCATGCAAGCGGACGAAGGAGACCAGCTGGGGCTGTGGCGTGAGCCGGCCGCAGCTCCAGCAGAGGGCGCGCGAACGGCAAGGGGCAGATCTGAGGGCCACGCGGGGAGCGGCCGCAGTGCGGCTCCCGCGCCGGACCTGCCGGCTCGGCGACCGCTCAAGCCGATGGACTACACCGAGTTGTGGACGATCGAGGACGTCGCCAACTACTTGGGCGTGCCGAAGCAGACGATCTACTCCTGGCGGCACACGGGCTACGGACCGAAGGGGTTCCGCGTGGGCAAGCACCTGCGGTGGCGATCTGCCGCGGTCATCGCCTGGACCTTGGGCCTGGAGAAGGACGAGTGATCACGCAACGGCCCTGCGAACGGTGCGGTCGTCCGATCTACGAAGGCGAGCCACGGCATCCGGGCCGTCCTCGACGATGGTGCAGCGATGCTTGCCGACGGGCTGACCACTCCGAGCGTCGGGCTCTCGAGCGGGGTCTTCAGCCGGCACCTGACCTCGACCAAGCGGTCGAGGTGGTCCTGCAGTCACCAGCAGCTTGCCGGCGCGTGCTCCGCCAAGTGGGGGACTGGGTCGGGAGCGGGGCCCTCGATGAGGCGAGGTGGAGCAGTGTTGCCGCAGAGCTCGCTCGCCTCCTCCGACAGACCGAGCGCGGAAGCCGCGCGACAGCGTCCAGCCGAAACCGGGCCCGCTGATGACCAGCCAGCTGGGCCGAGTTCGGGCACGTGCCAAGGAAGAGGAACGTCGGCGCCAGCTGCTGCGCCGCGCACGGCTGACCGAGATGCTGGTCATCAAGGCGCTCAACGCCCTCGCTCAACGCGGTCGCGGCCGCCGCGCGGACGTCGTTGCAGGTGAGGCGTTGCGCGACCTGATCGGCGTCGAGGGCGTCGGCCTCAAGGAGGCCGTTCGGCTGTGCCGCGGTGAGGTGGACGTAGCTGAGTTCAAGCGACTCAGCGCCCTCGGCTGCCCTCAATCTGCCCTCACCAGCACCGAAAGCGACCCAAAGAGACCATGACGACCGAATCGTGTTTGCGCAGGTCAAGGGCACTCTTGCCCAGAACTGACGACTGTCGAAAGACTCCGGAAACGTTCCGCTTCAACGTCTGAGGACCGCCTCTGCCCGGACGTCTGGCCAGCCGCGCGTCAGCTCACCGCTCGCGCGAGCGCTGCTCGGCGAGCCAGGTGTGGTTGCTGATCGCCGCGCCGACCTCGGCGCGGAAGTCGCGACCGGTGCCGTCGCCGCGGCGGTACAGGTCGCGGGCGTGGTACGGCGACTCGGGCTGGTACGGCGCGCTCATGTGGATCCGCTCGGCGAGCTCGTCGAGGTACTGGTGGCCACGCCTGCGGTAGTCCTCGCGCTCGACGGCGCCCAGCTCGATCAACGCGGAGTCGTCGATCATCGCGCTGTAGGAGTAGCGCGCGTCCAGGTAGAGGGCGTCGCCCTGGCGGACCAGGAACCAGCCGCCCGGGCGGTGGTCGACGTACTGCATCGCCTCCCTCGCCTGCTCCTGCCGGGCCCGTGACGCCCACTGCTCGACGGGCGGGATCCGCTCCATCGGCCGCTCCCTGGCCTCGTTCGGTCCGTGGTAGCCGAAGGTCGGCGGCCCGTCGCGGTGCAGCGTCAGGCAGATGACCCGGTGGCAGTTCCGGCAGGTCAGCTGGCTCTCCACGAGCCTCATCAGCCCCGAGGCGTGGAGCTCCTCGAGGTCGTCGAGCGGCACCCACGCCGGGTCCTGCTTGACCTGCTCCGCCGCCACGGCGGTCCGCAGCCGCTCCAGGGTCGCAGCCAGGTCGAGGCCGCCCTGCTCGTCGATCGCGGGCAGCGTGCTGCAGGCCGGGCACTCGTCGGCATCCGGCGGACGCACCCGTCCGGGCTGCCCGGCGGTGACGACGATGCTGACGAGGTGCCCGGGCTCCTTCCACGAGCCCTTGTCGCCGGCGTCGCCGAAGCGGAGTTGGGCGAAGCCGGCGCCGACCTTGAAGTACGGGCTGCGGAACCCGGAGAACTGGGCCTTCAGGCCGAACGCGGTCTCGACCTGCTTCAACGTCGCCGCGTTCGTGAGCCCGTCGACCCACGCCGACAGGTCGACCACCCCCGCACCGTCGGAGGGCGGCTTGGCGTGCAGGATCACGGCGAGCACCGCGCCGTCCTGGAGCACGATCTCGCCACCCGAGGCGAAGCGCAGCCTGCGCACCTCGGTCGCGGGTACGCCGACGCGGTGCTCCGTGACGTGGACGGGATCGTCACCGAAGGCGTGGAGGAGGCGGCGTACCGCGTCGTCGACCTCGGTGCCGCCGAGGGCGTCGACGAGGAGGGGAAGGCGGCTCCGAGTGGCCCACGGCTGCATGCAGGAACCGTAGGCCAGCGGGGCCGGGATCGCGGATAGGGTCGCCTCGTGCCCGTGACCCTATCCGAGCTGCTCGTCGCCGACCCGCCCGAGGCCTGGCGGGCGGCCGGCTTCACCGTCGACGACGACGGGACGTCCCGGGTCGGGACGGTCCGCATCCGACTGCTCGGCGACGCGGCCGGCAAGGGCGTGATGGGCTGGGCGCTGCGTGGGCTGCCGGAGGAGCGGGCCGACGTCGACGGCGTACCCACGACCGCGACGGACGAGCCCGCGGCAGAGCCTGCCGGCCACCCCAACGGTACGACGCACATCGACCACGTCGTCCTGCTGGCGCCGGACCTCACCCGCACCGTCGCGGCGCTCGGCGGCATCGGCCTCGAGCCGCGCCGTGAGCGTGACGGCGAGCTCGGTGGGGGCCCGGTGCGCCAGGTCTTCTACCGGCTGGGCGAGGTGATCCTCGAGGTGGTCGGTGCTCAGGGTGCGACGGGCGAGGGCCCGGCCACGATCTGGGGCCTCACCCACACGGTCGCCGACATCGACGCCGCGGCCGCGCTGCTGGGTGAGCACGCCGCGCCGGTCAAGGACGCCGTCCAGCCGGGACGGCGGATCACGACCCTGCGCACCCGCGAGCTGGGGATGTCGGTCCGCACGGCGTTGATCTCGCCGCACGTGAAGGACTGACCCCGACCGATCACCCCGTCGCGAGCTTCCACGCCACGACGAGCATCGTCACCGCGATCGCGACCTCCAGCACCTGCCACGCCCGCGGGCGGGCGAGCAGGGGAGCGAGGAGCCGGGCGCCGAAGCCGAGGCTGCAGAACCACAGCACGCTGCCGAGCGCCGCCCCGGCGCCGAACCACCAGCGCCCGGCGACCTCGCCGCCGTCGTGGGCGGCCGCGACCGAGCCGATGAGCAGGAGCGTGTCGAGGTAGACGTGCGGGTTGAGCCAGGTGAGCGCGAAGGTCCGCGCGAGCACGCTGCGCCGGGTCTCGTCGCGGTTGCCGTTCTGGGGCGCCAGCGACTCGGGGTGGAGGGCGCGGCGGAGCGAGCTGGCGGCGTACCAGACCAGGAAGGCGACGCCGAGCCAGCGGACCACGTCGATCACCCAGCCTGCGTGGTCGACCAGGGTGCCGATACCGGCGATGCCGGCGGCGATGAGCACGGCGTCCGAGAGCGCGCAGACGAGGACGACGGCGCCGACGTGCGAGCGGAGCAGGCCCTGCCGCAGGACGAACGCGTTCTGCGCGCCGATGGCGACGATGAGGGAGAGCGCGGTCAGGAGGCCCGCGACGGCAGGGGCGATCACGGCTCGACCGTAGGTGCGTCATCGGATGCAGGCCAGCGAATCTTCCTAAGGAAGATGAAGCAGCGCTTAACCTGATCAGCATGCGCTTCGACCCCGCCCAGCTGGAGACGCTCGTCGCGATCTCGGAGGAGGGGACCTTCGAGGCCGCGGCCCGGCGGCTCCACGTCACGCCGAGCGCGGTCAGCCAGCGCGTGCGCGCGCTCGAGCAGGCGGCGGGCCAGGTCCTCGTCGGTCGTACGACGCCCGCCACCGTGACCGCGGCAGGGGAGCCGCTCGTCCGGCTGGGCCGGCAGCTGCGCCTGCTCGCGTCCGAGGCCGCTGCCACGCTGGGCGCCGGTGAGGTGGTCGAGCTCGCCGTCGCGGTCAACGCCGACTCGCTGGCGACCTGGCTGCGCCCGGTGCTGCGCGCCGTGGCGACCCTGCCGGCGGTCGCGCTGCGGCTGAGGATCGAGGACCAGGGCTACTCGCACGACCTGCTGCGGCGTGGTGACGTGCTCGCCGCGGTCACGGCCGAGGGGGCGCCGGTGCAGGGCTGTGCGGTCGAGCCGCTGGGCCGGCTGCGCTACACCCCGGCGGCCGCCCCCTGGCTGGTCGACCGGCACCGGCGCGGGCGGTCGGTCGACTGGGCGCGCATCCCGATGGTCGTGTTCAACGAGAAGGACCACCTCCAGGACGAGGTGCTGGCGGCCCACGGCGCCACCCGGCCGCCGGTCGTGCACCGGGTGCCGAGCACGGCCGACTTCCACGAGGCGGTCCGCGCGGGGCTCGGCTGGGGCATGATCCCGGCCCCACAGCTGGAGCCCGACCGGGCCGACGGCCTGCTGGTGCGGCTGCCCGGCGGGCGGCCGGTCGACGTACCCCTCTTCTGGCAGCGGTGGCGCCTCGACAGCCCGGCGCTGGCCGCGCTGTCCGACGAGGTCCGCGCCGCCGCGGCTCTGGGCCTCGGGCCGCGGCGTCCCTAAGGTGGCGGCATGGCAAGCGTCGACCTGTTCGCCGGCATCCCCGTCACCGACCACGAGCGTGCGGTCGACTGGTACACGCGGCTCCTCGGCGAGCCGCCGTCCTTCCTGCCCAACGACATCGAGGCGGTGTGGGAGCTCGCGGACCACCGCTACGTCTTCACCGAGCTCCTGCCCGAGCACGCCGGCCACGCGCGGCACACGCTGTTCGTCGACGACCTCGACGGCTGGGTCGACGCGATCGCGGACCGTGGCATCGAGGCGGCCACGAGCGAGACCTACGACAACGGCGTGCGCAAGGTGACCTACCGCGACCCCGACGGCAACGAGATCGGGTTCGGCGGGGAGTCCGCGGCCGCCTGAGCGTGGATGGCGGTCGGGCTCAGGCGCTGCGGGTGGCGCGGTCGTGCGCCTCGCGCACGAGCTCCACCACGGAGCGGCCGATCCGGGTGAGGCCGAGCCGCTTCTGCAGGTCGATCCACATGGCCGCGTCCAGCGCGTCGGTCGCCAGTCGGCGCAGCTCGTCGGCATCGAGCTCGCCCGCGTCCCCGTCGCCGGAGTCGAGGGTGGCGCTGAACACCGGCTCCGCCCCGTCGAGGCACCAGGTCCGGACCAGCCCGAAGCGCGGGCCCTCGTGCAGCCAGGCGCCGGCGTCGTCGTACGCGTGCTCGGCGGCGCTGGTGACGCACCACGGCGGGCAGTCGGGTGCGCTGGTCGTGCGCGACGGGTCGGCCGGGTCCATGCCTGCCTGATCGGCAGTCCGGAGGCCTTGTTGACCGCTCTAGGGTCGGGACATGGGAATCGGCTCGACCCTCGCCAAGGTGGCGGACGCCTCGCTCGACCGGACGGTGCTCCTCGGCTACACGCGGGTGGGCGCCGGCCTGCGCGCCGCCTGGTGGCCGGCCGACCCCGAGCCGGGCGCGCTCGAGGGGCGCCGGGTCCTCGTCACCGGTGGCACCTCGGGCATCGGCAGGGCTGCTGCGGTGGGCTACCTACGGCTCGGCGCGACCGTCCACCTCCTGGGGAGGAACCAGGCCAAGGTCGCCGCCACGATCGCCGACCTGCGCTCGGTCGTCCCGTCCGGAGAGGTGGTGGGGGAGACCTGCGACGTCGGCGACCTCGACGACGTCCGGCAGTGGTCGGCAGGGCTGCTCGCACGGGTGGACCGGCTGGATGCGGTCCTGCACAACGCCGGCACGATGACCGGTGATCGTCGCGAGACGAGCCCGCAGGGACACGAGCTCACCCTCGCGGTCCACGTGCTCGGACCGCACCTGATGACCTCGCTGCTCGGGGCAGCGCTGCTGGCGTCAGAGGCGCCGAGCGTGGTGTGGATGAGCTCGGGCGGCATGTACGGCGCGCGCCTGCACGCCGACGACGCCGACGACATCGAGTACCGCACCGGGCCCTACGACGGCGTGCGGGCCTATGCCCGCACCAAGCGGATGCAGGTCGTGCTCGCGCAGGAGTGGGCGCGGCGCACGGCGGAGCACCCGGTCCTGTTCGCGAGCATGCACCCTGGTTGGGCCGCCACCCCGGGGGTCAGCGAGCACCTCCCGCGCTTCGAGCGGCTGACGCGTCCGCTCCTCCGCACGCCCGAGGAGGGTGCGGACACCGCCGTGTGGCTGGTGGCGACCCGGCCCGACTCCCGTCCGCCGCACTTCTGGCACGACCGTGCGCTGCGTCCGGTCGTGTTCCCCGGCCAGCGTCCGCCTTCGGCCGAGGCCGTACGACGGCTGGCCGAGCACGTCACCGACGCGACCGGGGCGCCCTTCGTGCTGTGAGCAGGCGGCGCGAATCGGCTCGCGCGAGGGCCGCCTGTTGTCGGACAATGCCTGCATGCCGTCGACCAGCCAGCTCGCCGCCTTCGCGGTCGCCTCGTTCCTGTTCATCCAGGTGCCGGGGCCGAGCCTGCTGTTCACGATCGGCCGCGCGCTGACGGTCGGTCGTCGCGACGCGCTGCTGTCGGTCGTGGGCAACGCGCTCGGCCTGGTCGCCCAGGTCGTGCTCGTGGCGGTCGGCCTCGGGGCGGTCGTCGCTGCGTCGGCGACCGCGTTCACCGTGCTCAAGCTCGCGGGCGCGGCCTATGTCGCCTACCTGGGCATCCAGGCGATCCGGCACCGTGGCGACGCCCGGGCCGCGCTGGCGGCTGCCGACGAGGGCGCCGACGTGTCGCGCCCGAGCAGCAGCCTCGCGTCGGTGCGCACGGGCTTCCTCGTCGGCGCCACCAACCCCAAGACGATCGTCTTCTTCGTCGCCTTCCTGCCGCAGTTCATCGACGACGGGGCCCCTGCCGCGCCGCAGCTGCTCCTCCTCGGCGTCCTGTTCGGCACGATGGCGGTGTGCTCCGACGCCTGCTGGGCGCTGGTCGCCGGCCGGGCGCGCGACTGGTTCGCCCGCAAGCCGCAGCGCCTCGACGGCCTGGGGGCGGCCGGCGGCGTGATGATGGTCGGCCTCGGCGCCGCGCTGGTGACGACGAACAACCACTGAGCAGGCCGCGCCGCGGGCCCGGAGGCTACTGGCGCGTAACCACGCCGTCGTACCCCTCGTTCTCCCGGTGTGAAGCGCGTCACATCAGCCTTGGTCGCCACCCTCGCCGCGGTGCTCGTCGCCGCCGGCCTGCTCGTCCCGGCGCCGTCGGCGCACGCGGCCGACCCGTTCACCGTCACCACGTTGCACTTCAAGGTCGTGGTGGGGCCGGACAACGGCACGACCTGCGACGTCGTGGGCGACGTCTACGTCCCCAACGGTGCGAGCAGCCTCAACCGGGTGCCCGCGGTGCTGACGACCAACGGCTTCAACGGCTCGAAGAACGACCAGGCCCCCACGGCGAAGGCGCTCGCCTCCCGCGGGTACGCCGTGCTGTCGTACTCGGGCCTCGGGTTCGGTGGCTCGAGCTGTGTCATCACGCTCGACGACCCCGACGTCGACGGCAAGGCGGCCAGCCAGCTGGTCAGCTATCTCGGCGGCCGCACCGGCATCGCCTTCCTCGACAAGGAGCACACGCAGCCCGCGCCGGCGCTCACCGTCGTGCAGAAGGACGCCCGCGACCACAAGGGCGTCGCGCGCACCGACGACCCGCGCGTCGGGACCTTCGGCGGCTCCTACGGCGGCGGCTTCCAGTTCGCGGTCGCATCCGTGGACGCCCGGGTCGACGCGCTCGTCCCGTTGATCACCTGGAACGACCTGAGCTACAGCCTCGACCCCAACAACACCGCGCAGACCTCGGGCGTCTCCACCTCGACCCCCGGCGCGGCCAAGCTGATGTGGGCCCTCGGCTTCTCCGCGACGGGCGCCACCGGCGACGTGCAGAACCAGCAGGTCCCGCCGGACGCGGTGCCGTGCCCCAACTTCGCCGCGTTCGTCTGCCCGGCGCTCGTCACGGCCGGGACCACCGGCTACCTCCAGCCGGGCGACATCGCCTCGCTGCGGCACGCGTCCGTGGCGTCGTACGTCGCGAAGGTGCGGGTGCCGACCCTGCTCGTCCAGGGCCAGCGCGACACCCTCTTCAACCTCAACGAGGCCACGGCGACCTACCGCGCGCTGCAGGCGCAGGGCACCGAGACCAAGATGATCTGGATGCTCGGCGGGCACTCCGGCGCCAGCGCTCCCGGCGAGGTCAGCTGGGACGACCCGTCCGCCGGCTACCTCAGCACCCGGGTGCTGCAGTGGTACGAGCGCCACCTCAAGGGCAAGGCGGTCAGCACCGGTCCCGAGTTCGCCTACTTCCGCGACTGGGTCGCCTACTCCGGCAACGCCACGCCCGCCTACGCGACGTCGTCCGCCTTCCCCGTGGGAGTACGACGGACCTGGCGCCTCTCGGGCGCCGGCTCCCTCGTGACCGGTACGACGGCGACCGCTCCGGGCTCGCAGTCGTTCGTCACGACCGCGGCGGGCCTGCCCACCCGGTTGGACGAGATGGACGTCTTCGGCAGCTTCACCGCCCCGGTGACCGATCTCGTCACCGACCAGCCCGGCACCTTCGCGAGCTGGTCGACACCGGCCCTGACGGGTCCGCTGCGGGTCGCGGGCTCGCCGACGGTGCGGATCCAGGTCGGCGCCCCGAGCGCGGCGCTGACCCAGGCGCTCGGTCCGGCCGGGCAGCTGGTGCTCTTCGTGAAGGTCGTCGACGTCGCCCCCGACGGCACCGCGCGTCTGATCAACGGGCTCGAGGCGCCGGTGCGGGTCCCCGACGTCACCAAGCCGTTCACGGTGCAGGTGCCCGCGATCGTGCACGAGTTCGCGGCCGGGCACCGGCTGCGGCTGGTCGTCGCGGGCGGCTCGGTCAACTACCGCGGTGGCCTGGTGGCGACGCCGGTGTCGATCGCGTCCGGCTCGGCGCAGACGCTCAGCCTGCCGATCGTCCCCTGACCGGTCCGGGCTGGAGCGGTCCGGGCTGGAGCGGTCAGGGCTGCTGCTGGGACATCCCCATCCGCGCCAGCACGACGTTCTCGAGCAGCTGCACGAGGTTGTAGAGCAGCAGTGTGATCGCGGTGATGATCGCGACCGACGCCCAGAGGTCGTCGAACTTCGCGGCCGCACTGAACTTCTGGATCGAGCCGCCGATGCCCTTGCCCGTCGAGAGCCACTCGGCGAGCAGCGCGCCGGTGACCGCGCCGGGCACGGAGACCCGGGCGGCGGCGAACAGGGAGGGCAGGGCACCGGGGATCGCGACCTTGCGCAGCGCGGTGGCGTTGCCGCCGCCGTACACGTGGACCAGGTCGAGGCTCTCCCTGCTGGCCCGGCCGAGCCCGAAGAGCGCCGAGGCGAGGGCCGGGAAGAGCACCACGATGCTGCCGATGACCGCCACCGAGGCGGTCGTGCCGCGGCCGGTGATCAGGATGATGACCGGCGAGATCGACACCAGCGGGACGCTGCGCAGGAGCAGGGCGAGGGGGAGCACCCCGGCCTCGACGGTCTTCGACAGCGAGAACGCCACGGCGAGCGCGACGGCGATGGCCATGCCGACGCCGAAGCCCAGCCCCGCGTCGCGCAGGGTCTGCGTGGTGAGCGGGCGCAGCGCGTCGCGGTGGTCCGCGGCCAGCCGGCCCGGCGCGGCGCCGGCCTCGTCGACGAACAGGAACCGGAAGACGTCCAGGGGTCCCTTGGCGACGTACGGGGAGACGCCGGCGAAGCTGACCACGGCCTGCCAGAGCGCGAGGACCACGAGCACGGTGACCAGCGCGTTGAGCAGCGAGCGCCCGATCGCGCGGCTCATGCGGTGCCCCGTCCCGACACCCACGGGGTGACCAGCCGGGCCAGCAGGCCGAAGGCGGCGTAGCCCGCCAGCGCAACGAGGGCGCACAGCAGGAAGACCGCCCAGACCCGGACCGAGTCGAGCTGGCCCTGCAGCCGGATCAGGGTGATGCCCACGCTGCGGTCGGTCGCGCCCATGTACTCCCCGAGCACCGCGCCGAGCAGCGAGGTCGGCACGGCCACCTGCAGCGCGTTGAGGACCGCGGGCAGCGCCGCGACGAGGCGCACCTTCACCAGCTGCCGCACCCGGCCGCCGCCGAAGACCCGGACGACGTCCAGGCTCGCCCGGTCGGCGGCCTTGAAGCCGAGCAGGGCGCCGACGACGGTGGTGAAGAAGACCGAGAGCGCCGCGAGGAAGATCGCCGTCGTCGACGGGTCGCCGGGCTCCGTGGCGCCGCCGAGGGCGACGATCGAGATGCCGCCGACCGCCACGAGCGGCAGGCAGTAGGACACGACGGCGACCTGGACCACGATCGGCTCGATCCGCGGCACCAGCAGCACCGTCGCGGCGAGCAGCAGGGCGAGCCCGTTGCCCCAGAGGAAGCCGACCGCCGCCTCGTGCACGGTGACCGAGAAGAAGTCCCAGTACGCCGACAGGCCGTCGTCGAGGATCTGGCGGCCGACCGCGAGCGGCGACGGCACGGGGTCGTACGTCGTCCCGGGGTCGGGCCGGAAGGCGAGCACCGAGAACAGCCACCACGCCAGGACCAGGCCGACCGTGCCGAGGATGCTGGCCAGCCAGCCCGGCACCCGGCGCGAAGGGTTCACGACTCGGCGTCCGCGCGGCCGTCGGCGCCGAACAGCAGCTCGGACGCCTGGTCCACCAGGGCGTGGAACTCCGGCGTGCGCATCAGGTCCGGCGTGCGGGGCCGCGGCAGGTCGACGTCGATGATCGCCTTGATCCGGCCGGGCCGCGGCGACATCACCGCCACCTGGTCGGAGAGGAAGATCGCCTCCGAGATGCCGTGCGTGACCAGCAGCGTCGTCGCCGGCTTCTCGGTCCAGATCCGCAGCAGCTCGAGGTTGAGGTTCTGCCGCGTCATGTCGTCGAGCGCCCCGAACGGCTCGTCGAGCAGCAGCACCGACGGCTTCAGGGCGAGCGCGCGAGCGATCGACACGCGCTGGCGCATGCCGCCGGAGAGCTGGGCCGGCTTGCTGTCCTCGAAGCCGCGGAGCCCGACGAGCGCGATCAGCTCGTCGACGTACTCCTTGTCGACGTCGCGCCCGGCGACCTCGAACGGGAGGCGGATGTTCTTCGTGACGCTGCGCCACGGGAGCAGCGCGTGGTCCTGGAAGGCGATGCCGAGCTCGCTGTCGCGGCGCAGCTCGGCTGGGGTGCGGCCGTCGACGAGCGCGGTGCCGGACGTCGGGTGCTCGAGGTCGGCGAGGATGCGCAGGATCGTCGACTTGCCGCACCCCGAGGGACCGAGCAGGGCCAGGAACGAGCCCTGCCCGGTGTGGAGCTCGGCGCCCTCCAGGGCGGTCACGGTGCGCCCGCGGCCCGCCCTGAAGGTCTTCGAGAGCCCGGAGACGTGGATGCCGGTCGCCATCGTCAGGGGAGGTACTTCTTCAGCTCGGGCTGCTCCTCGTAGATCTCGTCGATGATGCTCGTGTCGAAGAGGTCGTCGACGCTGACCTCCCAGCCGGCGGCCTTCAGCGAGGCGACGGTCTGCTCCTTGAGCTCGTCGGTGATCGTGAACAGTCCGTTGGCCTCGGTGTCGGCGGTGGAGATCAGCAGCTTCTCCGCCTCCAGGCCCATCCCGGTCTTCTTCGGGTCGAGCGCGCCGAAGGTCGCCTCGAGGCCGTCGGCGTTGTCGGACGCGGCCTTGTTGTAGAACTCGGTGATCAGCCCGACGGTGTCGTCGGTGGAGTTCTTGAAGACGTCGGTCCAGCCCTTGATCTCGGCGATCAGGAAGTCCTTGAGGAGAGCCTTGTTCTCGGCGAGGTACTGGTCGGTGACGCTGAACGTCTCGGCGACGTAGGGCACCCCGTTGTCGGCGTACGGCAGGTTGGTGACCTCGTGGCCGGCCAGCTCGACGGTGATCGCCTCGTTGGTCAGGTAGGCCATGAAGCCGTCGACCTTGCCCTCCATCAGCGGGGTCGGGTCGAAGTCGACGGGCACGACCTCGACCTCGTCCTTGGAGATGCCGTTGGCGTTGAGGATCGCCTCGAAGACGCTGGCGTTGGAGTCCTGGACGCCGATCTTCTTGCCCTTGAGGTCGGCGGGCGTCTTGATGTCCGCGCCGTCCTTGAGGGACAGGATGGTGAACGGGTTCTTCTGGAAGGTCGCGCCGATGATCTTCAGCGGTGCGTCCTCGTTGGCGATCGCGGCGCCGATCGACGCGGCGTCGCTGAGCGCGACCTGGACCGTGCCGCTGAGCAGCTTGGCGACACCGGTGTCGGGGCCGGAGATCCCGCTGACCTTCGAGAAGCCGGCGTCGGCGTAGTAGCCCTTGTCCTCGGCGTAGAACTCGCCGGCGAACTCCTCGTTCTTGATCCACGAGTACTGCACGCTGATGTCACCGTGGCCGTCGCCGCCACCGTCCGAGGCGTCGTCGCTGCCGCACGCCGCGAGGCCGACCAGGCCGACGACGGATGCCGTGGCGGCGGCGAGGGCGCGGAGGCCGCGGCGGGAACGGGTGGACGCGTGGGTCATGGGGGTCTCCTGTGGGCTGGTGCCTGCCACCGAGAAGCAACGGGGACGTTGCCTGCACGGCGACGCTAGGAGACCGGGATTTCAGCGCCGGGTCGGACGGTTTCGGGGAGGTTAAGTTCCCGGTGTCAGCGCCCCAGGCTGCTGCGTCTCATCGCGAAAACCCAGCGCCGGTGCGGGTGCTCGGTGACCGACCACAGCGACTCCGTCTCCGGCCACCAGACCAGGTCCTCGGGGCCGATCGGGGTGGCCCACCGCAGCTCGCGGAAGCGGCCCGGGGCGCCGACGAACATCGAGCCCGGGAAGAGCGGCGTGCGCGAGGCGGTCGCGTAGTAGGTGCCGTCGACGACGGAGACGCCCTGCATCCGGGCCTGGCCCCGGTCGTCGATCTCCGGCACGTAACGTCCCTCGGCGTCGCCGACGAGGAGCTGCGTCGCCGGGTCGAGGGCGAAGCGGGCGATCCGCCGGGTCTGCTTCAGCGAGCCGTACTCGCCGACGACCAGCGCCGGGTCGGCCGCGCTGCGGTCGACGGTGAAGAACGAGAAGCGCAGCCGCGTCGTACCCTCCTCGTTCCGGCCGCGGTAGACGAAGCGCACGGGCAGCACGTAGCGGTGCCCGAAGGTCTCGTACGACGACCCGGCGGGCACCCGCAGGATGTCGTCCATCCGGCAGGTGAAGAGTCCCTTGCCGGTGCCTCCGACGTGCAGGTAGCCGCCGTGCCACACGATGCCGCCCGCGTGCACCTTCAGCGGGCCGAGGCCGGGCACACCGTCCTTCAGCGTCGGCGTCACCAGCAGCACGTGCGCGTAGCGGCGGCGCTCGACGTCGACGATGCTGATCCGCGAGCCCTGGCCCTGTTTGGAGTACCACGACGTCGCGAGCACGTCGTGTCCGTGCCGCTCGCGGAAGCCCGTCGCCACCGACGTGGTGATGCCCTGCGGCATCCAGGTCGGGTCGCGCCGGTCGTGGCCCTCCCACGTGTAGGCGCGGGAGACCTTGCGGCCGAGCAGGCGCGGCGTCGGCGCGAAGGTGCGGCGCAGCCGCCGGGCGAGGTCGGGCGCGAGGCCGCTGATCCCGACCCGTCCGCCGCCGTCCGCGGCGAGGGCCGCGGCCAGGGCGTCGATCTCGGCGACGTTCTCCTCGGTGCGGGTCAGGTGCAGTCCGGCCACGGGCGTCACGGTAGCCGAGGTGCCTGCGTCATCATGGGCACGTGAGGGGCATCTTCTTCGACGAGGAGCAGGCGCGTTCGGCCGCCGCGGCGCTGGTGCGGGGCGGGTACGCCGCCGAGGTGGTCCGCGAGCGCCTGGCCGGCGAGGACGACGACGAGGACCACCCGTGGGCCGTCGTCACGGACGCCCCGGAGATCCAGCTCGACATGCTGGTCGAGATGTACGACGGCTGGCTGGACTACGACGACGAGGCGGAGCCGGCGGCGCCGCCGCTCGTCCTGCCGCTCCCCGACCAGCCGAAGCGGATCAAGCGCCCGGAGTAGTCACCGGGCGGGTCACTTGCCGAGCGGGCAGGCGAACGGGCCGTCGGCCCGGGACCACGCCTGCACCATCGCCCGCCGGTCGTCGAAGGAGCCCTCGGCGGTCACGGCGTCGCCGTCGGCCTGCACGTCGAGGCCGACGTCGAAGCCCCGCGTCGAGGCGCGCTCGTCGAGATAGGTCTCGAGCCCCTTCGCGTCGCTCTCGGCGTCGTTGTCGTCGCCGAAGAGGCGCACGGCCGTCACCGCGTCCGGGTCGGCGAACAGTGCCTCGCCGCGGTCGGGGTGGGACAGGCCCTCGAACTCCCGGGCGGCCTGCTCGGGCGTCACCCGGTCACCGAGACCGCACAGCCCCTCGAGGCTGAGCGCGGCGTACTCGAGGTCGCCGGCGTCCGGGGCGCGGTCGAGCAGGTCGTCGAAGCTGCCCTCGTCGGACAGCGAGTCCTCGTCGTCGTTCGCGACGTCGATCGCGAGCTCGACGGCACCCGACAGCACGAGGTGCTCGTCGGGGACGAGCGCGAGCGAGGTCAGGATGCCGGGGTAGCGGCCGCCGTACAGGCCGCTCTCGTCGGCGCTCTCCGCGGAGGTCTCGAAGGTCTCGACGTCACCCGACGTGCCGTGCTCGTAGCCGGCGTCCTCGAGGTCGTCGGCGATCTTGCCGAAGTCGACGTCGTCGTCCAGCTTCCAGACCCGGACCCGGCCGTTGTCGACGGAGGTCCCGGATGCCTCCCACTCGACGTCCAGGTCGCTGAACGCGGCCTCCTGCATGACGGCGACCCACGCGCTGAGCTCGGTCCCGTAGCCCTCGTCCTGCTGGGCCCGGCCCCAGTCGGCCAGCTCGTCCTCGGAGGCCGGGGTCGCCAGGTCGTCGAGGTCCAGCCGGTCGTCCATGGCCGCGCGGTCGGTGAAGGTGAGCGCGGTCGTGGAAGCCGGCAGGTACTCCAGCGCGTCCTCGACGGGCGTGCTCCCGTCGAGCAGCCCGCAGCCGGCGAGGCCGCTCGAGAGCAGGGTGAGCGCGGTGGTGACCACGGCGAGGCGCCCGAGAGAGTGCGTCATGGAGACCATCATTACGCTCGATCTCATGACCGACACCCCGGCCCACCGGTTGCTGCTCGTCCACGCCCACCCCGACGACGAGTCGATCGGCCAGGGCGCCACGATGGCGAAGTACGTCGCCGAGGGTCGCGGCGTCACCCTGGTCACCTGCACCGCGGGGGAGATGGGCGAGGTCCTGGTGCCCGAGCTGGTCCACCTGGCGGCGGACCAGGAGGACCGCCTCGGCGAGCACCGCCGGGGCGAGCTCGACGCCGCCATGAAGGCGCTGGGCGTGACCGACCACCGCTTCCTCGGCGGCTTCGGCACCTACCGCGACTCCGGGATGAAGTGGCACGAGAAGGGCCACGCCGTCGCTGCCGACGACGTCCACGAGAACGCCTTCTGGAACGCCGACCTCACCGAGGCCGCCAACCACCTCGTCGCCGTCATCCGTGAGGTCCGGCCGCAGGTGCTCGTCACCTACGACGAGTTCGGCGGCTACGGCCACCCGGACCACATCCAGGCCCACCGGGTCGCGATGTACGCCGCCCAGCTGGCCGCCGCGCCGTCGTACCGGCGCGACCTGGGGGAGGCCTGGGAGATCGCGAAGATCTACTGGGGCGCGATGTCGGAGAGTCGGGTCCGCGAGAGCCTGCGCCGCCTCCGCGAGGCCGGTGACACGACGACCTTCGAGGGGATGGACCCCGACGGCGACCTGCCGCCGATCTTCCGCCCCGACGAGGACATCTCGTGCGAGGTCGACGCGAGCGCCTACGTCCCGCAGAAGCTCGACGCGCTGCGCGCGCACGCCACCCAGATCACCACCGACGGGCCCTTCTTCGCGCTGTCCAACAACAAGGGCGCGGAGGCCTTCGGTCGCGAGCAGTACCGCCTCGTCAAGGGCGTGGCCGGCGAGACCGACGCCGAGCGCGGCTGGGAGACGGACCTCTTCGCGGGCATCCCCGCCTGACCCGGACCCGGTACGACGCCATGGCGCACCTGCGGCGCGCACCGCTCGCCGTCCTGTGCCTCCTCGGCGGTGCGGCCGTCTCGACCTGCGCCGTGCTGCTGCACGACTACGCGTGGGGCCTGGTCCTGGGCGTCGTGACCACCTTCGCGCTGCTGGTCGCCCTGCCGCCGGGCTGGTGGTCGCGGCTGTCCTTCGCGGTCGGCTGGGTGGTCGTGCTGTTGCAGGCGACCACCGAGCGTCCCGAGGGGGACTACCTCGTGTCGTCCGACGCGTCCGGCTACGCCCTGCTGCTGGTGGGGACGGTCGTCCTGGCGGGCGGCTTCGTGGGTCTGGTGCGCCGCGGCCGCCCCGCCGGGGATTCAGGAGGAGTGGAGACGGCTCCCTAGGATGGCGCCCGTGGGCATGTGGGAGGACGTCGCGCAGGACGCCGGCAGCACCAAGCGGGAGCGCCCGGGCGGCCGCCTGGTCGCCGTGGTCGTCGTGGTGCTCCTCCTCCTGGTGGGCGGCGGGTACGCCGCCGCGCACGCCGTGGCCGCCGACAAGGTCCCACCGGGCACGAAGGTGTCCGGCGTCGACGTGGGTGGCCTGACCCGGGCCGACGCGCTCGAGAAGCTCGAGGACGCCTTCGGGCCGCGCAGCGAGGTCCCCATCGCCGTCACCGTCGAGCACCGCCTGCCCGGTGGTGGCGAGGGCTCGGAGGCCGCGAGCATCGAGCCCGCCGACATCGGCCTGGCGGTCGACTACGAGGCATCCCTCGACGCGGCGGGTGCCGAGTCGAGCTGGAGCCCGGGTCGGCAGTGGGACTACTTCACCGGCGGCGACGACGTCGACGCCGTGGTCACCCTCGACGAGGACCGCTTCGAGGACCGGCTGACCCAGGCGGCACAGGGCCTGGGCACGCCGCCGAAGGACGGGCAGGTGAGGTTCACCGCCGACGGCGTCGAGACGTCCGCGCCGGTCCCCGGCGAGGCGATCGACGCCGGCGCCGCCCGCGAGGCGATCACCGACGCCTTCCTCGCCGGCGAGGACGCCGTCGACCTCGCCGTCACGATGGCCGAGCCCGAGATCGACGCCGCCGACGTGGAGCGGGCGGTGAAGGAGTTCGCCGAGCCGGCGATGTCCGCCCCGGTCACCCTCGTCTTCGGCGAGAACGACGTGCGGCTCACGCCCAAGCGCTTCGCCTCCGTGCTGTCGATGAAGGCCGAGGACGGCGAGCTGGTGCCCGTCGTCGACGAGGCGCGGCTCGCGAAGCTCGTCGACAGCGCGACCGCCGACGGTAAGGCCGTCGACGCCACGGTGCGGATCGTGAAGGGCAAGCCTCGCGTCGTACCCGCCAAGCCGGGGGTGGAGTTCGACCCCGCCGACGTCGCCGAGGTCTTCACCGGCCTGCTCACCGCCGACGGCGCCGCGCGCAGCGGCGAGGTCGAGGCCGAGGTGACCGACGCGGAGTTCACCACCCAGGACGCGAAGGACCTCGGCATCGTCGAGAAGGTCTCGCAGTTCTCGACGTTCTACCCCCACGCCGACTACCGCAACACCAACATCGGCCGCGCGGCCGAGCTGATCGACGGCACGATCCTCAAGCCCGGCGAGGAGTTCTCGCTCAACGGCATCGTGGGCGAGCGCACCCGCGAGAACGGCTTCACCGAGGGCTACGTCATCAGCAACGGCATCCTGAAGCTGGACCTCGGCGGCGGCGTCTCGCAGCTCGCCACGACCACCTTCAACGCGATGTTCTTCGCGGGCCTCAAGGACATCCAGCACAAGCCGCACTCCTTCTACATCGACCGCTACCCGGTCGGCCGCGAGGCCACCGTGGCGTGGCCGACCGTCGACCTGCGCTTCCAGAACGACACCGACCACGGCGTCCTGATCCACGCCTGGGTCGAGCCGAGCGACTACTCGCGCCAGGGCAAGGTGACCGTGCAGATGTGGTCGACCAAGGTCTGGGACATCGACTCGAAGACCTCCGACCGCTACGCCTACGTGGGCCCGGCCACGCGGACCCTGACGACGCCCGACTGCGAGCCGCACACCGGCTCCTCGGGCTTCCAGGTCGACGTGACGCGGATCTTCCGCAAGCACGGCGAGTCGGCGATCGACCACACCGAGAAGTTCCACACCGACTACACCCCGGCCGACACGGTCATCTGCAAGAAGCCCGGGCCGCCGCCGCCCGAGGACCCCGACGAGGGCTGAGAGCCGCTCAACCCGGGTCTCCCGCTGCCGAAGGGACGGGCGGAGGGATGCGGATGATGCTGCGGGCTGCCTTTGCCCTGCCGGAACCGGTGGTCGAGGACCTCCGCCGGGTCGCCGGCCGGCTCAGCGTGCTCCCGGGCGTCCGGCCGTCCCAGGCCGTCGCCCTCGACGTACGCGTGGCCGACCTCGGCAACATCGTCGAGGCCGACGCGCGGTCGCTGGCGGCGTCGGTCAGCAGGCAGTTCGCGCAGACGGCCGCGCCGCTGCTGCGGGCCACCGGCGTCGAGGTGTCGCCGCGGGGGAGCGTCGCGCTCACCCTGGGCGGCGACGTGGAGACGCTGCGCGCGATGGCCACCGCGGTCGGCCTGGCCGCCGAGCGGATCAACCTGTACGTCGACCGGCGCTCGTTCCGCCCCGAGGTGGTCGTCGCGTCGCTGGACCAGCAGCGGCCGGGGTCGCGGGTCGCTGCCGCGCTCGAGGCGATCGAGCCCCCGGTGACCGAAGACTGGTCGATCCACGAGCTCGTGCTGGTCCGCACCCGGTGGGGAGCCGCCGGGGGCGCCGCCGAGGTGTTCGAGCGGGTCCCGATCGGTACCGGTTCCGGCGCCGCCGGCGTGGACGGTGAGTGACCACCGTCACGCACTGGCGTTGAATGTCGACGTGCGCACCCTCCGCCTCCCGGCCTCCGCCCTCCTCGCCTCGCTGCTGCTGGCGCTCGGTGTCCTCACTGCGACGCCGGCCGCGCCGGCCGGCGCGGACACGATCCTGCCGCCGCTCCCGACCGCGCCCGAGGGCGACATCCCCGGCGTCAACGTCTGGACGTGCAAGCCGACCGCGGCCCGTCCGACGCCCGTGATCCTCGTGCACGGCACGTTCGGCGACCGCCGCCACCTGCTCGAGCGGCTCGGCACGTCGATCAAGGCGAAGGGCTTCTGCGTCTACTCCCTCGACTACGGCAACCGCGGCACCGGTGACATCGTGACCTCGGCCAAGCAGCTCAAGGCCTTCGTCGCGAAGGTCCGCACGGCGACCGGCGCCGCGAAGGTGTCGATGGTCGGGCACTCGCAGGGCGGGATGATGCCGCGCTACTACATCAAGTTCCTCGGCGGGGCGCCGTACGTCGACGACCTGGTCGGCATCGCGCCGTCCAACCACGGCACCAAGCTGCTGCCGGCCTTCAACCCCATCGCGCCGCTCCTGCCCGGGCTGGTCTGCGTCGCCTGCGACCAGCAGGCGTGGGGCTCGACCTTCCTGAAGAACCTCAACGCCGGCGACGAGACGCCCGGCGCGGTCAGCTACACCCAGATCACCTCGCGGCTCGACGAGGTGGTGGTCCCGCACACCTCCGGCTATCTCGCCGCCGGTGCCCGCACCACCAACGTGACCATCCAGGCGAAGTGCCCCTTCTCGCTCTCCGAGCACGTGCTGATCCCGACCGACCGGGCCACGATCGGGCTCACCCTGGACGCGCTCACGCACGTGGGACCGGCGCGCCCCACCTTCCAGCCTCCTTGCTAGGATGTAGAACACGTTCTATTCCAGGAGGGTCCGAAGCCGTGACCGCCACGTCCGCCACCCCCGTGATCGAGGGCTGGTTCACCACGGGTGAGGAGCCGCGCCTGCTGGCGTCGCGCTGCACCACCTGCAGCAATGTCGTCTTCCCGCCGGTGTCGTCCGACGCCACCGAGGCTGCGTTCTACTGCCGCAACCCCGCCTGCGACGGCGACCAGCACGACTCCGTCGAGCTCTCCCGCCGGGGGACCGTGTGGTCCTACACCGACGCGCAGTACCAGCCGCCGGCGCCGTACGTGCCGGCGACCGAGCCCTACCAGCCGTTCGCGCTCGCCGCGGTCGAGCTGCCCGAGGGCATCGTCGTGCTCGGCCAGGTGGCCGACGGGTTCGGCGTGGCCGACCTGAAGGTGGGGGCCGAGGTCGAGCTCGTCGTCGAGACCCTCAACGTCGACGAGACGGGCGAGCGCACGATCTACCGCTGGAAGCCGGTCGTGGAGGTGTCCGCATGAGCAGCAACGCAGTGGCCATCGCCGGTGTCGGCATGCACCCCTGGGGCAAGTGGGGCCGCAACTTCACCGAGTACGGCGTCCACGCGGCCCGCGCCGCGCTGAAGGACGCGGGCATCCCGTGGACCGATGTCGACCTCGTCGTCGGCGGCGAGACCGTCCGCAACGGCTACGCCGGCTACGTCGCCGGCTCCACCTTCGCCCAGGCGCTGGGCTGGAACGGCGCGCGGATCGCGACGTCGTACGCCGCCTGCGCGACGGGCGCCCAGGCGATCGACACCGCCCGCGCCCGGATCCTGGCCGGCCTGTGCGAGGTGGCGCTGGTCGTCGGCGCCGACACCACCCCGAAGGGCTTCCTCGCGCCCAACGCGGGCGAGCGGTGGAGCGACCCCGACTGGCTGCGCTTCCGCCTGCTCGGCATGACCAACCCGGCCTACTTCGCGCTCTACGCGCGGCGCCGGATGGACCTCTACGGCGCGACCAGCGAGGACTTCGCGCAGGTCAAGGTCAAGAACGCCAGGCACGGCCTGGCCAACCCCAACGCGCGCTACCGCAAGGAGGTCAGCGTGGACGACGTGCTGACCTCGGCCGTGGTCTCCGACCCCCTGCACCTGCTCGACATCTGCGCCACGTCGGACGGAGCGGCGGCCGTCGTACTGTGCAGCGTCGAGTACGCGAGGAAGCACGGCATCGCGAACCCCGTCCGGGTCGCCGCCGTCTCGACGGTCACCCCGACCTTCCCGAACACCGTCATCGACATGCCGCTGCTCTCGACCGACTCCTCGGCCGTGGTGGGTGTGCCCGAGCGGACGTTCAAGGAGGCCATCGGGCAGGCGGCGTACGAGGAGGCCGGCATCGGCCCCGAGGACGTCGACGTCGCCGAGGTCTACGACCTCTCGACCGCCCTCGAGCTCGACTGGATCGAGGACCTCCAGCTGTGCAAGCGCGGCGAGGCCGAGGTCCTGCTCCGCGCCGGCGACACCACGATCGGCGGACGGATTCCGGTCAACCCCTCCGGCGGGCTCGCCTGCTTCGGCGAGGCGGTCCCGGCCCAGGCGATCGCGCAGGTCTGCGAGCTCACCTGGCAGCTGCGCGGCCAGGCCACCGGCCGCCAGGTCGAGGGCGCGAAGGTCGGCATCACCGCCAACCAGGGCCTCTTCGGCCACGGCTCCTCGGTGCTGCTGTCCGTCTGACGCTTCGCGGGGCTCAGGTCGCGGGAGCGAGGAGCTCCCACACGACGTGCTCGCCCGGGAGGCCCTTGAGCTCCACCGCGTCCCGCTCGACGAGTACGACGGCCGCGTCGTCGTCGAGGGCCTCGCGGACCGCGTCGCTGGCGAGCACCTCCCCGCCGAGCGCGAGGTTGGCGACGCGGGCGGCCATGGCGACATTGCGCCCGAAGTAGTCGCCGTCGCGAGCGACGACCTGGCCGGTGTGGATGCCGATCCGCACCAGGATCGGTCCGTAGCGGCGGAGCGTGACGTCGCGCGGCAGGTCGCGCTGGATGGCCAGTGCCGCCCGACAGGCCGCTTCCGCGTCGCGGAAGGCGACCATGAAGCCGTCGCCGGCGGTCTTGACGACCTGTCCGCGGTACCTCTCGATCTGCGTTCGCAGCACCCGGTCGTGGGCGGCGAGCACCTTCACCCAGGTGCTGTCGCCGAGCCGGTCGTTGAGCGGCGTGGAGTCCTCGATGTCGGAGAAGAACAGGGTGACCGTGCCGTCGGAGGCGGCCATGTTGAGGATGTCGGCTCGCTCGTCGTCGCTCGCCCAGCTCTGCAGGTCCTCGACCGTGCTCTGGATCAGGCCCGTGATCCCGTGCTCCCGGACCCGGGTCGCGGCGCGGATCACGCGGCGTACCGCCCGGTCCGCGGAGTTCGACGGCGGGGGCGGGCGCAGCGCGGCGTCGAGGTCCGACTCGAGCTGCGTGATGTGGTGCTGCGCGTCGGCCAGCTGGCGCTGGAGCCGGCCGCGGTCACGCGCGAAGCCGACGATCACCACGACCAGCAACACGCACACGACGCCCAGGACGATGGCCACGGTCGAAGAGTAGAGCGGGGACAGGCGTTGTGTGTCCGCAGTAGCGTGAGATGGTGACCACTACGGCTCCCGAGATCTCGACCCTCGGCGCGCTGCGCGCCTCCGGCCACCAGCAGAAGTCGCTGCGGGCCGAGCTCCGCACCAACCTCCTCGACAAGCTCGCCCGCGGCGAGGACCCGTGGCCCGGCCTGCACGGCTTCGAGGACACGGTCGTCCCCCAGCTGGAGCGGGCGATCATCGCCGGCCACGACGTCGTCCTGCTGGGCGAGCGCGGCCAGGGCAAGACCCGCCTGCTCCGCACCCTCGTCGGCCTGCTGGACGAGTGGACCCCGATCATCGACGGCTCCGAGCTGGGGGAGCACCCCTACGAGCCGATCACCGTCGGGTCGCGCCGACGGGCCGCGGAGCTCGGCGACGACCTGCCGGTGGCCTGGCGCCATCGCAGCGAGCGGTACGCCGAGAAGCTCGCCACGCCGGACACCAGCGTGGCCGACCTGATCGGTGACGTCGACCCGATGAAGGTCGCCGAGGGCCGCTCGCTGGGCGACCCGGAGACCATCCACTTCGGCCTGATTCCCCGGTCCCACCGCGGGATCGTGGCGATCAACGAGCTGCCCGACCTCGCCGAGCGGATCCAGGTCGCGATGCTCAACGTGATGGAGGAGCGCGACATCCAGATCCGCGGCTACGTCCTGCGCCTCCCGCTCGACGTGTTCGTGGTCGCCTCGGCCAACCCCGAGGACTACACCAACCGCGGGCGGATCATCACCCCGCTCAAGGACCGCTTCGGCGCCGAGATCCGCACCCATTACCCGCGCGAGCTGGCCGCCGAGGTCGCCGTGATCCGGCAGGAGGCGGACCTCCTGGCCGACCAGGTCGACGTACCGGACTTCCTGGTGGAGATCCTCGCCCGCTTCACCCGCAACCTGCGCGAGTCCAGCGCCGTCGACCAGCGCTCGGGTGTCTCGGCCCGGTTCGCGATCGCCGGGGCCGAGACCATCGCCGCGGCCGCGCTGCGCCGAGCCACGATCCACGGCGAGGACCGGGCGGTGGCCCGCGTCGTCGACCTCGAGACCGCGGTCGACGTCCTCGGCGGCAAGATCGAGTTCGAGTCGGGCGAGGAGGGCCGCGAGGCCGAGATCCTCACCCACCTGCTGCGGACGGCGACCGCGGAGACCGTGCGTGAGAAGTTCCGCGGCCTCGACTTCGCCCTGCTGGTCGCGGCGGTCGAGGACGGCGCGACCATCACGACGGGCGCCTCCGTGACGGCCCGCGACGTGCTGACCGGGCTCCCGGTGCTCGGCGAGTCCGAGCTCTACGACCAGCTCTGCGAGCGGGTCAACGGACCGGGCGGCGGGCGCAACGACGGCGAGCGGGCCGCGGCGGTCGAGCTCGCCCTCGAGGGCCTCTTCCTCGCGCGCAGGATCGGCAAGGACAGCGACGGGTCCGAGACCGTCTATGGCTGAGCTGTCCCCGTTCGGCGTGAGCGTCGCGTCCGGCTCCCTGCGCGAGGGGGACGGCGTGGTGCTGCCGCACGCCTGGACGGAGGCCGGCGTCCTCGCCGCCCCGGTCACCAACGGCGCGCAGGCGCTGCACCTCGCGGTCGCCCTGTGCGTGCTCAACGACACTTACCGCGAGGCCGAGCGCCTCGTCGTACCCATCGAGGGCGTGGCGGTCACCGCGGACGGCGCCTTCGACGACGTGTGGACCTCGACGGGCATCACCTACGACATCACGGTCGACACCCCGGCCCAGCCGGACGCCCTCGCCCTCCTCCTCGAGGTGGTCGACGAGGTCGCCGAGATCCCGCGCGTCCTCCGGGCGGGCGCCGACGTGAGGAGGGCGGGACAGTGAGCCGCTACCGCAAGTACGACGGCGGCGACCCGCTCGCCCCGCCCGTCGACATCGCCGAGGCGCTCGACGCCATCGGCCAGGACGTGATGGCGGGCTACAGCCCCGAGCGCGCGATGCGCGAGTTCCTGCGGCGCGGAGGCGACGACCAGGCCGGCCTCGACGACCTCGCCCGGCGCGTCGCGGAGCGCCGCCGCGACCTGCTGCAGCGCCACAACCTCGACGGGACCATGAACGAGGTCCGCGAGCTGCTGGAGAAGGCCGTGCTCGAGGAGCGCAAGCAGCTGGCCCGCGACGCGCTCATGGACGACGGCGACCGCGCGTTCCGCGAGATGCGGCTGGAGAGCCTGCCGGACTCCCCGGCCGCGGCGGTCACCGAGCTCAACGACTACGACTGGCAGTCCCGCGAGGCGCGGGAGGCCTTCGAGCAGATCAAGGACCTGCTCGGCCGCGAGCTGCTGGACCAGCGCTTCGCCGGCATGAAGCAGGCGCTGGAGAACGCCACCGACGAGGACCGCCAGGCCATCAACGAGATGCTGTCGGACCTCAACGAGCTCCTCGAGAAGCACGCCCGGGGCGAGGACACCCCCGAGGACTTCCAGGAGTTCATGGCCAAGCACGGCCAGCACTTCCCCGAGGACCCGCAGGACATCGACGAGCTGCTCGACACGCTCGCCCAGCGCTCGGCCGCCGCGCAGCGGATGCTCAACTCGATGACGCCCGAGCAGCGCGCCGAGCTGATGCAGCTCTCGGCGCAGGCGTTCGGCTCGCCCGCGCTGATGGAGCAGCTCGACCGGCTCGACCAGAACCTGATGGCCTTGCGTCCGGGCGAGGACTGGGGTGGCTCCGAGCAGTTCGGCGACGGCGACCAGGGGCTCGGCCTCGGCGACGGCACGGGCGTCCTGCAGGACCTCGCCGACCTCGACGCCCTCGCGGACCAGCTCTCCCAGTCGTACGGCGGTGCGCGGCTCGACGACGTCGACCTCGACAAGCTCGCCCGCCAGCTCGGTAACGAGGCCGCGGTCGACGCCCGCAAGCTGCAGGAGCTCGAGAAGGCGCTGCGCGAGTCCGGCGCGATGGAGCGTGGCTTCGACGGTGAGCTGCGGCTCACCCCGAAGGCGATGCGCCAGCTGGGCAAGGCGTTGCTGCGCGACGTCGCGGAGAAGATGTCGGGCCGCCAGGGCCAGCGCGACCTGCGCCAGGCCGGAGCTGCCGGCGACCTGTCCGGGGCGACCCGGCCGTGGGAGTTTGGCGACACCGAGCCGTGGGACCTCCCGCGCACGATGCTCAACGGCGTCCTGCGCCGGGCGGGCGACGCCGGCGGTCCGCTCCTCTCGATCGACGACGTCGAGGTCGCGGAGACCGAGGCCCGCACCCAGGCCGCGGTGGCGCTCTGCGTCGACACGTCCTTCTCGATGGCCATGGACGGCCGCTGGGTGCCGATGAAGCAGACGGCGCTCGCGCTGCACACGCTCATCGGCTCGCGCTTCCGCGGCGACAGCCTCGAGCTGATCGGCTTCGGCCGGCACGCGCAGACCATGCGGATCGAGGAGCTCACGGCCCTCGACGCCCGGTGGGCGAAGGGCACGAACCTCCACCACGCGCTGCTGCTCGCCAACCGGCACTTCCGCAAGCACCCGAACGCGCAGCCGGTGCTGCTGATCGTCACCGACGGCGAGCCGACGTCGCACCTGGAGTCGAGCGGCGAGGTCTACTTCTCCTACCCGCCGCACCCGATGACCGTGGCGCTCGCCGTCCGCGAGCTCGACAACGCCCGCCGGATCGGTGCGCACACCACCTTCTTCCGGCTCGGTGAGGACCCCGGCCTGGCCCGCTTCATCGAGTCGATGGCGCGCCGCGTCGACGGCTCGGTGGTCGCCCCGGAGGCCGGCGACCTCGGCGCCGCGGTGGTCGGCTCCTATCTCGGTTCCCGCCGCGGCGGCCGTCCCGGCGACGGCGGCGGACCGGGCAGCTACGGCGACTGGTTCGGCTCGCGGGGCTTCTGGGTGGGCTGACGCCGGCCGGTACCGGGTCCGGTACCAGCAGGCCTGTGGACAACCTCCCGGCCGGGTTTGTCGCTCTCGGGCGACGGGCAGCCAGCCTCCATGGATGATCTCGGGCTCCTTCGACGCGTCGACCCCGCAGTGGTCGACGACGACCCCTTCTGGTCGGTGGTGCGGCAGCGGCACCCCGACGTCACGCTGGTGCTGCTGCCGGAGGAGCCGCCCCCGCCCGACGGCGCGGCCGCGGAGCCCGCCGACCCCGACGACGTACGACGCGCGCTCGACGCGGTGCGCGAGGTCTGGGCCGCCGTCGTGCAGCCGCTGGTGGTCGCACAGGGCGTGCCGGACCCGCCGCGCGAGCGCTGGCGTGAGGGACCCGGCGGCCGGGCTCCCGTGCTGCAGAAGTCCCTCGTGGGGATCGGGCAGCCCGCGGGTGAGGACGTGCTGCGTGGGCTCGTCGCGGGGCTCGCCCGGCGTGGCTGGAGACTCGGACCGGGTGCGCGACGGGGGATGTCGACCCTGCGCGCGACGGACGGTGCGCTCGTGCTCGACGCGGTGGCCGGTCCCGGCGCCACCGTCCTGACCCTGGCCGGTGCGTCATGGCGGTGACGCTGGCCGTCCCGCCGGGCGTGCTCGCGGCCGCCCGGGCGGCGTGGGACGACGCGGCCGACGGCCTCGACGGCGGCTGGCGACGACTGGTCAAGGCGTCGACCGCCGGGTTCTCCCCGACGGTCGCCGCCGCGGTGGACGCCTTCCAGGTGACCTGGGTCGACGAGCTCAAGCGCCGAGCGGTCGAGGCCCAGGGCAACAGCGAGGCGTTCGTCGAGGTCGGGGGCGTCTACCAGTTCGTCGACGTGGCGTCGGCCGAGCGGGCGCGGGCGTTGCTCGGCTGGGTCCACCGCGACGTGCCGATCGAGGTGCGCTGATGGGCGCCATCGTCCTCCCGGCCCTCGTCGAGAGCGTGCCGCGGCTCGCGTCGACGGCGGCGCGGGCGGCCACCTTCGCCAACAACCTCCGCGCCGTCACGGTGCAGGTGAAGGACGTCCAGGAGTGGGCCCAGGGGCAGGGGGTGCCCGAGGGCTGGCAGGGCGACGCACGGGAGGCCGCCGACCACGGCACGACCCGGTTCGCGCGTCGGCTCGACGTCTCCGAGGCGGCGCTGGAGCGGGCGGTGGTCGCTGCCGACCGGTTCGAGGACCGGCTCGTTCGGCTCGGGACGCGGCGCAGCGCGCTCGTCGACCGCCAGGGCACCCTCAACGACGACATCACCGCCCTGCGGGCCGAGATCGACGGCAACGAGGCGGTCGAGGCGAGCGTCGCGGCGTGGGAGACCCGCGCGGCGGACCTGCGTGGACGCGCCGCCGACCTGGTCGGCGACATCGCCGCGTGGAGCGCGGACGCGGACGAGGCGGACCTCGACTTCGTCCGCGCCCTGCAGCAGGTCGACGAGGTGGCCGAGGGGCAGGAGGCGGCGCAGGACCCGGGCCGCCCGGACGTCGCCGACCTGACCCGTGGCTTCGACCGCCGCGTCGGTGACCCTGTGGCCCTGGCCGCGTGGTGGCGCACGTTGTCGCGGGCGCAGCGGCAGGCGCTGCTGACCGAGCACCCGCACCGGGTCGGCAACGCCGACGGCATCCCGGTGCGCGACCGGGACGAGGCCAACCGGGCCGCGCTCTACAGCGACATCGACCGGTGGACCCGGCAGGAGGCCGACGGCGAGCTCGGCGACGCCGATCGTGCCGCCCTGGCCAACGCGAAGGTCATCCGCGCCGAGCTCGACGACCGCCTCGAGCAGGTGGACCCGGCCACCGGCGAGCACGTCGTGCACGTGGTCGTCTACAAGCCGGGGGAGTTCGGCGGTGACGGCGGCGTCGCGATCAGCTTCGGCGACCCCGACCGCGCCGACCACGTGTCGGTCAACGTCCCCGGGCTCACCAGCGAGGTGGGCAGCCTGCCCGGCAACCTCGGCCGGACCGAGGCCCTCCACGACGCGGCCCTGGGGCAGACCGACGGCACGGTCGCAACGGTGTTCTGGCTCGACTACGACGCCCCCAGCGGCAACCCGCTCACGAGCCTCGAGGGCATCACCGACTTCGGCTCGGTCGTCGGCCCGGGGGCGGCCGACGCCGGCGGGGAGAGGTTCTCGCAGTTCATCGACGGCCTGCGGGCCTCGGACGCCGGGGCCACGGCCCACCTGACGGCGATCGGCCACAGCTACGGCTCGACGACCGTGGGTCATGCGCTCCAGGACGGGCTCCCGGTCGACGACGCGATCCTGCTGGGCAGCCCCGGGGTGCCCGAGCACACCGCCGCGGCGCTGACCGATGCCGACGTGTGGGTGGGCGCGAAGGACCACGACCCGGTGTCGCTGATCGGCGCCGAGGACGGCCCGGGCACGCTGGGCACCGACCCGGCGCAGGAGTCGTTCGGTGCGACGCGTTTCGAGACGGGCGACGGCTCACCGCGGATCCAGGACGCGCTCGACAACCACACGTCGTACTTCACCGGCACGTCGCTGGACAACCTCGGCGCCATCGTGGTCGACCAGGACGACCACGTCGTCCACGACGAGGGGCGCGAGCGCTGGTCCGAGGAGGGGCACTACCCGACGCTGCCGGAGTGGCTGGCGGAGGGCGTCGTACGCGGCGTGGGCGATCCGATCGTGGAGGGAGTCAGGGAATGGGGCGAGGACGTGGTGGACTCACTCGTACGCGGTTTCGGTCCAGGGAGGTTCGTCGGATGAGGTGGCTGTCGGCAGTCGTGGTCCTCGGCGTGGCCGCGAGCCTGGCCGGGTGCGGGGGCGACCCCGACGCGGAGCGGGCCGCGGTGGACGAGACGGAGGAGCTCGCCCTGGCCGCGGTGGACGGCGTCGTCCACGAGGTCGCCGACGCCACCCGGCTGGAGTTCACCAGCGGCGACCACGACTTCGTGATCTGCGGCGAGAGCTATGCGCCCGGTGGCGTCATCCACCGGGTCTCGCTCCACTTCGGACCGCCCGACGCAACCGTGGAGCGGGCGATCGAGCGCGCAGCGGAGGCGCTGGAGGCCGACGGCTGGAAGGTCGAGCACCCGGGCAACCCCGCCATCGTGGAGGGCGTGCGGGGGAGCAACACGCTGCGCTTCCACTTCGGCGGCGCCGCCACCGAGGTCAGCATCCGATCCTCCTGCGTCGAGACCTCCGACGACGTGGCGAAGGAGTACGCCGACCGGGCGAACGCCGACATCGACTGGGACTAGGCGTCGGCCGACGAGCCCGGTGCGGGACGATGACGGTGATGTCCGACCTCGCCCCCGCCGTACTCGCGCTGCTCGCGCTCGCCGCGCTCACCGCCGGGTTCGTCGACGCGGTGGTGGGCGGCGGCGGCCTGGTGCAGCTGCCCGCGTTGCTGCTCGGCCTGCCGGGAGCGAGCCCGGTGCAGGTGCTCGCGACCAACAAGATCGCGTCGGTGTGCGGCACCGCCGCTGCCTCGGCGACCTACTACCGACGGATCCGGCCCGATCCCCGCACCTTCGGGCCGCTGATGCTGCTCGCGCTCGCGGGGGCCTTCACCGGCGCCCTCGCGGCCTCCCACATCCCGCGCGAGGCGTTCGAGCCGATCGTCCTGGTCGCCCTCGTCGTGGTGGGTGCCTACGTCCTGCTCCGCCCGGAGCTCGGCGAGGACGCCGAGCTGCGCTTCCAGGGCCACCGCCACCTGGTGGCCGCGATGGTGGTCGGCTTCGCCATCGGTCTGTACGACGGCGTCCTCGGCCCCGGCACGGGCAGCTTCTTCGTCTTCGCGCTGGTCGGCCTGCTCGGCTACGACTTCCTGCAGGCCAGTGCCAAGGCGCGCCTCGCCAACCTCGCCACCAACCTCGGCGCCCTGCTGCTCTTCATCCCCTCCGGCGCGGTGCTGTGGGACGTCGGCCTGCTGATGGGCGCCTGCAACCTGGTCGGTGGCTACCTCGGCGCACGCACCGCCGTCGCCCGCGGCGCCCGCTTCGTCCGGGCGTTCTTCATCGTCGTCGTCGGCGCCTTCGTCGTCCGGATCGGCGGCGGCGTCGTCGGCCTCTGGTGAGTCGTCCCCGGGGTGCCTAGGCTCGCCACGTGAGCATCCCCGTTGACCCCGCCGAGCTGCACCGGGCCGTCGCCGACTTCGACAGCGGCTACCTGCTGACCACCTCCTCGCCGCAGGTGAAGGTGGTGACCGTCGACCCGGTCGCGGGCACGGACGGGACGCTCCGGATCACGGCACCGGGCAAGGGCACGCTGCGCAACCTCGAGGCCAACGACGCCGTCACGGTCGTGTTCCCGCCCCGGGAGCGGCACGGCTACACCCTGCTCGTCGACGGCGCGGCCTCGCTGGACGGTGAGGACGTGGTGGTCGCCGCGACCGCCGCCGTCCTGCACCGTCCGGCCGCGCACGCCGATGGTCCGGTGCCGCCGGACGGCTGCGGGCACGACTGCGCCCCGGTGGGCGGATGAGCCCCTTCTGGGTCACGGCCTTCCTCGACTCCGCACCCGACCACCACCAGCGCGGCGTGGGCTTCTGGCAGGCCGCGACGGGCTACGCGCTGTCGGCGCCCCGCGGCGCGCACGAGGAGTTCGCGACCCTGCTGCCGCCCGACGGTGACGCCTTCCTCCGGGTGCAGCGCCTGCACGAGGGAGCCGACCGCGTCCACCTCGACCTCCACGTGGGTGACCCGCGGCGCGCAGCGGACGCCGCCGTCGTCGCGGGCGCCGTGGAGATGGTCGACCGCGGGGACTACGTCGTGCTGGCCTCACCCGGCGGCCAGGTGTTCTGCTACGTCGACGGCCCGGCCGCCCAGCGGCCCGCGCCCACCGTGCACCCGGACGGATCGGCCGCGCGGGTGCGCCAGGTCGCGATCGACGTGCCCCGGGCGTCGTACGACGCGGAGCTGGCCTTCTGGCACGCGATCACCGGGTGGGCGGAGCATCCGTCGTCGGTGAGCGCCGACTTCCGGTTCCTCGTGCCGCCGGCCGGCCGGCCGCTGCAGCTGCTGCTCCAGCGGCTCGGCGAGGAGGCCGGCCCGGCACGCGCCCACCTCGACTGGGGCACGACCGACCGGGCCGCGGAGACCGAGCGGCACCTCGGCCTCGGGGCGCGGGTGCTGGCCGTCCACTCCCACTGGACGGTGCTGGCCGACCCGGTCGGCCGGACCTACTGCCTCACGGACGGCCCGCCGGGGTGAAGCCCGGGAGGAACTCCTCCATGATCGCGCGGAACGGCGCCTCGGCCTCGAGCTGGCTGAGCACACCCACGCCGCCCAGCCAGGTCCGGTGGATCAGCACGTACGACGGCGGCAGGTTCAGCTTGATGCTGACCGTGTAGGCCGGGTCCTTCGGGTTGTTGATCCGCTGGAACTGCTCGCGCATCCACTCCCGGCTGAACCGGAACCGCTCGACCAGCGTCGGGTCGACGAAGGGGGAGAGGTAGTCCATCAGCAGCTGCGGCTCGATCCGGATCCGGTCCTTGAGGAAGCCCTCCTCGCGCAGGCCCACGATCAGCGCGTCGCCGTCGCCGGCCGCGCACAGCGTGATCAGCCGGCCCATCGGCTCCGGCAGGCCGCGCTGGGGGAGGCGGGCGACGGCGCCGTAGTCGAGCACGCCGATCCGTCCCGGGCTGCCGTCCTCGTGGGGGATGACCCGGAAGTTGCCGGGGTGCGGGTCCGCGTGGAGCAGGCCGGTGCGGGCCGGGCCGGAGAACAGGAAGCGGGTGAAGATCTCTCCGTAGTGGTCGCGCTCCTCCTGCGTGCCGTCGGCGATGATCGACGCCAGCGAGCCGGCGGAGTCGAGCCACTCGGTGACGAGCACCCGCGGTCCGACGGCGACGACGTCGGGCACCTCGATGAACGGGTCGTCGCGGAAGGCCGCCGCGAACTCGCGCTGCGCGTCGGCCTCGAGGTCGTAGTCGAGCTCCTCGCGCGCCCGGGCCTGGACCTCCTCGACGAGCGGCTTCATGTCGACGCCCGGGATGAGCGGTCCGATCGCCCGCGCCGCGCGGGCCAGCGTCCGGAGATCGGCCATCAGGGCCTCGCCGGCGTTCGGGTACTGCACCTTCACCGCGACCCGGCGGCCGTCGTACCAGCGGCCCTCGTGGACCTGGCCGATCGACGCCGCGGCCGTGGGGGCGCCGTCGAGCCAGACCAGCCGCTCCTTCCAGTCCGCGCCGAGGTCCTCGGCGAGGATGGTGCGCACGGTCTGCGTGGGCATCGGGGGAGCGGAGTCCTGGAGTTTCGTGAGCTGCTCGCGGTACGGCGCCGCCATCTCCTCGGGGAGCGCGGACTCGAGCACGGACAGCGCCTGGCCGAACTTCATCGCGCCGCCCTTGAGCTCGCCGAGCGTACGGAACAGCTGCTCGGCCGTGCGCTGCTGGATGTCGCTCATGACCGCCTCGGCGGGCGCGCCGCCGAGGCGCCTGCCGAAGCCGACGGCGGTCCGGCCGGCGTACCCGAGGGGGAGCGCCGCGAGCCGCGCCGTGCGCGCGGCCGCCTTGCGGGGGAGGTCAGCCATGGGTCCATTGTCGCGGCTGGACCAACCCCGTGCAGCCGAGTTCACCGGTACGCGTCGACGCGGATCTCGTTGGCCCGCGCCTCCTGCTGGTCGCGCACGCACTTGGCGAGGGCGAAGGAGGAGTTCACGAGGAACAGGGCGCCGAGGCAGAGGAACGCGCGGATCCAGCCGTCGACCGGCAGGAAGTAGATCCCGCCGACCATGAAGAGCAGCGCGGCGGCGAAGGAGATCGCGGACTGGAGGTAGAAGGCATAGGTCGTCTTGGTCATGCCAGAAGGGTCGCGGCGCGAGGGGTGGTGGGGCTTGAGCCGGACTACTCACCTCGCATGGCCCGAGGTGGTCAGGCGGTCTCCGGGAACGGGATGCCCGTGTTGGCGTGGCAGCGGTAGCCGTGCGGCACCTTGTGGAGGTACTGCTGGTGGTGCGGCTCGGCGTAGTAGTAGGCGCCGGCCGGCTCGATCTCCGTGGTGATCTCGCCGTAGCCGCGGCGGGCGATCTCCTCGCCGTACACCTTGGTGAGCTCGCGGGCCGTGGCCTCCTGCTCGGGGCTGTGGAAGTAGATCGCGGAGCGGTACTGGGTCCCGATGTCGTTGCCCTGGCGCATGCCCTGCGTCGGGTCGTGGACCTCGAAGAACTGCTTGACCAGGTCGGCGTAGGAGACCTTGTCGGGGTCGAAGACGATGCGGACGGCCTCGGTGTGGCCGGTGCGTCCGCTGCAGACCTCCTCGTAGGTCGGGTTCGGGGTGGTGCCGCCGGCGTACCCGACCGACGTCGACCAGACGCCGGGGACCTGCCAGTAGATCTCCTCGGCGCCCCAGAAGCAGCCGAGGCCGAACTCCGCGACCTCGAGGCCGTCGGGGACGTCGTCGGTGACGAGCGGGGTGTGCAGGACCTCGTGCTGGGCGGGCAGCGCGAACGCGGGGGTGGTGCGGCCGGGCAGCGCCTCGGCGGGGTCGACCATCTCGGTCTTGCGACGGGAGAACATGCCTCCATTGTCTCCTCGCGCGCAAGGGGCCCGGAGGAACGGCTCAGCCGGCCCCGTGCGTGGCGCACCACGCGTCGCGCTTCGCCGGCTTCGCGACGAAGAAGGTGCGGATCAGCTGGGCCTGGAGCGCGGAGTAGACCTCGATCTCCTTCTCGACCAGGGCCCGGGCGGCGGGTGTGCGCGCGAGGACCAGCGCCTCGGCGTGCCGCCACACCATTTCCCGCCAGCCGCGCATGATCACCCCGGCGACGGCCTCCTCGGCGGTGCCGGCGTCGATGTCGTCGAAGGTCGGGTCGAAGCGGGCCGCCTCCTCGGCGAACACGGGGGCGTAGAGGCTGTCGAGGCGGTTGTTGTAGCGGTTGTGGTCGGCCTTGTGGCTGCCGTCGGGCCCGGTCAGCCCGACGGTGGCCAGCACGTGCGGGAAGTCGCTGTTGATGTGGGCGTTCATCGCGAGCAGGAAGTTGCCCAGGCCGCTCATCGCCCGGTCGTCCTCGGCCTTGAGCGCGATCTGCCAGGCCCGCGGGATGCCGGTGCGCTGGCCGGCCTCCCAGCGGCTGGTGGTGTCGAAGTACATCTCGGCGAAGACTGCGTCGACACGGTTGAGCCAGGCCCGGTCCTCGAAGTAGCCGGAGCGGACGGCGTCGCGCACGTTCTCGGTCACCCGCAGGTAGGCCAGCGAGAAGACCGCGCTGTGCGAGCACTCCTCGACCAGGCCGTCGAGGCGGTGCTCCATGCGCGCCACGACGTCGTCGATGCACGCGTCAGCGCCGCTGGCGCACACCTCGCCCGTGTACGGCGTCGCGGGGATCGGGAAGGGCGCGAGGAGTGCCACCACGGCGTCGATCGGCGGGAGCAGCAGGCCGCGCAGCGGGTCCGGGTCGCCGCCGTCGTCCGCACGGGCGGGGGCTGCCGGCAGGGCCAGCGCGGTGGCGGCGAGGACCGCACAGGCGGCGGTGGCGAGGACGCGGCTGAAGCGGGGCACGTTCCAGAAACGAGCGTCCGCTCGTATTGTCACGGGGGTCGGTAGGCTCGACTGGTGAGCGACAACCACATCGACGAGCACCTCGACGGGGCGGGCTTCGAGACCCGGGCCATCCACGCCGGCTACCGCCCCGACCCGACCACCGGCGCGGTGATCCCGCCCATCTACGCCACCTCCACCTACGCCCAGGACGGCGTCGGCGGGCTGCGCAACGGCTACGAGTACAGCCGGTCGGCCAACCCGACGCGCACGGCCCTGGAGTCCACGCTGGCCGCCCTCGAGGGCGGTGCGCACGGCTTCGCCTTCGCCTCCGGACTCGCGGCCGAGGACACGCTGGTCCGGGCGCTGTGCCGTCCCGGCGACCACGTCGTCCTGCCCAACGACGCCTACGGCGGCACCTTCCGCCTCTTCGACAAGGTCGCCACGAACTGGGGCCTCGCGCACAGCCCGGCGCCGGTGACCGACCCCGAGGCGGTCCGGGCGGCCATCCGGCCGGGGGAGACCAAGCTCGTGTGGCTGGAGACCCCCACGAACCCGATGCTCTCCATCGGCGACATCGCCGCCCTCGCCGCCGTCGCCCACGAGGCCGGCGCACGGCTCGTCGTCGACAACACCTTCGCGTCGTCGTACCTCCAGCAGCCGCTGGCGCTGGGCGCCGACATCGTCGTCCATTCGACCACCAAGTACGCCGGCGGCCACTCCGACGTCGTCGGGGGAGCGCTCGTCGTCGACGACGCCGACCTGGCCGAGACGATCGGCTACCACCAGAACGCCATCGGCGCCGTCGCCGGCCCGTTCGACTCGTGGCTGGTGCTGCGCGGGCTCAAGACCCTGGCGCTGCGCATGGAGCGGCACAGCGACAACGCGGAGCGGATCGTCGAGTTCCTCAGCGGCCACCCCTCGGTCAGCGAGGTGATCTACCCCGGACTGGCCGACCACCCCGGTCACGCCGTGGCGTCGCGCCAGATGAAGAGGTACGGCGGCATGGTGTCCTTCCGCGTCAAGGGCGGCGAGGAGCAGGCGCTCGCCATCTGCGCGGCGACGTCGGTCTTCACCCTCGGCGAGTCGCTGGGCGGTGTCGAGTCGCTGATCGAGCACCCGGGCCGGATGACGCACGCGAGCGTCGCCGGCACCGACCTCGAGGTGCCGGCCGACCTGGTCCGGCTGAGCGTCGGCATCGAGACCTCGGAGGACCAGGTCGCCGACCTGGAGCGGGCGCTCGGCTCCACGACCTGAGGCCGACCGTCTAGGGTCGATCGTGTGACCAGCGACGGCCCCACCGAGCCCGAGGACCCGACCACCGCCGCCGCGGAGGAGCACGCCGTCCAGGAGGCGGAGGAGGACGAGCCGCCGCTCGGTCCCGACGAGGGGGATCGCGAGGAGCGGCTCTTCCGCCGGTTCGCCCACCAGTGGGCGCTGCTGCGGGAGGAGCGCGAGGGGCGGCGGCACGAGCTGCCGACCTTCGCGACCGGGCCGTCCAACCTGCGCCGGGCGGAGGTCCCCTACGGCCTCGACCTGGCCGCGGGCTGGGCGTGGCGGATCCTGCTCATCGCGGGCGCGGCGTACCTGCTCATGTGGCTGGTGGGCTTCTTCGCGGTGGTGACCGTGCCGATCGCGGTGGCGCTTCTGATCAGCGCGCTGGCGGCGCCCTTCGTGCAGCTGCTGACGCGCCTGGGCATGCCGCGCGGCCTGTCCGCGCTGTTCATCGTCATCCTGGGCTTCGCCGTCGTCGGGGCGCTGCTGACCTTCGCGGGCAACCAGGTCGCCGACGGGGCCAAGGACCTCGCCGACGGGGCGGTCGAGGGACTCCAGGAGATCCGCGACTGGCTCCAGGACGGCCCGCTGCACGCCAGCGACTCGCAGATCAACGACTGGATCGGGAGCGTCCAGGACATGATCACCGAGCGGTCGCAGGACGGTGAGGTGATCAGCCAGGTCGGCGAGGTCGGCTCGGCCCTGGGCCACGTGCTCGCCGGCTTCTTCATCTCGCTCTTCGCGACCTACTTCTTCCTCGCCGACGGCGAGCGGATCTGGTCGTGGATGGTGCGCCTCGCGCCGCGGGTGGCGCGCGAGCGGGTCGACAGCTCGGGCCGGGTCGCCTGGATCTCGCTGGTCCAGTTCGTGCGGGCCACCGTCGTCGTGGCGCTGGTCGACGCCATCGGCATCGCCGTCGGCGCGGCGATCCTCGACGTGCCCTTCGTGCTGGCGATCGGCGTGCTGGTCTTCCTCGGCGCCTTCGTGCCGATGATCGGTGCCACCATCGCCGGCAGCGTCGCGATCCTCGTCGCGCTCGTCGACCAGGGCCCGCTGACCGCGCTGCTGATGCTGGCCGTGGTGGTCGGCGTGCAGCAGCTCGAGGGCCACATCCTCCAGCCGTTCCTGCTCGGCCGCTGGGTGTCGGTGCACCCGCTGGGCGTGATCGTGGCGATCGCCTGCGGCGTGCTCGTCGCCGGCATCGCAGGCGCGCTGGTCGCCGTACCCCTGGCCGCGGCGGCGAACGCCGTCGTGCTGCACCTGGCCGAGCTGGCCGATGCGGCCGGGGAAGCGACCGAGCCGCCCGCCCCCGGGGGGACGGACGGCTCGGGAGGCCTGGCGGGTCAGCCCACGTAGGGCTTGGCGTCCAGGATGATGACCGTCTGCTGCTTGCCGTTGACCTCGTAGGACACCGTCTCGCCCTTGCTGCGGCCGTTGATGGCCTGGCCCAGCGGCGACTGGGGGGAGTAGACGGTGAGGCCCTCGGGCTCGATCTCGCGCGCGCCGAGGAGGAAGCTCTCCGCCTCGTCGTCGTCATCGCCGTCGAACTTGTAGGTGACGACCATGCCCGGCTCGACGACGCCGTCGTCGGGCGGGGTCTCGCCGATCTCGGCGCGGCGGAGCATGTCCTCCATCTGGAGGATCTTGGCCTCGTTCTTGCCCTGCTCCTCGCGGGCGGCGTGGTAGCCGCCGTTCTCCTTGAGGTCGCCCTCGTCGCGGGCAGCACTGATCTCCGCGACGATCTCGGCGCGGCGGGGGCCCTTGAGGTACTCCAGCTCCGCCTTGAGCTTGTCGTAGGCGTCCTGGGTCAGCCAGACGGTGTTCGCGCCACCGGACTGGTCGGTCTGAGACATGAATGAAACTCCTGTGCTGCTCGTCGCATACCCCTGCGGGTACATGAACGATCGAGTCTACCGGTTGAACGGGGATCGCTCAGCGATAGCGGGGTTGTCCCGGTGCCTTGCAGCCCAGCCACTCGACGGTCGTGGCGCGGCGCTCGGTGCGGACCTCGACCTCGTAGACCGGCCCGTCGGCCGGGTCGGGGGAGAAGGTCTTCTCGCCCACGATCGCCTTGTCGTGCGAGATCGCCCGCAGCGCGCACTCGGGGTCGTCGATGTCGTCGTCGATCTCGATCCGGACCTCGATCGTCGCCGTGTGGTCGTCGACGACCTCGTGGCCGATCTCCTCCGAGGCGATCTCCGGGTTGGAGTGGAAGAGCATCGCCCAGACCAGCCAGCCGAGGAAGCCGAGCGCCACGACGCCCGCCAGGACGAGCACCGTGAGCCGCCGCCCGGCCGACGGGGCGCCGTACCGCTGGGCGAGGGAATCGTCGGTCGTGCTCACCGGTTCATGGTCCCACGATGACTTTTTCTACGATGGGCGGCATGCCCACCTCGCACGCGCCCTCCGTCGACCGCTCCGGCCTGCGGCTGATGCACGTCCACGCCCACCCCGACGACGAGTCGAGCAAGGGCGCCGCGTCGACGGCGCGGTACGTCGCCGAGGGCGCCGACGTGCAGGTGGTGACCTGCACCGGGGGTGAGCGCGGCTCGATCCTCAACCCGAAGATGGACCGCCCGGAGATCCTCGAGAACATCACCGAGGTGCGCCGCCAGGAGATGGAGCGGGCCCGCGACATCCTCGGCGTGAGCCAGGAGTGGCTCGGCTTCGTCGACTCCGGCTGGCCCGACGGCGACCCGAAGCCGCCGCTGCCGGAGGGCTGCTTCGGCCTGGTCCCGCTCGAGGAGGCGACCGAGCGCCTGGTCCGGCTGGTGCGCGCCTTCCGCCCCCACGTGATGACGACGTACGACGAGCGCGGCGGCTACCCGCACCCCGACCACATCCGCTGCCACGAGGTCAGCGTCGCGGCCTTCGAGGCGGCCGGCGACCCGGACCGCTTCCCCGACGCCGGCGAGCCGTGGCAGCCGCAGAAGCTCTACTACCACCACTCCTTCAACCGGCCCCGGATGCAGGCGCTGCACGACGCGATGGTCGAGCACGGCCTGGAGTCGCCGTGGGAGGAGCGCCTGAAGGAGTGGAAGCCGGAGCCCGAGTGGGACGCGCGGATCACGACCCGGGTCCCGTGCGCGGAGTACTTCGGCGTCCGTGACCAGGCGCTGCTCGCGCACGCCACCCAGATCGACCCCGACGGCTTCTGGTTCGCGGTGCCGCGCGAGCTGCAGGCAGAGGTGTGGCCGACCGAGGACTACGAGCTGGTGACCAGCCACGTGGAGTCCGTCGTACCGGAGGACGACCTGTTCGCGGGGGTCACCCCTGACGCCTGAGCGGGCGTCCTGAGACACTGGGCCTATGCATGCCCTCGCCGCCACCGTCGTCAACACGCTCGTCCGCGCCGAGGACAAGGCGCCCGAGGACAAGGACGTCGTCGCGGGCTGGACGGCGTTCTGGATCTTCATCGGCCTGATCGTGGCGGTCGTGGTGATCGGCATAGCCCTGACCCGCAGCCTGCGCACCGCGCAGAAGGCCAAGGACGCCGGCGTGTACGGCGACGGCACGTCCGCCGACGCCACCGACGCCGACCGGACCGAGTGATCGGCGTGGTGATCGGCGTGGCCCGGTGATCGGCATCGACCAGCTGCTCGGCTTCGGCCTCGCGGCGCTCGTCGTCATCGTCATCCCGGGCCCGAGCGTCGTCTTCGTCGTCGGCCGGGCCGTGTCGTACGGCCAGCGGGTCGCGCTCGCCAGCGTGCTGGGCAACACCGCCGGGCTGTTCCTCGTGATGGGCCTGGTCTGCCTCGGGCTCGGCGCGGTCGTCGCCGAGTCGCAGCTCGTCTTCAACGCCATCAAGCTCGCCGGCGCGGCCTTCCTCGTCTGGCTGGGCGTCCAGGCCTTCCGGCACCGCCGCGAGATGCAGTTCGGGGCCACCGGCGAGCGGGCCCCGGTGGAGGGCTGGCGGGCCTTCCGCCAGGGCTTCGTGGTCGGGGTGAGCAACCCGAAGGGCTTCCTGATGTTCGCGGCCATCCTGCCGCCGTTCGTCGACCGGTCCGCCGGTGCGCCCGCCGTCCCCGCGCAGATGTTCACGCTGGGCTGTGTGGCGATCCTGCTCGGCCTGCTCTGCGACTCGACCTGGGCCTTCGCCGCGGGGCGGGCGCGCGACTGGTTCGTCGCGTCGGAGCGGCGCGGGAGCGTGCTCGGCGCCATCGGCGGGACGTCGATGATCGGGCTGGGCGTCGGGATGGCGCTCACCGGTCACGCCGACAGGTAGCCCCCGACCAGCGCGACCATCTCGTCGAGCAGGGTGTCGCGGCTGACCGCCGGGGGCTGGTCGAGCACCCACCGCAGGGCGAGGTTCTCGATCGCGAGGACGACCACCCACGCGGCGACGGCCGCCGAGGGGCGCTGGGAGCTCTCGGGCCGCGCGGCGAGGTAGGTCGTGACCAGCTCGCGGACCCGCCGCTCGAGCGCGGCGCGGCGGTCCCGGTTGCGGCCGATCGGCAGCTCCTCCGCCACGACCCGCAGCACGACGGGGTCGGCCTCGAGGGCGCTGACCAGCGCGTCGGCGGTCGCCCGCACCATGCCGGGGCCGAACTCCCCGATCCGGTCGCCCAGCGACGCGGCCACCTGCTCGGCGACCTCCGCCCAGTAGCGGTCGATCACCACGTCGAGGATCGCGGCCTTGTCGGGGAAGTACTGGTAGAGCGAGCCCGGGCTGACGCCGGCGGCGGTGGCGACCCGGTTGGTGCTGAACGCGTCGTAGCCGTGCCTGACGAGCACCTCGCGGCCGGCCGCGACGATCCGCTCGACCATCTCGCGCGAACGGGCCTGCTGGGGAGCCTTGCGCATCAGGCGGAGCGGGCCCGCAGGTGGCGCCGCTTGACGTCGTACATGCTCGCGTCGGCCTGCAGGAGGGCGTCCGGCAGCAGGTCGATGTCGGTGAGGGCGGCCGTGCCGATGCTGGCCCGGCGCCCGATGGCCTGCTCGAGGCGCGACTGGAGCTCGTCGGGCGCGAGGTCGCGGGAGAAGACGGCGAACTCGTCGCCACCGATGCGGGCGACCACGTCGGTGTCGCGCACGCTGGACTGCAGCGCCGTCGCGACCTTGCGCAGCAGGCGGTCGCCCGCCTCGTGCCCGTCGGAGTCGTTGACGACCTTGAGCCCGTCGAGGTCGACGAAGGCGACGGCACCGGCGCCGGTGCTCTCGGCCCAGCGGTGCCGGGCGAGCTCGAAGAAGCCGCGGCGGTTGCGCAGCCCGGTCAGGTCGTCGGTGACGGCCAGGTGGTGGGTGGCCTCGCGCAGCGCGACGGCGCTCGCGAGCTGGGCGTGGACCTGGACCTTGTCGAGCGCGACGGACGTGGCGTTGGCGAGGCCCTGCAGCAGCGAGATCTCGGCCTCGGTCGGCGTGTGCGGCTCGGCCCAGTAGGTGCCGATCGCGGCGATCGGGTCGAGCGCGCGGACCGGGACCATCAGCATGCTGGTCACGAAGGTCGGGCGGTAGGCCTCGTGGGGGACCCGCTCGTCGGCGTAGATGTCGGGGATCGCCACGTGGGTGCGCTCGAGCATGGCGACACCGCTGATGCAGGCCTCGAGCGGGAACCGGTGACCCTTCCACAGCGGCGCGATCGCGTCCTCGTCGGCGTAGTAGCACTGGTCGCCGTCGCGCAGGACGAAGGTCGCGCCGTCGCAGGCGCCGAGGTCGCGGGCGGCGGTGCGGACGACCTCCTGCACCTCCTGCAGCGAGCCGGCCATCGACAGCTGCTGGACCGCGACGAGCAGCCGCTCCAGTCCTGACGTCACGTCGCCCATGCCCTTCTCCTCCCAGATCCGACGGCCCCATCATCACACCCAGCCGGGGGCGTGGCGTCGGGGATCCTCATCCGGACGGCCAAATTTCGCGACTTGAATGCGAGCGATGACTCGCGTCACGATGTTGGCATGACCGCAGACCTCGCCGCCACCCCCGGCACGCCGACCGAACCGTCGTACCCGACCCGCTTCCGGGCAGGCGGCGACCGCAACCGGCGCCTGGGCCGCCCGCTGAAGGTCGTCGGCCGGGTCAAGGGCGTCGACGAGGCCCTGCTGGACCGGATCGGACGCGGCATGTACGAGCGCGACGAGCTGGGCGCCCGGCTCGCGGACGCGATCCGGTTGCGAGCAGGCACTCCCGGCAGGGTCGAGATGGGCCAGTTCCGCGCCGCCCTCGCCCACGGGATCGACGCGGTGCCGGACGCCCCGCCGGCGCTGCGCGCGTTCTTCGAGGAGGTGCAGGCCGAGCCGGCCTGGCTGGACCGTGCCCTGGTCGAGGAGGGCGCCCGGGTGTTCCGCCGGCTGGGCCAGAACGCGCAGGACGTGCTGCTGCAGCTCTCGCTCGTCGGCGGCTACCGGTTCGGCGGCCCCACCGACCTGCTGGTCGCGACCGGCGGCCTGACCGGCGGCCAGACGCTGCGCCGGCTCGCCGAGACGCAGAAGTGGGGCGCCGCGCTGGCCAACCCGGAGGCGCTGCTGCCGGTCCAGGGCGAGGGCTGGCGGCTGACCGTGCACGTGCGGCTGATGCACGCCCTGGTCAACCACGCCTTCGAGGACCAGTGGGACACCGCGACGTGGGGCCTGCCGATCAACCAGGCCGACCAGGCCTCGACGCTGGGCCTGTTCGACGGAGTGCTGATCATCGGCTCGCGCGCGCTGGGCGTGCCGGTGTCGGGCCGGGAGTCGCGGGCGCTGATGCACCTGTGGAAGTACGTCGGCTGGCTGATGGGCGTGCACGAGGACTTCCTCGTCGACGACGAGTGGGAGCGGCACCGCATCGACTACCACGTGCTGCTCGCGCAGGGCCCGATGACCGAGGCCGGTCCCGCCCTGGCGCAGGCCGTCGTCGACGCGCAGGCCGAGCGGCACTACCCGGGCTGGCCAGCTGCGCTGCAGGGGGTGCGGGCGCGCTACGAGCGCGAACGGCTGCTCTCCATGCTCACCGTCTTCCTCGGTCCGGAGAGCATGCGCGAGTTCGGGCTGCCGATGCGGCCGCCGTGGGCGCACGCCTACCTGGTCGGCCTGAACACGCTGCGCTACCGGGTGCTGCGGCACCTGCCCGGCGGCAAGGACCGACTGTGGCGGTGGGGCGGCCGGCGGGCGCAGTGGCTGCTGGACAGCTACTTCCAGGGGGATGCCGAGGACGTGGGGAAGCTCAGGGCGTGAGCTGCTGACCGTCGAGCCGGATCGCGCGCGATGGTTGTCGGCAGGCTGTGGGAGATTGCTGCCGTGCCGCGCCCGACCCGTCCCGACGTCCCCGGCGAGTACCTCGCCCGCCTGCGGGCGATCTTCGGCCGCCTGCCGGAGTGCCTCGAGGAGGAGGCGTGGGTCGGGGTCCGCTGGCGCGTCGGGGGTACGACGACGACCGTCGCCCACGTCTTCGGTGGCGAGGACCAGCTCTTCCGGATCACCTTCCGCGCCGAGCCCGACGAGGTGATGGCCTTCCAGCACCTGGGTGCGCCCTACTTCCGCTCCGACTGGGGCGCCAACGTCGTCGGCATGCTCATCGACGGCGACACCGATTGGGAGGAGCTCGGCGAGCTGCTCACCGACTCGTTCTGCCTGCAGGCGCCGCAGCGGCTGGTCGACCTCGTGGACCGGCCGACTGCCTGAGTCGTCCACAGGTCCCGCAAGAGCCCTGGCATTCGAACATGTGTTCGAGTATCATATGGGTATGGCAGCGCAGCTCACGGCGGAGGAGGTCCGGTCGTTCGTCGACCGAATCACCGCTGGCGTGTGCCCGGACGACCCGGCCGCGCAGATCGACGTGATCGCGGCGCTGGAGACGTTGAAGTCGGCAGCGGCTGCGGTGCAGGCCGAGCTCTCCGTCGTGTACGACGCCCGCCGCCGCGCCGACGAGGCAGCGGCCGGGGTCCAGGCGGCCCGCCAGGGCCGTGGTGTCGCCTCCGAGATCGCGCTCGCCCGTCGTGAGTCACCCCACCGCGGGCAGGTCCTTCTCGGTCTGGCGAAGGTGCTGCACGCCGAGATGCCGCACACCCTGGCCCGCCTGCGCGACGGCTCTCTCTCCGAATACCGAGCCACTCTTCTCGCTCGCGAGACGGCTTGTCTGCCGGTGGAGCTGCGGATGTTCGCCGACGAGGAGACCTGTGCCGACCCGAGTGCGCTCGACGGGGTCGGGACAAGGGAGTTGGTCGGCCGGATCCGGCGGCTGGTGGCCGAGGTCGACCCCGCCGCCGTCGCGGCCCGTGCCCGCAAGGCGCAGGGTGACAGGAATGTGACGGTCCGGCCGGCGCCGGACACGATGACCTACCTGACCGCACTGGTCCCGGTCGCCCAAGGGGTCGCGGCCTACGCCGCGCTCCGCAAGGCAGCTGAGGCGGCCCGCGCCGCGGGCGATCCCCGCAGCCTGGGCCAGCTGATGGCCGACCTGCTCGTCGCGCGGGTCACCGGTGTCGCCGAGTCCGGCACCCCTGAAGCAGCGCCGGCGGTGCCGGTCACGGTGGATGTGGTGATCTCGGACGAGTCCCTGGCCGGTGGCCACGCCCCCGCCGAGGTGTCCGCGGACGGCGTACCTGCTGAGGTGGTCCCGGCCGAGGTTGCCCGCAACCTCCTCGCCACCGCCCTCGACAGCGACGTGACCGCCTGGTTCCGATGCCTGTACCGCAACCGCCTGGGCCGGCTGGTCTCGATGACCACCCGCAACCGGTTCCACACCAAGGCGATGGGTGAGTTCCTCGCCCTGCGCGGTGCCGGGATCTGCGCCACCCCCTTCTGCGACGCACCCATCCGGCACAACGACCACATCACCCCCGTCGCCGACGGCGGCAACACCACCGTCGACGACGGCCAAGGCCTGTGCCAGACCTGCAACCACGCCAAACAAGCCCCCGGCTGGCGACAACACCAGGTCGGACATCCCGTCGACCGTCACCAGGTCGAGACGATCACCCCGACCGGCCACCGCTACACCGCCACCGCGCCCGCCCCACCCGGCTGGCGAGAACCCCGCTACGTCCAGACCGGCCCCGGCCGCTACCAGCTCATCGCCTGACGGCCACGGGCTCCTCTAGTGTCGGTCGGGTGAGCGAGCCCACCGACGAGATCGCCGTCCGCACCATCCGCCACGAGCGGACCCTGATCATCGGCCTCGACCGGCCGGCGAAGCGCAACGCGATCAACAGTGCGGTGACCCGCGGCCTCGACGAGGCGCTCAACCTGCTCGAGGACGACGACGAGCTGTGGTGCGGCGTCCTCGCCGGCGGCCCCGCCGTGTTCTCCGCCGGAGCCGACCTGGCCGAGGGCGCGGGGGAGCCGACGGAGCGCGGCGGGATCGCCGGGATCATGTCGCGCGTGCGGCCCAAGCCGCTCATCGCCGCGGTCGAGGGGCTCGCGCTGGGCGGAGGCTTCGAGCTCGTGCTCTGCTGCGACCTGGTCGTCGCGTCTCGTACGGCGGCCTTCGGCTTCCCCGAGGTCAAGCGCGGCCTGCTGCCCGACTTCGGCGGGGTCTTCCGCGCCCCACGGGTGCTGCCCGCCAACATCGCCCGCGAGATGCTGCTGACCGGCGAGCCGATCGACGCCGAGCGAGCCGAGCGACTCGGCTTCGTCAACCGGCTGGTCGAGCCGGGGATGGCGCTGGACGTGGCGCTCGGGCTGGCGGCGACGATCTGCACCAACGCACCCCTGGCGGTGCGGGAGTCGCTGGCCCTCGCGCAGGCGGAGATCAACGGCGACGAGACGGCCGACTGGACCGCGAGCCACGCCGCGATCGACCGGCTGCTGGCGACGGCCGACCTGGCGGAGGGGTTGAACGCGTTCTTCGAGCGGCGGGACCCGGTCTGGCGCGGGCGCTAGCCGTCAGGCCAGCGCCCCGCCCAGCCACCCACCCAGCTGTCGTACGACGTCCGTCGCCTCGCGGACCATCCCCGCGAACAGGTGGGTCACGTGCCAGTGCCCGTCGAGCAGCTCGTAGGTGACCTCGACGCCGGCCGAGCGCGCGGCGGCGACCAGGCGTTCCACGTCGTCGCGGATCATCTCGTCGCTGGCGGCGTGCACGAAGAGCGGCGGCAGGCCGGTCAGGTCGGCCTTCAGGGGTGACACCTCGGGGAGGTCCACCCGTCCGCCGGCGTACGACGAAGCGCCCAGCTCGAGCCAGCCGCGACCCAGCAGCGGGTCGTCAACCGAGGGGTCCAGTCCGGCCAGGGAGAGGTCGACCCACGGGGAGATCAGACCGAGCGCGGCCGGCAGGGGTACGCCGACCGACCGCAGCCGCAGCGCGAGGGCCAGGGTCAGGCCGCCACCGGCGGAGTCGCCGGCCACGACGATGCGGTCGGCCGAGTAGCCGCTCTCCAGGAGCGCCCGGTAGGCGGCGAGGGCGTCGTCCACCGCCGCCGGGTGGGGGTGCTCGGGGGCGAGCCGGTAGTCGAGGACGTGGGTGACTGCGCGGGCCGAGTCGGCGAGGTGGGCGGCCACGGCGCGGTGGGTCGTGGGGGAGCCGACGAGGTAGGCGCCGCCGTGGAGGTAGAGCAGGGCGCGGTCGGGCAGGCTCGCGGGCGTCGTGATCCGCTCCGTCGGCACGCCCCCGAGGTGGGTGGCCTCGCGGCGGGTGCCCTTCGGGAGCACGGAGACGCGCATCAGCGCGTTGATGACCTGGCGCTGGCGCACCGGGGTGAGGCGGGTGCCGAGCACCGGCTTCACGACGCGGCGGACGAGCAGGCGGGCAGCAGGCAGGGGCACGTGCACGGGCTTCATCCAAGCACCAGGCCGGCGGGTCAGGACCGCGCGGCCGGGCGCGCGAACGCCAGGCCGGCCAGCCAGCCGACGACGACCGCCGTCACGACGGTGAGCCCGATCTGGCCGGGGTTGCGGCCCTGCTCGAAGGGCAGGATCAGCGGCAGCACCAGCGCGTAGGCGATCAGCGCGGCGACCGCGCCGTGCAGGCCCGGGTTGCCGGCGTTCCGGCTGTGCCGGGCCGCCACCGCGAACGCGACGACCGCGACGAGGGCGAGCCAGCCGGCCGCCACCGCCGTCGAGAGCAACGTCCAGAAGGGCGCCACCAGGCCACCGAGGATCAGGATGCTGAAGCCGGTCGAGGCCCCGCGGACCGCGCCGGGGACGTCGATCCGGCCGACGCCGGCCGCCACGGGACGGCTCGCGGTGGTGGCTGCCATGGCGCCGACCCTAGGCCCGGACCGCCGCCGGGCGGCAGCGCGCCCGGTCACAAGGTCGGTCCGACTCTTTGGTCGTCGGCGACAACCGCGGGCAGCGGGCTCATCCGCGCAGGGCCGAGGCGAAGACTCCCGGCAGCTTGCGCCACCTCGGCGCGACCGAGAAGCGGACCAGTCGCTCGCCGGTCGTCGCTGCCGTCCGGTTGTGCACGAACCACGGCGGGACCGGCGTCAGCGCGAGGCTCCCCGTCGCCCACGACCGCGGGAAGGGGCGGAACGGCCCGCGCACCACCGTCCGCTCGGGCCGGGCCAGCAGCAGCCCGTTGTGGACGACACCGTGCCCGGACTGGATGTCGTCGGGCGTGTGCCCGGGGAAGGCGCCCCACGTGGCGAAGGGCGACAGGTAGCCGACGCCCGTCCACGCGTTGACCGCGATGGTGCCGTAGCGCAGGCCGGCGAGCAGCTGCTCGAACGCCGCCGCGCCGTTCGCCTTCTGCTCGCGCGGGTGGATCAGGATGTTGGCGCCGAGGGTGCCGCGCAGCCGGTCGTTCGAGAAGTCGATCGCGCGCTGCAAGAAGTCCGCGCCGGTGCCGGACAGCTCGGTCACGCCGAGGACCGGACCGAAGTACTCCATCGAGTACGACGGCTCGTCCACTGTCGGGTCGAGGGCCGGCAGCAGGGTCCGCTCCGGCGTGCCGCCGAGCGCCTCCGACGGCGTCGCGCCGTTGCGGGCAGCGTCGATGCGGGCGGGCGTGCCCGGGTACCACGCCGGCCGGGCAGGTGCGCTCGCCAGCGCCCGGCGCACGGCTGCGAGGAAGGCGTCCTTCTGCTTCCAGTCCGCACTCACCACGAGCACCTGGCCCGCGACGCAGTTGGAGCCGGAGTTGTGCAGCCGCATGGTGGCGACGTGCCGCGCCTGGAACTCGAGGTCCCGCCTCGACCACCTCCCCGGTACGACGACGATCGGCGCGACACCGCCCAGCTCGCTGGTGATCGGCTTGCGCAGCCGCGGCGTACCGGCGGCCTTGTTGGCGGCACCCTCCGCGCCCGGGCCCCAGACGATCGCGTCGTGGGTGGCCTCCGAGCCGGTCATGTGCACCGCGTCGATGTCCGGGTGGGCGATGACGGCGGCGCCGAGCTCGAGGTCGCTGGTGAAGACCTGCACGACGCCGAGGTCGATGAACGGCTTGAAGATCGCCTCGAACACCGGCAGCAGCGGGTCGGTCACCGGGTTGAGCTTGAGCGCGACGGAGCGGTTGTCGGCGTACAGGACGTAGAGCGCGTCGAGCGGGGCGATCGAGGTGATGTTGCCCGCGCCGAGCACGACGCACGTCCCGCGGACCGCCTCGGGCTCGCGCAGTCCGAGGCCGGCGCTCGCCCGCACCTCGTCGGCCGTGACGCCCGGCTCGCACCACACCTCGGCGGAGAAGCCGGAGAGCAGCAGGCGGTCCCACACGGAGTGGGGGAGCACCTCGACGGCCACCCGGCCGCCCGGCACCGACCTGATCTCGAAGCCCTCGGTCGGGGACTGCCCGGCCTCGAGCCTCACGATCGACTGGACGAGGTGGCCGGCGTAGTAGAGCGTCGCCCAGGGGCCCGAGGTCCACTCCTCGCCGACATTGGGCGAGGCCGGGTCGAGGCCCTTGATCTCCGCGGCGATCCGCACCCACTCGCTCGCGTTCTGCTCGACGAGGACGGCGAACTGCTGCAACAGCTCGCGCCGCTTCGCCAGGCTCACGCCGGACCAGGCCTTCGCGCCGGCCTGGGCCGCGGCGGCGATCTGGTCGGCGCGCTGGGAGATGGTCCCGGTGGTCGTGCCGGTCATCTCAGGCTCCGCTCGTGAGGAGGTCGGCGGCCTTCTCGCCGATCAGCATGGTGGGGGCGTGGGTGTTGCCGTGGGTCACCCGCGGCATCGCGGACGCGTCGACGACCCGCAGGCCGTCGACCCCGCGGACCCGCAGGCTCGCGTCGAGGACGCCCTCGCCCTCGGCGCCCATCCGGGCGGTGCAGCTGGGGTGGTAGGTGTGCTCGACGCCGACCCGGACCGCCTCCTCGAGCTCCTTGCGCGTGCCGTACTTCCTGCCCGGGTGGATCTCGTGGTTGGCGCGCAGGTCCTTCGCGGCCATCACCTCGCGGGCGCGCTCGATGCCGTCGAGCATCGAGGTCATGTCGTCGGGGTGCTCGAAGTAGTTGTTGCGGACCAGCGGCTTGCGCTCGGGGTCGGCGGACGCGAGCCGAACCCAGCCCTCGGACCGCGCGCCGACCATCGACAGGCCGATGGCGATCGCCTGGCCGTCGTACGTCGCGGCGCCGTGCTGCCAGAAGTACACCGGGGCGCCGATCATCTGCATCTGCGGCGCGTCGTCGGCCACGCTCGTGTGGAAGAAGGCGCCCGCCTCGCCGATGTTCGAGGTGAGCATGCCCTTGCGGCCGAGGAGGTACTTCACCAGCTGGGCGGGCTTCTCCGCGAACGCGAGGTTGTCCCGGTCGGCCGTGTCCCAGTTGACCAGGTACATCGGGTGGTCCATCAGGTGCGCACCCACGTGCGGGTTGTCCACGACGGCGGTGATGCCGTGCTCGGCCAGGTGGTCCGCCGGCCCGATGCCCGAGAGCATCAGCAGGTGCGGGGTGTTGTAGGCACCGGCGCTGAGCACCACCTCCCGCTTCGCGCGGAAGGTCTGCAGCTCGCCGCCGACCCGCGCGACGACGCCGGTGGCCCGCCCGTGCTCGATCACGACGCGGTGCACGAGCGCGTTCGGGGTGATGGTGAGGTTGGGCCGCCTGCGGTGCGGGGCCAGGTAGCCGTCGTACGTCGTCCAGCGCTGGCCGCGCCGCGTGAAGCGCTGGTACATGGAGGCGCCCTCCTGCTGGGCGCCGTTGAAGTCGTCGGTGCGGCCGATGCCGGCCTGCGCCATCGCCTCGACCAGCCGGCGCGACCCCTCGCGCGGGTCGGGGGCGTCCTCGACGTACTGCGGGCCCGAGGCGCCGTGGAACTCGCTGGCGCCGCGGCTGTTGGTCTCCATCCGGCGGAACAGGGGGAGGACCTCGTCGTACGACCAGCCGTCGGCGCCGGCCTTCGCCCAGCCGTCGTAGTCGGCACGGTTGCCGCGGATGTAGATCATCGCGTTCATGCCGCTCGTGCCGCCGAGCATCCTGCCGCGCGGCTGGTAGATCCGGCGGCCACCCAGGTGGGGCTCGGGCTCGGACTCGTAGTCCCAGTCGATCTTCGTGTGGAAGGTCTTGGCGAAGGCCGCCGGGATCTGGACGTTCAGGTTCGGCCGGCTCCGGCCGCCCGCCTCGAGCACGAGCACGGACGTGCCCGGGTCCTCGCTGAGCCGTCCCGCGAGCACCGCGCCCCCCGAGCCGCTGCCCACGACGATGTAGTCGAACTCCCGCATGGTCTTCCTTCCGTCGGTCTGCCTCCATGCTCGGTCGTGGCAGCACCCCAGCGCTTGTGACGCACACCACTCCCAACGGGCTGAGTTGTGACAGACTCCAAGAACTGACCGCGTCGGCCGCCGTTGAATGACGCCACATGTTGAACACGACAATGGAGGCGCTCATGGCAGGGAGCGACACCAAGGGGGATCTGGCCCGCGCCTGGCTCCAGGAGTTCGTCGAGGCGGGGCTCCAGCCCAGTGCCGTCGACGAGTTCGTGCGGACGGTCGACGACGAGATCCTCGCCGCCATCCCGGTGCTCGCCGGCGACGCGAGCCTGGCCGAGGAGCTGCACGCGTCGACCCGCGAGCACTGGCGCAACTTCCTGGTCAGCCTCGGCGGCGAGCACCGGCTCGCGCTGCCCCCGGCGGCGGTCGCGCTGAGCCTCTCGATCGCGCGCCGCAACCACGACATCAGCGTCCTGCTCAAGGTCTACCGGGTCGCCAACAGGGTCGTCTTCCGGTACGTCGCCGAGCACACCACCGCGGACACGCTCCCGCCCAGCCTGCCCCGTGACGAGGCCCTGCTCGCGCTGTGGCTGCGGGCCGAGCGCTGGATCGACGAGTCCATCGAGCGCCTCGTCGAGCACTACACGCGCGAGCGCGCGAGCCTCGTCGAGGGAGCGCAGGCGCGACGCGCGGAGATGATCGAGGCCCTCGTCGCGGGCGCGGCCCCGTCTGCGGAGTCCGAACGGCTGCTCGGCCACCGCTTCGCCCTGTGGCAGACCGCCTTCGTCCTCTCGGCGCCGCCGCACGACGACGAGGGTGTGCCGCTCTTCGACCTGTCGCTGCGGGTCTGCCAGGAGCTCGGCCTGCCGCGTCCCCTGACGACGCTGGCTGGCAGCCGCGAGCTGTGGGGGTGGGTGGCGACGCCGGAGGAGCCACGGCTCGCGCTCGACGGCATCGAGGAGCTGCTCGCGAAGACGGGGATCCACCTCGCGCTGGGCGCGTCGGGGCAGGGACCCGGTGCCTTCCGGCTCAGCCACGTCCAGGCCGTCGCGGCCCAGCGGATCGGGCTGCGCGCACCCGCGCTGTGCCACCCGTACGCCGACGTCGAGCTGGTGAGCCTCGTCGGCGACGGCGAGCTGGCGCGCGAGATGGTGCGTCGTACCCTCGGGCCGCTGCTCACCGGCGCGAAGGGCGACGAGATGCTCCGCACCACCGTCCTCGCCTACCTGCGCTCCGGCCAGAGCTTCGACGCCGCCGCCGAGGGGCTGTTCGTGCACCCCAACACGGTGCGCTACCGCATCGCCCGTGCCGAGGACCAGCTCGGCCACCGCATCGCCCCGCACGCCGCGACGCTCGAGGTCTGCCTCGCCTGGCTCGACGTGTACGGCGACGCCGCGCTCTCGTAGGGCCCGGCGACCCCGCTGAGCCGGCCGGGGATCGGGCAGTTTGCCAGCGACCTACAAATCACCCTCGAAGGTTTGTAGGCGGCGACTATGTCGTCGGTCACACGGGATTGAAAGGTTGGCCGCACTCCCAACCGAGGCAGGCGGTGACCATTCATGGGGAATGCGACACGCACGGCTCCGCCCAGGACAGGCACCCTGGCAGCCGGCGTCACCGAGCTGGGCGAGATGGCCAAGCTCGGCGGCGTGGTGGTGTGGATGGCCGTTCGCGGCCCGTGGGACTACTGGCGCGACACCCGCGACCAGATGTTCCTGATCCTCCAGCAGTGCTGGATCCCGATGGCGGTGTCCTGCACCTTCTTCGGGCTCGGCGCACCCGGCCTCCAGGGCGGCAACATCTACGCCCTGTTCGGGATGCCCGAGCGGCTCGGCTCCTTCTTCATCATGGCCAGCATCCGTGAGTTCGCCCCGTGGGTGAACGCGATGGTGGTGGCCGGCGTCGTCGGCTCGGCGATCACCGCCGACCTCGGCGCCCGCCGGATCCGCGAGGAGATCGACGCGATGGAGGTCCTCGGCGTCGACCCGATCCGCGCGCTCGCGCTGCCGCGGATCGTCGCCGTCACGATCATCACCGGCCTGATGGACATCATCGCCCTCTGCTTCGGCCTGCTGGGTGGCTTCATCGCGGCGGTGCCGATCCTCGGCGCGAACCCCTGGGCGTTCTACAACAGCCTGTTCGCCAACCTGACCACCCCCGACATCTGGGGCAGCGTCGTGAAGACGACGATCTTCGGCCTGATCATCGGCGTCGTCTGCTGCTACAAGGGGATGTACGCCAAGGGCGGTGCAATCGGCGTGGGCCGGGCCGTCAACCAAGCCGTCGTCGTCGCGTTCGCGCTGATCTGGGTCGTCAACGTCGTCTTCACCAACATCCTGCTCGGGCTCAACCCCGAGATCCAGGTCTTCAAGTAGGGGCGGCGACGATGACGACGACACCCGACGCGCCGCGCACCCGGCCCGCGGCACCCGAGCCGAAGGACGCCGAGCTCTCCCTCGGCAGTGCCGCCGGCGCCGTACGCGCGGCGCTGACCACGGGAGGGGAGATCCTCCGCTTCTCGTGGCAGGTCACCCGCAGCCTCCCCGAGGTGCGGGCCCACTGGACCGAGGTCGTGCGCCAGGCGGCGATCCTGGTCCTGTCCAGCGCGCTGATCATCTGGGCGATGCAGTTCGTCATGGGGACGATGTGCGGCACCGAGGCGATCTACACGCTCAAGCAGGTCGGCGCCCCGATCTACTCGGGCATCTTCAACGCCTGGTGCGCGGTTCGCGAGCTGGTGCCCTACATGTGGGGCTACATCCTCGCGGCCAAGATCGGCTGCGGCCTGGTCGCCGAGATCGGCTCGATGCGGATCGCCGAGGAGGTCGACGCGCTCGAGGTGATGGGCGTCGACTCCCGCAGCTACCTGGTCGGCACCCGGGTGGTGGCGGCGTGGCTGTCGATGCCGTTCCTGTACGCCGTCAGCCTCGGGATGATGTCGCTCGGCGAGATCCTCGTGACGGTCTACTACGTCGGCGGCGTCTCGCCCGGCGGGCACATGTACATCTTCTGGCTCTACCAGAACCCGCTCGACTTCCTGTACTCGATGATCAAGGGCATGACGATGGGGACAGCCATCGTGTTCGTGGCCTGCTACTACGGCTACACCGTGCGTGGTGGTTCGGTCGAAGTCGGCAAGAACACCGCGAGATCCATGGTCCTGAACATGGTGCTGATCCACATGATCGGTGCGCTCGGGACCCAGCTCTTCTGGGGCCTCTCGCCCAACGCGCCCATCGGCAACTAGCTGCCGCACCGCGCCCCGCGTCCTGCTCCCCGTCCACCCTCACGCAGAGGACACCTCGTCATGACCACTTTTGCTCCGGCGCACGCCGCCACTCCGAGCCCGACGGGCTCGCGCGGCCCGCACTCGATGGAGGTCCGCAACGTCCACAAGAGCTTCGGTCCCTACGACATCTTGACCGGGATGAACCTCAACTTCGTCGACGACGCGATCACCACCATCCTCGGTCCGTCGGGCACGGGGAAGAGCGTCCTGATCAAGCACCTCGTCGGGCTGCTCGAGCCCGACCAGGGCGAGGTGCTGATCTTCGGCCAGGACATCTGGAAGATCAGCAAGCCCGAGCGCTACGAGCTGCGCAAGCGCTTCGGCGTGCTCTTCCAGGACGGGGCCCTCTTCGGGTCGATGAACATCTTCGACAACGTCTGCTTCCCGTTGCGCAAGCACACCGACATGCACGAGAAGGACATCCGCGACCTGGTCATGGACCGCCTCCAGGAGGTCGGTCTCGAGGGTGCGGCCGCCAAGCTGCCGAGCGAGGTCTCGGGCGGCATGCGCAAGCGGGCCGGCTTCGCGCGGGCGCTGATCCTCGACCCCGACATCGTCATGTTCGACGAGCCCGACTCCGGCCTCGACCCGGTCCGCACGAGCCTGCTCAACGACGTGATCCTCGAGATGCACGAGCGGCACAAGGGCACCTACATGGTCGTCACCCACGACATGGCGACGGCGCGGAAGGTGAGCGACTACATCGGCGTCGTGTGGAAGGGCAAGTGCATCCACTACAGCGAGGCGGATGCCGCCTTCAACTCCGACAACGCCTTCGTCCGGCAGTTCCTGGCCGGCGACTCCGCCGGCCCGCTGGGGATGGACTGATGAATCGGGGATCGATCGTCGTCGGCCTGCTCTCGGTCGCCCTCGTCGGCGGCGCCGCGGCGGCCGTGGAGCGGACGGGCGACTACGAGGTCCGCGCCGTACTGCCCAATGCGGGCAACCTCTTCGTCGGCAGCTCGGTGATGTACGACGGCTACGAGGCCGGCAGCGTCAAGGACATCGAGGTCAAGGACGGCAAGGCGCTGGTCACGCTGACCCTGGACGACGAGTTCGTGCCGCTCCACGACGGGGCGACGGTCGAGGTGGTGTGGAAGGCAGCCCTGGGCGAGCGGCTGGTCCGCGTGGTCGACGGTGCGGAGAAGAACGCGGAGCTGCCGGAGGGGGCGATGCTCGCGGGTGTCCAGCGTGAGCCGGTCGAGCTGGACGCCGTCCTGTCCGCGCTCGACGCACCGACCCGCAAGCACCTGTCGTCGCTGGTGAGCCGGCTGCAGGAGACCCTCCAGGGGCGGGAGAGCGACGCCAACGCGAGCCTGAAGGCCGCGGGCCCGGCGCTGGAGCAGCTGGGCGCGGTGCTGCGGGAGGTCGGCACCGACGGCGAGGCGATCAAGCAGATCGTCACCCAGTTCAACGAGACCATGGAGATCCTGGCCTCGCGCGGGGACAGCCTGGAGCAGGTGGTCACCTCGCTCGCCTCGGCGACCGACACGATCGCCGCCCAGGAGCGCAGCGTCGGGAGCACGCTGCACAAGCTGCCGCCGGTGCTCGACAAGGCCAACGCCACGCTGGCCCGGGTGCCCGGCACCGTCGACAAGACCCTGCCGCTGCTGGAGGACCTGGCGCCGGCGACCGGCAGCCTCGAGTCCGTCTCGCGCGACCTGCGCCCGCTCCTGCAGGACCTGCGTCCGACGGTCGGCGACCTGCGTCCGACCCTCGACCGGCTGTCCCAGCTGCTCGGGATCACGCCCGGCCTGCTCGACGGCAGCACGGCTGCCGCACCCGACGCCGACGACGCGATGACCGGCCTCACGCCGGTGCTCGACTTCCTGCGCCCGTACACGCCGGAGATCACCGGCTGGGCCACCAACTGGGGCTCGGCGGGCGGCAACCGCGACAACCAGGGCCACTACGTCCGGTTCCTCATCCAGGCCGGCCTGGAGAGCGTCATCCCCAGCCCGACCGGCAAGCCCGGCCCCGGCATCACCCAGAACCTGACCCCCGACCCGGGTTCGCCCGTCGGCCAGCCGTGGACCGACGCCTACGGAAGCGAGATGCGATGAACACCGCGAAGGACGTCGGTCGCGCCGGCCTCGTGGCCGTGCTGATCGCCGCCGCCGTCACGGCCGTGGCCGCGAGGGCCGGCAAGGACGACGCGGACGTGGTCACGGCGCAGTTCGCCTCGGCTGCGCCCCTGGTCGAGGGCAACCAGGTCAAGATCGACGGCGTCGTCGTCGGGTCGGTGAAGAGCCTGAAGGTCGTCGACGGGCTGGCCGAGGTCGCCCTCGAGCTCGACGACGAGGCGCGACCGCTGCACGAGGACGCCCGGCTGACCATCCGCCCGGTCAGCCTCCTCGGCGAGCGGTACGTCGACCTCGACCGCGGCAGCCCCGACGCTCCGCTCCTCGACGAGGACACGGTGATCCCGGTCGCCCAGACGGCCACGTCGGTCGGCCTCGACGAGGCGCTCAACACCGTCGACCAGCCCACCGGAGAAGGCCTGCGCGCGTTGCTCTCGACCCTCGGCGAGGGCATGCAGGGCAACGGGGAGAACGTCGACGAGGCACTGCGGCTGCTGTCGCCGAGCCTGAAGGACACCCGTGCGATGGCGGCGGTGCTCGACGAGCACAACGAGCTGCTGTCGCGGCTGATCACCAACTTCGAGCCCGTGGCGAGCGCGCTCGCCACCCGCGACGGCGAGGCGATGGACCAGCTCGTCGACTCCTCGGACAAGGTGCTCACCGCGGTCCGGGAGCGGCAGGCGAAGCTGGAGCAGACCCTCGACAAGCTGCCCGGCACGCTCCGCGTGCTCCGCACGACCCTCGGCAACCTCCGTTCGGCGGCCGACGACACGGCCCCCACGCTGGCGGAGCTGCGCCCGCTGACCGACAAGCTGCCGGTGCTGGCCACCGAGCTGCGGGCGTTCTCCGACGCCCTCGACCCGGCGCTCGCGACGTCCGAGCCGGTGCTGCGCAAGGCCGACGAGCTGCTGAAGGCGGCGGCCCCGGTCGCCGCGGACGCCCGCCGCGCGGGGGGAGGCCTCGCGACCAGCACCGACGGCGTCCAGCGGCTGACGAAGGCGATCACCCGCAACCGTGAGGACGTCTTCAACTACATCCGCTACTGGGCGCTGACCACCAACGGGTACGACGGCCTCTCGCACTACTTCCGGGCGCACTACGTCGTCGACCCCGACACGATCCTGGGCCTGCTGCCGGTCGCCGGCACCAAGCCGTCGGCCGCGAAGCCGAAGGGCAGCGGCACCGGCGACAAGCCGGCCACGCCGAAGTCCGGAGGCCTGCTCGACGGGCTCGACGGCGTGCTCGGAGGACTGCTGCAGCCGAAGGGCGACAGCGCCACCGGGCTGAGCGAGCAGCAGGAGCTCGACCTGCTCGGCCTGCTGCTGGGAGGCAAGTGATGACCGACAACGCCCTGCTCTCGTGGCTGCGCAGCCCGCTCGGCATCGGCACCGCCGTGCTCGTGCTCTTCGGCGGCGCCGTGGTCTTCGGGCTCAACGCCACGCACGGCATGCCGCTCGCGGAGCGCCGCGAGGTCCGTGTCGAGTTCGACGACCTCAGCGGCCTCAACACCGGTGACGACGTGCGGATCGCCGGCAACCGGGTCGGGTACGTCGACGAGCTGCTCCTCGAGGACGGCAGGGCGATCGCCGTCCTCAAGCTCGACGACCCCGACACCAAGCTCTACGAGAACGCCGAGGCGGCGCGCATCTCCGACCGGTCCGGCCTCGGCCAGAAGTTCGTGACCCTCGACCCGGGCGACCCGTCCACGGGCCCGCTGCGCGGTGACGAGGTGATCCCGGCCAGCCAGACGGTCAAGACCGAGGACATCAACGAGCTGCTCGACGTCCTCGACCCGAAGACGCGCGAGGCGGCGGCCACCACCCTGCAGAACCTCGGCGGCGGCATGATCGGCCACGAGCAGGACCTCCACGAGCTCGCCCGCAACGCACCCGGCATCCTCACCTCCACCGGCGAGGTGTCCGAGGCCCTCGCGGCGCAGGGCGGCGTACCGCTGGGGGACATGCTCGAGTCGGCCGACCGGCTCAGCGGCCGGCTGGCCACGCGCGACGACGAGCTCGCGGCGCTGGTCGACGAGATGGCCGTGACCGTGGACGCGTTCGGAGCCGACGACGGCAACCAGGTCCGGGCCTCGCTCGACCAGGCCCCCGACACCCTCGACGCCGCCCACTCGGCGCTGACCGGGCTGGACGAGCCGCTCGCCGACCTGGCCGTCGCGATGCGGCAGGTCCGACCCGGGGCGACGGCGCTCGGCCGTGCGACCCCCGACCTGCGGGCCTTCCTGCGCGAGTCCCTGACGCCGCTGCGGAAGGTGCCGGGCGTCAACGAGGACGCCGAGCGCGGCGTCGTCGCCCTCGACGGCCTGGTCACCGACCTGCGGCCGCTGGTGCACCAGCTGATCAAGACCGGTGACAGCGCGGCGCCCGTCGCGAGCGTGGTCGGCGACTACGCCGAGGACATCGCCTACTTCCACACCAACGCGTCCGGTGCCCTGTCCAGCGGTGACCGGGCCGGCCACTGGCTGCGGATCCTGCTCCTGCCCGGCGCCGAGTCGTTGGGCGTCCCCGGCGCGGCGACGCGCGATCCCTACCCGGCCCCGGGGGAGACCCGATGAACAGCAAGCCCCGACTCAGCGCCCTGAGCCTCGGCAGGATCTTCGTGGCGGTGGCCGCGGTGTCCGGCGCGCTCCTCTTCCAGAAGGCACAGCTGGCCGCCATGCTGCGGCCCGGCGACACGGTGCAGATCCAGTTCAGCGAGGCGCACCGGCTGCGCACCTCGGTCTCCGACGTGAAGATGTCGGGTGTCGACATCGGCGTCGTCCGCTCGGTCGAGGACGAGGACGGTGTCACCACCGTGACCGTCAAGGTCGACGACGACACCCGCAAGGCCATGGGTACGGCGCCCTCGGCCCGCGTGCGCCCGACGACCCTGCTCGGCGGCAACTACTACGTCGAGATCGTGCCGGGCGGCCGGCGCGGCGAGTTCGAGGGGACCATCCCCGTCGAGCGCACCGAGCTCCCCGTCGAGCTCGACGGCGTCGCCAGCGCCTTCCCCGCCGACGCCCGCACGGGCGTGCGCAGCAGCACGAAGGCCCTCGACAGCACCCTCGACGAGGGCGGCACCCGCGCGCTGCGGGAGATCCTGGAGTCGGCGCCCGGCACCCTTCGGTCGACCGACGACGTGCTGCGCGCCCTGCAGGGCACGTCGCCGCGCACCGACCTCGCGGACCTGGTCCGGGGCGGCGAGAACGCCTCCACGGTGCTGTCGTCGGAGAACGCCCGGCTGGGCGACACGGTCGACGCACTGGCCACCACCGCCCGCGTCCTCGAGGTCCGGCGCCACGACGTCGCCGAGGCGGCCCGGACGATGCCGGCCAGCCTCGACGAGACGGCCTCCCTGCTCGACAGCCTCGACGGCGTGCTCGCGTCGCTGGAGGCCACGGCCGACCCGGCCCGGCCGTCGGTGCGCGAGCTGGCCCGGCTGCTCGACCACGCCGACCCGGTGCTGGGTCGCGCGCGGCCCGTCGTACGCGACCTGCGCGGGGTGCTGCGCGACGCGCGCCCGCTCGTGACCACCCTCATCCCGATCAGCCGCGACCTCGACGCCACCGTCGACAACGTCCGCGGGCCGGTGCTGGACCGGGTCAACGGCCCGATCGTCGACCAGCTCACGTCGTCGTGGCACGGCACCGGCGAGTACGAGGGCGGCGGCGCGGACCGCCCGCTCTACAAGGAGACCGGCTACATGTTCGCCAACCTCACGCAGGCCAACATGATGGACGAGAACGGCTCGATGGTCTCGTTCCTCCCCGGCATGGGGCCCGGCTCGCTCGCCGGCCTGCCGATCAGCCTCGAGGACCTCCTGGTGGCGCTGACCAAGGGAGGCCAGTGATGCGCAGCTCGGTGACGAAGTTCTGGGAGCGGGCTCGCAGCGAGCCCGGCCTCGGCCGCAACCTGGTCGCGTTCGCGGTCCTCGTCGTGCTCGGTACGGCGGTCGGCGGCTACTTCCTCGCGCACGAGCGGTTCAACCCGCCGTGGGAGGACAGGTACACCCTCTACGTCGACCTCGACGAGGCCGCCGGGGTCAGCCCCGGCAACGGGCAGGAGGTGCGGATCGCCGGCGTACCGGTCGGCGACATCCGGGGCACCGACATCACCGCTGACGGGATGGCGCGGCTCGAGCTGCGCATCGACGACGGCCAGGTCGTGCACCAGGACGCCCGGGTGCTGCTGCGGCCGAAGAGCCCGCTCAACGACATGTACATCGAGATCAGCCCCGGCACGGGTGACGCTCCGGTGCTCGCCGACGGGGACACGATCCCGGTCGACCAGACGGTCTCGCCGATCCAGGTCGACGACGTGCTCGCGCACCTGGACACCAACACCCAGGCGGCGATGAGCTCGCTCTTCGCCGAGTCCGACGTCGCCCTGGTCAGCGCGCCGAAGACGCTGCCGGCCGGCCTCGACCAGACCAACGCGCTGCTGGAGGAGCTCGCGCCGGTGATGGACCGGCTCGAGACCCGGCGCAAGAACCTGGCCCGCCTCGTCAACGCCCTCGCCGAGGTCTCGTCCGCGGCCGGCACCAACGACGTGCGGCTGGAGCGGATGGCCAGCTCGCTGAGCGCCACGCTGGGCACCCTGTCGGGCAAGCGCGAGAACCTCGACGCCACGCTCGCCCAGCTGCCCGAGCTGTCCCGCGACCTGCGCTCCACGTCGAGCAGCGTCGTGGCCCTGGCCGAGCAGCTCGACCCGACGCTCGACGACGTGCGCAAGGCGAGCGACGAGCTGCCCGGCGCGCTGAGGAGCTTCAACGGCAGCGTCGACGAGCTCGACGACTTCATCCGCGAGGCGAAGCCGGTCCTCGACAAGGCCGGGCCGGTCGTGGGCGACCTGCGCGCGGCGTCGCCCGACCTCCGGCGGATCGCCGGTGACCTGCGCCCGATCACGGCCGACACCCAGCCGCTGACGCAGATGCTCGTGCCGCGCCTCGACGACCTCGCGGCCTTCGTCTACAACACCAACTCCGTGGTCAGCCTCCGCGACGCCAACCGCGGCATCCTGCGAGGCCTCTTCCAGCTCTCGCCCGAAACCGTGGGAGGACTCGGCTGATGCGCATCCCCTACCAGGCCGTCCCGAAGCTCCGCGGCCTCACGCTGCTGGCCTTCCTCGCCGTCTGCACGCTGATCATCAGCTTCCTGTGGACCCAGGCCGGCGGGAAGATCCCGGCCCTGTCCCGCTCCGGCTACCAGCTCACCGTCCCGTACGACGACATCGACAACCTCGTCTTCCAGTCGGACGTGCGCATCGCCGGTGTCGAGGTCGGGCAGGTCGAGAGGATCGAGGTCGACGGCGACAAGGCGATGGTCACCCTCGAGCTCGACGACGACGTCGTACCCCTGCACGAGGGGGCGGTGATCACGATCCGCAACAAGACGATGATCGAGGAGACCTACCTCGAGATCGTCGACGGCGACGGATCCGCGTACGCCGACGGCGACACCCTGCCCGCCAGCGCGGCGAAGGGCAGCGTGCAGCTCAACGACGTGCTCACCAGCCTCGACGCGAGGACGCGCAAGGACCTCTCCGGCCTGATCCGGTCCGGCGGTGAGTCGACCAAGGGGACCCGCGAGGACGTCGACGCCGTGCTCACCGGCCTCGGCGACCTCGGGGAGAACGCCGGCGCACTGGAGGCCCTCGCGCAGCAGTCCGACGACCTGCGGCAGCTGGTGAAGAGCTCGACCGTCGTCCTCGACGCGCTCGACACGCAGCAGGGACGGATCGTCGACCTGACCCGCGACGCGCAGACCCTCACCGCGGTCACCGCGGGCCACGAGCAGGACGTCGAGGCCCTCATGCGGGCGCTGCCGCCGCTGCTGGTCACGACGGAGAAGGCCAGCGACAGCCTCGCCGCGCTGACCACGCCGCTGGGCACCGTGTCGCACAACCTGCGCGGTGCCGCCCCCGACCTGAGCGCGGCGCTGCTCGAGCTGCCGGCGACGACCGAGGACCTGCGCGGGATGCTCCCGTCGCTCGACACGACCCTCGACCGGGCGCCCGCGACGCTGACCCGGCTGAGCCCGCTGCGCAAGGCCGCCAGCCCGCTGCTGGAGACCCTCCAGGTCAACATGGCCGACCTCAACCCGATGCTGGCCTACCTGCAGCCCTACGGCCGCGACCTCGTCTCCTACTGGACCAACTTCATCGGCTTCGTCGGCTCGTCCGACACCAACGGCCCGATCGCCCGGGTCAAGCCGATCCTCGGGGTCAGCTCGCTCAACCTGCCGCTCGACGCCAGCCCGACGACGATGTACAACCCCTACCCGGCGCCGGGCGCCCACAACGACCCGGAGGAGTTCACCGGGGAGTACCCGCGCATCGAAGAGGACCCGATCCCCTGATGAGCCTGCTGCGCCGGGCACTGCCCGCCCCGAGGACACCGCGGCCACGCACCCTGCCTGGCGTGGCCGCGGCCCTCGGCGTGCTGGCGGTGCTCGCCGCCCTGCTCGTCCCCGGCCTGCTCCGCGTGGAGGTGGAGACCGGCGTCAACGAGTTCGTCCCGGCCGGCGACCCGGTCGCGCGGGCCACGTCGGAGATGGCCGCGCAGTTCGGGGGCGACCCGGTCGTCGTACTCATCGAGTCGGCGAAGCCGCGTGAGCTGCTGCTCAAGGAGAACCTCCCGGCGCTGCTGCAGCTCGAGGGGGAGCTGGCCGCGCTGCCGCACGTGAAGGCCGTGTACGGGCCGGGCACCGTGCTCAACCAGATCGCCGGCCAGGCGCAGGACCTGCTCGCCGAGCTCGGCGGCTACCGCGACGGGCTGCGGGCGAAGGCGGAGGCGCAGGCACGCAAGCGCCGCGCCTCGCCGGAGGAGGTCGCGGCGGCGGGCGTACGGGCCACGCAGGCCTTCGACGAGAGGTACGCCGCCCTGCTCGCGAAGGGCATGCCCGGCGGCCTCCCCACCCTCCACAACCAGGCGTTCGTGGACCGGGTGATCTTCAACGACGAGGGCGATCCCCGCCCGCAGTGGGACTTCCTGGTGCCCCGGCCCGACGCGGTCGCGCTGCTCGTCCGCCCCGACGCATCGCTGCCGCAGAGCGACACCGAGGACCTCGTCGCGGCGGTCGACGCGGCCGTGCGCGACAGCGACCTGAAGGCCAGCAGCACCACCGTCACCGGCATCCCGACGGTCGTCGCAGCGCTGGGGGAGCAGGTCCGGCACGAGGTGCCACTGCTCGGCGGGCTCGCCGTCGTCGCCGTCGGGGCGTGGTTCCTGCTGACCAGCTGGACCCGCCGCCGGCTGCGCCTGCTGCCGCTCGGAGCGAGCCTGCTCGGCACCGCGGTCACGCTCTCCGTAGCGGGCTGGGCCGGGCGCCCGCTCGCGCTCACGGCGGTCGCGTTCCTGCCCGTCCTGCTGGGCATCGGCTCCGACTTCATGACCTACCTGCACCGCAACGCCGGGCCGCGCACGGTGCTCGCGGCGGCGCTCGCCTCGGCCGCCGGCTTCGGGGCGCTCGCGGTCGCGCCGGTCCCGGCCGTCGCGGACCTCGGCGTCAGCCTTGCGGTGGGCCTGCTGGTGACCGTGCTCGTGTCCCTGGGCATCCACCGCTGGGGTCCGGCCGAGCCGGAGCTCCCAGCGGCGCCGGCCTCGCCCGACGCGTCGCGTCCGGCGCCGGGTGGCCTGGCGCGATCGACCCGGATCTCGATCCTGCTCGTGCCCGTCCTCGCCGCGGTCGGCGGCTGGGCGATCTTCCCCTCGCTGTCCCTCCAGTCCGACCTCACCTCGCTCGCCTCCGGCCTCCCCGAGTACGACGAGGCGCGCGGCGTCGAGCGCGTGCTCGGCGCCTCGGGCGAGGTCGCCTTCGTCGTCCGCGGCGACGACGTGCTCGACGCCGAGAGCTTCGCCTGGATGAGCCGGACCCGCCGCGACGTCATCGCCGAGCACGGCGACGAGCTGAGCGCGGTGCTGTCGCCGGGCGACGTGCTGTCCTTCCTCGGCGGGGAGCCGGAGGCCTCCCAGGTGGACGCCGCGCTGCGGCTGCTGCCGCCCTATCTCGCCTCCAGCGTGGTGAGCCCGGACCGGCGGACGGCCGTGATGACCTACGGCGTCGACCTCGACGACGTGGAGCGGCTGGCCGTGCTGCGCGACTACCTCGACGACGTGGCCGCCACCGCGCCCGCGTCGGTCGACGTGGAGGTCGCCGGGCTGCCGATGGTCGCGGTGTCCGCGCAGGAGGCGATGGACGACGAGCGGCTGCTCGGCGCGGTGCTCGGCATCGTCGCCGCCGGCCTGGCCCTGCTCGCGCTCCTGCCCGAGCGGAGGGTCGCGCTCGTCGCGATGCTCTCGGCCGCGGTCGCCTCGGGCCTGGTCGCGCTCGGCATCGCGGTCACCGGGGTGGCGCTGACGCCCATGACCGCCGGCCTCGGCTCGTTGACGGCCGCGGTCGCCTGCGAGTTCACGGTCCTGCTCGCGCTCGCCCAGCGCAGGGGAGACCGGATGCTCGCCCGCGCGGTCGACCTCGCCGCGGCCGCGTCGGCCACCGGCTACGCCGTGCTGGCCGTGTCGGACCTCGGCCTGATCCGCGGGTTCGGGGTGCTGCTCGCCGTGACCGTCGCGGTCGCGCTGGGCGCCTCGCGGCTGCTCGTCTGGGCGCTCCTGCCGGCGGCGACGCCGCGGGAGCGGGCGGGCGTCGTACACGAAGAGACACCGAAGGTGCTGGAGAAGGTGTGATGAAGCAGAGGATCCCGATCGTGCTGGCCGTCGTGGCGGTCGTCGCCGCCGGCCTTCTCCTGTGGCGGCCGTGGGCCGACGAGGCGCCGGAGGGGACGGCGTTCCGGGTCGGCGAGGAGGTCGTCACCGTCGACGACCTCGACGCGCGCAACGACTCGTTGCGGGCGCTCTACGGCATCCAGGAGCCGCTCGACGCGAAGGAGCTCGACGGGTTCCGGCGCCAGGCCGCCAAGTCGATGGCCATCAGCATCGTGCTCGACCGCGCCGTCGACGAGGAGGGCGTGGAGGTGAGCGACGCGGAGGTCGAGGAGGCCGTGACGGCGTTCATCAAGGCGAGGTTCGCCGGCGACCGCGACGCGTTCCTCGACTCGCTCGGCAACGTCAACACCTCCGAGGAGGCCGTCCGTGCGGAGGTACGACGCCAGCTCGAGCTGCGCGAGCTGCTCGCCGAGGTCGCGGGTGACGTCGCCGTGGGCGACGCGGACGTGCGGGCCGCCTTCGCCGAGCGCAAGGCGTCGCTCGGCACCCCCGAGCGCCGCGTCGTCAGCAATGTCGTCGTCGACACGTTGGCCGAGGCGCAGCGGGTCCGCGACCAGCTCGACAGAGGCGTGGGCATCGCCGCTCTGGCGCGCAAGGTCAGCATCGACGCGGCCACCCGCGACAAGGGCGGCCGGCTGGGCGCGGTGGCGCGGGCGGACCTGCTGCCCGAGGTGGCCGAGGTCGTCTTCCGCACCGGTGCCGGCAAGGTCTACGGGCCGGTGCAGGGCAGCCAGGGGTGGAATGTCGGGATCGTGACCCGCATCGAGCCGGCCACGACCGCGACCTTCGCGGCGGTCCGGACCCGGCTGCGCAGCACCCTCGAGTCCGAGGCGGTGCAGTCCCGGTGGAGCGACTGGCTCGCCGGCAGGCTGCACGACGCCGACGTCCGCTACGAGCGGGACTACCGGCCCAGCGACCCCTACGACGTCAGCGCGTGGGAGCAGTCCGGCATCGAGGGCGCCGAGGGTGGGGGCACACAGTGATCGGCCTCCTCGACGCGTTCACGTGCCTGGTCGTGGCCTGCCTCCTCTTCCCGCTGGGCGTGTGGGGCAGGGCGCAGGCCCACGACCTCGTGGTCGACGCCCTGCCGAGCGAGGAGCGGGAGCACCGGATCGCGGTGCTCCGCCGCGGGGCGCTGACCTGCCAGGTGGTGGCGGTGGTCTTCGGCGCCGGCGCGGTGCTCCTGCTGCTGGTCTGACGGGCGGGTCTCAGACCGCCGGGGGAGTGACGCCGAGGTCGGCCAGCTCGGCGACGTACTTCTCGACGTTGCGGAGCTTGACCTCCTCGTAGCCACGCACGACGTCCGGCAGGGCCGCGATCCGCACGGCACGGTCGTAGCCGGCCGTGTCGTCGGCGGCGAGGCCGCGGGCCAGGTCGGCCACCAGCGCGCGGTAGTGGTCGCGCAGCTCGCGCTCCACCTTGCGCACGTGGGCGCGCCCGAACGGGTCGGCCGCCGTGCCGCGCAGCTTCTTCATCCGCGCCAGCGCGCGCAGCGAGCCGTGCGACTTCGGGCCGAAGGCGATCTTCTTGTCGCGGCCCATCGCGCGGAGCATCGGCGGGTGGAGCTGGAAGGAGATCGTGCCGCCGGGGAAGGCGCCGCCGGTCTCCGCGAGGAACGCCGGGTCGGTCAGCAGGCGCGCCACCTCGTACTCGTCCTTGTAGGCGGTCAGCTTGAACAGGTTGCGGGCGACGGCCTCGGTGAACCGGGAGCCGGTGCCGGCCTCCCGCTCGGCGCGGGCGACCTCGGCGACGAGCGCGACATAGGAGTCGGCGAGCTTCTCGTCCTGGTAGTCGACCAGGTCGGCGGCCCGCTGCTCGACGAGGCGGAGCACCTCGCCCTCCAGGCCGGCGGCCGCGACGGACGCCAGGACGTGGCGCTCGCGCACCCGGACCGGACGCTCGTTGGCGGCCCGGAACGCGGCGGGGTCGGTCACGGCGACGCGGCCCCAGCGGAACGCGGCGACATTGGCCGCCACCGCGGTGCCGTTGATGGCGATGGCCTCCTCGATCGCGGCGGCCGGCAGGCGCAGCGCGCCGGTCTGGTACGCCGCCCCCACGAGCAGGAAGTTCGCGGCCACGGTGTTGCCGAAGATCCGGTCCGCCGCCTCGAGGGCGTCGAAGTCGAACAGGTCGGCGCTGACCGTGCGGACCCGGTCGAGCAGGCCGGCCTCGTCGGGGTGCTGCACGGTCGGGTCCTCGACCATCGCGCCCGTGGGGGTGCGGCTGGTGGAGACGACGGTGCGGGTCGTCGCGGCGCTGCCGTACTGCAGGTTGCGGTCCTCGGCGAGGGTGAGCAGGTCGAAGCCGAGGAAGCAGTCCGCGGAGCCGGGCGTCAGCCGGTTGGCCGGCTCGAGGTCGCCCGCGGCGAAGCGGAGGTGGCCGACGACCGGCCCCGCCTTCTGGCTCAGGCCCGTCTGGTCGAGCGACTCGACGCCGTACCCGGCGCGCAGGGCGGCCGTGGCGAGCACCTGGTTGACGGTCACGATGCCGGTGCCGCCGATGCCGACCATGAAGACGTTCTGGGTCGCGGTCACCGGCTCCTCGGCGGGGCTCGGGGCGACGGTCGGCGGGGTCGGGTAGCCCGTGCGCTTCTTCCCGGACCTTGCCGGGGTCTCGTGACGGTTGCTGCGCAACCTCTTCGACCACCGGCGGGATTCGGGCGCGGTCTCGACGGTCACGAAGGACGGGCAGTCGCCGTCGAGGCAGCTGTAGTCGGTGTTGCACGACGTCTGGTCGATGCGGGTCTTGCGGCCGTACTCGGTGTCGACGGGCTGCACGGAGAGGCAGTTGCTCTTCATGCCGCAGTCGCCGCAGCCCTCGCAGACCGCCTCGTTGATGACGACCCGCTTGGTGCGGGTGGGCAGCGAGCCCCGCTTGCGCTGGCGGCGGGCGTCGGCGGCGCAGTGCTGGTCGTAGATCAGGACGGTCACGCCGGGGATCTCGCGCAGCATCCGCTGCGCCTCGTCGAGCCGGTCGCGGTGCCACAGCAGCGTGCCCGGCGCGAGGTCGCGCTGGCGGTGGCGGCCGGGCTCGTCGGCGCAGACGATGATCTTCTTGACGCCCTCGGTGTGCAGCTTGTGGGTGAGGGCCGGCACTCGCAGCGCGCCCTCGGCGTCCTGCGCACCGGTCATCGCGACGACGTCGTTGTAGAGCACCTTGTAGGTGATGTTGACGCCCGCCGCGATGCAGGCCTGGACGGCCAGCTGGGCGGAGTGGAAGAAGGTGCCGTCGCCGACGTTCTGGAAGATGTGCGGGGCGTCGGTGAACCAGGCCTGCCCGATCCACTGCGCGCCCTCGCCACCCATCTGGGTGACGCCGACGACCGCGCTGGACGGACGGTCGGAGATGGTCACCATGGCGTGGCAGCCGATGCCGCCGCCGCCGAGCGAGCCCTCCGGGATGACGGTGGAGCGGTTGTGCGGGCAGCCCGAGCAGAAGTACGCCGACCGGCTGGCCGACAGCAGCGGCAGCGGCTTGCGGCTCGGCGCCGGCGGCTTCATGGTGAGCCGGTCCTGCAGGACGTGGCGCAGGGGAGCGAGCAGTCGTCCGGAGGTGAGCTCGCCGTCGGCCGGGATCAGCGGCATCCCGGCGGCGTCCTTCTTGCCGATGATCCGCGGCGCGTTCTCCGTGCCGTAGAGCAGGTCGCGGACCTGCATCTCCATGAAGGAGGTCTTGTCCTCGACGACGATGATCTCCTCGAGGCCCTGTGCGAACCGGCGTACGGACTCGGGCTCGACCGGCGACATCATGCCCATCCGCATCAGCCGGAAGCCGGCGGCGGTCAGGTCGTCGTCGGTGACGCCGAGGTCGGCGAGCGCCTGGCGCAGCGAGTCGAAGCAGCTGCCGGAAGCGACCAGGCCGGTCCGGGCACCCGGCGCGTCGACCTCGGTCACGCAGAGGCCGTTGCGGGCGGAGTACTCGTGCACGAGCGCGGTCCGCGGGCCGACGAGCTCGGCCTCGGCGCCGACGATCATCGCCGGGCGCAGCACGATCGGGCTCTGCGTGTAGGCGTAGGGGTGGCCGTTCCAGTCGATGGCCGGCATGACCGGGTCGAGGTCGATGTCGGCGCCGTCAACGACCCACGCGCCGTCGGCGACGTCGGCGACGATCTTGAGCGCCACCACGCAGCCCGACGCGCGGGACATCTCGATGGCGTGCAGGCCGAGGGTGACGATCTCGGTGGCGTTGCGCGGGAAGAGCACCGGGATGCCGAGGGCCGCGAGCGAGCGCTCGCTCACCGCGGGCACGGTCGAGGACTTGGACGCCGGGTCGTCGCCGACCAGCAGCACGGCGCCGCCGCGGCGGTTGACGCCGTACATGTTGGCGTGGCGCAGGGCGTCGGTCGCCCGGTCGACACCGGGGCCCTTGCCGTACCAGAAGCCGGTCACGCCGTCGTAGCGCGACGTGTCGGTCGGCAGGTCGATCTGGCTGCCCCACACGGCCGTGGCGGCGAGCTCCTCGTTGAGGCCGGGCACGAAGCGGATGTCGTTCTCGTCGAGGATGTCCTTCATCCCGGCGAGCATCTTGTCCAGGCCGCCGAGCGGGCTGCCCTGGTAGCCGGACACGAAGGTGGCCGTCTTCAGGCCGCGCTTGCGGTCGAGCGCGCGGTGCTCGACGAGCAGCCGGGCGATCGCCTGGACGCCCGTCAGCAGCGTCGGCGGGGCCGCGACGCGGAACCGGTCGTCGAGGTCGTACGGCGTCGCCGGCACGGCCGGCCCCGGGGCGCGAAACAGCTGCTCGGTCACGCGCACGAGCATGCGCCCTCGGTGGGCCCGGTCACAACGGTCGTCGTGGGGTTTGGCGACGATCCGCAACCCGCAGGACGTGCTGGCCCCTCTGGGAGCAACAGATCGACTCTCGGGGTTAGGCTTTGTTGCGTGAGCGAACCGGCCATCCTCGACGCCACCGACCACGCCATCCTCGACCTGCTGCGCGAGAACGCGCGCCGCCCGCTGCGCGAGGTCGCGGACGCCGTCGGCCTCACCGTCGCACCTGTCCAGCGCCGGATCGCGCGCCTGGAGAAGCTCGGCGTGATCGAGCGCTACACGGTGCAGATCAACCACGGCCGGATCGCCGCCGGGATCGAGGCCGTCACCGAGCTGAACTTCTCCAACGACCTCGACCTCGCGCAGATCATGGAGTTCGTCGCGGGCGTGCCCGAGGTCGAGGAGGTGCTCACCCTCGCCGGCGACCCGGACGCCCTGGTCCGGATCCGGGTCAACGGGGTCGAGGACCTGCGCCGCGTCGTCAGCCAGCTGCGCTCGGGCGGACGGATCTCCAGCACGAAGACGCTCGTCGTGCTGGAGCAGTGGACCCGCTCGGGCTGATCGCCCGGGACGACCGGGCGGAGGACGCCGCGGTCCTGGGCGTAGTGTCGAGGGCAGGAGCCATCCAGGCTTCCTCTCAGAGAGATACCGCCATGAGCGACAAGTCGCCGCGCCAGAGCATGTCCAAGAAGTCCGGCAAGTCCCTCAAGGAGAAGCGCGCCGCCAAGCGCGACAAGGCCTCCGGCGAGCCTCCCGCCGCCAAGGCCGACCCCGGCACCCGCAAGTGACCCTGCTGGGCCTGGGCGTCATCGGGTCCTCGGCCAAGGAGAACGAGCGCCGGCTGCCGATCCACCCCGACCACCTGCCGGCCCTCGACGCCGACCTCCGGCAGCGGATCACGCTCGAGCACGGCTACGGCGCCGGCTTCGGTGTCGACGACGCGGCCCTCGCCGCCCACGTCGCCGGCTTCGCCTCGCGCGAGCAGATCCTCGCCGAGTCCGACGTGGTGCTGCTGCCCAAGCCCCAGCTCGCCGACGTGACCGCCATGGGGCGCGGGAAGGTGCTGTGGGGCTGGCCGCACTGCGTCCAGGACACGGACCTCACCCAGGCCGCGATCGACCGCGGGCTGACCCTCATCGCGTTCGAGGCGATGAACCACTGGACGAAGGACGGTGCGGTCGGGCTGCACGTCTTCCACAAGAACAACGAGCTGGCGGGCTACTGCTCGGTGCTGCACGCGCTCCAGCTCGCCGGGCTGACCGGCGACTACGGCCGCCGGCTGAGCGCCGTCGTCATCGGCTTCGGTGCCACGGCCCGGGGCGCGGTGACCGCCCTCAACGCCCACGGCGTGCACGAGGTCGCGGTGCTCACCAACCGCGCCGTCGCCGCGGTGGGCTCGCCGATCCACTCGGCGCGCATCCGACAGTTCGAGCACGAGCCGGACGGTGACCAGCCGAGCAGCGTGATCACCGAGCGGGGGCGCGAGCCGCTGCCGTCGTACCTCGCCGAGAACGACATCGTCGTCAACTGCACGCTCCAGGACACCGCCAACCCGCTCGTCTACCTGACCGAGGAGGACGTCGCCGCCTTCCGGCCCGGCAGCCTCCTGGTCGACGTCTCGTGCGACCTGGGCATGGGCTTCTCGTTCGCCCGCCCCACCAGCTTCGAGGAGCCGACCTTCGTCGTCGGCGACAAGGTCCTCTACTACGGCGTCGACCACACGCCGTCGTACCTGTGGAACTCGGCGACGTGGGAGAACAGCAACGCCCTCGTGCCGTTCCTGCGCCGCGTGCTCGAGGGCGGCCCCGCCTGGGACGCCGACGAGACGCTGAGCCGGGCCATCGAGATCCGCGACGGTCGGGTGGTCAATCCCGCGGTCCTGGCCTTCCAGGGGCGCGCGGCCGAGCCGCCCCACCGGCGGATGACGCCCGCGGGCCTGCGGTGGCCGATCTCGCAGCGCTGAGCGGTTCAGCGCTCCGGCAGGGGTAGGCGGGAGCGCAGCCAGGAGACCGTGCCCGCTGCCACGCCCCGCGCCTTGGGACGGCGCTCCAAGGGGGCGACGAGGAGGGCGCAGTCGTCCGGCAGCAGCCACTTGATCTCGTGGAAGACGCGGGACGTGGTCTCGGTCGTCTCGACCAGTAGCAGGCCGGGCGCCGCCTCGCGGACCTCACGCCACGGGCCGGGGGAGGAGACCACCTCGGCGGCTGCTGCGGGGTCGCCGAGCCAGGCGAGGCAGACGGGCATGCAGGTGGGGTGCCCGCGAAGCCGTCCGACATCCCCGGTGGTCGAGGAGGTGGCCGGTGGTCGAGGAGGTCGCGCAGCGACCCGGTGGTCGAGGAGGTCGCGCAGCGCCCTCGGTGGTCGAGGAGGTCGCGCAGCGACCGTCACGAGACCCCTTGCTCCGGCGCACCCGCTGTGCCCTGCGGCTGGGTGCGTGGTCGGGTCTTCAAGCGCAGCGACGAGGACGGTGGGCGGGTGGCTGGGTTCCGGTGGTCGGGTGCGGTCCGGCAGCTCCGCGAGTCACTCCTTGCGCCACTTGTCCTCCACAAGGCCCGGTGGGAGCGCCGTTGTGCACAGGCAGGTTCGGGGCCAGATGGTTGTGTCGGAGCCCCGTGATCCAATACAGGTATGGCCACTCGCGACCGACACCACCAGCTCGCGGACATGTCCGCCGATGCGGTGCTGTCCTTCGCCGAGCAGCGGCATGCGGCCCGGCTCGATGCCGAGCGCGACATCCTGGAAGCGGCCTACCAGTGGGCCGTCCTGCACTCACCGGACGCGCTTCCTCCTGCTGACAAGCGTGGTCGGGAGCGCGCGAAGCCCGCGGGTGCGGTGGGTACGCCGCGGATCACGGAGTACGCCGCGGCGACCTTCGGCGCCCGCATCCAGACGTCACCGTACGGCGCGAAGAGGCTCATTGCGGACGCGGTCGACCTCGTCCACCGCCTCCCCAAGCTCTGGGCCGGCGTCCAAGCCGGGAAAGTGCGGTCCACGCATGCGCGTCATGTCGCCGACGCGACACGTGAACTGTCGGCCGAGGAGGCCGGGTGGGTGGACGGGGAGGTCGTCGAGATCGCCGACGGCCGGCTCGCCTGGACCCGGTTCGAAGCCATCGTGGAGGGCAAGGTCGCCGCCGCCTCCCCCGAGCTCGCCCGAGCCAAGGAAGAAGCCGCCGCCAAGGACAACTACGTCCGGGTCTCACGGATCAACAAGCACGGCAAGGCCACCCTCACCTTTCACGCCGACGCGGCCCTCATCCTCGGCTCCAACGCCGGCGTCACAGCCGTGGCCAAGGCACTTGAGGACCAGATGCCCGACGCCACCAAGAACGAACGCCGGGTCGCCGCCCTTGCCCTCCTGACCAACCCTCAGGCCCACGTCGACCTCACGGTGGGTCCGGTGAAGCCCAAGGTCGAGATCGTCCTGCACTGCACCCCCGACTCCGCCATCGCCCGGATGGAAGGCCACGGACCGCTCACCGTTGAGTACGTCCGTCACCTCGTCGAGCACTACGCGAGCGGCGTAAAGGTCCAGCCGGTCATCAACCTCAACCAGGGCGCATCAGTCGACGCCTACGAGATCCCGGCCAAGCTCCGTGAGGCCGTGCACCTGATCCACCCCGGCGACACGTTCCCGTTCGCAGCGAACCTGTCCCGCAAGGTCGATCTGGACCACCAGATCCCCTACGCCGAGGGCGGACCGACCTCCACCGACAACCTCGGCCCAATGACCCGCACTCACCACCGGATCAAGACCCACGCCGGCTGGCAAGTCCGACAACCCTTCCCCGGGATCGTCATCTGGCGAGACCCACACGGGGCCCACTACCTGGTCGACCAGACCGGCACACGACGAGTCACCGGCACCACGGCTGACCAGACACCCACGCGCGCCGAGATCGCGCTGATGCAGCTCACCGTCGACTGGGCCGCTTGACGACTGGGCCGCTTGACGACTGAACCCGTCGCGCCGGCGGGCCGAGGATGCGAGGCGGCCGGTGATCCCGCCAACGCGAGCGGCGACGGGGTTATCCGCTGGCCTGGTCCGACGTCACCTGTCGTTGGAACTCGCCTCCGGTGTCGAAGTGTCGGTCGAGGTAGTCGTCCGGCTCGAGTCGACTGCGCCGGATCAGCGAGAAGACCTCGACCCCCTGCGCGGGCGCGTCCTCGCAGAGGTAGCTCTGTGCGAGTCCGGTGTACTCGCACTCGACGACGTCGGCGTACTCCTCGGCCTCGGCCTCTGCGAGCGCGATCGCGGCCTCCGCGCTCGCGGCTTGCCACAGGGTGATCCGCTCCTCGTAGGCGGCCTCGCCGGGTTCGAGCCGACGCGAGCCCGGTGAGTGGTTCTCGCGGCTGACGAAGATGCACCTCACGGCGTACCAGTCCCCGGTGCCATCGACGTCAGCCATGGCGTCACCGTACGGGCGAGGGTTGGGCGGGGCCATCGGTATGGCGCGCCCCCGGCAGGGCACCACGAGCACGAGGACGGAGGCCCGCCATGACCCAGACGATCACCGCGATGATCCAGACGCACCCCACCGAGATCCGCTACGACCGGCAGCTGCTCGAGGACTGCATCGCCGCGTGCGTCGAGTGCGCCCAGGCCTGCACCTCCTGTGCCGAGGCGTGCCTGAGCGAGACGGAGATCGATCCGCTGCGTCGCTGCATCCGGGCGAACCTCGATTGCGCCGACCTCTGCACTACGACGGCGCGCGTCCTCGCCCGCCATGCCGGGTACGACGCCGCCGCGCTCGCCGGCCTCGTGCTCGCGGCGTGCGCGGAGGCGTGTCGCAGCTGCGGTGACGAGTGCAGCTCCCATGCCGACATGCACCGCCACTGCGAGGTCTGCGCGGGTGCCTGCCGGCGGTGCGCTGAGGCCTGCGAGCGCCTGCTCGCCACGTTGTGAGCCCTCGTCTGCCACGTCGCGGATAGCGTGGGACCGTGCCCAACCGCCTGGCGTCCGCGACGTCGCCCTATCTCCTCCAGCACGCCGACAACCCGGTCGACTGGTGGGAGTGGGGTCCCGAGGCCTTCGCCGAGGCGAAGCGCCGCAATGTCCCGATCCTGCTGTCCGTCGGGTACGCCGCCTGCCACTGGTGCCACGTGATGGCGCACGAGTCCTTCGAGGACCAGGCGACGGCCGACTACCTCAACGAGCACTACGTGAGCATCAAGGTCGACCGCGAGGAGCGGCCCGACGTCGACGCGGTCTACATGCAGGCGACGACGGCGATGACCGGGCAGGGCGGGTGGCCGATGACGGTGGTCATGGACCACGAGGGCAGGCCCTTCTTCGCCGGCACCTACCTGCCCGACCAGCCGCGCCACGGGTCGCCGTCGTTCACCCAGGTGCTGCAGGCGCTCAGCAACGCGTGGGTCGACCGCGGCGACGACGTGCGGACGACGGCCGGCAACGTGGCCGAGCACCTGCGGCGCGAGGCCGCGCTGCCGTCGTACACGCTGACGGCGGAGCGGATCGACGCCGCCGTCGGCACGCTCGGGGCGGAGTTCGACCCGATGGCCGGTGGCTTCGGGGGATCGCCGAAGTTCCCGCCGTCGATGGCGCTGGAGTTCCTGCGCCGGTACGACGGCCCGGCGGACCTCACGACCAAGGCGCGGCACATGCTGGCGCGCACCACCGCCGCGATGGCCGGGAGCGGGATGTACGACCAGGTGGGCGGCGGGTTCGCGCGCTACGCGGTCGACCGCGGCTGGGTGGTGCCGCACTTCGAGAAGATGCTCTACGACAACGCCCAGCTGGTCGGGCTCTACGCGCGGCTCGGGACCGAGCAGGGTGACCGCGTGGCCGCCGAGACGGCCGACTTCATGATCCGCGAGCTGCGCACCGCCGAGGGCGGCTTCGCCTCGGCGCTCGACGCCGACAGCGTGGGGGAGGCCGGTGGGCACGCGGAGGAGGGGCTGTTCTACGTCTGGACGCCCACCCAGCTGGTCGCGGTGCTGGGGCCGGACGACGGCGCCTGGGCCGCCGAGATCTTCGGCGTGACCGCGGCGGGCTCCTTCGAGCACGGCACGTCGACCCTCCAGCTGCGCCACTTCCCGGCCGACGCCGAGGAGCGGCGCCGCCTCGATGACGTACGACGCCGCCTGCTCGCCGCCCGCGAGGAGCGCCCGCGTCCCGCGCGGGACGACAAGGTCGTCGCCGCCTGGAACGGCCTGGCGATCAGCGGGCTGGTCGACGCGGCCCGGCGCCTGGGGCGCCCCGACTACCTCCAGGCCGCGCTCGAGGCGGCCCGCCTCCTCGTCGACGTCCACCTGCGCGACGGGCGCCTGCTGCGGGTCTCCCGCGACGGTGTGGCCGGTGCCCACGCGGGCGTGCTGGAGGACTACGGCTGCGTCGCGTCGGGCTTCCTCGCGCTGGCGCAGGCCACCGCGGACCCGCGTTGGCTGGACCTCGCCACGAGCCTCGTCGACACCGCCCTCGAGGGCTTCGCCGCTCCGGACGGCGGGTTCTTCGACACCCACGCGGACGCGGAGGCGCTGGTGACCCGGCCGCGGGACCCCGGCGACAACGCGAGCCCGAGCGGGTTCAGCAGCCTGGTCCACGCGCTCGTCGAGGCGCACGCACTGACCGGCGAGGGGCGCTATCGCGACGCCGCGGAGGGGGCGCTGGCGACCGTCGCCGTCCTCGCCGAGAAGGCGCCGCGCTTCGCGGGCTGGTCGCTGGCCGCGGCCACGACGATGCTCGACGGGCCGCTCGAGGTCGCCGTCGTCGGGCCGGCCGGGGCGGCGCGGGACGCCCTCGAGGCGCGGGCGCTGGAGATCCCCGGTGCCGTCGTCGTGGTCGCCGACGGTCCCGTCGACGGGATCCCGCTGCTGATCGGCCGTACCCCGGTCGAGGGCCACCCCGCGGCGTACGTCTGCCGCGGCTTCGTGTGCGAGCGGCCGGTGACGAGCCCGGCCGACATCGGATGAGCGAGCGCTGGCGGTCGGGGCTCGCCCTGGTCATCAGCGCGGTGGTCCTCGTCGTCATGGTCTTCATCGGCCCGGGGGACGAGCTGGCCGCCCTGCGGCGGGTGTTCGGGATCGGCCAGGACCCGCTCGGCACGCCCGCCGACGTCGCGCCCGGTGGCGTGCACGCCTTCCTGCAGACCCAGCCCGGCCACCCGCGGCAGCCGGTCGCGTGGGACCCCTGCCGCGAGATCCGCTACGAGGTCAATCCCGACGGTGCGCCGGGCGACGCCGACGACGCGATCGCCTTCGTGCAGGACGCCGTGGAGGAGGTGTCCGCCCTGACCGGGCTGCAGTTCGACTACGTCGGCGAGACCGACCGCCGTCCGTCCTGGGAGGCGAGCCTCGTGCCCCGCGGGCGCAGCGAGCCGGTGCTGGTCGCGTGGGCGGACGAGGACGAGGTCGACGAGCTCTCCGGCGACGTGGCCGGTGTCGGGGGAGCGGTGTCGCAACAGGCGCCCGCCGGCGGATGGCGCCGGTACGTGACCGGTCAGGTCACCCTCGACAGCGACGTCTACGAGCAGCTCGACGACGAGCGCGACGGGGAGGCCCGCGGACGTGCCATCCTGCTGCATGAGCTCGGCCACCTCGTCGGGCTCGACCACGTCGACTCGCCCGCCGAGCTGATGTTCGCCGACGAGGTCGGCCTGCTCGACTTCGGCACGGGCGACCGCAACGGCCTGGTCCGGCTCGGCAAGGGGCAGTGCGCCTGAAGGGGTGGCAGATGAAGCAGATCGAGACCTCCGCGGAGCCCGGCCGCTTCTTCGACGGCGGCACCGCGAGTGCCGACCCGGACCCGACCCAGCCACCCCGCATCGTGCTGGAGCGCGTGGAGGTCGGTGAAGTGCGGCGCCGTACCGAGCGCTTCCGGATGCAGCGCCGCATCGCCTACCGCGACCGGGAGTACGGCGTCCTGCTGGTCCCCGCCGACCCCGGCACCTTCGAGAGCGACCTCGCGTCGGTGCCCGCGATCTTCACGTGGCTGGTGCCGCGCACGGGTCGCCACCTGCCTCCGGCGCTGCTCCACGACGGGATCGTCCACGGTCCCCACGAGATCCCGGACTACGTCTCCGAGGAGGGCCACGTCCTCGACCGGGTCGCCGCGGACCGGGTCTTCCGTGACGCGATGCGCGACACCGACACCGGGCCGGTGCGCAGCTGGCTGGTCTGGTCGGCGGTCACCCTCGGCACCATCCGGGCCGGCTCGACGCAGTGGTCGCGCGGGCGGCACCTGCGCTACCTGGTGGTGGCCGCCGCGACGCTGCTGGCGATCGCCGCGCTCGGGGTGCTCGCGACGCTCGACCTGTTCGACGTGGTCGACGTGGTGCCCTGGATGGGGGAGCGGCCCTTCGCCGAGGAGCTCCTGGGCGGCCTGGCCGGCGCGGTCGTCGTACCCGTCGTGCTCGGGCTGGCGTGGGGACGCTTCGCGGTCGCCGGCGCGGTCAGCGGCGTCGCGCTGGCGGTACTGCTGCACGTCACGGCGGCCCTCGGACTGATCACGCTGGCCTACCTCGCGGCCGAGTGGCTGGCGCGGCGCCGGCCGGTCGCAGCGCTCACGGCCGGCGCCCTTGTGATCGGCGCCTCGCTGCTCGTGCTCATTTTGTGCCTCGGCCCATTCCGCTGACCTGCCACTGGCAAGTACGTTCGTGGGGTGACCAGCACCGAAGCCGTCCCGGCCGCCGCGCAGACCTTCACCTCGCTCAACCCCGGCACCGGCGAGGTCGTCGGCACCCACCCGATCCACGACGCCGCCCACGTGCAGGCCGTCGTCGTGACCGCCCGCAAGGAGGCCGAGCGCTGGCAGGCGCTCGGCTTCGAGGGTCGCAAGAAGGCGCTCGTGAAGTGGCGCAAGGTGATCGCCCGCCGCATGGACGAGCTCGCCTCGCTGATGGCCCGCGAGACCGGCAAGCCGCAGGGTGACGCCCTCCTCGAGACCGCGCTGGCGATCGACCACCTGGCCTGGGCCGCCAGCCACGCCGAGAAGGTCCTCAAGCGACGCAGCGTGTCCCCGGGCCTGCTGATGGTCAACCAGGCCGCCAGCGTGGAGTACCGCCCGCTCGGCGTCGTCGGCGTGATCGGTCCGTGGAACTACCCCGTCTTCACGCCGATGGGCTCGATCGCCTACGCCCTCGCGGCCGGCAACACGGTCGTCTTCAAGCCGTCGGAGTACACCCCCGGCGTCGGCGTCTGGCTCGCGGACACCTTCCGCGAGGCCGTCGGCCGTCCGGTCTTCCAGGTCGTCACCGGGTACGGCGAGACGGGCGCCGCGCTCACCACGGCCGGCGTCGACAAGGTGGCCTTCACCGGCTCGACCGCGACGGGCAAGCGGGTGATGGCCGCCTGCGCCGAGACCCTGACCCCGGTCGTCATCGAGGCGGGCGGCAAGGACGCGCTGATCGTCGCCGACGACGCCGACCTCGACGAGGCCGCCGAGGCCACCCTGTGGGGCGCGGCCGCCAACGCGGGCCAGACCTGCGCCGGCGTGGAGCGGGTCTACGTCCACGACCGCGTGTACGACGAGTTCCTCGACAAGCTGGTCGCCGAGGCGCGGAAGCTCAAGGCCGAGCCCGGCGGCCAGGTCGGCCCGATCACGATGCCCTCGCAGGTGGACATCATCCGCCGGCACATCGACGACGCGCTGGCCCGCGGCGGCCGCGCCCTGGTCGGCGGGCCCGTCCCCGAGGGCGCCCGCTTCGTGCAGCCGACCGTGCTGGTCGACGTACCGGAGGACTCGGCGGCCATCCAGGAGGAGACCTTCGGTCCGACCGTCACGGTCACCCGCGTGCGCGACATGGACGAGGCGATCGAGCGCGCCAACGGCACCCGGTACGCGCTCGGCTCGACGGTGTTCTCGAAGGACCAGGGCATGGCGATCGCCGAGCGCCTGCGCGCCGGCATGACCGCGATCAACGGCGTGATCTCCTTCGCCGGGATCCCGACCCTGCCCTTCGGCGGCGTCGGCGACTCCGGCTTCGGCCGGATCCACGGGCCCGACGGCCTGCGCGAGTTCACCTACCCGCACGCGATCGCGCGGCAGCGCTTCAAGCCGGCCATCGCGCTGACCACCTTCCGTCGTACGGCGAAGGAGGAGCAGCAGCTCACGAAGGTCGTGCGGGGCCTCTACGGCCGCGGGAAGAAGTAGCGGCTCCGGCGAGCACGATCACCGCGAAGCCGCCGGCGGCGGTCAGCAGGGTGATCTGCTCGCCCAGCAGCAGCGCCGCCCAGCTGATCGTCAGCACGGGCTGGACCAGCTGGACCTGGCTGACCTGCGCCATCGGGCCGATCGCGAGCCCGCGGTACCACGCGAAGAAGCCGAGGTACATGCTCACGCAGGCGAGATAGGCGAAGCACGCCCACGCCGCGGGCGGCGCCGACGGCGGCTGCCGGACGACGCTGACGGCGGTGAGGGTCGCCATCACGGGCGCAGCCACGACCAGGGCCCACGAGATGGTCTGCCACGAGCCCAGCTCGCGGGTCAGCAGCCCGCCCTCGGCGTACCCCATCGCGCAGACGAGGACGGCCGCGAAGAGCAGCAGGTCCGCCCGGTGCACCCCGCTGATCCCGCCGCCCTGGGCGACCGCGAAGCCGACGGCGGCGGCCGCGCCGCAGGCCGAGAGGATCCAGAACGCGCGCACCGGGCGCTCGCCCGTGCGCAGCACCGCCAGCACCGCCGTGGCGGCGGGCAGCAGCGCGATCACGACCGCACCGTGGCTGGCCGGCACCTCGGTCAGCGCGTACGTCGTCAGCAGCGGGAAGCCCGCGACCACGCCACCGGCGACGACCGCGAGGCGCAGCCACTGCGACCTGCGGGGGAGCGCCTGCCGGGTCACCGTGAGTGCGACCGCGGCGAGGGTCGCGGCCACGACCGCCCGACCGGCTCCGATGAAGAGCGGCGACAGGTCGGCGACGGCGACCCGGGTCAGGGGGACCGTGAAGGAGAAGGCCGCGACGCCGAGGACGCCCCAGCCGAGACCGGCCGGGACGGCGGATAGCAGGTGCCGTCGCGGGACGATAGCGCTACTCTGTACTGACATGAGCAACGATAGCAGTGATCGGATCGCGGTCGCACTGCGGAGCTGGATCCGCGAGGCGCCCGCCGGCGCCCAGCTGCCGTCGAGCCGCACCCTCGTCACCGAGTACGCCGCCAGCCCGGTCACGGTGCAGAAGGCGCTGCGCCGCCTGGTGGCCGAGGGGCTGGTCGAGTCGCGGCCGGGCGTGGGCTCGTTCGTGCGGGCTGTCCGGCCCAGCCGGGGAGCCGACTTCGGCTGGCAGACGGCCGCCCTGCGCGCGCCCCGCGCGCGGCTCACCGGCGTGGCCGGGCCGCTCCAGGTCGCCCCGCCCGACGCGCTCGCGCTGCACGCCGGCTACCCGCCCGCGGAGCTGCTCCCGGAGCGGCTGGTCCGCGCCGCGCTGGGCCGGGCCGCGCGGAGCTCGGCGGCGACCGACCGCCCACCGTCGGCGGGCCTGCAGGAGCTCCGCGCATGGTTCGCGGCCGAGCTCGCCGACGCCACGCCGGCGCACCTCGGCGCGGTGACCGCGGCCGACGTCGTGGTGGCGCCGGGGAGCCAGAGCGCGCTCTCGTCGATCTTCCGGGCGCTCGTCGCCCCCGGCCAGCCGCTGCTCGTGGAGTCACCCACCTACTGGGGAGCGATCCAGGCGGCACAGCAGGCGGGCGTCGTACCGGTGCCGGTGCCGACCGGTCCCGACGGGCCGAACCCGGAGGACCTCGACCGTGCCTTCCGCGAGACGGGGGCGAGGGCGTTCTACGCCCAGGCCAACTTCGCCAACCCGACCGGAGTGCAGTGGAGCGTCGAGCGCGCGGACCAGCTGCTCGAGGTGGTCCGCCAGCACGGGGCCTTCCTCGTCGACGACGACTGGGCGCACGACTTCGGCATCGACAGCGGTCCCCGCCCGGTCGCCGCTCGCGACGACGCCGGGCACGTCGTCTACCTCCGCTCGCTCACCAAGAGCGTCTCGCCGGCCGTGCGCGTCGCGGCGGTCGTCGCCCGCGGCCCCGCGCGCGACCGGATCCTCGGAGACCGCGCGGCGGAGTCGATGTACGTCAGCGGGCTGCTCCAGCAGGCGGCCGTCGAGGTGGTCAGCGACCCCGGCTGGCGCAGCCACCTGCGCCGGCTCCGGGTCCAGCTGCGGGAGCGGCGCGACCTGCTCGTGGAGAGCGTCCGGGCGCACGCACCGGGGTTGGAGCTGGACGTCGTACCGCCGGGCGGGCTGCACCTGTGGGCGCGCCTGCCCGCCGGCACCGACGTGCCACGCCTGGTCCGCGACTGCGCGGCGCGGGGCGTGTGGGTGTCCGGCGGCGACGAGTGGTTCCCGGCGGAGCCCTCGGGGCCCTTCCTCCGGCTGACCTTCACGGGGCCGGAGCCGGCGCGTTACCCGGAGGCGGCGCGGGTCATCGGGGAGGTGCTGGCGGTCGGGTGACCGGTCAGGGCGTCTCCTGCTGCTCGGCCTGCTTCTTCTCCTGCTGCACCCGCTCCTCCTCGGACTTCACGACCTCGGGGTCGGCGCCCCGGGTGAGGGTCACCTCGTAGGTCGCCGTGTGCGTGACCTTCTGGTTGCCCTCCCACGGACAGTCGCGCGGGCGTGACGGTCCGCTGATCGCGGCGTACTTGATGATGGTCTCGGAGAACTGGTACGAACCGGTGAGCTCGGCCGGGAGGCCGCTGTCCTCGTCGACCGGGCCGGTCGGTGTGAGGGTGACGTCGCGGGGCGTCTGCTGCTGGCGGACGGTCACCTTGCCGGTCTTCGTCCCGTCGTCATCCTGGCAGTCGCCCACCCAGGTCGAGTCGCCCGCGGGCGTCCGCTGCTGCAGCGTGGCTCCGTCCCAGGCCGACTCGAACTCCGAGCCACTGGTGCTGGTGATGGACCCCGTGCAGGCGTCCTCGTCGCACCTGGGGGTGAGGGTCCAGATGCGCGTGATCTCGTCGCCCACCTTCAGCCAGGTCTTGTCGTCGGTCTTGGTGACGACGGCCCGGAAGGTGTACTCCCCGCTCGGCACGGCGTCGACGACCGGGTCGAACGCCTCCTTGGTCGGCGAGGAGCCTGCGCCGCCCGCCGACTTCTCGTCGTCGCCGTTCGTCACGGCGATCGCGGTCGCGCCCGCGGCGCCCAGCAGCACCAGCGCGCCCACCCCGGCGAGGAGCTTCGTCGGCGCACGCCGGCTGGTCGTGACCGCAGCCGCTCCGAGGCCCGAGGCCAGGCCGGGGGCGACCGGGCTGAGCACCGTCGCGGCGGTGATCCCGCCGGCGGCGCCACCGCCGAGGGGTGCCACGGCCGCGACGACGGGCGCGACCATCCCACCGACGCCCGCGGTGGTCCACCAGGCCGGGCCGTACGTCCGCTCGGCTGCCTCCTCCAGCGCGGCGAGGAAGGCTGCCGCGTCGGGGTAGCGCGCCTCCGGCTCCGGTGCCAGGGCGGTGGCCAGCACCGGCCGCAGTCCGCTGTCCGTGCGGTCGACCGCGGGGGCGGCTCCGGGGTCCAGCTGCCCGGTCAGCAGGTGGACCAGGACCGCCGCTGCCGCGTAGACGTCGGCCGCCGGCGACAACGTCTCGCCCCGCGCCGCCTCGGGGGCGCGGTAGGCGGGCGTCGAGCCGCCGACCCCGAAGTCGATCAGGCGGGAGGTCCCCGCGACGTCGACCAGCACGTTGGACGCCGACACGTCGCCGTGCACGATCCCTCGTGCGTGGGCGTGGGCGAGGCCGAGCAGGGCGCCCCGGACCACGCCGAGGGCCTGGGGGACCGACAACCGGCCACCCGCGGCGAGGACCTCGGCCAGGGTGGCGCCGTCGATCCACTCGACCACGAGGTACGCCGCGCCCGCCTCCTCGACGAAGCCGAAGACCTGGACCACGTGCGGGTCGTCGAGCTGGGCGAGCCGGGCCGCCTCGGCGCGCAGGCCCTCGACGGCTGCTGCCGGGACCTGCTTCAGCGCCACGTCGCGGCCCAGGCCGGGGTCACGTGCCTTCCACACCGTCGCCGTCGAGCCGGTCCCGACCCGGCCCACGAGCTCGTATCCGCCCACCACGGCAGGTCCTGCGTCCGCCATCTCGGCCCCCCACGTCCGGATCCGGTCCCGAGAGGTGCGCCGTCCGACGGAGCGGCTGCGACGACCAGTGTTCTCTCCTGCTCGGCCCCGGACGCCGCCATTGCCCATTTCTTTACCTTCCCCGGACGGACCCGGTGGTTCGGCCTCGCGCCCGCCTGCGCGCTGGTTGAATCGGCGCCATGCACCTGCCACGGGGCCTGGAGCTGGTCCGCGTCCTCGGCGTCGGCGGCTTCGGCGAGGTGGTCCTCGCCCGGGACCCCAACCTGGGTCGGGACGTGGCGGTCAAGCTGGTCCACGGCGGCGGGCACGTGCAGGACTCCGTGGCGCGGATGATGCGTGAGGGGCAGGCCCTCGCCCGGATGCGGCACCCGTCGGTCATCCACGTCTACGAGGCGGTGCAGGTCGGCGCGGACGTCGCCCTGCTCATGGAGTACGTCGACGGCGGTGACCTCACGGGCCGGCTCAACGACCCGCGGTTCACCGTCGCCGAGCGGCTGGAGGTGCTCGCCCAGGTCGCCTCCGGACTGGAGGCGGCCCACGCGGTCGGGATCGTGCACCGTGACCTCAAGCCCGCCAACATCCTCGTGTCCGGGGCCGGCGTCGAGCTGCGGGCCAAGATCGCGGACTTCGGGCTGGCCCGGCTCAGCCGCGACACCGAGGCATTCCGGACGGAGGCGGGCATGGCGGCGTACACGCCGGGGTACGGCGCCCCCGAGCAGATGATCGACCCGGACCACGAGACACCGCGCATCGACTGGTACTCGTTCGGCGTCGTCGCCTTCCGCCTCCTGCGCGGCACGATCCCGCTTCCCGGCCAGCGGGCGGGGGTGGGGGAGGAGCTCTGGGAACGCGCGCTGGCGCTGGACCCGGCCGACCGCGTCGCACCGGGTGAGCTGGTCGCTGCCCTGCGGAGCCTGCCGCCGGGGGCGTGGACGCCCGTGCTCGGCAGTGGCTTCGGCGACGCACCGCCGGTCCCGGCTGGACCCGTGACGGTGCAGTCGGCGGCCCCGGACACCGTCCTCGCCTCCTCCGCGGATCCCGGTTGGGTGGACGTGCCCGTCTACCGGCCGCCCCCGGCTCCACGCCGGGGACGAACAGCGGGGCCGCCGGCGAGCGTCCTGCTGGGTGTCCTCCTGGGCGTCCTCCTCGGCGTCGCGCTCGGCGTCGTGGTCGTGCTGCTCCGTTGACGCCTACTCGGCCGGCCGGGCCCGCCGGTCGGCGTCGAGCACGGTGATCTTCTGCCAGACCTTCCGCTCGAGTGAGACGGTCAGCGTCTCGACGGTGCTCACCGTGTCGAGCACGAGCGCGTCTCGCGACTCCTCGGCGCACAGTGCCGCTGCCTTGCCGACCAGGCTGAGCAGCTCCGAGCAGTAGTCGAGATAGTGCTCGAGCTGCTCGGGCGTCAGGTCGATCTCGACGCTCGCGGACGTGGGACGGAAGGACGCCCGCAGCCGCTCGGGGTCCTTGGTCAGCTGGTGCATGTCGATGATGTGGGCCAGCGAGCGGAGCCGGTGCAGCAGGTCGAGCAGGCGTTGGCGCTGCAGTCGCTCGGGCACCGAGTGGAGGAACCAGATCGCGATCGCGGCGAAGACCAGGTCGTTGACGCCGCTCTCCAGCAGCGGCACCCACTCGAGCCCGTCGGCGGGGGCGTCGACCAGTGCCGCGCGCACCGCCAGCCCGAGCAGGGCCACGGTGAGGACCACCACCGCGAGGATCCCGGCCTTGGCCACCGGGCGCAGCCACGACCGCCGGTCCCGCACGCTCGCCGTCGACGTGGCGACCTCGTCGACCAGCCGGCCGAGCTCGCCGACCAGCCGGTGCAGCCCACGGCCGGGGAAGCGTGCCTCGATCCGCTGCTCGAGGCGACGCACGGTGGCGAGCACCGGGTCCGCCTGCACCTTCTCGAAGGAGTACGCCACGGGCCGCAGCCTACGATGAAGGCCATGTCCCTCGCCGTGCTCGACTGCGCCCACTTCACGGCGGGGGAGTGCCGGTCCTGCGCCTGGCTCGGACGTGTGTACGACGACCAGCTGGCCGCCAAGCTCGCCGCGACCCGGGCGCTGGTCGACGCGCCGGGGCTGGTGTGGGAGCCGCCGGTCGCCAGCCGTCCCGAGGGCTTCCGCAACAAGGCCAAGATGGTCGTGGCGGGGACCGCTGATGCCCCGACGCTCGGGATCCTCGACCCGCGGGGAGGTGGCGTGGACCTGCGCGACTGCGCGCTCCACACGCCAGGGATCGTCGCCGCGCTGCCGCTCCTGGCGGAGCTGGTCACCCGTGCCGGGCTCACCCCCTACGACGTCTCCTCCGACCTGCCGGTGAGCCAGCGCGGCGAGCTCAAGCACGTGCTCGTCACCGAGTCGCCGGACGGCGAGCTGATGGTCCGCCTCGTGCTCCGCTCGACCGCGGTGGAGGCACGGGTGCGCAAGCACCTGCCCTGGCTCCGGGAGCGGCTGCCGGCCGTGCGGGTGCTGACGGTCAACGTCCAACCCGACCACCGGGCGGTGCTCGAGGGCGAGCGGGAGGTGGTGCTCACCGAGGCCGACACGCTGCCGATGCGGCTGCCCGGTGACGCGGGGATCACGCTCCACCTGCGTCCGCGCAGCTTCTTCCAGACCAACACCGACGTCGCTGCCGCCCTCTACCGCGAGGCGGTGGCGTGGACCGCGGACCTCGCCCCGCGGCGGGTGCTCGACCTCTACTGCGGCGTCGGCGGCTTCGCCCTGCACCTCGCCGCGCCCGGCCGCCAGGTCACCGGCATCGAGATCAGCGCCGACGCGATCGCCAGCGCCGAGCGCTCACGCGACGAGGCCGGCCTGCCCGGCGACATCCGGTTCTCGGTCGGCGACGCGACCGCACCCGAGCACGCGGGCCTCCTGCGCGACGCCGACCTCGTGGTGGTGAACCCTCCGCGGCGCGGGCTCGGCAGCGAGCTCGCCCTGCGGATCGAGGACTCCGGCGTCCCGCACCTGCTCTACTCGAGCTGCAACCCCGAGACGCTGGCGCGCGACCTGGCCGACCTGGCGTCGTACACGCCGGTGCGGGGACGGCTGCTGGACATGTTCCCGCAGACCCCGCACGCCGAGGTGCTGGTCCTTCTTCAGCGCAGCGAGTAGGTCGCCAGCGAGACGCCGACGTAGTGCGCGGCGAACGCGGCGATGGTGAAGCCGTGGAAGATCTCGTGGAAGCCGAAGACGCGCGGCGACGGGTTCGGCCACTGGAAGCCGTAGACCAGGCCGCCCATCGTGTAGAGCGCGCCGCCGACGATGATCAGCACGAAGGTCGCGATGCCGATGCCCAGGCCGAGCGCCACGGCGCCGTCGAAGAAGGCCGGGATGAAGAAGATCGCCGCCCAGCCGAGCGCGATGTAGATCGGCGCCGAGAGCCACCGCGGCGCCGTCGGCCAGAAGAGCTTGAACGCGATGCCGAGCAGGGCGCCGCTCCACACCACGGAGAGCATGATGACCCGCGGCAGCCCGTCGAGCAGGATCAGCGCGAAGGGCGTGTAGGACCCCGCGATGAACAGGAAGATGTTCGAGTGGTCGAAGCGGTTGAGCACCTGCCAGACCTTCGGTGACCACGTGCCGCGGTGGTAGAGGGCGGAGGTCCCGAAGAGGAGGAGCGCCGATCCGGCGTACAGCGCCGAGCCGACCTTGGTCGTCGCGGTGGGCGAGAGGCAGATGAGCACGATGCCGGCGGCGAGCACGAGCGGGGTCGACACGAGGTGGATCCAGCCGCGGAGCTTCGGCTTGATCTCGGCGACCTTCTCGCTGAGCTGCTCCCCGAGGTCGTCCAGCCGGGAACGCACCATCTCGTTCGCTTGGTGGAGGGCCTGGTTCATGGCTTGAGGGTACCCGCAGGGACCATGCGCAACGGCGGCCGGACGGGCGTGATCTCACGCTCATCCGGCCGCCGTCGACTGACCGATCGGAGGTTGCCGACCGGTGGAGGCTCAGGCCGTGGCCGTAACCGGCGGACCCTCGGAGGGCTGCACGATGACGAAGCCCTGGCCCTGGAAGGAGACCTGGAAGGCCTCACCCGAGCCGCGACCGATCAGCGCGCCCGCGCCGAAGGTCGAGCGGATGCCCGTCTGCAGGTGCGTCGACCACGCGACGAGCGCGTTGGCATCGGCGAAGGTCGGCGCCTCGGCCGGGTTGAGCACGACCGGCATGCCCTCGGTGGTGATCGCGACCCAGCCGGTGCCGCGCAGGGTGGTGTTGAACAGGCCGCCGGCCGCGATGCTGCCGCCCTTGACCCGCTCGATGTTCCACTCCAGCGACGACGAGAACGCGAGCACGTTCTTGCCGTTGACCGAGATGCCGCTGTTGTTGAGGTTGAGGATGTGGACCTCGTGCGCGAGGTCGGCGAGGAAGACGTCGCCCTGACCCTCGACGCGCATCAGCGAGAGGCCCTCGCCGGTCAGCGCCTTCTTGAGGAACTTCGCGGCGCCGCCGCCCTGGTAGGCGAAGTTGACGTTGCCCTGGTAGGCCACCATCGCGCCCTGCTTGGCCATGAACGGCTCGTTGATGCGCACCCGCAGGAGCTTCTTGTTCTGCAGGCTCGCGCCGACACCGTCGACCTCGCTGAAGCGGCCGTCGATGAGCTCACCGGTGATGCCGGCGAAGGCGTCGGCGGGCACCTGCTGGTTGCCGCCGTACTGCTGCTGGCCGCCCCACGGCTGCTGTGCGGGCTGCTGCTGGCCCCACTGCTGGTCGGGCTGCTGCTGCGGCTGGGCCTGCTGGTGGTGCGCGGCGACCTGGGTCTGGTCCGACCCGCCGCCGGCGGCACCGGCGTCGGAGCCCCCGTCGACCGGCGAGGTCGACTGGACCCCGTTGTCGGAGACGTGTTCGGTCCACTGGGAGCCGTCCCAGTAGCGGAGCTCGTGGCGGCCGGTGGGGTCCGGATGCCAAGCGGCTGCGGTCATCGTCGTGGTGCCTCTCTCGTCTGTGCTGCTCGTCGGGTGCTGCGCACTGTGGTGCTCATCGTGTCAGCCCCGTGGTCGGCCGGGAAGGTCCCGGGTGCGGCCTCCGGTCTACCACCGTGTGTGGCTGATGTGGCCTACGATCGGAAATGTGGCTGACTGGAAGCGGGGCGTGCGACGGGTGCTCTACCCCGCCTACGAGGCGCGCATGCTTCGCCGGATGCCCGGCGACCTCCCCAAGCACATCGGGGTGATGCTCGACGGCAACCGGCGCTGGGCGAAGGCCGTGGGCCGCGACACCGCGCACGGCCACCGCGCCGGCGCAGCCAACATCGAGCCCCTGCTCACCTGGTGCGACGAGATCGGCATCGAGGTGGTCACCCTGTGGCTGCTCTCGACCGACAACCTCAACCGCCCGGCCCAGGAGCTCGAGCCGCTCCTCGAGATCATCGTCGACGCGGTCGACTCGCTCGCCGACCAGCGCCGCTGGCGACTGCACCCCGTCGGTGCCCTCGACCTGCTGCCCGTCGCGGCCGCCGAGCGGCTCAAGGCCGCGGCCGAGGCCACGGCCGACGTCGACGGGATGATCGTCAACGTCGCCGTCGCGTACGGCGGCCGCCGCGAGATCGCCGACGCGGTCCGCTCCCTGCTCACCGAGCACGCCGCGCTCGGCACCCCGCTCGAGATGCTCGCCCAGCAGATCGACATCGAGCACATCGAGGAGCACCTCTACACCAAGGGCCAGCCCGACCCCGACCTGGTGATCCGCACGTCGGGGGAGCAGCGCCTCGGCGGCTTCCTGCTCTGGCAGAGCGCGAAGTCGGAGTTCTACTTCTGCGAGGCCTACTGGCCCGACTTCCGCCGCGTCGACTTCCTCCGCGCGATCCGGGCCTACGCCCAGCGCGAGCGCCGCTTCGGCGCCTGATCCCGCAGCCACCGGGTGCGCTGGGTCACAGGAGTAGCGTCAGCGTCCGTGAGCACCACCCCCGAACCGCCTGGCCCCGAACCGTCCGGCCCCGAACCGTCGGCCAAGCCGGCGAAGCCGATCACGCTGCTGACCGTCGAGCGCAAGGAGCAGCTGAGCCCGGGCATGGTCCGGATCCACTTCACCGGCGACCTCGCCGCCTTCGAGGGCAGCGCCTGGACCGACCGCTACGTCAAGCTGGTCTTCGGCGACGTGGCGGAGCTCGAGCGCGGCGGGCGCCCCACGTTGCGGACCTACACCGCGGTCGCGCCCGACGTCGCCGCCGGCACGCTCTCCATCGACTTCGTGGTCCACGGCGACGAGGGCATCGCCGGCCCGTGGGCGGCGGCCGCCCAGCCCGGCGACAGCATCCACGTCCGCGGCCCGGGCGGCGCCTACGCCCCCGACCCGGCCGCCGACTGGCACCTGCTCGCCGGTGACGAGGCCGCGATCCCCGCCATCCGCCAGGCGCTGGCCGCGCTGCCCGCCGACGCACAGGGGTACGTCGTGCTGCAGGTCGACGCGGCGTCGTACCAGCAGGAGGTGGCGACGCCCGCCGGGGTCGAGCTGACCTGGCTGCACCGCACCGACCCCGCCCACCCGTCGCTGGCCGACGCCGTGCGCGCCCTGCCGTGGCGCGAGGGCCGGGTGCACGCGTTCGTGCACGGCGAGGGCCAGGCGGTCATGAAGGAGATCCGGCCCTACCTGGTCTCCGAGCGCGGAGTGCCGCGCGACGACGTCTCGATCTCGGCCTACTGGAAGCAGGGCCGGACCGAGGAGAGGTTCCGTGAGTGGAAGGCCGCGCTCGCGGCCGAGGAGGACGCCCGATGAGCCCGACCCGCCTGTTCCGCAGCGTCGCGATCGCGGAGGCGGTCACCTGGACCGGCCTGCTCGTCGGCATGTTCCTGAAGTACGGCCCCGCCGACAACGAGACGGGCGTGCGGGTCTTCGGGATGCTGCACGGCGTCGTCTTCGTCGCGTACGTCGTCACGACCGCCGTGGTCTGGGTGGACCGTCGCTGGTCGGCCGGACGCGGGCTCCTCGCGCTGGTCGCCGCGGTGCCGCCGCTGGCGACCCTGCCGCTGGAGTGGTGGGCGGTCCGCAAGGGCTGGCTCGGCGACGCCTGGCGCCTGCCCGCCGGTGCCGGGTCGTCGGTGCCCGACCGCTTCGTCGCCTGGCTGCTGACCAACCCGCTGCGTGGTCTGGCCGTCGGCCTGGTCGCCGTCGCGGCCCTGACGGGGCTCGCCCTCGTGGTCGGGCCCCCGACCTCCTGACGCCGACCTCCTGAGAGACTGCCGGGCATGACCAGCCCGTCCCTGCGCCAGCGCGCCCTCGTGCTGGTCGGGCTGCTGCTGGTGGCCGGTGGGCTCGTGGCCGTCGTGGCGTCGTCGGTGCTGACGGCCGAGGCCGTCAGCCGGTGGCACCGGGCGCAGGAGCAGCCGGCCTGCCGGGGCCGCGCCACCGACGGGTGCCTCCGGGTCGAGCAGGGATCGCTCGACGCGGTCGCCGTCGAGGGCAACATCCCGCGCTACGTGTTCGTCGGGCGCGACATCGGCGCGTCCTTCGACGTCGCCAGCGGCACCGACGAGGCGAAGCTCGCGCTGCGCCGCCTCGCCCGCGGCCGCAAGCCGGTCCGGACCCTGTGGGTCGACCACGACCTGGTGGCCGTGCAGACCGGCGAGGGACGGGTGTTCACCGCCGAGGGGAGCTCCGGCCGGATGGTGACGATCGCGCTCCTCGTGCCCGGCTCGCTCGCGGTCGCCGGGACCGGCGTGCTCCTGGTGCGGCGCGGGAGGCGCGGCTCGCGGAACCGCGGCGGCGCCCCTGTCGTCGTACCCGCATGATCGATCGTCGCGACACCCTTCGCCTCGGCCTGCTCGCCCTCGCCCTCACGGGTGGTGTGGGCGGCCTCGCCGCCTGCTCCTCCGACGACGAGCCCGGCCTCCAGCCCGCGCCCGACGCCGACCCCGACGGGATCGAGCTCGTCTCATCGGACGTCAAGCGGGCCGCGGGCGACACCACCGCGCTGGCGCCGGTGGTCGACGGGCTGCGGCTGCTCGCCGGCGACCTCTACCGCGAGCTGGCCACCGAGCCGGGCAACCTCGTGCTGTCGCCGTACTCGGTCGCGGTCGCACTCGGCATGACCCTCGTCGGCGCGGCCGGTCGGACGGCCCGCGAGATGGGCGAGGTGCTGCACACGGGCGACCTGGGCGACCGCTGGCACAAGGGCCTCAACGCCGTCACGTCCGGGACCGGCGCGCTGGCGGGGGAGCGGAAGCGTGCCGACGGCTCGAAGGCGACGATCGAGCTGGCCACAGCCAACCAGCTCTTCGGGCAGCAGGGCGTCGGGTGGGAGGCGGACTTCCTCGACCTGCTGGCCAAGGAGTACGGCGCCGGCCTGCGCGCCGTCGACTACGAGACCGCGCCCGAGGACGCCCGCACGCTGATCAACGACTGGGTGGAGCAGCAGACCCACGACCGGATCGTCGACCTCGTGCCCGAGGGGCTCATCGACCCGTCGACGCGTCTCGTCCTGGTCAACGCGATCTACCTCAAGGCGCCGTGGGAGCAGCCCTTCGAGAAGACCCTCACCGCTGCCGGCGACTTCCACCGGCTCGACGGCTCGACCGTCGCCGCCGACCTGATGCGCCGTCCGGACATCAAGGGTGGGTGGGTGACCGGCGACGGCTTCCGCGCCGCCGTCCTGCCGTACGCCGGAGGCGGGCTGTCGATGAGCGTCGTGGTCCCCGACGACGGGCAGCTCGCCGCCGTCGAGGGCGCGCTGGCGAAGAGCGGCTACGGACCGGTCCTGGCGTCGAGCGCCGCCCCGGCCACCATCGACCTGACCCTGCCGCGCTGGTCCTTCCGCACCGCGGCGCCGTTGAAGGAGGCCCTCCGGACAATGGGCATGCCGACCGCCTTCGCCGACGGCGCCGACTTCAGCCCGATGACCGACGAGGACCTCGACCTGGTGATCGCCGACGTGGTCCACCAGGGCTTCATCGCGGTCGACGAGGAGGGCACCGAGGCGAGCGCGGCCACGGCGGTCGTCATGGCCGAGACCGCGGCGCCGGTCGCGGAGGTCCTGGTGGCGGACCGGCCCTTCCTCTTCCTCATCCACGACACCGAGCACGGCACGCCGCTCTTCGTCGGCCGGGTCACCGACCCGACCGCCGAGTAGTCGAGGAAGATCGCGACGGCCGGGCTGTCGGCGCCGCTCGCTACGCTGGGGGCACACCCCCGGTCCTCGCTCGACCGGGGGCGCTCGTGCTGTCCGTCCCTGCTGAAATGAGCCCGAAGTGCACCTCGCCGGCATCGCCGACGCCGTCCTCGCCGACCCCGCGCTGGCCGCCGCCCTGGCCCAGGCGCAGGGCGCCCAGCCCACGGGCGAGCTGACCGGCCCGGAGGCGCTGCGGCCCTTTCTCGCCGCCGGCCTCGCCCGGACCGCCGGCACGGTGCTGGTCGTGACCGCCACGACGCGGGAGGCCGAGCAGCTCGTCGCCGAGCTGGGCGACCTGCTCGACCCCGAGGGCGTCGCCTACTACCCGAGCTGGGAGACGCTGCCGCACGAGCGGCTCAGTCCCCGCAGCGACACCGTCGGCCGCCGGCTCGCCGTGCTGCGCCGGCTGTGCCACCCCGGCGCCCCCGGCAGCGGCGCCGCTCCCGTGAAGGTGCTCGTCGCCCCGGTCCGCTCCGTGCTGCAGCCGCAGGTCAAGGGACTGGGCGACCTCGTGCCGGTCGAGCTCGAGACGGGCGCCACCGCCGAGCTGGACGAGGTCGTCGCCGGTCTCGTCGGGGCGGCGTACTCCCGCGTCGACCTGGTCGAGAAGCGCGGCGAGTTCGCGGTCCGCGGCGGCATCGTCGACGTCTTCCCGCCGACCGAGGAGCACCCGCTGCGCGTGGAGTTCTTCGGCGACGAGGTCGACGAGATCCGCTCCTTCGCCGTCGCCGACCAGCGCACCATCGCCAAGGTCGAGCGCCTGTGGGCGCCGCCGTGCCGCGAGCTGCTGCTGACCGACGAGGTCCGTGCCCGCGCCGCCGAGCTCGGCCGCACCCACCCGCAGCTGCTCGAGATCACCGACAAGCTCGCCCAGGGCATCGCCGTCGAGGGCATGGAGGCGCTGATCCCGGCGCTCGTCGACGAGCTCGAGCTGCTCGTCGACCTGCTGCCCGCCGACACCCGCGTCCTGGTGCTCGACCCCGAGCGCGCCCGGGCCCGCGCCCACGACCTCGTCGCCACGAGCGAGGAGTTCCTCGCGGCCTCGTGGGCGACCGCCGCGAGCGGCGGGCAGGCGCCGATCGACCTGCAGGCGGCGTCGTACCACTCCCTCGGCGACGTGCGCAGCCACGCGCGCGAGCGCGGCCAGGCCTGGTGGACGTTCAGCCCGTTCGGCCTCGACGCGGACGATGCCGGTTCCGGCCATTCCGCCGCGCAGCCCGCGCCGTCGTACCGCGGCGACGTGGCGAAGGCTTTCGCCGACATCGCCCGCTGGCACGCGGAGGGCCACCAGGTCGTCGTCGTGCACGCCGGCCACGGCCCCGCGCAGCGCATGGTCGAGGCGCTGGGGGAGGTCGACGTCCCGGCCCGGCTCGTCGAAGAGGTGCCGTCGGGCGCGACCCTCGACCCGGCGGTCGTCACGATCACCTGCGGTGCGCTCGGCCACGGCGTCGTCGACGAGGCCCGCAAGCTGGTCGTGCTGACCGGCGAGGACGTCGTGGGAGCCAAGGCGAGCACCCGTGACAAGGGCGCGATGCCGGTGCGCCGCAAGCGCCAGATCGACCCGCTCGAGCTCAAGGCCGGCGACTACGTCGTGCACGAGCAGCACGGCGTCGGCCGGTTCGTGGAGATGAAGCAGCGCGAGGTCCAGGGCGCGGTGCGCGAGTACCTCGTCCTCGAGTACGGCCCGTCCAAGCGGGGCGGCCCGCCGGACCGGCTCTTCGTGCCGGCCGACACCCTCGACCAGGTCACCCGCTACGTCGGCGGCGAGCAGCCCAGCCTCGACCGGCTCGGCGGCGGTGACTGGACGAAGCGGAAGAACCGGGCGCGCAAGGCGGTCCGCGAGATCGCCGCCGAGCTGATCAAGCTGTACGCCGCCCGGCAGGCCACGCAGGGCCACGCGTTCGGTCCCGACACGCCCTGGCAGCGCGAGCTCGAGGACGCGTTCCCGTTCCACGAGACGCCCGACCAGCTGACCACGGTCGACGAGGTCAAGGGCGACATGGAGCGCACCGTGCCGATGGACCGCCTGGTCTGCGGCGACGTCGGCTACGGCAAGACCGAGATCGCGGTCCGGGCTGCCTTCAAGGCGGTCCAGGACGGCAAGCAGGTCGCCGTGCTGGTGCCGACGACGCTGCTGGTCAACCAGCACCTCGACACCTTCAGCGAGCGGATGAGCGGCTTCCCGGTCATCCTCAAGCCGCTGAGCCGGTTCCAGACCGACAAGGAGGCGGCCGAGACCATGGCCGGCCTCGCCGACGGCACGGTCGACATCGTGGTGGGCACCCACCGGCTCTTCAACGCCGACACGAAGTTCAAGGACCTCGGCCTGATCATCGTCGACGAGGAGCAGCGCTTCGGTGTCGAGCACAAGGAGGCGATGAAGCGGCTGCGCACGTCGGTCGACGTGCTGTCGATGAGTGCGACGCCGATCCCGCGGACCCTGGAGATGGCGATCACCGGCATCCGCGAGATGTCGACGATCACCACGCCGCCGGAGGAGCGGCACCCGGTGCTCACCTATGTCGGCGGCTACGAGGACCGGCAGGTCGTCGCCGCCGTACGCCGCGAGCTGCTGCGCGACGGCCAGGTCTTCTACATCCACAACCGGGTCAGCTCGATCGAGAAGGCCGCCGCGAAGATCCGCGAGCTGGTCCCGGAGGCGCGGGTCGCGACGGCCCACGGCCAGATGGGCGAGCACCAGCTCGAGCAGGTCATGCTCGACTTCTGGGAGAAGCGCTTCGACGTGCTGGTCTGCACGACGATCGTCGAGTCCGGCATCGACGTGTCCAACGCCAACACGATGATCATCGAGCGCTCCGACACCCTCGGCCTCTCGCAGCTGCACCAGCTGCGCGGCCGCGTCGGCCGGTCGCGGGAGCGGGCCTACGCCTACTTCCTCTACCCGACGGAGAAGCCGCTCACCGAGACCGCCCACGAGCGCCTCGCGACGCTGGCCCAGCACTCCGACCTCGGCGGCGGCATGGCGATCGCCATGAAGGACCTCGAGATCCGCGGTGCCGGCAACCTGCTCGGCGGCGAGCAGTCCGGCCACATCGCCGACGTCGGCTTCGACCTCTACGTCCGCCTCGTCGGCGAGGCCGTCCGCGACTTCCGCGACGACGGGGGTGCGCCCGAGCAGCTCGAGGAGGTCCGCATCGAGCTGCCCGTCGAGGCCCACCTCCCGCACGACTACATCCCCAGCGAGCGGCTCCGCCTCGAGATGTACAAGCGCCTGGCCGAGGTCCGCGCCGACGCCGACGTCGACGAGATCGTCGCCGAGCTCGAGGACCGGTACGGCGAGCCGCCGGAGCAGGTCACGGCCCTGCTCCTCGTCGCGCGCTTCCGGGCGCGGGTGCGGGCCGCGGGGGTCAAGGAGGTGACCACGGTCGGCAAGAACATCCGCTTCCACCCGGTCACGCTCCCCGAGTCGCGCACGATCCGGCTCAACCGGCTCTACCCGAAGTCGATCGTCAAGCACCAGCTCGAGTCGATCCTGGTGCCCCGCCCCGGCACCCCGGGGAAGACGGGAACGCCCATCGAGGGGGTCGCCCTGCTTGAATGGGCCCGACTCGTCATCGACTCGGTCATCGACCCCAAGGAGTAGTAGTGCGCCGTCGTACCTCCCTCGTCACCGCCCTCGCCGCGACCGCGCTGCTGGCGGCCGGCTGCGGCCTCACCGACGACGGCCCCCGGCCCGGTGCCGCCGCGGAGGTGGACGGCCAGACGCTGGAGCTGGACAAGGTCGACAGCGCGGTCGAGGACTACTGCGGGCTGCTGGCGGGCGAGGAGGGCGCGCCGTCGTACGCGAAGGCCGTCGTGCGCTCCCAGCTGGCCTGGAACTGGGCGCAGGCCGTCGCGGTCGACGAGCTCGCGCCGCGCTACGGCGTCGATGTCCCGTCGGGTGTCGAGAGCGCCGTCGTCGAGCGGAGCTGGGGGGTCAGCCGCGAGGACGACGAGTTCGAGTCCTTCGAGTGGCTCACCTGGATCGGGCAGCGCCTCGACCAGCCGCTGGCGGCCATCGGGACCCAGGCGCAGATCGATGCCGGGCAGACGCCGACGGCGGAGGGAGCCCAGGCTGCCGGCTACGAGGTCGTCGACGCCTGGCTCGAGGAGCACGGGGTCGAGCTCAACCCGGTCTTCGGTGAGCGCGACGCCAAGGAGGGCGCCTTCCTCGGCGACGACCTGTCCGTCGCCGTGAGCGGCGTGGCCAAGCAGGGCGACCAGCTCGGCAAGCCGGTCGCGAGCGAGGCCGAGGCCACCGAGCGCCTGTCCGCCCTGCCGGCCTCCGAGGTGTGCGGGGCGCCCGTCGAGGCGCCGGCGCAGCCGGTGGGCTGAGCCGTGGCGGCCCCCGCCCAGCCGGAGCCCGCGGTCGACGAGTTCGTCGCCGTGATGCGGCGGCTGCGCGCGGAGTGCCCGTGGAAGCGGGAGCAGACCCACCGGTCGCTCGTGCGCTACCTGCTGGAGGAGACCTACGAGGCGGTCGACGCCATCGACGCCGGTGAGGTGTCGGGGGACTGGTCCCACCTCGCGGAGGAGCTCGGCGACCTGTTGCTGCAGGTCGTCTTCCACGCCGTCGTGGCGGAGGAGCGGGGCGACTTCGACCTCGACGACGTCGCCCGCGGCATCACCGCCAAGATGGTGCGCCGCAACCCGCACGTCTTCGGTGACCTCGCCGACGACCCGGCCGCCGACGACCTCGACGCCGCCGCCGTCAACGACCTGTGGCAGCAGGTCAAGGCCCGCGAGAAGGCCGACCGCCCCGTCGACGACGGCATCCCGTCCGCCCTCCCCGCCCTCCTGTACGCCGACAAGGTGCTCGACCGCCTCGAGCGGGCCGGCACCCCGGCCGACCTGGTGGCCGACCCCGCCGATGCGGACGCCGCCGTCGGCGAGCGGCTCCTGGCCCTCGTCGCCGAGGCCCGCGCGGCCGGCGTGGATCCGGAGCAGGCGCTGCGCGACGCGGTGCGCGAGCGTCTCTGACGAATCCCGGCCGAGGGGGTTTCCGGACCCGGTGCCGAGGGCGAGACTGCCGGTGGCCGCGACCGCGGCCGATGACTCGGCATCCGGAGGCTCCCATGCGTCGTACCCGCAGGTCTTGGCCCGCCACCCTCGTGGCCGCCCTTCTCCTCTCCCTCCTCCCCGCGGGCCTGGTGGTCACCGCGACCGCACCCGCGCACGCGGACGAGTGCTACACGTGGGGCCGGACCCTGCGCGAGGGCACGTCCGGCAGCGACGTGACCCAGCTGCAGATCCGCGTCGCCGGCTGGGCCGGCTACGACCGTGGCTTCGCCGTCGACGGGCAGTACGGGCCGGCGACGACCACGGCGGTGCGGAACTTCCAGGCGGCGTACGGGCTCACGGCCGACGGCATCGCGGGCTCGCAGACGTTCAGCAGGATCTACGCCCTCCAGGACGCCGACTGCACGCCGGTCCACTTCGCGTGGAGCGAGGTCGACGACGTGTGCTTCGGCGGGTTCCCGACGCCGGTGTCGGGGACGACGGTCGCCCAGGTGAAGGCCAACCTGATCCAGGTGATGTGGCGGGCCGAGGCCCTGCGGCACCGGCTCGGCGACAACCCGCTGCGGGTCACGTCGGCCTACCGCAGCGCCGAGTGCAACCGGCGGGTCGGGGGCGCGACCAACAGCAACCACCTCTACGGCCGGGCGATCGACCTCGTGCCGGGCAGCTCGGCGACCACGATGTGCGGGATCGCGCTGGCCGCGCGCTACGTCGCCTTCCGTGAGCTGCTCGGCCCCGGCTACCCGGACCACAACGACCACATCCACCTCGGCATCCAGTCCACGAAGTTCTGGCGCGCGCCGAGCTGCGGGATCTGACCCCTTCCGCAGGAGGTCGGCCCACCACTACTTTCAGCGCAGGTCCGCGCATCGGGCGGGGACGACGCAACGGTGGGAGTGGCGATGGCAGGCAAGTTCGAGGTGTACGAGGACAAGGCCGGGAAGTTCCGTTTCCGGTTGAAGGCCTCCAACGGTCAGGTCGTCGCCGTCGGCGAGGACTACGAGACGAAGGCCGCCGCCATCGCGGGCACCGAGGCCGTGCAGCGGGCGGCCGACGGCGCGACGGTCGTCGACCTGACCGACTGAGAGGCGTGCGTCAGCGGGTCGGGGCGGCGATGCCCTCGATCCGCACGGTCCGGCCGGTGGTGGCCACGACGACCTTCACCGTGCCGGTCCACGCGCTGCTGAAGCTGGTCACCGGGATGACCCGCTTCGTCACGTTGCGAGTCGTTTTCAGCGAGATCGTCTTCAGCAGGCGGCTGCCGGCGTAGACCCGGACCGTCCCGTGCGTGGTGCCGCCGCTGGCGACCAGGGCGAGGCGCCGCGCGCCCCGGACCGGGTACGACGTCGAGGCGTTGCGTCGCGAGGTCGCGAGCACCTTGCCGCCGTACGCGCTGGGCGCCGAGAGCAGCGACCAGCCGGCCGAGCGGGAGAGCGAGCGCGCCGGGACCGGGACGGTCCAGGTGCGGGTCGCCGCCGTCGGGTCGGCGTTGCCGGCGGCGTCGGTCGCGGTCGCGCGGAAGACGTGGGTGCCCGGCGCCAGACCGGTCACCGTGTGCTTGCCCGCCGCGCAGGCGCGGCCCTTGCTGTCGAGGGTGCACGCGAACCGCGAGCCCGCCTCGGTGGAGCCGAGGGTGAACGCCGCCGAGGTCGAGGGGACGATCGCACCGTTGGCCGGACCTCCGCTGAGGGTGGTGTCCGGTGCGGTGGTGTCGCCGGAGGTGCCGGCCTTCGCGGCGAAGATCGGGACGTACGGCGTGACGTACTGCTTGTCGCCGCCGTGGCCGCCGACCGCGAAGGCGATCTGGAGGTGGTCGCCCGACTGCGAGGGCGGGCAGGGCGCCGTACCGTCGCGCCGGGAGAGGCAGGTGGGGGCCTGGGTGGCCGTGCCCTTGAACTCGCGGGTCGCGACGACCGGGAACTGGAACTCCAGGACCTGCCCGCGCTGCAGCACGAACGGCTCGTCGCCCGGCTTGGTCAGCACGATGCCTCCGTTGACGCCGTTGAAGATGTCGAGGGGCGCATCGGTCAGCTCGCCCGGCTCGCCGAGGGTGTTGACGCCCCACAGGACCGGCTCGTCGGGATAGCTGAAGCCCGCCGGCGGCAGGATCTCCGGGACCGTGGCGACCTTGCCGCTGCACGGCAGGCCGACGAGCGAGATGTAGCCGCGGAGGTAGAACTTCTCACCCACCTCCGGCACCTCGCCGTTGGTCGAGCGCCAGCCGGTGTTGGCGCTGACGCCGACGCTGGGGCTCTGGGTGACGCAGTTGATGATGGTGTCGGACGACGTGACGCCGTCCTGCCACTCGCCCGTGGCGGCGGAGGCGGAGCCGGCGAGGGTCGGCGCGACGGCGACCAGGCCGGTGGTGAGCAGTGCCGCGGAGAGGGCGGCGATCCTGCGGATGCGCATGGCTTTCCTTCCTATGGGGGATTCGGTGGCGAGTCAGCGGGTCGGGGCGGCGATGCCCTCGAGCCGGACGGTGCGTCCCGAGGTCGCGACGACGACGCGGACCTTGCCGGTCCAGGCGGCGCTGAAGGTCGTGACCGGGACCACCCGCTTGCTGACGGTCCGGCTGGTCCGCAACGAGATCGTCTTCAGCAGGCGGCTGCCGGCGTAGACCCGGACGGTGCCGTGGGTGGTGCCGCCGCCGACGACGAGGGCGAGCCTGCGCGCTCCCCGGACGGAGTACGACGCCGACGCGTTCCTCCTCGTCGTCGTGAGCGCCCGGCCGTCATACGCCGAGGGCAGGGCCGCGAGGCTCCAGCCGGTCGAGCGCACGAGGGAGCGGGCGGGCACCGGGACGGTCCACGTGCGCACGGCCGCCGTCGGGTCGGTGTTGCCGGCCGCGTCGGAGGCCTGGGCACGCAGCTCGTGGGTGCCCGGGACGAGTCCGGACAGGGAGAGCGCCCCGGGCCCGCAGGGTCGCGTGGTGCCGTCGACCGCGCAGGTGAGCTGGACGCCCGGCTCGCTGGCCCCGAGCGTGAACGCGGCCTTCGTCGACGGTGCGATCGAGCCGTGGGCGGGGCCGCCGGTGATCGTGGTGTCCGGCGCGGCCAGGTCGACGCTCCAGCGGCGGACCGCGGGGGAGGCGTCGGTGTTGCCGGCGGCGTCGGTGCCGGCGGCCGTCAGGACGTGGTCGCCCGGCGGCAGGTCGCGCAGCGCGAGCGCGCCGTGCCGGCAGGTGAGCGGAGCGCCGTCCAGGGTGCACGCGATGCTGACGGCCGAGCCCGGCGTGGTGAGGAAGAAGTCGGCGCCGGTGGCGTTGGTGCGCGAGCCCTCGGCGGGGCCGCCGTCGATGGTCGTGTCGGGGGCGGTCGTGTCGATGCTCCACGCCCAGCGTGCCGGAACCGGGTCGTACCAGGCGCCGTAGCGGGCGCCGACGGTGAACACGTGCGTGCCCTCGCCGAGGTTGTCGAAGCGGACGTTGCCCTCGTTGGTGCAGGCGACGTCGACGCCGTCGAGCGCGCAGTCGTAGGCATTGCCGGCGAGCGTCGAGAACCAGAACTGGGCGGTGCGGCTGTTCACGAGCTCGCGCGGCTTGCCGTAGAGGTTCGTGTCGACCGAGCGGAAGTCCACCCGGCGCACCTCGCTGAGGTTGCCGGAGGCGTCCTCCGCGCGGACCTCGATGTTGCGCGAGCCCTCGGGGAGGACGACGTCGGTGGGCGTCGTGCACGTGGCCCAGGGAGCGCTGTCGATGCGGCACTCGTTGCGGGTCGCGCCCTCGTGGCTCCAGGTGATCCGGAAGCCGCCCTGGCGGAGCGGCACCTGGGCGACCTGCAGGTTGCTGACGACCGGTGCCTTCGTGTCGCGGAAGACGGCGACCGGGAACTTTCCGCTCGTCCCGAACGCCGTCGACCCGACGCCGCACTCCTTGACGCCGCTGCGCTCGCGGAGCTGGTCGCAGCCCTGCCACTCCACGAAGTCCCAGTACGGCGGGGAGTAGGCGACCGAGGGACGCAGCCACACCCACGCCTCGAACGGCTCCTCGTTGCGGACCCGGTCGCAGGTCAGCACGACGCGGTGGTCGAGGTTCTGGCTCTGGTCGCAGGTCTCGGACCCGCCGTCCTCGAGGGATCCCTCGACGACCCGGACGAAACCGGAGCCTTGGATGCCGATGGTGACGTTGACCTGGCCGGCGTGCGCCGGCGCGGCGAAGGTGAGGGGGAAGAGGCCGAGGCCGGCGGCGAGGACGCCGCCGGTGATCCGGAGCAGGGCGCGGGGGCTCATGCGCGCTCCTCCACGAGGTCGGGCAGCGCCAGCCACGCCGCCCACGAGAGGTCGCGGCCGACATAGCGCGGCTGGGCGAGCGGCCACTCGGCGGCGATCCAGCGCGGCACGAATGCGTCGAGCGCGGCCTCGAGGTCGGAGCCGAGCAGCGCGTCGACGACCCACCACGAGATCTCGGCGTCGGCGCCGACCTTGGCCGGCGGGTCGACGTACAGGCAGCCGAGCAGGACGCTCTCGTCGGCGTCGAAGAGGCCGTAGAGGAAGGACTCGTGCGCCTCGATCTCGGCGGCGTGGTGGGCGAGGTCGTCGATGTCGGCCTCGCGGGACAGGTGCACCGGCGGCCACCCCCACGCCTGGCCGTAGATGCTCCACAGCCGGTCGCGCGAGCCGCGCACGGCGGGGAGGTCGAGGTCGACGTCGTCGGGACCCATCGGCCGGAGGTGGTGGCCGTCGGTCACCGCGACCCGGGTGGGGTGTGCCCAGCCGTCGGGGAGCCAGGGGGTGGGTTCGGTGGTCATGGCACGCAGCCTGTCCACCACCGCTTGCGGTGCCCTTGCCGTCGGCTTGGGGCGTCGCTTGTCAGGCGCCTGCGAGCGCTGCCATCTCCTCGACCGTCAGCGTCCGGCCCGAGGCCACGTCGTCGTCGTACGACGGCCCGCGGCTCGCCCGCGCGGTGGCGGAGGCCTGCTCGATCAGCGCCTCGTCGGGCCGGTAGTAGCCGTAGACGTTGCCGCCGGCACCGGCGCGCAGCTCCGCGGCCGCGCCGCGCAGGACCCCGACCCGGGCGAGGTCGCCCGCCCCGTCGAGCGACTCGACCACGGCGAGCGCCTCGAGCAGGTAGGCGAGGTTGGCGTGGTCGCCCGTCTCCTGGCTGAGGGCGACCCCCTCGGCGATCTGGGCGCGGGCGCGCTCGAAGTCGCCGCGGACGACGGACACCTGGATCGCGGTGAACAGCGCGATGTAGACGGCCAGCGGGTCGTGGCGGCGACGGCCGGCGGCGAGGGCGTCGTCGACGAGCGCAGCGGCCCGGGACGGGTCGCCCCGCAACAGCTCGACGGTGCCGAGCCACACGTGGGAGAGCGTCCAGAGCCACTCGCCGCCCAGGCCCGCCACCTCGGTGAGGCCGATGGTCTCGGTGAACACGGCGACGGCCGTGTCGAGGTCGTCCTCGGCGAGCGCGACCAGGCCGATGCCGCCGTAGGCGTAGGGCAGGCCCTCGGCGTCGCCGGTGCGGCGGGCGAGGTCGGAGGCGATCCGCCAGTGCTCGCGGGCGAAGTCGAGGTCGCCCTGGGCGAAGGCGAGCGCCGCCGCGACGGCGCCGGAGCGCACGCGCACCCGGTCGTCGGTCGCGTCGGCCAGCACGGCGGCCATCAGGCGGCGGCCCTCGCGCAGGGTGCCGCGCACCCACCAGAACAGCCACAGGTGCCAGCCCAGCCAGCCGCCCTCGTCGGGCTGGCCCGAGGCGAGCGACCACTCGATCGCGGCGACCATGTTGGCGTGCTCGCGCTCGATGCCGGTCAGGGTCTCGACCGTGCCCGGCCCGCGCAGTGACGGCTCGTAGTGGGCGGCCAGGCCGGTGAAGTGGCGCAGGTGGGCGTCGCGCGCGAGGCGCTCGTCGGCGGCGGGGAGGCGGGTGAGGGCGTACTGCGCGACCGGCTCCAGCAGCCGGAAGCGAGGGCCGCTGTCGCCGAGCGGCTCGGCGACGACCAGCGACTGCTCGACCAGCGCGTCGACGAGTGCGAGCGCGTCGCCGTCGAGGTCGGCCAGCACCGCTGCGGCGGCGTCGAGGTCGAAGCCGCCGACGAAGACCGCCAGCCGGGGGAAGGCGGCCTGCTCGGCGGGTGACAGCAGCTCGAAGCTCCAGTCGATGGCCGCCCGCATGGTGCGCTGGCGCGGCGGCAGGTCCCGCGCGCCCTCCGCCGCCATCACGTGGTCGAGGCGGGCCACGATGTCGGCGGGCCTGAGCAGGCGCACACGTGCCGCTGCGAGCTCGATGGCCAGCGGGATGCCGGCCAGCCGCTGGCAGAGCTGGACCACGGCCGGGTCGTCCGGCAGCGGCGCCGCGGTGGGGGCGACCGTCGAGGCACGCGTCACGAACAGGTGCGCGGCGGCCTGCTGGTCGAGCGGGCTCAGCGGGTAGAGGACCTCGCCGCGCACGCGCAGCGGGATCCGGCTGGTGACGAGGATCCGCAGTCCCGGACAGGCAGCGGCCAGGGTGGCGACCTCCGGCCACGCGTCGACGAGGTGCTCGGCGTTGTCGAGCAGCAGCAGCTGCTCGCGGTCGCGCAGCAGCTCGAGGAGGGCAGCGAACGGGTCACCGCCCTCCGCGACCCCGACCGCGTGGGCGATGGCCGGGATCACGGCCGTCGGGTCGCGCAGCGGAGCCAGCGGCACCAGCGTGACCCCGTCGCCGAAGTGGTCCTCGGCCGCCCGCGCGACCGCGAGGGCGACCCGCGTCTTGCCGCAGCCGCCGACCCCGGTGACCGTGACCAGGCGCGAGGTGGGGGAGCGGAGCAGCTCGAGCAGGTAGTCGATGTCGCGGTCGCGCCCCACGAGGTCGCCGAGCAGGTCGGTCGACGGGATCCGGCTGGGCCGGTGCTCGGAGGGTCGCGGGTCGGGTCGCGCGTCCGGACAGGGGGCCGGCGGGTGGGCCGGGCGCAGCGCCGGGTCCTGCTCGAGGATCTGCTGGTGCAGCCGCTGCACCGCCGGGCCGGGGTCGACCCCGAGCTCCTCGACGAGGCGGGTGCGGAGGTCGGCGTACTCCTGGAGCGCGTCGGCCTGTCGGCCGGCGAGGTAGAGGGCGCGCATCAGCTGGCCGCGCACCGACTCGCGCAGCGGGTGCTGGACGGAGAGGTCCTGCAGCCGGGTGACGGCGGCGGCCGCGTCGCCGGCCCGCAGGTCCAGCTCGGCGGCGAGCTCCTCACCGGTGAGCCGGATCCCCTCCAGCCGCAGCGCCTCGGCGCGCGCGAACATCTGGGGTACGTCGGCCAGCGGCTCTCCTCGCCACCAGTCGAGCGCGGCGCCGAGGTGCTGCTGGGCCCCTCCGACGTCGCCGGACGCCAGCGCCGTACGGGCCTCCTCGACGCCGGACGCCAGGTGGTGGGCGTCCATCGCGTCGGGCGCGAGCTCCAGCCGGTAGCCGGGAGGTGCGGTGACGATCTCGGCCGGGACGCCGGCGTCGCGCAACCGCGCGCGCAGGCGGGAGATCACGGCCTGGAGGTTGGCGAGCGTCCCGCCGCGGCCGTTCTCGCCCCACACCCGGTCGAGCAGCATGTCCGTGGAGACGACGCGTCCGGCGTCGACCGCGAGCGCGGCCAGGGTCTCGCGGTGCCGCGGTGAGCCGATGTCGACGGCCGCGCCGGAGGCGTCGATGACCTCGAGGGGGCCGAGCAGCCGGAGCGGGACGTCGCTCACCTGCTCACCCTCCTGCCGCCGGACACCGGGAAAGGTTAAGGGCGGACCGGTGGCGGCGCAGGGCGTTTACCGAAGCAGGGCCTTGATCGCGGTCCAGGCCGCGCTCCCGAGCCGCCGGTCGGCCTCCTCCATGCCGCCACGCTGCATCCGCATCCCCGCGGTGACGACCGGCTCGCCCGGCAGGATCGCCCGGTGGCCGGCCGCCGGGTCGGAGACGAGGGAGGTCGGGAGGCCGTGGGACGCGCGCCGCGCGACGATGCGGCGCGCGTGCTCCTCGGCCGGCCAGACGCGGTCGTCACCACCGGCGACCAGCAGCAGCTCGGTGATCCGCTCGACCGGGATGGTGGCGCCGGGCACCCGGTCGGCGAAGCGCGCGCGGGAACGACGGTAGAGGCCGTCGTACGACGGAGGGTCGGTGTCGGCCCGCCAGGTGTCGTCGAACGGGACGAACGGCAGCGGCTCGCCGTCGCGGGTCCAGTGCGACGTCACCCGGCCCTCACCGGTCACCCCCGCCCAGACCAGGTCGCTCGGGGCGAAGGCCACCACGGCGTCGACGTCGTCGGAGGAGCAGCCCGTCAGCAGCGCCGCCTCGGCCCCGAAGGAGGTGCCGAGCACGAGCACCCGGTCGCAGTCGCGGCGCAGGTCGGCGACCCGGGCGAGGAAGGTCTCCAGCGGGACCTCCCACGGCCCGTCGTGCTGGCCCGGGCCGCCGAACCAGCGCACCGACTCCGCGAGCACGCCCTCGTCGGCGAGCAGCCGGGCCCGCGGCGCGTCGATCCGCCCGCTCGAACCGCCGAGCACGAGCGCACCGGTGCCGGTCGGGGTGGCCGGCACGCAGCGCACGCCTTCGATCCCGGTGGTCGGCTCCTCCCGCACGCTCATCCGGCTTCGGGGACCTCGTCACGCTGCAGGACGACGCGGTCCATCTCCTGCCCGCCGTCGCAGGTGCACAGCGCGACGGTGACGTGGTCGCCGGACTCGGCGACCACGTCCCAGTGCCCGCCGGACACGATCCAGCGGTCGAGGGCGGCGCGGGCGGGGCTCACGCCTCCATCATGCAGTGCCGCTCAGACGCCCTCGACCACCGGGAAGATGTGATCGGCCTCCAGACCGTGCGCCTCCCGGTGCACCCGCGCGGCGGTCTCCGCGTCGGGGGCGTCGACCAGGCAGAAGATCTTGCCGTTGGTCTCGTCGACCCAGTAGCTGCGGTAGTGGACGCCGTACTGCTCCTGGACCTTGAGGTCCTCGGCGTGGGCGCCGGCGACATCGGCCGCGGTGGCGCCTTCGGGCATCGTCTCGTGGACATCCATGAAGAGGGGCATCGTCGTTCTCCTGTCGGGTGGTGATTCCTCTGCCACACTCAGGTTCGTGGCAGGGTCCCCCGGGGGGAATGACCGTGCGGCCGCCGTGGATGATCGCGACCCCAGCGCGGCGCTCGACGACGCGCTGGCCCACCTGCACATCCAGGGTGCGATCTTCCTGCGAGCCGAGTACACCGAGGGTTGGGCGTTCCAGTCCGCGCCGACCCAGGACCTCGCGCGCCTGCTCGCGCCGCACGCGCGGCGGATCGTGCCCTTCCACCTCGTGGCTGCGGGCCGCTGCTGGATCGAGGTCGACGGTGTCCGGCACTGGGCCGACGCGGGTGACCTGATCGTCCTCCCGTACGGCGACAGCCACCGGATGGGCGGGACACAGGACGCCGAGGTGGTGGACGCGATGACGCTGGTGACCCCGCCGCCGTGGGCCTCGATGCCCGTCATCGAGCACGGCAGCGGGGGAGCGCTGACGCACGTCGTGTGCGGCTACCTGACGTCCGAGGCGCCGCTGTTCGACCCCGACCTGCGAGCCTTCCCGCCCGTGCTCGTCGTGACGCCGAGCGGGCCCGCGGCGCAGTGGGTGCGGGCGAGCATCGACTACGCCCTCGCGCGGACAGCCCTGGTCGCCCCCGACCTCGCCGCCACCCCGGCCGAGCTGGTGGAGCTGCTGTTCACCGAGGTGCTGCGCATCCACCTGGCGCAGGCGCCCGCCGACGAGCTCGGGTTCATCCGGGCGCTGCGCGATCCCGTGCTGGCGCCGGCGCTGGCGCAGATCCACCGCGACCCGGCCCGCAAGTGGACGGTGGCGGAGCTCGCGTCCGTCGCCGGGGTGTCGCCGTCCCTGCTCGACGAGCGCTTCCGGGCCGTGCTGGGGCTCCCGCCGATCCGCTACCTCACCGGCTGGCGGATGCACCGGGCCCAGGACCTGCTGGCCTCCTCCGACCTCGGCGTGGCCGCGATCGCCCACCGGGTCGGCTACGACTCCGAGGAGGCGTTCAGCCGTGCGTTCAAGCGGAAGCACGGGGTCGCGCCCGGCGCGTGGCGGCGTACCGGGGGACGGGGCTGACGACCCGTCAGGGCACCTCGATCGTGACGTTGGCGCGCTGGTTGCCCGGCGTGGCCGCCATGGTGGCCCAGAAGTCGGTGCTGCGCATCCACGCCGGGATGCCGAAGGGCAGGTCCCGGCTGGGGATCTCCGGGAGCTCGTCGGGGGTGAAGTCGGCGCCGTAGGGGACGAGCGGCGTGGCCACGTCCGGGTCCTGGATGCCGGCGTGGAGGCTCTGCAGCGCGATGTTCCAGTTGTCGAGCAGGTCCTTGCGGCTGATCGGGCCGCCCGGCTTGTCGGCCGTCGGGTGCAGCGCCTTGTGGAAGGTGATCGTGGGCAGCACGGCCTGTCCGGCGGGCGTGGCCGTGAAGGCCGTCCACGCGTCGAAGGCCGGGGTGCCGAAGGTGACGACCGCCTCGATCCTCCCGGGCGCGAAGGCGGCCTCGAACCACTGGTTGCGGTAGGCCTCGATCTCGGGGTCGTGCAGGTGGGGCAGCGCCTGCGACTGGTTGGAGATGCCGTAGAGGAAGGCGTTGATCATCAGGTAGCGCCTCGTGTAGCCGAGCTTCTCGACGAAGCCCTGGACGCGCCGGCCGGCCTGGCCCGAGAGGATCCGCCGGGTGACGGCCTCGGTCTGGGCGGGGTCCTGGCCGACGACGAGGAGCCGGGCGGTGCCGTTGGCGCGGCCGCGGTAGAAGATCGGTCCCCACAGGGAGCGAAAGCCGTCGCTGCCCTTGAAGACGGTGTCGTCCGGGTAGGTGCGGCACAGGGTCTTGAACGCGCCGGTCGGACCGGAGTCGAAGGGATCGCTGATCATGGTGGCCCCCGGGGGGTGAGGTGGTCGAGACCTCCAGTGCAGCGGATCGTGGGGGAGCCCACCATGGCCCGTTCTGGTCATGCGGAGGGGCGGCCGGGCTGCTGCCGGCAGACCCGGCAGCGCCCGACGTGCACCGTCTCCGCGTAGCCGACGTCGAAGCCGGAGCGCTCGATGAGGTCGGGGTGGGCGGACGCCTGGGGACCGGGGAGGTTCATGATCCGGCCGCAGCCGGTGCAGAACAGGTGGTGGTGGTCGGGCCCGGACGTGGACTCGAAGCGGACCGGGCCCTCGGGGAGCGCGACCCGCCGTACCAACCCGGCGGCGACCAGCGCGTCGAGGCAGTCGTAGACGGTCTGTGTCGCGACGCGACCGAGGATCTCGCGGCTCCGGTCGGCGACCTCGGTCGCCAGCAGGTGGGCTCCCTCGCCGCGGGCGCGCTCCAGCACGGCCATCACCGCGAGCCGCTGCGGGGTGACCCGCACCCCGGCGCGCCGCAACCGCGCCTCGGCTCCCGTCATGGCGGGCCGGTACCCCGCTGATCTGGACTGAGTCACGAACACGCCGCGCCACGGCCGGGGAATCCGATCGGCGTGTCCGCTGGCCGTCTCCCGTGCGGGGGCAGGGGTACTTCGGCAGGCCTACGCACGGAAGGGACGAGCGATGACAACCTATGACTACAGGGCCGGGACCGACAGCGGGACCGGCACGACCGAGCAGGCCAAGCAGGCCGCCGCCACCGCAGGAGCCGAGGGCAAGCACCTCGGCGAGGAGGCGAAGGGCGAGGCCAGGGCCGTCGCGGCCGACGCCCAGGCGCAGGCCCGCGACCTGCTCCACCAGGCGCGTTCCGAGGTCGAGAGCCAGAGCCGCTCGCAGCTCGAGACGCTGGTCTCGACCCTGCAGGGCTTCGCCGACGACCTCGAGCGGATGGCGCGTGGCGAGGGCGCGGGCAGCGGCCTCGCCCAGGACGTGGTGCGCGAGGTCAGCGACAAGGCGACCGCGTTCAGCTCCCAGCTGCGCGGCCGCGAGCCCGGCGAGCTCCTCGACCAGGCGCGCGGCTTCGCGCGCCGCAAGCCCGGCACCTTCCTGCTGGGCGCCCTCGTCGCCGGCGTCGTCGCCGGTCGCGTGGTGCGGGGGGCGAAGGACGCCCAGAGCAGCACCGGCAGCACGGGCAGCACCGGCACCGGAGTGGGTACGCCGCCCCTCCCGGACGCGACCGCGACCGCGGCCCTGCCGACCACCGACGCGCCGCCGCCCCCGCCGCCGTCGCCGATGCCCGGCCTGACCGGCTCGGCCCCGCAGGTCGGGGCCGGCACCCCGCCGCCGACCAGCCCGGGCACGAGCGGGTGGAGCACGCCGTGACCACCCAGGGGACCCGGCCGGCGGGCACCGACCCGACCGGGCCGGCCGGCACGCACGAGACGGCCGACGGCCGCTCCCTCGGGGAGCTCGTCGGCGACATCGCCACCGACCTCACCACGCTGGTGAAGCAGGAGGTCGAGCTGGCGAAGACGGAGCTCAAGACCGAGGCAACCAGGGCAGGCAAGGGGGTCGGCCTCTTCGGCGGAGCCGGAGTCGCCGGTCATCTCGCCCTGCTGTTCGCCTCCTTCGCCCTGCTGTTCCTGCTCGACAGCTGGATGCACGCAGGGTGGGCCGCGCTGATCGTCGCGGCGCTGTGGGGCGCCGCGGCGGCAGTGATGGCGGCCTCCGGCCGCAAGGAGCTGAAGTCGATGAACCCCACGCTTCCCACCACCCAGGAAACCCTCAAGGAGGATGCGGCATGGGCCAGGCAACTGAAGAACGGATGACCGCGCAGATCGACAGCACCCGCAACGACCTCTCCCGCGACGTGGACGCGCTCTACGACCGGGTGAGCCCGCACCGCATCGTGGAGCGCCGCAAGAGCGCCCTCCGCGGCCGGATGTCGTCGATGAAGGAGTCCGTCATGGGCACGGCGCACGACGCCACCGGATCCGCCCAGGGTGCGGCCCAGGGCGCGGCCGAGTCGGTGCAGCACACGGCGCAGGCCGGTGTGCAGGCGGTGGGGCGGCGCGCCGAGGGATCGCCCATCGGTGCGGGCCTCGTCGCCTTCGGCGCCGGCATGGTGATCGCCGCGCTGATCCCGGCCAGTCCCAAGGAGGCCGAGCTCGCGGGTCGCCTCACCGAGGCGGCCAAGGACTCCCCGCTGATGGACGAGGCGAAGGCCGCGGGCCAGGAGATGGCCTCGAACCTGAAGGAGTCCGCCACGGAGGCGGCCCAGGAGGTCAAGGCGAGCGCGCAGGAGTCGGCCGACCACCTCAAGGACGAGGGCCGCTCGGCTGCCGAGGACGTACGCCGCGAGGCGCCCGGCACCTGACCCTCCCGTCGAGCAACTCCCCGAGCCGACGCCGCCCGTCTCTCCCGCGGGCGGCGTCGGCGCGCCCGGACCTGTTGTCCACAACCGGTGACGCGGCTCTACCGCGGGACGCGCTGGTGGCCTAACGTTCCTGCAGCCACAGCAGTCCTATCTCGGGTGAGTCGCCATGGCCCTGGTCCAGCCACCCGTGCAGCCGTCCGTCGTGCCGCCGGTGGTCTCGGCGCCCGCCTCCGACGAGGTGGTCGCGCGTCTCGACGAGGAGCTCCGCGCCGCCGTACGACGTGAGGGGCTCGACCCGCAGCGCGACCCGGGCTGTTCGACCACCGCAGGAGGTAGGGGCGCGGTCGCAGGTACATCTTCGTCAGGCCCTCGCGCAGGTGCGGGCTGCCCTTCCTCTCCATGAGGGCCCAGTGGTGGGCTGGCTCGCCGCACTTCAGGCAGGCCTTGTCCTTCGCCTTGCCGCGGTGTCGGCTGAGCCTCTTGTGGGCTCCCTTGTAGTCGGTCTCCGACCAGGTCTCCGTGTCTGTCATGCACTCTGGTTCGGCACTTCGTGCGCCCTTGTCCGGGTAGGGTCCGGGGCGTGATTCAGATTGCAGTCGGCATCGTGGCGGGCGTGTTCGCCGTGCTCCCCGCCCTGCTCGTCACGCCCAAGCGGCGACAGCTGAACCACATCAAGGAGGAGGCCGCGGTCATCAAGGAGATGCCCGAGGGCCCCGCCCGCCGGAACCTTGAGGCCGCCCACGTCGCCTCGACGGAGGCCTACGAGCGCCGGATCAAGGGACTCGACCGCGTTGACATCCTGCGTCGGCGGCTTGGGTGGCTCTTTCCCGTGGGCTACCTGGGCTTCCTGCTGGCGGCCGGGGCGATCATCTACGCCGACCGCCTTGCTGACCAGCTCGGCGTCAAGGAAGGCACAGCGGCCACCGGCATGAACGTCGCCGGAGCGCTTCTGCTGTCGCCGCTCGTGGTGACCGTCCTTCAGCTGCGCACCGCGTTGCGTGAGCGGGACGAGCGGTTGAAGAAGGAGGTTGAGCGGCTTGAGAAGGTCGACGCCTCCCGGGCCGCCACCGCTGCGCAGCGCGAGTCCTTCCAAGAGGCGCTCCGCAAACTGCAGGATCAGGTCGCCGGTGACGAGGACCGGATCTCGCGGGACCTCCAAGCTCAGCTGGCGCGGCTCAACGAGGGAGTCGCCCGTAGCGCCGTCAGTGGCAAGCGCCTCAGTACGGGGACCATGCGGTTCGTCAAGAACAAGGACGGCCGGTTCGTTGCCGTGACCAAGGAGCAAGGCGAGGTTGCTCCCGGCACTGGTGACGGCAAGCCGATGCGCGAGTTCCGGACCGACGACGCGCCCAAGTCGAAGGACGAGGACGGCGACGAGCCCACGGCTCCCGTGCCGGTGAGCTGACGGCGTGCGAAGGCCCCAGCTCGGTGAGGAACTGGGGCCTTGTTGGCTGTCGTGGGTTACGCCACCCTGCGGAGCGCTCCCGAGTCGCAGAGCATCGCGATCGCGACAGCCATCGTCACGGCGGCGCGGGCCTCCTCGAGCGAGTTGGCTGACTCGCCTGCGGCGTGTCGGTCCTTCTGCCCGTAGCAGATGGCTCGGGCCAGCTGCATGACCGTCTCCCGGCCGTCCAGCTCGGTGTGCCGGTCCGGGTTGAACGTCGGCCTGGACTCTGTGATGCAGGAGCCCCACTTCTCGGGCTTCGCGTCGTAGTCGCCGATCATCTTGCCGAGCTTGGCGTCGCCGTCCTCCGGACTGATGATTGGTCGGAGGATTGCCTCAGTCGCCTTGAACGCGTCGCTCCAAGCGTCGTCCGGGCGTGGGTCCATGCCGTAGGCGGCGTTCCAAGCCTTGGTCAGGAGCTTCGACGCGCCCTCGGGTGAGGCGCTGATGGCGAGCTCGACCTGCTCTCTCGCCGACGGGTGGACGCGAAACTCCAGGCCGCGGCGGTCCATCCGCACTGCGTAGCCCGACTTGCCGCGGACCAGAATCTCTTCGAGAGTCTTCGCACGGTGGTCGTACGGGAGATGCTTCAAGATGGCGCGGATCGTGTTCAACATGCCGTCGGGTGTTATGCAGTAGTTCGCGAACCACTGCCTGTACTGACCCGCCCTCACGCCCAAACTGGAGTTGGAGGTCGGAGGTGGAGTCTTTCGGAGGACGTTGAAGATCTTCAGCATCTCGTTGATGCCGTAGGACCTCTCGGGCTCGATGACTCCTCGGATCCAATTCCAGAGCTCGCCGTGAAGGTGCGGCGGCACGTCGTAGTGGAGAGGCTCCAGCTCTTCTAGGCGGTCTTGTTCGTCGGGGTCCCACGGCATGCCCAGATCGTAGGCACCGGTCCCGACTTTTCTCAGACGTTAGAGGCCCCGTCCCGAAGTCGTTGGAGCGCCCACGGGCCGGGGCTGGTCGGCGTGGCACACAGAGGACAGAGACCAGACCTCGCCGACGTCTACTGGTACGGCACTTCAGGCGACCTTGTGTGCTGGCTTCCCGCACTCGCGGCAGAAGCCGATGGGCTTGCCTCCGCCTCGCGGCCTGCGCCAGATCACGGCGGGCTTCTCCGTCGAGTCCTTCGGCTGGATCATCGTGTCGCAGTGGACGCATCGCCATCCGCGCCCCTGGGCTGGCGGGTGTCGGGTCGGTCATCGCGGGCTCCTCGCGCGGATCAGAGGTTGATCTTGTTCCCTGCCCAGGACGTAACCCGCCCTTACCCATTCCATAGGGCCTTGGGCGGGTGCGTCGTTGGGCAGGCCTGCCGTTGGACGTGGAGGTCTCGCACCTCCGCCACCCTTGCGGATGGTCCCCGAGCCACCGTTCTCCGGTGGACCTAGCGCGGGCATCTGCCTTGGAGTCGAGGAAGCATCTTGCTCCACCGGGAGGGGCTGTCTGTTCAGCGCGTCTCCGGTCCGACGCGGGCGCTCCATGTCCCGTCGGTGCTTCACGGCTCGCCCGTTTCGTGGGCTATCCGGAAGGGATCTGTGCTGGGCCAACGGCTACGCCTTCGACTTCTGTACGGAGACTACATCGTCCTCGGCGCGCTCCTTCCTCAGCTTCTCGGCGCGACGTGCGTAGAACGCTGCGAATGAGGCCTTGCGGCAGGTCAGGCACATCCGCGAGCCGCGGTTGGTTCCGGTGTTCTTCGGCGTGAACTCGTGGCCGTTCTTGCAGTGCGTGCTCAGGGCCCGCGGGACGGCCACCTTCGGCTGTGGAGCAGGCTTCTTCGGTCGCGGCGTCGGGACGTCCCGCTTCGGACGTCCCCGCTTCTTCGGGACGTCGGGGTGCTGCCGCTTGAGGCAGGTGGCGCTGCCGACGTGGAGGCGCAACATCTGCGCCTTCGCGACTGTCCAGCCGCACTCTGGGCAGGTTCGGGCGTCCACCTCGTTGGCGGCCTCGACCATGTCGGCGGCGTAGCTGGGGTCGATGGAGAACTGGACCAGTGCCTCCCACGTCAGCGCCGCGAACTCGATCAGCAGCCGGTCCTCGTCGATGTCGTCCACGGTCCGACGTACGTCGATGGATGCCTGGACTCGGCGGGCTACCGCGCCGTGGCCTAGTGATCAGGTGGCCTGGAGATCGTGGAAGTCAGGGTCACGTAGCAACCCCACCTTGGTCACCCGTAGAGCGGTTCGCCGGTGCTCACGTTGAGCGGCGTGATGTCCACGCGCTGGCGTGCCAGCTCCTGCGTCGGCCTGACTCCCTTCGGGTGGGGGAGCACCTGCACCGAGACGAGGGCCTTGATGACGGCCTGCCGCTTCTCGAGCGACGTGTTCGGGTCGAGCAGGCGGGCCTTGATGTCCTCGGCCGCGAGCCGGATCGAGAAGCCGCCGACCGCCTCCATGCCGACCTTGTCGACTGTGAGGGAGGAGAACATGTCGGCGAGGTGGACGCTGCGCAGCAGGCGGCCCGACTCCTTCTCCAGCGCGGCGCGGGCGGCGTCGATCTCCTCGGTGAACTTGATCCGGTTCGAGATCGACAGGCCGGACTTCGCTAGCTGGCGCTCGTCCTCGTCCAGCTCGGCGCGCTTGGCGTGCAGGGCGTCGAGGCGGGTGCGGTCGTCGGCGGTGGCCTGCAGGAGGTCGTCGGTCGGGAAGGCGAGGCGGGTCGCCACGACGTTGGTCACCACCTCCTCGGCGATGTCCTTCAGGATTGAGGCGCGGCACTTCGACGCGATGCCGCCGGTGCACTGGTAGAGCTCGTAAGGGACTCCGGCACGGGTCACCGTCTTGCCCCACCTCATCCTTCCGCCGCACTTGGCGCAGGTCAGGACGCCGCTCAGCAAGTGCTTCCTACCGACGCCCGCGTTGTTCGTCCGGCGCTGCGGCTGTCAAGGACCGAGCGGGGCTTGCGCAGTTCGTCCTCGGTCACGATCGGCTCCCAGGCCGCCGGACCGACAGGCTCGCCCTTGTGCTCGCGGATGCCCGCGTTCCGCCACCGCCGGATCATCGACGTGAAGGAGGAGTAGTGCCACTTGCCTCCTCGGGTCGTCTTGACGCCCGCCTCGTTCCACTCGCGGATGATCGAGGCCAGCGAGGCACCGTTCAGGATGCGGGCGGTCGCCTCAACGATCAGGGCCGCCTCCTCGTCGTCGTGTTCGATGCCGCCGACCTTGAAGCCGAACGGGCCACCGCCTCCGGAGGGTAGGCCCTTCTCCCGCAGCTCTTGGTGCTTGCGGTGGACGCGCTCGATCATGTGCTTCACCTCGTGCTGGGCGACGGCGCCGGCCACCTTCGCCTGCATCCGACCGGCCGGAGTCGAGAGGTCGAGGACGCCGCCCTATCACTGAGTGGGTGGGCACCTTCTCCGCCACGGCGATGTAGTCCTCCAACTCCGCCGTCCGGCGGTGGAGCCGGTCAGTGTGCCAGACGATGACCGCGTCGATGGCGCCGTCTTTCAGGGCTTCGAGGAGGTCCCGGTAGCCGGGGCGGACCTTGGCCTGTAGGCCGAGGTGTCATTGTCGGAGAACACCGCGACGACGTCGAGGCCCAGCTCCTCTGCCTTCGCTCGACAGTCCTGCTCCTGGCGGTCCACGCCGAGGCCTGCGCCGGTGCGGTCCTGCGAGATGCGGGTGTAGATCGCCGCCCTGTTCTTCTGCATAGAGATACGTGCCTTGCTACCACCCGGACTGGGTGGCCCTGCAGACCCGGCAGGAGGGGCTGGAGGGCGCCGGCGAGGTCCGGCTGCGCGACCTGGTCAAGGAGTCGCTGCGCATGCGGCCGAGCCGACTAATCGTAGGAGAGGTGCGGGCCGAGGAGTGCCTCGACCTGCTGCTCGCCCTCAATGCCGGGCTGCCCCGACTCACCGGAGAGCGTAACTCGTGCCGGGGGGCTGTCGCAGCCGTCGCCTAGGCTCAGACCAGGAGGCGTAGGGACATGGGCAGTGGAAACGGGCTTCCGCATCTCGCGGACGGCACCGATGTGGTGCGTTGGGCCGACCAAAGGTCTGCGCAATCCGACTTGCCCAGGCTGGTGCGTCGCCTGATACGTCATGAGAACGATCAGGTGCAGCGGGTTGAGATGCGGGGTGGCGAGGGCGTCGGACTCCCGGGATACGACGGAGTTGTTGAAGCGACGCGGGCGACCTCCTTCGTTCCTGCGGGTCTGAGTGTCTGGGAGATGGGTGTCGACAAGGACCCCGCGGGCAAGGCGACGGACGACTACACGACGCGAACAGCGAACCCGCTCGGGGTCGACATGGCCACGACCACATTCGTGTTTGTCACGCCTCGGCGATGGCGCAAGAAGAAGGACTGGGAACAGAAGCGCCGCGAGGAGGGCAAGTGGAAGGACGTCCGAGTCCTCGACGCAGATGACATCGAGCAGGCGCTCGAGGAGGCGGCGGCAGTTCGTATCTGGCTGTCCGAACTCCTCGACATGCCCGCTCTCGGGGCAGTGACCATCGAAGACTGGTGGCGTGGATTCTCCGGAGGGTTCGACCCGCGGTTGACTCCGGCGGTCGTGCTCGCTGGCCGGGAGAACGAAGCGGCGGAACTGTTGCGTCGTCTCTCGCCGGATGTTGGGAAGACCTTTATCAAGGCGGCGAGTGTTGACGACGGACTAGCCTTCGCGGCCTGCACGATGCTGGCCCAAGAGCCCGACGGCGCAGAGCCGATGCTTTCCCGGTCTCTCGTTGTTCACGACGGGATCACGCTCCGGCGCTTGGACAGCGCGTCCCGACTGTTGATCCTCCTCCCGTACGAGGAGCACTTGCAGCGCGAAGCACAACAGATCGCGAACCACCACGTCGTGTTCGTGGTTACTGAGGGCGACGCGACCATCGAACTTCCGCCGCTCGACCATCTGACGCTGGAGGCCGCCCTACGGGACGCCGGAGTGCCCGACGCGGACTTGAGCCGCTACGTCAGGGCGGGCAACAAGAGCCTCCTGGCTCTTCAGCGTGTGTCTGCCAAGTCGGGGCAGCCCGGCCCTGATGAGTGGGCCAACGACCTCTCGGATCGCCTGGTGCGCAGGGCATGGCTGGCTGGTGCATGGAGCCAGCTACGCAGTGGTGATGTGGAGGTGCTTGAAGCACTCACCGGCGGTCTGCCCGAGGACATTGAGGAGCGCCTCCAAAGCGTGATCCGTCAGCCGGACCCTCTCTTCACGCGAGTGGGATCGACCTGGGCTGTGGTTTCACCCGAGGACTCCTGGCGAACAGCCCGGCATGCCATTCGCGAGGCGGACCTTGAAGCACTTGAACGGGCAGTGCAGACGGTGCTGGCCTCCGTAGACCCAAGCCTCGACCTACCTCCCGATGAGCGCTGGACTGCCGAGATATACGGGAAGGTGCGCGTTCATTCGACGGACCTTCGAAAGGGTCTGGCGCGATCCATCGCCCTGCTAGGCAGTCACGGCGACGAGGCTCGGCTCGCTGGCGGCCGGTCGGCTCGCCAGTGGGCGGAGAGGGTGGTCTGGAGCCTGCTACGACGGGCCAATGAAGACCTCTCTGCCCAACTGTGGGCGTCGATTGAGGACGTGTTGCCGCTACTCGCCGAGGCGGCACCAGACGTCTTCCTACGGTTCGCCGCCGAAGCAGTCAGTGGTGATGACCCACTGCTAGCGAAGTTGTTCCAGGATCAAAGCGACTCATGGCAGGTCAGCAGTCCGCACACGGGACTTCTCTGGGCTCTGGAGTGCGTCGCATGGTCGAGTCACCACCTGGGCTTCGCAACGGAGATTCTGGCTCGGCTGGCCGAGTTGGACCCTGGTGGCAAGTTGTCGAATCGACCGGAAAGTAGCTTGCAAGGGATATTCCGTCCCTGGCTCCCACAGACGTCCGCGCCCGCCGAGACGCGAATCTCGACACTAGACGCGTTGCTCGAACGCCATGAGGACGTGACGTGGAAACTCCTGCTTTCGCTCCTGCCGGAGCACCATGCCGTGGGCATGCCCACCCACAAGCCTCGTTTCCGCGACTGGGCGGGTGAAGGTGAACGCGCCGTCACGTACGGCGAGTACTTCGGGGTGGTCGAAGCGATTGCCGAGCGCGTGCTCCGCCTCGCGGCGGCCGAGCCCGCCCGTTGGACTGAGGTCATTACCGAGTTCGATCGGCTGCCCGAAGCGAGCCGTATTGCGGCGATCGCTGACCTCGAGAACCTCAACACTGAGGGTCTGTCCGAGGACGAGTCCAGGGCGATCTGGAGCGCGCTCGAAGACTTCATTCGTCGCCACCGCGAGTTCCCGGATGCGGATTGGTCCGTCGCCGAGGAGTGGCTCACGAGCCTCGCCGCTATCGCCGACCGCGTACGACCCGCACGCGCCAGCGAACAGCACCGCTGGCTCTTCGATGACTGGCACCCGGACCTAGCCGCGTCACTTCGAGATGACTTCGATGCCCGTGAAAGGGAGGTCGACCTGGCGCGCCAACGCGCAGTAGCGCAGATCATCGCGGAGGAGGGGTTCCCCGCCGTGATGGCGCTGGCTCAGGCCGCAAAGCTTCCGTGGGCGGTGGGTTCGGCGCTCGCCCGGTCGGGAGGGGAGTTCGACATGGAGGCGCTGTCCCTGCTGGATAGCGAGGACACGTCGCTAGTTCAGTTCGCTGACGGGTTCGCGCGTATCCGCGGCGGCCGAGAAGCACCGATGGTTCGCCAGTGGGTCGAACGATTCGACGGGCGGCCTGTTGCTCAGGCCCGTTTGCTTCTGACCCTCGATGACGTCCAGGACGCCTGGGCCATGCTTGCGAACCTTCCCGACGAGGTGGACAGCGCGTATTGGGCCGAGTTTGCGCCGTATGGACGAGGCGCCGACTTCCCACATGCGAGTGAAACGGCTAGACAACTCTTGCGACATGGCAGGGCTGCAATGGCGGTAGACGCCCTAAGTCTGTACGCGAGGCGCGATGCCGTCGAGGTAGACGTCGTGGTGGATGCACTGAATGAGTTCGGGAGCGCGGAAGACCCCGAGGTCGGCCGCGTCTCTGAGCATGACCTCACGACCCTCCTCGATTACTTGCGTGCGCATGATGTCGATGAGTCGGTCCTGGCGCGACTGGAGTGGAAGTTCCTCCCCGCGCTGCATGACGAGTCGCGGGCGAAGTCTCTTCAACGCCTTATGGCGCGGGACCCGGCGTCCTTCGTTCAACTCATCGAATACGCGTTCAGGCCTTCGGATCAGCGGGACGTATCGGAGCCGCCTCGTGTGGACCCGGGACTGGCCGCGAACGCCTATCGGCTTCTGCGGGAATGGCGCAGGGTGCCAGGCACTAACGATGACGGGGTTGTGGAACAGGAAAAGTTGGAGTCCTGGCTTCGCGACGTTCGCGCCCTCCTTAGTGAGACCGGCCACCTCGAACTCGGTGAGCTGCAGATTGGCGAGGTGTTCGCCCATTCGCCAAGCGAGAGCGATGGGACGTTCCCTGCGCGTGCTGTTAGGAACGTCCTAGAGGCGGCGCCCAACGATCGATTCGAGCGAGGCTTCATCATTGGCCTGCACAACAAGCGAGGCGTCACGTCCCGCGGGATGACCGATGGCGGCAAGCAGGAGTACGACCTGGCACAGCAGTACGACACCTGGGCGGAGCGAGTCGAGGCGACTCATCCCAGGACCGCCGGAGCCCTCCGCTCAGTTGCGGACTCGTACCGCAATGAGGGTCGCCGCAATGACGAAGAAGCGAGACGGTTCCTGGAAGGCATGGACCTGTAGGGCAGCCCTTAGGGCTGCGCGACTGTAGGGCAGCCCTACGGCTGCGCGACCTCTATGCCCGTACACGGCGCGGGACGCTATGCGCTTCGGTGTCACACGCCCCCGGGGGAGGCGGTCCCCAAGGGCTGCGGCAGCCGTACGGCATGACGGACCGCCATGTCTCGACCTATGCGGGCAGGATGGTTCCTGTGCACCCGATGAACCTCATTCCCCTCGCCAAGCCTGTTCCGGTGGACGACGCTCGGGACTGGCTCGACCACGTGGCCATCTGGTCTGGTGCTGTCGGTGCTCTCCTTGCCGCATTCGCCATCGGTTACGCCGCGTGGCAATCGGTGCAGACGAAGAAGGACCTCGTGCGTGAACGTCGGCTCGAGTTCGAGTTGGGCCTGCTCGCGGAGATTCGACGCCAGATGTCGATTACCCAGTTTCAGCATCTGTCGGGCTACGTAGGAGCCTTGGTCCGAGACACCCAGGACGAGACCGACATCCCGGTGCTGCGCGCCCTCGTGGGGACGAAGGCCGGGCCGAACGGGCGGCGCCGGCGCGACGAGCTCGCGGATGCAGCGCGCGGACGAGCGGCCGATCCCCAAGCGGACTGGTTGCAGTGTGCGGCGGAAGAGGTAGATGCTGCCATCCAGCGACGACTGGAGGGATGATCCTGCGTGGACGATTCAGATGCGCAGTACCTGCAAGACAATCGGCATATCGCCGAGCGCCTAATGATCCTCTTGCAGCGCCGACGCCTCCTTCGTGATCGCGTGATGGACGAGGACTACGAGGAGTGCCGGAAGTCCGCTCACGACCTTCGTAAGGTCTTCGAGAACGAGATGCTGACGGTCAGGGGAGGCGGCTTCCTGCTCCGCGCGCTGATGGACCTCCAGGCGGCGTGTACGACCTTCGTGAGCGCAGCAGGACGTAAGTCGGAAGCATTCCGCCGCGACGATGAGTTGTTTCGCTACCACCTGATCGTCCTGCGGGAAGTCTTCGCCCAGCGCGTTGGTCTCATCGTCGAAAGGTTCAACCTGGTCGTCACCCCGGAGCTTCAAGGAATCATCGACTTTCGACGGTGATTTCTCCCGAGCGGACGGCGGACGGCGGGCGGCCACCAAACCGCCCGCCTCGCGGTCGGAGGGGACTCAGCCTCGGAAACCCAAAGTTTCGAGCCCAGCGCACGGCGGTCCGAGGGCCGCCCACGGCAACGTGGTGGCAGCCGTGTTCCGCCCCGGGCTGCGCAGCGCGGCCGACGGCGTCGATCGCGTCCTGGGCGGCTCGGCCTAGGTGCGGCGCCGGCTGTCCCGGGCGGGTCTCGACATCGACGTCCACGACTTCCGGATCCAGCAGGTGCTGTGGGGGCTGGCCGGCTTCGGCGTGGCGGCGGCGTACGGGCTGGTGCGGGCGTGGACCCACCCCGGCAACCCACTTCCCCTGCTGGTCGTCTGCGTGGGCGCGTTCGTGTTCGGCGTGCTGCTGCGCGACAACCGCCTCTCGGCCCAGGTCAAGCAGCGCGAGAGCGCCATCGTCGCGGAGTTCCCCACCATCGCCGAGCTGCTGGCCCTGAGCGTGGCGGCGGGCGAGGCGCCGGTCGCTGCGTTGGCGCGGGTCGTCCGGCGCGTGGTGGTGAGCTGTCGCGCGACCTGTCCGAGGTGCTGGCCCGGATCCGCACCGGTGAGCCCGTCGCCGACGCCTTCGACCGGTTGGCGGGGACGTCCGGCGTGGCGGTCGTCGCCCGTTTCGCCCACAGCGTCGCGGTGGCCGTCGAGCGGGGCACCCCGCTGGCCGACGTGCTGCACGCCCAGGCCGCCGACGTGCGCGAGGCGGGGCGGCGTGCGCTCATCGAGCAGGCCTCGCGCAAGGAGATCTTCATGATGATTCCCGTCGTGTTCCTGGTCCTGCCCGTGACCGTGATCTTCGCCTTCTGGCCCGGCTTCGTCGGGCTGTCGCTCAGCTACTGACCAGCACCTCTCGGGAAGGAACCACCGTGCACCACCGACCACCGATCGACCTGATCCGACGACGCTGGGGCCAGCGTGACGACCGCGGCGACGTGCCGGGGTGGGTGCTGGTGACGATCATGACGATCTCGCTGGGCGTCGCCCTGTTCGGTCTTGCCCGACCGCAGTGCTCGCGATCCTCCAAGCGGCGCTCAATTCGGTGCGCTGAGCGATGGCGACCGGCCGGCGGAGGGACGAGCGGGGGTCGGCCCTGGTGGACTTCACCCTGGTCTCGGTCGTGCTGGTGCCGATCGTGCTTGGCATCGTGCAGGTCGCCCTCGTCCTCCACGTCCGGGCGACGCTGGCGGCCGCTGCGTCCGAGGGAGCCCGGCTCGCGGCGACCGCCGGGAGCAGCCCCGGCGAGGGGGTGGCGCGCACGCGGTCGCAGATCGCCGATGCCGTCGGCAGTCGCTACGCCCACGACGTCGAGGTGCGCCGGGTGAGCGTCGACGGCGCGCCGGCCATCGAGGTCATCGTGCACGCGGAGGTCCCGGCGCTCGGCCTCGGCGGCCCGGCCGTCCAGCTCACCGTGTCCGGTCGCGCCGTGCAGGAGGACCCGCGATGAGGAGCCGGCCGCGCAGGAGGGACGAGCGGGGGAGCGGCCTCGTCGAGGTCGTCTGGATGGGTGTCCTGCTGCTCCTGCCGCTGCTGTGGATCGTGGTGTCGGTGTCCGAGGTGCAGCGCGGCTCGTTCGGCGTGAGCGGTGCGGCACGGGCGGCGGCCCGCGCCTACGCGCTCGCGCCCAACGACGTGGCCGGTGAGAAGCGGGCGGTCGCCGTCGCGCGACTGGCCCTCGCCGACCAGGGCCTGACCGATGTCCCGGTCCACGTGCGGGTCACCTGCACGCCGTACCCGCGCAACTGCCACAGCGGGACCTCGGTCATCACCGTCCGGGTCGAGTCGTCGGTGGAGCTGCCGCTCATGCCCGACGTGCTGGGTGGCGGTGCGCCGAGCTTCCGGTTGAGTGCCGAGCAGACCGTGCCGATCGGCCGCTACCGGGAGATCGACCGGGGGCGTCGGTGAGAGGCGCCCGGTGGGACCAGCGCGGCAGTACCACGCCGCTGGTCCTCGCGTTCATGGCGATCATCCTGCTGCTGGTCGCGGTCGTGGTCGACGCCAGCGCCGCCTACCTCGCCCGCCAGCGCCTCGACGAGCTCGCCGACGGCGCCGCCCTGCAGGGCGCCGACCTCGGCGCCCAGGGCCGCGATGCGTACGACGGCGGGCTGGCTCGCGGCCCCCTCGCCATCACGCGGCGCGAGGCCGAGCGGGCGGTCCACGCCTACCTGCGCGAGTCCGGCGCCCAGCACGACCATCCCGGCCTCCGGGCAGCGGTGCGGGTCGAGGGGGACCGGGTGGTCGTCGAGCTGGTCGCCCCGCTGGACCTGCCCCTCGGCGTGCCGGGGATGCCGGCGGCGTCGGTGCGGTCGGTCGGGACCGCGGTGGTGGACCCGGAGGAGTGAGCCGAGCCTCAGCCGCTCGGCCCGAAGCGCTCCACCCGGATCGCACCCGGCTGCACGCCGCAGTCCAGCAGCAGCCCCTCGGCGAAGGCGGCGAAGCGCGCCGACCCGCAGACGAAGGCGAGCTCCGTCCCGGTGAGCAGGGGAGTGAGCTCGTCGACGGTGGGCGGACCTGCCGGTCGCTCGCCGGTGTCGGTGCGGGTCCAGGCGAGCGTGGCGCCGGCGCGGGCGAGCTCCTCGGCGTAGGCCAGCTCCTCCGGCGAGCGCCCGACCGCGACCACGCGGAGCAGCGACGAGCGGCCCAGCCGGCGGGCAGCGCGCGCCATCGCGACGGCGGGGACGACACCGGTCCCGCCGACGAGGCACAGCGCCGGCGTCGTGGTGTCCCAGGTGAACCAGCGGCCGATGGGGCCACGCATCTCCAGCACGTCGCCGACCTCGGCGACGTCGGCGAGGAACTCCGACACCTCGCCGTCGGGCAGCCGCTCGATGAGGAACTCGACCAGCGGGTCGTCCTCGTCGGAGGCGATCGAGTACGAGCGCTGCGCGGTGTAGTCGTCGGGCGCCCTCAGCCGGATCAGGTAGTGCTGGCCGGGCCGGTGGCGGCGCCGGTCCTCCACGTGCATCCGCAGCCGGACCGTCGTGGGGGTCGGGTGGTCCTTCTCGATGATCCGCCCGGTCGTCCAGGTGGTCTCGAGCGCGCGCACGTCGTCGATGGATTCACTCACCGTGTGGTCCTCAATCGCCCTGGTAGCGCTGCTCGAGCCACGGGTCGCCACGGTCGTGGTAGCCGTTGCGCTCCCAGAAGCCGGGCCGGTCGTGCGCCATCAGCTCCAGCCGCGAGACCCACTTCGCCGATTTCCAGAAGTACAGGTGCGGCACCAGCAGCCGGGCCGGGCCGCCGTGCTGGCGGGAGAGCGGCTTGCCGTCGTACTCCCACACGACCCAGGCCTTGCCGTCGACCAGGTCGCTGAGCGGGAGGTTGGTCGTGTAGCCGGTGCTGGAGTGGACCATCACGTACGCCGCGTCCGGCAGGGGGCCCGCCGCGTCGAGGAGCTCGTCGACGCTCACCCCCTTGAAGGTGACGTCGAACTTCGACCACGCGGTCACGCAGTGGATGTCGCCGACGTACGTCGACGCGGGCAGCTGGTGGATCTCGTCCCAGCTCCACGTCGTGGGCCGCTCGACGAGTCCGTCCACGGACAGCGACCAGCTCGCCGTGTCGACGACCGGGGTCGCCTCCGCGGTCAGCACGGGCCAGCCGGCACCGGTGTCGTACTGGCCCGGGGGCAGCCGCCCCTCGTGGCCGCGTCGGCGACCGAGGAATCCACGCGTGACCGGCATGTCTGCTCCTGGGGAGGAAGGACTCAGGCGTCAGCGTGGACTCTAGCGGTCAGGTCGAGCCCGGGTCTCCCGGCGGGCTGTCGGCCTTCACCGCACCCCGCTGGCCCATCGGCCTCTCCGGGCCGACGGTCGTGTCCTCGGCGGTCTGCTGCTCGGCCTCGGCGTTGACCTCGGCGCCGAGCAGGACGACGTACATGGTCAGCCAGAGCCACAGCAGCAGGACGACGACGCCGGCGAGCGCGCCGTAGGTCTTGTTGTACGAGCCGAAGTTGTCCACGTAGAGCGAGAAGCCGAGGCTGGCGAGGAGCCACAGCACCGTGGCGACGACCGACCCGATCGAGACCCAGCGGAACGTGGGGGCGTCGCGGTCCGGCGCCAGCTTGTAGAGCACACCGAGCGCGACCGACATCGCGACGAGGAGGCCGAGCCAGCGGACCACCTCGAGTGCCCAGCGCAGTGGCCCCGCGCCGACGAGGTTGTCCAGCACGGCCGGGGCGACCGCGACCATGCCGACCGCCACCACGACGAAGACGATCGCGCCGAGGGTGAGGCCGAGGGCGAGCGCCTTGCGCTTCACGAAGCCGCGGGTCTCCTCCTCGTCGTACGCGAGGTTCACGGCGGTCATCACGTTGCCGACGCCACCGGACGCGCTCCACAGCGCCAGCACCAGGCTGATGATCAGGCCCAGCCCGAGCGAGCTGCTCGACGTGGTGGTCAGCGCCTCGAGCTGCGTGGTGAGCAGCGAGGCCGCGTCGGACGGCAGGGTCGCGGAGAGCTCGTCGACCTGGCGCTGCACGTCGGCGGGGTCGCGGACCAGGCCGTAGAGCATCACTGCCGCGATCATCGCCGGGAAGAGCGCGAGGAACGAGTAGAACGCCACGCCCGCGGCGAGGAGCGGGACCTGGTCCGACTTCGCCTCCCGCCAGGCCCGCCGCACCACCTGCCACCAGCCGCGGCGCGGGATCTCGGTCGGCTTGTCGGCGTCGGCGCCGGGCACACGGTCCTGGAGGGTCTGGGTGCTCATGGCCGGTGCGGTACCCCGTCGCTCGACGAGCAGAAGGCCCACGAACAGCGGGCCCCGGTCGACGACCGGGGCCCGCTGTCCTGGGGGTGGGAAGGGAACGTCAGTCGTTCGGGTCCTCGTACACCGTGCGCGCCACGGCCGGGGCGTAGCTGTCGTTGCCCGCGAAGCGCACCTCGAAGCCCTGCAGGATCAGCGCGCCCCACCGCAGCGGGACGTCGCACTTCGCGTAGCCGTCGGCGTCGGTGACCGCGGAGCACACGGCCGTGACGCCGCCGTTGAGCACCGGCCCGGTCGTGAACACCAGCTCCTGGCCGGCCAGCGGGGCGCCGTCCAGCCCGGTCAGGGTGGCCTCGACCCGCGAGTAGTTGTCGACCAGCGGGTCCGCCACGTCGTGCGCGACCAGCGTCGGCTGGGCCCGCTCGACGACCTGGAGCAGCACCGGCGACGTGCCGGCCGCGTGGCTCCCGTCGCCCGAGTACGACGCCGTCAGCTCGTGGCTGCCGGCCGCGAAGCCGTCGACCTCGAGCGTCGCCGTGGTGCTGCCGTCGGCGGTGGACAGGTCGGCCTCGCCGAGCACGTCGTCACCGGAGCGGAACACCACCGTGCCGGTGGGTGCGCCGACGCCGGGGGCCGCGTTCGCGACGGTGGCGGTGAGGGTCACCGGGTCGCCGTACACGGACGGGTTGGTGGCCGACGCGATCCCGACGACGGTGCTCACGGCGCCGACCGCCTGGGTGGTCGTGGCCACCTGGCCCTCGAAGTTGAAGTTGCCGACGTAGACCGCGCGGATCTCGTGCTGCCCGGGAGCCAGCCCCGCCGTCGAGTACGACGCCCGGCTGGTCCGCGCCTCCGAGGCCGGGACCAGGCTGGTGGCTCCCAGCAGGGTGCCGCCCCTCCAGAACTGCACCACGCCCGTGGGCTTCCCGGTGGCCGGCGCGAGCGCGGTCACCGTCGCGGTGAAGGTCACCGTCTGCCCGTGGTCGGCCACCGGGTCGTCCGAGGCGAGCGCCATCGACGTGGCGCCCTTGACGACGTTCTGGCCGTTGCCCTGGTCGAGCACGCCGCTGCTGGCCACGAACCGGGCGTCACCGCTGTAGGCGGCGGCGATCCGGTAGGTGCCGGGGGAGAGCGAGCTGAACAGGTTGCTGGTCGCCGCGCCGTCCACGACGGCCACCGGGCCACCGAGGTTGGCGCCGTTGACGGTGAACTGCACCGTGCCCGACGGGCTGCCGGCGCCCGGCGCGACCGGGGAGACGGCGGCCGTGAACCGCACGCCCTCGCCGGACTGCGACGGGTTCGCCGACGACGTCACCATCGTCGAGGTCTGTGCCCGCTGGACCTTCTGGGCGACCGAGCCGTTGCTGCCGCTGAAGGAGTCGTCGCCGTCGTACGTCGCGACGACGGCGTGCTGGCCCACGGACAGGTCGTCGACCGTGACCGACCCGACCCCGCCTGTGGCCGAGCTGACGTCGGCCGTGCCGAGGACGGTGTCGCCGTCGGTGAAGGTGATCGTGCCCGAGGGCGAGCCCGCGCCCGGCGCCACCACGGAGACCTCCGCGGTGAAGGTCACCGGCTGCCCGAAGACCGACACCGGCGCGGAGCTGGTGACGACGGTCCTGGTCGACGCCTTGTTGACCGTGTGGGTGGCGGCGGCCGAGGTGCTGGTGATGAAGTTCGGGTCGGCGCTGAGGTAGCGCGCCTTGATCTCGTGGGAGCCCCGGGCCAGCGTGCTGACCTGGATCTCCGCCGCGCCGTCCTCGAGGGTGGCGTAGTCGCCGGGGACGCCGTCGATCTCGAACTGCACCGCGCCCTGCGGCGTACCCGTCGCCGGGCTGACCGGCGAGACGGTCGCGGTGACGGTCACCGGCTGGCCGACCACGGACGGGTTCGGCGAGCTGGTGACGACGGTGGTGGTGTGTGCGGCCGCGACCTCTTGGTCGAGGCTGTCGGAGCCGCCCGCGAACTTGTCGTCGCCCTCGTAGTTGGCGGTGATCACGTGCTCACCGGCGTCGAGGCCGGTCGCGGGGGAGACCGCCGTGCCGTTGGTGACCGGGACCGGCGCACCGATCGGCTCACCGTCCGCGGCGAACTGCACGGTTCCCGTCGGCTCGCCCGCGCCCGGGGCGACGACGTCGACGTCGGCGGTGAAGGTCAGCGGCTCGCCGGCGACGGCGTCCGGGTTGGACGAGCTCAGCGTCACCGTCGTGTCGGCCCGGTTGACGCCGTGGGTGAGCGCCGCCGAGCTGCTGGAGGCGAAGTCGCCGTTGCCGTTGTACGTCGCCTGCACGTCGTGGTTGCCGGGGCGGAGGTTCGCCACGGTGAGCTCGGCGCTGTCGCCGTCGAGCGGGACGGCGGTGCCGTAGGGCTCGCCGTCGATGTTGAACTGCACGCCGCCCGCGGGGGCGCCGGCGCCGGGGGCGACGACGCCGACCTCGGCCGTGAACGTCACGGCCTCACCGGTGACGGTCGGGGAGCCCGTGCTGGTGAGGACCGTCGATGTCGGCGCCTTGCCGACGACCAGGTCCTTCGTGGAGGCGGTGCTGGTGAGCAGGTTGCCGTCGCCGCTGTAGCGCGCGCCGATCGCGTGCGTGCCGGTGCTGAGCGAGTCGGTGCTCGCCGACGTCGCCGAGCCGCCGCTCACGGTGACCGGGGAGCCGAAGTCGGCGCCGTCGACCGTGAACTGCACCGTGCCGGTCGGGTCGCTGGTGCCGTTGACCCGCGCGACCTGGGCGGTGAAGGCCACCGGCTGACCGTGCACCACGGCAGCGGGCTGCACGACGGTCGTGGTCGACGGGTTCTTCTCGACGGTGAAGTTGCTCGACGCCGTCGAGCCCTTGTAGAAGGAGGTCTGCGCGAAGGACGCCGTCACCGTCGCCGTCCGCGGCGGGCCGGAGACCGGCAGGCTCGCGGTCGCGACCCCGTTGGCGTTGGTGGTGCCGTTGACCGACGTACCACCGGACAGGGTGAAGGTGACCGTCCGGCCGGGCAGCACGGAGGCCGCCAGGTTCGGGTCGGTCAGCGTGGCCCGCACCGTCACCGAGGTGTTCTGCGGTCCCTCGGTGGCGCCGGAGTAGGCGAGATCGGTGACATTGTCGATCGACACCGAGCGGTTGGTGGTGGTCGTGCTGTTGGTGCAGTAGAGGAAGCCGGAGCGCTTCCGCTCGATCGCCCGGGCGGTGTAGGCGCCGTTGGCGTAGGCGTGGGTGTCGACGGTGGCGCTCTTCGCGCCGGTGCCGCCCTGCACGCTCTCGAACACGACCGTGCCGCCGCTGTTGATCAGCTGCAGGGTCGTCTGCGGGCTGCTGCCGCTGAGGCAGCCGGTGCCGTCGGAGGCACCGCTCGCCGAGAGGGTGGCGTTGCCGCGGAGCACGGCTCCGTTGGCGGGCGCCGTGATGTCGGCGCCGGCCGGCGCGGCCAGCAGCACCGGGGTGCCGATGGCCAGCGCCGACGCCGCGACGAGGGAGATCAGTCTGCGCACGGGAGTTCCTTTCACCATGGCCGGACTCACTTGAGGATGGCGCCGCGCGCCGTGGACGAGAGGTGGTTGGCGTCCCCGAGGAAGGTGGCCGTGTAGCCGCCGTTGAGGACCAGGGCGACCAGCTGGGACCCGGCGTTGCACGTGGCCGCGCCGGCACCGTTGGTCACCGAGGTGCACACGACCTTGGCGCCGACCTTGAACTCCACCGGTACGCCGGCGAGCGGGCCCGCCGAGGTCGTGACCGTCGCGCGGAGCTGGCCGAGCGGCAGGCCGAGCGGGGTCACCTTCACGACCGCCGCCTCGGCGGTGGTCGTCGTCGCGCGCTTGGCCACGGTGACGTCGACGACGGCGGACCCGCTGCCGTCGTGCACCGCGCTGCCGCCGTAGACCGCCCTCAGGTGGTGGGCGCCCGCCGGCAGCGCTGCCGTGGACAGTTGGGCCGAGGCCGCACCGCCCGCGGCCGGCCCCACCGGCACGGAGCCGATCTCCTCGCCGTCGGCGAGGAAGGTGACCGATCCCGTCGGGACGCCGAGGTCGCCGTTGGCGGGCGAGACCAGCGCCGTGAGGACGAGGCCGTCGCCGTAGGTGACGGTGGTCGCCGAGACGCTCAGCCCGGTCGTGGTCGCCACCTTCGCCACCGTCTGGGTGAGCTCCTCGAGCTGCGGGCGGAAGTGGACGTCGCCGGAGTAGAGCGCCGTCACCGCGTGCGTGCCGGGCGCGAGGTCGCCGACGGCGATGCTCGTCGCCGCGCCGTCCTCGAGCTCGACCGCGTCGCCCAGCGGCTGGCCGTCGACGGAGAACTGGACGAAACCGGTCGGTACGCCGGTGCCGGCCTGCTGCGAGGAGACCTCGACGCTGAAGCGCACGTCGTCACCGACCTGGGCGTCCGCGTCGGTCGACGACAGCGCCACGTCGACGCCGGCCGCGGCCACCGTCTGGACGAGGATGTCGCCGCTTCCTGCGTAGCCGGGGGCGGGCGTGAAGGCCGCGATCACCGTGTGGTCGCCCGGGTCGGGCGAGGCGAGCGTCGCGCTCTCGGCGACCCCGTTGGGACCGACCGCGACCGCGCCGCCGAAGTCCTGGCCGTCGACCGAGAACTGCACGGTCCCGCCCGGGGCGCTGTCGTCGGCCGCGGAGACCTCGGCGCGGAAGGTGATCAGCTCGCCGTACGTCGACGGGTTGGTGCTCGACGTGAGCACCGTCGACGTCGCGACGACCGCCGTGCCCTCGATGACCGTGTGGCTCACCGGGGCCGAGCTGCTGCCGCGGTAGTCGTCGTCACCCGCGTAGCGCGCGCTGAGCTGGTACGAGCCCGGCGCGAGGTCGGACACCGCGAGCACGGCGGTCCCGCCGGAGAGCGGGGCCGAGCCGATCGCGTCGGTGCCGGCGTAGAAGGTGATCGTGCCGGTGGCGTCGCCCGAGCCCGGGCTGACCGCCGCGACCGTGGCCGTCAGCTCGACCTCCTGGTCCTGCAGCGACGGGGAGGGGCTGGCGAGGAGGGCGAGCGTGGTGTCCGCCTTCGCGACGTCCTGCCCGACCTGGTCGGAGCCGGACTGGTAGCCGCCGCTGCCCGAGTACGCCGCAGCCAGGGTGTGGCTCCCGGCCCTCAGCGAGGTCAGCGGCGGGAAGGTCGCCGAGCCGTTGGTCAGCGCGACCGGGGCACCGGTCGCGGTGCCGTCGACGAGCAGCTGGACGGTGCCGCCCGGCGTGCCGCCGCCGGGAGCCTGGACCGCGACGGTCGCGGTGAGGCCCACGGCCTCGCCCGTCACGGTCGAGGAGTCCGACGCGACGAGGGTGACCTCGACGGCCGCCTTGCTGACGGTCACCGTGCGCGGCGCCGCCGAGCTGGGGCCGAAGACGTCGTCGCCGGTGTAGGTCGCGACGACCGGGTTGCTGCCGACCGGCAGGTCGGTGACGGTCGTGCTGGCGTTGCCGTCGGGGCCGACGGGGGCGCTGCCGACCTCCTCACCGTCCACGGTGAAGACGACCTCGCCGGTGGGCGTCCCGGTCGCGGTCGCGACCGTCGCGCCCAGGGTCACCGGCTGCCCGGTGACAGCGCTCACCGGGTCGACCGACGACGTGGTCGTCGTCGGCTTGAGCGGCTCGCGGACCCGGAAGGTCACCGCCGCCGACGTGCTGGTCGCGTGGTCGGCGGTGCCGTTGTAGACCGCGACGACCGTGTGGTCGCCGAGGCCGAGCGTCGAGAGCGCCGCGCTGGTCGCCTCACCGTCGGCGAGCGCGACGGCGGAGCCGAAGTCGGAGCCGTCGACCCGGAACTGGACGGTGCCGGCGGGATCCCCGCCGTGCGTCGGCACGACGCTCGCGTGGAAGCGGACCGGGTCGCCGATGGTCACGACCGCGGGGTCGGCGCTGACCGTCGTGGTCGTCGCGATGGCGCCGACCGTGAAGGCCTCGCTCGTCGAGGCGGGCTCCAGCGTCGCGTCCCCGGCGTACGACGCCGAGACGGTCGCGCTGCGCGGGGGACCGGCGACCGCGATGGTCGTCTCGGCCACGCCGGCGGCGTTGGTGGTGGCGTTCGCCGTGGCGCCACCCGAGAGCGTGAAGCTGACCGTCCGGCCGGACACCGCGCCGCCGGTGCGGTCGGTGAGCGTGGCCCGCACGGTCGCCGTACCTCCCTGCGGGGCGGTCAGGTCGCCGGTGTAGGCCAGCGTGCTGCAGGCCTTCGGCGTGACCACGAGGGTCGCGGCTCCGGTCGCGCCGCCGGCCGAGGCGACGACGCCCCAGCTGCCACGGGCGCCGGCCTTCTGGAGGCCGTCGGACTCGGCGGGGGCGGCGACCGTCACGCTGTAGTTGCCACCCGAGGTGGTGGTCGCGCTCGCGGTGATGCTCGCGCCCGGCGTCACGGGGGACTTGTCGAGGAAGAGCGAGACCGGGACGCCCGCGGCGCCCGTGCTGAGCTTGCCGCTCACGGTGACGTCACCGCCCGCGCAGGACAGCGACGGGGTGATCGTGGTGGTGAGGGTCGTCGACGGAGCCGGGGTGCTCGACGACGACAGCTTGCGGTCGAGGGTCAGCGTCGCGCCGTCGAGCGGGAGCTTCAGGTACTCCTGCGCGTCGTTGCGGTGCACCGGCGACCACCAGTGCGTGCTGACCAGGCTGCCGTCGGAGCTCTGCGTGTGGACCCGACGGGTCGCGATGCTGCCCGCCGGCACGCTGGCCGTCGCGTTGGTGACCGCGGCCGGGGCGTCGAGGGAGAAGACCCCGTCGAAGGTGTCGGCCCCGCTGCCGTAGCTGCCGGCGTCGTACGTGAAGCCGCCGGTGTAGTCGACGTCCACGTCGCTCTGCCACGACTGGCCCGCCTCCACGGGGAAGTCGATCGCGCGCCACCCGCCGCGCGGGGTCATCTCGAGGTCGACCGCCGCGGTGATGTTGGTCGAGATGATCGAGATCGACGCCTTGGCCCGGAGGTCCTGGTGCTGCTGCTCCTGCAGGAGGGCGAGGTCGGAGCGGCGCACGTAGCGGGTGCCGCTCACCGACCCGGAGAAGTTGCTGAGGGTGGCGTTCCCGACGCCGTCGACCTGGGCGCTGCCGCCACCGCCGGTGATCGTGCCGGAGATGTTCAACTTGTAGGCGCTCTGCCCCTGGAAGGTCTCGACGCCGGCCACCGTGTAGGTGACGTTCTCGTTGATCGTGACGTCCGCGGTGTCGCCGGTGTAGCGGAAGCTGGTCTGGTAGGTCCACGCCCACCCGGTGCTCCACACCGCGACGTCGTCACCGCTGGCCTGCGCGGCGAGGGCGGGCGTCGTACCGGCCCCGACGAGCGTCGCGACCACGGTCGCGAGGACGCTCAGCCAGGCCATCCGTCGCCGGAAGTCGCGCGCCGCGCGGCGGCGGCTGGGCTGGAGGGTGCTGTCGTTCGGCGCAGGGAGCATGCGTCACCGTCCCGTGAGTGGGGGGTGCCACCCGAGAGGGACGGGCACGGGAGCCCGTGTGGCGGAGGGAGTGGCGGGAGTCAAGCAGGTTGTGACGGGGCCCACATCCCTTTTCTGAAAGAAGTTCACCTTTTTTCACCAAGGCCTTGGCGAACGGCTCGTTTCGCTGCTCCTGCCGCAGGGTGCGTAACCTTGCACCTTGTGGCTGGACCCGACTACGACTCCGAGATCAAGCAGCTGACTGCGACGATGCACACCATCGAGCAGGTCCTCGACCTGCCGAAGATGGAGCAGGAGATCGCGGACCTCGGCGTCCAGGTCGCCGCGCCCGACCTGTGGGACGACCAGGACAACGCGACCCGGGTGACCGGGCGCCTGTCCTCCCTGCAGGGCCAGGTGGAGCGCTTCCGCGGCCTCCAGCAGCGCATCGACGACCTCGCCGTGCTGGCCGAGCTGGCGGCCGAGGAGGGCGACGCCGACACCCAGGCCGAGGCCGACGCCGAGCTCGACCGGATCAAGAAGGCCGTCGAGGGCCTCGAGGTCCGCACCCTGCTCTCCGGTGAGTACGACGAGCGCGAGGCCATCGTCACGATCCGCTCCGGCGCGGGCGGCGTCGACGCCGCCGACTTCGCCGAGATGCTGATGCGGATGTACACCCGCTGGGCCGAGCGCAACAAGTACCCCGTCGAGGTCTACGACATCTCCTACGCCGAGGAGGCCGGCATCAAGTCGGCCGAGTTCGCGATCCACGCGCCGTACGCCTACGGCACCCTCTCCGTCGAGGTCGGCACCCACCGCCTGGTCCGGATCAGCCCGTTCGACAACCAGGGCCGCCGCCAGACCTCCTTCGCCGCCGTCGAGGTCGTGCCCCAGCTCGAGCAGACCGACGAGATCGAGGTCGACGAGAACGAGATCCGCGTCGACGTCTTCCGCTCCGGCGGCCCCGGCGGCCAGTCGGTCAACACGACCGACTCCGCGGTCCGCCTCACGCACATCCCGACCGGCATCGTGGTCTCCTGCCAGAACGAGAAGTCGCAGCTGCAGAACAAGGCCGCCGCGATGATCGTCCTCAAGGCCAAGCTCCTCGCGAAGAAGAAGGCCGAGGAGGCCGCGCTCAAGAAGGACCTCAAGGGCGACGTCGCCGCGAGCTGGGGCGACCAGATGCGCAACTACGTCCTCAACCCGTACCAGATCGTCAAGGACCTGCGCACCGGCTACGAGACCGGCAACCCGCAGCCCGTCTTCGACGGCGAGATCGACGGCTTCCTCGAGGCCGGCATCCGCTGGCGTCGCGGGGCGGACAACGCCTCCGACAACTGACCTGGTCGGTCGGGGGTGCGCTCAGCGCTCCAGGTCGGCCGCGTCGAAGATGACCTCGGCGACGGCGAAGGCCACGACCGCGCCCAGGGCACCGACGACCTCGCTGGCGAGCAGCAGGCCCAGGGCCGTGGCTGCGCCGACGCTGCGCCATGCCCAGCGGGGGAGCGGGAAGCCTTCTTGCACAAAGTCATTCAACTCGATCGACTTTGATTGGTAAAGGCGTGGCTTCGGGTCCGTTCATAGCCAGACCGTCGGGTGCAGGGTCTCACTCGTATCGGGTGGAGTGCGGTGCTTGAGCTCTGCCGCGCCAGTACAGCCCCCAGGTGGCGCGCACCTGTCGCAGGACGCCCTGCGTTCGCAGTTCGCGTCGGAGGGTTCGGCTGGCATTCGGGTGCATGTAGCAATAGGCGCGGACCCAGATGGAGGGATACTCCGCCTCCGCCTGCTCCTGTCGCTCGCGCTCAGCCGCGATTCGAAGTGCTGACAGGGGAGTTGAGGGATTGGTGAGCGCCCAACTCGTCTCGCCTGAGCGGACGAGTTCCTCAAGTGCGTCAGGTGGCATGTTCGGATTGCCGGAGGCCCATAGGCGCACTGGCGGAACAGGGTCCCTCGCCAACTCGCGTAGCCGGTCCGGGCTAGTGCTCAAACGCCTGGCCTCAAGTACACGCAGGTACGCCTCGTGTCGTTCACGTGGTGTTCGCGTATGGCGTTTGCTCACTGGACCATCTTGCCGCTCCGCTTCTGTTGGACTACGCGGCTACGGCGCTCAGAGATGGTGGCGCGCCTGACGGCGGCGGGTGTCGGGCGTGTTGCTGCCGGAGTGGAGTGCCCCGACCGCGGGCAGCCGCAATCAGAGGCACGGGGCCTGGCGCGGACGTCGTGGGCCTTACCTGTCGCGCGGGCCAACCGGGTCCTCTCAACTCGAAGCACCAGGTGCTCGTGCCCAGGGAGTCCCGGGCGTCGCCGTGGCGCTCCTTCTACGACGCTTGACCTACCGATCGTCACGGTCTCGAGCCCTGCCGTCGACGCCGGCGCGGAGCGCTCGTCCCTGCCGCACTCCGTTGTCCACAGCCTCGAGCAAGCATCTTGGATCGAACATATGTTCGAGTATCATACGGGTATGGCAGCGCAGCTCACGGCAGAGGAGGTCCGGTCGTTCGTCGACCGAATCACCGCTGGCGTGTGCCCGGACGACCCGGCCGCGCAGATCGACGTGATCGCGGCGCTGGAGACGTTGAAGTCCGCGGCGGCTGCTGTGCAGGCCGAGGCGTCGGTGGTGTACGACGCCCGCCGCCGCGCCGACGAGGCAGCGGCCGGGGTCCAGGCGGCCCGCCAGGGCCGTGGTGTCGCCTCCGAGATCGCGCTCGCCCGTCGTGAGTCACCCCACCGCGGGCAGGTCCTTCTCGGTCTGGCGAAGGTGCTGCACTCCGAGATGCCGCACACCCTGGCCCGCCTGCGCGACGGATCGTTGTCGGAGTTCCGGGCGATGCTGCTGGCGCGGGAGACGGCTTGTCTGCCGATCGAGCTGCGGATGTTCGCCGACGAGGAGACCTGTGCCGACCCGGCCGCCCTCGACGGGGTCGGGACGAGGGAGTTGGTCGGCCGGATCCGCCGGCTGGTGGCCGAGCTCGACCCCGCCGCGGTCGCCCGCCGCGCCCGCAAAGCACAAGCCGACCGCAACGTGACCGTCCGCCCGGCGCCGGACACGATGACCTACCTGACCGCACTGGTCCCGGTCGCCCAAGGGGTCGCGGCCTATGCCGCGCTCCGCAAGGCAGCGGAAGCGGCGCGTGCCGCGGGCGATCCCCGCAGCCTGGGGCAGCTCATGAGCGACCTGATGGTCGCTCGGCTCACCGGCGTCGCCGACACGGGTACCCCCGAGGCGGCGCCGGCGGTGCCGGTCACGGTCGACGTGGTGATCTCGGACGAGTCCCTGGCCGGTGGCCACGCCCCTGCGGAGGTCTCCGCGGACGGCGTACCAGCCGAGGTGGTGCCGCCCGAAGTCGCCCGCAACCTCCTCGCCCAGGCCATCAACCAGCCGTCCGACAGCGAGGTGATCAGCTGGTTCCGGTGCCTGTACCGCAACCGTCTCGGCCGGCTGGTCGCGATGACCACCCGATCCCGGTTCCACACGAAGGCGATGGGTGAGTTCCTCGCCCTGCGCGGTGCCGGGATCTGCGCCACCCCGTTCTGTGATGCCCCGGTCCGGCACAACGACCACATCACCCCGGTCGCCGACGGTGGCGACACCACGGCCGACGACGGCCAGGGGCTGTGCCAGGCGTGCAACCACGCCAAACAAGCCCCGGGCTGGCGACAACACCAGGTCGGGCACCCCGTCGACCGTCACCAGGTCGAGACGATCACCCCGACCGGCCACCGCTACACCGCCACCGCACCCGCCCCACCCGGCTGGCGAGAACCCCGCTACGTCCAGACCGGCCCCGGCCGCTACCAGCTCATCGCCTGACAGGGACGAGCTGGAAGACCCTCAGAATGGGCCAATGGTGCGTGGCTCTTCGCGGCCGCGGGCCAGACGGTCCGCCTTGGCCAGGGCGTCAGGCAGACGATGGCTGCCAGCCATCGCGGCGACCAGGCGCGCGGCGTTGTCGAGCGACACGCCTCCGGCGGTCGTGACGTAGAGGGGCCGTGTGGCCGCGCCACGGATCACTTCGATTGCGTGGGTTGCTGAGTGGAATGACGTCTTCGCGACGCCGATCACCGGAATGCCGAACGCTCGAGCCGCATGCGCGCCGAGCCCGGGGCGGCCCTTCGGGTCGAGGGTGGCGTAGCCGTCGACGAGCAGGAGGTCGACGGGCGGCGCGGACGTCAGGACGGCCTGGATGCACGGCAGCTCACGCTTGTAGAGCGCGCCGGATTCGTAGGGGAGGGTGCGGGCGATCCTGACCACGTGCTCGGAGGTCACTGTCGAGCAGGTGCTGTCCTCGCACACGATCAGCGCGGCGCGCCCTCCGCCGTCACCGTCGTAGTGGACGTCGACGGCGCCCACCCGCGTCACGCCGTCCATCGCTCCACCCTAGAAGGCGCGTGCGCCAGGACGCGTCAGCGCGGCACCACCCGCGCCGACGCCGCACTGAGCGGACCCCACCCGACCGCATTGCGGGCCCGGACCCGGACCACCCAGCGTCCCCGCGGCAGCCGCAGCGAGACCCGGTGCGTGCCGGCTGCCAGGGTGCGGGCGCTGGCGCGAGCGACGACGCGTCCGGTGACGCCGATCCGGTAGGCCGTGATCTGGTAGCCCGTGATGGACGTCCCGCCGGTCACCGCCGGAGGCGTCCAGCGCGCGACGATCGTGCGGATCCCGCCGCGGGTGCCCGGCAGCGCGCGCGGCCGGGAAGGGGCGCCCGGTCGGGTCGCCGTGGTCGTGGGCGGCGGCCCGACCACCGGGGGCTCGTCGCCCGGCGGGTCGTCGCCGGGCGGAACCTCGCCGGCGCTGCAGCCCGTGACGGTCAGGCGGTAGGCCCCGAGGCTGCCGTAGTCGTCGTACCCGATGGACGGCCAGGTGCTCGGGCTGGTCGTGCCGGAGCCGATGCCCTTGACGACGACGTGGTACGGCCCGCCGCTGAGGGTCCGGGAGAAGCCGGCGTCGAGGCCGGTCACGCCGGACGTCATCCGGTTGGTCGCGGTGGCAGCCGAGGTGATCAGGGTGCCGGTGGGGCCGCGCAGCTCGAGCCCGATGTCGAGGTTGCCGCCGACCGATGCCGGGTCGGCGTGGACCGTGACGGTGCCGGAGCAGTCGGTGACGGTGATCCAGTCCTCGTCGTCGCGGGTGGTGATGACGCCACGGCCGCCGGACAGGGCGGCGAGGGGGACCGCGGTGGCGACGGAGTCACCGGCCTCGTCCGCGCGGAGGGTGACGCCGTTGGTCTGCGCGACCGCGAGGTCGTCCTCGTGGTTGTTGGCGTTCGCGTAGTCGCCCTTCGACCACTGGGTGACCCCGGCCGAGTAGGGGCTGCCCATCAACGGTCCCCACAGCGACGTCCCGCCGTAGTAGCCGCTCGTCGTGGTGCCGTCGTGGCCCAGGCCGAGCGTGTGCCCGGCCTCGTGGCTGCCGGCCTCGGCCATGCTCTTGGCCCGGTTGCCGAGCGAGCTGGGGAACACCCACGCCGGGCTGCGCGTCTCGCCGCCGCTGAGGATCGCGTCGAAGGTGCCGATCCACGCCAGGCCGCCGCAGGCGCTCCGGCACAGCGCCGCCGAGATCGACGTGCCGGACGAGAACGCCACGCGCGTGCCGTAGCTCGTGTCGCCCGAGGAGCTGCGGAACAGCCCGCCCGACGCCGGCTCCTCGGTGGTCACGTCGATGTCGAAGGGCGCGAAGTCCTCCGCCATCCGCGCCCACACCTCGATCACGGTCGCCCGCTCGGAGTCGGAGAAGGCCGCCGAGCCGTCGAGCGACCACCCGGGGAAGAGCAGGGTGCTGAGGCCCTGGAGCAGCCACGAGTTGGTGGACAGCAGGCTGCCGCCGTCGAAGTCGAGGAAGATCTTCTGCGCCGCACCGGGCCGGCTGTGCAGCGCGAACGCGTCCGCCTCCGTGTACGACGCCAGCGCGGTCGCCACCGACCGGCTGGTCACCGTCGGGGTGCTCGGCGGGGGACCCCACTCGTCGAGGTAGAAGCTGCCGCCGTCCTCGGTCACGACGAGCCCGGGCGGGGCCGGGTCGGGACCGGTGGAGTCGTCGGCGGTGGCCGGCATCGCCAGGCCCGCCACCGAGACGGCCACCGAGACGGCCAGCGAGGTCAGGGCGAGCAGGCCGGATCGCAGCATGCCTTCCCATCGGCGCGCCCGGTGTGCGGCTGAGCGGGGACCGGGTCCCGTCGCGGGTGGGCCGAAGGGATCAGGAAGGCACGACGGACGCCGCTTGCGCGACGGCGACGCACCAGCGTCCGGCCCGGTCGACGAGGTCGGCCTCGGTGGCGCCGACGCCCTGGGTCAGGGTGCAGGTCAGCCAGGCGTCGCCGAAGAGCCCGCGCCACGAGACCGTGCGCTGCTCGCCGCTCGTGCAGGTGGTCGCCACCGACGGGGTGCCGAACGCGGCGGCTCCCGCGGTGGTCGTGCAGCCCCGGGCGGGGGCGGCCTTGGCGAGGGCCTGGGCGCGGGTCCGGGTCACCGGGGGAGCGAACACCCACGCCCGCGCCTCCGCGCCGGAGCCGGCGAAGGCACAGCCGTACTCGTGCGCGACGTCGCCGCCGGGCACGGCGGCGGCCTTCTCGCCGTTGCCCCAGGCGGTCAGCTCGCCGTCGCCGCCGAGGGCCTCGGCCACGGCCTCCTTCGCCACGAGCTCGCAGAACGGGGCGCGCCGCACGACGGCGGTCGTGCTGTCGAAGTCGGCGAGGTCGGTGCCCTGGTAGACGGCGGCCTTCGGGGTCGGCGTACGGTCGCCGGCCACGCCCACGCCGATGCCCACCGGCACCAGGGTGAGGAGCGCGGAGAGCCCCAGCGCACGGACGACGGTCGACACGTCGGACCACCCTAGATGACGCTCCCGAATGTGACGCACCGGACGTGAGGGGTCCGCAGGGAGCACAGGTGGGTCGCGTACCGTCTTGTCAGTGATTCGCTTCGAGAAGGTCACCAAACGCTATGCCGGTCCGGGCCGTCCTGCCCTCGACCAGGTCACCCTGGACATCGACAAGGGAGAGTTCGTCTACCTCGTCGGACAGTCCGGCTCCGGGAAGTCGACCGCCCTGCGGCTGGTCCTCCGTGAGCTGCGTCCGACCTCCGGCCGGGTCTACGTCGCGGGCAAGGAGATCAACCGGATGGCCGGCTGGAAGGTGCCCCGGCTGCGTCGCCAGATCGGCACCGTCTTCCAGGACTTCCGCCTGCTCCCCAACAAGACCGTCGCCGAGAACGTCACCTTCGCCCAGCAGGTGATCGGCAAGTCGCACCGCGAGATCAGCAAGTCGGTCCCCGAGACGCTCGAGCTGGTCGGTCTCAAGGACAAGGCCGACCGCATGCCCGACGAGCTCTCGGGTGGCGAGCAGCAGCGTGTGGCCGTCGCCCGCGCCTACGTCAACCGGCCGATGATCCTCATCGCCGACGAGCCGACCGGCAACCTCGACCCGCAGACCTCGGTCGGGATCATGAACCTCCTCGGTGACATCAACCAGACCGGTACGACGGTGGTGATGGCCACCCACGACCACGGGATCGTCGACCAGTTCACCAAGCGGGTGATCGAGCTGGAGAACGGCAAGGTCATTCGCGACGAGGCCGGCGGCAGCTACGGCTTCCAGCACCTCGACAACCAGCAGGAGGGCTGAGCGATGCAGCTGCGCCATGTCTTCAGCGAGCTCAGCACCGGCCTGCGCCGCAACCTGACCATGCACCTCGCCGTCGTCGTCACGCTGTTCGTGTCGCTGACCCTCGCCGGCATCGGCATCCTCGTGCAGCGCGAGGCGACGATCGCCGTCGACGAGCTCGGCAGCGAGCTCCAGATCCGGGTCAACCTCTGCACCGAGGACGACCCCTCCCTGCGCCGCGGCACGGCCAACTGCGCGAGCGGTGAGGTCACCGCCGCGCAGAAGGAGCGCATCGAGCAGGAGCTCGAGTCCAGCCCCGAGGTCGAGTCCTTCGACTTCGAGAGCAAGCAGGAGAGCTTCGAGACCGCCTACGAGCAGGCCAAGCGCAAGGACCGCGGCTACCTCTTCGAGGGCGACGGCGCGGTCGTCACGGTCGAGCAGTGGCCGGCGGCGTACTGGGTGACGCTGAAGTCGCCCGACAAGGCCGATGGCGTGATCAGCGCGGTCGAGGGCCTCGACGGCGTCGCGAGCATCCTCGACCAGCGCGACGCCATGAAGCAGATCTTCGGGATCATGACGGTCCTCAAGTACGGCTCGTGGATCGGCTCCGGGTTCCTCCTCTTCGCCGCCCTGCTCCAGGTCGCGAACACGATCCGGCTGGCCGCCCTGGCGCGCCGCCGCGAGATCGCGATCATGCGCCTCGTGGGTGCCTCCACGCTCTACATCGCGCTGCCGTTCCTGCTCGAGGCGCTGGTCACCGCGATCGTCGGCGTCGGCCTCGCCGCCGGCGCGCTGGCCGCCTTCCAGTTCTGGGGCGTCGAGAACGGCATGGCCGAGCGGGTGACCTTCCTGCCCTGGGTGGACTGGAGCGACTACGGCCACGCGCTCTACGGCTACCTCCCGCCGGGCATCCTGCTGCTCGGCCCGGCGCTGACCTTGGTCCCGACACTCCTGCTGACCCGGAAATACGTCAAAGTCTGATCCACGGCAGTTACGGTCGAGGCGTTCACTTCCCCGAACACTGATTGGTTGTACCCGTGCGCTCCTTCCCCAGCGCCCCCTGGCTCCGCCGTACCCTCGACCGGATGCCGGCATGGGCTCATCCCCAATGGCTGGTGACCGCGGTCGCCGTCGTCGTCGCCCTGGCCGGCCTCGCCGTGCCGATCGCGCACGCCGACGACCGCGACGACCTCGAGGACAAGCAGGACCAGGTCCGCGGGCAGATCTCCAGCGTCAAGGACGACATCCACGAGGCGAGCGCCCGGGTCGCGAAGATCTCCTCGCAGCTCCGCAAGGCGCAGGGGCAGCTGAGCGCCGCCCGGTCGCGGCTCGCCGACGTCCGCGGTGAGCTGGCCGACGCACGCACCATCGCGACCCAGCTCAAGGCGAAGCTGGCGACGGCCGAGGCCAAGCTGGTGAAGGCGAAGGCCGACCTCGCGCAGGCGAAGATCGAGGTCGCCCAGCAGCGCGAGGAGGGGCGCGACACCCTCATCCGGATGTCGACGGAGGCCAACCCGGAGCTCGACGTGCTCATGTCGTACGCCGAGGGCGACAGCCTCGAGGAGGTGCTGGTCAGCCAGACCACCAACGGCGTGGTCACCGGCCGGCAGCAGCAGGCGCTCGACGCCCTCGAGGTGGTCCAGCAGCTGATGGCCGACCGCGAGGCCGCCGTGCGCGACGCCCGCAACGAGGTCGCGAGCGCCAAGAAGGAAGCCGACGCCAACGTCGCGACCATCACCAAGCTGGTCAACAAGGCCGCCGCCACCGAGGCCACGGTCTCCTCCCTCGTCAGCCGTACGTCGACCGCGCGGGCCGCCGTCGTGGCCGCCCGTGCCGCCGACCGGGCGGCGCTGCGCCGCCTGGAGGAGCGCGAGGCGCGGATCAAGCGCCGCATCCTCGCCCTCTCCCGCGGGCAGGGCGGCAGCTACAACGGCGACACCGGCGGCCTGCTGGCCAAGCCGGGCCCGGGGCCGGTCACGTCGCCGTACGGCTGGCGGATCCACCCCATCTACGGGTACTGGGGCCTGCACAACGGCATCGACTTCGGCACCGGCTGCGGCGCCCCGCTCGTCGCGGGCGAGTCCGGCAAGGTGATCGACACCTACTTCGACGAGGTCTACGGCAACCGCCTCTACCTCGCCATCGGGCGGGTCAACGGCGCCTCGATCGTGCTCGTCTACAACCACATGACCAGCTACGCCGTCGGCGAGGGCGCGCACGTGCGGCGCGGCCAGGTCGTCGGCTACTCCGGCTCGACCGGCTGGTCGACGGGCTGCCACCTGCACTTCATCGTGATGCGCAACGGCGAGCCCGTGGACCCGGCGCCGTACCTGTAGAAACCGCGTTGCGCCGTTCTGGGAGAATGGACGAATGGCCAAGGGGAAGTCGGGAGCGACGAGCAAGGGGGACGACGGCGGGCGCAAGCTCGTCGCGTCCAACAAGAAGGCGCGCCACGACTACCACATCGAGGACACCTACGAGGCGGGCCTGGTCCTCCAGGGCACCGAGGTGAAGTCGCTGCGGATGGGGCGCGCGAGCCTGGTCGACGGATTCGTCGACATCGACGGCGGGGAGGCCTGGCTGCACGGCGTCCACATCCCCGAGTACGCCCAGGGCACCTGGACCAACCACGCCGCCCGCCGCAAGCGCAAGCTGCTCCTGCACCGCGACGAGATCGACAAGATCGAGCGCAAGGTCAGCGAGAAGGGCCACACGGTCGTCCCGCTGGCGCTCTACTTCGTCAAGGGCCGGGCCAAGATCGAGATCGGCCTCGCCAAGGGCAAGAAGTCGTGGGACAAGCGCCAGGCGATCGCCGAGCGCACCGCGGACCGGGAGAAGGAAGAGGCGATCGGTCGCCGGCTCAAGGGCATGCGTGACTGATCGGCCGACCGAGGTCCAGGAGGTCCGCTCCTTCTGGGAGGGGCTCGGCCTGCCCGGGCTGGTCGACCTGCACACCCACTTCCTGCCGCCGGGCATCCAGCGCGCGGTGTGGGCGGTGTTCGACGAGGCCGGCCCGAAGATCGGTCGGCCGTGGCCGATCCGCTACCGGCAGTCGCTGGAGGAGCGGGTCGCGCTCCTGCGCGACTTCGGGGTCCGTGCCTTCCCGACCCATCCCTATGCGCACAAGCCCGGCGTGGCGTCGTACCTCAACGACTGGTCGGGGGAGTTCGCCGCGGGCGTGCCGGAGGTACTGCGCTCGGCGACCTTCTACCCCGAGCCCGAGGCGGGGGAGTACGTCGCCGAGCTCGTCGAGGACGGCGTGCGGATCTTCAAGATCCACCTCCAGGTCGGCGAGTTCGTCGCCGACGACCCGGTCCTGGACCCGGTCTGGGCGGTGCTGGAGGACAGCGGGACGCCGGTCACCGTGCACGCCGGCTCCGGTCCCGTCGGCAACGCCTTCACCGGGCCGGGCTCGGTGGCCCGCCTGCTGCGCCGGCACCCGCGGCTGCGGCTGGTCGTCGCGCACATGGGTGCGCCGGAGTACGAGGACTTCCTCGTCCTCGCCGAGCGCCACGAGAACGTCCACCTCGACACCACGATGGTCTTCACCGACTTCTTCGACCGGGACGCCGCCTATCCCGCGGGCCTGCTCCCGCGGCTGAAGGACCTGCAGGCCAAGGTGCTGCTCGGCTCGGACTTCCCGACCATCCCGTACCCCTACCACCACCAGCTCGAGGGTCTGGCCCGGCTCGAGCTCGGCGACGACTGGCTCCGCGACGTCTGCTGGCACAACGCCTTGCGGCTGCTCGGCCCCGACGCCGCAAATTCTTGACCCGGCCGCCCTTCCCTCCGGACCTTCCACGGGTGCAGTCTTGGCCCCGACCCGTCGTTGCTTTCCCGAGGAGAACCATGCGTGCTCGTCTCCCGATCCTGGCCGGCGCCATCCTCGCCGGCCTCGGTCTCGTCGCCCCCGCTCCCGCGACCGCCAGCACCGGCGGAACGGCTGATGGTGACACCCACCCGAACGTCGCCATGATCGCGTTCTACGACGCGGACGGCCGTTTCCGTTGCTCGGCGACCCTGATCAGCCCGACCGTGCTGGTCACGGCCGCCCACTGCACCGACGGCACGCTCGGACAGACGCTCGTCACCTTCGACAGCGTGATCGCCGAGGCGCCGCCGTCGCCGCTGCCCGTCGCTGCCGACGTCACCGCCGGCTACACGAAGGCCGAGCTCGAGGCGAAGGGCTACCTCTCCGGCACGGCGTACACGCACCCGGAGTACAGCGACTTCACCGACCTCGACAACTGGAACGACGTCGGCGTCATCGTCCTCGACGAGCCGGTCGAGGGCATCGCCCCGGCCCCGGTCGCCGCCCTCGGTGCGGCCAGTGCCATCAAGCAGCCGCGCAAGACCATCTTCACCGCGGTCGGCTACGGCACCGAGGTCCGGCAGGCCGACTCCGGCCCGCAGAAGCCCACCCCGATGAGCTACCCGCTGCTGCGCCGGTACGTCGACATGCCCGGCCAGAAGATCACGCCGCAGATCATCCAGACCAACGGCAACGAGCACGACCCCTTCGGCACCGGCGGCACCTGCTTCGGTGACTCGGGCGGGTCGCTGTGGCTCAACGGGAAGGTCGTCGCGGTGACGTCGTACGGCTACACGGACAACTGCCGCTACATCGACGGCTACCAGCGCATCGACATCCCCGTCGTCGCGGACTGGCTGGCGGGTTTCCTCGCGGACTGATCCGCATCGATCCACGCGCGCGGGCCCACCGGGAACAATCCGGTGGGCCCGTGTCGTTGAGTCCCAGTAGACTCGTGCTGTTCACAACTCAAGAGGGGCTGATCGGTTTCGACTTGGGACGTTAGTTCCAGGGGAAGCGGGTCGAGAAGCCAGCGTCATCTCGTAAACGATCGCTGGAAACCAATAACTGCCAACGCTAAGCGCAGTTCCTTCGCTCTCGCTGCCTGAGCAGTGATCGAAGCGTCTGACCGGGCATCCGTCTCCGTCCCGGACCCAGGCGTCATCCAGGAGACTTGCTGATCCGCTGCTGTCAGGGTGGCTGATCGGGACTCAAACCTGACTGGGCCTGTCGGCGACGTGTCAGTGCGAGCGCCGGGGCCGAGAACACGCCAGCACTGACTGCACCCGGAGAAGACCTGGATCGACGCTCGAGGACCGGGGTTCGATTCCCCGCAGCTCCACCAGACCTCTCATGAGACGACAGAGCCGCCCCTCGGGGCGGCTCTGCTGTCTTTTCGGGGAGTGATCAGACGGCCGTCCGACGGGCGTGGCCCATCGCGAGCAGGGACACCAGGTCGTAGGCGACGTGCGCGGCGGCGACGCCGGTCATCTCGGCGTGGTCGTACGCCGGCGCGACCTCGACGACGTCGCCGCCGACCACGTCGAGGTCGGCGAAGCCGCGCAGGATCTCCAGCAGCTCGCGGCTGGTGAGGCCGCCGGCCTCCGGCGTGCCCGTGCCGGGGGCGTGGGCCGGGTCGAGGACGTCGATGTCGATGGACAGGTAGACCGGCCGGTCGCCCACGCGCGCGCGGAGCCGGTCGACGACCTCGTCGACCCGCAGCCGGTAGACGTCGGCGGCGGTGACGATGCCGAAGCCGAGGCGGCGGTCGTCCTCGAGGTCCCGGGGTCCGTAGAGCGGGCCGCGGGTGCCGACGTGGCTGAGCGCCTCGGTGTCGAGGATCCCCTCCTCGACCGCGCGGCGGAACGGCGTGCCGTGGGTGTACTCGGCGCCGAAGTAGGTGTCCCACGTGTCCAGGTGGGCGTCGAAGTGGACCAGCGCGACGGGTCCGTGACGCTCGGCCGCGGCCCGCAGGAGCGGCAGGGAGATGGTGTGGTCGCCTCCCACGACGACCAGGCGCGCGCCGTCGGCGGTCAGCGCTGCCGCTCCCGCCTGCACCGACTCGACCGCCTCGTCGATGCGGAACGGGTTGGCGACGATGTCGCCGGCGTCCGCGACCTGCGCGACCTCGAACGGCGAGACGCCGAGGCCCGGGTGGTAGGGGCGGAGCAGGCGCGAGGACTCCCGCACGTGCGCCGGGCCGAACCGTGCGCCCGGGCGGTAGGAGACCCCGCTGTCGAACGGGACGCCGGCGACGACGATGTCGGCGGCGGGCACCTCGTCGATGCGGGGCAGCCGGGCGAAGGTCGCCGGGCCGGCGAAGCGGGGGACGAGCGAGCTGTCGGTGGGACCGATGGTGGTCACGGGTACCTCTCTGGATCGGCTGTGGATCGGCTCTGGATCAGGTCTGGGTCAGGCGACGGCGACGGCGGGGCCGTCCGCGGCGACGATGGGCGTCGCGCCGGCGGTCCCGGTGGGGACCAGGCGCGGACCGTCGGGGCCGAAGGCGTCCTCCGGCTCCGGGAAGATCCACAGCAGCGCCGGGTAGAGCAGCGCGGCGAGGCCGAGGCCGACCGGGATGCTCAGGTCGACGCCGTTGGCGAGGTCGCCGAGCGGGCCGACGAACTGGCCGGGCACGTTGACGAAGCAGATGCTGAGCGCCGCGGGCACCAGCCAGCCGACGAGGCCCCGGAAGTTCCAGCCGTGCGCGAACCAGTAGCGGCCCCCGCGCTGGCGGCGGTTGAACACCTGGAGCGAGTCGGAGTCGTACCAGCCGCGGCGCACGACCCAGCCGATCGTCATCACGACCATCCAGGGGACCGTGCAGGTGATGATCAGGATCGCGAAGGTGGAGATGCTCTGGACGACGTCGAGTGCGAACCGGCCCACGAAGATGAACGCGATCGCGAACACGCCGATGAAGACGGTCGCCTGGACGCGGGTGAACCGCGGGAACACGCTGGAGAAGTCGAGCCCGGTGCCGTAGAGCGACGTGGTCCCGGTCGACATGCCGCCCACCAGCGCGATCAGGCACACGGGGACGAAGTACCACTCGGGCGCGACGGCGAGCAGCCCGCCGACGTAGTCGCCGGCCGTGATGTAGTCACCGGCGTCGGTCGCGATCACGGTCGCGGTGACGAGGCCGAAGCCGAACGGGACCAGGGTCGCGAGCTGGGCGAGCACGGTCGCGAGCATCACCCTGCGGCGCGGGGTCTCCCGCGGGATGTAGCGCGACCAGTCGCCGAGGAAGGCGCCGAAGGAGACGGGGTTCGACATCACCACCAGCGCCGCTCCGACGAAGGAGGGCCAGTAGAGCGCGTTGGTCGCGGCGTCCGCGCCGGGACCGTAGATGCCCGCGTAGCCCGGGTCGAAGGCCCCGCCGAAAGCGACGATCCCCAGCAGGAAGAGTGCCGTGGCGGCGGCCACGGCCACCTTGTTGACGAGCAGCATGAAGCGGAAGCCGTAAATGCAGACCACGAGGACCAGCACGGCGAAGATGCCGTAGGCGATCGCGAGGACGGCGTCGTTGACCGGTACGCCGACGGCGCGGTTCGCTGCGCCGACGAGGACGTCGCCCGACGACCAGACGGAGATCGAGAAGAACGCGAGCGCCGTCAGCAGCGACAGGAACGAGCCGACGACCCGGCCGTGCACGCCGAGGTGGGCCGAGGACGAGACCGCGTTGTTGGTGCCGTTGCGCGGCCCGAAGACCGACATCGGCGCGAGGATCAGCGCGCCGACGCCCAGGCCCAGCAGGGTGGCGAGCAGGGCGTCGCGGAAGCTGAGGCCGAACAGGATCGGGAAGCTGCCCAGCACGACGGTCGCGAAGGTGTTGGCGCCGCCGAAGACGAGCCGGAACAGGTCGAGCGGGCGGGCGCTGCGCTCGGCGTCGGGGATGGCGTCGACGCCGTGCGTCTCGACCTCGGTGGCCTTCGGGGGCGCTGCGATCTCGGACATCGGGTTCCTTCCTACGCCACCGGGCAGGGTGACAGGTGCTCGTGGACGGCGACCACGCGGTCGCCGTCGAGGACGAAGACGATGGACTCGCGCTCGTCGGTCTCGGTGCGCTCGCCGTCGACGACCGTCACGGTGTGGACGCGGTGGGTCAGGACGCCGGTGTCCCCGTGGACCTGGACCAGCCGGTCGGTGCTGGTGCACGACTCCACGCGCCAGCCGTCGGCCAGCCAGCCCGCCCACAGCCGTTCGTACGACGCCCGGTCGTCGAGCCGGTCGGGCTCGGGGTGGAACACGAAGGTGGCCGACGGCGCGAAGCAGTCGAAGTAGGCGGCCGTGTCGGTCGCCGCGAACGCGGCCACCAACCGGTCGGTCGCCGCGAGCACCTGCTCGGTGGTCAGTGCCGCCATCGTTCCTCCGTCGTCCTCGGTCGTCGTGGTGGCCGCACCGTAGGCGTGATCTGGGACACCCGGCAAGCACTTCGTGCGTTACAGAGCCGCAACAAGTCACGATCGTCCACAGCTCAGGCCTACTATGGCGACAACGGCTTCGCATGAGTGGTCAGTGGTGATCGAAACGCCACCGTGGGAAGTCCGAAAGAAGTCGGAAAAATCTTCGAGGGGCGAGACGGTGGACGAGGTCGACGAGGCGATCGTGGAGCTGCTCGAGCACGACGGCCGGATGTCGCACCCGGCGATCGCCCGGGCGGTCGGCACCTCGCGGTCGGGAGCTGCCGCCCGTGTGCAGCGGCTGCTCGGGTCGGGCCAGGTCGAGGTGCGCGGGGTGGTCCACCCCGCGGTCCTCGGCCAGGGCGCCCTCGCCTACGTCACGCTGACCGTCCAAGGTCCGGTGGCACCGGTCGCCGCCTGGGTCGCCGAGCGCGAGGACGTGCCCTTCGTCTCCCTGCCCACCGGGCGGCAGGTCGTGCTGGTGGAGGTGCGGGCCGGGTCGACGCAGGAGGTCGACCGCGCGGTCACCGAGCTGCGCTCCCACCCGTCGGTGCGCGCCGTCGAGGTGCTGACCTACGTCGAGGTCGTGCGCGACGTGGTCGGCCCCACGGGGGACGTCGACGGTGACGTCGACGAGACCGACCTGACGCTGCTCCGCGCGCTCGAGGAGGACGGGCGGGCGTCGTACGTCGACCTCGCGCGGCTGGTCCGCCTCTCGCCCGCAGGGGTACGCCGCCGCGTGCTGCGGCTGCTCGACGACGGGCTGGTCCGGGTCGGGGCGATCGTGCGGCACTCAGGCCGCGACCGGCAGCCCACGATGGGCCTGGGCCTGCGACTCTCCGGCGATCCCGCGCCCGTCGTGGACCTGCTGGCCGGCGACCGCGAGGTCATCTTCCTCGCCCGGACGCTGGGTCGGTTCGACCTGCTGCTGACGCTGCGGGCCCATGCCGGCGCCGACCTCGCCGAGCGGATCGACCGCGTGCGGTCCCTGCCCGGCGTGGAGGACGTCGAGTGCTGGAGCCACCTGCACATCGTCAAGGAGACCTACGCGGCGGTCCGGGTCGGCGGCGCGCCGCGTTCCTGACCGGCGACCGGCCCGCCGCCGACCGCCGCTCTGGCAGGATCGCCGCATGGAGCCGACGGTGGACCTCTTGCCCAAGCTGCGCGGCAGTCTCGCGACCGGTGCGACGGCCTACGGCGCGACCGCGATCGGGGCGGCGGCGCTGGGCGCCCTGGCGATCGGCGCCGTCGCCGTGGGTGCGGTCGCGATCGGGCGACTCACCCTGGGGGAGGGACGGATCAGCCGGCTCGTCATCGACGAGCTCGAGGTGAAGGTGCTGCGGGTCGGCTCGGTCGAGTCGCTCGACTGACGGGGCGTCTGGTCCACGCGGTCGGGGGTACCTCCCGGAGATCCCACTCCGCGTGGGCGAAAGAAAGGAACCGCCATGGGTACGCTCCTGTGGATCGCCGCAGTCGTCCTCGTCATCGCCGGAATCGTCACGTTGATCCAGGGCAGCATCCTGCTCGGCATCGTGCTGATCGTCGTGGGGCTCCTGGTGGGGCCCGGAGGTGTCTCCATCTTCAACGGGCGCGGCAACACCGTCTGACCGCAGCACGCTGACCGGGAGAGCCCTCTAGGCTCGGGCGGCGGCGTCCAGCGCTTCGTCGAGCGGGACGTCGCCGCCCACCAGGTTCCACTGCTGGCCGACCGTGTCGGGACGGTCGAGCACGGCCGCGAGGACGGCGGCCACGTCGGCCCGGGTCACCGGGCCGCGCGGGACGTCCGGTCCGATCGCCACGTGCCCGGTCGCCGGGTCGTCGGTGAGCCGGCCCGGACGCAGGATCGTCCAGGCGAGGTGGCTCGCGCGCAGGGCCGCGTCGGAGTCGCGCTTGGCCGCGACGTACGCCGCCCAGACCTCGCCCGCATCGGGAGTGACCGGCTCGTCGACGTCGATCGCGGAGACCTGCACGAAGCGGCGGATGCCCAGACGGGTCGCCGCCTCGATCGACTTGAGCGAGCCCTCGAGGTCGACGGTGCGCTTGCGCTCGATGTTGCCGTCGGGTCCGCCGCCCGCGCTGAACACGACGGCCGAGCAGCCCTCGAACGCCGCGGCGAAGTCGTCGACGCCGGCGTTCTCGATGTCGAGCAGGCGCACCTCCGCCCCGAGCTCCTCCAGCGCGGCGCGCTGCTCCTCCGAGCGGACGAGCGCGACGGGCGTGTGGCCCTGGGCGACGACGAGGGGGTGCAGCAGCCGGGCGATCTGGCCGTTGCCTCCGACGATGGCGACGAGCATGCACCCAATCTACGTGCGACCCCCACGGCCCCTACGGGCGCACCGTCAGGGTCTGCGCGATCGTGCCGAGCGGCCCGTCCTCGTCGTGCATCTTCGAGCTGGTGACGCCGATGCCGCCGGGACCGTACGACTGGGTCGTGTCGAGCCCGAGCCAGCCCTCGGCCGGGGCGTGCAGGAAGTGGGCGGTCAGGTCGAGGTTGGGGAAGGCCACCTCGCCGGGGTCGGCGCGCACCGCGATGCCGTTCGTGACGTCGACCAGCCCCGCGACCGCGGCCAGCCGGCTGACCGGCTCGTCGGCGACCAGTGCGTGCGGCGTGCGGACCCAGACCATCGACCGGCCGGGGCCGAGCTCCTTGCGGCGGACCTCGAGCGACGCGATGAACCCGCCCCGCCACAGGCCGGCCATGTCCCACGGCTCCATCTCGTCGGCGGACGGGATGGAGGGAAGGTCGGTCCCGGCGAGCGGGGTCGTGTCGTAGGGCTCCGCCAGCCACGCCCTGAGTACGACGACCGTGCGGCCACCGTGCGACGCGGTCGCCTGCACCAGCTCGATCGTGCGGCCCGGCCGCAGCACCTCGACGGACACGTCGATCGGCTCGATCGGCACGGTGCCGAAGATGTCGTAGGACAGCCGGCTGACCACGAGACCGTCCTGGCGGCGCCGGTCCCGGTCGGTCTCCACCTCGTGCGCCAGCACGCCGAGCGCGGGCGCGATGTGCTGGGTCGCGAGGTCCCACGCCCCGCCCACGTGCTCGGTGGGGGTGAAGGTGTGCGGTGCGGTCCGGTGCCAGTACGCCACGGGCCCATTGTCCCGGGGGCCGGTCGGGCGTCGTACCCCCGATCGGAGGGGCGGGCCACTTGATCGGCGCGCCCAGTTCACCTCCGGCCCACCGCGCCGCCACCTGCGGCTGGTCGGGTGGCCCCCATGACCCGGAACACCACCCTCCTCCCGAGGACCCTGCTGGCCCTCGCCACCTCGGCCGCCGTCACGCTCGGCGCCGCCACCGTCCCCGCCGAGGCCGCGCCGGCCGGCCACGGCAAGCCGGCCGCCGACGAGACCACCCCGCTCGTGTTCGCCCACCGGGGCGCGTCCGGCTACCGGCCCGAGCACACGCTCGCGGCCTACCGCCTCGCGATCCGGATGGGCGCCGACTACATCGAGCCCGACCTGGTCTCGACCAAGGACGGCGTCCTCGTCGCCCGGCACGAGAACGAGATCAGCGGCACCACCGACGTCGCCGCGCACCCGGAGTTCGCTGGGCGCCGCGCGACGAAGGTCATCGACGGCGTCACGGTCACGGGCTGGTTCACCGAGGACTTCACCCTCGCCGAGCTCAAGACGCTGCGCGCCAAGGAGCGGCTGCCCCAGGTCCGCCCGGGCAACACCGCCTTCGACGGCCGGTTCGAGATCCCGACCCTGGATGAGGTCATCCAGCTCGCGAAGCGTGAGTCGGGCCGTACTGGCCGGACCATCGGCATCGCGCCGGAGACCAAGCACCCGACCTACTTCGACTCGATCGGGCTCTCGCTCGAGGAGCCGCTGGTGCGCGCCCTGCGCCGCAACGGCCTCGACCGCGCCAACGCCAGGGTCGTCATCCAGTCCTTCGAGACCGGCAACCTGCGCCAGCTCGACACGCTGACCCGGGTGCCGCTGGCACAGCTGGTCGACGCCGCCGGGGCGCCGTACGACCTCAAGGCCGCCGGCTCGACCACGACCTACGCCGACCTGGTGAAGCCGGCCGGGCTCGCCGAGGTCGCGACCTACGCCGACTGGGTCGCCCCGAACAAGAACCTGATCCTGCCGCGGGACGCCTCCGGCGCCATCGGTACGCCGAGCGCGGTCGTGGCCGACGCCCACGCCGCCGGGCTCGAGGTCGTCACCTGGACGATGCGTGTCGAGAACCAGTTCCTGCCGACGAACCACCGCATCGGCACCGACCCGAACGCGAAGGGCGACCTCGCCGGCGAGATCGACGCCTTCCTCGACGCCGGGGTCGACGCGCTCTTCTCCGACAGCGCCGACATCGCGGTCGCCGCCCGCGACGCGTGGGTGGCCGACAACGACTGAGGCGTCTTCTTCGCCCGGCAGGGGGCACCGTGGCGACATGCGCCTGGGCCCCCTGCTGGCATTTCTCGCCGTCGTGCTCGCTGCCGGACTCCTGGCGCCGCCGCCGGCTGGCGCCGCCGACGGGCTGACGCTCACCGCTCCCGCGCAGTACGCCGACCGCGACACCCCGTTGACGATCGCCGGCGCGCCGCCCGGCGCCGCGGTGGTCCTCGAGCGCTTCGACGGCACGGACTGGCAGCCCGCAGGCTCCTTCGTCGCCGGTGAGGACGGCACCGTGACCACGCCGGTGCGCGTGCTGCGGGTGCCCGCGCGCAACCTGGTCCGCGCCACCGCCGCCGGGGCCACGGGGGAGCTCCGGCTCCCGCTGCGCGCGATCGGCACGACCACCACGCTGACCGGCCCGCGGCAGGTCGTCGACGAGCGGTCGATCACGTTGACCGTCGTACGACGGACGGCGGAGGGGACGGCGGTCCCCGGACCGGTCCTGCTGCAGCGCATCGTGGCGGGATCGTGGAGCACGGCCCGCACCCTCACCCTGGGCACGACCGGTACGGCGACCACCTCGGTCACGCCTCGCAGCGACAGCACCTGGCGGGTGGCCAGCCCCGCGCAGCCGTGGGCGGCCTCCTCGGTCAGCGCCCGGCTGGCCGTCGACAACCTGCCGCCGGGGCGCCCGGTCGCGTTGCCGGAGGCGGCGCCGCGTCCGCGGGTCGCGCTGCCCGCCGCACCCCGGGCCACCGGCGCCGGTGCGAACGCCGCGATCTACCGGATCCCGGACCGGGTCTGGCGCTCCATGGTCGGGCGCAGCTGGCACCGCGGCTGCCCGGTCGGCCGCTCGGGCCTGCGCCTGCTGCGGATCAACTACTGGGACTACGCCGGCTACCGCCGCCGCGGGGAGCTGGTCGCGGCCGCGTCGGTCGTCCGGCAGATGGCCGGCGCCCTCGCCGACATGTACCGCGCGGGCCTGCCCATCCGCTCGATGTACCGGGTCGACCGGTTCGGCTGGTCGAAGCGGCTGCAGGGGGCCGACGACTACCGGTCGATGGCCGCCGGCAACACCTCGGCCTTCAACTGCCGGTGGGTCGTCGGCCGGCCTGGCGTCCGCAGCCCGCACACCTACGGACGGGCGCTGGACCTGAACACCTGGGAGAACCCCTACCTGTCGCGCCAGGGCTGGGAGCCGAACTCCTGGTGGCCCTCGCGCTCGCATCCCCGCGCCGCCTGGCGCAGCCGCAGCCACGCCGTCGTGGCGATCATGCGCGCCCGCGGCCTGCGCTGGACCTACGGCACGTCGGACAGCCAGCACTTCGACGCCGTGCCCCCGGGTGGCCGACCGATCGTCGTACCCGGTTGCGCGGTCGTGGTCTGTCACTAGCCTGACGTCGTGGCGGACTGCATCTTCTGCGCGATCGTCGCCGGCGACGCCGAGGCCGACGTCGTCCTCGACGAGCCGGGGTTCCTGGCCTTCCTCGACCGGCGCCCGGTGTTCAAGGGCCACGTCCTGCTCGTGCCCCGCGAGCACGTGGTCACGCTGCCCGACCTCCCGGCGAGCGAGCGTGACGGTTTCCTCGCCGCCGCCCAGCGCCTCGCCACCGCCGTCGTCGAGGGCCTCGGCGCGCAGGGCAGCTTCGTCGCGATGAACAACGTCGTCAGCCAGTCCGTCCCGCACCTGCACCTGCACGTCGTGCCGCGGACGAAGGGCGACGGGCTGCGCGGCTTCTTCTGGCCCCGCCGCACGTACGCCGACGGGGAGTCCGCGGAGTATGCCGCCCGCCTGCGGGCCGCGCTCTCCGCGTAGGCTGCCGCCGATCGTCTACCGAGTTGAGAGGTCAGCACCCATGGGTCGTTTCGACGGGCGAGTCGCCGTCATCACCGGAGCAGCGCGCGGGATCGGGTTCGGCACCGCCACCCGGTTCGCCGAGGAGGGCGCGTCGGTCGCGATCGTCGACCTCGACGAGACCGCGGCCGCCGAGGCCGCCGCGAAGCTGCCGCTCACCGAGGGTGCGAAGGCCATCGGCGTGGGCGCCAACGTCTCCGACGGCGCGTCGGTCGACGCCGCCATCGAGCGGGTCGTCACCGAGCTGGGTGGGATCCACATCCTGGTGAACAACGCGGGCATCACCCGCGACAACCTCCTCTTCAAGATGACCGAGGAGGACTGGGACCTGGTGATGGGGGTGCACCTCAAGGGTGCGTTCTTGATGACCAAGGCCGCGCAGAAGCACTTCGTGGAGCAGAAGTACGGCAAGGTCGTGAACATCTCCTCGATCTCGGCGCTGGGCAACCGGGGGCAGGCCAACTACTCGGCCGCGAAGATGGGCGTGCAGGGCTTCACCCGCACCCTGGGCATCGAGCTGGGCCCGTTCGGGATCAACGTCAACGCGGTCGCGCCGGGCTTCATCGCGACCGAGATGACCGACGCCACCGCGGCCCGGCTGAAGATGGACGTCGACGAGTTCCGCCGCCTCAACGCGGAGGCGAACCCGGTCCGCCGCGTCGGCCTGCCCGACGACATCGCGGCCGCGGTCACCTTCCTGTCGGCCGACGAGTCGTCGTACATCACCGGCCAGACGCTCTACGTCGACGGCGGGATCAGCCTCGGAACCTGAGCACCCTGCAATGCAGCACATGGAGCCGCTCCCGCGACACGCGGGGGCGGCTCCGTCGTCCTCGGGGCCTCTGGGCCAGACTGGTCGGGTGCGTGTGAAGACTCTGCGATCTGCCCTGCCCGCCTCGCTCGTCGTGATGAGCCTCGTGCTCGCCGGATGCGGCGGGGGAGACGACGACTCCGCCGACAAGCCCAAGAGCGACGAGACCCCGTCGCAGAGCCAGGCGCCCGAGGAGCCGGCCACCTGGCCGCTGACGGGTGAGCTGACCAAGGGCGGCGCCTCGGCGGAGCTCACCCACCCGGCGTACATCGTCAAGATCGACAACTCCCAGGACAGCAACCCGCAGATCGGTGTCGGCAAGGCCGACCTCGTGGTGGAGGAGCTGGTCGAGGGCGGCATCACGCGCCTTGCGGTCTTCTACTACGAGAACCTGCCCAAGCAGGTCGGCCCGGTCCGCTCGATGCGGCTGACCGACATCGGCATCGCCAAGCCGCTCGGTGCCTCGATCGTCACCTCGGGTGCGGCGCCGGTCACGCTCGACGGCCTGCGGAAGGCCGGCATCAAGTTCCTCGACATGAACAACCCGCACGTCGTGCGGGTCAGCGACGGCACCCACGACTCGCTGCACAGCGTGATGGCCAACCTGAAGAAGATCGGCGCCGAGGCGAAGCAGGACCCCGCGCGTCCCGCCGACTACCTGCCCTTCGGCGACGAGGCGCTCCCCGCCGGCAAGCCGGCGACCACGATCGACGTCAAGCTCTCCGGCTCCCGGACGTCGCACTGGAAGTTCGAGGGCGGGAAGTACGTCCTGCAGAACGGCTACATGCCGCAGGGCGACGTCTTCACCCCGGACACCGTCATCGCGGCCACCGTGCGCACGACGCTCGCGCCCTACTCCGACCCGGCCGGCAACCCGGTCCCGGTCTCCCACTTCGAGGGCAGCGGCAAGGCGCTGATCTTCCACGACGGCGAGGTCGTCGAGGCGACCTGGGAGAAGGCCGACGAGGGCGCCGAGATCACCTTCAAGGATGCCGACGGCAAGGAGCTCGACATCCCGGTCGGGCGCACCTGGCTCGAGCTGGTGCCCGGCAAGGGCGCCGCGGCGACCGGTGGGGTCACCTACGGCAAGTGAGCCGTCCTTGAGCCCGCGCTGACCGGTCGGCCCCGCCAGGGGCCGGCCGGTCGGCCATTTCCGGCGGCTCAGTCGCTCTCGTCGGCCTCGGGCAGCTCGACGGTGTCGAAGGCACTGGGCATGTCGATGCCCTTCTCCACGAGGCTCTGCACGCCGGCGAGGAGGAAGCCGATGGCGTTCTCGACGCGCCGCGCCGCCGCCTCCGGGTCGTCGGAGGTGGCGACGGACTCGCCGGCCGACGACATCGCGCCGAAGAAGATGCGCGAGAAGGTCTGCAGCATCGGCTCGTCGAGCTCCCAGGAGCCGGCGTCGAGCGTGGCGCGGACGATCTCGACGATGTTCGCGTACGTCGAGCGCTCCTCCTGCTCGCGGAACCGCTCGTAGCCCAGCACGGCCGGGCCGTCCTGGATGACGATCCGTCGGTAGCGCATCTCCTGCACCACCTGGAGGAAGGAGCGCAGGCCCTCGGTCGCCTTGCGCCACGGGTCCTTCTCGTTGCGCAGGGCCTTCTGGATCCGCTTCGCCGACTCCTGCTCGACCCGCTCGAAGACGGCCTCGAAGAGCGCCTGCTTGCCGGAGTAGTGGTGGTAGAGCGCGCCCTTGGTCACCCGCGCGCCGGCGACGATGGCGTCCAGCGAGGTGGCGGCGTACCCCTTCTCGGCGAAGAGCTTCTCGGCGACGTCGACCAGGGCCCGCTTGGTGGAGGCGGAGTACGCCGCCCTCCGGGTCGCTCCCGCGACCCCCGGAACCTTGGGGACCAGCTTGGAGACGGACGCCTTTGCCACCGGTTCAGCATAGGCAACCCGCATTCCGGATCGTGACACCGGTCACCCCCGGAGGTGGGCGGGATCACGGTGTCGTGCCGTTTGGCATACCCCCGGTCTGCGCCATACTCGTAGTACGTACCAGCGGTATGTCAGGTACCCCCAGTCTTCCCTCCCGAGGCCTGGCAGCCGCCGAGAAGCAAGGAGCTGACCATGACCTGGAAGGCCTACCACAACCGGGGCGAGACCCTCCGCGCCGTCATCAACACGTCCTCCGTCCGCCGTGACGGCGTCCTGCCCATGGACGTCGCCGGCGTCGCGGAGACCTTCCGCGACGAGCTCGACCTGCTCGCCGCGCTCACGCTCAAGTGGCACACCCGCCTGTCCGGCAACATCGAGCAGATGCTGGCCCACCAGCCGGTCGACCTCGACGAGGCCGTCACCGTCGCCTGGAGCAACACCGCGCACGAGCTCGCCGGTGTGCGGATGATCATCGACAACTACCGCACCAACCCGCTCGACGACGCCATGGCCCGGGCCATGGCGACCGCCGCGGACAAGGAGCACTACCTGCTGGCCGTGATGGCCGGCCGCTCCAGCCTGCTGAGCGAGGAGGCCGCGCTCCGCATCGGCGCCGACCTCGAGGAGCGGGCCCGCCTGCTCCACCGCGGCATCCCGGTGATCACGCCGGACGCCGCCTACGAGGAGCCGGAGGTGCGGGGCTCGCTCCTCGAGCGCCTGCGCGCGGTGCTCGCCGCCTGACCGACCCCCCCGCTGAGTCCGACCCCGGACCTGACGCACCCTCCCTCCCAACGCGTCGGGTCCGGGGTCGCCCCGTGTCCGGACACCGGCGCCGCGTGGGTCGAGGTGGGATGATGGGGACATGTCGAGCGCAACCGGCCACGGCACGGGGGAGATCGCGGTCGGGAGCCTGCTCCTGGCCAGTCCGGCGCTGCTGGACCCCAACTTCGTCGACACGGTGGTGCTGCTGCTCGACGTGAACGACGAGGGCGCGCTCGGCGTCGTCCTCAACCGGCCCTCGGCCCTGCCCGTCTCGGAGGTGCTGGGGGAGTGGGGGGACGTCGTCGACGAGCCGGAGGTGCTCTTCCAGGGCGGCCCGGTCTCCACCGACGGTGCCCTCGCGGTGGCGCTGGCGTCGCCCGACGGCCTCGACTCCGCCGGCTTCAAGGCGATGTGGGGCCGGATCGGCCTGCTCGACCTCGACACCCCGCGCGAGCTGGTCGACGGCACGGTCGACCGGCTGCGGATCTTCGCCGGCTACGCCGGCTGGGGCGCCGGCCAGCTGCAGGCCGAGGTCGCCGAGGGCAGCTGGTACGTCGTCCCGGGGCTCGTCGACGACGTGTTCGCCGGCGAGGTCCCCGACCTGCGCCGGCAGGTGCTGCGCCGCCAGCCCGGCGACCTCGCGATGCACGCCACCCGGCCGGCCGATCCCGAGCTCAACTGAGGGTGGGGATCGGGTTCCGTCGGCCCGAGGTCGGTAGAGTGACCCGGTGACCACGATCGGCTTCTCGACAGAAACGGATGTCCGCGAGGACCGCCGTACCGTCCCGACCGACGAGGGCGACCACGAGCGTTTCTCGCACTACGTGGACAAGGACAAGCTCACCGAGGCGATGGTCATGGGCACCCCCGTGGTGGCCCTCTGCGGCAAGGTCTGGGTGCCCAGCCGCGCGCCGGAGAAGTTCCCGGTCTGCCCGGACTGCAAGGAGATCTGGGAGAGCATGTCGGACGACGAAGGGTCTGGTCCGGACGCATGACGTCGCTCGGTCCGGCCTGGCCGGAGCGGGCAGCCTGGGGCACGGCGCCGTCGCTGCGTGCCTGGCAGTCCGCCGCGCTCCAGGACTACCTCGCCCGCAACCCCCGGGACTTCCTCGCCGTCGCGACGCCCGGCGCCGGCAAGACCACGTTCGCGCTGACCGTGGCCGCCGAGCTGCTCGGCCGCCGCATCGTCGACCGGCTCGTCATCGTCGCGCCCACGGAGCACCTGAAGCTGCAGTGGGCCGAGGCGGCCGCCCGCGCGGGGATCCCGGTCGACCCGACGTACTCCGCGGGCGCCGGCAAGATCGCCAGCGACTTCGTCGGCGTCGCCGTCACCTATGCGGGTGTGGGCGTCAACCCGCTCGCGATGCGCATCCGCACCGAGCGGTTCCGGACGCTGGTCATCCTCGACGAGGTGCACCACGCCGGTGACTCGCTGAGCTGGGGCGAGGGTGTCCGCGAGGCGTTCGAGCCCGCCGCCCGCCGGCTCGCGCTGACCGGCACGCCCTTCCGCTCCGACATCAACCCGATCCCGTTCGTCACCTACGCCCCCGGCGAGGACGGCGTCCCGACCTCGGTCGCCGACTACACCTACGGCTACGCCGAGGCGCTCAAGGACCACGTCGTGCGCCCCGTGCTCTTCCTGGCGTACTCCGGGCAGATGAGCTGGCGCACCCGCGCCGGCGACGAGGTCGCCGCCTCGCTCGGCGAGCCACTGACCAAGGACATGACCTCGCAGGCGCTGCGCACGGCCCTCGACCCGAAGGGCTCGTGGATGCCGTCGGTGCTCGCCGCAGCCGACAAGCGCCTCTCCGAGGTACGCCGCCACGTCCCCGACGCGGGCGGCCTGGTCATCGCCACCGACCAGGACAGCGCACGCGCCTACGCCAAGCTGCTCAAGCAGATCACCGGCGAGTCCGTGACGGTCGTCCTGTCGGACGAGAAGGCCGCGTCGAAGAAGATCTCCGCGTTCAGCGCCGACGACAGCCGCTGGATGGTCGCGGTCCGGATGGTGTCCGAGGGCGTCGACGTCCCGCGCCTGGCGGTCGGCGTGTGGGCGACCACCACCTCGACGCCGCTCTTCTTCGCCCAGGCCGTCGGCCGCTTCGTGCGTGCCCGGACCCGCGGCGAGATCGCGTCGGTCTTCCTGCCGTCGGTCCCCAACCTGCTGACCTTCGCCGCGGAGCTCGAGGCCCAGCGCGACCACGTCCTGAAGCGCAAGGTCAACAACGACGGCGACATCTTCGCCGCCGAGGAAGACCTGATGAACCAGGCCAACGCCGGCGACGCCGCCTCCGACGAGCTCGACGCCGTGCCCTTCGAGGCGCTCGGGTCCGAGGCCCGCTTCGACCACGCGCTGTACGACGGCGCGCAGTTCGGCCACGAGGGCGAGGTCCACGTGGGCTCCGAGGAGGAGATGGACTTCCTCGGCATCCCCGGCCTGCTCGAGCCCGACCAGATGCGGAGCCTGCTGCGGCAGCGGCAGGAGGACCGGCGTCGTACCCGGTCGAAGGCGGTGGAGGTCGAGGAGGCGCGCCCCGCCGACACCCTCGCCGATGTCACCACCCACGAGCACCTCGCCGTCCTGCGCCGCGAGCTCAACGGGCTGGTCGCCTCGTGGAACCACCGCACCGGCCAGGCGCACGGCATCACCCACGCCGCGCTCCGCAAGGAGTGCGGGGGACCGGCCGCGGCCGTCGCCAACGCCGAGCAGCTGCAGAAGCGGATCGACCGGATCCGGGAGTGGTCGGTCCGCAAGACCTCCTGAAGGTCCCGGGTCAGCCCTCGAAGGGGCGGACGCCCGGGCCGGGGCGGGTGGCGACGTGGCGCGGGTCGTCGACGTGGTGGCCGGCGGCGCAGCGGACCTCGACGTGGACCGGCTCCGCGCACTCGCCGCGGTGCACGAAGACGGTCGGCGGGCCGCCGGGGTCGGCGAGGTGGCGGTCGCCCCAGTGGCTGATCGCGAGCAGGATCGGCTGCAGCTCGAGGCCCTTGTCGGTCAGGCGGTACTCGTGCCGGACCCGGGAGCCCTCCTGCTGGTAGGGCTCGCGGCGCAGGATGCCCTCCTCGACCAGCGAGGCGAGCCGGTTGGAGAGCACCTGGCGGGGGATGCCGGAGTGGCGGCGGATGTCGTCGAAGCGTCGTACGCCGAGGAAGACCTCGCGCAGCACGACCACCGTCCAGCGCTCGCCGAGGATCGCCATCGCCCGGCCGAGGGTGCAGTTGTCGACCGACCAGGCGAGTGCCGGCGGCGAGGTGGCCACGGTGCTCATGGGACCAGCATAGGCGACCTAGGTCTCATTGACAGACCCAGCGTGGGCCCGCGACGATGGGGCCATGACTGAGTCCGCGATCCAGACCCAGCTCGACCCGAGCACGCTCGACGGCTTCGAGCAGCTGCACGCGATCCTCGACGGCCACCTGCCGCCGGCGCCGATCGCGGAGACCCTCGGCTTCGTGGGCTTCGAGGTGCCCGAGCGCGGCACTGCGATCTTCGAGCTCGACCCCGAGCTGCGCCACTACAACCCGATCGGCAGCATGCACGGCGGCGTCTTTGCGACCCTGCTCGACTCCGCCTGCGGGTGCGCGGTCCACTCGACCCTCGCGGTGGGGGAGGCCTACACCTCGCTCGACCTCACGGTGAAGTTCCTCAAGGCGGTCACCGTCGACTCCGGCCGGCTGCGCGCCGTCGGCACGGTGATGCAGCGCGGCCGCCGTACCGCCCTCGCCGAGGCGAAGCTGTACGACGGCCGCGGCCAGCTGGTGGCCTACGCGTCGAGCTCGTGCCTGATCATCGCGTGATCAGCTGAGGTCGCCCAGCGCCTCGGCCTCCGCCTCCTCGGCGGAGTGCGGGGCCGGGGCGCCGTGCAGGGCGGTCGCGATGGTCCGGCCGCCGGCCAGCATCACCACGACGCCGACCGCGACGGCGATCCCGCCGAACCAGAACGGCGCGGCCGAGCCCTGGTGTTCGGCGAGCTTGAGCGCCACGTACGGGCCGACGGCGCCGCCGGTGAACCGCACGAACGAGTACGCCGCCGACGCGACCGGCCGCTCGACCGGTGCCGCGCCCATGACGGCCTCGGTGACCAGCGTGTTGATGACGCCGAGGAAGGCGCCGGCGACGACGATGCCGACGATGACGACGCTGCTGGTGTCCGCGCCGAGCGCCATGAGGAGCAGGTCGAGCGCGAAGAGCGCGAGGGCGCCGACGAGCGCGGGCACGGTGCCGACGCGGCGCTGCACCCACGGGGCGAGCGCGACGGACGCGACCGCGAGCAGCACGCCCCAGCCGAAGAAGTTCCAGCCGATCTCCATGATCCCGGCCTCCGGCAGCGCGAACGGGCCCGCCGCGAGCAGCGAGAAGAAGCCCAGGTTGTAGCAGACCGCGACCGCGGCCATGATCGCGAGCGCGGGGTGCGCCAGGGCCTTGAACGGGTCCGCCAGCGTCGTACGACGGGCCGCCGGCGGGGTGGCCGGCAGGAAGACCGCGGTGGCGACGAGGGCGATGGTCATCAGCACCGAGACCCCGAAGAACGGGCCGCGCCACGACTGCTCGCCGAGCAGGCCGCCGACGAGCGGGCCGGACGCGATGCCCAGGCCGAGGGCGGCCTCGAACAGGATGATCGCCTGCGCCAGGGAGCCCCTCGACGCGCTGACGATCGTCGACAGTGCGGTCGCGATGAACAGGGCGTTGCCCAGTCCCCAGCCGGCGCGGAAGCCGATGACGGCGCCGACCGAGCCGGACAGCCCCGCCAGCCCGGCGAACACGATGATGAGGAAGAGTCCCAGCAGGAGGGTCCTCTTGGCGCCGATCCGGGTCGAGACCACGCCGGTGACGAGCATCGCGACGCCCATCACGGCCATGTAGCTGGTGAACAGCAGGGAGACCTGGCTCGGGCTCGCCTCGAGCTTCGCGGCGATCTCCTTGAGGATCGGGTCGACGAGGCCGATGCCCATGAAGGCGATGACGCAGGCGAAGGCGACGGCCCAGACGGCGCGCGGCTGGTGGAGGAACGAGCCTCCGGTGGCGGTCTCCTCGGTGGTGGGGTGGGCGGTGGCGGTCACATGCTTCCTTCCGTGCTGGTGCCGCTGCTGGGGTCGACGACGGCCTGGAGCACGGCCACGGCGGTCGCGAGGTCGTCGGGGGAGAGGTCGGGGTGCCGGGCGAGCCGCTCGGCCACGAGCGAGGCGCTCAGTGCGCGCACCCGCCGCAGCTCGGCGCGACCCGCGTCGGTGAGGGTGACCAGGCTGCTGCGGGCGTCCGCCGGGTTCGGCGTCTTCGCCACCCAGCCCTGGTCGGTGAGCTGGCCGACCTGGCCGGTCATCGTCGGCTGCGAGCAGCGGTCCGCCTGGGCCAGCGCGGTCACCGACTGCGGGCCGAGCTCGTCGAGGATCGACAGCACGCGCACGCCGGCCGAGGGGGCGTGGCTGCGGCGGACCAGCCGGACGAGGCGGGCGGCGTACACGGTGAGGTCGCTGCTGAGGGCGGCAGTGTCGGGCGTGCTCACGTCCGCCGACTATACATCGGAAACCTATGTAAAAGTCGAGTGTCCGTGGGGCACGCCACACTGGGGCCATGCCGAAGTACGTCGCGTTCCTGCGGGCCATCAACCTCGGGGCCAAGCGCAAGTTCCCCAAGGCCGACATCGTCACCGCCACCGAGGCGGCCGGCGGCACGGACGTGGAGACGCACATCAACACCGGCAACGTGCTGCTCACGACGAGCCTGCGCTCGCGGGCGAAGGTCGAGTCGGCGCTGGAGGCGGCCTACGAGGAGCAGGCCGGCTTCGTCGTACCGACCATCGTGTTCGCGCCCGCCGAGCTGGTCGCGATCGCCGACGACGCGCGCGAGCTGACCGGTGCGCGCCCGGACCTGGAGCGGCACTACGTCTACCTGCTCAAGGACGAGCCGGACCCGGCGCTGGCGAGGGCCGTCGAGGAGCGCAGCGACGCGGTCAACGAGGTCGTCGTGCGCGGCCGGGCCGCCCACATCCTGCTCGGGCCGGGCTACGAGGCCGGCGGCGTCGACCCCTACCGGGTGGAGAAGTCGCTGGGGGTCGTGGCCACCAACCGCAACTTCAACGTCGTCACCACGCTCGCCGACAAGTGGTGCTCGTGAACGACGCGAGGCCCTGTGCCACCATGGAGCCGTGACGACTGCCAGCCCGGAGAAGGTCGATCCGGGAGTCCAGAAGGACCTCACCCCGGACGAGATCACGCTGGCGGACACCCCCTGGGTGACGCTGGTGTGGAACGACCCCGTCAACCTGATGTCCTATGTCACCTTCGTCTTCCAGAAGCACTTCGGCTACGGCAAGAAGAAGGCCGAGAAGCTGATGATGGAGGTCCACGAGGACGGACGCTCGGTCGTCAGCAGCGGCAGCCGCGAGGAGATGGAGCGCGACGTTCAGGCGATGCACGAGTACGGGCTCTGGGCGACCCTCTCCAAGGCCGAGTGACCACGGCCGAATGACAACGGCCGAATGACAAGGGACTGTCCGTGACCTCCTCCACGACCGGCTTCGTCCGGCACCGCCGCAGCAAGCGCGCCATCGCGACCTTCTCGGTCTTCGAGGCCGACCTGCTGCGCTCCCTGGCCGCGCAGCTCGTCGAGCTGCTGCACAACGAGTCGGCCGTCGTCGTCACCGAGCGCGACCCGCTCGAGGCGCTCCTCGACTTCTCCGGCCCGACCACCGAGCCCGAGGACCCGGTGCTGCGCCGGCTCTTCCCCAACGCCTACCGCGGCGACGACGAGTCGGCAGCAGAGTTCCGGCGGTTCACCGAGGGCGGCCTGCGCGACGGCAAGGCACGCGCCGCCGGCACCGTCATCGACGTGCTCGAGGAGGCGGGGCTGCCGACCGAGCCGACCGACGAGGACATGGTCATCGACGTCGAGCTCGACGACGAGACCGCCCTGGTCTGGCTGCGCAGCCTCACCGACCTCCGCCTGGCGCTGGGCACCCGGCTGGAGGTCGAGGAGGGCGACGAGGACTACTGGTACTCGCTGCCGGACGAGGATCCCCGTGCGCAGGCCCACCACATCTACGAGTGGCTGGGCTTCCTGCAGGAGACCCTCGTCCGATCGGTGCACTGACCCCAGCGGTCAGGCGGCGGGCTTCACCGCCAGCACCGGGCAGTGCGCCTCGAGGATGATCCGCTGGGCGACGCTGCCGAGCAGCAGCTTGCCGACCGGCGAGCGGTGCCGGATGCCGACCACGATGAGGGTGGCCCGCTCCTCGTCGGCCGCCGCGATCACCGCGTCGGCGACGTCGTCCACCAGGTCGTGGCGTACGACGACCTCCAGCCCCTCCGCGGCGAGCCTCTCCTGCAGCGCGGTGATGTCCGCGTCGTGGGCGAAGCGGTCGTCGACCAGCTTGTTGCCCAGCGTCGCGTTGACCACGACCAGCCGGGTGCGCTCCTTGCGGGCCTGGTCCGCGGCGTGGGTGAGGGCGGCCTCGCCGTAGCGGTCCGCGCTGTAGGCGACCACGATGCTCATCGCTCGACCAGCTCCTTCTCGTTGTCGGTGGGGTTCGTCTCCGCGGCTGCGGGCCTGCGGACGCCGCGGACGGCCATCGCGAGGAGCAGGAGCCCCATCACGGCGTACACGACGACGGCGACGGGCTCGCTCCACAGGGTGCTGACGTCGCCCTGCGAGATCTTCAGCGCGGTGGTGAGCTGCTCCTCGAGCTTCGGGCCGAGGATGACGCCGATCAGCAGCGGCAGCACCGGGACCCCGAAGCGGCGCATCGCGAAGCCCAGCAGGCCGATGCCCAGCAGCAGCGCCAGGTCGAAGGCCTGGAAGTTCACGCTGTAGGCGCCGAGCGAGGCGAAGAAGAGGATGCCGGCGTAGAGGTAGGGCCGGGGGATCCGCAGCAGCTTCGCCCAGATCGGGGCCAGCGGCAGGTTGATCAGCAGCAGGAGGCAGTTGGCGACCAGCAGGCTCGCGAGCAGGGCCCAGACCAGGTCGGGGTGCTCGTCCATCAGCGTCGGGCCGGTGTTGAAGCCGTAGCCCTGCAGGGCGACCAGCATGATCGCGGCGGTCGCGGTGGTCGGGAGGCCGAGCGCGAGCAGCGGCACGAGGGTGCCGGCGGCCGATGCGTTGTTGGCGGCCTCCGGGCCGGCGACGCCCTCGATGGCGCCCTTGCCGAACTCCTCCGGGTGCTTCGTCAGCTTCTTCTCCGTCGCGTAGGACAGGAAGGTCGGGATCTCCGCGCCACCGGCGGGCAGGGCGCCGAACGGGAAGCCGAAGGCGGTGCCGCGCAGCCACGGCTTCCACGAGCGCCGCCAGTCCTCCTTGCTCATCCAGGGCTGGCCGACGGGGATGATCTCCAGCGGCTTGCGACGCAGGTGGGCCGCGACCCACAGCGCCTCGCCGATCGCGAAGACGGCCACCGCGACCACGACGATGTCGATGCCGTCGGCGAGCAGCGGGTCCCCGAAGGTGAGCCGGGCCTGGCCGGTGTTGGTGCCGACGAGGCCGAGGGTCAGGCCCAGGAAGAGCGCGATGAAGCCGCGCAGCTTCGACGAGCCCAGCACGGCCGTCACGGCGAAGAGTGCGAGCAGCATCAGCGCGAAGTACGACGGAGAGCCGAGCGTGACGACGAGGTCGGCGACGGTCGGGGCGACGATCCACAGCGCGACCGTCGCGATGGTGCCCGCCACGAACGAGCCGATCGCAGCGGTGGCGAGGGCCTGGGCGGCCCGGCCGGCCTTGGCCATCTTGTTGCCCTCGATCGCGGTGATCACCGATGAGGACTCGCCGGGGGTGTTGAGCAGGATCGAGGTCGTCGACCCGCCGTACATGCCGCCGTAGTAGATGCCGGCGAACATGATGATCGCGCTGTCCGCGCCGACCGTGTAGGTGACGGGGAGCAGCAGGGCCAGCGTCATGGCCGGGCCGATGCCGGGCAGCACGCCGACCGCGGTGCCGAGCAGCACGCCGATCGCGGCGAAGAAGAGGTTCTCCGGCGTGAGCGCGGTCTGGAAGCCTTCGAGCAGCAGGTCCATCAGAGGACTCCGTCCAGGATGCCGGCGGGGATCGGGATGCCGAGGCCGACGTAGAAGCCGTACCAGGTGCCGACCGAGAGGGCGGCGCCCACGGCGAGGTCACGCACCCAGGTGCGGCTGCCGAGGGCGAACGCCGACCCGGCGAAGAGCAGGGCGCCGGTGATCGCCCACCCGAGGAGGTCGATCAGCGCGATGTTGACGACGAGCACGCCGGCGAGCAGCGCGACGGTGCGGACGTCGGTGCCCTGGGTGAGGTCGATGTCCTCACCCTCCTCGGCCTCCGGCCGGTCGCCGCGCGCGGTGGCGATCCCGAGCAGGATGCCGAGGACGACCAGGCCCGCGCCGACGACGTACGGGATGGCGTAGGGCTGGACCGGCTGGTCGGCGAACGCCGGCTCGAGGCTCCAGGCGTCGTACAGGACGTAGCCGCCGACGACGACGAGGAAGCCGGCGAGGCCGTACTGCGCCCGGTCGACGAGGGTGGCCGGCGGGGTGCCCGCCGGTGCTTCGGTGGTGGTGGTCATGCCAGTCCCAGCTCCTTCAGGGTGTCGGCGACGCGGGCGTCCTGCTCGGCGAGGAAGTCCTCGAACTCCTGACCCGTGGCGAAGTTGTCGGTCCAGCCGTTGGCGGCCAACGCTTCCTTCCACTCGTCGGTGGTGTGCATCTTCTTGAGCAGCCCGGTGAGGTACTCCCGCTGCTCATCGGAGATGCCGGGCGGCGCGAGGACACCGCGCCAGTTGGTGAAGACGAGGTCGACGCCGGACTCGGTCAGCGTCGGGGCGTCGACGGTGTCGAGCCGCTCCTCGCCGGAGACCGCGAGGACGCGCAGCTTGCCGTCCTTGATCTGGTCCTCGAACTCGCCCAGGCCGGACATGCCGACGTCGATCTTGGCGCCGAGGAGCGCGGTCGTGAGCGGGCCGCCGCCGTCGTACGAGATGTAGTTGACCTTCTTCGGGTCGACGCCGATGGTGTCGGCGAGCTGCATCGGGAAGAGGTGGTCGGGGCCGCCGTTGCCGGAGCCGCCGCCGACGGTGAGACCGGCCGGGTCCTTCTTCCACGCGGCGACGAGGTCGTCGAGCGTCTCGAAGGGGGAGTCGGCGGGCACGAGGATGCCCTCCTGCTCCTCGACCAGCCGGGCGATCGGGGTCATCTTCAGCGGCTTGGCCTCGGACTTGTTGGTGTAGACCGCGCCCACGACGCCCAGGCCCATCAGCATCATCAGGTCGTCCGCGCCCTCCTCGTTGAGGAGGCGCTGCATGGCGACGGTGCCGCTCGCGCCCTGGACGTTGGTGATCTTGAAGCGTCCGGTCAGGTCGTTGTCCTGCATCGCCCGCGCGGCGGCGCGACCGGTGAGGTCGTAGCCGCCCCCGACGCTGTTGGGGATCATCATCCGCAGCCGCCGGTTGTTCGGGTCGTCCGAGCCCCGGGTGACGCCGCAGCCACTGGCCAGGGCGAGGAGCGCGAGCGCGGCGATGAGAGCGACGAGGGTCCGCCCCGCGAAGGGGCGCCTCGCTCGGCTCGGGTGCATGGGAACCTCCGTGCGGGTTGGGTCGTGACCGTCGTCACGTGCGATCCGTGCCAGCATGTCCACCGGGTGTGGCGGCCGTCACGCTTGCGGACGCAAAGGAGGTTGTGGTCGTTGTGGTCGCGCGCCTCCTGAGGTGGCGGAGCGGCGAGCTGACGCTCGCCGCCAAGGTCCTCCTGCTCCAGCTCGTCGTGATCGTGGTGCTCCTCGTCGCGGTCGGCGTGCTGAGCATCCGCCAGTCCAACGCCGACTTCGCCGAGGAGCGCGGCGACCAGATGGCCTCGGTCGCCGAGTACGTCGCCGTGCAGGACCTCGTGCGGACCCGGCTCGAGGAGGTGCGCGACGGCGCGGAGCGCTGGCAGGTGGCGGCCGACCTGACGTCGTACGCCGAGCGGGGGGTGCGCCTGTCGGGCGCCACCGACGTGCTGGTCCTCGGTCCGGACGGCACCGTCCTCGCCGCGACCGACGCGAGCCGCGTGGGGGAGCGGGCCGACCTCGGTGGGGGCGAGGTGCGCAACGGTCGCAGCGGCACGGCCGACGTCGAGCCGGGCGGCGAGCGCCGGGTGGCGGCATACGCCCCGGTCATCTCGGACGCCCGCGGCGACAACGGCGCGGTGGGTGCGGTCGTCGCCGAGGTGGCCTACCCGTCCGTGGCCGACCAGCTCTCCGAGGCGGCCCCGGAGCTGGGGCTGTTCCTGGGGCTCGGCGCGGTGCTCGGCCTCGCCGGCACGTGGGTCGTCTCCCGCGTCGTACGACGCTCGACGCGGGGCCTCGGCACGACGGAGCTCGCCAACCTGGCCGACCAGCGCGAGGCGCTCCTGCACGCGATCCGCGAGGGTGTCGTGGGGGTCGGCACCGACGGCCGGGTCACGGTCATGAACGACGCCGCCCGCGCCACGCTGGGCCTCGAGGACGCCCCCGACCCGGTCGGCCGGCGCGTCGACGCGCTCGGTCTCGACCCCCACGTGGTCGCGCTCCTGACCGGCGAGGGCGGTGCGGACGCTCGTGACGCGCTGGCCCTCGTCGGCCACCGGGTCGTCGTCTTCAACAGGGGGAGGGCCTCGACCGGCGGGCGCGGCATCGGCACGGTCACCACCCTGCGCGACCGCACCGAGCTGGTCTCGCTGCAGAGCCAGCTGAGCTCCAACCTGTCGATCACCGACACGCTGCGCGCGCAGACCCACGAGTTCGACAACCGGCTCCACACGATCTCCGGGCTGGTCCAGCTCGGTGAGTACGACGAGGTGGCGACCCTGGTCGGCACCCTCACCCGGCACCGGGCGGAGGTGGGGGAGCACGTCGCGAAGCGCCTCGCCGACCCCGCCGTCGCCGCGCTCGTCGTCGCCAAGCACGCGGTCGCCGAGGAGCGCGGCGTCACCCTCGAGCTCGACCCCGGGTCCCGCCTGCCCGCGCTCGCGCCCGACCTCGCCGCCGACCTGACGACCGTCGTCGGCAACCTCGTCGACAACGCCGTCGACGCGTCGGCCGGCGGGGCCGAGCCGGCCGTGGAGCTGTGGATCCACGCCGACGACGACGCCGTCCACGTCCGGGTCCGCGACAACGGCCCGGGCGTCCCGGCCGACCTGCGCGACGCGGTGTTCGTGCGCGGCTGGTCGACGAAGGGGGAGGTGCTCGGCGGGCGCGGGATCGGCCTGCCGCTCGTCCGGCTGATCTGCACCCAGCGCGGTGGCGAGGTCGTCGTCGACGACGCGGAGGCGGACGGCGGCGGGGGCGCCGAGTTCCGGGTGGTGCTGCCCGTCGGCGGCGCGGTCCGTCAGGATGGGCGACCGTGAGCAGCCCCGACCTCCGCGTCCTCGTCGTCGACGACGACTTCATGGTCGCCCGGATCCACGGCCGCTTCGTCGAGCAGACCGACGGCTTCGAGGTCGTCGGCACCGCCCGGACCGGCGCCGAGGCGCTCGAGCTCGTCGACTCCCTGCACCCCGACCTGCTGCTGCTCGACGTGCACCTGCCCGACCTGTCCGGCCTGGAGGTCCTCGAGCAGCTGCGCGGGCGCGGCCAGGACGTCGCCGTCGTGATGGTGACCGCCGAGCGCGGCGCCGCGGCCGTCCGGTCAGCGCTGCACGGCGGCGCGCTGCAGTACCTCGTCAAGCCCTTCGAGTACGACGACCTGGCCGACCGCCTGCGCCGGGTCGCGGTGACCCTGGCCAGCCTGGCCGACGAGGTGGACCAGGCCACGATCGACCAGGCCTTCGGCACGGGCCGGCCGGTCGACGTACCCGCCGTGCTGCCGAAGGGGCTGAGCCCGGAGACCGCGGACCTCGTGCTCGAGGCGGCGCGCGGGACCGGCGAGATCTCGGCGTCGGAGGCCGCCGAGGCGGTCGGCCTGTCGCGGGTCACGGCCCGGCGCTATCTGGAGCACTTCGTCGACACCGGCGCGGCCGAGGTCCGGTTGCAGTACGGGGGGACTGGACGTCCCGAACGGCGGTACCGGGTGGTCAGGTGAGCCGACAGCGGGCTTAGGCTTGCCTGAGCAGGCCCGCCGATGCCCAGGGAGCACCCCATGACTGCGATCGACGACCGTCCCGAGCCGACAGTGCGCGCCACGATGAGCGGCGACCACCAGTCGTGGGCCGAACGGTTCGCGCTCGCGCTCTTCATCGCGGTGCCCTTCATCGCCTTCGTCGCGGCCATCCCGGTGGCGTGGGGCGGCTGGCTCGGCTGGAGCGACATCGTCATCACCTTCGTGATGTACGCGCTGACCCTGCACGGCGTCACCGTCGGCTACCACCGGCTCTTCACCCACAAGTCCTTCAAGCCCAACCGGGCCGTCAAGATCACCTTCGCGATCCTCGGCTCGATGGCGGTCGAGGGCCCGGTGATCCGCTGGGTCGCCGACCACCGCAAGCACCACAAGTACTCCGACAAGGACGGCGACCCGCACTCGCCGTGGCGTTACGGCAACAGCCTGCGCGGGCTCACCAAGGGCTTCGTCTGGGCCCACGTCGGCTGGCTGTTCGACCCCGAGCAGACCCCGATCGAGAAGTACGCCCCCGACCTCGCCAAGGACCGCGACCTGGTCCGGATCTCGCGCACCTTCTGGGTGTGGGTGCTGACCTCGATCTTCCTGCCGCCCGTGCTCGGTGCGCTGCTGACCTGGTCGTGGCAGGGCGCGCTCACCGCGTTCTTCTGGGGCACGGTCGTGCGCATCGGCCTGATCCACCACGTCACGTGGTCGATCAACTCCATCTGCCACACGCTGGGGGAGCGGCCCTTCGCCTCGCGTGACTTCTCCGGCAACGTGTGGTGGCTGGCCATCCCGTCCGGCGGCGAGTCGTGGCACAACCTGCACCACGCCGACCCGACCTCGGCCCGCCACGGCGTCAAGCGCTTCCAGCTCGACACCTCCGCCCGGGTGATCTGGGTGCTGGAGAAGCTCGGCTGGGTCCGCGACGTCCGCTGGCCCACGCCCGAGCGGATCCGCGCGAAGTCGGTCAGCCCCGCCGCCTGAGGCCTCCCCACCGTCCCGCGCACCGGCCCGATTCCGGCGCGGCGGCCCCGACGCAATACGCTGGAGCGCGTGTTGCGGATCGGTCAGGCGACGTACGACGCCCTCGTGGAGCACGCCAAGCGGGACCACCCGGTGGAGGCGTGCGGCATGGTCGTGGGGCCGATCGGCAGCGACCGGCCCGAGCGGCACATCGAGATGGTGAACGCCGCGGGCAGCCCGACGTTCTACGAGTACGACTCGACGGACCTCCTCCAGCTCTACAAGGAGATGGACGACCGCGACGAGGAGCCGGTGGTGATCTACCACTCGCACTCCGCGACCGAGGCCTATCCGAGCGTCACCGACATCAACCTCGCCGGCGAGCCGGGCGCGCACTACGTGCTCGTCAGCACGCGTGAGCACGGGAATAACCCGGGCCCGGTGGAGTTCAGGTCCTACAGAATCATCGACGGCGTCGTGACCGAGGAAGAGGTCACCGTCATCCCAGAGGAGAGCAGCTGACATGGCCATCGAGGTCCGGATCCCGACCATCCTGCGCACCTACACCGGCGGCGAGAAGGCCGTCGACGCCGACGGCGCGACGCTGAGCGCCCTCATCGACTCCCTCGACGCCAACCACCCCGGCATCAAGGACCGCCTGGTGGAGGACAAGGGCAACGGCGTCGAGCTGCGCCGCTTCGTCAACGTCTACATCAACGACGAGGACGTCCGCTTCATCGGCAGCCTCGGGGCCGAGCTGTCCGACGGCGACCAGGTCGTCATCCTGCCGGCCGTCGCCGGCGGCGCCCGCTGAGCCGATGGTGCGCTACGACAGTCTCCTGACCTCGGTCGGCAGCACGCCGCTCGTGGGGCTGCCGCGACTGTCGGCACCGTTCAACTCCCCGGGCGCACCGGAGGTGCGGATCTGGGCCAAGCTCGAGGACCGCAACCCGACCGGCTCGATCAAGGACCGCCCCGCCCTGAAGATGATCGAGGAGGCGGAGAAGGACGGCACGCTCCGTCCCGGCTGCACGATCCTCGAGCCGACGTCCGGCAACACCGGCATCTCGATCGCGATGGCGGCCAAGCTCAAGGGCTACCGCACGGTCTTCGTGATGCCCGAGAACACCTCCGAGGAGCGGCGTCAGCTGCTGCGGATGTGGGGCGCCGAGATCGTCTCCTCGCCCGCAGCCGGCGGCTCCAACGAGGCCGTGCGCGTCGCGAAGCAGATCGCCGCCGAGCACCCGGACTGGGTGATGCTCTACCAGTACGGCAACGCGGCCAACGCGCTCGCGCACGAGGAGGGCACCGGGCCCGAGATCCTCGCCGACCTGCCGTCGATCACCCACTTCGTCGCGGGCCTGGGCACGACCGGCACGCTGATGGGAGTGTCCCGCTTCTTCCGCGGCGCGAAGCCGGAGGTGCGCATCGTCGCCGCCGAGCCGCGCTACGGCGAGCTCGTCTACGGCCTGCGCAACCTCGACGAGGGCTTCGTGCCCGAGCTGTACGACGCCGAGCTGATCGACAGCCGCTTCTCGGTCGGCCCCCGCGACGCCGTACGCCGCGTCCGCGAGCTGCTCGAGCTCGAGGGCATCTTCGCCGGCATCTCGACGGGCGCGATCCTGCACGCGGCGCTGGGCCAGGCCGCCAAGGCGGTCAAGGCCGGCGAGTCCGCCGACATCGCCTTCGTGGTCGCCGACGGTGGCTGGAAGTACCTCTCCACCGGCGCCTACGAGGGCACCATCGACGAGGCCGAGGACCGGCTCGAGGGCCAGCTCTGGGCCTGAGGCCCCTCCTCGTGGCTCCTCGTGGCTACTCGTGCCAGGTGAGCCGCTGGGCCTTGTTCCACAGGCTGCCCGGCACCGGCCCGAGGCCGAGCACCCGGGTCGCGAGGTTGGCCAGGTCGCCGTTGCGGATCGGCTGGACGCCGGTGAACAGCGGACGGGTCATCCCCGGGTCGCGGAAGTACGTCGGGTTCAGCTGGTAGAGGTTGCCGTGGTCGACGCCGCGACCCCACACGACGAAGGGGATGCGGTAGTTGTCGTAGCGCGTCGCGACGTCGTGGCCCGTCGTACCCGGTGTGCCGCCGTGGTCGGCGGTGAGGATCACGAAGGTCGTGCGGCGCAGGGTCGTGTTGCCCCGGATCGTCGCGAGGACCTGCCCGACGAGCTGGTCGAGGCGGACGACGGCGTTGAGGTAGGCGGTGCTCATCCACCCGCTCGCGTGGCCGACCTGGTCGGCGAGGCCGAGGTGGAGGAAGGCGAACGAGCGCCGGTTGGCGACGATGTCCTGGCGGAAGATCGTGGTCAGCGCGGTGTCGTCCTCCTCGCGGATGACGGTGCGGTCGACGGCGGCCGGCCAGGACCGGGTGAAGAGCGAGAACTTCGTCTTCGTGGAGAAGAGCGACGTGCGCCCGCCGGCGGCGTGGACGGCGCGGAACACCGAGGACACGTCGTGGCCGGCGGCCTGCTGGACCGTCGTACCGGCCCGGTCGGTGTTCCAGGTGACGCCGTGCCCACCGTGGTCCGCGTCGATGCGACGTCCGGTGACCATGCTCGTGTGGTTGGGCAGGGTCACCGTCATCTCGACCTGGGCCCGCGCGTTCAGGGTGAAGGCGCCCTCCGCGAGCATCCGGTAGAGGTTCGGCAGGCGGGTGCGCCCCAGCTGCGTGATCGCCTTCGGGTTGAGGCCGTCGAGCGAGATCGCGACGACCCGCGTGTCGGTGATCGCCGCCACCTGGGCGAGCTGGGGCCGCTCGTGCGCCGCCCGCGGCGAGCCGGAGCAGGCCGCGAGGAGGGGCAGGAGGAGCGCGAGGACGAGGGCGGGGACGATGGCGGCGAGTCGCCCGAGCCGGCTACCGGAGGTCACGCGACCACGCTAGGACATCCGCGGGCGTGACGCCCGCCATGACGTGATCTGGGTCCCGGAATGCCGACCGCGCGGGTACCGACGCCGTAGTCTGGGCGGGTGCGGCACCTGGACCACCCCGACGCTGGCGTCCCCCTCGACGTCGATGCGCCCATCGGGATCTTCGACTCCGGGTTCGGTGGGCTCACCGTCGCGCGGTCCGTGATCGACCAGCTGCCGCACGAGTCGATCACCTACGTCGGCGACACGGCGCGCCAGCCCTACGGCCCCAAGCCGATCGGCGAGGTCCGCGAGTACGCCCTCGAGTGCCTCGACCACCTCGTCGAGCAGGGCGTCAAGGCCCTCGTCATCGCCTGCAACTCCGCGTCGGCCGCGATGCTGCGCGACGCCCGGGAGCGGTACGACGTCCCGGTGGTCGAGGTGATCTACCCCGCCACCCGGCGCGCCGTGGCCGCGAGCCGCAACAACCGGATCGGTGTCATCTGCACGCGCTCCACCGCCGAGTCGATGGCCTACGACGACGCCTTCGCCGCGGCGCCCCAGATCTCCCTCGCGACCCGCGCCTGCCCGCGCTTCGTCGACTTCGTCGAGGCCGGCGTCACCGGTGGTGACGAGCTGATCGCCGTCGCACATGAATACCTCGACCCGCTGAGCGAGCTCGGCGTCGACACCCTGATCCTCGGCTGCACCCACTACCCGCTCCTCACCGGTGTCATCTCCTACGTCATGGGCGACGAGGTGACCCTGGTGAGCAGTGCCGAGGAGTGCGCGAAGGACGTCTACCGGATGCTCGCCGACACCGGCCTGATGCGGCCGGGCGGCGATCCGTCGTACACCTTCGCGACCACGGGCTCCCCGGCGGAGTTCGAGACGATCGGGCGCCGGTTCCTCGGCCCCGAGCTGGTGGCGGCCGGACAGTTCGCAGGGGGACTCGCATGAGTGAAGACGTGGCACCGGAGACGACCCGGCTCCGGCTCGCGGCCCAGCCCGACGACCACCAGGTCAAGGTGACCGTCGTCGGCTGCTCGGGCTCCTACCCGGGCCCGGACTCGCCCGCGAGCTGCTACCTGGTCCAGGCGACCGACGCGCTGCGCACCTGGAGCCTGGTGCTCGACATGGGCAACGGGGCGCTCGGCGTGCTGCAGCGCTATGTCGACCCGCTGCAGGTCGATGCCGTCTTCATCAGCCACCTGCACGCCGACCACTGCGTCGACATGACCAGCTACTACGTCCTGCGCAAGTACCACCCCACCGGCACCCAGCCGCGGATCCCCGTCTGGGGCCCGAAGGGCACCGCGAAGCGGCTCGCGAAGGCCTACGACCTGCCGCGCAAGCCGGGCATGCGCGAGGAGTTCTCCTTCCGGGTCTACGACAAGCCGATCACGATCGGCCCGTTCACCGTCGAGCCGTTCGAGGTCGACCACCCGGTCCCGGCGTACGGCCTGCGCGTCAGCGCCTTCGGCAAGGTGCTCGCCTACAGCGGCGACACCGGTCCGACCGCCGCGCTCGACTCGATCGCGGCGGACGCCGACCTCTTCCTGTGCGAGGCGTCCTTCCGCTCCTGCGACGACAACCCGCCCCACCTGCACCTCACCGGCGAGGAGGCCGGCGAGGTCGCGACCAGGGCCGGCGTCAAGCGCCTCGTCGTCACCCACGTGCCGCCGTGGCACGACGCGCAGACGATGCTCGCCGAGGCCAACAAGACCTACGACGGCCCGACCGAGCTCGCCGCGATGGGCGCCGTCTACGAGCTGTAGCTGCCGTCGACCGGGTGGCCGGCATCGCGGATGGTGAGCGCGATCTGCACCCGATTGGTCGTCTCCAGCTTCTCGAAGAGCCGCGACACGTGGCCCTTCACCGTCGGCACCGACAGGTGCAGCTCGCGGGCGATCTCCGCGTTGGACAGGCCCCGGCCGACGGCGGTCGCGACCTCGAGCTCGCGCTCGGTGAGCCGCTCCAGCCGGCGCTGCGCCTCGGCGGCCCGGCCGCTGCCGGAGTCGGTGCGGACCCGCTCGATGAGCGTGCGCGTCACCGACGGCGAGAGCATCGGGTCGCCGTCGGCGACCTTGCGGATCGCGGCGACGATCTCGCCCGGCGGCGTGTCCTTCAGCAGGAACCCGTCGGCTCCGGCGGCGAGTGCCCCGACCACGTAGTCGTCCGCGTCGAAGGTGGTCAGCACGATGACCCGCGGCGGGCGCGGCTCGGCGTGCAGCAGGCGGGTCGCGGCGAGCCCGTCGAGCACCGGCATCCGGATGTCCATCAGGACGACGTCGGGGCGCAGCTCGCGCGCCAGCGCGACGCCCGCGCGCCCGTCGGCCGCCTCACCCACCACCGCGATGTCGGGCTGCCCGCCGAGCATCAGCGCCAGCGCCGAGCGCACCAGCGGGTCGTCGTCGACGACGAGGACCCCGGTCACGTCACTCATTCCGGCTCACCTGTCGGCCTCCCGCCCGTCTCGTCGGAGGACCACGGTAGCCACGCCCGCAGCACGAACGACCCCTGCGCGGGGCCGCCCGGCGACTGGTCCTCGACCCCGTGGGCCAGCCAGCCACCCCGCAGCTCGGCGCGCTCGGCCAGGCCGACCAGGCCCAGGCCGGCGCCCGGCGTCCGGGTCGGGCCGAACCCCAGCGCGTTACGCAGCACGACGTCGACGCCCTCCGTCGGCGAGCCGCCGACCTCGACCCGCAGCGTGGCCGCGGGCGCGTGCTTGGTCGCGTTGGTGATGCCCTCCTGCACGATCCGGAAGACGGTGCGGCCCACCGCCGCGGGCGGCGGCTCGTGGCCGGCCAGCCGGTCGTCGTACTCGATGACGGCGCCGGCGGCGCGGGCGTCCGCGACCAGGCGGCCGAGGTCGTCGTACGTCGGCTGGGGGCCCGTCAACGGAGCGGCTGCCTCGTCGTCGCGCAGCACGCCCAGCACCTCGCGCAGGTCGGTGAGCGCCTCGTGCGCCTTGTCCTGGATGACGGCGAGGCTGCTGCGCATCTCGTCGGCGGACAGGTCGTCGCGGAAGGTGAGGGCCCCGGCGTGCATCGAGATCTGGGAGATCCGATGGGCGAGCACGTCGTGCATCTCCCGGGCGATCCGGGCGCGCTCGGTGGAGCGGGCCTGGCTGGCCCGCAGGTCGCGCTCGGCCTCGGCGGTCTCCGCGCGCTGGCGCAGGGTCCACAGCAGCTCGCGGCGCGAGCCGATGAACATGCCCCACGCGGTGATCGCCAGCACCACGGCGACGGTGACGGCGAGGTTGAGCCACCAGGGGTCGACCGAGTCGGCGTCGCTGGGCTGGACGGCGTAGTAGACGAGGCTGAACACGACGTTGAGCACGCCGACGGTGATCACCTGCCACCAGCGCCGCCGGGTCGCGAGCGACACCGTGGCGAGGGCCGCCGGTCCCGCCGAGAGCGAGCTGAGCGGAGCCATCAGGATCGTGACCACGGCGATCGCGAACGGCCAGCGACGCCGGAAGGCGACGAGCACGAACGCCAGCAGGCCGACGAGGAGGTCGGTCCAGAACAGCAGCGGGTGCCGGTCGAGCTGGGCATCCATCACGGGTGACCAGACGAGGAGGCCCAGCGCGAGCGCCAGCGCGTAGCGCCACAGGTGCCCGTACCAGCGCAGCCGCGGCTGGTACTCCTCGGGCACGGGCTGGTCCATGGGTCGAGCCTAGGGTCCCGACGGCGGGTGGGGGAGCGTCCCCGGGACGTCGTGCCCCCTACTTAGGTCGGGGTGGGTTCGGGCCGCGGGTCCGATGTTTGGCGAGCCGTCATCGGGCAGGCTGGGGCCATGATCACAGTCGACCGACTCACGGTCTCGTACGGCGCGTTCACCGCCGTCGACGACGTCAGCTTCGTCGCCCAGCCGGGCCGCGTCACCGGCTTCCTCGGGCCCAACGGCGCCGGCAAGTCCACCACGATGCGGGTCATGGTCGGCCTGACGCCGCCCACGCGCGGCCACGTCACGATCGGCGGCCTGCTCTACCGCGACATCCCCAACCCGGGTCGCCACGTCGGCGTCCTCCTCGACGCGGGCGCGCAGCACGCCGGCCGCACCGGCCGCGAGATCCTGGCCATCGGCGCCGAGACCATGGGCCTGCCGAAGACGCGTGTCGACGAGATGCTCGCGCTGGTCGGCCTGACCGACTCCGAGGCCAAGCGCCGGCTGCGCAACTACTCGCTCGGCATGAAGCAGCGCCTCGGCATCGCGCACGCGCTGCTCGGCGACCCGTCGGTGCTGATCCTCGACGAGCCGGCCAACGGCCTGGACCCGGCCGGCATCCGGTGGATGCGCGGCCTGCTCAAGGGGTACGCCGACCGCGGCGGCACCGTGCTGCTCTCGAGCCACCTCCTGCACGAGGTCGAGCAGATCGCCGACGAGATGATCCTGATCGGCCACGGCCGGATCGTCGCGCAGGGCGACAAGCAGACCCTGCTCGCCAACGCCGGCGGCGCCGACGTCGCGCTGGTGACCTCGCTCGACAACGCAGCGCTCGGCGCGGCGCTCACCTCGGCCGGTCACGCGGTGGAGCCTGCGGGCAGCGGCCTCAAGGTCGCCGCCTCGACCGAGCAGGTGGGGCGTGCCGCCCTCGCTGCCGGCGTCGTGCTGACCGACCTCCGGTCCGGCGGCGCCGGGCTGGAGGACCTCTTCCTCGAGCTCACCTCGTCGACCCAGCGCGACGCCTTCCCGAACGGAGTCCCGGCATGAGCAGCCTCGCCGCACCCCCGCAGACCCTCGACGTCTCGAACACCCCGGCGGTGCCGTTCGGCCGGCTGGTCAAGGTCGAGTGGCGCAAGATGCTCGACACCCGCGCCGGGCTCTGGCTGCTGATCATCTCCGCGGGCCTGCTCGCGCTGATCTCGGGCATCGTGCTGCTGGTCGTCGCGCTCGCCGACGTCACCCCGCCGAGCGCCAACGACTGGCTCAACATCATGACCATCCCGGTCTCGATGCTCGTCCCGGTCATGGCGATCACCATCGTCACCCAGGAGTGGAGCCAGCGGACCGCCATGGTCACCTTCGCGCTGGAGGCCAGCCGGCTCCGCGTGGTCCTCGCCAAGCTGGTGGCGGTCATGGCGCTCGGCGCCGCGACGATCGTGCTCGCGGCGGTGCTCGGCCTCGTGGGCAACGTCGTCGGCGCCGCTATCGCCGGCACGGACGCCGACTGGAATGTCACGGTCGGTGCCTTCGGCTGGGCACTGGCGACCCAGGTCCTCTACCTGCTGATGGGCTTCGGCTTCGGCCTGCTGCTCCTGAGCAGCCCGGCCGCGCTCGCGCTCTACTACGTGTACGTGTGGATCCTCGAGGGTGGCGTGATCATCCCCGGCATCATGTACGTGCTGTGGTTCTCGTTCGACTGGGCGCAGTCGATCCTGCCGTGGATCAGCATGCGGCTCTCGATGCTGCCCTTCCAGCTCAGCGACGACGACGTCCGCACGATCGAGCAGGACCTCGGAGCCACCCTCGACACCGGCGCCCTCGGGATCGCCCGCGTCATCACGTCCGTCCTGATCTGGGTGGGGATCCCGCTGCTGCTCGGCACCTGGCGACTGCTGCGCGCCGAGGTGAAGTAGCCCCAGCACTTCACCCACCATTGCCGGACACGTCACCGTGGCGGAGCCTGCTGCTAGCAGGCTCCGCCACGGTTTCTGTCGTGGGCAACGGATACCTGCGCTTCGCCGCCCTCGGCGACAGCACCACGGTCGGCCTCGGAGACCCGGTCCCCGGCGGAGGCTGGCGGGGCTGGGCCCGCCTGCTGAGCGAGGCCCTGCAGGCGTCGTACGACGTCTCCTTCTGCAACGTGGCGATCTCCGGCGCGACGGCGGCGGTCGTGCGCGAGCAGCAGCTGGCCGAGGCGGTCGCGCACCGGCCCGACCTCGCGTCGCTGCTCGTGGGCGTCAACGACACCTTGCGGTCGACCTGGGACCCCGCGCGGCTGCGGGAGGACCTCCTGCACGTCGCGGCCGAGCTGACCGGTGCCGGCGCGACCCTGATGACGGTGCGGTGGCACGACCACGGCAGCATCCTCGGCCTGCCGCGCCTGGTGGTGCGGCCGATCACCGAGCGGATCGAGGTCGTCAACGAGGTGTACGACGAGGTGCACGCGACCTTCGGCGGCCTCCGGCTGGACCTCGCGCTGATGCCCGAGGTGCTGGACAGGGCGAACTGGTCGATCGACCGCTTCCACCCCTCCGAGGTGGGCCACCGGGCCCTGGCGCGGGCGTGGGCCGAGCGGCTGCGGGCCGCCGGCTTCGAGCTGCCGCTGCCCGGTGCGACGCCGGAGGGCGGCTGCCCGCCGAGCTGGCGGCGCGACGTGGCGTGGATGGTGGCCGAGGGCGCTCCGTGGGTGGGGCGTCGCGCGCGTGACCTCGGTCCGTGGGCCGTGCGCAGGGCTGTCGTGGCGATGCGCTGACGCCTCGGTAGGTTGGGGCCCATGAGCACCCGCGAGGACGGCCGCGCCGACGACGAGCTGCGACCCATCACGATCACCCGCAACTGGCTCGACCACCCGGCCGGCTCCGTGCTGGTCGAGTTCGGCCGGACCCGCGTGCTGTGCGCGGCGTCCGCCTCGGAGGGCGTCCCGCGCTGGCGCAAGGGCTCCGGCCTCGGCTGGGTCACCGCCGAGTACGCCATGCTCCCGGCGGCCACGAACACCCGCTCCGACCGCGAGTCGGTCAAGGGCCGCATCGGCGGTCGCACCCACGAGATCAGCCGCCTGATCGGCCGCTCGCTGCGCGCGGTCATCGACAACAAGGTGCTCGGCGAGAACACCATCCAGATCGACTGCGACGTGCTCCAGGCCGACGGCGGCACCCGCACGGCCGCGATCACCGGTGCGTACGTCGCGCTGGCCGACGCCTGCGCGAAGCTCGGCGTCCCCGGCGCGCTCACCGGGTCGGTCGCCGCCGTCAGCGTCGGCATCATCGACGGCGTCCCGCGCCTCGACCTGCCCTATGTCGAGGACGTCCGCGCCGAGACCGACATGAACGTCGTGATGACCGGCGACGGCAAGTTCGTCGAGGTGCAGGGCACCGCGGAGGGCGCGGCCTTCGACCGCGCCGAGCTCGACGCGCTGCTGGCGCTGGCCGAGAAGGGCTGCGCCGACCTCACCCTCCTGCAGCGCCAGGCCCTGGGATCGTGAAGGTCCTCGTCGCCTCGCGCAACGCCAAGAAGCTCGAGGAGATGCGGCGGATCCTGGCCGAGCACCTGACATCCGTCGAGGTCGTCGGCCTCGACGACGTCGAGCCGTTCGAGGAGCCGGTCGAGGACGAGCCGACCTTCGAGGGCAACGCCCTGCTGAAGGCCCGCGCGGGAGTGGCCGCCACCGGCCTGCCGACCATCGCGGACGACTCCGGCCTGTGCGTCGACGCGCTCAACGGCATGCCCGGAGTCCTGTCCGCCCGCTGGTCCGGCCCCCCGAAGGACGACGACCGCAACAACCAGCTGCTGCTCGCGCAGCTGGCCGACGTCCCGGACGAGCGGCGTACCGCCCACTTCGCGTGCGCCGTGGCGCTCGTCCACCCCGACGGCCGTGAGCTGGTCGTCGAGGGGCGGATGGACGGCACCGTCATCCGCGAGGTGCGCGGCAGCGGCGGCTTCGGGTACGACGTCCTGTTCGTCGCCGACGAGCAGCCCGGCCGTACGACGGCCGAGCTGAGCCGCGAGGACAAGGACGCGATCTCGCACCGCGGTCGGGCGCTGCGCGAACTGGCACCGCTGGTCGCCGACTTCCTCGGCTGAGACTTGCGCGTGCCGGAGGCGGGACTCGAACCCGCACACCCGAAGGCACGGCATCCTAAGTGCCGCGTGTCTGCCAGTTCCACCACTCCGGCTCGAGCGCGCCCGAGTCTAGGGCTTCGGCGCAACGACAGCGGGCGAGGCCCGGAGGCCACGCCCGCTGTGCGCTTCGATCAGGGAGGACCCGGTCAGCTGGTCCACACCCAGGTGCTGAGGATCTTGTCGAACTGGTCGAGCACGTCGTCGTCGCCCTCCTTGAGGGAGACGGTGATCGAGTAGCCCTTGTCGCCGCTGATGACCAGGTGCGAGCGCTGGACCACGTTGACACCGCCGTCGTTGGTGCGGGCGATGTTGACCGTCAGCGCGGTCTGGCCGCCGATGGAGACGTTGGCGCCGTCGTTGACCTCCGCGGTGGAGTCGCCGGAGACCAGCGCCTTCTTCCAGTTGTCCTTGAGGTCGTTCGGGTCGGTGTAGCCGTAGGACGACTGGGTCTCGACGATCACGTTGCCGCGGGCGGTGTTGAACGTGTCGCCCCACAGGAAGACCTTGTCGAGGGTCTCGAGGTCGGAGTTCTGCGCCTTGAACTCCTCGGTGCCGTCGGTCCAGCCCTTCGGCACCTGCAGCGTGTAGCCGAGTCCCTCGAAATGGTCGCCGCCGATGTCGGGGACACTGCTGCCGTCGTCCTTGCCGTCGTCCTTGCCGTCGTTGCCGGACGAGGTGTTCTTGTCGTCGCCGCCGGCCTTCTTGTCGTCGTCGCCGCCGAGCGCGACCGCGGCGATGATGCCGCCGACGACCAGCACCAGCACCGCGACGACGGCCGCGATGATGATGCCCGTCCTGCCCTTCTTCTGCGGGGCCGGCTGGGACCAGCCGCCGCCATAGGGCTGCTGGGGCGCGCCGTAGCTGCCCGCGACGGGCTGCACCGCCGGCGCCGGCTGGTGCGGCGGCGACACGATGGGCTGCTGCGGGTGGGCGACCGGCGAGGTGACGGGCGACTGCAGCGGGGGCTGGACCGGCGACTGGACCGGCGGGCCGGGCGGAGGCGGCGGCGCCGCCGTACCGGCGTCCGGGTCGAGACCGGTGACGAGGCCCTCGGGGACCTTGCCGAGCGCGTAGCCGAGCACGGCCACGGCCCACTGGCAGCCGCGTACGTCGGCGCTGCCCCGGTCACGCGCCAGGCGCTGGCCCGCCGACTCGACGGCGTCGGCAGGGTTGGCGCCGCTGTCGAGCATGGTGACCATGCCGTCGAGCGCGCCGAGCCGGACGGCGTCGGTGAGCAGGTTGATCGTCCCACTGGAGGCCTGGCCCTCGTCGAGGTAGTCGTCGAGGGAGCCGCGGAACGCGGTCGCGTCACGGAACAGGTCGTGGCCGTGGTCGCGGGCGAGGTCGGCGAGCGCCTGGTGCAGCTTCATGGATGTCCTTCGGGTGGGTCAGGGAGCTCAGGCCGACAGGCCGAGGTCCCTGCGGAGCTTGGCGACGTGGCCGGTCGCCTTGACGTTGTACTGCGCGAGCTCGATCGCACCGTCGGCACCGACGACGAAGGTGGACCGGATGACGCCCTCGACAATCTTGCCGTAGAGCTTCTTCTCCCCAAAGGCGCCGTAGGCCTTGTGCACGGCCAGGTCGGGGTCGGAGAGCAGGGTGATGGTCAGGCCGTCGCGATCGCGGAACTTCGCGAGCTTCGCCGGGGCGTCCTTCGAGACGCCCACCACCGTGTAGCCGGCGGCCTGCAGCGAGTCCAGCGAGTCGGTGAAGTCACAGGCCTGCTTGGTGCACCCGGGCGTCATCGCCGCCGGGTAGAAGTACACGATCACCTTGCGGTCACCGGAGAGCAGCGACGCGAGGCTCACCTGCTCACCGGTGTCGGAGGTGAGGTCGAAGGCAGGGGCGGTGTCGCCGGGGGAGAGGCGGGCCTGGTCGCTCATGGGATGGGAACTCTCCTGATGGGCAGGTGCTGTTGCAAATGGCATGCAATAAGGTGGTCGTCGTTCGTGACCATCCAACTACATCCATGCCGATGATGTGGGACAGCCTTCCCCGAACAGGAGCAGCGCCATGCACGTGCCTGACGGATTCCTCGACGCGCCGACCTCGGTCGCCACGGGGGTGGTCGCGGCCGCGGGCGTGGGGGTCGCGCTGCGCAAGGCGCGTGCCGAGCTCGACGACCGCACGGCGCCCATGGCCGGGCTCGTCGCGGCCTTCGTCTTCGCGGGACAGATGATCAACTTCCCCGTCGGCGCGGGCACGAGCGGCCACCTGCTCGGAGGGGCCCTGGCCGCCGTGCTGGTCGGGCCGTGGACCGGAGCGCTGTGCATCAGCGTCGTCCTGCTCGTGCAGTCGCTCTTCATGGCCGACGGCGGGCTGACCGCGCTCGGCACCAACATCACGCTGATGGCGATCGTGGGTGCCTTCGTCGGGTACGCCGTCTTCCGGCTCGTGCTCGCCGTGCTGCCCCGTAGGGCGGGGTCGGTCCCGGTGGCCGCGGCGGCCGGCGCGTTCGTGTCCGTCCCGACCGCGGCCGCGGTCTTCACCCTCCTCTTCGCGATCGGCGGCACCGCCGACGTCGCGACCGGCAAGGTGCTGGCCGCGATGGTCGGCTGGCACGTCGTGATCGGGATCGGCGAGGCGATCGTGACCGGCCTGGTCGTCAGCGCCGTGATCGCCTCCCGCCCGGACCTCGTCCACGGCGCGCGGGGCCTGGCCACGCGCGCACCGCTCGTCACCTCGGAGGCAGCCGCATGAGGGGCACCATGACCCGCCAGCGCAGGTTCCTGGCCATCGGCCTGCTCGTCGCCCTGCTCGTCGCGGGCGTCGGCAGCTACTACGCCAGCAGCCACCCCGACGGCCTCGAGTACGTCGCCGGCAAGACCGGCTTCCTCGACAGCGCCGACGACCCGGTCGACACCGGCAGCCCCTTCGCCGACTACGGCACGAAGGGCGTCGACGACGAGCGGCTCAGCGGCGGCATCGCCGGCGTGGCCGGCGTCGGCCTGACCCTGCTCATCGGCGGCGGCCTGTTCTGGGTGCTGCGGCGGCGCCCGGCGCCGCAGCGGCAGGACTGACGGCCCGGCCATGGGCGCAGGTCACGGCCACCGGCTGCACTTCCACGGCCACTCCGTGGTGCACCGCGCGCCGGCGCACCTGAAGGTGCTGGCGCTCCTGGCCTTCGTCCTGGTCGTCGTCGCCACGCCCCGCGACTGGTACGCCGCCTACGCGGTCCACCTCGCGGTCCTGGTCGGCGTCATCGTGGCCGCGCGGGTGCCGTTCGGCTACCTGCTGCCACGGATGGTCATCGAGGTGCCCTTCCTGCTGTTCGCGGGGCTGATCCCGTTCATCGCGGAGGGCCCGCGCGTCGCCGTACCGATGCCGGGCGGGTGGGAGCTGAGCCTCTCCGAGTCGGGGCTGGTCGCGGCCTGGGGACTGGCAGTGAAGGGCACGCTCGGCGTCCTCGCCTCGCTCACGCTCGCCGCGACGACGGAGCCCACCGACGTCCTGCGCGGCCTCCAGCGCCTGCACGTCCCCGACCTCCTCGTGCAGATCATGTCGTTCATGGTCCGCTACCTCGACGTGGTCACCGGCGACCTCGGCCGGATGGTGACCGCGATGCGCTCGCGCGGCGTCGACCCACGCTCCCCGCGGCACTGGCCGGCCCTCGCGCGCACCCTGGGCGCCCTCTTCGTGCGCTCCTACGAGCGCGGCGAGCGGGTGCACCTCGCGATGCTCTCCCGCGGGTACGACGGCCGCCTCCCCGATCCCGAACCGACTGCTGGAGCCGCGCGATGACCCCCGTCCTCGACCTGCAGGGAGTGGCCTTCGCCTATCCCGACGGCCACCAGGCCCTGTTCGGCGTCGACCTGCACGTGCACCCCGGCGAGCGGGTCGCCCTGCTCGGCCCCAACGGAGCCGGCAAGACCACGCTGGTGCTCCACCTCAACGGCATCCTGTCGGCGGAGTCCGGCCACGGCGAGGGCAGCGTGTCGGTCAGCGGGCTGCCGGTGACGAGGAAGAACCTGCTCGAGATCCGCCGCCGCGTCGGCATCGTGTTCCAGGACCCCGACGACCAGCTCTTCATGGGATCCGTGCGGGCCGACGTCGCCTTCGGCCCGGCCAACCTCGGGATCAAGGGCGCGGCCCTGGAGAGGCGGGTGATGGACGCGCTCGAGCAGGTCGGCATGGCCGGGTTCGCCGACCGCCCGCCCCACCACCTGTCCTTCGGGCAGCGCCGCCGGGTGGCCGTCGCGACCGTGCTGGCGATGGAGCCCGAGATCCTGGTGCTCGACGAGCCCAGCTCCAACCTCGACCCGGCCTCGCGCCGCGAGCTCGCCGACATCCTGCGCGGGCTCGACGTGACGCTGCTGATGGTCACCCACGACCTGCCCTACGCGCTGGAGCTGTGCCCCCGGTCCGTGGTCCTCAGTGGCGGCCGCGTCGTCGCCGACGGACGCACGTACGACGTCCTCACCGACGACGAGCTGATGCGTGCCCACCGGCTGGAACTCCCGTGGGGCTTCGACCCGCGCACCGTGCCGGTTGATAGCCTGCCCGGGTGAGTGACACTCCCTCTGACATCGAGCGTGAGATCGAGGAGGCGCGCGAGCGCCTCGCGGGCACGATCGACCAGCTGCTCTACCGCTCGCACCCCAAGACGATCGTCGGTCGCGAGGTGGCGCAGGTGAAGGCGTACTACGTCGACGCCGCGACGGGGGAGCCGCGCACCGACAACATCCTGAAGACCGTCGGCGGCGTGGTGGGCGTCATCGCCTTCTTCGTGGCCGTCCGCGCGATCACGCGCACCCGCTGAGGTGTCCGACAAGACCCCCATCAAGATGCTGCACGACCGCATCTTGTGCGAGACCGACACCGAGGCCGGCGAGCGCCGCTCCTCGGGCGGCATCGTCATCCCGGCCACGGCCGCCATGGGCGCTCGGCGCCTGGCCTGGTCGCGCGCCGTCGCGGTGGGCCCGCACTGCCGCGCCGTCGTGGCGGGGGACCGGGTCCTCTACGACCCGGAGGACAAGGCCGAGGTCGAGGTCTCCGGTGACGTCTACGTCGTGATGCGCGAGCGCGACATCCACGCGGTCGCCGCCGACCGGCTCGGGGACGAGTCGACGGGGTTGTACCTGTAGCCGTCGTGGGAGTTTCACCGGCCGGCCGGTGAAACTCACGCTTGGACGAGGAAACTTCGTCGTCCAAGCGTGAGTTTTGTCGTCCAACTTCGGGAGAATCACCGGCCGGCCGGTGAAACTCCCGCCCCGCTGTGACGTAACCCACAACCACTGGAACACGTTGCACCCGCATGCGCTCCCCCCGCGTGCTGGCCCTGCTCGCTGCGTCCCTCGCCCTGCCCGCCCTGGCGCTCGCCGGGCCCGCTGGCGCCGGGCCCGCTGACGCCAGCCCCAGCCCGTCGGTGGAGGCCCCGGCGCCGTACGACGCGACGATCCGGATCACCGCGCACGGCATCCCGCACATCACCGCGTCCGACTGGGGGTCGCTGGGCTACGGCAGCGGCTACGCGACGGCGTCCTCGTCGATCTGCAACCTCGCAGACACGGTGCTGACCGCGCGGGGCCAGCGTTCGCGGTACCTCGGCGGTGAGGAGCGCTACCGCGACGGCGTCTCGCTGGACGCCACCAACCTGCAGGTCGACGCGTTCGTCACGGACCTGCACAACCGCAAGGTCGTCGAGACGCTGCTGGCCTCGCCTGCCGGTCCCACGACGCGGGCGCGGGCGATGGTGAAGGGCTACACGGCGGGCATCAACCGCTGGCTGCGCGAGAACGAGATCACCGACCCGGCCTGCCGGGACGAGGACTGGATCAAGCCCGACGCGACCGAGCTCGACCTCTGGTACGGCGTCTACATGGCCAACCTGATCGCCTCGTCGGGCAACTTCCTCAAGGAGATCGTCGAGGCGGACCCGCCGACGCTCGACGACCCCGGCCTGCCCGACCTCGGCATCGACCTGCCGCTGCCGACGACCAAGGAGGAGGTCGCGGCCTACGCGAAGCAGGTCGACAAGCAGGCGCTGCTCGAGTCGTTCGGCCAGGACGACGACTTCGGCTCGAACGCCACCGCGATCGGCGGCGACAAGAGCTCGACCGGTCGCGGGCTGCTGCTGGGCAACCCGCACTTCCCGTGGGTCGGCCGCTACAAGTTCACCCAGCAGCACCTCACCATCCCCGGGCGGTACGACGTCGCCGGCGCCTCGCTCATCGGCTCGCCGGTCGTCAACATCGGCTGGAACAAGGACGTCGCCTGGAGCCACACCGTGTCGACGGCGTACCGCTTCACGCCCTACGAGTACCTCACCGTCGGCCCCGGCCCGCTCTACCTGACCGCCAGCGGGCTGCTCCGCAAGGCCGAGCGCCGCTTCGTCGACGTCCAGGTCAAGCAGGCGGACGGCTCGCTGGCGACCGTGCGCGAGGACCTCTGGCGCACACCGCAGGGCTACGTCATCGACAGCCCCTCGCAGTTCATGGGCTGGTCGCCGCTGAGCTTCTGGGCGATCCGGGACGCCAACGCCGAGCACCTGCGCACCATCGACACCTTCCTCGCGATGGGGGAGGCGACGAGCAGCCGCGACCTGCTCGCGAAGCAGGACGCCGGCGGCGGCATGCCGTGGGTCAACACGACCGCGGCCGACCGCCGGGGCGAGGTCCTGTACGCCGACCACAGCGTGGTCCCGCACGTCACGAACGCGATGGCCAACCGCTGCCTCACCCCGGTCGGGCTCCTGCTCAAGACGGTCGCCGGGCTGCCCGGCCTCAACGGCCTGCTGGCCGACGGGCTGTGCAGGTGGGGGACCGACGCGGATGCCCAGCGGGCGGGGATCCTCGGCCCGGCGAAGCTCCCTGCCGTCGTACGACGTGACTGGGTGATGAACGCCAACGACTCGTACTGGACGCCCAACGACAAGGTCCGGCTCGAGGGCTACGCCACCATCATCGGCTGCGAGAAGTGCGCGCGGACGATGCGGACCCGGATGGTCCAGCAGTACGTCGTGGACCGGCTCGCCGTCGGCAAGGAGACGCCGGCGACGCTGCGGGGCCACGAGTTCGAGAACAGGGTGCGTGCCGCCGAGGTGATGCGGGCCGGCGGCAAGCTCGACGAGGTCTGTGCCAGGACTGGGGAGACAGAGGCCTGTGCCGTGCTGAAGGCGTGGGACGGCCATTCCGACACCACGTCGGTCGGCACGCACCTGTTCGAGGCGTTCGTCGAGAGGGCGCCGACCGGGACGAACCTGTGGTCGGTCCCCTTCGACCCGAAGGACCCGCTCAACACCCCGCGGGGCCTGAAGACCGGGACGGCGGTGGTGAAGGCGATGCAGGAGGCCATCGACGCGGTCCGCGACGCCGGTGTGCCCTTCGATGCTGCGTGGGGCACGCTGCAGGTCGCCGGTGACCGGGGCGCGCCGCCGCTGCCGATCAGCGGCGGCAACGGCGACCTGGCCGGCAACGCCAACGCGGTCGCCTCCCGCAACCCGGCGTCCAACACCGACCGCTACAAGCCGATCAGCTACGGCTCGTCGCACATCCAGGCGGTCAGCTACCTGGCCGACGGCTCCGTCGACGCCCGCACGCTGCTGACCTACAGCCAGTACGAGGACCCCGCCTCGCCGTGGTCGTGGGACCAGACGAAGCTCTACTCCCAGGAGCAGTGGGTGCGCTTCCCGTGGACGTCCGCGCAGATCGACGCGGCACTCGTCCGGACGGTGAGCCTCGCCGGGAGCTAGCCTCCACCCCATGTCCGTCGAGGTCGAGAAGCACGGTCCGGTCACCGTCGTCACGCTGTCGCGCCCGGAGGTCCGCAACGCGGTCGACGCCGAGCACGCCCGCCTGCTGACGGAGGCCTTCACGGAGTTCGACGCGGACGAGTCCGCCTCCGTCGCGATCCTGTACGGCGCGCACGGGGTCTTTTGCGCCGGCGCCGACCTCAAGGCCGTCTCCGAGGGTCGGGTCGACGTCGGCGCTCCGGGCGAGGGCCCCGACGCCGGGCCGGCCGGGATGGGGCCGACCCGGATGCTGCTCTCGAAGCCGGTGATCGCCGCCGTGGAGGGGTACGCCGTCGCGGGCGGCCTCGAGCTCGCCGTGTGGTGCGACCTGCGGGTCGTGGACCCGGAGGCCGCCTTCGGCGTCTTCTGCCGCCGCTGGGGAGTGCCGCTCATCGACGGCGGCACGGTCCGCCTGCCGCGGCTGATCGGCCACTCGCACGCCCTCGACCTGATCCTGACCGGCCGGGAGGTCGGTGCCGACGAGGCGCTGCGGATGGGCCTCGCCAACCGGGTCTCCGCCCCCGGCCGGGTGCTGGAGGAGGCGCTGGCACTGGCTGCCCAGCTCGCCGCCTTCCCGCAGACCTGCCTGCGCCAGGACCGCCTGTCGTCGTACGGGCAGCACGGACTGGACCTCGACGCGGCGCTCGCGCTCGAGTGGAAACACGGGCTCGTGTCGCTGTCCGCCGATACCCTCGACGGTGCCTCGCGCTTCGCGGGCGGCGCGGGCCGCCACGGCGCGTTCGAGTAGACATTTCGGGAGGGACGACGTGGTCAAGGGACCCGGGCGCGACCAGCGTGGCCCGATGGAGCGGCTGGTGCGGATCGCTGCCTACCTGCAGGCCCACCCCGAGGTCGGGGTGCTGGGGGAGGAGCTGATCAAGGTCGCCGGGTTCGAGGGCGGCCGCGACGCCGGCACCCAGCTCAAGCGGGAGCTGGGCCACCTGGAGGCCCAGGGCTGGCAGATCGAGAACGTCAACGGTCCCGGCGAGCCGGCGCGCTACCGGATGACCACGGTCGACAACCGGTTGCGGGTCCGGCTCACGCCCGGCCAGCAGGCCGAGCTGCGCCGCGCCGTGCTGCTCGCCCGGCGCGAGGACCTGGTCCAGCGGCTGGGTCTGCCGGCGGGGTCCGCCGGTGACGAGCTGCCCGTCCCGGCCGCCGTACGGGCTGCGACGCCGGACGCGCTGCCCCTGGTGGTGGACGCCGTGCGCGACCACCAGCTGCTGTCCTTCACCTACAAGGGCACCCGGCGCACCGTGCACCCCGAGTCGGTGCGCAACCAGAACGGAACCTGGTACCTCCGTGCCGTCGAGGACGCGGACCTCGCCGAGCCCGTCGTGAAGGCGTTCGTCGTCTCCCGGATGTCGGGTGCCGAGGCACACGCCCCGGGGAGCGCGCAGCGGGTCCCGGCCGTGCGCCACACCGGGCTGCACCCGATGTCGTGGGAGATCGACCCGCCCGTCGAGGTCACCCTCCGCACGCCCGCGCACTACGAGGACGACGTGCGACGCTGGCTCGGCGAGCCCGAGGGCGTCGAGCCCGACGGCGACGGGGCGGTCCGGATGCGCTACCGGGTCACCCACCGCGCGGCCCTGCGCACCCGCCTCAACGAGCTCGGCGACCGGGTCCGCATCGTCGAGCCCGAGGAGGTCCGGGCCGAGGTGATCGCGGCCCTCGACGCCGCACGCGGAGGTTCCACCCGATGAGCACGCCCAAGTACGTCGAGCGGTTCGCCCGCCTGCCCAAGGTCTTCGAGCGCCTCCAGCGCCACCCCGACGGCCTGCCGCTGGAGGAGCTCGCCGCCGACTTCGACATCTCCGTCCCGGCGCTGCGCGAGGAGCTGCTGGCCTTCTACACCGCCGACATCGGCGGCCGGTGGCTGCTGACGCGACCGGAGGTGCTGGAGTTCCTCGGGCCCGACGGCGACACCGAGGACCCGGGCACCGCCGGGATCGTCCGCATCGTCGCCGAGGTGCCGGCCGACATCGGGGTCGAGTACGTCGACGCCGGCGAGCTCGGCCTCGCCTACACCGCCGCGCTGGCCCTCCTCGAGACCGAGCCGGACAACGAGGAGCTCGGCCAGGCCATCGACGTCCTCACCGAGACGATGTTCGGTCCGTCCGCGGCAGCAGGCGGGCCGACGCCCTCCGTCCCGAGCTGGAACCGGCTGCTGCCCGTCTTCCGCGAGGCGCTGTCCGCCGGTCGCGCGGTGCGCATCGTCTACTCCCGCGCCTGGCACCCGGGGGTGACCGAGCGTGAGATCGAGCCCTACCAGCTGGTGCAGACCCGGCGCGGCTGGGAGGTCGACGCCGGTCCCGCCGACGACGAGGGCCGGTTGCGGACCTTCCTGCTCTCGAACATCCGGTCCGCCGAGATCGTCGACCGGTCGTTCACGGCGCCGGACGACGTGGCGCAGCGGCTCGCCGAGCAGCGGGCGACCACCCGGGTGCGGGTGCTGCTGCCGCAGAGCGCCCGCTGGGCGGCCGACTTCTACGCCGAGCAGGTCACCCTCGTCCAGGACGACGAGGAGGACGTGGTCGTCGACCTGGAGCTGCTGCCGCCGGTCGAGCGGCGCGTCGGGCGGCTGCTGCTCGCCTCCGGGCCACTCGCGACGGTGATCGACCCGCCCGAGCTGGACTCGGCGGGCGTCGTCCTCGCCGAGGAGCTGATGGTCCACCACTCGTCGTGAGGCCCCGACGGTCCTAGGCTGCGAGCATGACGCTGGCCCAGAACCTCGTCCGGATCGCCCTCGGCACGACCATGGTGGGAGCGGGGGTGACCCACCTGACGGTGGCCCGGGAGGAGTTCCGGGCGCAGGTGCCGGAGTGGTTCCCGGTCGACGACGACCTGACCGTGCTCGGCTCCGGTGTGGTCGAGATCGGCCTCGGCGCGGCCTTCGTGGCGCTGCCGAAGCGCCGGCGGCTCGTCGGCGGCCTGCTCGCTGCGTTCTTCGTCGCGATCTTCCCCGGCAACATCGCGCAGTACGTCGAGGGGACCAGCGCCTTCGGGCTCGACACCGACCAGAAGCGGCTCGCCCGGCTGTTCTTCCAGCCGGTCCTGGTGCTGCTGGCCCTGTGGGGCGGGGGTCGGCTCGGCCGGCAGCGGGGCGCGGGCGCGGACTGAGCGGCGAGCCGTCGGGAGCGGTTGTCGGCGCCGTGGCCTAGGGTGGGACCCGAGCGGCTCAGGACGGGGGCCGTGCCAGCGGGTCTCGCGACCCCTCGGCCGGAAGGCCCCCTGTGCAACCCAACAGCCCTGTCCTCGTCGAGCTCGACGGGGACAGCCTCCCCGGCCTGTTCCTCAAGGCGACCGCCGACGGCACGCGCCTGCTCGTCACGTTCGAGCAGGACGGCCACGTCTCGACCACCTGGCTCCCGGTCGAGCAGGTGCGGCTGGTCGAGGCGTAGCCGGGTCGGGCTCAGCCCTGGGGCGGGTGGTCCCCGGCCTGTCGCACCTGCTGGTTGGTCGAGTCGACGATCTCCTGCGCGATGGCACGGAGCCGGATGTTGCTCGTCGACGACGCGCGCACCAGGAACTGGAACGCCCGGTCCTCGGTGAGGCGGTAGCGCTCCATCACGATGCCGACCGCCGTGCCGATGGCCTGGCGTGAGGCCACCGACTCCTTGAGCTGGTGCTCGTGGCGCGAGCGGCCGAGCGCGATCGCGGCGTGCGCGGCGAAGAGCTCGGCGAGCTGGATCGCGTCGGGATCGATGCCGGGCTCGACGGCGTAGAAGTTCAGCCCGCCGAGCGCGCCGTCGTCGGTGTAGAGCTGCAGGCCCATCTGGGCGCGCAGACCGAGGCGCGCGACCTCCTCGACGTACCGCGGCCACCGCGTCTCGGTCTCGACGTCCTCCATCACCGTCACGCCGCCGTGGGTGATCGCGTCGTAGCAGGGGCCCTCGCCGAGCTTGTACTGGAGCTCGTCGACCTCCCAGACCAGGCGGCCGGTCCCGGCGCGGGTCTCGATCGTGCCGGAGTGGCCGTTGCCCTTGCCGGTCACGGAGATGCCGACGTGCTCGAAGCCCGGCACGGTCTGCTGGGCGGCGTGCACGATCGCGTCGAGGGTGTGCTCCAGCGACTGCTGGCCGTCGATGGCGCGCGCGGCGTCGGTGAGTGCGGAAGCGATGCGGGTGGTGTCGGACGTCACGGTCCCTCCTCGTCGTGGAGCCTTCGTGGTACCCGCGAAGGGCCCCGTCGATCCGGGAGAACGACAGAGGGCCCGGTCACGTGACCGGGCCCTCCGTGTGCGGTACACCCCCTCGGACTCGAACCGAGAACCCGCTGATTAAGAGTCAGCTGCTCTGCCAATTGAGCTAGGGGTGCATCTGGTGAAGCGAGATGGAACATTACCAGCGGCGGGGCTGGCCGGTGAAATCGGGAGGCCGCCTGGTCAACCGCGGGACTCCAGCACGGCCTGGGCCGCGTTGTGCCCGCCCAGGCCGCTGACCGCCCCGCCCCGACGGGCGCCCGAGCCGCAGAGCAGCACGGCGTCGTACGACGTCTGCACGCCCCAGCGCTCGGCGGGGGTGTCGAGCCGGGCCCGGGCGGGGGCCCACGGCCAGTCCAGGTCGCCGTGGAAGATGTGGCCGCCGGGCATCGCGAGGTCGGCCTCGACGTCCTGCGGGATCTTGGCCTCGATGCAGGGCTCGCCCGCCGGCGTGCGCATCACGACGGACTCGATCGGCTCCTCGAGCACGGCGTCGAGCGAGGCGATCGCGCGGCGCAGGGCCTCGGCCCTGGTCGCCTCGGGGTCGGCGTCGAACAGGCGGGCCGGCGTGTGCAGGCCGAAGTAGGTGAGCGTGTGGGTGCCGGCCGGGACGTCGCCGAGGATCGACGGGTCGGTGAGGGAGTGGCAGTAGACCTCGCCCGGCAGCGGGTCGGGGAGCTCGCCGCGTGTCGCGGCCGCCCACGAGACCTCGAGGTCCGAGGCGGACTCGGCGAGGTGGAGCGTGCCGGCGAACGCGACGGCCGGGTCGATGCCGGAGCGCAGCCGGGGGAGCCGCGAGAGCAGGAGGTTGACCTTGAGCTGGGCGCCCTCGGGCTTGGTGGCGGGATCCTCGCCCTCGCCGAGCAGGATCCGCAGCACCCACGGCGCGACGTTGGCCAGCACGTACCGCGCCTGCACGCTGCGCTCCCGCGTGCCGTCGTGCCACCGGACCTCGGCCCCCTCGCCGGGGCCGCCGGGGAGGATCGCGCTGACCCCGGCGCCGGTCACGATCTCCGCGCCCGCGTCGCGGGCGGCCCCGGCCAGCGCGTCGGTGACCGAGCCCATGCCGCCGACGGGGACCCGCCACTCGCCGGTGCCGTTGCCGATCAGGTGGTAGAGGAAGCAGCGGTTCTGGACCAGGCTCGGGTCGCGCAACGACGCGAAGGTCCCGATCAGCGCGTCGGTGCCCACGACGCCGCGGACGAGGTCGTCGCGGAAGCGCCGCTCGATCGCCTCGCCGAGCGGCCGCTCGACGACGTCGTGCCAGATCTGCGGGTCCACGGCAGCGCGGACCTCGGCGTCGGTGGCCAGCGGCCGGGTCAGGGTCGGCGCGACGGCTCCGGCCAGCCCGGCCACGCCGTCGTAGAAGGCCCGCCAGGCGTCGTACTCGTCGTCGGAGCCGGTGAGCTCGCGGAACGAGCGCCGGGTCGCCTCGCCCTCCTCCCGCTCGACCAGCAGGCCTGTGGCCCGCCCGTCCCGCACGACCGGCGAGTACGACGCCGTCGACCGGCTCACGAGCCGGAGGTCGAGCCCGAGGTCGGTCACCACCTGCTGCGGCAGGAGCGAGACCAGGTAGGAGTAGCGCGACAGGCGGGTCGGGAAGTCCGGGAAGGCCTGTGCCGAGACCGCCGCACCGCCGACGTGGTCGAGTCGCTCGAGCACGAGGACGGACAGTCCGGCGCGGGCGAGGTAGGCGGCAGCAGTGAGGCCGTTGTGGCCGCCCCCGACCACCACGGCGTCGTAGCGCGTCATGGACCGACCCTATGCGCAGGGGGTGGACGGAATAGCCCACCACGGCATATGGTTGACATGGCAACCAATCCGCTCGACCACCACGGAGGTGGATCCCATGCCCGCGATCACCGTTGACGACCTCACCGTCCTGCCGCGCCTGAAGACGCCCGGCCTGGGTGACCAGCCGCGTCCGGTCTGGCAGGTGACCACCGCTCCGCAGGGCTACGAGGGGGAGGGCTTCCCGGTGCGGCGCGCGTTCGCCGGCATCGACATGAAGCACCTCGACCCGTTCATCATGATGGACCAGATGGGCGAGGTGGAGTACGCGCCCGGTGAGCCCAAGGGGACCCCGTGGCACCCGCACCGAGGCTTCGAGACCGTCACCTACATCATCGACGGCGTCTTCGAGCACCAGGACAGCCACGGCGGTGGCGGCACGATCACCAACGGCGACACCCAGTGGATGACCGCCGGCAGTGGCCTGCTGCACATCGAGACGCCGCCGGAGTGGCTGGTCCAGCAGGGCGGGCTCTTCCACGGCATCCAGCTGTGGGTCAACCTCCCGAAGTCCGACAAGATGAACGACCCCCGCTACCAGGACATCCGCTCCGGTGAGGTCGCGCTGCTGACGAGCGACGACGCCGGCTCGCTGGTCCGGGTCATCGCCGGCAGCGTCGACGGGCACGACGGCCCCGGGTCGACGTACAGCCCGATGTCGCTGGTGCACGCGACGATCGAGCCCGGCGCCCGCCTCGACCTGCCCTGGCAGGTCGACTACAACGCCCTGGTCTACGTCCTCAACGGCTCCGGCACGGTCGGTGCCACGGACGCACAGCCGGTGCGGATGGGCCAGACCGCGGTGCTCGGCGCGGGTGACTACGTCACGATCACGGCCGACGAGCGGCAGGAGAGCCGCTCGCCCAAGCTGGACGTGATCGTCGTCGGCGGCCAGCCGATCCGTGAGCCGATCGCGTGGGCAGGGCCGTTCGTCATGAACACCAAGGCCGAGGTCATGGCAGCCTACGAGGACTTCCAGAAGGGTCGCTTCGGCCTGCCGATCGGCGGCTGACGCCGGGGCCCGGGCCGCGGGCTCGTAGGGTCGGGCCATGGCCCGGCTGTTCCGTGACGCGTACGGCGTGCCGCACCTGCGTGCGGACTCGGTGACCGACCTGGCGCACGGTCAGGGCCGGGTCACCGCCCACGACCGCGCCTGGCAGCTGGAGTGGCTGCGCCTGCGGGCGACGAGCGGGACCGCGGCGGTCGTCGGCGGCGAGGTCGCGCAGGCGTGGGACGCCTTCGCCCGCGGGGCGCGTCTGGAGGAGACCGCGCGGCGCGCGTACGACGGCTGCACGCCCGAGACGCAGGCCTTCACGCGTGCGTACGCCGCCGGCGTCAACGCCGGCCTCGCCGCGTCCGGCCCGGCGGCGGTGCCCGAGCTCGCCCACCTGGGCCAGGTGCCGGGGGAGTGGGAGCCGTGGACCCCGATGGCCACCTTCCTCGCCCAGCAGGTGCTCTTCGGGACGATCGGCTCGCAGCTGTGGGACCGCCTGGCGCGTGAGGTGCTCGGCGACGACGCCCGCCTGCTGAGCCACGAGGGTCCGCAGGCCGCCGGCAGCAACGCCTGGGTCGCCGGGGGAGGGCGCACCGCCTCGGGCTTCCCGCTGATCGGGGGCGACCCGCACCGCAACCTCGAGCAGCCGGGGGTCTACCAGCAGGTGCGCCTCGTGTGCGAGGACCCGGACGACAGCTTCGACGTCCTCGGCTACACCTTCGTCGGCGTGCCGGGCGTCCAGCACTTCGCGCACGCGAGCGAGGTGGCGTGGGCGATCACCAACGCCTGTGCGGACTACCAGGACGTCGTCGAGGACGGCTCGGGACTGCCGCTCGGCAACGGGCTCTCGGTGCGGACGGCGTCCTGGGTGCTCGGCGCGCTCGGGTTCGACGCGCTCCTGCCGCTGCTGCGGGCCCGCACCGTGGACGACGTCGACCGCGCCTTCGACCACTGGGTCGAGCCGGTCAACAACCTCGTGATCGCCGACCGCGGCGGTGCGCTGCGCTACCGGATCGCCGGCCGGGTCCCGGTCCGCGACGACGCCGGGGAGTGGGTCGGCTGGCTCGGCGAGCCGAACCGTGCCGACGCCGGCCCCGACGGCGTCCTCGTCACGGCCAACGAGCGCCGCGGCCCGGAGAGCGCCGCGGTGGGCTCGTCGTTCTCCCCGCCGTACCGCGCCGAGCGGATCCGCGCCCTGCTGGGCGATCGGGTCGGGCTCACCGCGGAGGACTTCGCGGCGATCCACGACGACGCCCTGCTCCCGACCGTCGGCCTCCTGTCCCGGCTCGTGCCCGGCGCGTTCGACGACTTCGACGGCGTGATGGCGGCGGACTCCGCGCCTGCCGCGCGCTTCGCGGCCTGGCGTTCCGCGCTGGTACGACGCCTCGCCGCCGAGCCGGCCCTCGCCGGCCTCCTCGCTCCCGGGCCGGCGCACGACCACGGCCCGCTCTTCGCCTGGTCGATGGATCCCGTGGTGCACCTCGGCCTGGCCCTGCCGACCCTCGCCGCCGAGGCGCTGGCCGGGCGAGCGCCGTTCGGGATCGACCTGCCGGCCCTGGCCCGCGCCGCGCTCGACGACATCGCCGGCGCCGATCTCCCGGCGAGTTGGGGCGAGACCCATGTCGCGCAGCCGACCCATGCGCTCGCCGAGGCCGGCTTCGACGCGGGGATCCCGCTCCTGCCGGTCTCCGGTGACCAGGACGCCGTCCGCACGATGGGCTCGTGGCCGGGCATCACCGACGCGGCGACCCGCGGCGCGGTCGCCCGCTACGTCTGGGACCTGGCCGACCGCGGCGCCGGTGGATGGGTCGTGCCGACCGGTGCGTCAGGCCTGCCCGGGCCGCACCACGCCGACCAGCTGCGTCCGTGGCTCGAGGGCCGGCTCCTGCCGATCGTGACCGACTGGGATCAGCTGGTCGAGGACAGCGCCTTCGCGAAGAACGCCTCCGCGTAGGGGTTGTCGTTGTAGCGCTCGACCCGGTCGTAGCCCGCGCGCTCGTACATCGCGATCGCCTCGAGCAGGGTCCCGTTGGTGTCGAGCACGACCCGCACGTAGCCCTGCGCCCGAGCGAGGTCTTCGAGGTGGCGCAGCATCCGCGACCCGAGGCCGGCGCCTCGCCAGTCGCCGTCGACCCACATCCGCTTGATCTCGGCCGTGCCGTCGCCGGCCGCCGGCAGCGGCCGGATGCCGCCGTAGGCCACCGGCGCCCCGTCGGAGGTCGCGATGACGTACGTCGCCCCGGGCTCCGGCGTGTCCGGCCCGCCGGGGTCGAACCCGCCCGGGAAGCGCTCGTCCAGCTCGGCGAAGTAGCGCCGGGTCGCCTCGCGTGCGGCCGGGTCGTCGCTGGCGACCTCGCGGAGGCGGACCGTGGCCGCCCGCACCAGCAGGTCCGCCGTGGCCAGCGCCCCGGCGAGCCGCTCCTGCTGGCGAGGGGTCAGGGGAGCGACCAGCGAGCCGGCGCGCTCCTCGGAGCGACGCTCCAGGTCGTCGTACGCCTGGCGCCCGGCCGGCGTGAGCTCGACCAGCCGGCGCCGCCGGTCGGCGTCGTCGACGACGGTGGCGACCAGGCCGTCGTCCTCGAGCCGGCGCAGCATCCGCGAGAGGTGGCCCGAGTCGAGGTCGAGGAGCTCGCGCAGGTCGCGCACCCCGACCGGTCCGGTGCTGCCGATCTCGAACAGCAGCCGCGACACGGCGAGGGGGCGGCCGGAGCCGAGGAAGGACTCGTCGAGCACGCCGATGCGCTGCGTGTAGGTGCGGTTGAAGCGGCGCAGGACCTCCGTGAGCATTCTCTGACCTTAGTCAGACAATGTTGCGAGGTGCAACGTCGCTCGGCGGCGTAGTGTGGTGCTCCCTCGTCTCGGAAGACTGGAGCCCGTCATGGTCTGGTTGTACGTCGCCCTCGCACTCGTCGTCGTCCTGGCGGCCGGGTTCCTCTACGACCGCCGTCGCCGTGCGGTCATCCGTGGCGACAGTGCGTCGCGCCACCGCGACCTGGGCCGGGCCGTCGAGCACGACAACAGCGGGCTCGAGCGCCGCATCCGCGGCGGACAGGGACTCTGAGGACGAATGCAGATCGGCCGGGCTCAGAGGAGCCCGGCCGATCTGTCTCGGGGTGAGTAACGGGACTTGAACCCGCGACATCTGCGACCACAACGCAGCGCTCTACCAGCTGAGCTATACCCACCATGACCCCGAAGGGCCGGGCAAGAGTGTAGACGCAGTCCGCTCCGAATCAGGAATCGGTGTCGGGATGTGTCGCGCCGAGCCCGGTGATCGAGCCGCCGTGGCGGGCCGCGGCCTCCTTGGCCGCATCACTGTCCGGGCCGGGGAGCGGGACGAAGACGGTGTCGCGGTAGTAGCGCAGCTCCTCGATGCTCTCCTGGATGTCGGCGAGCGCGCGGTGGTTGCCCCGCTTGGTGGGGGCGTTGAAGTACGCCCGCGGGAACCAGCGCTTGGACAGCTCCTTGATCGAGGAGACGTCGACGATGCGGTAGTGGAGGAAGCCGTCGAGCTCGGCCATGTCGCGGGCGACGAAGCCGCGGTCGGTGGCGACCGAGTTGCCGGCGAGCGCGGGCCGGCTGTCGGGAGCGCAGTGCTCGCGCAGGTAGGCCATCACCTGCTCCTCGGCCTCGCGGAGGGTCACGCCCTTCTCCAGCTCGGCGAGCAGGCCAGAGGTCTCGTGCATGTTCCGGACGAAGTCGATCATCTGGTCGAGCGCCTCGGCGGGGGGCTTGATGATGACGTCGACGCCGTCGCCGAGGACGTTGAGGTCGAAGTCGGTCACCAGGGCCGCGATCTCGATGAGGGCGTCGTTGCGGAGGTCGAGCCCCGTCATCTCGCAGTCGATCCAGACCAGTCGTTCGTTCACGATGGTGCACCCTACGCCTGCTCGCCGACGGCCGTGCGCGTGCTCTCAGGTCCCGCTCAGAGGCGGCCACTACTCTCGGCCGCGTGAACGGAACACTGGCCTGGGTGGGCCTGCTCGCCCGGCTGGTGACCGGAGGTGTGTGGCTCGTCGCGGGCGCGCTCAAGATCACCGAGCCGGACGCGAGCATCAACGCGGTCCGCGCCTACCAGCTGCTGCCGTCGTCGCTCGCGGAGGCGGTCGGGCTGGCGCTGCCGGGCATCGAGGTCGTCATCGGTCTCGCGCTCGTGGTGGGCGTGTTCACCCGCGGCGCGGCGGTGCTGTCCGCGCTGCTGTTCGCGGCGTTCATCATCGGCATCGCGTCGGTGTGGGCGCGGGGGATCGAGATCGACTGCGGCTGCTTCGGCGGTGGCGGCGCCGACCCGGGCGCGTCCTCGGCGTACCCGTGGGAGATCGCGCGCGACGCGGCCCTGCTGGCGGCGTCCGTCCTCGTGGTGTGGGTACGACGAACCCGGCTCGCCCTCGATTCCGTACTGTTCGAACCACGCGCCACCGGCGCTGCTGAAGGAGATGGGAACTGATGGCGTCCGACAACTCGAAGGCCACCGCACGCGCGCAGAAGGCGGCTGCGGAGCGGGCCGCGCAGGCGAAGCGGGAGGCCCGGCGCCGGATCCTCACCATCGGTGGCGTCGTGCTCGCGATGGTCATCATCATCGGCGGCTCGGTCGCCTTCAGCCTGGTGAAGAAGAACGAGAGCGACAAGAAGCTCGAGGACGCCGCCAGCGGCCGCAGCGACTACGGCGTGACGATCGGCCCGGACGACGCGCCCAACAAGGTGGTCATCTACGAGGACTTCCTCTGCCCCTACTGCGGTGAGCTGGAGAAGCGCACGCGCGACGACCTCGCCGAGCTGGCCGCGGACGACAAGGTCCAGGTGGAGTACCGGCCCTTCGACCTGCTCAGCCAGCTCGGTGACTACCCGATCCGGGCCGCGAGCGCCTTCTCCGTGGTGCTCGAGAAGTCCGGCCCGGAGGTGGCCAAGAAGTTCCACGACCTGCTCTACGAGAACCAGCCCTCCGAGAAGGACCCGGGCGCCGTGACCAACGACGACCTGGTCGACCTCGCCGTGGAGGCGGGGGCGAAGGAGGCCGACGTCGCGGACGCGATCCGCAACGTCAGCAACGAGGACTGGGTGACCGAGGCGACCGCCGAGGCGCAGAAGGCCGGCGTCTCCAGCACTCCGACGATCCTTCTCAACGGCAAGGTGTTCGACGACGGACGCACGGTCGACGACCTCGCGGAGAACCTGATCGCGGCCCTCGACTGACGGTCCTAGGGTGGGACCGTGCTGAGTTCCTTCATCGCCGGCCTGCCCAAGGCCGAGCTCCATGTCCACCACGTCGGCTCGGCCTCGCCGCGCATCGTCTCCGAGCTCGCCGAGCGCCACCCGGGCACGGTTCCCTCGGACCCCGCCCTGCTGAAGGACTTCTTCGCGTTCCGCGACTTCGCCCACTTCATCGACGTCTACCTCGCGGTCGTCGACCTGGTCCGCACCCCGGAGGACGTGCGCTACCTGACCTACGAGATCGGCCGCGAGCTCGCCGAGGGCCAGGCCGTCCGGTACGCCGAGCTCACCTGCACGCCGTACACGTCGGTCCTGCCCGACGACCCGGACCGGGGCATGCCGATCGAGGCCTACACGGAGGCGATCGAGGACGCCCGGGTCGCGGCCGAGCGCGACTTCGGCCTGGTGCTGCGCTGGATCTACGACATCCCGGGGGAGTCGGGCCTCCCGGCAGCCGACGCGACGCTGCGCTTCGCGCTCGACCACGCGCCCGAGGGGCTGGTCGCCTTCGGCCTCGGCGGTCCCGAGATCGGCGTGCCGCGCGGGCAGTTCGTCCCGCACTTCGCCGCGGCCCGCGCGGCCGGCCTGCACTCGGTCCCGCACGCCGGCGAGACGACCGGGCCCGAGACCATCTGGACCTCGCTGCGCGACCTCGGCGCCGAGCGGATCGGTCACGGCACGTCGGCGGCCGCGGACCCCGCGCTGCTGGCCTACCTCGCCGAGAACCGAATCCCCCTGGAGGTCTGCCCGTCGTCCAATGTCGCCACCCGTGCCGTGGCCTCGCTCGCCGAGCACCCGCTGCCGGTGTTCGTGGAGGCCGGCGTCGTGGTGACGATCAACTCCGACGACCCGCCGATGTTCGGGACCACCCTCAACCGGGAGTACGAGATCGCGGCCGACCTCCTCGGCCTCGACGAGGCCGGCGTGGCCGAGCTCGCCCGGGCCGGGGTCGGTGCGTCCTTCGCTCCCGACGACGTGAGGGCCCGGCTGGTCGGCGAGATCGACGGGTACGTCGGGGCGGGGGTCTGAGCCGTGCCGCAGTCACCCTTCGAGCTCTTCAGCATCGACTCCCTCCTGTCGGAGGAGGAGATCGCGATCCGCGACACCGTGCGGTCCTTCGTCGAGGCGAAGGCGCGCCCGCACCTCGCCGACTGGTACGAGTCGGCGTCGATCCCCGCCCGCGACCTGGCCCGTGAGCTCGGCGGGCTGGGCCTGCTCGGCATGCACCTCGAGGGCTACGGCTGCGCCGGCACCAGCGCCACCGCCTACGGCCTGGCCTGCCTCGAACTCGAGGCCGCCGACTCCGGCGTGCGCTCGCTGGTCTCGGTCCAGGGCTCGCTCGCGATGTACGCGATCTGGAAGTGGGGGTCCGACGAGCAGAAGGAGGAGTGGCTGCCGCGGATGGCCGCCGGCGAGGCGATCGGCTGCTTCGGCCTGACCGAGCCCGACTTCGGCTCCAACCCCGCCGGGATGCGCACCCGCGCGGTTCGCGACGGCGACGGGTGGGTGCTGACCGGCAACAAGATGTGGATCACCAACGGCTCGGTCGCCGACGTCGCCGTCGTGTGGGCGCAGACCGACGAGGGCATCCGGGGGTTCGTCGTGCCGACCGACACGCCGGGCTTCAGCGCGCCCGAGATCAAGAAGAAGATGTCGCTGCGCGCGTCGGTGACCTCCGAGCTGGTCCTGGACTCGGTCCGCCTGCCCGGCTCGGCGGTGTTCCCGGAGGTGCGTGGCCTGCGCGGCCCGCTCTCCTGCCTGAGCGAGGCCCGCTTCGGCATCGTGTTCGGGGCGCTCGGTGCCGCCCGCGACTGCCTCGAGGTGGCGATCTCCTACGCACGCGAGCGGGAGATCTTCGACAAGCCGCTGGCGTCGTACCAGCTCACGCAGGCGAAGCTGGCCGACATGAGCCTCGAGCTCGGCAAGGGCATGCTGCTGGCCCTGCACCTGGGCCGGCTCAAGGACGCCGGCAGGCTGCACCCCGACCAGGTCAGCCTCGGCAAGCTCAACAACGTCCGCGAGGCCATCGCGATCGCTCGCGAGTGCCGCACCATCCTCGGCGCCGCGGGCATCACGCTGGAGTACCCGATCATGCGCCACGCCAACAACCTCGAGTCCGTGCTGACCTACGAGGGCACCAGCGAGGTGCACCAGCTCGTCATCGGCCGGGCCCTGACGGGGGAGGCCGCCTTCCGCTGAGGGCCCCCGGGAAGGCGTCAGCCCCGCGAGGCTCATACCTCCCGCGGGGCCATCTCCTTTGTACGACGCCGAGGTGACGGGCCGGGGGAGGCGCGCCGTCGTCCGGGTGACACCCGGTCGAATCAGCTGCGGACCGCCACGATCGCGAGTCGGGCGGGTGAGCGTGACCGATGGACCACTCTCGCCCACCCGACTGCGCGATGGCGCCCCCGGCAGGAGTCGAACCCGCAACCCTCGGAGTAGAAATCCGCTGCGCTATCCATTGCGCCACGGGGGCCGTGGCCCGAGGGTATCGCCCGTCCGCTCGGACGAGCATCTTGGAATATACCCATGGGGGGTATATGTTCCCGAGTCATGAACCCACGCAACGCCATCGCAGCCAGCGCGACCCTGCACTGCCTGACCGGCTGCGCCATTGGTGAGATCGCCGGACTGATGATCGGTACGGCGGTCGGGCTGTCCAGCGGGCAGACGATCGTCCTGGCGGTGGGGCTGGCCTTCGTGTTCGGCTACCTGCTGTCGTCGCTGCCGCTGGTCGGCGCGGGCATGTCCTTCGGGCGGGCGCTGCGGCTCGTCCTGGCGGCCGACACGATCTCGATCATCGTGATGGAGGTCGTCGACAACGCGGTGATGGCCGCGATCCCCGGCGCGATGGAGGCGGGCCTGGTCGACCCGGTGTTCTGGATCGGCATGATCATCGCCCTCTCGGCGGCGTTCGTCGCGGCCTTCCCCGTCAACCGGTACCTCATCGACCGCGGCAAGGGGCACGCCCTGCACCACGCCCACCACGGTGGCCACGACGGCCACGACGGCGCTGACCACGCCTCGCACGAGGGTCACGCGCCCCACGGAACGGAGCACCACGGATGAACGTCAACACCCTCGCCGCCGGCGTGATCGGCTTCCTGCTCGGCGGGCTCGTCGTGTCGACCGCAGCCTCCCTGGAGGACGACGACGCGGAGCCGGCCCACGGCGTGGACCGACCCGCCGTCGTCAGCGTGCGCTGAGCCCCGCGCCGCAGCGGGCGCGGACCCCCGTCACTCCGGCTTGTGGGCGATGGCGGCGGCCACCGCGTGGTGCACCTCGGGGTGGAACACCGACGGCATGATGAAGCTCGCGTTGAGCTCGTCGTCGCGCACCACGTGGGCGATCGCGTCGGCGGCCCGCAGGCACATCTCGACGGTGACCTCGTGCGCGCGGGCGTCGAGCAGGCCACGGAAGACGCCGGGGAACGCGAGCACGTTGTTGATCTGGTTGGGGAAGTCCGAGCGGCCCGAGGCGACGACGGCGGCGTACTTGGCAGCCTGCGCGGGGTCGACCTCGGGATCGGGGTTCGCCAGCGCGAACACGACCGGGTCGTCCGCCATGGTCGAGATCCACTCGGGCTTGAGGATGCCGGGCGCGCTGACGCCGATGAAGACGTCGGCGCCGACGAGGACGTCCTGCAGGCCGCCGCTGCGACCGTCCTTGTTGGTCAGCGAGGCGAGCTCCCGGTGGGCGGCCGACAGGCCGGCGTCACCGGCGACCAGCGCGCCGTTGCGGTCGACGACCACGACGTCCTGCACGCCGGCGGCCAGCAGCAGCTTGACGATCGCCGTACCGGCGGCGCCCGCGCCCGAGACCACGACCCGGGCGGTCCCGATCTCCTTCTTCACCACGCGCAGCGCGTTGGTGAGCGCGGCGAGCACCACGATCGCCGTACCGTGCTGGTCGTCGTGGAAGACCGGGATGTCGAGGCTCTCGCGCAGGCGGGCCTCGATCTCGAAGCAGCGCGGCGCGGCGATGTCCTCGAGGTTGATGCCGCCGAAGCCGGGCGCGATCAGCTCGACCGCGCGCACGATCTCGTCGGTGTCCTGGGTGTCGAGGCAGATCGGCCACGCATCGATCTCGCCGAAGCGCTTGAACAGCGCCGCCTTGCCCTCCATCACCGGCAGCGCCGCGCCGGGGCCGATGTTGCCGAGGCCCAGGACCGCCGAGCCGTCGGTCACGACGGCGACCGTGTTGCCCTTGATCGTCAGGCGCCGCACGTCGTCGGGGTTCTCGTGGATCGCCATCGAGACCCGCCCCACGCCCGGCGTGTAGGCGAGCGACATGTCGTCACGCGTCTTCAGCGGGACCTTCGAGGCCACCTCGATCTTGCCGCCGAGGTGGATCAGGAAGGTCCGGTCGGAGACCTTGTGCACTTCCACGCCCTCGACCGCGGCGACCGCGGTCTGCAGCTCGGCCGCGTGCTCCGCGTCCGCCGCCGAGCAGGTGACGTCGACCGTGAGCCGGTTGCTGCTCGACTCCGCGACGTCGATCGCCGTCACCATGCCGCCCGCTCCCGCGATGGCGGTCGCGACCTCGCCCACGACGCCGTGGTCGACGGTCGTGTGGAGGCGCATGGTGATGGAGTACGACGAAGCGGTGGCGGTCTTCTTGGGCACGGGTCGAGTGTTGACCCTCGGGAGGGTTACTCGGAAGTCACCGCAACGTAGTGCTCATAGTGTTCACGGGCGGGTCACCCGCGCAGCGCGCCCATCCACTCCTCGATGGCGTCCGGCGTGCGGGGGAGAGCGGCGGAGAGGTTCGCGACCCCGTCGGCGGTGACGACCACGTCGTCCTCGATCCGGATGCCGGTGCCGCGCAGCTCCTCGGGGACGAGCAGGTCGTCGGCCTGGAAGTAGAGGCCCGGCTCGACGGTGAGCACCATCCCCTCGACCAGGTCCGCGTCGCGGTAGGCCTCGGGCGCCGCGTGGCCGCAGTCGTGCACGTCCATGCCGAGCATGTGGCTGACGCCGTGGAGGGTCCAGCGGGCGTAGACCTTCGAGTCGGGCGACAGGGCCTCCTCGACGGGCACGGGCAGCAGGCCGAGGTCGGCGAGCCCGTTGGCGAGCACGACCATCGCCGCATCGTGACCGGCGAGGAACTTCGCGCCCGGGCGCAGCGCCGCGATCGCGGCGTCCTGTGCCTGCAGCACCAGGGTGTAGAGGTCGCGCTGGAGGGTGGTGAACGTGCCGCTCACCGGCAGCGTCCGGGTGATGTCGGCCGTGTAGAGGTTGGGGTTCTCGACGCCCATGTCGAGCAGGATCAGGTCGCCCGGTACGACGGCGCCGGAGTTCTCGATCCAGTGCAGGGTCGTCGCGTGGGAGCCGTTGGCGACGATCGAGTCGTAGCCGATGTCGTTGCCCATCGCCCGCGCCCTGCGGAAGAAGGTGCCCTCGAGCCAGCGCTCACCGTGCTCGAGGACCCGGTCCCACTCGCGGACACTGTCCTCGAAGCCGAGCGTCGTGGCGTCGATCGCCGCCTGCAGCTGCCCGACCTCCCAGTCGTCCTTGACCAGGCGGAGCTCCGAGAGGACCCGCGCGAGCTCGGTGTCGCGTCCCTCGTCGGCGGCGACCAGGCCGTCGACCACGGGAGAGACGCCGCGGTGGACGCGGGTCTTCGTGCCGCTGCCCAGGGCGCCGGGGAGCTCGTCGACGTGGCGCACCTCGATGCCGAGGGCGGCCGACAGCTCGTCGGCCGACGGGCGCTTGCCGGCCCACAGGGCGCCGTACTGCCGGTCACGGAAGAACTCGTCGCTCTCGCGCCCCGCGCGCGGGCGCGCGTAGAGGACGGACGAGCCGTCCGGCTCGACGACCAGCACCGCGTCGGAGGTCTGGTTGCCGCACAGCCAGGTGTGGGCGGTGTCGGGGCGGAAGCGGTAGTCGGTGTCGTAGGCACGCACCTTGTAGCCGCCGCCCGGCAGCACGAGACGCTCGCCCGGGAAGGCCTCGGCGAGACGGCGCCTGCGGTCGACGGACAGGTCGGCCAGCGGGTGGCGCTCGACCTCGGTCGGCCGGTCGTCCCAGCCGGTGCGCATGAAGGCGGCGTAGGCCTCGGGGACCGCCGGGTCGTGCTGCTCGGTCTTGAGCTGCTCGGCCGGCGCGGAAGGGGTGCTCTGGGGGGTGTCCTCGGTCACCTTTCTCACTGTACGCCGCGTCCGGACTTTGCCGATCAGGGGTTGACGGACGCCTCCCGATAGGCTTCCGCCCATGTCAATGGGCCCTCGCAACAGTGTTGCCTTCACGGTCGTCGTGACCGTGGCGGTCACTGTCGGGGCCCTGCTGACCCTGATGGTCCTCGCCCTCTCCGGAGCGCCCGGCACGACCCTGCTCGCCACCGCCCTCGCCGCACTGCCGGTCGGCCCGGTGCTGGCGGCGTACCTCTGGCTCGACCGGTACGAGCCCGAGCCGCGGATCCTGCTCGTCGCGGGCCTGGCGTGGGGCGCCTTCGTGGCCACCATGGCGGCCATCGTCATCCAGGGTGTCGGCGGTCTGTTCGTCACCTTCACCGACACCGCGTCCCTCGCCCTCGCGGCGCCGGTGGTCGAGGAGGCCAGCAAGGGCCTCTTCCTGCTCCTGCTGCTGTGGTGGCGGCGCGCCGAGGTCGACGGGATCCTCGACGGGATCGTCTACGCCGGGATGGTCGGCGTCGGCTTCGCCTTCACCGAGAACATCCTCTACCTGGCGGCGGCCTGGAACGGCACCGACGGGATGGGCCCGGGCGGCTTCGGGGCGGTCACCGGGACCTTCGTGCTGCGCTGCCTGTTCAGCCCGTTCGCGCACCCGCTCTTCACCGCCTTCACCGGCATCGGGATCGGCATCGCCGTGGGCTCGCGCAGCCGGTCGGTCCGTGTGCTGGCCCCGGTCGGCGGGTACCTCGCCGCCGTGCTCGCCCACGGCCTCTGGAACGGCTCCTCGGTCTACGGCTTCGGCGGCTTCGTGGTCGTCTACGCGGTGATCATGCTCCCGGCCTTCATCGGCGTGGTCGCCCTGGCCTGGTGGGCGAGGGAGACCGAGGCGCACGTGCTGCGCATGGCGCTCACCGACGCCGCCGGGCGCGGACTGCTCCCCGCGACCGACATCGGATGGGTGGTGGACCTGCGGGCCCGCCGCGAGGCCCGCCGACACGCACGCCGCGACGGCGGCCCGGCCGCCGAGCGCGCGATGCGCGACTACCAGCAGGCGGCCATCGAGCTCGGCTTCCTGCACCACCGCCTGCTGCGCGGCACCGCACCGCGTGACTGGCAGGCGCGTGGCCAGGACTTTCTCGGTCGCATCCAGGCGGCTCGGCCTCGGATCGCGTTCCCCGGACAGGTGGTACCCCAGCGATGACCCCCGGACACCAGGCACCGACAGGTGCCGACCTCCCCGGCGTGGGCCCCGACGACGGCCGCATGCTGACCGAGGTCGTGCGCCTGCACGGCGCGCTCAAGGCCGCGCCCCTGCCCCTCGACCTCCCCGGCGTGAGCGCGCTGCGCATCGGCCGCGACCACGTCATCGAGCAGCTCGAGGACTACGTCATCCCGCGGCTCACCGAGATCGAGGCGCCGATGCTCGTCGTCGTCGGCGGCTCGACCGGCGCCGGCAAGTCGACGCTGGTCAACACCCTCGTCGGCCACAAGGTCACCACGCCCGGCCTGCTGCGGCCGACCACCAAGTCGCCCGTCCTGGTGCACCACCCCGACGACGCCCGCTGGTTCGGCGCCGACCGCCTCCTGCCGGAGCTGGCCCGGGTGCAGCAGGCGACCGACGACCAGTCCGCGATCCAGCTCGTCGCGAGCCCGCAGGTGCCGCGCGGCCTGGCGATCCTCGACGCGCCCGACGTCGACTCCGTCGACGAGCGCAACCGTGAGCTCGCCGCCCAGCTGCTCGCCGCCGCCGACCTCTGGCTCTTCGTCACCTCGGCGGCCCGCTACTCCGACCAGGTGCCGTGGGACCACCTCAAGGTCGCGGTCGACCGCAACACCGCGGTCGCGCTCGTCCTGAGCCGCACCCCGGCCGACGACGTCGCGACCGTGTCCGTGCACCTCGCCCGGATGATGGCCGCGCGCGGCCTCAAGGACAGCCCGCTGTTCGCGGTGGCGCAGGGCGTCGTCAGCGACGAGGGGCTCCTGCCGACGTCGTACGCGGCGGAGATCCGGGGCTGGCTCGAGGCGCTCGCCGCCGACGCCGCCGCCCGGCGCGAGGTCGTCAACCAGACGGTCGCCGGCGCGGTGCGCACGGTCACCCGCAAGGCGTTCCCGATCGCCGACGCCGCCGGCCTCCAGGTCGCCGCCGTCGGCGACCTGCTCGCCGCCGCCGACAAGGTCTACGACGACGCGCAGGCCGGGCTCGTCGCGGCCGGCTCGGACGGCACCCTCCTGCGCGGCGACCTGCTCGCCCGCTGGCAGGAGTTCGTGGGCAGCGGCGAACTGGTGCGCTCCCTGGAGGCCAAGGTCGGCTTCGTGCGCGAGCGGCTCGTCAACGCGATCAAGGGCAAGCCCCAGCAGGCCGAGCGCGTCGCGGTCTCGATCGAGATGGCCGTCGAGGCACTCGTCGTCGACCACGCCGAGCGGGCCGCCGAGAAGGCTGCGGGGGAGTGGCGTGCCGAGGAGTACGGCGCCGCGCTGCTCGCCTCGACCGACGACGACCTGACCCGCGCCGGCCGCGGCCTGCGCAACCGGGCGACGCAGGAGGTGCGCGGCTGGCTCGACGAGCTCCAGGAGTTCGTCCGTCACGAGGCCGGCGACGCGCGGCACAGCGCCCGCTTCCTCGCCCTCGGCGTGCGGGGACTCTCCGTCGCGCTGGCGGTCGTCGCCCTCGCCGGTGACGAGCCGCAGGGCCAGGCCGCCGAGTCGGTCCGGCTGGGCCGCTCGCTGCTGGACACGATCCTCGGTGCGGGCGCGGCGGGCCGGGTGGTCGACCAGGCCCGCGGCACGCTCGCGCGCCGGCTGACGACCCTGATGGGTGCCGAGCGGGCCCGCTACCTCGCGCCCGCGGCGCAGTGGGAGCTGAAGCCCGATGCGGCCGACCAGCTGCGCCAGGCGGCGCGGCGCGTGGACGACCTGCGGTTCGCCGCGGCGAAGAAGGGAACGGGTGGACACCTGTGACGGATGGTCTCGAGACGGAGGCGACCGGACTGGGCGACCTCGCCACGCGCGGCACGCCCATCGGTGAGCGGGTCGACGGCCTCGGCGACGCCGTGCTGGCGGCGCGGGGCCGGGTGCCCGACGAGCTGCTCGACGAGGTCGCGGCCGCCGCGGACCGGGCCACCGGCCGGCTGAAGCTGTCCGCCCGCCACACCGTGGTCGCGATCGCGGGCGCGACGGGGTCGGGCAAGTCGTCGACGTACAACGCGCTCACCGGCCTCGAGCTGTCGTCGGTGGGCATCCGCCGCCCGACGACCTCGTGGGCGACGGCCGTCGTCTGGGGGAGCCAGGGCGCCGAGGAGCTCCTCGACTGGATCGGCATCCCGCCGCGCCACCAGACCATGCGGGACTCGATGCTCGACACCCGGCGCGAGGACAGCTCGTTCGACGGCGTCGTCCTGCTGGACCTGCCCGACCACGACTCGACCGAGGTCTCCCACCACCTCGAGGTCGACCGGCTCATCGCCGTCGCCGACCTCATGGTGTGGATCCTGGACCCGCAGAAGTACGCCGACGCCGCCGTGCACGACCGCTACTTCAAGCCGATGGCGACCCACCAGGGCGTCATGCTGGTGGCGCTCAACCACATCGACACGGTGCCGCCGGAGCGACGCCAGACCATGGTCGACGACGTCCGCCGCCTGCTCGCCGAGGACGGCCTGCCGGACGTGCAGGTGCTCGGCATCTCGGCCAAGGAGGGCATCGGCATGGCCGAGCTCCGCGCCGAGATCCAGCGCCGGGTTCAGGACAAGCGCAGCACGACCGCCCGGGTCGAGGCCGACATCGCCGCGGCCGCCGGTCGCCTCGAGGCGGCCGCCGGCTCCGCCCCGGTGCGGGAGCTGCCCGCGAAGCGCTTCGATGAGCTCGAGGAGGCGGTGGCCGACGCGGCCGGCGTCTCGGCGGTCGTCGACGGCATCGAGCGAACCCTCGGCAGCCGGGCCCGCGGCGCGGTGACCTGGCCGCCGCTGCTGCTCCTCGGCCGCGGCGGCGGTGACGGCGAGGGGATCGACGCCGATCCGCGGATCGCCCCGCTCGACCGGGCGAGCGTCGACACCGCCGTCCGCGGGCTCGCCGACGAGGCCGGTGACGGCGTGGGCGAGGGCTGGGCCCCGCACGTGCGCGCCGCCGCGACCGGGCACCTGGCCGAGGTGGGCGACCGCCTCGACCGCGAGCTCGGCAAGGTCGACCTCGGCGTCCGGCTCCCGTTCTGGCTCAACCTGGTCCGGCTGCTGCACTGGCTCCTGCTGCTGGCCGCCGTCGGCGGCCTCGGCTGGTGGGGCTACGCCGCCGTCCGCGGTACGACGGACGACCTCCAGCAGGTCGCCGGGTTCCCGCTGCCGGCGGTCGTCGGCGTCGCCGGCCTCGTGCTCGGGATCGTGCTCGCGATCGTCGGGCGCAGCCTGGTCGGCGGCCTGGCCCGCGGGCGTGCCGAGTCCGCCGACGAGCGGCTCCGCGCCGTGGTGCACGAGGTCGTCGATGCCGATGTGGTGCAGCCGGTGAACCGCGAGGTCGCCGCCTACGCGAGCTTCCGCCGCGGGATCGCGGCCGCGCGTCCCTAGCCGCGCGCCCCGCTCGACCGCCACGACGGCCCCTGCTGACCCAGCAGGGGCCGTCGTGCATCCACAACCCGGCACCGTGCGGTGGTTCCTCCACAGGCCGCGGCGGCGGGGGCGACGTGCGTCGTACCCGGGGAGTGGACTGTCCCCTCGACCGGCCACACGGGTGGCCGGACCGAGAGATCAGGAGCTCCGAGATGGCCAACGAGACGATCGTGACGGTGCAGGGGTGGGTCGCCGGCATCCCGATGGTGCGCGAGGTGGGCGGCGTGCCGGTGATCAACTTCCGGGTCGGCTGCACGCCGCGTCACTTCCACCGCGGATCCAACAGCTGGGTCGACGGCCCGACACAGTGGTACGGCGTGAGCGGCTGGCGCCGCCTCGCGACGCACGCCGGGACCTCGCTCAAGCAGGGCGACGCCGTCGTCGTGCACGGACGGCTCAACCACCGCACGTACGTCAACAAGAGCGGTGTCGAGGTCCTGGCGATGGAGATCGAGGCGTTCACGGTCGGCCACGACCTGACCCGCGGCACGGCGTCGTTCACGAAGGCCCCCTCCGCCGGCGTGCCGGCTGCCGACCCCGGCCAAGGAGGTGCGCCTGCTGCTGCGTAGGCTTGGCAGGTGGCTGAATACGTCCTCTCCCTGCGCAACGTTCGCAAGGCCCATGGCGACAAGGTCGTCCTCGACAACGTGACGCTGTCGTTCCTCCACGGCGCCAAGATCGGCGTCGTCGGACCGAACGGCATGGGCAAGTCGTCGCTGCTCAAGCTGATGGCCGGGCTCGACCAGCCCAACAACGGCGACATCGTCCGCGACCCCGATGCCACGGTCGGCATGCTCCAGCAGGAGCCGCCGCTGACCGAGGGCAAGACGGTCCTGGAGAACGTCGAGGAGGCCGTCGCCGACACCAAGGCGAAGATGAAGCGCCTCGAGGACGCCTACATGGAGATGGGCGACCCCGACGCCGACCAGGACGCCCTGATGGCCGAGACCGGCGAGCTGCAGACCGAGCTCGACAACATCAACGCCTGGGACCTCGACAGCCGCCTCGAGCAGGCGATGGACGCCCTGCGCTGCCCGCCCTCCGACGCCCTCGTCGACAACCTGTCCGGTGGTGAGCGTCGCCGCGTCGCGCTGTGCAAGCTCCTCCTCCAGCAGCCCGACCTGCTGCTCCTCGACGAGCCCACCAACCACCTGGACGCCGAGTCCGTGCAGTGGCTCGAGGGCCACCTGAAGTCCTACCCGGGTGCCGTCCTGGCCGTCACCCACGACCGCTACTTCCTCGACAACGTCGCCGAGTGGATCGCCGAGGTCGACCGTGGCTCGATCCACGGCTACGAGGGCAACTACTCGACGTACCTCGAGACCAAGAAGGAGCGCCTCAAGGTCGAGGGCGCCAAGGACGCCAAGCGCGCCAAGATGCTCGAGAAGGAGCTGGAGTGGGTGCGCTCCAACGCCAAGGCGCGCCAGACCAAGTCCAAGTCGCGTCTGGCCCGCTACGAGGAGCTGGCGGCCGAGGCCGACAAGGCCCGCAAGATCGACGCGGCCGACATCAACATCCCGCCGGGTCCGCGCCTGGGTGACATCGTCCTCGAGGCCGAGCACCTCACCAAGGGCTTCGAGGACCGGATCCTCTGGAACGACATCTCCTTCACGCTGCCGCGGGCCGGCATCGTCGGCGTCGTCGGCCCCAACGGCGTCGGCAAGACCACCCTCTTCCGGATGATCACCGGCGGCGAGGAGCCCGACTCCGGCAAGCTGACCGTCGGCCAGACCGTGAAGATCTCCTATGTCGACCAGAGCCGTGGCGGCATCGACCCGAACAAGAACGTCTGGGAGGTCGTCTCCGACGGCCTGGACTTCATCAAGGTCGCCAACTTCGAGATGAACAGCCGCGCCTACGTCGCGTCGTTCGGCTTCAAGGGCCCGGACCAGCAGAAGAAGGCCGGCGTGCTCTCCGGTGGTGAGCGCAACCGCCTCAACCTGGCCCTCACGCTCAAGCAGGGCGGCAACATGCTGCTGCTCGACGAGCCGACCAACGACCTCGACGTCGAGACCCTGTCCTCGCTCGAGGACGCGCTGCTCGACTTCCCGGGCTGTGCCGTGGTCACCTCCCACGACCGCTGGTTCCTCGACCGGATCGCCACCCACATCCTCGCCTGGGAGGGCACGGAGGAGAACGAGGGCGAGTGGTTCTGGTTCGAGGGCAACTTCGCGTCGTACGAGGAGAACAAGATCGAGCGCCTCGGCCTCGAGGCCGCCCGTCCGCACCGCGTCACGCACCGCCGCCTCACCCGCGACTAGTTGTCTGGCACGAGCGCGTCTACGCTCCGGCGGGGGCAGCAAGCTGCCGTCGCTGCGCTCCCGCCGCGCTGCCGCACCGCAGTCGCGTTCCGTAGGTCAAGCCGTGGACTGGCGGCAAGCCGACAGTCCTCGAGCGGGTGCGCGAGTGTGTCACCCGGGTCCGCCCCGGGCGCGGGCTACCTCAGCTCGCGCTCCGGGTGGGCGTCGATCAACCGGTCGCAGACCGCGTCCATGACGCGGCCGAGCGCGTCGAGGTCCTCGGGCGCCACGAGGTCGATGAGTGACTGGCGCACGGTCTCGACGTGGCTCGGCGCCGCCGTGCGCAGCATGGCGTAGCCGTCATCGGTGAGCCGGCAGACGACCCCGCGTCCGTCGTCGAGGGAGCCGGTGCGCCGCACCAGCCCGCTTCCCTCCATCCGCTTCACCGTGTGGGTCACCCGACTACGGCTGTGCGCCAGCGCCGCGGCGAGCTGGGCCATGCGCAGCTGGCCGTCGGCCTCGGAGAGGCGGACGAGGATCTCGTACTCGACGGCCGACAGGCCGTGGTCGCGACGGAGGTCCTCGTCGAGCCGATCGAGGAGCAGCGTCGTCCCGAGCAGGAAGGCTCGCCAGGTCCGCTGCTGGTCCCGGTCGAGCCACCGCGGCTCGAGGCGGTGGGCCACGGCTGCGACACGCTCCTCGCTCATCGGGGCATTCTATGACTTCGCTGTGCGTCGCGGACGGAGGTCCTTGCGCATCACGACCCGCGGGTGGCCGCTGAGCACGGACGTGGTGTCGGCGGCGTGCTCGAAGCCCGCCGCCTCGAAGGTGGCGCGCAGGCCGGCGTAGGCCATCGTCAGGTCGACCTTCGCGGAGCCGTTGTCGAGCGGGTAGGCCTCGAGGACCGGTGCGCCGCCGTCACGCGCGAACTCGATCGCGCCCTCGACCAGCCGGTGGGAGATCCCCTGGCCGCGGTGCCCCGGCCGGACCCGGATGCACCAGACCGACCACACCGGCAGGTCGTCCACGTGCGGGATCTTGCGGTTGCGCGCGAACGTCGTGTCGGACCGCGGCGCGACGGCGGCCCAGCCGACCGGCACGTCACCGTCGTAGGCCAGCACGCCGAGGGGACCGTCCTCGAGCAGCTTCGCCACGAACGCGCCGCGCTCCTGGCCGCGCATCGTGTTGTTGACCTTCGAGGGGATCCGGTAGCTCAGGCACCAGCACACGCTGGCGTCGGGGCTCTTCGGGCCGACGAGCGCCTTCACGTCCTCGAAAACGGCGGCGGGCCGCACCTCGATGCTCATGCACCGAAAGGTACGGCCCGCCGCCGACAGGCTGGTCCGGTCAGGACATGCGCTCCAGGATCATCGCCATGCCCTGGCCGCCACCGACACACATGGTGATCAGGCCGGTGGACTTGTCGTGCCACTGCAGCGAGTTGATCAGCGTGTTCTGCAGGCGGGCGCCGGTCATGCCGAACGGGTGACCGACGGCGATCGCGCCGCCGTTGACGTTGAGCTTCTCGATCGGGATGCCGAGGTCCTCGGCGGAGGGCAGCACCTGCGCGGCGAAGGCCTCGTTGATCTCGGCGAGGTCGATGTCGTCGATCGACATGCCGGCGTGCTTGAGCGCGTTGCGGGTCGCCTCGACCGGGCCGAGGCCCATGATCTCGGGGGAGAGGCCGGAGACGCCGGTCGACACGATCCGGGCGAGCGGGGTCAGGCCCAGCTCGGCGGCCTTCGTGTCGGACATGATCACGACCGCGGCGGCGCCGTCGTTGAGGGCGCAGCAGTTGCCGGCGGTGACCACGCCGTCGGGGCGGAAGACCGGCTGCAGCTCGGAGAGGGCCTCGTAGGTGACGCCGGCGCGCGGGCCGTCGTCCTTGCTGACGACCGTGCCGTCGGCGAGGGTCACCGGGGTGATCTCGCGCTCCCAGAAGCCGTCCGCGATGGCCTTCTCGGCGAGGTTCTGCGAGCGGACGCCGAAGTGGTCGAGGTCCTCGCGCTTGAGGCCGCGGATGCTCGCGACGTTCTCGGCCGTCTGGCCCATCGCGATGTAGATGTCGGGGAGCAGGCCGTCCTCGCGCGGGTCGTGCCAGACCTTGCGGCCCTGGGCGTACTCCTCGGTGCGCACCTGGGCGTCGGCGAAGAGGGGGTTCTTGGTGTTCGGGATGTGGTCCGACGTACCGAACTGGAAGCGCGAGACGGTCTCGACACCGGCGGAGATGAACACATCGCCCTCGCCCGCCTTGATCGCGTGGAAGGCCATCCGCGAGGTCTGCACCGACGAGGAGCAGTAGCGGGTGATGGTCGCGCCGGGGATCTCGGTGCCCATCAGGGTGGTGACGATCCGCGCCATGTTGTTGCCGGCCTCGCCACCGGGCAGGCCGACGCCGAGGTAGAAGTCGTCGACGTCCTTCGGGTCGAGCGCGGGGACCTTGTCGAGGGCGGCCTGCGCGATGAACGCGGTGAGGTCGTCGGGGCGGAAGTCCTTCAACGAGCCCTTGTTCGCGCGGCCGATCGGGGTACGGGCGGCGGAAACAATGACGGCCTCGGGCATGGGCACTCCTCGGTGAGCGGTGGTAGTCGGAACCAGCACAGACTAGTAGGAGTGCATTGGAACAGGTTGCAGTCGTGGCGGACGCCACACTCCCGCCTGACGGGACGTGGTCACCCGCTCCGGCCCCGGTCCCCGCATGGAAGCATCGGGGCGTGCGGCACCGCTACGAATGCCCCCTGCGCTGGGCTGACCTCGACGTGCTCGGCCACGTCAACAACGTCCGATACGTCGACTACCTGCAGGAGGCGCGCAGCGCCTTGCTCCGGGCCTGCCTGCACGCGGCGGGCGTCGAGCGGCAGGAGGGCGTCGGGTACGTCGTCGTCCGGCACGAGGTGACCTTCCTGGCGCCGTTGCTGTTCCGCAGCAGCTCGGTCCTCATCGACTCGTGGGTCACCGAGATCCGGGGCGCGAGCTTCACCCTCGACCACGAGATCTTCCACGAGGCGGAGGACGGCGGCCGGGTCGTCTACGTGCGGGCCCGGACCGTGCTCGCGCCCTTCAGCCTCGAGTCCGGGCTGCCGCGCCGGATGGACGACGCGGCGCGGGCCGCCCTGGCGCCGTACGCCGAGGAGGGCGAGCGCACCCGCCCGCTCAAGGTCGACGTGCCGCGTGAGCACGCGGCGCACTACCCGGTCACGGTGCGCTTCTCCGACCTCGACATCTACCGTCACGTCAACAACGTCGTGTACTTCGAGTACTTCCAGGAGGCGCGGATCGCGCTCTTCGGCAAGCTGCGCGCGGCACTGCGGGAGTTCCCCCGGATCAACGTCGTCGTCGCCCAGACCGACCTCGAGTACGTCGCCCCGATCACCGCGCGCGCCGAGCCCTACGACTGCTGGTCGGTCGCGACCCGGATGGGCAACAAGTCGATGGTCATCGAGTCCGAGATCGTCGACGCCTCCGGAGCGGCGCCGCGCGACGGCGTGCTGGCGAGGTCGCGCGTGGTCCTCGTCTTCTTCGACGCGACGACGCAGCAGTCCGTGACCCCGCCGCCGGGCTACCGCGAGGCGATCGTCGACTCGTTGGGCGGACCGCTCGCCGTGCCGTCGGCCTGACGGCTCACCACCCGGGCGGGAGCCCGGTGAAGTCCGGCTCGCGACCCTCGGCGAACGCGCTCAGCGCCTCCAGGTTGGCCGGGCCGCCCATCAGCTCGGCGAAGGCGGCGTTCTCGCGGTCGCGGGCGTCGCGGATCGCGGCGCGGTGCGGCTCGGTCATGGCCCTCTTCACCGCGACGAGCGAGGAGATCGGCCGGCGGGCGAGCAGGCTCGCGTGCTCGCGGGCGACGTCGAGCAGGCGATCGGCCGGGCAGACCTGCCGGACGAGCCCCATCTCCCGGGCCTCCTCGGCTGAGACCCACTCGGCCGACAGCAGCATCCAGGCGGCGTCCTGGCGGCCCACCAGCGCCGGGAAGAGGTACGACGACGCGGCCTCCGGTGCCACCCCGAGGGACGTGAACGGGCACTTCAGTCGGGCATCGGCCGCGATGAAGGCCAGGTCGGCGAAGCCGAGGATCGTCGCGCCGATGCCCAGGCCGATGCCGTTGACGGCCACGACCAGCGGCTTGGGGAAGTCCACGAGGGCGTCGACGAGCCCGATGAAGCCGTGCTTGCCCCGCTCGAACGTCGGGTCGGTCGCCATCCGGTGCATCTCGAGCAGGTCGGTGCCGGCGCTGAACGCGCGCCCGGCGCCCGTCAGCAGCACCACGGCGACCTGCGGGTCGGTGGCCGCCTCGAGCAGCGCGTCCGCCGTGGCGTCGTACAGGGCCTCGTTGAACGCGTTGAGGGCGTCCGGCCGGTTGAGGACGAGCGTGCGGACGCGGTCCTGGTCGGACACCGTGAGGATCATGGGTCCAGACTAGAACGTGTTCTAGGGCTGCGTCACTCGGTGGTCGCGAGCGGCTCCGGCGCGAGGGCCGACCGCAGCCGGCGCAGCGCCCGGTGGCGCGCGACCCGCACCGCCACCGCCGTCATGCCCAGCGCGCTCGCCGTGCTGGCGACGTCGAGGTCGAGCACCTCCAGGCAGGCGATGACGTCGCGCTCGCGGGGCGGCAGGGAGGCCAGCGCCTGACGGACCCACTCGTCGGCGATCAGCCCGCCCTCGGGTCCGGCGACCGCCTCCTCGGCCTCGGCGGTGATCAGCTCGAGGCCGCGGGACCGGCTGCCGGAGCGGCGCCACGCGTTGGCGCCGTGGTTGCGGGCGATGCCGAACAGCCAGCCCCCGAAGTCGGCGGTGTCGCCGTGGAAGTCCGCGATCCGCTCGGCCGCCACCATCCAGGTCGCGGCCGCGAGGTCCTCGGGCGCCTCGGTCCCGGGCACCGTGCGCGCCTCCAGCCACAGCAGGAGGCGTCCGGCATGGGCGAGGTAGAGGTCGCGCCATGCCAGCGACTCACCGCGCTTGGCCGCGGCGACGCATTCGTCGTCGGCGCGCACTGACGTGTTCCACCCCTGCCTGCCCGTGGCGTCCCGACGTGCCGTCCGGACCTGCAACACATTGTCGCGCCTTCGCGGCGCTTTGGGGAGGGAATCGAGCGGGTGTCTTTACTTTGTGGGGCCGTGTCCGCGGCCGTGGCCACGGCCCGGGCCGGGCCGGTCGCCGTCGGTCCCGCGGCGGTCGTCGGCGCCGCCCTTGTCCTTGTCGTCCTTGGGCGCCGAGCCGGTGCCCAGCGCGGCCGGGTCGCCGAGCTTGGCCGCCGGCCCGTCGTCGGGCGCCTCGGGCAGCCCGGGGAGGTCGGGCTTGCGTCCCTTGTCGTGGCCGACCTTGCGGCCCTTGTCCTTGACCTTGCGCTCGCCGGGGCGCTCGGCCGGGATGCGCGCCCGGTCGATCGCGCGCTCGGAGCCGTCGGCGCGGTCCGAGGCGGAGGAGTGAGTGCCCGGCAGCCCCGGGGACAAGGGGCTGCCGGGCGAGGTGGACACGTCGGGTTGTGGGGTTCCGACGTTTCCGTGACTCGGCGGGCCGGAGGGCTCCTCCTGGGTGGGGCTGTCGGCAGGCGACAGTGGGATGTCGCTGCCGGTTGGGGTGCCCGCTGCCCAGGTCGCCGCCGCGATCACGGCCACGGAGGCCGTCGCGACGATCATGCGGAGTCCAGCCGACCGAGCCGTCTGGGGGGCGACCGGTTGCGAGCTCGCACCGAGCTCGGCCAGGACGCCCAGGAACACCGGGTCGGGCTCGAGCGTCGGCACTGCGACGCGGAGCCGTTCGGTCCGGTGGTTGCTCATCTCTCGATCTCTGCTTCGCGCTGCGTGGTGGTGCTTCCTCGAGGTCAGTCCCCACCCCAGACGGGGACTGGCCTTCACGGGGTACATGTAGCGAGCGGCGCGTGGTGTTACATCGGCTCGGAAATCTTTTCGCGGGCCATCTCCTGGCGCAGCCGCTTCAGCGCCCGGTGGTGGGCCACGCGTACGGCGACCGCGCTGATCCCGAGCGCGGTGGCCGTCGTCGGCACGTCCATGTCGAGCACCTCGCGGCAGGTGACGACGTCGCGCTCACGCTCGGGGAGGGTCGCCAGCAGCCGGCGGGCCCAGTCGTCGGAGGTCGTGTCCGGCTCGGGGCCGGGGACCGTGCCGGTCGAGCCGTTGTCCAGCGGGATCCGGTCGCGTCGTACCGAGCGCCGGTGCGCGTTGACCGACAGGTTGCGGGCGATGCCGAACAGCCAGCCCGCGAACTCCTCGGAGCTGCCGTTGAACCCGGCGATCTTCTCCGCGGCGACCAGCCAGGCGCCCGAGGCGATGTCCTCGGGGCTCTCCTCGCCGGAGGGGCGCCCGCGCAGCCAGACAACGAGACGGGAGGCGTGCGCCCGGTAGAGCTCACGCCATGCATCGGAATCGCCCCGCTTGGCCGCGGCGACGACGTCGTCGTCCGTCGTCACCGCGCCTGGTCCACCAACGCTTCCTGCGGCCGGGGGGAGCGGTGGGCACCGCTGTCGCTGTCGGGAGAGGTCGGGTGCGCGCTGGCGCGGCCGCCGTTGACCGGCGGCAGGCCGGGAAGGTCCGGAACGCCATCGAGTCCCGACGGTTGGGGAACCGACGGGACTACGGTGGGAACGGGCAGCGAGGGGACCTCCGGGAGGTCGACCTCGCCCCCGGGTGGGTCGCCGCTCGGCGGCGACGGGGTCGGACCGCCGGACGGTCGGCCGGACGGTACGCCGCTGTCGCTGGGCTCGGCCGGCGTCGTGGCCTGGCCGGTCTCCTCGCCCGCGGGGTCCGACGCGTCGGTGCCAGCGGGTGAGGTCGGCGCGTCCGAGGGTGGGGTTCGGGCGTCGCCGGGTTGTGGGTCGGTCGGCTGTTGCGTGATGCGTTCCTCGGGGCGGAACGGTGAATCCGTCCCAGGCAGGGCGCCTGCTGCCCACGAGGTCGCTCCGACGGCGATCGCACCCCCCAGCACAATCGCAAGCCGTGCACCAGCCGACCGACCCGGTCGCGCCGCCGGCACCGTCGAGCTTGCGCTCAACTCGGCCAGCTGCGCGAGCAGCACCGGATCCGGATCGGCTGGGCGCACCTCGGCGCGCAGCGTCTCGATCCAGTCCGGACGGGTCATGGTTTCTCTTTCGAGTTGGACCATCGTGAACGGGCCCGATCACGATGGGGAAGGGAATCCCCTCGTGCAGTACCTGTCACGCGGTCGGCTGTGCGTTACATCCTCGCGAAAATCTTTTCGGGCCGCACCCGAACGCCGCATCGCCGGCTGCCGGGCAGGGTCGGCCGGCGGGGTCGGCCGGCAGGGTCAGCCGGCGGTGTTCACCATGAAGTTCGCGGCGTGCGTGACGTACTCCCAGAACCGGGCGTCCTGCTCCGGGGTGAGGTCGACGCTGTCGAGCCCGGCGCGGAAGTGGGTGAGCCACCGGTCGCGGGCGTCGAGGTCCACGGCGAACGGCGCGTGCCGCATGCGCAGGCGCGGGTGCCCGCGCTGCTGGGAGTAGGTCGTCGGCCCGCCCCAGTACTGCACGAGGAACATCAGGAACCGTTCCTCGGCGGGGCCGAGGTCCGCCTCGGGGTACATCGGCCGCAGGACCTCGTCCTGCGCGACGCCCTCGTAGAAGCGGGCGACGATGCGGCGGAAGGTCTCCAGCCCGCCGATCTCGTCGTAGAAGGTCTGCTCCTGCTCCACGTCGTCCATCATCCCTCGTCGCCGGTGGCGGCCTTCGGGGGAGGGGCGTCGTGGTCGCGGCGGTCCTCGCGGTGCCACACCACGCGCTGGGCGAACGGGATCTCGATGCCCTCGTGGTCGAAGCGGGCCTTGATCCGCTGTCGCAGGGCGCGGGCGACGGCCCACTGCTCGAGCGGCGCCGTCTTCACCATCACCCGGATCGTCACCGAGTCGGCCGCCAGCATCTCCACGCCGGTCACCTCCGGCTCCTCGATGATGAGCCCGTTGAACTCCTCGTCCTCCCACAGGTCGTGGGCGACCTCGCGGAGCACCCGCTGCACGCGGGCCAGGTCCTCGCCGTACCCGACGCCGACGTCGACGACCGCCCGGGACCAGTTCTGGCTCTTGTTGCCGACCCGGAGGATCTCGCCGTTGGGGACGTACCAGACCGTCCCGTTGATGTCGCGCAGCCGCGTCATCCGCAGGGTCACGGCCTCGACCGTGCCGTTGGCCTCGCCCACGTCGACGACGTCGCCGACGCCGTACTGGTCCTCGATGAACACGAAGATCCCGGCGAGGAAGTCCTTGACGAGCGACTGGGCGCCGAAGCCGAGCGCGATGCCGATGATGCCGGCGCTCGCGATGATCGGCGCGATGTCGACGCCGAGCTCGCTGAGCACCATCGTGCCGATGACCGCTGCCACGACGAAGGTGATGATGCTCTTCAGCAGCCCGGCCATGGTCGCCGCGCGCTGCTTGCGCCGTGCGGCGACCGAGGTCTCGACCCGCTCGGGCAGCACGCCCTTCTCCGCGCGACTCGCGATCCGGTCGACGACGCGGTGCAGGAGCCAGCGGATGACCAACCCCAGCAGGACCAGCCCGATCACCGCCAGCGGCTTGCCGATCAGCACGTCGGACCACTCCGCGAGGCGGCGGTTGCCGGTGACGTCCCACGTCAGGTCGCACACCTGCTCGCCGTCGGCGCAGGGGTTGACCGCGTCGGTTGCCGTGAGGAGGAGTGAAAGCATCCCGACAGTCTTCCAAATGAGTCGTGACCGGTTGGCGGCCACCACCTGCCCCGGCGGGGCCGGGTGCCGATATCCTCCTCCCGTGACCAGCACTGTTGTACGACGCCTCCTCGCCCTGTGCTCCCTCGTCGGCGTGAGCGCGCTGCTCGTCGTGGCCGGCGCGAGTGCGGCCTCCGCCGACACCCCCGAGCCCCGTCCGGGCAGCTGGGAGCCGAAGCCGGACATCGACGTCCTCCACGCGTGGCTGGTCCTGGCCGGCATCCCGCTGCTGGTGTTCGTCGTCATCACGCTGCTCTTCGTCGCGCCGGCGCTCGCCCGCGGCGCCGACCTCAGCCCCAACGCGCTGGAGCCCGAGAACCAGTGGCTCGGCGGCCCGCGCAAGGCGGCCGGCGAGCTGGCGGCGCCGGACTCCGAGGACTCGAAGGCCGGCGGCGCCGGCGGCAGCTGGTAGTCCGCGGCCATGAGCACCACGGCACTGAACGCGACCGAGCGCGCCGCGCTCGACGTCACCATCCGCAACGCCGAGCAGGCCTGCCGGGCGGAGATCTCGGTCTTCGTCGGTGCTGCCAGCGGCGACCCGCGCGACTTCGCGACCAGCCTGCACAACACGCTCGTGCTCCCGGCGCGCAGCGTGCTCGTGATGGTCGACCCCGACCGCCGGCTGGTCGAGATCGTGACCGGCGGCCACGTCCGCGAGCGGCTCACCGACGACGAGGCGCAGCAGGCCGTCGCCGCGATGACCGAGCGCTTCGCCGAGGGTGACCTCGCGGGCGGCCTCAACCGCGGCATCGAGCTCCTGGGTGAGCTCGCCAAGGACTGAGCCCGCCACCACGACGCGCAACGGCCCGGCACCCCGAGGGGCGCCGGGCCGTTGCCGTGTCCGGGGGCGCTACGAGGCGTCGAACGCCTGGGCGGCGAGCGCGCGGGCCACGTCGGCCCGGCCCTCGCGCACGTAGCGCACCGCGCCCGGGTTGACCGCGTCGGCGTTGGCGGCGAGCCACGCGTCGACGGCCTCGAGCGTCTCCGGGGTGGCGATCAGGCGCGGGAAGATGAACTCCAGCGCGACCGACGCCTTGTGCGCGCCCAGCCGCTCCCAGGTGCCGGCGACGTCGGCGAGGTAGGTCGCGACGTACGGGGCGAGCACCTCCTCCTGGCCGGCCTGCCAGAAGGAGAGGACGACGCTGCGCTGCGTCTCGTTCGGCGTCGCCGGGTCGAGCACGGCCTGCTGCCACGCCCGCTCCTTCGCGGCGGCGGTGGGCATCGCGGCGCGGGCGGCGGCGGACTTCTCCTGGCCGGAGATGGTGTTGTCGCCCGCGAGCTCGGCGTCGATCCGGGCGTCGTCGGCGCGACCGACCCGGGCGAGCGCGGTGAGCAGGCCCCAGCGCAGGTCCTGGTCGATCGCCAGGCCCTCGAGGACGAGCGTGCCGTCGAGCATGCCCTCCAGCTCGGCGATCGCCTCCTCGCTGCGCGCGGCGGCGGCGTAGGCCCGCGCGAACGTCAGCTGGTGGTCGGTGCCCGGCTCGGCTGCCTCGAGGAGGGCGCGCAGGCCCTTCTCCCAGCGGTCGGCCAGCTGGGCACGCGTGGCCGGGGCCGCGTAGAGCGTGACCGCCTGGGCGGCGTACACGGGGATCCGGCTGACGCCCCACGCGTCGGTCTCGCTGCCGATGTTGCCGAGCACCAGCTCGACGTAGTCGGTCGCGGAGAGCTCGGCGTCGCGGGTCATGTCCCAGGCGGCGCTCCACACCAGCGCGCGGGCGAGCGAGTCGTCCAGGTCCGAGAGCCGGGCGATCGCCGTGGCGCGGGAGTGCTCGTCGAGGCGGATCTTCGCGAAGGCGAGGTCCTGGTCGTTGAGCAGGAGGAGCTCGGGCTGGGCCTTGCCGACCAGCTCGGGCAGCTCGGTGCGGGCGCCCTCGACGTCGACCTCGACGTAGTCGGTGCGCACGAGGCGGCCCTCGACGGTGTTGTAGAAGCCGATGCCGACCCGGTGGCGGCGCAGGGTCGGGTGCTCCTCGGGCGCGACCTGGTCGATCGCGAAGGTGGCGTAGGTGCCCTGCGCGGTGAGCTCGAAGGCGGGGGAGAGGGTGTTCGTGCCCGCGGTCTGCAGCCACTCCTGCGCCCAGCCGGTGAGCTCGCGACCGGAGGCCTTCTCGAGCGCGGTGAGCAGGTCGGAGAACTCGGTGTTCGCGAACTCGTGGTCGTGGAAGTACTGCTTGAGCCCGGCGAGGAACGGGTCCAGCCCGACCCACGCGACCAGCTGCTTGAGCACCGCCGCCCCCTTGGCGTAGGTGATCATGTCGAAGTTGACCTCGACCGCGTGCAGGTCGACGTTGTCGGCCGCGATCGGGTGCGTCGACGGCAGCGAGTCCGCGCGGTAGCCGGTCTGCTTGCGGGCGTTGGTGAAGCCCGTCCAGGCGTCCGTGTACGACGTCGCGAGGGCCTCGGCGTGGTAGCAGGCCCATTCGGCGAACGACTCGTTGAGCCACAGGTCGTCCCACCACTTCATGGTGACGAGGTCGCCGAACCACATGTGCGCCATCTCGTGCAGGATCACCGAGCAGCGGAACTCGTAGAACGAGCGGGGCTGGCGGGAGCGGGGGAGGTACTCGTCGCGCAGGGTCACGCAGCCGGCGTTCTCCATCGCGCCCATGTTGTACTCCGGCACGTAGAGCTGGTCGTACTTGCCGAACGGGTAGGGGTAGCCGAAGGCGTCCTCGAAGAACTCGAAGCCCTGCTTGGTGAGGGTGACGATCTCCTCGCGGTCGCGCTCGAGGTACTCCTTGAGCGACTGGCGCGAGTAGTGGCCGAGCGGGATCGTGCCGTACTTGCCCTCGTAGACGTCCTGGACCTCGTAGTAGTCACCTGCGACGACGGCGGTGATGTAGGTCGACATCGGCTTGGTGGCGGGGAAGTTCCAGACCGCGAGCGGCTCGCCCTGCGCATTGCTCGCGCCGGTGGCGACGGGCTCCGGGGTCGTCGCGTTGGAGACGACCTTCCAGTGGGCGGGGGCGGTCACGTTGAACGTGAAGGGCGCCTTCAGGTCGGGCTGCTCGAACGTGGTGTAGACGCGTCGGGCGTCGGGGACCTCGAACTGCGAGTAGAGGTAGACCTTGCCGTCGGCCGGGTCGACGAAGTGGTGCAGGCCCTCGCCCGTGTGGGAGTAGGTGCAGTCGGCCTTCACGACCAGCACGTTGTCGGCCTGCAGGTCGGGCAGCGCGATCCGGCTGTCGGCGTACGACGTCGCGGGGTCCAGCGCCACGCCGTTGAGCGTGATCTCGTGCACCGTCGCGTCGACCAGGTCGGCGAAGGTGCTGGCGCCGGGCTGGCGGCAGGTGAAGGTCAGGGTCGTGGTGGACCCGAAGGTCTCGACGCCGTCGCGGGTCGCGTCGCTGAGGTCGAGGTCGATGACGTAGGAGGCCACGTCGACGAGCGCGGCGCGGGTGGCCGCCTCGTCGCGGGTGAGGTTGGTGCCGGGCATGGCAGTCATCCTCGCATCCGCCCCACATTGTCAGACAACTGACGGTGGCCTCGGCAGTGCGGCGGCGAATCACAACGGTGTAACTTCCAAAAGTCAACGCGACACGCCAGTGATTCGTGGGTTTTTCGGGGTTTTTGTTGCGTTCTGAGGCAGATGTGTCCGATGGTGTTCGACATGCGCAACCGTGGCCCGGTCCTGCGCTGGGGGACGTCCGTCGCCGCCAGCGCCCTGTTCGCGACCCTCCTGGTGGCCGTCGGCATCACCGTCAGGGACGAGACACCGGTCTCACCATCGGCAGGTGTCACCGACCTCTGCAGCGGTTGGAGCGGATGCAACAGCGCCGGCTACTCCGACGCGGGCTACGGCGCGGTCAGCGGGCGGATGTACTGGAACATGTACTCCGGGCACAACTGCACCAACTACGTGGCCTACCGGATGATCAAGGCCGGCATGTCCGCCACGCGCCCGTGGGTCGGCGGCGGCAACGCCAGCGAGTGGGGCCTGTACATGCGCGACATCACCGACCAGGTGCCCTCGGTCGGCTCGGTCGCCTGGTGGGGCCGCTACGACAACGGCAGCGGCTCGGCGGGCCACGTCGGGTACGTCGAGAAGGTCGTCTCCTCCAGCGAGATCATCATCTCGATGGACAGCTGGGGAGGCACCTTCCACTGGCGCCGGATCACCAAGGACAGCGGCCGCTGGCCGACCGGCTTCATCCACTTCGTGGACAAGAAGCTGACCCCGACCGTCACGCCGAAGGTCACCGGCACGCCCAAGGTCGGCGAGGCGCTGCGCCTCGACCCCGGCACCTGGACGCCGTCCGCGAAGCGCACCATGCAGTGGCTGGCCGACGGCGTCGCGATCCCGGGCCAGACCGGCGGCGGCCTGCAGCTGACGCCCGCGCTGGTCGGCAAGAACATCTCCGTCCGGGTCAAGGCGACCCGGTCCGGCTACGACCCGGTCACGGTGACCACGAAGGCGACGGCCGACGTCGCCCCCGGCACCTTCGAGACCGGTGAGCAGCCGGTGATCAGCGGCGAGGCGTTCGTCGACGGCGTGCTCACCGCGACCGCGGGCGGCTGGGACCCGGACGACCCCGCGATCGAGTGGCGCTGGTACGCCGACGGCGTCCGGATCCGCGGCAACGGCGGCTCGACGCTCGCCCTCAAGCCGGAGCACGACGGCGCGATGATCAAGGTCGTCGCCGTGGCCCGCAAGGACGGCTACACCACGGCGACCGCGCCCGCGGCGGCCCAGGTCGGACCCGTGCTCGCCGGCAAGATCACGGTCGCGAAGCCGCTGGCCATCACCGGGACCAACCGGGTCGGCTACCAGCTCAACGCCGTGCCGGGCACCTACGAGCCCGCGGACGTGACCGCGGCGTACCAGTGGCTGCGCGACGGCGTCCCGATCCCCGGCGCCACCCGGTCGCGCTACGTGCAGACCGTCGCCGACGTCGGCGCCACGATCTCGGTCCAGGCCACGCTGACGCGGCCGCGCTACGTCCCGCTCGCCGTCGACGCGGTCACCGCGCGGACCCAGGCGGTCCCGACCCTCAAGGTGGCCACGAGCGGCGGGCGCGGCAAGGCCAATGTCGCGGTCCGGGTCACGGCTCCCGGCGTCGCGCCCGTCGCCGGCTGGGTCGAGGTCACCATCGGCCGGCACGTGCGCAAGGCACAGCTCGTCGACGGACTGGTCCGCGTGACCATCGACGACCTGGCCGTCGGCTCGAAGAACGTCAAGGTCTACTTCCGCGGCAGCAGCAGCGTGGTCGCCAAGCGTGCCACCGCCACCGTGGTCGTGAAGTAGCCGTCGTGGGGTGAGGGGAAACTCCGCAGCGGCGCCGGGAACAACCCGGCGCCGCTGGGGAGTTGAACCAGTCATGAGCACCCCCAACCGAGCAGACCTCTGGTTCGACCCGCTGTGTCCCTTCGCCTGGATCACCTCGCGCTGGCTGCTGGAGGCGGCTCAGGTGCGGAAGTTCGACATCCAGTGGCATGTCATGTCGTTGGCCTACCTCAACAAGGACCGCGACATCCCGGACGAGTACCGCGCGATGCTCGCCCCCGCCTGGGGCCCGGTGCGGGTGCTGCTCGCTGCGCAGCAGCAGTACGGCGACAAGGTCCTCCGCCCGATGTACGACGCCTTCGGCCAGCGGATCCACCTCGAGGGCCGCAAGCTGCACGAGCAGCCCGACGGCGGGCTCGCGCTGATCGCCGAGGTGCTCGAGGAGACCGGCCTCGACGCCTCCCTGATCGAGGCGGCCACCGACGCGTCGTACGACGAGGCCGTGGCGCGCTCCCACCACGAGGGCATGGACGCCGTCGGCGACGACGTCGGCACGCCCACGATCCACGTCAACGGCACCGCCTTCTTCGGCCCGGTGCTCTCGAAGATCCCGCGCGGCGAGGACGCCGGCCGGCTCTGGGACGGCACCGTGGCCGTCGCGTCGTTCCCGTACTTCTACGAGCTCAAGCGCTCCCGCACCGGGGACCTCGACTTCTCCTGAGGACGCCGTTCGGCGGCGGAGGGGACCGGTCAATAGGATCCTCCCCATGACGCATGTCCTCTCCGCCGTCGCCTGGCCGTACGCCAACGGCCCGCGCCACATCGGCCACGTGGCCGGTTTCGGTGTGCCCTCCGACGTCTTCAGTCGGTACCAGCGGATGGCGGGCAGCGACGTCCTCATGGTCTCGGGCTCCGACGAGCACGGCACCCCCATCCTGATCGCCGCCGACGAGGCGGGGATGACCCCGCAGGAGCTGGCCGACAAGAACCACCGGCTCATCGTCGAGGACCTCGTCGGGCTGGGCGTCAGCTACGACCTCTACACCCGCACCACGACCCGCAACCACCACGCGGTCGTGCAGGAGCTCTTCCTCGGTGTCTACGAGAACGGCTACTTCGTCGAGCAGACGACCTATGGCGCCATCTCGCCGTCGACGGGCCGCACGCTGCCCGACCGCTACATCGAGGGCACCTGCCCGATCTGCGGGTACGACGGCGCCCGGGGCGACCAGTGCGACAACTGCGGCAACCAGCTCGACCCCCACGACCTCATCAACCCGCGCTCGAAGATCAACGGCGAGACGCCGGAGTTCATCGAGACCCAGCACTTCTTCCTCGACCTGCCGGCGCTCGCCGACGCGCTGACCGAGTGGCTCGACGGCCGCGAGGCGACCGGGCTGTGGCGCCCCAACGTCATCCGCTTCTCGAAGAACATCCTCGAGGAGATCCGCCCGCGGGCGATGACCCGCGACATCGACTGGGGCATCGCGGTCCCGCTGGACGGGTGGCGGGAGAACCCGACGAAGAAGCTCTACGTCTGGTTCGACGCGGTCATCGGCTACCTCTCGGCCTCGATCGAGTGGGCGCGCCGCTCCGGCAACCCGGACGCGTGGCGCGACTGGTGGAACGACCCCGAGGCCCTGTCCTACTACTTCATGGGCAAGGACAACATCACCTTCCACTCGCAGATCTGGCCGGCCGAGCTGCTCGCCTACGCCGGCAAGGGCGACAAGGGCGGCCAGCCCCGCGAGTACGGCGTGCTCAACCTGCCGACCGAGGTCGTCTCCAGCGAGTTCCTGACGATGGAGGGCAGGAAGTTCTCCTCGTCGAAGAAGGTCGTCATCTACGTGCGCGACCTGCTCGCGCGCTACCAGCCGGACGCCTTCCGCTACTTCGTCGCCGCTGCCGGCCCCGAGAACCAGGACTCCGACTTCACCTGGGCGGAGTTCGTCCGTCGTACCAACGACGAGCTGGTCGCCGGCTGGGGCAACCTGGTCAACCGCACGGCCAACCTGATCGCCAAGAACTTCGGCGAGATCCCGGCCGCCGGTGCGCTGACCCCCGAGGACCAGGCGGTCCTCGACGCGACCGAGGCCGCCTTCGGCACGGTGGGCGACCTGATCGGCCGGCACCGCCAGAAGCAGGCGATCGGCGAGGCGATGCGCGCGGTCGCGGAGGTCAACAAGTACGTCTCCGACACCGAGCCGTGGAAGATCAAGGAGGACCCCGAGCGCCTCGGCACGGTCCTGCACGTGATGGCCCAGTGCGTCGCCGACCTCAACCTCCTGCTCAGCCCGTTCCTGCCGTTCTCGGCCAACGAGGTCGACAAGGTCTTCGGTGGCGCCGGCACGATCGCGCCGATGCCGCGGATCGAGGAGGTCGCCGACCTCGACGACCCGGAGCGGTCGTACCCGATCATCACCGGCGAGTACGCCGAGGTGCCCGCGTGGCAGCGGCACCCGGTCGAGGTCGGGCGGCCGGTCGCGAAGCCGACGCCGATCTTCACCAAGCTCGACACGGCGATCGTCGACGAGGAGCTGGCCCGGCTGGAGGGCTGATGCTCGCGCAGCTCGCCGACCTCGGCACCCGGAAGTTCTGGCGCGCGACCGGCCGTCCGGTCGACCTCGACGGCGAGCACTCGTGGCTGCGGGCGCCGACGAGCAGCGGCCCGGTCGTCCGCGACGGATGGCTGGCGGCCGAGGCCGCCCTGCACGGTGGGTACGTCGACGACGAGACCCCGGGCGCGGGCCTGCTCCCGTCGATGGCGGACCTCGACGGTCCGGGCTTCCGGGCCGCCGACCTGCGGCCGCAGGTGCGGGACTTCTACGAGCACACCGCCGACTGGCACCTCGAGGCCTGGAGCTCGTGGGCGCCGTGGGCCTGGCCCGGCGGTGAGCTGGTCTCGCGGTTCTTCGGCAAGCGGGTCGAGCAGCTGGCCCTGCCGATGCGGCCGCTCGACGTGGCGCACGGCATGGAGTCGCGGGTCCCGGTGATCCGCGACGCCGACGGCCGGCAGGTCGCCGCCGGCTGGCTGCGGACGCTGCGGGCGACGGGGGAGTTCGTGTTCAGCGGCTGCTACTCGACGCGCACGCTGCCCGGCGCCGCCCGGCCCTCGGTCCACGTCGCCTTCCCGCTCGAGTCCGGCAACGTCCAGGTGTTCCTGCAGCCGCAGGTGCGGGCCGACGGATCCCTCCTCCTCTCCTCGCCGGCGGGGGAGTTCGGCGCGGACGGTGCCTATGTCGTCGTCGAGGACGGCTCGACCCACGCCTCCCGGATGCCGGTGCACGAGACCTTCCACGTGTACGTCGACGACCGTGGCGTGCTGCGCACCGACCACGTGCTGCGCCTGTGGGGTGCCACGGCGATGCGGCTGCACTACAAGCTCGAGCGGAGCGCGTGAAGGTACGCCTCTCGTCGTACGACCGATCGCCCCGGCTCGCCTAGTCTCAGCACCATGGGCACCGCCTTCCTCCTCACCTCGCTCGTGATCGTCGCGACGCCGGGCACCGGCGCGCTCTACGCCATCGCCGCCGGCCTCACCCGGGGCACCCGCGCCGCGGTCCTGGCCGCCCTCGCCGGCACCCTCGGCACGATCCCGCACATGGTCGCCGCGATCACCGGCCTGGCCGCGCTGCTGCACGCGAGCGGGGTCGCCTTCGCGGTCCTGAAGTACGCCGGCGTCGCCTACCTGCTGTTCATGGCGTGGTCGACCTGGCGCGACCGCGGCGTGCTCGCCGTGGACGAGGAGTCCGCCGCGACCTCCTCGACGCGCGCGGTGCTCGTCTCCGGCATCACGCTCAACCTGCTCAACCCGAAGCTGACCATCTTCTTCTTCGCGTTCCTGCCCCAGTTCGTGCCGGCAGGCTCGGGCGCCGTGCCCACGATGCTCGGGCTGAGCGCGGTCTTCATGGCGATGACCTTCGTCGTCTTCGCCGTGTACGGCGCCTGTGCGGCCGCCGTCCGCGACCAGGTCCTGGCGCGGCCCACGGTCGTCGACCGGGTGCGCAAGGCCTTCGCCGCGAGCTTCGCGGTGCTGGCCGGCCGGCTGGCGCTCGAGTCGCGCTGATCTCCTAGCCTTGCGGTCATGGCCCTGCACCCCCAGGCCCGCCAGGCGATCGAGGACGCCGCAGGCGAGCTCCCCGTCACCGACCCGTCGTACGACATCGCCGCGGCGCGCCACCAGGCCCGCGTCGCGGCGGCCGCCCAGGAGAAGGTGCCGATCGGCGAGGTGCGCGACGTCGACGCCGGCGGCGTACCGGCCCGGCTCTACCTCCCCGAGGGGTACGACGCCGTGGTGGTCCACGCGCACGGCGGCGGCTTCGTCTTCAACGACGTCGAGGTGCACGACGCGGCCGTCCGTCGCTTCGCCGCGATCGCCGGGGCCGCCGTGCTCAGCGTCGACTACCGGCGCCCGCCCGAGCACCGCTTCCCGGCCGCGCCCGACGACCTGACGGCTGCGGTCGCCTGGCTCGCGACCCAGCCGGAGCTGGCCGGCCTGCCGACGTTCGCGCACGGCGACAGCGCGGGCGGCAACCTCGCCCTGGTCACGGCCCTGCGCCATCCCGGCCGGTTCGCGGGCGTCGCCCTGATCTACCCCTTCCTCGACCCGACGGCGGCCTTCGACTCCTACCGCACGGCCGCCGACGGCTTCGAGCCGAGCGAGGCGGCCTGGTACTGGCAGCAGTACGCGTCGCCGGACGACCTGGCCGACCCCGACCTGGCCCCGCTGCTGTCCGACCGGCTCGGCACGCTGCCGCCGACGCTGGTCACGACCGCCGAGCACGACCCGCTGCGTGACGAGGGCGAGCACCTCGTGCTGCTGCTCGCCGAGGCCGGCGTCGAGGTCGTCGGCACCCGCTACCTCGGCCAGCTCCACGGCTACTGGCGACACGCGTCGGTGTTCGACGCCGCCGAGCCGACGATGCGGCAGGTCGGCGGCTGGATCCGGATGCTCGTCGAGCGGGCGCGAAGGACCGCCGGCTAGCCCGGGTCGACGACCTCCAGCGTCCCGTCGTCGCGCTGCCACAGCCCGGCGACGTGCATCCGGCGCAGGCCGCCGACCCGGTCCCACGCGTGGTAGACGAGCCGGAGCGACTTCCCGTCGACGAACCCGGTCGCGCCGCCCGGACCGGGGTTGCCCGTCGTGGCCGTGGTCAGCAGCGGGGCGCCGTGGTTCTGCCGCACGCACGGACCCTCCGGCCCCGCGCAGATGGCGTAGCCGGTCGCGTAGTCCGCCCGCTCCCACGAGTTGCCGGAGTAGAAGAGGTAGGTCACGCCGCGGAACTGGACCATGCTCGGGTTCTCGATCGTGTCGCCCTCCCACGCCTCGTCGAGGGTGAGCAGCTCGCGCGTCTCCGAGCCCTCGGCGAAGCCGGTGCCGTCGGCGTTGAGCCGGCGGACGAACAGGCCGGCCGGGCGCCGGTTGACGACGCCCGAGAACTTCCACAGCAGCCACGGTCGCCCGGTGCTGTCAACGAAGACGTCCGGGTCGATCACGCCGAGCTGCGCCTGGCCGTAGCAGAGCGGCTCGCCGACCGGCCGGAACGGGCCCGCGGGGGAGGGACCGCGCGCCAGGCCGATGCAGTTGTGCCGCTCACCGCCGCTGGTGCCGGCCTGCGCGGCGTACGCCGCCGTCCACCCCTTGCCGACCTTGCCGACGCCGGGTGCCCACAGGCTCTGGCCGCCGCCACGGGAGCGCACCCAGCCGGCGGGCTGCAGCGGGTCGACCTTGCGGCCGGCGCCGTCGGTCAGCGGGGTCCACGTGCGCAGGTCACGGGAGACGAGGGTCGGCAGGCGCAGGTGGGAGGTGTTGGTCGCGTAGGCGTACCAGCGCCCGTCGGCACGCACGATGTCCGGGTCCGCGAAGTAGCCGCGGTACGCCACGCCGGGGCGCCAATGCTCGCTCCCGGCGGCGACGTCGATCGGCGCCGGCCGATTCTGCTGCGGGAGCTGCTGGGCCAGCCGCTCGGCGAGCTTGGCGAGGTCCTGCATCTCGCCGGCGAGCACATCGCTCGGCAGCACGGTCGGCACCGCGGTGGGCTCGGGGATCAGCGGCGCCTCGGACGTGGTCGGGCCCGCCTCCGGCGTACCCTCGCTGCTCCCGCTGCAGGCCGAGACGGCCAGCGCCACCGTGGCGAGCACTCCCGCCAGCGCGCGACCTCGCATGCTTTCACTCCCTCCCGCGCCGACACCCTAGACTGCCGAGAGCCATGACTGAGCCTGTTGCGCGCCCTGCCGAGACCGTCGCCGAGGCCGAGGACGCCCTGCTGTCCCGGTGGCCCGAGACGCGGCTGGAGCCCTCGCTCGACCGCATCCGGGCCTTCACCGAGCTGCTCGGCGACCCGCAGCGCGCCTACCGGTCGATCCACCTGACCGGGACCAACGGCAAGACCTCGACCTCGCGGATGATCGACGCCCTGCTCCGCGCCCTCGACCTGCGCACCGGCCGCTTCACCAGCCCGCACGTCGAGCGGATGGCCGAGCGGATCAGCGTCGACGGCGAGCCGCTGGACGACGAGGCCTTCGTGCGGGCGTTCAACGACGTGGCGCCGTACATGCACCTCGTCGACGAGGCCGAGGCCCACCCGCTCAGCTTCTTCGAGGCCGTCGTCGGCATGGCGTACGCCGCGTTCGCCGACGCGCCCGTCGACGTCGCCGTCGTCGAGGTCGGGATGGGTGGCTCGTGGGACGCGACCAATGTCATCGACGCCGACGTCGCGGTGGTCACCCCGATCGCCGTCGACCACGCCAACTACCTCGGCGGCACGCCCGCCGAGATCGCGCGCGAGAAGGCCGGGATCATCAAGCCGGGCTCCGTAGCGGTGCTCGCCCAGCAGACGGCCGAGGCCGCCGCCGTCCTCCTCGAGCGGGCCGCCGAGGTCGGCGCGACCGTCGCCCGGGAGGGCCTCGAGTTCGGCGTCGTCGCACGCGCTGCCGCCGTCGGTGGCCAGGTCGTGACCCTCCAGGGCCTCCGGGGCCGGTACGACGACGTCTTCCTCCCGCTCTACGGCGCGCACCAGGCGCAGAACGCCGCGGCGGCGCTGGCCGCGGTGGAGGCCTTCCTGGGCGGCGAGGAGCCGCTCGGCGACGACGTCGTCCGCGGCGCCTTCGCCGAGATGACCTCGCCGGGCCGGCTCGAGGTGATCCGCCGCAGCCCGACGATCGTGCTCGACGCGGCCCACAACCCGCACGGAGCCGAGGCCACGGCCGCCGCGCTGGAGGACTCCTTCCAGTTCGACCCGCTCATCGGCGTCATCGGCGTGATGGGCGACAAGGACGCCGAGGGCCTGCTCGCCGCGTTCGAGCCGCACCTGGCCCACGTCGTGGTCACCCAGAACTCCACCGAGCGGGCGATGCCGGCCGACCGGCTGGCCGAGGTCGCGCGCGAGGTGTTCGGCGAGGACCGGGTGAGCGTCGTACCCCGGCTCGCGGACGCGATCGACGAGGCCGCGGCCCGCGCCGAGTCCGCCGGTTCCGACGCGCTGAGCTCCGGAGCCGTGCTGGTCACGGGCTCCGTCGTGACGGTCGGGGAGGCGCGGGTGCTGCTGGGCGGGCTCAAGTGAGCGGCACGGAGCAGCCCGACCAGGTCGCACCGGTCGACCCGGAGCGGGAGAAGTCGCCGCGACGCGGGATGTGTGCGGCCGTGCTGACGCTGGAGGCGATCGCGGTCGCGCTGTCGGTCCCGGTCATGATCACGATCTCCGACGTGAGCCCCGCGCTGGCGCTCTCGCTGGGGCTCGGGCTCGCCGTCCTGTGCGTCCTGGTCGCGGGGATCCTGCGGCGGGAGTCCGGCTACCGGGTCGGCCACGCGCTGCAGGTCGGCGCGGTCGCGCTCGGCTTCCTGGCGCCCATGATGTTCGTCGTCGGGGGCCTGTTCGCCCTGCTGTGGGGCACCGCCTACGGCCTGGGCCGCAAGATCGAGCGGGAGCGGGCCGAGGCGTTCGCCGAGTACGACCGCCGCCGCGAATCGGGGGAGTAACAGGCGCTCGGTAGAGTGGCGCCGTGCCTGTGATCATCGACAAGCTCCTCCGCATCGGAGAGGGCAAGATCCTCCGCCAGCTCGAGGGGATCGCGAAGGCGGTCAACGCCATCGAGGACGACTTCAAGGCGATGTCCGACGACGAGCTGCGCGGCATGACGGACGAGTTCCGCAAGCGCCTCGCCGACGGCGAGGACCTCGACGACATCATGCCCGAGGCGTTCGCGACGGTCCGTGAGGCCGCCCGCCGCGTGCTCGGCCAGCGTCACTTCGACGTCCAGGTCATGGGCGGCGCGGCGCTGCACATGGGCAATATCGCCGAGATGAAGACCGGCGAGGGCAAGACCCTCGTCTCGACGCTGCCGGCGTACCTCAACGCCCTCGAGGGCAAGGGCGTCCACGTCGTCACGGTCAACGACTACCTCGCCAAGTTCCAGTCCGAGATGATGGGCCGCGTCCACCACTTCCTGGGCCTCTCGGTGGGCGTGATCCTGCCGAGCATGCGCCCGGCGGAGCGGTGCGTCGCGTACGCCTGCGACATCACCTACGGCACCAACAACGAGCTCGGCTTCGACTACCTGCGCGACAACATGGCCTCCTCGCTCGAGGAGTGCGTCCAGCGCGGCCACAACTTCGCCATCGTCGACGAGGTCGACTCGATCCTCATCGACGAGGCGCGGACCCCGCTGATCATCAGCGGTCCGACGCAGGACGAGGTCAAGTGGTACGGCGAGTTCGCCAAGATCGCGCAGAAGCTCACCAAGGACGTCGACTACGAGGTCGACGAGAAGAAGCGCACGATCTCCGTCCTCGAGGCCGGCATCACCAAGGTCGAGGACCACCTCGGCATCGAGAACCTCTACGAGTCGGCCAACACCCCGCTCATCTCCTTCCTGCATAACTCCATCAAAGCCAAGGAGCTGTTCCGCAACGACAAGGAGTACGTCGTCATGGAGGGCGAGGTGCTCATCGTCGACGAGCACACCGGCCGCATGCTCGCGGGTCGCCGCTACAACGACGGCCTCCACCAGGCCATCGAGGCCAAGGAGGGCGTGAAGGTCCGCGAGGAGTACCAGACCCTCGCCACCGTCACCCTCCAGAACTACTTCCGCCTCTACGAGAAGCTCTCCGGCATGACCGGTACGGCCCTCACCGAGGCGTCCGAGTTCGACAAGATCTACGGCCTCGGCGTCGTCCCGATCCCGACTAACAAGCCGATGCAGCGCATCGACCAGGCCGACCTCGTCTACCGCACCGAGGAGGCCAAGTACGACGCCGTCGTCGACGACATCGTCGAGCGCCACAAGAAGGGCCAGCCGGTCCTGGTCGGCACGGTCTCGGTCGAGAAGTCCGAGTACCTCTCGCAGGCGCTGAAGAAGAAGGGCGTCGCCCACTCGGTCCTCAACGCGAAGGTCCACGCCGAGGAGGCGAAGATCGTCGCCCTCGCCGGCCACAAGGGCGCGGTGACCGTGGCCACCAACATGGCCGGTCGAGGCACCGACATCATGCTCGGTGGCTCGGTCGAGTTCCTCGCCGACCAGGAGCTGCGCAAGCAGGGCCTCGAGCCGACCGGCGAGACCGCGGACGAGTACGACGCCGCGTGGCCCGCGATGGTCGAGCGGTTCAAGGAGGAGGTCGCCAAGGAGCACGACGAGGTCCGCGACCTCGGCGGGCTCTACGTCATCGGCACCGAGCGCCACGAGTCGCGCCGCATCGACAACCAGCTCCGTGGTCGCTCCGGCCGTCAGGGCGACCCGGGCGAGAGCCGCTTCTACCTGTCGCTGCAGGACGAGCTCATGCGGCTCTTCAAGTCCGACTGGGTCGACCGCGTCCTGCTGCTGCTGAAGATCCCGGACGACGTCCCGATCGAGAACAAGCGGGTCACCAACGCGATCGCCAACGCCCAGGGCCAGGTCGAGTCGCAGAACTTCGAGTCCCGCAAGAACGTCCTCAAGTACGACGACGTGATGGACCGGCAGCGCAAGGTCATCTACGGCGAGCGCCGCGAGGTGCTCGAGGGCGTCGACCTCGAGGAGCAGGTCCGCACCTTCATCGACGACGTGGTCAGCGGCTACGTCAACGGCGCGCTCGACGAGTTCTCCGAGGAGTGGGACCTCGAGCAGCTCTGGACCGACCTCAAGCAGTTCTGGCCGGTCTCGATCTCGTGGAAGGACCTGGTCGAGGACGCCGGCTCGCAGGCCGCGCTGCACAAGCCTGACCTCGTCGAGGCGCTGAAGGCCGACGCCCACGCCGCCTACGACCGCCGCGAGGAGGAGGTCGGCGAGGAGGTCGCCCGCGAGCTCGAGCGCCGCGTCCTGCTGTCCGTGCTCGACCGCAAGTGGCGCGAGCACCTCTACGAGATGGACTACCTCCGCGAGGGCATCTACCTGCGGGCCTACTCGCAGCGTGACCCGCTCGTCGAGTACCAGCGCGAGGGCTTCGACATGTTCGCCGCCATGATGGACGGCATCAAGGAGGAGACCGTCGGCTTCCTGTTCAACCTGGAGGTCCAGGTCGAGCAGGAGGAGGAGGTCCACTACCACGCCGACGGCTCCCGCCACGCGGGTCCGATGCACGAGGGCGCGTTCGCCGAGCCCCCGGTCGGCGTCGTCGAGGGCGGGCTCAGCCTGGACAAGATCGCGGACGGCCTCGAGGGCGGCGCGCCCAAGGCGGCCCCCAAGGTCAGCGCCAAGGGCCTCGACACCCCGAAGCAGCCGCAGAACCTCTCCTACTCGGCTCCCGACGAGACCGGTCACGAGGAGGTCCGCGGCGCCGGCGCGGCGAGCAACGCCGACGACGAGTTCGCCGACGTGGGCCGCAACGCCCTGTGCCCCTGCGGCTCGGGCAAGAAGTACAAGCGGTGCCACGGTGCGCCGGGCGGTCCGACGGGTGTCGCCCTGCGCGGCTGAGGACCACGTGAGAGTTTCACCGGCCGACCGGTGAAACTCATGGTTGGACGATGAAACTTCGTCGTCCAACCATGAGTTTCGTCGTCCAAGTGCGGGAGTTTCACCGGCCGGCCGGTGAAACTCCCGCACTGGCCATCTACTGCAGCGTCATCCGCGGCTCGCCGTTGAGCAGGCCGGTCGCGGTGCGCACGCAGGCGCCGCCCTTCGGCGTACCGGCGTTCCACGCCTGGCGCACGCAGCTGCGCACGGCGAGCTGCCCCCAGTAGTTCGGGTGCAGCGACTCCTGGATGTAGTACGGACTGTCGCCGGCCGTGGTGACGGTGCGGATCTGGTTGACCCACTCGGTCCGGTCGACGGCGCCCGCGGAGGTCCAGTTCGCGATGCCGACCTCCTCGTAGAGCCCGACGCCGGTCTCGCACAGGCGCCGGCCGTTGAAGGTGCTCGCGAGGTCGAGCACCTTGCTGTTCGTGATGCCGGCCTGGGTGATGGCGCCGGTGACCGTGCTGTTGATCTTGGGCAGGGCCGTGTTGTTGGCCCAGTCGGCGTCAGCGTTCCAGAAGCCGCAGCCGCCGGTGTCCTGGCGCGTGTAGCCGCTCTGGCTGTAGCGGAAGCCGGAGCCGCCGGGGATCGGCGACGGGTAGGTCTGGACCAGCATCGTCCACTGGGTGTCGGCGTAGCCGGCGTTGCGCATCGCGGTGCGGATGTTGGTCAGGGCTCCGGCGATCCTCGTCTTCACGTTCGCGACGTTGGTCGTGGTGAAGTTGCTGGTGACGCTGCTGTCGTCGTAGCAGTAGTCCTTCCACCACGACGGTGAGAGCAGGAAGTCCTGCACGCACTGCTGGACGATGCCTGCGAAGTTGAAGTCGTTGCCACCGATCGAGACGACGACCATCCTCACGTTGTGCGTGCCGGCGAAGGTCTGCAGGGCGCGCGCCTGGCCGACGCCCTCGGCGCCGCTGTAGAAGTCGAGCCCGGGCTTGAACTCGTCGCCCGTCGCCGTGGCGGTCTTCGCGCCGGAGCAGGCGAGGTTGAGGCTGCCGACGCCGCCGCCGATGTGGATCTCTGCGCTCTTCGAGCGGTGGCAGCGGTTGATCGCCTCACCGGTCCCGCTGGCGTTGTCGTAGTAGGCCGTCGAGCCGAGGGCGTCGGCCCGCGCGCTGCTGCTGTTGGACGAGCCGGCCCAGCGACCGGCCTCACCCGAGATGTAGGAGTCGCCGACCGAGACGACGTAGGGAGTGCCGACTCCGGGGCCGTCGGCGTGGGCGGGGGATGCGGTGAGCGGGGCGACCAGCGTCGCGCCGACGGCAGCCAGGGTGGCCGCGAGTGCACGGATCATGGACGGAAGATAGTGACCGAGGTCACATCTGAACAAGGGTCAGGTTCGAGAGCTCCTGGGGGACATCCGCGACCTGCCCGGAGAAATCGTCAGGAGAAGTCGAGCGCGGTGCAGATCCACCGCTGGTCGCTGCGCTCGAAGCGGACCGCGATCGCGCGCGACCGCTCGCCGTGGCGCACGTGGACCCCGCACTCGACGATCCCGTCGGTCACGAAGCAGGCGTGCACGCTGCGGACCTTCGGGCGCACCGGCTGCACCTGGGCCAGCCCCGGCTGGTGCCCACCCGCGCGGGCCACCAGGTGTGCGCGGAGCCGCAGGTCGGCGTACACCTCGGGGGTGGTCCAGCGCACCAGCTGGGACACGGGCCGGTCGCCGCCGACGATCTCGACGACGGCCTGGGCGAACCGGTGGGTCCACTCCTCGATCGTGCGTCGCAGCCGCCGGTCGATCGGTACGACGGCTGCCCCGGGCCGGCTCGACGACGGTGAGGTGGCCGGAGGTGGCCCCTGCCGGGGGAGCAGGGCCAGGGCGAGGGTGCCCTGGGTGGGGGCGACCGGGACGGCCCGGCGGACGCCGACGAGGTCGCTCGGTGATGCGGTCATGGTGCTCTCCTGTCGTGGTGTTCAGTGCGGCGGCAGGCGGAGCTGCTGCCCGGGCTGGAGGAGGTCGGGGTCGGCGCCGATGACGGCGGCGTTGAGCGCGTGGACCCGGTGCCAGTACGACGCCACGTCGGCCGCCGACGCGTCGGGGCCCAGGGTCCGGGCGGCGATCGCCCACAGGCTGTCGCCGGGGCGGACTGGCACGGTCCGCTCGTCGCCACGGTCGTCGGTCACTGCGCCGGTGGGGTGGGCGGAGTCGGCCGAGTCGGTGGGACCGGCGGAGCCGGCGGCGCCGGTCGCGCGGTCGGGCAGCGGCAGGCCGTCGAGGGAGGGAGCGGGGCCGTCGCCGCCGGTGGCCGCGGCGGGGCCGGCGACGGCGACCACGCCACAGGCGGCAAGGAGGAGGGTGCGTACCGGACCGATCCGCCGGCTGGTGCGGCCGGTGCGGAGGGTCGCGCCGGGGGAGCGCAGCTGGTGCCAGGCCACGTCGGTGGTCGTCAGCCACAGCAGCACCGCGGCGACCAGGGCGGCCGCCGCGCAACCGCCGACCAGCAGGTCGGCGAAGCTCGCCTGCGGCCGCAGCAGCCCGAGCGCCGGGCCGGCCGTCCGCCCCAGCGCGACGGCGCCGGCGGTGACCGCCACCCACAGCAGTGCCGCGCGTCGCCGTACGGCAGAAGTCGCATCGTCCATCCCGAGAACCTTTGCGTTTGCTTCCGTTTGATTCAGGATGTACGGTTTGAGCGCATTCGTCAAACGTCTGTCCACAGGCCCCGGCCGCGCTGCGCTCCCGCGGCCGTGCGAAGGTGGACGCATGGGTTGGGAGGACGAGCTGTTCGCGCTCTTCGACGACCTCGAGGACCAGGCGAGCGCCCTCCACGCGGCCGACCGGCTCGCCGAGGTGGCCGACCGCAGCCGCGCCGAGTACCAGCGGGTCACGCTGGCCAGCCGCCTGATGGCGAGCATCGGCACGGCCGTGACCCTCGGCCTGCGGGGCGTCGGCCCGGTGTCGGGCACGGTCGAGCGGGTCGCGGACGGCTGGCTGCTGCTGTCCGCAGGAGAGCACGACTGGGTCGTCAACGCTGCCGCGGTGACCGCCGTCGAAGGGGCGTCGGTCCGCTCCGTCCCCGAGCTGGCGTGGTCACCGCTGACCCGGCTGGGCCTCGCCTCCGCGCTGCGCCGGATCGCCGAGGCGGGGGAGGAGTGCGTGGTCCACCTCGCCGACGGAGGCCGTCACGACGGCGTCCTGCGCCGGGTCGGGGCGGACTTCTGCGAGCTCGTCGAGGGTGAGGACCGGCGTACGGTGCTGATCGCCTTCACGGCGCTCGCCGCGGCTCAGTCGCGCGCGTGAGGCCACCGATCGGGCAGGAACTGCAGCTGGCTGGCCGGCAGGTTCAAGTGGTCTAAGCAACGCTGATTGAGGTGGTGTTGCTGATGGGCATGCGGGTGATCGGTGAGGACGTCCGCGAGGAGTTCTACGACTTGGTCTGTGCGGGGATGCCGCTGATCACGGCTGCGGCTGCTGTCGGCGTGTCCCGCGGGACCGCGCTGTCGTGGTGGCAATCCTCGATTCCCATGTGGCCGAAGAACTCATCCAAACCGGGCGGGCTGGCAGACACCGCACCGACACGGACGATCGGCGATCCCCGCCTGGCCGACCGCAGACGACGCTCGTTGTCGAGCGAGGACCGCTCAGTCATCGCGGTCGGGCTGCGGATGGAGCTGTCCTACGGCCAGATCGGCGCCCTGATCGGCCGGAACAAGTCGGTGGTGAGTCGCGAGGTCGCCCGCAACCGCGGACCGGATGGCACCTACTGGGCGCCTGTCGCACATCGTGCAGCCCACGAGCGTCGGCGGCGGCCCAAAGAGTTCCGGCTGATCGCCGAGTCGCGCCTGTGCCGGCGGATCGAAGCCTGGATGGACGACGGTTGGTCACCGAAACTGATCGCCCGGGTGCTGCGCGAGGAGTCACCACACATGATCATGGGCCGGGTGTCGCACGAGACGATCTACCAGGCGCTCTACGTCCAGACCCGCGGGTCGTTGCGCAAGGACCTCTACCGACAGCTGTCGACCAAACGGCCCCACCGGCAGGCCCGAGGCACCGGCCGGCGTGGTCCCTCGCCGTACAAGGAAGCGTTCAAGATCAGTCAGCGTCCTGCCGAGGTCACCGACCGTGCCGTGCCAGGCCACTGGGAAGGCGACCTGATCATGGGCCCTCCTGGCACTCCCGCGGTCGGGACCCTGGTGGAGCGCTCGACCCGGTTCACGATCCTGTTGCACCTGCCCGGACGTCACGACGCGGAGTCCGTCGCGGCGGTGATGATCCGCGAGATGGGCGAGTTGCCCGAGCACCTGCGCCGCTCGCTGACCTGGGACCGTGGCACCGAGCTGGCTCGCTACGACAAGATCCAGGTCGAGCTCGACATGCCGGTCTACTTCTGCGATCCCCACTCGCCGTGGCAACGCGGGACCAACGAGAACACCAACCGGCTCCTGCGGCACTGGCTGACCAAGGGCACCGACCTGTCCCGGTTCACCGCAGCCGACCTACGCCGGATCGCTGCGACCCTCAACGCCCGACCACGCCCTACGCTGGACATGCGAACCCCAGCCCAAGCGCTGGACGCACTGCTGTCAAACCCGGCAGCAGCATGACCGTTGCTTACACCGATTGACCTTCCAGCCTGAAGTGTTGCGGATTGGTCCCAAACCGCAACAAGTGACGTCACCACGACGCCACCGGTGACGTCGCCCCCGCTACGTCGCGTCGATGTCGTACGGCGGCCGCTCGCCCTCGGCCAGCGGCTCGGGGCGCTCGACGTCGGGCGCGTCCTCGCGGATGACGTCCTCGAGCTCGTCCAGCTCGGCCATCGCCTCCGCGATGTGCTTGCGGACGATCGCGCGCGGGTCGAGGTCGGACAGCTCGAGGTCGGCGTACTCCGGGCCGAGCTCGTTGCGCAGCTCGTCGCGGGCGTTGTTGGCGAACTTGCGCAGCTCGCGGATGAAGCGTCCGGCCTGCTGGGCGAGCTCGGGCAACCGGTCCGGGCCGAAGACGAGCACGGCGAGGAAGGCGATGACGACGAGCTCGCCGAAGCCGATTCCGAACATCGTGGTCCCCTGCCTGGCCCGCGCCGTGTCGCCCGTGTGGTCCGTGTCGCCCGCGTGGTCCGGATCAGAACTTGCTGGTCGGCGTCAGGCCGAGCTGCATCCCGGCCAGGCCGCGGCCGCGGCCGTCGAGCCGGTCGGCGATCGCGGTGAGCGCGGTGGCCGCCGGTGAGGTCGGGTCCGACTCGACGATCGGCTTGCCGGCGTCGCCGCCCTCGCGCAGCGAGACGTCGAGGGGGATCGAGCCGAGCAGCGGGACGTCGTACCCGAAGCGCTGCGACAGCGTCTCGGCGACCCGGTCGCCGCCGCCGGAGCCGAAGATCTCCAGCTTGTGCTCCTTGCCCTCGGCCGCGCAGTGGGGGCAGGGGAGGTAGGACATGTTCTCGACGACGCCGACGACGCGCTGGTGCATCATCGAGGCCATCGTGCCGGCCCGTTCGGCGACCTCGGCGGCCGCCTCCTGCGGGGTGGTCACGACGACCACCTCGGCGCCGGGCAGGTGCTGGCCCAGCGAGATCGCCACGTCGCCGGTGCCCGGGGGCAGGTCGAGCAGCAGGACGTCGAGGTCGCCCCAGTAGACGTCGGCGAGCATCTGGACGAGCGCGCGGTCGAGCATCGGTCCGCGCCAGGCGACGACCTGCTCGCGCTTGGGCTTGAGCATGCCGATCGAGATGACGGAGACGCCGGAGGCCGTCGGCACCGGCATGATCAGGTCCTCGACCTGGGTCGGGCGGGAGTCGGCGACGCCCAGCATCGCCGGCACCGAGTGGCCGTAGATGTCGGCGTCGACCACGCCGACCTTGCGGCCGGCCTTGGCCAGCGCGAGGGCGAGGTTGACCGTCACCGACGACTTGCCGACGCCGCCCTTGCCGGAGGCGATCGCGAAGACCTTGGTGAGCGAGCCGGGCTTGGCGAACGGGATCTCCCGCTCGGCCTGGCCTCCGCGCAGCGTCTCGTGCAGGCCGGAGCGCTGCTCGGCCGTCATCACGCCGAGCTCGACGTTGACGTTGGTCACGCCGGGGACGGCGGCGACCGCGGCGGTGACGTCGCGGGTGATGGTGTCCTTGAGCGGGCAGCCGGCGACCGTCAGCAGCGCCTTGACCGAGACGACGGAGCCACCGTCGCCCGGCGCGATGTCGACACTGTCGACCATCCCGAGCTCGGTGATCGGCCGCTTGATCTCCGGGTCGTTGACCCGGCTCAGGGCCGTCATGACCTGCTCGACGGACGGGAACTGCTGCGCACTGCTCACGACACGCAAGTCTAGGCAGTGGGCGGCTGGGACTGTTCCTCGGCGTCCTCGTGAGACGCCGCACGATCCTCCTCGCGCTCCTCGGCGCGCTCGTCGAGGTCGGCGAGCAGGGAGCGCAGCTCGGAACGGATGTAGTCGCGGGTGGCGACCTCGCCGACCGCCATGCGCAGCGACGCCATCTCCCGGGCGAGGAACTCCATGTCCGCGTGGGCCCGGGCGTCGGCCTGCCGGTCCTGCTCCGCGACCACCCGGTCACGCGCCTCCTGGCGGTTCTGCGCGAGCAGGATGAGCGGGGCGGCGTACGACGCCTGCAGGCTCAGCATCAGGGTCAGGAAGATGAACGGGTAGTCGTCCCAGCGCAGGTCCTCGGGCGCGGCGAGGTTCCAGCCGACCCACACGACGACGAACAGAGTCATGTAGATGAGGAAGGTCGCGGTGCCCATGAACCGCGCGAACTGCTCGGCGAAGATGCCGAACGCGTCCTTGTTGAACGTCGGGCGCCGGACCAGCTGGCGGCGCTGGTCGCGCGGGGTGTCCAGCCGCTCGGCGGTGGGGCGCGTGCTGCTCATCGCGTGCCCCCGGTCCGCGACGAGCGCGCCCGGTCGCGCCAGTTGGTCGGCAGCATGTGGTCGAGCAGGTCGTCGACGGTGACGGCGCCCAACAGGCGCTTGTCCTCGTCGACTACCGGCGCCGCCACGAGGTTGTACGTCGCCAGGTGGGCCGCGACCTCCTCGATGGTCGACTCGGGGCGCAGCGGCTCGAGCGAGTCGTCCAGCGCCCCGGCGACCAGGGTCGAGGGGGGCTCGCGCAGCAGCCGCTGGATGTGCGCGACGCCGAGGAACTTCCCCGTCGGCGTCTCCAGCGGCGGGCGGCACACGTAGACCAGCGCCGCGGCGGCCGGGGTCAGCTCCGGGTTGCGCACGTGGGCGAGGGCGTCGGCGATGGTCGCGTCCGGGCCGAGGATCACCGGCTCGGAGGTCATCATGCCGCCGGCGGTGTCCTCGACGTAGGACATCAGGCGGCGCACGTCCTCGGCCTCCTCGGGCTCCATCAGCTCGAGCAGGATCTCCGCGGTCTCGGGCGGCAGGTCGCGGACCAGGTCGGCGGCGTCGTCGGGGGACATCTCCTCGAGGACGTCGGCGGCACGCTCGGAGTCGAGGCCCTTGAGGATCTCGACCTGGTCGTCCTCGGGCATCTCCTCGAGGACGTCGGCGAGCCGCTCGTCGTCGAGCGCCAGCGCGACGGCGGTCCGCCGCTCCGCCGGCAGGTCGTGCAGGATGTTGGCCGCGTCGGCGGGCCGCATCTCGTTGAGGGCGGCGATCAGGTGGGTGGCGCCCTGGGTGTCGTCGACCCGGCTGAGGCCGGTCACGTCGCGCCACTCGACGACATGGGTCTGGCCCCGGCGGCGGAAGCCCTTGGACGGCTCGGCCACCGCGACCCGGCTGAGCACCCAGTCGCGGTTGCGCGCGGGCTCCATCGCGACGTCGTACACGGAGCCGGTGACGCCGGAGTCCTTGATGGTCACGGTGCGGTCGAGCATCTGCCCGATCACGAGCGTCTCGGTCGAGCGCTGCTCGAAGCGGCGCATGTTGAGCAGCCCGGTCGTGTAGACGTGGCCGCTGTCGATATTGGTCACCCGCGTCATCGGGACGAAGATCCGGCGCCGGCCGAACACCTCGGCGACCATGCCGAGCACGCGCGGCTGGGTCCCCTCAGCGCGCATGGCGACGACGAGGTCGCGGACCTTCCCGACCTGGTCCCCCTGGGGGTCGAAGATCGGGAGTCCGACCAGCCTGGCCGCGAACACGCGGGACGGGGTGGTGCTCACGCTGGCCAACGCTACCGCCGGACCGCGCGAACCCGGCTCCGGCGCCCCGCATGGCCACTACGCTTGCTCCATGGGTGCACGAATGACGGCCTGGGCGGGCCTGGCCACCGCCGCGACGCTGCTCCTCGCGGGCTGCGGATCCGACGACGACGGCACGGCCGACGACACCAGCTCGCCGACCGTGACCACCTCCGAGTCCTCGACGGCCGCTTCCGCGACCCCGTCGCCGACCACCACGCCGGCCCCGGCCGGCACGCCGGAGTGCGCCGACGTCTGGCAGGCCGGCGGCAAGCTGCCGCGGGCCTACGGCGGTTGCGCCGCCGACGGGCTGCTCGTCGCGCCCGACGGGCTGGGCTGCTCCTCGGGCCAGACGATCGTGCGGTACGACGAGCGGTTCTGGGCCGTCCGTGGCGGCACCATCTCCGGCGGGGACGTTGCGCTCACGCAGTCGAAGGAGTACAAGGACGCGGTCGCTACCTGTCGCGGATGACGTTTTCGCCTGTCACCGTGGGTTAAGGTACCCGGCGTGGGAGGGCCCGGTCCGGCCCTTGGGCAGCAACGGCGTTGCCAACCAGCATCCGGTACCCAAAAGGACCCTCGGAGGTCGTTCAACGTGCGTCGCCTGCTCTTGGTGCTCGTGACTGTCGTCCTGTTCCTGCCACTCGGTCGGGCGGTCCCAGCCGCCGACGCGAGCCCGGTGGTCGAGCAGGTCGCCCCCGCCCGCGCCGCTGCCGCTGCAGCCGGTCCCTACACGTGCTGGCGCTCCGCGACCGCCACGTGCCGGATCACCGGGGGTGTCACGTTCAGCTCCGCCAACGGCACCCGCGCGCAGAAGTGGGCGATCATCAACAAGATCATCTCGACGATCCGTCGGACGCCGTCGAGCGGCTCGATCCAGATCATGAGCTGGAACATCATGTCCGACTCCGCCGTGAGCGCGCTGATCGACGCCGCGCAGCGCGGTGTCCGGGTCCGCGTGATCATGGACGCGGCCAACCAGAGCCGGGACGTCCCGAACCCGGGCTTCACCAAGCTCGTGCGCGGGCTGCGTGCGGCCAACGCGGCCAAGTCGTCGAAGTTCCCGACCAGCCGCTACAGCTACGCGAAGAAGTGCGCCGGCTCCTGCCGTCGCGGCGTCGCCGCGTCCGCGCACTCGAAGTACTACATGTTCTCCAAGGTCGGCGCCTCGCGGAACGTCGTGATGCAGGGCTCGGCCAACCTGACCAACGCCGCCGCCGGCAACCAGTGGAACGACCTCTACACCTACGTCGACAACGCCGGGCTCTACAAGTGGGTCAACGGCGTCTACAACCAGATGTGGCGCGACCAGTACGTCAGCCCCACCTGGGTGTCGTACAAGCAGCCGACCTACGAGCTCCACTTCTCGCCGCGCCTCAGCGGTGAGACGGACCCGCTGACCTACCAGCTCCAGCACGTGACGTGCACCGGAGCCTCCGGCGCCGGCACGAGCGGTGGCCGCACCATCATCCGCGCCGCTCCGGACGTCTTCCGCGGCACGTGGGGCATGACGGTCGCCAAGGAGTTGCGTCGCCTCTGGAACAACGGCTGCAACGTCAAGGTCGGCTACACCGTCATCGGCGTCGACGTGAAGAAGTACCTCACCAGCACCGCCGGCCGCGGCCCGGTCCCGCTGCGCCAGCTCGCCCAGGACGCCGACGGCGACGGTGAGTTCGACAAGTACTTCCACCTCAAGGCGTGGACGATCAACGGCCGCTCCGACGCCAGCGGCAGCGACGACAAGAGCTACTGGTGGACGCTCCAGGGCTCCTCGAACGTCTCGGACCTGTCGAAGATCTCCGACGAGAACATCGGCGTCTTCAAGTACCGTTCGGTCACCCTGAAGTACCAGAACTACATCGACACCTGGTTCACGAACCCGCCGCGTAGCCGGCCGCTGCTGCCGGGCATCGACCCCGCGAAGGTCGACCCCTACGCGAACATGGAGATGGACTGACCGTGGCCGACCTGACCGGGCGGGCCGTCGCGACGGCCCGCCGGGTCGTCGGGAAGGTCGGACGCACTCGGGTCGTCCGCGTCGACGACACCGGCATGGGACTCGTCGTGCACGGCGAGGACCGCGTCGTCGACGTCCTCTTCGACGGCCGGCGGATCTGGTCGTTCTGGCTGGTCCGCGACACCGTGCGCGTGCCGCGGAGCCTGAGCCGTCGTACGGTCGCGTGGCCGGACCGGATGCGTCCCTACCTCAAGGGCCGCACCGAGCTGGTGTTCCGCGACCACGTGCTCGGTGCCGACATCGGGCGCTTCGACCAGCAGTTCGGTGACTCCGACGCGCGGGTCGCGTTCGTCAACGCCCAGGGCCTGGAGATCAGCCTCGACAAGTCGGGCCGGTTCAGCCCGACCTTCGGTGGCCGCACCGCCGAGCAGCTCGAGCCGCTCCTCGACGCGATGGACACCGTCATCGCCATGCTCGCCGAGCTCGACGTGCAGGCGTTCCCGGCCTACGGCACCCTGCTGGGCGCCGTACGGGAGGGGCAGTTCCTCGGCCACGACTCCGACGCCGACCTCGGCTACGTGTCGCGGCACACGGTGCCGGTCGACGTGGTCACCGAGTCCTACCGACTGCAGCGCGCCGTCAGCGAGCGTGGCTTCGCGACCTACCGCTACAGCGGCGCCGCCTTCCGGATCGACGTGGAGGAGAGCGACGGCTCGGTGCGCGGGCTCGACCTCTTCGGCGGCTTCATGGACGGTGGCCGGCTCTACCTGATGGGTGAGGTCGGCACGGACTACGACGAGAGCTGGCTCCACCCGTTCGGCACCTGCACGCTCGCCGGCCGTGAGTACCCGGCCCCGGCGCGTCCGGAGAAGCTCCTGGAGGCGATGTACGGCGCCTCGTGGCGGGTTCCCGACCCGGCGTTCAAGTTCGAGACGCCGCGGTCCACGACGGTGCGCCTCAACGACTGGTTCCGCGGCATGACGGTCTACCGCCGCGAGTGGGAGCGCAAGCTGGTCGGTGCCGGCGGCCGGGTCCCCAAGCCGGTGCCCTCCGGGCTCGCGCGGTACGTCGCCGGCCAGGCCCCCGAGGGAGCCGAGGTCCTCGACGTCGGCGCCGGCCTGGGCGTCGACGCGCTGTGGCTCGCCGTGCAGGGCCGGAAGGTCACCGCGTACGACTACGTCACCCGGGCCAGCCGGGGCGCGCTGGTCGGCGCGGAGCGCCGGGGCGTGGACCTCACGTCGCGGCCGCTGAACCTCACCGACTTCCGCTCCGTGCTCAGCGAGGGCGCCCGCGTCGTGCGCGAGCCGGGGGAGCGGGTGATCCTCGCCCGCCACGTGCTGGAGGCGACCAACCGGACCGGCCGTGAGGGCCTGATGCGCTTCGCCTCGCTCGCGTTGCGCGGCGGCGGCACGCTCTATGCTGACGTCTGGACGGGGGGCGGGGAGCCGCCGTTCGGGCTCCGTCCGGTCGCGATCGACCACCTGGTCGAGCTCACCGAGCGACACGGTGGCGCGGTCCTTTCCATGGATCCGGTCCCTGCAGAGGACGGCTCCGAGAACCAGATCCGACGATGGGTGGCACAGTGGGCGTGAGGGTTGGCCGGGCGGCGCGGAACGAGCTCGACGAGCTCCGCGCCCGGGTCGAGGGCATCGAGGCGTCGATCGCGGAGCTGCGCCGCCACCACCTGCGGCTGGCGGAGCTGACCGACCTCGTGCAGGAGCTGCTCGTGCCGCTGGCGAGCCGCGACGAGGACCGCGTCAACGCGGCGATCGACAAGTTCCAGCAGGGCATGTAGCCCGCCGGGGACGGGTTCCGACATGGCGAAACGGGTCTTCCTCCACATCGGCCTGCCCAAGACGGCCACGAGCTATCTCCAGACCATCCTGTGGTCCTCGCGGGACCAGCTGCGGGCCGAGGGCCTGCTGCTGCCGGGCACCGAGCGCCGCGACCACCTGTGGGCCAGCCGCGTGGTCCGCGAGGGCGACGCGATCCGCAAGCGCCCGGAGCGCGAGCAGACCTCGTGGGACCGGCTGCGCGCCGAGCTCGCGGCCTGGGACGGCGACGGCCTGGTGAGCCACGAGTTCTTCGCCGCGGCCAGCGCCGAGCAGGCCGTCGCGATGGTGGAGGCGCTCGCGCCGGCGCAGGTCGAGGTGGTCGTCACGGCCCGGGAGCCGCTGGGCCTGTTCACGGCCAGCTGGCAGGAGAGCCTGAAGAACAAGGCCACCACACCGATGGCGGACTACTCGCGCACGGTCTCGCCGAACCCCACCGCGATCTGGAACTGGCGCACCCTCGACCTGCGGCTCGTCCTCGAGCGGTGGTCGCAGGCCGTGCCGCACGACCGGATCCACGTGCTGCCGCTCGACCGGACGGCGCCCCGCGACGAGATCTGGCACCGCTTCGGCGGCCTGCTCGGGCTGCGCACCGCCGACTACGACCTCTCGCAGTCGTTCCCCAACGAGTCGATGGGCGTGGTCGAGGCCGAGGTGCTGCGGCGGGTCAACGCCCACCTCGACTCCTTCGACAAGGCCTTCGACCGCGGCGTCTACATCCGCACCTTCCTCGCCGACGAGCGCCTGGTGCCGCGCAAGGGCGAGCCGTTCTGGCCCTATCCCGACCAGGTGGCCGACTGCCGGGAGCGGTCCGTCGCCGCGATCGACTACCTCACCGCCCGCGGCGTGGACGTGGTGGGCGACATCGAGCACCTGCGGGTCCCCGAGGAGCTGCCCGTACGGCGGACGCCGGACTCGGTGACGGAGGCGGAGGTCGCCGCGGCTGCCACCGAGCTGGTCGCCGTGCTGCTGGGCGACGTCCGCGACCTGCGCAACGCCTCCCGCAAGGGTGACGACGTCAGCCGGCGCCCTGGACGGTCGCTGTGGCGGAGACGTAGTGGTGGTCGCTGACCCGTCGGGCCACCGGTGACTTGTCGTTCGAGAAGTTGCTGAAGGACACCTGGTTGGTCGCGACGATCCAGTCGACGGGCATGCCGCCCGGCGGGCGGCAGCCACCCGAGGTCGAGCCACCCACGGCGGCGACCATGCCGGTCTGCGGGAGGACCCGGCAGAAGAACGCCTCGCGGTCGTTCATGTCGCCGGTCAGGAAGATCGGGATGCCGTCCTTCTTGAGGCGGTTGACCGTGGCGGCGGCGGTGTTGTGGCCGGCCGCGCGACTGCCGGCGTACTGTCCGCCGCCGGCGGACGCGTGCATGTTGAGGAAGTAGAACTCGAGGTTCGTCTTCTTGTGCCGCAGGCGCACGATCGGCTGCATGCGGGTGCCGTGCATGAAGGTGATGTAGAAGGCGTCGCCCGAGACGAACTCGAAGACGTCGGGGTCCCAGATGACCGAGTTGTCGGGGTCCGACCCGCCCGGCCACGCCTTGAACCCGAGGCCCGAGGTCAGCCCGGCGAGCTGCCCGGACTTCACCTCCTGCAGGCCCACCACGGAGACGCCCGAGTTGCGGATGTAGGCGACCTCCTGCGGGGTGCGCCAGCTCGAGCTCGGCCACGACGCCTGCTCGCCGCCCGCGTCCGTGTGCTGGCTGGCCAGCACGTTGAAGGTCGCGATCCCGAAGGAGACCTCGCGGATCCGGGTCTTCTGCGACTCCGCGGCGACCCGCAGCTCCTCCAGGTCGCCGCTCTTCGGGTCGCCGTCCTTCGGGGGCGCGGCCGAGTCGGAGAGCGGCTCGATCAGCTGGCCGTCGACCTCGCGCTCGTCGGCGTCGTGGCGCTCACGGGTCGGGTCGGCGGCCTGGGCGACGTCCGCCTGGGCGGCGACGGGGTCGGTGGCGGCGTCGGGTGCGCCGCCGTCCCAGAAGATCGCCACGCCCAGCAGGAGGGCTCCGAGCACGATCACGGCGACCACCGGGATGAGCTCCGAACGCGCGGCGTGACGCCGTGGTCCGGAGTGCTCGGGCATGGCGGGTACCCTACCCGAGGCCCTGCGCAGGAGCAGGGTTCGCGGCAGGTCCCGGTCGACCGGCCGAGACGTCGTGACCCGAAGTGACCAGGAGGACTGTCGTGGCGGACACGCGGTCCTTCCGCTCCGACATCCAGGGCCTCCGCGCGCTCGCGGTCGGCCTGGTGATCCTCGCCCACGCCGGCTTCCGCACGGCGTCGGGCGGATTCATCGGCGTCGACGTCTTCTTCGTGATCTCCGGCTTCCTCATCATCGGGCTGCTGGTCCGTGAGGCGGGGGAGTCGGGACGCATCTCGATCCTCGACTTCTACGCGCGCCGCGCGCGCCGGGTGATCCCGGCCGCGACGATCGTGCTCGTGGCGACGGCCGTCGCCTCGGCGTACGTCCTGCCGCTGGTGCGCGGTGCCGAGGTCATCAAGGACTCGGTCTGGGCGGCCTTCTTCGCCGCCAACATCCGGTTCAGCCTGGTCGAGACCGACTACTTCTCCCAGGGCGAGCCGCCCTCGCCGGTCCAGCACTACTGGTCGCTGTCGGTCGAGGAGCAGTTCTACATCGTCATCCCGCTGCTGCTGCTCGCCGTGGCCGTGGTCGTACGACGCCGCGCCGGCGAGGCCGCGGAGGCGGACCGGGTGCGGGTGCTCCGGCGCACGGTCTTCGTGGTCCTGGCCGCGGTGACGCTGTCCTCGCTCGCGTGGTCGATCCACGTGACGGCGACGAGCCCGACCGGTGCCTACTTCTCGACCGCCGCCCGCGCCTGGGAGCTCGGCATCGGCGGCCTCGCGGCGACCCTCGTCTGGGGCCGGGCGCCGAGGCTCGGCCGCTGGGCCACCGAGGCGGTCCTCGCCGTGGGCCTGGCGCTGATCGCGTTCGCCACGCTGCGCTTCGACGCGCAGACGGCGGTCCCGGGCAGCGCTGCGCTGGTGCCGGTGCTGGGGTCCGCGCTGATGCTGGCCGCGGGCAGCACGACGGGTGCCTCGTCGACGTACCTCTTCCGGTTGTTCTCGATCGCTCCGGCGCGGGTGGTGGGGGACTGGTCCTACTCGCTCTACCTGTGGCACTTCCCGGTGCTTCGGCTGTGCGAGGAGTACTGGGAGGAGCCGCGCCTGTCCAAGCCGCACCTGGCGGTCGCGCTCGTGCTGATCTTCGCGCTGAGCGCCGCCAGCTACCACCTGGTCGAGCAGCCCTTCCGCAAGGGCGTGCGGTGGCGGCCCCGGCTGCGGGCGATCACGCTCTACCCCGTGAGCCTCGCGATGGTCGTGGTCACGGCGGTGGGCGCCCACGCGTGGGTCGACGGCCAGATCGCCGCCCTGGAGGACAACCCCGGCATCGCGGTCTCCGACTACGGCCGCGACGCGCTCAGCAAGGACCCGACGGTCGCGCTCGTCGAGGCGTCCGTGCTCGCCGCGCAGGACGACCGACCGGTGCCCGGCGGCCTGGAGCCGGCGCTGGGGTCGGTGCGGGAGTCGGTCGCGCCGCTGGGCGACTGCGACTACCGCACCGGCACCCGCAAGCTGTGCGCCTTCGGCGACCCGGACGCCGAGCGCACCATCGCGCTGATGGGCGACTCGCACGCGCGCCACTGGAGCCCGGCGATCGACGCGATCGGCAGGGAGCACGGCTACCGCGTCTACGTGTTCGTCTACAGCGGCTGCCCGGCGATCACCTTCACCCGGCTGACCGACGGCGGGCGACCCTGGACCGAGTGCGCCGACTTCAAGGAGTGGGCGCTGGGCCAGGTGCGGGAGCTGCACCCGGACCTCGTCGTGCTCGCCAACAACGCCTACCAGTCGGCGGCGATGAAGAAGCGCCAGGTCGGCGCCCTGCGCGACCAGCTCGAGCTGCTGCGGCCGCTCGCCGGCAAGGTTGCGATGATCGGTGACAGCCCGAAGCTCCCGAAGGCGCCCGGCACCTGCATCTCGGAGCGCGACGTCGACCTCGGCGACTGCCTCCAGGAGCCCGAGACCGGTCCGACCCGGATCCAGGGACAGTTCCGCCAGACGGTCGAGGACCTCGGCATGACCTGGGTCGACGCCCGCCGCTGGTTCTGCGCCGAGGACCGGTGCCCGGCGGTGATCGGCAATGTCGTCCCCTTGCGCGACCGCGAGCACGTGACGGTCGAGTACTCCACCCTCCTGGCCGACCCGATCGCCGCCGCCCTCGGCATCGCCGAGGGCTGATCCCGGAACCCGGTCCCGGCCTTCCTCAGGTCCGCTCCGCGCGCGCCGATCGACTCGTGTCGGTCGGCTTCTCGCATTTGTGGTGCCTTTCGGAATTACATGGTTGTGATTATCCGAATTACACGTTTGTAGTTATTCGGTTCCTATTGCGAGAGTCGAAAGTGACTGATGAGATTCATGTGACTTTTGTTGTTTAGAGGCGATGGTCTCAATGAGGGGAATGAGCGAATGCGCCAGCGGTTCAGCGGAGTACGGCGACTGGCAACCGCCCTGGCAGTCGGGGCCTTGGGCCTCGCGGTGCTGCCCGGGCTGGCCGGCGGGGGTGACCCCGTCCGGCTCGCGGCCACGGACACCTGCACCACCACGCGGGCCTTCCAGATGGTCGAGGCCAACATCAAGTCGGGGATGACCCAGGCCCAGACGAAGGCCGACCTCGCGAAGGTGTTCGCCGACAAGCCGGACTTCGTCGCGATGAACGAGGTCGCCGGCCGCTCCGACGCGATGCTGGCGCCCGCGGGCTACGCCATCTGGCGCACGCCGGGTCGCTACACCGGCGCCAACCCGGTGGTGTGGCGCACCGACCGCTGGAACGTGATGGCGCAGGGCACCATGTACATCTCCAACGTCGGCGGCAAGCTCTCGACGCAGACCACCGAGCTCGGCATCCGCTATGCCAACTGGGTCACCCTCAAGTCGGTGGACGGATGCCAGACGATCTCGGTCGTCTCCTACCACGTGGCGCCGAAGACCGAGCCGATCGGCGACCTGCTGCTCCCGTCGGTGGAGAAGCTGGGCGGCCTGGCCAACCAGCTCGCGGCCGACGGCCCGGTGCTGCTCGCCGGTGACCTGAACCAGCACTACCGTGGCCGCCTCTACCCGCGGACCCTGCTGTCGTCGTACCTGATGACGCCGACGTGGGACATGACCGGGACGATGCTGCCGACCCACACCAAGGCCACGATCGACTACATCTTCGTGCGCAACGCGGCGCAGTTCGCCGTCACCCGGCAGGTCACCCGCGACCTCTACTCGGACCACAACGCGGTCGTCGCCAACCTGACGCTGAACCCGCGGATCACGGTGGCGCGCACCGCTCCGACCTTCGTCCGGGGCCACGTCGTCAACATCCCGACGTCGACCAGCGCGGTCTCGCGACGCGCCGTGATCAGCCGGGTCATCAAGGCGGTGGGGCTGGCCCCGGCCGGCGCGACGGTCCAGGTCGCGACCCAGCGCCTCGGCGACCCCGTCGTCCTCAACGCCCTGCGCAACGCGTACAAGCGCGGCGTCAACGTCCAGCTGGTCACCACCAACGCCCACCTCTCCACCCAGGAGAAGGCGCTGATGTCGCTGCTCGGCACGTCGAAGACGCGCACCTCGTGGGCCGTCCAGCGCCCCTGGCGCGAGAGCGCCGGGCTGCCGGCCACGGCCGTGATGGTGAACCGCACGGCCGACGTGCAGCTCCTCGGTGTCCAGGTGGACCAGCCGCTCGACTACCGGATGGCGCTGCGCCTGGCCCGCGGCCAGTTCACGCTGGAGAAGGAGGACTTCCTTGCCCTCCGCGCCGGCTTCAGCCGGCAGATCCGATAGGTGGCGCCGAGCACGCTGACAGGTTGATCCGGTAGACATTGCCGCGTGACGCGGCTCTACCTCCACATCGGCCTGCAGAAGACGGGCACGTCGTACCTGCAGAACCTCTGCTGGAGCTCGGTCGACGAGCTGCGCGGCCAGGGCGTCACGATGGTGCCGGAGGGGCGCATCGAGACCTTCTGGCTCGCGCTCGACGTGCGCCAGCGGATCGACGCGCACGACGTGCCGCGGGTGGGGCGCTCCGTCGAGCTGCTGCCGGAGCAGTTGGCCGCCGTGACCACGCCGTCGGCGCTGATCACCCACGAGACGCTGGCCTCCGCTTCGGCGGCCCAGATCAGCCGGTTGCTCGAGGCCTGTGCGGGTCACGAGGTGCACGTGGTCGTCACCGCCCGCGACATCGGACGACAGGTCCCCTCGCTGTGGCAGGAGGGGCTGAAGGCCGGCCGCTCGGACACGCTGGAGGAGTACGTCGCCGAGCTCCGCGGTCCCGACGGCCGGTCCGGCACGGTGTGGCGCCGGCTCGACCTCGGGGGCGTGCTGGGGCGGTGGGCGCAGGCCGTCCCGCCCGAGCGGGTCCACGTGGTCACCGTGCCGGGGCCGAACGGACCTCGTGAGGCGCTGCTGGAGCGCTACTGCGCCGTGCTGGGCGTCGACCCCGGCGCGCTCGACCCGGACAAGGCCGGTCCGGGCAATCCCGGCCTGGGGGAGGCGGAGGCCGAGCTGCTGCGTCGCGTCAACGAGCGCGTGCCCGACCGCTACCGGCGCCGCGTCCCCTACGGCGAGGTGGGCAAGCGCTGGTTCGCGATGGGCATCCTCGCCCGCGCCGGCTCGGCGCCGGTCCGGCTCGGCCGGGCACACGAGGAGTGGTGTCGCGAGCGGGCGGAGGAGTCCGTCCGCGTGATCGGCGAGCTCGGCTGCGACATCGTCGGCGACGTGGCCGACCTGCTCCCCGACAGCGACGTCTTCGAGGACACCGGCGGACCGGACGAGGCCGCGGTGCTGGAGGCCGCGACCCGCGCGCTCGGTGCGGTGCTCGAGGAGCGCCTCGAGCAGCGCCTGGCCCGCCGGGCCGGGGCGACCGCGGCCGCGCAGCCCGGGGCGGCCCCCACCCCCCGCGGTGTACGACGGGCGCTCGGCGCCGTGCGCCGTCGGCTCGGCCGCGGCTGAGCCCCGGCGGCGACTCAGCCTGGGCCCCGGCCGACCTCAGCCGCGGGCGGCCAGGCCCTTGCTCGCCGCCACGCCGCGCTTGACCGCGGCGCTGGCCACCTGGCTCGCGACCTGGCCGGCGACCTGGCTCGCGGCCTTGAGCTGGTCGCCGACCTGCTGGGTGGCGGCCAGCGGGGCGAGCAGCTGCTCGGCGCGGCCGAGCAGGCCGTCGGCGCGCTGCACCACGGTCTGGAAGTCGCCGACGGTGCCGTTGAAGCCGGCCACGCTCTCGTTGAACTGGTTCAGCGCGGCGGTGAAGTCCACCAGCAGGGCGCCGAAGGTGTCAAGCGTGACGTTGAGCCGGTCGGCCGTCGCGTCGAGCTTGTTGATGGTCTGGTCGACGTCGAGCACCGTCCGGATCCGCGAGCGCCGGCCGGGGTCGCCGGCCGGGTCACCGCCGGTCGGGTCGTGGGCGACGGCGGGGCTCTGGACGTCGTACTCGCTCATGGGGGACAGGCTAGGTGAACCGGCGCAGGGGCCTTCGGTGACGTGCCTCACGTCACGGTCTCGCCCCCCGTTCGGAGGGTCCTGTGGCGGCTACTCGCGGGTATTGTTCGCTGGCGGTACCACCAGCGAAAGGGAAGCGATGCCGAAGCTCTGTCAGACCGAGGGACTCACCGAGGACCAGACCGAGATCCTGAAGGCCGTACGCGTCTTCGTGGACGAGCAGATCATCCCGGTCGCCCAGGACCTGGAGCACAAGGACGAGTACCCGCAGGACATCATCGACGGGCTCAAGGAGCTCGGCGTGTTCGGCCTGACCATCCCCGAGGAGTTCGGTGGTCTGGGCGAGTCGCTGCTGACCTACGCCCTCGTGGTCGAGGAGATCGCCCGCGGCTGGATGAGCGTGTCGGGCGTCATCAACACCCACTTCATCGTGGCCTACCTGCTCATGCAGCACGGCACCGAGGAGCAGAAGCAGAAGTACCTGCCCCGCATGGCGACCGGCGAGGTCCGTGGCGCGTTCTCGATGTCCGAGCCGGGCCTCGGCTCCGACGTGTCGGCCGTGTCGACCAAGGCGACGAAGCAGGACGACGGCTCGTACTCCATCACCGGCCAGAAGATGTGGCTGACCAACGGCGCCACCTCGACCCTGGTCGCGCTGCTCACCAAGACCGACGAGGGTGCGGACTCGGTCTACAAGAACATGACCACCTTCCTCGTCGAGAAGGAGGCCGGCTTCGGCGAGACCGCCCAGGGCGTCACCGTCCCCGGCAAGATCGACAAGATGGGCTACAAGGGCGTCGAGACGACCGAGCTCATCCTCGAGGGCCACCAGATCGCCGCCGACCAGATCCTCGGTGGCGAGCCGGGCAAGGGCTTCTTCCAGATGATGGACGGCGTCGAGGTCGGCCGTGTCAACGTGGCCGCCCGTGCGTGCGGCCTGGCCTGGCGCGGCTTCGAGCTGGGCGTGGCCTACGCGCAGCAGCGCAAGACGTTCGGCAAGGTCATCGCCGAGCACCAGGCGGTGCTCTTCCGGATCGCGGAGATGGCGACCAAGGTCGAGGTCGCGCACAACATGATGGTGCGCGCCGCCCGCCTCAAGGACACCGGCAAGCGGATGGACGTCGAGGCCGGCATGGCCAAGATGGTCGCCTCCGAGTACGCCAACGAGGTCGTCGAGGACTCCTTCCGGATCCACGGCGGCTACGGCTACTCCAAGGAGTATGAGATCGAGCGCCTGATGCGCGAGGTCAAGTTCATGCTCATCGGCGAGGGCACCTCCGACATCCAGAAGATGATCATCGGCCGCAGCCTGCTGAAGGACTACAAGCTCTGAGCAGCTGACTCCGCGACGGGCCGCCCCACCGGGGCGGCCCGTCGTCGTTTTCGCCGGCCCCGCCTCGGTAGGGTCGTCCGCGTGATCGCGACCGTCAGCACCGTCAAGGACACGCTCGCCAACGTGCAGCGGTTCGTCCGCGGCAACCTCGCCGGAGGCGTCGACCACATGGTCGTCTTCCTCGACGGCCCGGACCCCGAGGTCGAGGCCTGGCTCGCGAGCCAGGAGCACGTGACCCACCTGGTCGCCGACGACGCGTGGTGGGGCGGCAAGCGGCCCGCCGACCTCAACAACCGCCAGCGGATGCACGCCAACATCGCCAAGGCGGTGCTGACCGTCGTACCGGGCGTCGACTGGCTCTTCCACGTCGACGCCGACGAGATCTGCCAGATCGACCGGGCCGCGATCGACGCCGTCCCCCCGTCGTACGACGCCGTGCGGCTCGCGCCGCTGGAGGCGGTCAGCCGCAAGCACTGGGACGGCAGCCCCACCTGGTTCAAGAAGCTGCTCGACGAGCCCGACCTCAAGCTGCTCGAGGTCCTCGGCGTGATCGAGAAGCCGGCCAACGGCCATCTCTTCCACGGCCACGTCGAGGGCAAGACGGCCACTCGGCCGCGCCTCGACCGCTGGCTGACCATCCACCGCACGGTCGACGAGAAGCGCGACGAGGTGCCGCACTTCACCGCCCCGGGGCTCACCGTCCTGCACTACGAGTCGTACTCGGGCGAGGACTTCGTCCGGAAGTGGAGCGCGATGCTGGCCGCCGGGCCCGAGATCAGCCTTCGGCCCGTGCGCGAGCGCACCAAGGCGGCGGTGCAGGCGCTGATCGGCAAGCCGCTGACCCCCGAGCTGCGCGAGCAGTACCTCACGCGGATCTTCGAGGCGACCACCGAGGACGACTTCGACACGCTGCGCGAGCTCGGCCTGCTCGTCGAGGCCGACCCCACGCAGGGCACCCACACCCCGCAGCTGCTGGAGACGCGCGACCAGCTCGCCGAGGCCCTCGCCGCGCTCGCCGACCAGCCCAAGGACGCCTTCGGGGTCTGCAAGCCGGCCGGGCCCGTCCAGGAGGTGCTCTCACACCTTGGAGCCGGTGACGGGAAGAAGTCGTGGTGGCGGAAGAATGGCCGCTCGTGAGCGCCAGCAAGACGAACCCCGGCAACTTCTTCGAGGACTTCACGATCGGCCAGCGGCTCGTCCACGCGACGCCGCGCACCGTCACCGAGGGTGACCGGGCCGTCTACGGCTCGCTCTACCCGACCCGGTTCGCCGTGCCGTCGTCCGCGTCCTTCGCCGCGTCGGTGGGCCTGACCCAGCACCCGGTCGAGGAGCTGATCGCCTTCCACATCGCCTTCGGCAAGACCGTCCCGGACATCTCGCTCAACGCGGTGGCCAACCTCGGCTACGCCGAGTGCCGCTTCCACCAGCCCGTCGTCCCCGGCGACACGCTGTCGACCACCTCCGAGGTGATCGGCCTCAAGCAGAACTCCAACCGCAAGAGCGGCGTGGTCTACGTCCGCTCGACCGCGACCAACCAGCGCGGCGAGGTCGCCCTGGAGTGGGCCCGCTGGGTGATGGTGCACAAGCGCGACCTCGACGCACCCGCGCCGGAGGCCGTCGTACCGGACCTGGCGCCGGCGGTGGCCGCCGCCGACCTGGTGCTGCCCGCCGGCCTCGACTTCTCCGGCTACGACTTCGCGGCGGCGGGGGAGCCTCACCGCTTCGACGACTACGAGGTCGGCGAGAGGATCGACCACGTCGACGGCGTCACGCTCACCGAGTCGGAGCACCAGCAGGCCACCCGCCTGTGGCAGAACACCGCCAAGGTGCACTTCAACAAGGAGGCGCGCCCCGACGGCCGCAACCTCGTGTACGGCGGCCACGTCATCTCGATGGCGCGCGCGCTCTCCTTCAACGGGCTCGCCAACGCCCAGCTGGTCGCGGCGATCAACGCCGGGGCGCACACCTCACCGGCCTTCGCGGGCGACACCGTCTACGCCTGGTCCGAGGTGCTCGACAAGGCGGAGACCCCGGTCCCCAGCGTCGGCGCCCTGCGCCTGCGCCTGGTGGCGACCAAGGGCCGCGACGAGTCGATGACGCTGCGCGGCGAGGACGGCAAGTACGCCGAGGGCGTGCTCCTCGACCTGGACTACTGGGCGCTCATCCCGCGCTGACCGGGGTCACCTGCACGTTGCTGATCGTGTAGGTCACCTCGTCGTCGACGGCGTTCTCGATCTGGTCGATCACGACCTTCGTCGGGTGGTCCGTGCCGGCGGGCCACGTCACGTCGGCCTTGAAGACGGTCGGGTCGTTGGCCTTCGCGATCAGGTCGTTGATGCCCAGCCGGGCGAAGTCCGGCGCCTGGGTGCCCTTGCCCGGCTTGGTGAGCCGGACCGCCGAGGTGACCTCGCCGTCGGCGACGGTGACCCGGAGCGGACCGGTCAACGGGCAGAAGCACAGAACCTCGAGGCGGTAGGTGTAGTCGGTCGCCGCGAAGGCCGGCCACTGCTGCGTGGTCGGGTCGTCGGTGGGGTCGCCCGTGGGGTCGCCGGTCGTCGTACCGGACGAGGGGGCGTCGCTCGCCGGGTCCGCGGCCTTCTCGTCGTCCTCCCGACCGCAGGCGGACAGGCCGAGCGCGAGCACGGCGGCGAGGGTCGGCAGGGCGGCGCGGCGGATCTGCATGGTGCTCATGATGCCTGTGACGGGTGGCGAGGCGCCCAGGTTCCCCACCGGTCTGGACCACCCTTCCGCACCGGGGGTGGAACGTGTTCTCATTTTCTGGACGCAGGGCGTGACCCCGGTCACACGCCGTCGTTACTCTGATAGAGGTCTCATCGAGACTTCGGATCCCGGCATTGCTCCCGAAGGGATTGGGTCTTGTCTCTGGTACGTCTCGCGCGCCTCGTCGGCGCGTCGCTGCTCGTCCTCCTCCTCGCCGCGTGCGGCTCCCAGCTCGACCCGGACACGGTCGCGCGGGCCAGCGGTGACACCAACGGCTCCGGGAACGGAGGCCAGGGCGTCGCCGACGGCGGCACCGGCGACACGGGCGCGGGTGGGGACACCGGCGCGGACGACGGTGCGGCGGCCGGTGGCGACACCGGGTCCGGCTCCGGCTCCTCCGGCTCCGGCGGCACGGGCTCCTCCGGCTCCGGTGGCAGCACCGGCGGCGGTGGCGGGAAGGGCTCCGCGACCGGTGGGGTCAAGGCCGGCTCGTGCGCCGGCTTCAAGAACCAGAAGGGGATCACCGACAAGACGATCACCCTCGCCAACATCTCCGACATCTCGGGCCCGGTGCCCGGCATCTTCGAGTCGGCGCAGCAGGCCACGGCGGCGTACATCAAGTACTTCAACGCCACGGGCGGCATCTGCGGGCGCAAGCTGGAGCTGGTCAACCTCGACAGCCGCGCCGACGCGGGCGCGGACCAGCAGGCCTACGTCAAGGCGTGCGACAACGCCTTCGCCGCGGTCGGGTCCATGTCGGCCTTCGACAGCGGCGGCGCCGGGACCGCGAACGCGTGCGGCCTGCCGGACCTCCGGGCGGTGACGGTCAACCCGGAGCGCCAGGCGTGCAAGTCGTGCTTCGCGGCGTACGCCATCCGGACCAACATCATCCCCGACTCGGCCGCGAAGTGGCTCGCCCAGAAGTACCCGAGCGCGGTGAAGAACGCGGCCGTGATGTACGTGAACGCCGGCGCCGCGCCGGTCAACGCCAAGAGCATGGCGGCCGGCTACGAGAAGGGCGCCGGCTGGGACGTGAAGTACCTGCAGGGCATCGACGTCGCGGAGTTCAACTACGCGCCCTACGTCCAGCAGATGAAGGACAAGGGCATCAAGGCCGTCGCCTACCAGGGCCCCTACCAGTTCGCGGTCAAGCTCAAGCAGGCCATGCAGCAGCAGGGCTTCAAGCCGGACTTCTACCTGCAGGACCCGACGATCTACGACCGTCGCTACCTGGACCAGGCGGGCAGCCTGGCCGAGGGTGACTACATCTACGCCGCGAACGACCTGTTCGAGAACAAGGGCAACGCCGAGGTGCAGCTGTACCTGTCGTACCTGCAGCAGGTGAAGCCCGGCGCGATCCCGAACTACTACGGTCTCTACGCGTGGTCCGCCACCCGGCTCTTCGTCGAGAAGGCGATCGCGCTGGGCGGCAAGCTCAACCGCGCGTCCCTCGTCCAGGCGGTGCGCAGCACGACGAACTGGACCGGCAACGGCGCGCACACCCCGATGAACCTCGGCTCCGCGAAGACCCCGCCGTGCCTCAAGGTCGCGCAGTACAAGGGCGGTCGGTGGCAGCAGGTCTCGCCGGGCTCCTACATGTGCGGCCGGGTCGTGGACACCGGCATCGGCGGCTGAGGCGGACTCGACATGGGCTCCTTGTTCGCCTTCACGCTGCTGGGCCTGTTCACCGGAGCGGCGTACGCGATCATGGCCTCCGGCCTGGTGCTGACCTACACCACGACGCGGGTCTTCAACATCGCCCACGGCGCGTTCGGGATGGTGCTGGCCTTCACGTTCTGGGACTTCACCCAGCGCCAGGGGCTGCCGACCCTGCTCTCGTTGTTCCTCGTGCTCGGGGTGGTGGCGCCCGCGATCGGCTGGTTCATCCAGCGCTTCGTCACCCGCGGGCTGGGGGAGGGGCCGGTCTCGGTCGCGCTGGTCGTGACCGTCGGGCTGCTGGTCGGCCTGATCGGCCTGGCCCAGCAGATCTGGAAGCCGGAGGCGCGGGTCCTGCTGCCGTTCTACGCCGACACCGGGTGGCAGCTCGGCGACACCTACATCACCGCCCACCAGGTCGTCACGATCATCTGCTCGGTCGTCGTCGCGGTCGGGCTCTACCTCCTGCTGAACCGCACCCGGATCGGTACGGCGATGCGGGCCTCCGTCGACAACCCCGAGCTGCTCAAGCTGTTCGGCGGCCGACCGGACACGGTCGCCGCGCTCGCCTGGGCGATCGGCATGTCGCTCGCCGCGCTCGGTGGCATCCTGCTGACGCCGGTCGTCGGCCTCGACTACTACGCCCTGACGCTGCTGGTCATCAACGCGTACGCCGCCGCCATGCTGGGCCGGCTCAAGAGCCTCCCGCTGACCTTCGCCGGTGCGATGGGCCTGGGCATCCTCGAGTCGTGGGCGGTCGCCTACCTGCCCACCGACGGCTTCTGGTCCACGGTGCGCCCGGTCATCCCGGCGCTGTTCCTGTTCGCGATCGTGGTGCTGATGCCACAGGCGCAGCTGCGCATCGGCCAGGTGAAGGGCATCATCGCGGCTCCGGTGCCCTCGGTGACGAAGGCGGTGGGCTCGGGCGCCGGGCTGCTCGCGGTGGCCTTCGTGCTGATCTCGCTGGTGTCGCGGGCCGACGTGCTGCTGATCGGTGTCGCGGCGACGTACGCGATGGTCATGCTGTCCCTCGTCCTGCTGACCGGGTACGGCGGCCACGTCTCCCTCGCGCAGTTCACCTTCGCCGGCGTCGGCGCCCTGGCCTACGCCAAGCTCGACGAGCCCAACCTGTTCGGGCTCGCGATGGCCGCGCTGATCTCCGCGGCGGTCGGCGCCCTGGTCGCGCTGCCGGTGCTGCGGCTGACCGGGCTCTACCTCGCCCTGTCGACCATGGCCTTCGCGGTGCTGATGGACAAGATGATCTTCCAGGCCGAGTTCGCCTTCAAGTTCAACGGCACGCTCGCCACCGAGCGGCTCTCGATCCTCGGCGTGCGGATCGGCAGCGACACGTCCTACGTGTGGTTCATGGTCCTCTGCTTCGTGCTGATGGGGCTGCTCCTGCTGTGGCTGCGCCGAGGCGCCCTGGGCCGGATCCTGATCGCGATGCGCGACAGCCCGTCCGGCTGCGGCACCCTCGGGCTGGACCTGCGGTGGTTCCGGGTCGGGCTGTTCTCGCTGTCGGCCGGCATGGCCGGCCTCGCCGGCGGCCTCTTCGCCGGACTGCGCGGGACGGTCGGCGCCGCGGACTTCCTCTACTTCCAGTCGCTGCTGGTGCTGCTGCTGGCGGTCGTCTTCGGGGTCACCTCGGTGACCGGCGCCCTGCTCGGCGGCACCGCGCTGATGCTGCTGCCGGTCTGGCAGTCCTCGCAGCCCGAGCTGGCCGGCCTGCTGTTCGCCGTCCTCGGCTTCGGTGCGGTCCTGCTCGGCCGCGACCCCAACGGGATCGCCAACCACCTGTTCAAGCTCGGCCGGTGGGGGACCGGGCGGGTCCTGCCGCGCTGGGAGGAGCAGCTGCGCGAGCGGCTCAACGGGCTGCTCAAGGCGACCCGGCCCGAGCCCGCCCGCTCGATCGACGCCCTGGTCGATGCCGGCATCGAGGAACCGAAGGGAGTGGGCTGACATGGGTCGACACAGCTCCTCGGCACTGCTCGAGGTCGACGACGTGATCGTGAGGTTCGGCGGCGTCACCGCGGTCAACCGCGCGACCTTCAGCGCCCACCGCGGCCAGATCACCGGGCTGATCGGGCCCAACGGCGCCGGCAAGACCACGTGCTTCAACGTGATCACCGGGCTGCAGAAGCCGACGTCGGGGCGGGTCCGCTACCAGGACCGCGATGTCACCCGGTGGCCGGTCCACAGGCGGGCCAAGCACGGCGTCGGGCGCACCTTCCAGCGGCTGGAGGCCTTCGGCTCGCTGACGGTGCGGGACAACGTGCGCGTCGCGCGCGACATCCACGGCGGCCCGCTCGCGTGGGTCCGCCCCTCCGGACGGTCCGCGCTGGAGATCGACGTACTGCTGGACCGCGTCGGCATCGGGCAGTACGCCGACGAGCGGGCCGACTCGATCCCGACCGGCACCGCCCGGCTGCTCGAGCTCGCCCGGGCACTGGCCTGCAACCCGCAGCTGCTGCTGCTCGACGAGCCCTCCTCCGGGCTCGACGAGTCGGAGACCGACGCCTTCGGCGACCTGCTCAAGGACCTCGCCGCCGAGGGCGCCGCGATCCTCATGGTGGAGCACGACATGGACCTGGTGATGGCGGTCTGCGACGACATCCACGTGCTCGACTTCGGCCAGATCATCGCCTCGGGCGCGCCGGCCGACATCCGCACCGACCCCGTCGTGCAGCGCGCCTACCTCGGCTACGCCGAGGTGGACCACTCCGGCGACGGGGAGATCGACCACACCACCGAGCTGGGAGTCGTGTCGTGAGCGTCCCGATCCTCGACGTCGTCGACCTCCACGCGGCCTACGGCCGGATCGAGGTGCTGCGCGGCGTCGACCTGTCCGTCCCCAAGGGCGCGGTGATGGCGCTGCTGGGGCCCAACGGCGCCGGCAAGTCCACGTTGGTGAAGGTGATCAGCGGGCAGAAGCAGGCGGCGTCCGGCGACATCCACCTCGCCGGCGTCCACGTCAAGGCCGGCAGCAAGGGCACCGGCCCCGACGACCTCGCCCGGGTCGGGCTGTGCACGGTGCCCGAGGGCCGCTCGGTGTTCCCGAACCTCACGGTCGAGGAGAACCTCCGCCTGATGTCGTATGCCGGCGTGCCGGCGGGCGCCGTCCTGGAGACCGCCTACGGCTACTTCCCGCGGCTCCACGAGCGGCGCAACCAGCTGGCCGGCACGATGTCGGGTGGCGAGCAGCAGATGCTCGCGATGTCGCGGGCGCTCGCCTCCGACCCGGCCCTGCTGCTGCTCGACGAGCTCTCGATGGGGCTGGCGCCACTGATCGTCGAGGAGCTCTACGACACCGTCGCGCAGATCGCGGCGTCCGGTGTCTCCATCCTGTGCATCGAGCAGTTCGCCCGCACCGCGCTGCGGGTGTCCGACTACGCGGCCGTCATGTCCGGCGGCCGCATCGTGGCGACCGGCGAGCCCGGCGAGATCCTCGAGACCATGGCCGACGTCATCCTGGGAGGGGCAGCATGACCCGTCGAAACCAACGCAGGACCCGACTCCTGATCACCGGCGGGATCCTCGCGTCCACGCTCCCGCTGACCGGGGCGCCCCTGGCGGCCCAGCCCGCGCAGGCCGCGGACGGGGAGCCGTCGTACGGCGGCTTCACGGCCCAGGCCTGGTCGAGCCCGGTCCGGATCGAGGTGTTCGAGCCGAGCCTGCCGATCCCCGTCGACGCCGGCATCGCCCAGCTGGAGTTCGACATGGGCTACAGCAAGGTGAAGGCCGACTCCGGCATGTCGAGCGGCCGCTCCAGCCTGTTCTGGCCCGGCGACCCGGTCGGCGAGGGCCTCAAGACCTTCGCCGAGCAGCTCGGCCTGCCGCCGACGCCCCTCACCGAGAACGGCTACCCGGTCCAGGTGAACTCGCAGTACCCCGGCGACACCCCGACCCAGAAGGACAACAAGATCCCGGGGACGATCCAGCAGACGACGTCCGGTGACCGTACGGCGATCGCCGAGACCGGCTTCTCGCCCGACGGGGCCGTGCTCGGCCCCGACGAGGACGGTGGCGGCGGCGGGGGCTCCGGCAACCCGGTCACCGACCTCACCGACCAGCTCCAGGGCCTGCTCACCGGTGGGCTCGGCGGTGCCAAGGCGACGGCCGCCCCGGGCAACCCGCTCGGCCTCATCGTCGACGTCGACGGCTACGTGTCGGTCAGCAAGATGGACGCGACCGGCGCCAACAAGGCGGCCCCGGTCTCCACGGTCTCCCGGTCCACCCTCGGTGAGATCCGGCTGCTCGGCGGCCTGATCACCCTGGGCGGGGTCGAGACGGTCGCCCGCGCGACCACCGACGGCGCGACCGGCAAGGCCAGCGGCAAGGCGGTCTACGGGAAGATGGCGATCGCCGGCCAGGAGTTCGGCTTCGGTCCCGACGGGGCCATCGTCAGCGGCAAGACGATGCCGATCCCCGGCCTGCAGGACCTTCCCGCCAACGCGCTCGAGCAGCTCGGCATCACGATCTCGGTGCCGAAGCCGGTCCGCACGGTCGAGGGCGACCAGGCCACCAGCGAGTCCGCCGGCCTGCGGATCACCATCGACACCAAGCTCCTCTCGCCGCTGCTCAAGGCGCTCCCGCTCAGCACCATCACCAGCCTGATCCCGGACATGCCCGGCCAGGCCGGCCAGCTCAAGGGCGTCCTGTCGGGCCTCTCGACGCTGTCGCCGAAGATCGTGCTCACCGTCGGCGTGGCCCGGGCGAGCGTCGACACGGTGCCCCCGATCGACGTCCCGCCCGTCACCCCGGGCGGGACGGTGACCCCGCCGACGACCAGCACGCCCAAGCCCGCGGCCGGCTCGGTCGGCGTACCTCCGGCTGCCGGTGCTCCGGCCCCCGCCGGCGCCGCTCCGGCGCCCGCCGCCGACACGCCGGTCGCCGACCTCGTCGACGCGGCCCCGGCCAGCTCGGGCCTGCCGCCGCTGGGCTCGATCCCCGGCATGCTCCTGGTCGCCGCATTCCTGGCGGCGGCCATCGCGGGCAGCTGGTTCCGACGGCTCGGCGCCGCCGCCCTCGGCGCCGGTGCCCCCTGTGCCCACGGCCTCGAGAGCGGCCTCCCCGACCTCCGCAAAGCCTGATCGAAAGGTCTGAGCCATGACCGTCTCCTCCACCCCCGCCAGCGGTGCCCGGACCGGAAGCCTCGGGGCCATGCCGAAGGCGGGCCAGTCCCGCTCCGGGATCGCGCCGCTGAAGAACGACAACGCCGCCCTGCTGCAGGTCGTGCTCTTCTGGGTGGGCGCGATCCTGCTGCCGCTCGGGCTCGTGGTCATCGTGCTCGGCTGGTACGGCGCCGCGAACACGCCGTACCAGTACGACCAGCTGTCCTACCTGGTCTCCGGCGGCCTGCTCGGCCTCGGGCTGACCTTCTGCGGCGGGTTCCTCTACTTCGGGGCGTGGCTGGCGCGGATCGCCGCCGACGGACGGGAGTCGTCGAAGCGGCTGGCCGACACGCTGCTGCTGCTCGCCGAGGTCAGCGCCACCGGTGCCACCACCGACGCGAGCGGCGTGGACCTGGGCGCCATCCCGGTCACGGCCGGCGACGGGACGACCATGCACCGCCGTGACTGCGCCCTGATCGCCCATCGCGACGACCTGGCGCCGGTCGGCGAGGCCAACGCGCACCTCACCGCGTGTCGGGTCTGCCGGCCGGGATCGAGGTAGTGGAACGATGCCGGGTGTGGACGTCGCGACGGAGACACCGCCAGGGGCACCGCCCGGCACGTTGCTGAGCGCCAAGGGCACCCGGCTCAACCGTCGCGGCCTGGAGACCCGGCGGCTGCTGCTGCGCGAGGCGGTCCACTGCCTCGCCGAAGGCGGTCCCGAGGCCGTCAGCGCCAACGCGGTCGCCCGGCGGGCGGGCGCGACGTGGGGCACGATCCAGCACCAGTTCGGCGACGCCGACGGGCTGTGGGCGGCCGTGCTCGACCACATCGCCGGTCTCGCCGGCTTCGCCGAGCTGGTCGTGCCGGCCCACCCGAGCGTGGCCGACCGGGTGGAGGCCGTCATCGACCTGATGTGGCGCTCGGTCCAGCTGCCGACCGCGGCCGCCTTCTACCAGCTCCGGTCCGGCCTGCCCCACCGCCGCGACCAGCTCGAGGAGTCCTTCCCCCGCACCGCCCAGGCGATCGCCCGCTGGGACGAGGAGTGGGCCGCCCTGTGCGAGCGCTCCTTCGCCGGCCTCGGCCTCGACGCGAGCAAGGTGATGCGGGTGCGACACCTGCTGCCGAGCGCGCTGCGCGGGCTCTTCGCCGAGGGTGGCCTCGGTGGCTACGTCGACGTCGAGGAGGCCCGGCAGGGCCTCAGGGACGCGCTGACGGCCTACCTGACGAGCTGACCGCGGCGCCGGCACCGGCCGTGGACGGGGTGCTGAACCACCGGGCCAGCGGCAGCAGCGCGAGCACCAGCACGGTCGGTACGACGAACCCGAACCGCAGCTGGTCCTGGCCGACCACGCCCGTGAGCACCGCGCCGAGCAGGCCGCCCACGTAGTTGAACTGGTTGAAGCGGGCGATCACCGCGTCCACCCGCTCGACCGAGCCACCGGCGATCCGCGCGGCCGCGGAGAAGCTGAGCGGCGCGACCACCGAGATGCCGGTGCCGACGACCGTGAAGCCGAGCACGGCGACCGGCCAGGACGGGGCCACGCTGACCACGACCAGCCCCGCCGAGGCGACGACCGCCCCGACGCGCAGGACCGGCACGGCGCCGTACTGCTGCACGAGGCGGTCGCCGGCGAGCCGGACGAGGAGGCTGGCGAGCAGGTAGGGCAGCGTGGCGAGGGCGACCCAGCGCGACGGCGCGTGCAGCACCTCGTCGATGTAGACCGCGCCCCACGTCTGGGCGGCGGTGTCGACCATGTAGAAGACCACCATGCCGAGGCCGACCATCAGGATCGGCCGCCACGGCACGCCCGGCAGGTCGCCGCCGGCGGCGTGGTCGAAGGCCCGGCTCGCCTCGCGGGGCAGGAAGCCGGCGGCCGCCATGGCGACGGCCACGACGCCGATGAGCGCCGACCAGCCGAGGTCGAGGTCCGCCGTGGCGAGCGTGGTCGCGGCACCCAGGAGCCCGCCGAAGGTCCACCCGCCGTGGAAGCTCGGCAGGATCGGCCGGCCGTAGGCCCGCTCGATGGCGACCGCCTGCATGTTGGTCGACGCGTCCACGACGCCGAGCGCGACGCCGTACACGCCGACGCCGAGGAGGTACGCCGCCCACACGGGCGCGGCCAGCATCAACCCCGCGCCCGCACCCACCAGCACGAGGCCGGCGCGCAGGAGGTGGGCGCTGGAGGTGCGGGGCGCCAGCCGCTCGGCGACGACCGAGCCGAGGCCTGCCAGCAGCACGATCGCGAGCAGCACGGCCGAGACGCCGAGCTCGCCGAGGTCCCATCGGTCCTTGATGTCGGGCAGCCGGGTGGTGAGCCCGATGAACACGAAGCCCTGGGTGGCGAAGGCCCCGGCGACGGCGAGGCGGCGGCGGGCGATCGGGACCCCGGCTTCTGGCATGTCCGGATCCTGCCACTGCCGCGGGGCAGCGGCGCGGCGACTGGCAGGATTGGGGCCATGGCCGACACCGTGACCCTCGTCCGCCACGGCGCCACGGAGTGGAGCGTGTCGGGGCAGCACACCTCGACGACCGACCTGCCGCTGCTGCCGGAGGGCGAGCAGGGCGCGCTCGACGTGGCGGCCCGGCTGGAGCGGACGAGCTTCGCGGAGGTGCTCACCAGCCCGCTGAAGCGCGCCCGCCGCACCGCCGAGCTCGCCGGCTTCCCCGACGCGGAGATCTGCGACGACCTCGTCGAGTGGCGCTACGGCGACTACGAGGGCCGCCGTACGGCGGAGATCCGCGAGGACGTGCCGGGCTGGACGCTCTGGACCCACGGCGCCCCGGGCGGCGAGTCGGCCGACGAGGTCGCGGCGCGCTGCGACCGCGTCGTCGAGCGGATCCGCGCCGCGTCCGGTCCGGTCCTCGTCTTCGCGCACGGCCACGTGCTGCGCGTGCTGACCGCCCGCTGGCTCGGCCTGCCCCCGTCGGAGGGACGCCTGTTCCGGCTGGACACCTCGACGATCTCCGTGCTCGGCCACGAGCGCGAGACGCCGGTGCTGCTGCGCTGGAACTCCTGACGCCGTCGCGGCCCGGCGCGGCGGTACTTGACGAACCCGCGTTCGCGCAGCACGGTGGCGGACATGTCCAGCGAGCAGCAGGGCGCCGCGGGCGGCGTCCGGGTCGAGTGCCCGCGCTGCCCCGCGCCGGTCGCCGAGACCGGTGACGGACGCTGGTCGTGCCCCGAGCACGGCATCGTCGTCCCGCTGTGGCGGCCCACCGGTTCGTCGTACGACGCCTTCGCAAGCCACCTGCAGCGCGTCGGCGGGTTCCCGACCTACCTCCCGTGGCCGCTCGGACCGGGCTGGAGCGTCACCGACTTCGCCGCGGTCGCGACCGGCGACGGTGAGGCTCGGGCGACGATGACCTGCGTGTCGGGGTCCAGCCAGCTCGACGGGCCGGTCGACGTGATCGTGGTCAGCGAGGAGCCGGGGACCGGCTTCGGCGCCCGGGTCGCGGGACTCACCGAGGAGGGGGCCGCCCGGCTCGACCCCGGCCACGAGATCGGCGACGGGCCGGCCCCGGTGCGGGTGCGCGTCGACCAGCACCCGGTGGGCCTGTGGCCGGTGTCGGTCAGCGCGACGCCGGGGGAGTGGGACCGCTCGGTCGTCGCCGGCGAGGCCGGCGGACGGTGGCTGTGGCTGGTGCTGCGACCGGCGTCGGCGATCCTGCTGCTGCGCGACGACTGGATCCTGCGCGACGTCTCCGCGACCGGGCCGGGCCTGGTGGCGCTGCCGTTCGGCGGCGCGGCACCCCCGTGGTGACCACGCTCACCGCGACGACGCGTCGTTGTCTGACAATCCGCGGCACTAACCTCGTCCAGTGACGATCGACCTCCACACCCACTCCCGCGTCAGCGACGGCACCGCCGCGCCGCGCGACCTGGTGCACGCCGCCAAGGCAGCGGGCCTGGACGTCGTCGCGCTGACCGACCACGACACCACGCTCGGGTGGGACGAGGCGGCGGCCGCCGCCGAGGAGGTCGGCATCGGGCTGGTCCGTGGCATCGAGGTCAGCACCCGCTTCCACGACGCCGGCGTGCACCTGCTGGCCTACCTGCCCGACCCCGCCGACGCCGCGCTGCAGGCCGAGCTGGCCCGGATCGTCCAGGGCCGCGAGGACCGCGTGCCCACCATGCTGGCGCGCCTGCGCGACCTCGGCATCCCCGCCACCGAGGAGGCGCTCGCCGCCTCCGCGGGCGACAGCGAGATCACCGGGCGCCCCCACGTGGCCGACCTGCTGGTCCGCCTCGGCGTCGTCCGCGACCGCGACCAGGCCTTCGCCGAGTACCTCTCCGACGGCGGCCCCGCCTTCGTCGACCGGTACGCCGCCGACCTGGTCGAGATGATCGCGCTGGTGCGCGGTGCCGGTGGCGTCCCGGTGATCGCCCACCCGTGGGGACGCGGCTCGGCGCACGTCCTGGACGAGCCCGCCATCGTCGTACTCAAGGAGGCGGGGCTGGTCGGCCTCGAGGTCGACCACCTCGACCACGACCCGCACTCGCGCGGCCGGCTGCGCGAGATCGCGGGCCGCCTCGACCTCGTCGTGACCGGCTCCAGCGACCACCACGGCACCGGCAAGACGGGCCACGACCTCGGCTGCGAGACCACGGCGCCCCACCAGCTGGCGCGGATCCTCGACCTGGCCGCGACCCTCGGGTCGCCCACCACGATCGTCGGAAGGGAGGACTGAGCATGGTCGAGCACGTGCTGCTCGTCGAGGTCTTCGTGACCCTCTTCGTGATCATGGACCCGGTCGGCACCGTGCCGATCTTCCTGTCGCTCACGGCCGGCCGCAGTCCGGCGACGGCCCGCCGGGCCGCGTGGCAGGCGGTCGCGGTGTCCTTCCTCGTGATCACGCTGTTCGCCTTCTTCGGCCAGCAGATCTTCAACTACCTGCACATCTCGCTGCCCGCGCTGCAGTGCGCCGGCGGCCTGCTGCTGCTCCTGGTCGCCCTCGAGCTGCTGACCGGCAAGGAGGAGGAGCACAAGGCCAGCGGGGACGCGAACATCGCGCTCGTCCCCCTCGGCACCCCGCTCCTCGCCGGGCCGGGCGCGATCGTCGCCACGATGCTGTTCGTCCAGGACATCGACGACTGGGCCAGCGGCATCTCCGTCGCCCTCGGCATCGTCGCCGTGCACCTCGCCCTGTGGGCCGCGATGCGCTACTCCCTGCCCATCCTGCGTCTGATCCGCGAGAGCGGCGTCCTGCTCGTCACCCGCATCGCCGGCCTCCTGCTCTCGGCCATCGCGGTCCAGCTCGTCGCCGACGCCGTCCGCGCCTTCATCGCCGGCGAAGGCTGATCCCGCCCCGCCGACTTGCCACTTTCCCGCGCCGAGTTGCCACTTCGGCCGGTCGACTTGCCACTTTGTCCCGTCGGGCTGCGCCGACCTGGCAACTCGACCCGCGAGAGTGGCAACTCGACCCGCGAGAGTGGCAACTCGACCCGCGAGAGTGGCAAGTCGGCGGAGAGGGCTACTTGCGGCCGAGGGACTGCAGGCGCTGCAGGGCCGAGCGGGGGACCAGTCGGGTCACCGTGACGATCGCCTTGTAGCGCTTCGAGGGGATCGACATCGCGCGGCCCTTGTCGAAGTCGGCGAGGGCGTCGCGGACCAGGCGGTCCGGCTCGAGCCACAGGGGCTTGGGGGCGGAGGAGTCGCGGTCGATGCCGAGGCGCTCGTGGAACTCGGTCTTCACGAAGCCGGGGCACAGGGCCATCACGGTGACGCCCTGGGGGGCGTACTCGGCGTGGGCCCACTGGCTGAAGGAGTTCACCCACGCCTTGGCCGCGCTGTAGGTGCCGCGCGGCAGGAAGGCCGCGACGCTGGAGACGTTGATGACCCCGCCGCGGCCGCGCTCGACCATCCCGCCGAGCGCCGCGTGGGTGAGTCTCAGGACCGCGCGGACCAGCACGTCCTGCTGGGCCTGCTCGACGTCGAGCGGGTTGTCGAGGAAGCGCTCCTTGAGCCCGAAGCCGGCGTTGTTGACCAGCAGGTCGACCGGGCGGTCGCGATCGGCGAGCCGGGCCTCCACGGTGCCGAGCTGGCCCGCGTCGGTGAGGTCGGCGGAGAGCACCTCCACCCCGACGCCGTACGACGACCGGAGCTCCTCGGCGACGGTCGCGAGCCGCGTCGCGTCCCGCGCCACGAGGACGAGGTCGTCGCCACGGGCGGCGAGCTGGCGGGCGAACTCGAGGCCGATCCCGGCGGTGGCGCCGGTGACGAGTGCGGTCGACATGGCGCCAGTCAACACCAGACGACCCATCGTCCGGCATGATGTCCCTTGATGAACGCGAAGGCCCCCCGCTCCACGATCCTGGCTGTCGCCAACCAGAAGGGTGGCGTCGCCAAGACGACCTCCGTGGCGTCGATCGGTGCGGCCCTCGCCGAACGGGGCCAGAAGGTGCTGCTCGTCGATCTCGACCCCCAGGCCTGCCTGACCTTCTCGCTGGGCATCGACCCCGAGGACCTCGAGCTCTCGGTCCACCACGTGCTGACCAAGGGCACGGCGGTCGACGAGGTGATCATCGAGACCGAGGACGGCGTCGACCTGCTCCCGGCCACGATCGAGCTGGCCCGCGCCGAGGCCGACCTGCTGACCCGCACCGGCCGCGAGCACGTCCTGCGCGGCGTGATGGAGGACCTCGCCGCGTCCGGCACGCACTACGACTGGGTGCTGCTCGACTGCCCGCCCTCGCTGGGCGTGCTGACGGTCGCCGCGCTCACGGCCGCCAACGGCGTGCTGATCCCGCTGCAGTGCGAGACCCTGTCGCACCGCGGCGTCGGCCAGCTGCTCGACACCGTGCACGACGTACGCCGCTTCACCAACCGCGACCTCGCGGTCTGGGGCGTCCTCCCCACCCTGTACGACGGCCGGACCAACCACGCGCGCGCGGTGCTCGACACCATCTCGGAGACCTACGACCTCGAGGTCGTCGAGCCGCCGATCCCGAAGACGATCAAGTTCGCCGAGGCGCCGGCTGCCGGCCGCTCGATCCTCGCGACCAGCCGCAGCAGCAAGGGTGCGCAGGCCTACCGGGACGTGGCCGGCTCCCTCCTCGACCGGGCGGCCCGCTGAGCCGTGGGCGCACACCGGGCACAACCCCAGGGCCGCCACCGGGCACCGGTGGCGGGCAAGCGGAGGGCGACGAAGGTCCGCCCCCGCTACGGCCGGATCACCGCCCTGGGCGCCTCGGTCGCGGTGACCGCCGTGGCCGTCGCCGGCGGGTTCGGCCTGCTGCCCTCGGGCGGTGACCGCTCCGACGCCGCGGCCTCGCTCACCACGACGGCCCAGGAGTCGGCGCCGAAGGCCAGCCCCGAGCGCACGGACGCCCGTGCGTCCACGCCGAGCCGAGGGCTCGTGGACGTGGACGGCAGCCGGATCGCCGCCCTGAGCGAGACGACCGGCCTGCCCCCCGACTCCGGCGAGGGCAGGCGGATCGTGTTCAGCGAGGGCCGCCAGCGGGTCTGGCTGGTCGACGACTCGGGCAAGATCGTGCGCACCTACCTCGTCTCGGGCAGCCTCACCGACAACCTCTTCGAGGGCACTTACTCGGTCTACTCCCGCAGCCGCAACGCCGTCGGCATCGACGACTCGGGGACGATGGAGTACTTCGTCCGATTCACCCAGGGCACCGGCGGTGCCGCCATCGGCTTCCACACGATCCCGGTCGACGAGGGCAAGCCGGTCCAGACCCTGGGCCAGCTCGGGACCCCGCAGTCCCACGGCTGCATCCGCCAGGAGCGCAGCAACGCGATCGCGCTGTGGGAGTTCGCGCCCATCGGTACGACGGTCGTCGTCACGGCCTGAGAACGGCAGTCGGCGCGGACCGGTTGCCCGGTCCGCGCCGACGACGCGTTGCTGGTGCCTGCCTCAGGCGGTCTGCGACTCCGCGGCGCCGCTCTGGTTGCCGGCGCCAGCCTGGCCGCCCGAGCCGCTGCTGCGGCGACGACGGCGGCGGTTGCGGATCGCGCCGGCGGGGCGCTCGGCACCCTCGCCCGCGCCCGACTCCGACGAGGCCGACGAGGCCGCGGAGGTCGCGGGCTTCTCGCCCTCGACCGGCTGGCCGCCGCGGGTGCGGGTGCGCGTCCGGTTGCGGTTGCGCTCGCCGCTCGGACGACGCTCACGGTCGCCACCACGCTCGCCGCGCTCACCACGGTCTGCGCGCGGCGCCGGCGGGGCCGGGGGAGCGATGCGCCCCTTCGTGCCCGGGGCGATGCCCTGGTCGTGGTAGAGGTGCTCGGAGGTGGAGTAGGTCTCGACCGGCTCGTCGAAGGGCAGGTCGAGCGCCTTGTTGATCATCTTCCAGCGGTGCACGTCGGTCGCGTCGACCAGCGTGATCGCGATGCCGGAGGCGCCGGCGCGGCCGGTGCGGCCGATCCGGTGGACGTAGGTCTTGTCGTCCTCGGGGCAGGTGTAGTTGATGACGTGGCTGACGCCGGCGACGTCGATGCCGCGGGCGGCGACGTCGGTCGCGACGAGGACCTGGATCTTGTCCTCGCGGAACTTGGTCAGCGCCTTCTCGCGGGCCACCTGCGCCATGTCGCCGTGCAGCGGGCTGGCCTTGAAGCCGCGCTCGACGAGGTCGTCGGCGACGCGCTGGGCCTGGCGCTTGGTGCGGGTGAAGATGACGACCTTGCCGGCGTCCTCGGCCTGCAGGACGCGGCCGATGATCTCCGGCTTGTCGAGGTCGTGGGCCAGGTAGATGAACTGCGCGGTGGCGGGCACCGTCGCGTTCTCGTACGACGACTCGGCGCGGATGTTCATCGGGTGGCGCATGTGGATGCGGGCCAGCGCGACGATCGCGGACGGCATGGTGGCCGAGAACAGCATCGTCTGCCGGGTCTCGGGGGTCATCCGGAGCAGCTTCTCGACGTCGGGCAGGAAGCCGAGGTCGAGCATCTCGTCGGCCTCGTCGAGCACGAGGGCGTGCACGTGGGAGAGGTCGAGGACGCGGCGGTTGGCGAGGTCGATCAGCCGGCCCGGCGTACCGACGACGATGTCGACGCCGGCCTCGAGGGCCTCGATCTGGGGCTCGTAGCCGACGCCGCCGTAGACGGTGAGGACGCGCAGGCCGCGGTCGGCCGAGGCGAGGGTCAGGTCGCTGGAGACCTGGAGGGCGAGCTCGCGGGTCGGCGCGACGATGAGCGCCTGCGGCTTGCCCTGCGGGATCTCGGCGTAGTCGGGGTCGGACGGCGCGATGCTGCGCTGGATGACCGGGATGCCGAAGGCGAGGGTCTTGCCGGTGCCCGTGCGGGCCTGGCCGATGAGGTCGGTGCCCAGGAGCGCCACGGAGAGGGTCATCTCCTGGATGGCGAACGGGTGGATGATGCCCGCGCGGTCGAGCGCGTCGCAGATCTGCGGCATGACGCCGAGGTCGCGGAAGGTGGGTGCCGCGGCCTCGGTGGTGGCCTCGGTGGCCTCGCTGGACGCAGCAGTGATGTCGTTGGAAGTCAGTGTTCTGTTCGCTTTCGTGAGTGTCGTCGGCCGGGTGGCAGGCGCCAGAATCAAAGCGGCCGATTCACACTCAGCCGCGCACATACGTGGGCAGGTTGCCCGGGCGGGCCGGTCACGATCGGGGGACCGGACTGGCTCTCGCCGTACATCATCGTACTTGTACGCTCGGCGCATGGCTGAATCCGCCGACGCGACCCCGCTGACCGCCGACGCCGACCCGGCCTACCGGGAGGCCGTCGTCGACCTCCTGGCCGCGATCGCCTACGGCGAGATCTCCGCCTTCGAGCGGCTCGCCGAGGACGCCAAGCTCGCGCCGAGCCTCGCCGACAAGGTCGACCTGGCCAGCATGGCGAGCGGCGAGCTGACCAAGGTGCACGCGCTGTCGGACCGGATCCGGGCGTTCGGCGCCGACCCGTTCGTGGCCATGGAGCCCTTCCGTGAGCCGCTCGACGAGTTCCACCGCCACACGGCCCCGGCCGACTGGTACGAGGGCCTGGTGAAGGCGTACGTCGGCGACGGCCTGGCCAACGACTTCTACCGCGAGATCGCGGCGTACCTCGACCCCGAGACGCGCGACCTGGTCATCACGTCGATGGAGGAGGGCACCCACGCCGCCTTCGTCGTCGACCGCGTCCGGGCCGGCATCGAGCAGGACCACCGGCTGGGCGGCCGCCTCGCGCTGTGGGGCCGCCGCCTGATGGGGGAGGCGCTCACCCAGGCGCAGCGTGTGGCCGCCGACCGCGACGCGCTCACGGCGCTGCTCGCCGGAGGCACCGACCGGCCCGGCCTCGACCTGGCCGCGCTCGGCCGGATGTTCACGCGGCTCACCGAGCGGCACATGGAGCGGATGGGCGAGCTCGGGCTCGACGCCTGAGGCGAGTGCCGGATGAGCGCCGAGGACGCCCGCGCGATCGAGCGCCTGCTCTTCGCCTACGCCGACGCCGTCGACGCCGGTGACCTCGCCGCCGTCGGCGAGCTGTTCCGCGAGGGACGGATCTGCGGCGAGACGCCGGACGGTCCGGTGACCCTCGCGGAGGGGAGCGCGGCGGTCGAGGCGTTCTACCGCTCCCTCGTCCGCCTGTACGACGACGGCACGCCCCGCACGCGGCACGTCACCACCAACGTGGTCGTCGAGACCGATCCGGGCGGCGAGGCGGCGAGCGCCGCGTCGACGTACACGGTCTTCCAGGCGACCGACGCGCTGCCCCTGCAGGCGATCATCGTCGGCCGCTACGCCGACACCTTCCGGCGGGCCGACGGTGCGTGGCGCTTCGAGAGCCGCACGATGCGCGCGGACCTCACCGGCGACCTCAGTCAGCACCTGCTGCGCTGAGCCGCTCGCCGGCCCTGGCCTCGGGCGCCCATCCGGGCGGTCCGAAGACGTAGCCGGCCCGCTCCCTCCACGAGCCGGCGTTGCGGACGTTGCGGGTGATCTGGGCGTAGTCGCCGTACTGGAGCTTCAGCAGGTTGTAGGTCTCGACCTTCTTCGTGAGGCCGTAGGTCGGGCGGTGCAGCTCGGGCTGGAAGGTGCCGAACATGCGGTCCCAGATGATCAGGATCCCGGCGTAGTTCTTGTCGAGGTACTCCGGGTCCGAGCCGTGGTGGACGCGGTGGTGCGACGGGGTGTTGAAGACCAGCTCGATGGGGCGCGGGAGCCTGCCGATGGTCTCGGTGTGCACGAAGAACTGGAAGACGAGGTTGAAGCCGAAGGCGACGTAGATCGTCCACGGCGAGAAGCCGAGGAAGGGCAGCGGCAGCCAGAAGAAGAACTCGAACCAGGGGTTCCACTTCTGGCGCAGCGCGGTCCCGAAGTTCATGTACTCGCTGGAGTGGTGGGCCTGGTGGGCGGCCCACCCGACGTTGACCCGGTGCACGAAGCGGTGCGAGAGGTAGAAGCCGAGGTCGACGGCGACGATGACGGCCGGCCAGTACCACCACGCGTCGGTGGGGAGCTCGAACGGCGCGAGGTGCACGAAGACCAGCGTGTAGACGAGGAACGAGCCGACCTTGAACGCCAGCGTGAACACGAGGGAGACCAGGCCCATGGCGAGGCTGGTGCGGGTGTCCCTGCCGAGGTAGCCCGTCGGCGGCTGCCCGGTGACGGGGTCGTCGTCGTGGTCGAGCCACTTCAGGGCGGCGAGCTCGATCAGGATCGTCAGGAGGAAGAACGGGATCGCGTAGGTCACCGGGTTCTTCATCGGGTCGAGCAGGTCGTGCATCGGGTCTCCTTGAATTGACTCGTGGGTAAGTTACCACGGAGTCAATTCCCCCGGTAGGGTGATCCGCATGACCTCTGCACGCCGCTCGGGCACCAAGGGCGTCGCCCGGGCCGACCGGGAGGAGCAGATCCTCGACGTCGCCGGCCGGGTCTTCGGGGCGCGGGGCTTCGCTGCCACGTCGGTCGCCGACATCGCCCGCGAGGCCGGCATCTCCAAGCCGCTGATCTACCACTACTTCGGCTCCAAGGAGGGCCTCTTCGAGCGCTGCCTGCGCGAGGCCGCCGACCTGCTGATCGGTGAGATCGAGCGCTCGGCGGGCCTGGGTGCCGTCGGCCTGCGCCGCGCGCTGGTCACCCTCGACGGCGTCTTCGTGGTGCTCGCGGAGCGGCCGTGGGCCTGGGCCGTCGCCAACGACCCGACCGCGCCGACCACCGACGGAGCAGGGGAGCTGGGCGGCTCCTACCGTCGGCGGCTCGAGGAGCTGGCGCGCGAGGGCGTCGGCGAGCTGTTGTCGCTGGCGGGCGACGACGACGTCCTCGACCTGGACGCGATGACGACCGTGTGGAGCAACGTCTTCGCCTCGCTCGTCACCTGGTGGTGCGAGCACCCCGGCATCGCGCCGGAGGAGATGAGCGCGCGGTGCGAGCGGCTGTTCGGTGCGGTCTTCGGAGTCGTCCCCGAGTCGCCGGCCCGCGACTGATCAGTGGCTGACCACGGCGGATGCGAGCGCCCCCGCCATCAGTAGTCCCACGGCTGCCAGCACCACGATGCCCCCCGTGAAGCCCGGGAGCGTCGAGTTCGTCCGCAGCGCGATCTCGGTCCGGGTCCAGCGGTGCCACCCGACGCCGAGCGCCACGGCGGCGACGAGCACCAGCCCCAGCGAGAGGAGCAGCCGCGCGGTCACCGAGAACTCCAGCGCCGGCGAGCTGACCGCGACGGCGCCCGCCACCAGCGCGAGCGAGGTGCGCAGCCAGGCCAGGAAGGTCCGCTCGTTGGCGAGCGAGTCGCGCGCCTCGGGCTCCTGCCCGGCGTCGTACACCCAGTGCGGGCGGCGGCTGCGGGGCCGGTTCTCGGGCTCGGTCACGGCACCAGCATGCCGGGTCGGCTCCGCGCCCCGTCGGGGAACGTCCGGAACGCGCGGTGGGCGCTGCCGGAAGCAGGCCGCCCGGCGCACTAGTCTGGTCCGCGACGTCCCCCGCACCGGAAGGCACATCTGAAGTGGCAGCCATCGAAGCCGTCGGCGCTCGCGAGATCCTCGACTCGCGCGGCAACCCCACTGTCGAGGTCGAGGTCCTCCTCGATGACGGGTCCTTCGCCCGGGCCGCCGTGCCCAGTGGCGCGTCCACCGGTGCCTTCGAGGCGGTCGAGCTGCGCGACGGCGGCGACCGGTACGCCGGCAAGGGCGTCCAGCAGGCAGTGACGGCCGTGATCCAGGTGCTCGGCCCGGCCATCGAGGGTCTCGACGCCGCGGACCAGCGCCTGATCGACCAGGTCATGCTCGAGGCCGACGGCACGCCCAACAAGGCCCAGGTCGGCGCCAACGCCATCCTCGGCGTCTCCCTGGCGGTGGCCCGCGCCGCGGCCGACTCGGCCGACCTGCCGCTCTACCGCTACGTCGGCGGCCCCAACGCGCACCTGCTGCCGGTCCCGATGATGAACATCCTCAACGGTGGGTCGCACGCCGACTCCAACGTCGACATCCAGGAGTTCATGATCGCGCCGATCGGTGCGCCCACCTTCCGTGAGGCGCTGCGCGTCGGCGCCGAGGTCTACCACGCGCTCAAGTCGGTGCTGAAGGACAAGGGCCTGGCCACCGGCCTGGGCGACGAGGGCGGCTTCGCGCCCAACCTCGAGTCCAACCGCGCCGCCCTCGACCTGATCGGCGAGGCGGTCGCCAAGGCCGGCTACGAGCTGGGCAAGGACGTCGTCCTCGCGCTCGACGTCGCCGCCTCGGAGTTCTTCGACGACGGCGCCTACACCTTCGAGGGCGCCAAGAAGTCGGCCGACGAGATGATCGCCTACTACGCGGACCTCGTCGCCAACTACCCGATCGTCAGCATCGAGGACCCGCTCAACGAGGACGACTGGGACGGCTGGAAGGCCATCACCGACGCCCTCGGCGACAAGACCCAGCTCGTGGGCGACGACCTGTTCGTCACCAACGTCGAGCGCCTCCAGCGCGGCATCGCCGGCGGCCAGGCCAACGCGCTGCTGGTGAAGGTCAACCAGATCGGCTCGCTGACCGAGACCCTCGACTCCGTCGACCTCGCGCACCGCAACGGCTACCGCTGCATGATGAGCCACCGCTCGGGCGAGACCGAGGACACCACCATCGCCGACCTCGCGGTGGCGACGAACTGCGGCCAGATCAAGACCGGCGCCCCGGCGCGGTCCGAGCGGGTGGCGAAGTACAACCAGCTGCTGCGCATCGAGGACGAGCTCGGCGACGCCGCCCGCTACGCCGGCGCCGCTGCCTTCCCGCGCTACCAGGGCTGAGCCCACCGGAGCCTGAGCCATGGCCGACGAGCGCCGTACGTCCCGCAAGCCGGGCCGCCCCGCAGCGGGGCGGTCCGGGCCGCGGTACGCCGAGCGCCTGAAGGCCGAGCGCAAGAAGGCCGCCCGCGACCGTGAGGCCGCGTTGGTGCGCGCCCGCGCCGAGCACCAGCGCAGGTCCCGGCTCACCGGCCGGGCCGCGATCCTGGTGCTCGTGCTGGCGGTCCTCGCGGTCTCCTACGCGTCGTCGCTGCGGGCCTACCTGCAGCAGCGCGACCACATCGACGCCCTGCAGAGCCAGATCGACGACCGCAAGGCGACCATCGCCGACCTCAAGCGGGAGAAGGAGCGCTGGCAGGACGAGGAGTACGTCCGCCAGCAGGCCCGCGCCCGCTTCGGCTACGTGCCCAAGGGGGAGACGCCCTTCGTCGCCCTCGGTCCCGACGGCCAGCCGATCGACGCCTCGGCCGAGCTCGGCGACCCGTCGACGGTGGCCGATCCCGACGAGCGCTCCTGGTACGACGAGGCGTGGGACTCGATGAAGCTCGCCGGCAACCCGCCCACGAAGGTGCCCGCTCCGAAGGACGAGATCGAGGCGCCGAAGGAAGACCTGAAGGACCCAGCAGAGTGACCGAGCGCGAGACCGACGAGGCCATCATGGCCGCCCAGCTCGGTCGTCCGGTCCGGGGCGTGCACGCGATCGGGCACCGCTGCCCGTGCGGCAACCCGGACGTCGTGACGACCGAGCCCCGGCTGCCCAACGGCACGCCGTTCCCGACGACCTACTACATGACCTGCCCGCGGGCGACCTCCCGCATCGGCACGCTCGAGGCCGAGGGCGTCATGAAGGAGATGCAGGACCGGCTGACCGCCGACCCGGAGCTGGCCGCGAGGTACCAGGCCGCCCACGAGGCCTATCTCGCCGACCGGGCGGCCATCGCCGAGGCGGGCGGCTTCGACGTGCCCGAGATCGAGGGCATCTCCGCCGGTGGCATGCCCACCCGCGTGAAGTGCCTGCACGTGCTCGCGGGCCACGCCCTGGCGGCGGGACCGGGCGTCAACCCGTTCGGCGACGAGGTCCTCGAGATGCTCGGCGAGTGGTGGGCGAAGGGGCCGTGCGTGACGGTCGACGAAGCCGTCGCGTCCGAGTGATCGCGACCTCCCGGTGACCGGCCCGATCGCCGCGATCGACTGCGGCACGAACACCATCAAGCTGCTGGTCGGCAACCCCGCCGACGACCCCGAAGGCGTGCGCCGCGAGAGCCGGATGATCCGGCTCGGCCAGGGCGTCGACGCCACGGGCGTGCTCGCGCCCGAGGCGCTCGAGCGCGCGTTCACCGCGATCGACGAGTACGCCGCCATCATCGCCGACGCCGGGGTCGAGCGGCTCCGCTTCTGCGCCACCTCCGCCACCCGCGACGCCGGCAACGCCGCCGTCTTCACCGCTGGTGTCCTGTCCCGCCTCGGTGTCGTGCCCGAGGTGCTGTCGGGGGAGGAGGAGGCCCGCCTCGCGTTCGACGGCGCCGTCCGCGGGATCGGTCACGCGGTCCCCGGGCCCGTGCTCGTGGTGGACATCGGCGGCGGCTCGACCGAGCTGATCCTGGGCGACCCAGCGGCCGGACCGACCGCCGCGCACTCGATGGACATCGGGTCCGTCCGGCTGCACGAGCGCCACGTGCGGCACGACCCCGTCGACGTGGTCGAGATCGCGGCGATCGTGACGGACATCGACGCCGCGCTCGACGCCTGCCCGGTCGACCCGGCTGCGGCGGCCACCGTGATCGCGGTCGCCGGCACCAACACGACCATCGCGGCCGGGGTCCTGGACCTGCCGTACTACGACCGCGACCTCATCCACGGCCGCGAGCTCGCCGTCACCGACGTGCAGCGCCTGGTCGGCCGGTTGCTCGCGATGAGCGTCGCCGAGCGTCGCGCCCTGCCGTGGATGCACCCGGGCCGCGCCGACGTGATCGACGCCGGCGCGCTGATCGTCTCGATGGTGCTCGGCCGGATCGCCGTCCCCTCCGTCACGGTCGCGGAGACCGACATCCTCGACGGGATCGCCTGGTCCCTGCTGTGACCGATCCCGGCGAGGCGATGGCGCGGCTGGACGCACGCGTCGTCCGCTGCCGGAGGTGCCCCCGCCTGGTGGCGTGGCGGGAGCGGGTCGCCCGGGAGAAGCGGGCGGCGTACGCCGACGAGGTGTACTGGGCGCGCCCGGTGCCCGGCTTCGGGCCGGCCGACGCCCGGATCGTCGTGATCGGGCTCGCCCCCGCCGCCCACGGCGCCAACCGGACCGGGCGGATGTTCACCGGCGACCGCTCGGGGGACTGGCTGTTCGCGTCGCTGCACCGCGTCGGGCTGGCCAACCAGCCGACGAGCACGCACATCGGTGACGGGCTGCAGCTGCACGACGTGCGGATGGCCGCGCCCATCCGCTGCGCCCCGCCGGCCAACAAGCCGACGCCGGAGGAGCGCGCCAGCTGCGCGCCCTGGCTGGACCGGGAGCTGGCGATCCTGGCGCCGTCGGTGCGGGTCGTCGTCGCGCTGGGGGCGATCGGATGGGACGCCTCCCTGCGGGCGCTCGGCCGCGCGGGCTGGGTGGAGCCGCGCCCGCGCCCGCGCTTCGGGCACGGCGCCGAGGTGGTGCTCGCTCCGGCGTCGCGCCGCTCCCGTCGTACCGACGTCACGCTGCTCGGCTGCTTCCACCCCAGCCAGCACAACACCTTCACCGGCCGGCTGACCGAGCCGATGACCGACGCGGTGTTCGAGCGCGCCCGCGAGGTGGCGTCTGCCTGAGGGGCTGGGATGATGAGGCCCGTGAGCAACGACCTGTACGCCGTCACCGTCCTGGGCCACGACCGGCCGGGCATCATCGCCGAGACCACGGCGGGCCTCGCGGAGCTGGGCCTCAACATCGAGGACTCCACGATGACGCTGCTGCGCGGGCACTTCGCGATGATGCTGCTGTGCCGTGGCACGGTCGAGGCGCCGGCCATCGAGGGTGCGCTCGCGTCGCTCGCGGCCGGCGGTGACCTCGACGTCTCGGTGCGCCCGGTGGCCGATGAGGTCGCGCCCGGCGCCGGGGGTACGTCGTGGGTGCTGACCGTGCACGGCGGCGACCGCCCCGGCATCGTCTCCGAGGTGGTCGGCCAGGTCGCGTCCGCGGGCGGCAACATCACCGACCTGACCACGCGCCTCGCGGGCGACCTCTACCTGCTGGTCGCCGAGCTGGACCTGCCGGTCGGCGCCGACGTCTCGGCGGTCGAGGGTGCCATCCGTGCCGCGGCCGAGCGGGTCGGCGTGACGGCCACCCTGCGCGCGGCCGAGGCCGACGAGCTGTGAGCAGTGAGCGCGTCACGGCCTGGACCGAGGCCGAGCTCGGCGTCGAGGGCCGCGTCCTCGACGTCGTGAAGGCACCGGCCGGCGTGCTGTCCGCGCGCGGTGCCGACGTCGACCCGACCTCGGCCGAGATCGTCCAGCTCGCCGCCGACCTCGTCGCGACGATGCGGGTCAGCCCCGGCTGCGTGGGCCTCGCGGCCAACCAGGTGGGGGTGGGCGTCCGGGTCTTCTGCGTCGACGTCACCGAGCACCCGAAGTCCCGCACCCTGCACGGCACCTTCGTGCTCTGCAACGCCGAGGTCGTCGAGTCGAGCCGCAACGAGAAGGCCCGTGAGGGCTGCATGAGCGTCCCCGACTTCACCGGCGACGTGAAGCGCGCGTCGCGGCTGACGGTCCGTGGCCAGCTGCCGGGCACCGGTGAGCAGGTCGAGTTCGCGACCGACGCCTTCGAGGCCCGCGCGCTGCAGCACGAGATCGACCACACCGACGGGTTCCTGTTCCTCGACCGGGTCGCGGGCGCGCACGCGATCTACCCCCGCCAGACCTACTTATAGGAGTGACCGGTCCCGCTGCGGACCGCCCGCCCCCGTATCCCAACTGGCAGAGGAAGCCGACTTAAACTCGGCGCAGTCCGGGTTCGAATCCCGGCGGGGGCACCTCTTCTGCCCACAGCAGAACTCCTCCGCGACCCGCCCGGCGGTCGGCCCGGCCGACCTACGATGAGGCATGGCCGAGGACGACACCGAACCGCTCTGGCGGGACCTGCTGGGTCGCGAGCTGCGCCGGCTGCGGCGTGAGCGCGGCGAGACGCTGACCGAGACCGCGGAGCGGGCGGGCATCTCCCCGCAGTACCTCTCCGAGATCGAGCGCGGGCTCAAGGAGCCGAGCAGCGAGATGATCGCCGCGGTGACCGGCGCGCTCGGCAGCTCGCTGCTCGACCTCACCTCCGCCGTCGCCGGTGAGCTGTACGACGCCCGCCCGGCCCGCCCGCTGCGGTCGGTCCCGTCCGGCGTGACCGCGCTGGCGCTCGCCGCCTGACCGGCGCGGACTCACGCCAGCACGGGCGACCGCTCCGCGATCACCTGGTCGATCAGCCCGTAGTCTCGCGCGGCATCGGCGCTGAACACCCGGTCGTGGTCGGTGTCGGCGCGCAGCGTGCCGACGTCCTGACCGGTGTGCCTCGCGAGGATCCGCTCGATGTCGGCCCGCACCCGCACCACCTCGTCGGCCTGCAGGATCAGGTCCGGGATCGGGCCGCGTCCCTGCGCTGCCGGCTGGTGCAGGACGACCCGGGCGTGGGGGAGCGCCGCCCGCTTGCCGGGCGCGCCCGCAGCGAGCAGCACCGCACCGACGGCGACGGCCTGGCCGACGCAGGTGGTGGCGACCTGCGGCCGGACGTACTGCATGGTGTCGTGCACGGCGAGCATCGCGCTCGGGTCGCCGCCCTCGCAGTTGATGTAGAGCTGGATGTCGCGGTCCGGGTTGTCGGCCTCGAGGAAGAGCAGCTGCGCGACGAGAGCGTTGGCGACCCCGGCGTCGATCGCTGTCCCGAGGTAGACGACCCGCTCGGTCAGCAGGTGCGAGTAGACGTCCATGATCCGCTCGCCCCGCGGGTGCTGGGCGATGACGTTGGGGATGGTGTAGCTGCTCATCGCGAGACTCCTGTCGTGAACGTGCCGAGGCCGACCGGGCGTCGTACAGGTGGGGCGACGGCGTCGAAGGTGGAGACCACCTCGTCGACGAAGCCGTAGTCCAGCGCCTCGGTGGCGGTGTACCAGCGGTCGCGCAGCGAGTCCTCGAAGATCCGCTCGACCGGCTGGCCGGTGTCCTCGGCGATGAGGCCGAGGACGGTGTCGCGCATGTGCCGCAGGTCCTCGGCCTGCAGCTCCACGTCGGCGGCGGTTCCGCCGATGCCCGCCGAGCCCTGGTGCATCAGGATGCGCGAGTGCGGCAGCGCCCGGCGCTTGCCGTGGGTGCCGGACGAGAGCAGGAACTGCCCGGCGCTGCAGGCGATGCCGAGCGCCAGCGTCGAGACGTCGCACGGGACCAGGCGCATCACGTCACGGATCGCGAGCATCGCCGGGACCGAGCCACCGGGCGAGTGGATCCACAGTGCGATGTCGGCGTTCGGGTCGGCGGTCGCGAGCTCGACGAGCTGGGTCGCGAGGACCACGCCGTTGTCGTCGTCGAGCGCGCCGTCCATCACCAGCACGCGCTGCTGGAAGAGCTCGCGCCGCCGTTTGTCGTCGAAGAGCCGGGGGCCGTTGTCGTGGGTCATGGCGCCACCCTGCGTCGGCTCCGGCACCGGGACCAGAGGATTCTGCCGACGGCGGAGGGCTGCTGCTGGGAGCAGCAGGGGCGGGTCGGTTGACTTCAGGTCCACCTGAACCAGCACAGTTGACCCATGCACCGTCACCACCGCGACCACGAGCACGACCACCAGCACGACAGCTCGCTCGAGGCCCTCCGCAACGCCCTGACCGCCGGCTTCTGGGACGAGCGGTACGCCGGCAGCGACCGCGTCTGGAGCGGCCGGCCCAACCAGCGGCTGGTCGAGCAGGTCGCCGACCTGGCGCCGGGCACCGCGCTCGACGTCGCCTGCGGCGAGGGCGGCGACGCGATCTGGCTGGCCGCGCAGGGCTGGAAGGTCACCGCGGTCGACGTCTCCCAGGTGGCGTTGGCGAAGGTCGCGCAGCACGCCGAGGACGCCGGCGTGGCCGACCGCCTCAAGCTCGGCTTCTACGACGCGCTCGACGACCCGCGGCCCGCGGGGCGCCGCCACTTCGACCTCGTCACCGTCAGCTTCCTCCACGTGCCGGTGGAGGACTTCGTGCCCATCTACCGGGGCATCGCCGACGCCGTCGCGCCCGGCGGCCGGCTGCTGGTCACCGCCCACCACCCGCACGACGTCGAGAGCGGCAGCCGTCATGACCACGGGCCGGGCCTGCTGTTCGAGCCCGACCGCGTCCTCGGTGCCCTCGGTGTGGGGGAGCCCGGCTCGCCGTGGACGGTCGAGGTCGCCGAGACTCCCGACCGCGTCCAGGAGACGGCCGACGGCCCGCTCCACGTGCGCGACACCGTCGTCCGGCTGCGACGGGGAGAGGGCCGCGCCGAGGGGTGACGCGCGTCACCTCGCTGGAGTACCTTGCCGGGCGTGCTCCCTGCAACCTGTTCTAGTTTCCTGCGACGCGTCGCGGTGGTCGCGCTCGCGCTGCTGCTCGGCCTGGTCGGTGCCGCCGCGTCCGCGCCGGCGGCGAGCGCCGACGAGGACGAGCCGCAGCTGCGCCGCGAGGGCCGGTGGCTCGTCGACGACCAGGGCCGGGTGGTGATCGTCCACGGCTTCAACCTGGTGTGGAAGCTCGACCCCTACGTCCCGCCCGCGACCGCGGAGGGCTTCACGGCGGCCGACGCGCAGTGGCTCGCGCGGTACGGCTTCAACGGCGTACGGCTCGGGACCCTGTGGGCGGGGATCACCCCGGACGCGCCGGGGGTGGGCGACCCGTCGTACCGCCAGGGCTGGCAGCGGGTCATGGACCTGCTCGCCGACCGCGGCATCTGGATGCAGCTCGACATGCACCAGGACCAGTGGCACGAGACGTACGGCGGCGAGGGGGTCCCCGACTGGGCGCTGCACCGGCCGACGGCGCTCTCCCTGCTGCCGCCGCTGAACCTGCCCTTCCCGATCGGCTACTGGACGCCCGAGAACTCGCTCGTCTTCGACGAGTTCTGGGCCAACAAGCACCGCGGGATCGACGACTGGGCCGCGGCGTGGCAGGTGGCCGCGGGCTGGTGGAAGGACCAGCCCTACCTGATGGGCTACGACCTCATCAACGAGCCGTGGATGGGACTCGAGTGGCTCACCTGCATCTCCTTCGGGTGCAAGGCGAGCTACACCAAGGAGCTCCAGCCGGCGTACGAGAAGGCCACCCGCGCCATCCGGCAGGTCGACGGCGACAACGTGGTCTGGTGGGAGCCGCAGCAGCTCGCTGCCGGCCAGAAGGTGCCGACCTTCCTCGAGCCGATGGCGGGGGAGGACCAGCTGGGCTACTCGTGGCACAACTACTGCCAGGACGTCTTCCTCGAGTCGCAGGGCCTGCCGCTCGGCGACGTCGAGAACTGCTGGAGGTTCAGCCAGGAGCGCACCACCACGGCGCTCGCGCAGGCGGAGCGGATCAACGCGGCGCCGCTGATGAGCGAGTGGGGCGCCACGGACAACATCCGCGCCGTCGAGATCGACGCTGCCGTCGCCGACCGCAACCTGATGGGCTGGACCCACTGGGCCTACAAGCAGTGGCAGGACCCGACGACCGCCGACGACGCGCAGGGCATGTTCCACGACGACACCGACTTCTCCTCGGTCAAGACCGACAAGCTGCGCGTCCTGGTGCGCACCTACGCGCAGGCGACCGCCGGGACCCCGCTCGCGATGGACTTCGACGCCGCGACCGGCGCCTTCTCCTACCGCTACCGCTCCAACGCGATCGACGCCCCGACGGAGATCTTCGTCAGCCCGCTCCACTATCCCCGCGGGTACGACGTCCGGGTGACCGGCGGTCACTGGGCGCCGGGCACGGGCGGTCGGATCGAGGTGCGTCCCGACGTCGCGGGGCAGGAGGTCACGGTGCAGATCACCGGACGTTGACGCGGGAACCAAACGCCGCGGTCAGGCGTTCCACCAACATCAGGCCCCTAGACTGGGGGCCTCGAGACGATTCGCAGACCTGCGGAGGAGATCATGCAGAGCAACAACCCGGTGTTCCGGCGCTCGGAGGAGTTCAACCGGAGCGGTGCAGGCGCGTACCAGGGGTTCGGCCAGCAGCCGGGCTACGGTCAGCCCGGCCAGCCCTACCCGGGCTACGGCCGGCCCGCCCCGACCCCCACCACGGGAACGGGCCGGATGACCATCGACTCGGTCGTCCAGTCGACGTCGATCACGATCGGCATCACCGTCCTCGCCGCCGCGGTCACGTGGCTCGTGACGCCGGCGATCAGCCCCGAGACGGGCATCCCGTCCAGCCTGCTGGCGGCCTCGGTCATCGGTAGCGGCGCGGCCTTCATCCTGTCGCTGGTCAACTCGTTCAAGCGGATCATCAGCCCCGGCCTCGTCATGGCCTTCGCGGTCGCCGAGGGCGTCGCGCTCGGCGCGCTCAGCGAGCTGTTCAACGCGGTCTACGGCGGCGGCATCGTCGTCCAGGCAGTGATCGGGACGTTCGCGGCCTTCGGTGGCACGCTGGCGGCGTACAAGTTCTTCGACATCCAGGTCGGCAACAAGTTCCGCACCTTCGTCATCGCGGCCATGTTCGGCATGGTGGCCCTGAGCCTCTTCGAGGTCGTGCTCGGCCTCTTCGGCAGCAACCTGGGCCTCTTCGAGGACGGCGCGCTCGGCCTGGTCTTCGCCATCGCCGGTCTCGTGCTCGGTGTGTTCATGCTGATCCTCGACTTCGACTTCGTCGAGCAGGGTGTCCGCAACGGCCTGCCGGAGCGCGAGTCGTGGCGGGCCTCGTTCGGCCTGCTCGTCAGCCTGGTCTGGATCTACACCAACCTGCTCCGGATCCTCGCGATCCTCCAGCAGGACTGACCGACCGCTTCGTACGACGGCCCCGGTCCCACCTCGGTGGGGCCGGGGCCGTTGTGTTTTGCGGTTCACCTACCGAATTTGTCGCCAAGGGGATCAGGGCGCGACGAATTCGGTAGGTGCGTCGTACCACCCGACCTCACGCGGAGGTCCGTCGAAGCCACCGCTGCCTGTCCTCCTCGTCCAGCGCGCGCCGTGCCTGGACGGACGAGGTGTCGACCCACCAGTGCGGCTGGTCCAGTGTCCAGCCCTGCCCGGCGTGGCGCCGCCGGGCGCGCGCGTACGCCGCATCGAGCCGGCGCTCGAAGGAGCCGAGGTCCCGCAGATCGGTGGACAGCATCGTGACGAGCTCGAAGCCGAGTTCCCGACACAGCTCCTCCGTCTCGAGATCGCGGCGTCGTACCGTCCGTCGCTCATGGATCAGTCCGTCGTACTGCCCGACGACGCCTGCCTCCGCGTCGAACAGGTCGGGCGTCAGGAGATGGCTGCCGGCCGGGTCGAAGATGGGTGCGTTGCACAGCAGTGTGGCGACGGGGTGGCGCTGCCGCCAGCGCATCAGCATGGTGACCTCCATCGGCGACCAGACGTTCTCGTCAGCCACTTCGAGCGCAGTGTTGAGGCGTCGAGTGTGCGGGCGACCCTTGATCCGCGCGGCGTAGTCGCGGAGCTCGTCGAGACTGGCCAGGTCGTCTGCCATGGCCATGCAGATGACCTGGACGGTTTCCTCCATGGATCGCGCGCGTAGAGCCGCGACGCAGATCGATCGCTCGGGACGGGTGATCGGAAGACCGTCAACGCGCATGATGTCGCCGTCGAAGAGCCAGTCCCGGCACAGCTGGACTCCCGGACGGCGTGCGAGGTGCACCGAGTCGCCGATGGCGACCGGCACCGGGAGGGGCTCGCCGCCTGCTGTGCACCCGGGGAACCATCGCGCTCCTTGCCAGTGCAAGGCGGCCCAGCCCGTGGCCCCGCTGCCCTCGGGGGCACTCGCGACCGCCTCCACGATCCGTTGTAGGACCGAGCCTTGACCGACATGTGCAGGCACGAAGAGGCCGCAGGACGACCCACGCCAACGCGGCCCGCGTGCCTGGCCCGGAGTCGGACCGTTGCGCCCCGACGGGTCGACGGGCACCGGGACGACAATGTCCGGCCGGGTGATGTTCAGCTCCATCGGCCCAGCCTCGGCCAGATCGCCGGCCTCGGGCGGTCGTCCTCCACAGGCCTGCCGGGAAGTGCGGTTCACCTACCGAATTCGCTCTCGACAGCGCCGAAGCGCGACAAATTCGGTAGGTGAACCGCGACCAGATGCGGACGTGAGGAGCCGCTCAGTCGGCGACGGGTGCGCCCTCGTGCTCGGCCGGGGCCTCGCCGGGGACGTGCTGGCGGCTGCGGCGGTGGCGCAGCTCGACCCAGAGGCCGCGGACGCCGGCGCGGCGGCCGCCGATCTCGGTGCCGTCGAGCTCGGTGCCCGGCTCGTTGACGGCCTGGACGGCTGCGCGGGTGATCGGCAGGACGCCCTCGCCGCGGTAGGCCTCGAGGGCGACCTCCTCGTCGGGGACCTGCTCGAGAGCGGCGAGCACCGACGGGACCAGGACGCCGGCGAGGGCCTTGTAACCCTCGGCGGACGGGTGGAACTGGTCGGGGCCGAACAGCAGCGCCGGGGCTGCGGCGAACTCGGGACCCAGCACGTCGCCGAGCGACACCGTCCGGCCGCCCTCCTCGATGACCGCGATCGTCTGGGCCGCCGCGAGGCGGCGCGACCAGGCGCGCGCCACCTGGCGCAGCGGCGGCGCGATCGGCTGGACCGTGCCCAGGTCCGGGCAGGTGCCGACGACCACGCTGGCGCCGGCGCCCATCAGCCGGCGCACCCCCTCGGAGAGGTAGCGCACCGAGTGCGAGGGCCGCATCGTGTGGGTGACGTCGTTGCCGCCGATGAGGATCACGGCGGCGTCGGGCTCGATCGGCAGCGCGCGGCCGACCTGCGCGGCGAGGTCGGAGGACTTGGCGCCCACGACGCAGAACTCCCGCAGGTAGACACGGCGGTTCGCGTGCTCGGCCACGGCGGAGGCGATCAGCGCGCCCGGCGTCTCCTCGACCCGGTCGACGCCGTAGCCCGCGGCGCTGGAGTCGCCCAGCAGGGCGATCCGGATGGCGGGACCGGGGCGGCCGCGGCCGTACCAGCCGGTCGCGTCCGGGGGCGGCTCCTCGCGCGCGGGACCGATCGTCTTGCGCGCCAGCCGGGCCTCCGCGGTGAGTACGCCGTAGAGGCCGGCGCCCAGCGCGGAGAGCCCGCCGCCGCCGTACAACGCGGCGGAGGCGAGCTTGCGGGCTGCGGACGCCTTGCTCACGGCGGCAACTCTACGGATCCACCGATACGGTGATGGCATGGAGTACGTCGAATCCCTGCTGGAGCTGATCGGCAACACCCCGCTGGTCCGGCTCAACCGTTCCCTCGACCTGCCCGCTGACGGACCGTTGGTGCTGGCCAAGGTGGAGTACCTCAACCCCGGCGGTTCGGTGAAGGACCGGATCGCGACCCGCATGATCGAGGCTGCCGAGGAGTCCGGCGCCCTCAAGCCCGGCGGCACGATCGTCGAGCCGACGTCCGGCAACACCGGAGTCGGCCTCGCGATGGTGGCGCAGCAGAAGGGCTACCACTGCATCTTCGTGTGCCCCGACAAGGTGAGCGAGGACAAGCGCAACGTCCTCAAGGCGTACGGCGCCGAGGTGGTCGTCTGCCCGACCGCCGTCCCGCCCGAGCACCCCGACTCCTACTACAACGTCAGCGACCGCCTCGCGGCGCAGCCGGGCGCGTGGAAGCCCGACCAGTACTCCAACCCGCACAACCCGCGCTCCCACTACGAGGAGACCGGGCCCGAGCTCTGGCGCCAGACCGAGGGCCGGATCACCCACTTCGTCGCGGGCGTCGGCACCGGCGGCACCATCTCCGGCATCGGCCGCTACCTCAAGGAGCAGAACAAGGACGTCCAGGTCGTCGGCGCCGACCCGGCCGGCTCGGTCTACTCCGGCGGCACCGGCCGCCCGTACCTCGTCGAGGGCGTCGGTGAGGACTTCTGGCCCGAGACCTACGACCGCGAGGTCGCCGACCGGATCATCGAGGTCTCCGACGCCGACTCGTTCGCATTCACCCGCCGCCTCGCCCGCGAGGAGGCGCTGCTCGTCGGCGGATCGTCCGGCATGGCCGCCTTCGCCGCGCGCCAGCTGGCGCAGGAGCTCGCCGACGCGGGCCAGAGGGACGCCGTGATCGTCGTGCTGCTGCCCGACTCGGGCCGCGGCTACCTCAGCAAGGTCTTCAACGACGACTGGCTGGCGCAGTACGGCTTCAGCACCGGCCAGCCGCAGCCCGCCCGCACGATCGGCGAGGTCCTCCGCAGCAAGACCGCCGGCCTGCCGGCCCTCGTGCACACGCACCCCAACGAGACGATCGCCGAGGCCGTCGCCATCCTGCAGGAGTACGGCGTCTCGCAGATGCCCGTCGTGCGCGCCGAGCCGCCGGTCGTGGCGGCCGAGGTGGCGGGCTCGGTCTCCGAGCGGGCCCTGCTCGACGCGCTCTTCACCGGCAAGGCCCGGCTCAACGACTCGGTCGAGCAGCACATGTCGCCGGCCCTGCCGACGATCGGCTCGACCGAGGACGCGACGGCGGCGGTCCCGCTGCTGGAGTCGGCGGACGCCGTCCTGGTGCACGAGGACGGCAAGCCGGTCGGGGTGCTCACGCGCCACGACCTGCTGAACTTCCTCGCCAAGGGCTGAGTGCGTGCACGTTGAGACCGGGACCGCCCTCCCCGAGGGTGTCCGGTTCGCGCGGCCGGAGGACGTCCCCGACGTCCTCCGGCTGATCCGCGCCCTCGCGGACTACGAGCGCGAGCCGGACGCGGTCGAGACCACCGAGGCCGACCTGCACCGCTGGGTGTTCGGCGACGACCCGGTGGCGAACGTGCTGGTCGCAGAGGCCGATGGCGTTGTCGTCGGGATGGCGCTGTGGTTCCGCACCTACTCGACCTGGACGGGTGTGCCGGGCATCTACCTCGAGGACCTGTTCGTCGATCCCGCAGCCCGGGGGAGCGGCCTGGGCAAGGCGCTGCTCACCGCGCTCGCCCGGATCGCCGTCGACCGCGGCTACCGCCGCGTCGAGTGGGCCGTCCTCGACTGGAACACGCCGTCGATCGAGTTCTACGAGGCGCTCGGTGCGCGGCCGATGCAGGAGTGGTCGACCTACCGGCTCACCGGCGACGCGCTGGAGTCGCTCGGCGGGTGAGGCCGGCGTCGGTCAGTGCCGCTCCTCGAGCCCGACGGCGTCGCGGAGCCGGCGGACCGAGGCGCGCAGCTCCTCGGAGTCGCCGGCCTGGTGGGACATCAGGTCGGACAGCGCCTCGGCGATCACGTTGAGCTTCTCCTGCGACGCCTCCTCGCCGCGCCGGCCGGCGTTCTCGAGGAGGACCAGCAGGAGCAGCGAGAGGATCGCGGATCCCGTGTGGAGCCCGAGCTCCCACTTCGTCGTGCTTCCCCACAACGGCTTGCTGAGCGCCCATGCCGCGAGGGCGACGACGATGACGCCGAAGAAGGGCGCCCGGCTGATGTGGTCGTTGATGCGGTCGACGAACCGCTCGAACCACGCCCGCCCGCCGCTGCTGTGCCGCGACTCCGCGGCCGGGTTGCTCCTCATGGCGCGAGGCTATGCCAGCGCTGCTCCCGCCGGCGGGACGTAGTAGCGGCACGTGTGGTGGGGCGCGAAGCCCAGGGCGTCCCAGAAGGCGAGGCCGCCCGGGTTGGCGGTCTCGACGTGCAGCCACGCCGTCAGCGCGCCCTGCTCGGCGCCCCAGTCGAGCAGCTCCGCGAGGACCGCCGACGCGAGGCCGCGCCGGCGGTGGCCGGGGTCGACCGTCAGGCCGTAGATGCCGAGCCAGTCGCCGTCGAGCCGGGCCTGCGCCTCGGCGAGCGGGTCGCAGCCGGTGCCGACGCTCGCGACGGCGCGGCCGTCGACGGCGGTGAGCTCGACGGCCTTCCCCTGGCGCCCGAGGGTACGACGAACGCGCGACACCGCCGCGAGCCGGAGCTCCGACTCGCCGTACCCGAGGTCGTGCCAGCCGAGCGCGCGCAGCTCGTCCTCGACGGGGGAGCCCGCCTCGAGCTGGGCGAGCGGGTCGCGCCCGCGGGCGGCGTAGAACGCGACGACCTCCTGCGCCGCCTCGGCGACGGGACGGCCGGGGTCGCCGATGGCGAGACACGAGTTGGCCCGCTTGCGGAGGGTGGTCACGGGATCGGGCTGGCAGCGCAGCTCCCACTCGCCGAGAGGGATCCGCTCGAGGTCGGGCCACAGTGCGCCGGTGCGTGCCTCGGCGTCGCGGGTGCTCACCCGCAGCCGGGTCGAGGGGCGCGGCGGCACCGGCTTGCCGGAGACGATGTCGCCGATCGCGATGGTGACCGGCTCGCCGGACTCCGGCTGGACCACGCACCGACCGTCCCCCCACGCCAGGCAGGTGCCGAGCAGGTCGGTGAACCCGGGACCGCCGGTCGGGCCGGTCTGACCCCGCAGGAGGCGGCGTACGACGATCCGCTGGCCGATGACGTGCGGGCCGAGCAGGTGCCGGCCGGACGGATGTCCATCTTCGGGGGGTCTGCGCGCATCCGACACGGTCGGGATACTAGGCTGCTCCCCGACACGAAACCCCTTCATATTGGATCCGTCGTGTCGAGCCCGAAGCCCCGTAGTGGAAGTCCTGGTCCAGGAGGAACCGATGACCTACATCATCTCGCAGCCGTGCGTCGATGTTAAGGACCGTGCGTGCGTCGATGAGTGCCCGGTCGACTGCATCTACGAGGGCAAGCGGATGCTCTACATCCACCCCGACGAGTGCGTCGACTGCGGCGCCTGCGAGCCGGTCTGCCCGGTCGAGGCGATCTTCTACGAGGACGACGTGCCGGAGGAGTGGAAGGACTACTACGACGCCAACGTGAAGTTCTTCGACGACCTCGGCTCGCCCGGTGGCGCCGCCAAGATGGGCGAGATCGACAAGGACGCCGAGTTCGTCGCCGCGCTCGAGCCGCAGAACCAGGACCACTGAGTCCGCTCTGCGATGGTTGAGGTGCGAGCGCAGCGAGCCTCGAAACCCGTCTCGGGCCGCCTTCCCGACTTCCCCTGGGACAAGCTGACCCAGTACGCCGCCACCGCGCGCGCACACCCTGACGGGATCGTGGACCTGTCGATCGGTACGCCGGTCGACCCCACCCCGGAGGTCGCCCGCCGCGCACTGGCGGAGGCCGCCGACTCGCCGGGCTACCCGCTCACGGTCGGCACGGCCGAGGTCCGCCAGGCCGTCGTCGACTGGCTCGCCGGCACCCACGGTGTGACCGGCCTGGGCCTCGACCAGGTCCTGCCGCTTATCGGCTCCAAGGAGTTCATCGCCTCGCTGCCGACGTTCCTGGGTCTCGGCCCCGGCGACGTCATCGGCTACCCCGAGCTGGCCTACCCCACCTACGAGGTCGGGGCCGCGCTGGTCGGCGCCAAGGCCGTCGCCACCGACTCGCTGACCGCCTTCGGCCCCGAGACGCCGAGCCTGCTGTGGATCAACTCGCCGTCGAACCCGTCCGGCCGCGTGCTCCCCAAGGAGCACCTCAGGAAGGTCGTCGACTGGTGCCGCGAGCGCGGCGTGCTGCTCGTCTCCGACGAGTGCTACCTCGACTGCGTGTGGGAGGGCGAGGCGTACTCCGCCCTGCACCCCGACATCTCCGGCGGCTCCTCCGACGGGATCCTCGTCGTCCACTCGCTGTCGAAGCGCTCCAACCTCGCGGGCTACCGCTGCGGGTTCGTCGCCGGTGACCCAGCCGTCATCGCCGAGCTGCTCGCGGTCCGCAAGAACCTCGGCCTGATCATGCCCGGACCGGCGCAGCACGCGATGGCGGCCGTCCTCGGCGACGAGGCGCACGTCAAGGAGCAGCACGAGCGTTATCTCGCCCGTCGTACGAAGCTGCGGGCCGCGCTCGAGTCCGCGGGCTACACGATCGAGCACTCCGAGGCGTCGCTCTACCTCTGGACGACCCGCGGCCCCGACGGACCGGACGCCTGGCAGCTCGTCGCCGAGCTCGCCGAGAAGGGCATCTTGGTCGCGCCGGGCGCGTTCTACGGCGCGGCCGGCGCGCACCACGTGCGGATCGCGCTGACGGCGAGCGACGAGCGCATCGATGCGGCCGTCGCCCGCCTCTCCTCCTGACGCGCCAGCCGCTAGGCGGGGATCGTCGCCATCACCTCGAGCATGTGGTTCATCACGGCGTTGTGCTCGGCGGCGGGGCTGAACATCACGATCTCGGCATCCTCCTCGACCCGCACCGTGTGACCGGCGGGCCAGTGCACGACCTGGCCGGCGGTGCAGGTCTCGGTGCTGCCGTCGCCGTACGTCACGACGACGCGCCCGGTGGCGACGTACCCCCAGTGCGGGGCGAAGCACAGGCCGTCGTCGAGGCCGGCCAGCAGCGGCGCGACGTCGACGCCGGCGGCGAGCACGAGGTGCTCGGCGGCGAGGGTGCCGAAGGCGGTGCCGAACTCGCCCTGGTGGCGGACGTGGGCGCCGAGGGCGTTGATCTTGACGGGGAGGTCGGTGGTGGCGGCGTGCATGGCGGTTTCCTTTCCTCGGGAGCTGTTCACCCCTCAGGCGTGACAACCGGTGTCACAATGCGACAGTGAGCGCCGCGGCGAGCCCCGGGGACCTCGAGCGGCTGGCCCTCGAGCGCTACGTCGCGGGCGATCTCGACGGCTGCGTGGCCGCCTGGGAAGGCGTGTACGACGCCGAGCTGGCCGCGGGACGTCCCGACGCCGCCGCCCGCGCCGCCGCCCTCGTGGCGCTCAACCTGCTCTGCGAGACCGGGCTGATGGCACCCGTGCGGGGCTGGGTCGCGCGGGCCCGTCGCCTGGTCGCCGACGCCGAGCCGGGCCCGGTGCACGCGCTGCTGGCGATCACCACGACCTACGAGCGCTTCCTGTCCGGCGACCCGGACGCCGCGTGGGAGCCGGCACGGGAGGCGGTGGAGCTGGGGGAGCGGTTCGGCGTCGACCCCGCCCGCGGCCTGGGCCGCGTGGCGCTCGGTCGGCTGGCGATCCACACGGGTGACGTCGACGCGGGGATCGCGCTGCTCGACGAGCTCGCGATGGACCTGGGCGCGGGGCGCTTCGACCCGCTGACGACCGGCAACGTCTACTGCGAGCTCATCTGCGCTGCCCAGTGGCTGGGCAGGCACGACCGCGCGCGGGAGTGGACCGAGGTGATGGACCGCTGGCGGCAGGGGCCGGCGTTCGGGGCCACCCATGGACGCTGCCGCGTCCACCGCGCCGAGCTGCTGCGGATCTCCGGGCCGGCCGATGCCGCCGAGGACGAGGCCCTGGCCGCCTGCGCCGAGCTGCGCCCCTGGCTGCGCCGCGAGCTCGGCTGGCCGCTCGTCGAGCTCGGCAACATCCGGCTGCGCCGCGGCGACCTCGCCGGAGCCGAGGAGGCCTTCCGCGAGGCGCACGCACGTGCGTGGTCCCCCCAGCCGGGCATGGCGCTGGCGCGGCTCGCGCGCGGCGACCTGACCGGCGCGGCGGCGATGGTTCGCGCCGAGATCGAGCACCCGATGGCCGTGCCGTGGAAGGAGCGGCCGCCCTTCGGGGAGCTGCGCCTGGTGCCGCTCCTCGCCGCCGAGGCGGAGATCGCCTGCCACCGCGGCGACGCGGCGACCGCGGTCGCGGCCGCCGACCAGCTGACGACCGTCCTCGCGCACTACCCGAGCGCCGGCATCCGTGCCGAGGCCGCGCTGGCCCGCGCCCGCGCCGCGCTGCTCACCGGCGACCCCGCGACCGCGGTCGACACCGCGCAGGAGGCGGTCGCCGAGTGGGCCGAGCTCGAGGCGCCGTACGACGCCGCGGTGGCCCGCACCGTCCTCGGCCACGCCCACCGGGCGGCCGGCAACGACGACCTCGCGCGGCTGGAGTGGCAGGCCGCGTCGACCGGCTTCGTTGCCTTCGGGGCGGCGGGACGTGTCGCGGAGGTGGCCGCGCTGCTGGAGGCCCCGGCAGCGTCGCCGGTGCCCGGCGCACGCGCGACGCTGGCGCACGAGGGGGACCGGTGGCGGCTCGGGTACTCCGGTGTCGACGCGTGGCTGCCCGACCTCAAGGGCGTCCAGCTCCTCGCCACCCTGCTGGCCGCGCCGGGGCGGGAGTTCCCCGCCGTCGACCTGGCCGGCGCCGCGGTCGTCGAAGCGGGGCTGCCGGTGCTCGACGAGGAGGCCCGGGCGTCGTACCGGAGGAGGTTGGGGGAGGTCGAGGACGACCTCGCCGAGGCCGAGCGCGACAACGACGAGGCGCGGCGCGAGCTGGCCTCGCGCGACCGCGAGTACCTCCTCGCCGAGCTCTCCGGCGCGGTCGGCCTCGGCGGCCGCTCGCGCACGACGGGCGGCACCGCCGAGCGGGCCCGCACCAGCGTCACCCGCTCGCTGCGCTACGCCCTGGCCCGGGTCGCCGAGGCCCATCCCGACCTCGGCGCACACCTGTCCCGCGCCGTCCGTACCGGCACCTGCTGCAGCTACGTCCCCGACCCCACCGCCCCCCTCGACTGGCACGTCACCCCCTGACCTGCCCCCTCGCCCGCCGAGTTGCCACTTTCCCCGGTCGACTCGCCACTTCTGGCCGTCGAGTTGCCGGTATAGCCAAGGCCACGGATCAGGATCGGCAAGTCGACCGCCAGAAGTGGCAACTCGCGCCCGGAAAGTGGCAAGTCGGCGGGTGGAGGTCAGCGGAAGACGTCGATGTGGACGTGGTCGCGGTGCTCGAGGATCGCGATGTCGCCGGAGGAGGAGGGCGGGTCGTAGTCGCGCCAGCCGTCGCGGCCGGCGGTCCAGATCCGGTCGTCGAAGATGACGGTGCGGATGTCGAGGCGGGCGGCGTTGGCGACCGCCCAGTGCGCCATGGCCCAGCCGCGGGCGTTGTTGCGCGCGTTGACCGGGCGCACGAAGACGTCGATCGCGCGGCCGTCGTAGTGGGCGGAGCCCTCCATGTGGCCGCTGCTCACGCCGTCGGGGTCGAAGCCGCCGAGCGAGAGCCGGCCGAAGCTCGCCAGCAGCTCCTTGCGGACGGCGTTCGCGCGCGGCGTCAGCCCGCTCGGGGTCAGCTCGGTCTCCGCGTCGGGTGCGCCTCCGTCGAGGTCGCAGCTGAAGGTGGCGGGGGAGTAGCCGGTCAGCGCGGACGCCAGCGCCCGGCCGTCGGCCTCGTGGTCGGCGTACGCCCCGGGGTACGCCGAGCGTTGCACCCGCTGCGCCGCCACCGTGATCTCCAGCCCCTCGTAGCCGTCGACCTTCACCAGGGCGTCGTAGAACGCGTTGGTGGCGTAGACGGGGTCGAGGATCTGCTCCCGGGTGCCCCAGCCCTGCGACGGCCGCTGCTGGAAGAGCCCGAGCGAGTCGCGGTCGCCGTAGTCGATGTTGGCGAGCTTGGACTCCTGGTAGGCGGTCGCGAGCGCGATCGACGCGGCCCGCGCCGGCAGCCCCCGTCGTACGGCGATGGCGGCGATCAGCGAGGCGTTCTCGGCCTGCTCGCCGGTGACGTCGACGGTGTGCCCGCCGACCGAGACCGTGCAGTCGCCCGTGGGGCCGCCGACGAGCGAGTCGGTCGCCTTGAGCACGGCGATGCCGACGGCCGCGACGGTCGTCACGACCGCCAGACCGACGACGACCGCCGTGACCCTGCCCTTCACGACCTTCAGTGTCCGGGACGGGACAAGCGGAGCCGTGCCGGCGGCGTCAGTTGGCGTGCAGCGCCGCGTTGAGGGCGATGCCCTCGCCCTGCCACGGGACCGCCTCGATGGCGCCCGAGACGGAGTTGCGGCGGAAGAGCACGTTGCTGGCGCCGGAGAGCTCGGCGGCCTTGACGACGCGCGGCTCCTTGCCCGGCTCGAGCACGGTCACCTTGGTGCCGGCGGTGACATAGCAGCCGGCCTCGACGACGCAGTCGTCGCCGAGCGAGATGCCGATGCCGGCGTTGGCGCCGAGCAGGCAGCGCTGGCCGACCGAGATGACCTCCTTGCCGCCACCGGACAGGGTGCCCATGATCGACGCGCCACCCCCGATGTCGGAGCCGTCGCCGACGACCACGCCGGCCGAGATCCGTCCCTCGACCATCGAGGTGCCGAGCGTGCCGGCGTTGAAGTTCACGAAGCCCTCGTGCATGACGGTCGTGCCCTCGGCGAGGTGCGCGCCGAGCCGCACCCGGTCGGCGTCGGCGATCCGGACACCGGCCGGGATCACGTAGTCGACGAGGCGGGGGAACTTGTCGATGCCGTGGACCGTGACGTGCTGGCCCGTGGCCTGGAGGCGCGCGCGGGTGAGCTCGAAGCCCTCGATCGCGCAGGGGCCGGCGGACGTCCAGACCACATTGGTCAGCAGGCCGAACTGGCCGTCCAGGCTGAGCCCGTGGGGCTGCACGAGGCGGTGCGAGAGCAGGTGCAGGCGCAGCCACACATCGACGGTGTCGACCGGCGCGGCGTCGAGGTCGGCGATCTCGACGAGGTTGACCTTGCGGGTGACACCGCGGGCGTCGTCGGCGCCCTCGAGGGCGACCAGGTCCGCTGGCGCTGCGGCGTCGGCGGGCTTCTCGCCCAGCGACGGGGCAGGGAACCAGGTGTCGAGGACGGTCGCGCCGTCGGCGGCGTACGTGGTCAGGCCGAAGCCCCAGGCAGCAGTCACGTGAGGAGATCCTAGTCGTCTCCGGAACCGGACAGGTGTCGGCGCCGTCGGAGCGGACATGACCAAGGGCATGATCCTCCGCGCAGCCGTCCCGCTCCTCCTGCTCGCGCCCGCGCTGGCCGGGTGCGCCGGCGACGACGGACCGGTGACGCTCGAGGTCACCACCCAGGACTGGACCGGCTGGTCGCGCGAGCAGCCGGAGCCGACCACGCAGTCGGTCACCCTCACCGAGGGGGAGAGCTTCACCGTCACGATGCTCGGCGACGAGGTCACCGTCACCCTCACCGGCGTCGACGACGACGGGGTCGAGCTGGAGACGAGCAGGCAGCTCGCCCGCAAGGATCCCGGCGGCGGAGCCGACCACGACGACCTGACCGACGAGTTCACCCTCGACCGCGACGGCTCGGTCGCCTTCACGACACCCAGCCTCGACGGAGGTACGACGGTGACCGTCGCCGAGGGCTGAGGGCGGCCGGTCAGCCTTCGGCGAGGATCGCCAGCTGGCGCCCCTGCGCGATCAGCCGGCCCTGCTCGTCCCACAGCTCCACGTCCTCGTCGTGGTAGCCCGAGATCACGTGCCGGGTCACGACGTGCCCGAGCGCCCAGACCGTGTCCGGGCGCCGCCGGTAGTGCACGGTGAGCTGGATGGTGGCCGAGGCGAGGTGGCCGATCTCCGCCGTCACCGGCGGGAACGCGTCCACCATCGCGCCGGCGAGGAGTGCGTCGACGGGGCGCTCGTCGACGGCCCGGATCCAGCAGATCGACTCGGTGACGCCGGTGGGCCGGCCCTGCAGCCAGCCGGCGACGACCGGCGCGCGGTAGCTGTAGCGGTCGAGGATCGGCACCATCCCCTCCGGGATGAGCTCGCTGGCGTCGGCGCAGTCCTCCGGACGCGGGACGTCGGGCGCGGCGTGGGGTGTGTGCTCGACCGAGCCGACCGCGTCCCAGTCGTGGGTGCTGACCACGGCGTGCGCGATCTCCTTGCCGTCCTGGACGAGGACGGCGTCGTACGTCGAGACGCGGCGGCCCTTGCGCACCTCGCGGACCCGGATGTCGGCGGGACCGGCGGTGGCGGGCCGGAAGTAGGTGATCGAGATGCTCAGCGCGTCGGGGTGGGCCGACTCCAGGAGCACCGCGTGCTGCAGCAGCGCGAGGACGTAGCCGCCGTTGGGCGTCTGGTTGGCGGTGTTCCAGTCGGTCGTCAGCTGGACCCGGTGGACGCCGTCGCCCAGCGGCTCCGTGGCGACCGCGTCGTCGAGGAGGTGGCTCACCCGTCCATCGTGCCGGAGTACACGGACGACGACGACGTGGCAGTCGTCACTCGCCGGCCCTCCTCACTCGCCGGTCGTGCCGTCGATGCACTCGCGCAGCAGGTCCGCGTGCCCGCAGTGGCGGGCGTACTCCTCGATCATGTGCACGAGGATGTCGCGCACGCTCGAGGTCTCGGTGCCCTGGCGGAAGGTGACCACCTGGCCGAGGCCCTCGTCGGTCAGCCGGTCGAGCCAGGCGTCGGCGAGGCTCACCTGCTCGCGCCACGACGCCCACGCGAGGGTCACGGCCTCCTCGGTCGGCTCGACCTCGGCGAAGCCGGCGTCCCCGTCGTCGTACAGGCGCTGGCCCTCGACCTCCACGAGCGCCCGCTGGAACCAGAAGTGCTCGACCCGCGCCATGTGGCGGACCAGGCCGAGCAGGCTCATCGAGCTCGGCGGCACGGACTTCGTCGCGAGCTGCTCGGGGGAGAGGCCGGCGCACTTGCGCTCGAGCGTCTCGCGGTAGTGGGTGAGGTAGTCGCGGTAGTTCGCCAGCTCGCCGGTCATGGGCCCCAACCTAGGAGGCAGCGCAATCCGGTTTCCCGTACGGCGCCCGGGCGCCGTACCCTTGGGGCACAGCGTTCGAGCCGTCATCAGCGGCGAGCTCCGGGAAGAAAGCCCCCAGCAGCCAGCCGGGGGTGACTAGAACCCGGCGGGCAGGCCCGTGACAGCCGCCAAGGAGGGGTCCCGCCAGCAGGTCCGGCGGGACAAGCAGGGTGGTACCGCGGTCCTGACGGATCGTCCCTGCGGTGCAGATGCCGCAGCAGAGACGACGCAGGAGACCGAAGCCCGATGACCTATCCGAAGGTCAGCACCGACCCCACCAGTGACGCGAACAACGGGCGCGGCGCCGTTCCCGGCTCCCCGCGCTTCCCCGAGATCGAGGAGCGGGTCCTCGCGTACTGGGCGGAGGACGACACCTTCCGCGCGTCGGTCGAGCAGCGCGACCCCGGCGCCCACGGCGAGAACGAGTTCGTCTTCTACGACGGCCCGCCGTTCGCCAACGGCCTGCCGCACTACGGCCACCTGCTGACCGGCTACGTCAAGGACATCGTGCCGCGCTACCAGACGATGCGCGGCAAGCGCGTCGAGCGCCGCTTCGGCTGGGACACCCACGGCCTGCCGGCCGAGCTCGAGGCGATGCGCCTCAACGGCATCAAGACCACCGACGAGATCGTCGAGATGGGCATCGACAAGTTCAACGACGCCTGCCGCGCGTCGGTGCTCAAGTACACCGGTGAGTGGCGCGACTACGTCACCCGCCAGGCGCGCTGGGTCGACTTCGACAACGACTACAAGACCATGAACCCCGAGTTCATGGAGTCGGTGCTGTGGGCCTTCAAGAGCCTGTTCGACAAGGGCCTGGTCTACGAGGGCTTCCGCGTGCTGCCCTACTGCTGGAACGACGAGACGCCGCTGTCCAACCACGAGCTGCGGATGGACGACGACGTCTACCAGATGCGGCAGGACCCCGCGGTCACCGTCGGCTTCGACGTCACGACCCCCGGCGAGCTCCAGGGCGCGAAGCTGCTGATCTGGACCACGACCCCGTGGACCCTGCCGAGCAACCTCGCCGTGATGGTCGGCTCCGACATCGACTACGTCGCAGTGGAGCACGAGGGCCAGCGGTTCGTGCTCGCCGAGGCGCGGCTGGCGGCGTACTCCCGCGAGCTGGGCGACGAGCCCACCGTCGTGTGGCGCGGCACGGGCGCCGACCTGCTCGGCCTGACCTACGCGCCGCCGTTCTCCTACTACGCCGGCCACGCCAACGCCTTCCGCGTCGTCGCCGCCGACGAGGCGGTCACGACGACCGACGGCACGGGCCTGGTGCACAGCGCCGGCGCGTTCGGTGAGGTCGACAAGGAGGTCACCGACCGCGAGGGCATCGAGCCGGTCATGCCGGTGGGCAAGGACGGCCGGTTCACCCACCCCGTCGTCGAGTACGCCGGCATGCTGGTCTTCGACGCCAACCTGCAGATCATCGACGACCTCAAGACGGTGACCCAGGGCGGCGTCGGCGGCTCGGTGACGCCGGGCACGGTGCTGCTGCGCCGCGAGACCTACGACCACTCCTACCCGCACTGCTGGCGCTGCCGCGAGCCCCTGATCTACAAGGGCGTGAGCAGCTGGTTCGTCGAGGTCACCGCGTTCAAGGCGCGGATGGCCGAGCTCAACCAGGAGATCCGCTGGGTCCCCGAGCACATCAAGGACGGCCAGTTCGGCAAGTGGGTCGACAACGCCCGCGACTGGTCGATCACCCGCAACCGGTTCTGGGGCTCGCCGGTGCCGGTGTGGAAGTCGGACAGCGAGGAGTACCCCCGCATCGACGTCTACGGCTCCTTCGAGGAGATCGAGCGCGACTTCGGCCGGCTGCCCCGCAACGCCCAGGGCCTGCCGGACCTGCACCGCCCGTGGGTCGACGACCTGACCCGCCCGAACCCCGACGACCCGACGGGCCAGTCGACCATGCGCCGCGTCAGCGACGTCCTCGACGTGTGGTTCGACTCGGGCTCGATGAGCTTCGCTCAAGTCCACTACCCGTTCGAGAACAAGGACTGGTTCGCCGGTACTGATGACGGCTCCGCCGTGGGGCACTTCCCCGCCGACTTCATCGTCGAGTACATCGGCCAGACCCGCGGCTGGTTCTACACGCTGCACATCCTGGCGACCGCGCTCTTCGACAAGCCGGCGTTCTCGTCCTGCATCAGCCACGGCATCGTGCTCGGCTCCGACGGCAACAAGATGTCGAAGTCGCTGCGCAACTACCCCGACGTGTCCGAGGTCTTCGACCGCGACGGCGCCGACGCCATGCGCTGGTTCCTGATGGCCTCGCCGATCCTGCGCGGCGGCAACCTCGTCGTGACCGAGCAGGGCATCCGCGACGCCGTGCGCCAGGTGATGATCCCGCTCTGGAACACCTGGTACTTCTTCGCGCTCTACGCCAACGCCGAGAACTACGAGGCCAGCGTCGGTCGCGCCGAGTCGCTGGGCAGCAAGGACCCGCTCGACCGCTACCTGCTCGCCAAGACGCGCCAGTACGTCGAGAAGATGACCGCCGAGCTCGACGACTACGCCATCGCCGACGCCTGCGAGACGACGCGGGCGTTCATCGACGTGCTGACGAACTGGTACGTCCGCCGTTCCCGCGAGCGCTTCTGGGAGGGCAAGCCGGAGGCCTTCGAGACGCTGGCCGCCGTCCTCGACGTCGTGTGCCGGGTCGTGGCGCCGCTGCTGCCGCTGACGACCGAGGAGATCTGGCGCGGCCTGACCGGTGGTCGCTCGGTCCACCTCGTCGACTGGCCGGACGCCTCCGCGCTGCCGGCCGACGACCAGCTGGTCGCGGCGATGGACGAGGTCCGTGACGTGTGCTCGGCGACCTCGGCGCTGCGCAAGGCCGGCAAGCTCCGCAACCGGCTCCCGCTCGCGGGCCTGACCGTCGTGGTCTCCGACCCGGCGGCGCTCGAGCCGTTCGCGGCGATCATCGCCGACGAGCTCAACGTGAAGTCGGTGCGCCTGGTCGCGGCCGACTCCGACGAGGCGGCCGGCTACGGCGTCGAGCAGAAGCTCACCGTCAACGCCCGCGCCGCGGGCCCGCGCCTGGGCAAGGACGTCCAGCTCGCCATCAAGGGCTCCAAGTCCGGCGACTGGTCCGTGGCCGCCGACGGCACGGTCACCGCCGGTGGCCTCGCGCTCGTCGAGGGCGAGTTCACGCTGGAGACCGTCGTCGGTGCCGCCACCGAGGGCGTCGCGACCGGCATGCTGCCGGCCGGTGGGTTCGTCGTGCTCGACACCGTCGTCACGCCCGAGCTCGCCGAGGAGGGCGTCGCCCGCGACCTGGTGCGCGCTGTCCAGCAGGCGCGCCGCGACGCGGACCTGCAGGTGACCGACCGGATCGAGCTCGTCGTCACCGGGACGCCGGCGGTGCTCGCCGCGGCCCGCGCCCACGAGGCGCTGATCGCGGGCGAGACCCTCGCGACGTCGTACACGGTGGGGGAGGAGGCGCCCGCGGGCGCCACCGAGGTCGTCGTCGGCGACGGCGAGAAGGGCGCGATCAGCCTGAGCCTGGCCTGACGCCGGACTGCGGCGGGTCAGGCGCACGGACGTCGGGGGCGGGCTGGTTGACTGTGACCGTGCCTGCCCTCGACCTGTCCGCCGACGTCGTCACCCTGACCCGCCAGCTGGTCGACATCGAGTCGGTCAGCCGCGACGAGCAGGCGATCGCCGATGCCGTCGAGGCGGCGCTGCGAGCCCTCCCGCACCTCGAGGTCGTACGACGCGGGCACACCGTCGTCGCGCGCACGGCCCTCGGCCGGGCGAGCCGGGTGGTGGTGGCCGGCCACCTCGACACGGTGCCGGTCAACGACAACATGCCCAGCCGGCTCGACGAGGCGGCCGGGATCCTGCACGGGCTGGGCACCTGCGACATGAAGGGCGGCGACGCCGTCATCCTCCGGCTCGCCGCGACCGTGACCGAGCCGGTGCACGACGTGACCTACGTGCTCTACGAGGCGGAGGAGATCGACTCGGCCTACAACGGCCTCCGGCTGCTGGGGGAGTCGGACCCGGAGCTGCTCGCGGCCGACTTCGCGATCCTGATGGAGCCGTCGAACGCCGTCGTCGAGGCCGGCTGCCAGGGCACCCTGCGCGTCGAGGTGCGCACCCGCGGCGAGCGGGCGCACTCCGCGCGCAGCTGGCGCGGCGTCAACGCGATCCACGGCGCCGCCGAGGTGCTGGCCCGGCTCAACGCCTACGAGGCGCGGCGCCCGGTGATCGACGGGCTGGAGTACCACGAGGGCCTCAACGCGGTCGGCATCAGCGGCGGCGTCGCCGGCAACGTGATTCCCGACGAGTGCGTGGTCACCGTGAACTTCCGGTTCGCCCCCGACCGCTCGGAGGCCGAGGCGCTCGCCTTCGTCGAGGACTTCTTCGACGGCTTCGAGACCACCCTGACCGACAGTGCGTCCGGGGCCCTGCCGGGGCTGGACCGGCCGGCAGCGCGGGCGTTCATCGATGCCGTCGGTGGCGAGGTCAACCCGAAGTTCGGGTGGACCGACGTCGCCCGGTTCACCACGCTCGGCGTGCCCGCGGTCAACTACGGCCCGGGTGACCCGATGCTGGCCCACAAGCAGGACGAGCACGTCGAGACCGCCCAGATCGAGCGCTGCGAGCAGCAGCTGCGGGCGTGGCTGCAGGGCGAGGCCGCGCCGACCGACCGCGAGGAGAAGCCATGACCCGGCGCAACGGACCCGGACCCCGGCCCAGCAAGGGCCGTCCCGAGGGCTCGACCACCGACCAGCGGCTGCTCGACAGCCGCGGCGACGGCGGCTGGGTCCACACCGACACGTGGCGCGTGCTGAAGATCCAGGCCGAGTTCGTCGAGGGCTTCAACGACCTCGCCGAGCTCGGGCCGGCGATCTCGGTCTTCGGGTCCGCGCGGATCCCCGCCACCCACCCGGCCTACGACATCGGCGTCCGGGTCGGCAGTGCGCTCGCGAAGGCGGGCTTCGCGGTGATCACGGGCGGCGGGCCGGGCGCCATGGAGGCGGCCAACAAGGGCGCGATGGAGGCCGGCGGCGAGAGCGTCGGCCTCGGCATCGAGCTGCCTTGGGAGGCCAAGCTCAACGACTACGTCGGGTTCGGGCTCAACTTCCGCTACTTCTTCGTCCGCAAGATGATGTTCGTGAAGTACTCCCAGGGCTACGTCGTGCTGCCCGGCGGCCTGGGCACCCTCGACGAGCTGTTCGAGGCGATGACCCTGTCGCAGACGCTCAAGATCACGCAGTTCCCGATCGTGCTGATGGGCGTCGAGCACTGGCGGGGCCTCATCGACTGGATGCAGGGCTCGATGCTCGAGGACGCCCGGATCAAGCAGTCCGACATCGACATGCTCACCCTGACCGACGACGTCGACGAGGCGGTCGAGCTGATGGTGGCCGCCCGCGAGCGGCACGCCTGAGGTCGCCGTGTCCGATCCGATGATGTGGATCTTCGCCGTCCTGATCGTGCTCGCCATGGGCGGCGTCGCGATGCTCGCGGCCGGCTACGGCGAGCCGATGACCCCGACGTACGACGACCGGCCGGACGCGCTCGTCCCCGCCCACCGTCCCGTCGGCCCCGGCGACCTGCGCAAGGTCCGCTTCTCGCTGGCGCTGCGCGGCTACCGGATGGCCGAGGTCGACGCCCTGCTGGCGCGCCTCGCGTCCGAGATGGAGGGTCGGTCCCCGCACGCGGAGCTGGCGGCCGCGCCCGATCCCGCGGGCGTGGTCCACGTGCCGAGGGTGCGGGAGACCGCCGAGGAGTGGGCGGCCGCCCACCCCGCCGGGGAGGACATCCTCGACTTCTCACTGGAGAGCGTCGACCAGGTGGAGTCCTTCCTCGACCAGTGGTCGCGGCGGCCGGACCGGGCCGACGCCGAGGACAACGACGACGTCTGGGCGGCCGGTGCCTATGTCGGCGAGATCCTCGTGCGCGCCGTCCCCGGCGCGGTGTGGGTGCACCACCCCGACTTCGAGCCGCTGCCGGTGGTGGAGATGCCGTCCGGTCGGTTCGAGAACCCCATCGGCAAGGCGATGAACCGCTACGAGGGTGACGAGAGCGACAGCATCGCGTTCTACCTGGAGGCGGCACTCGCCGCCGAGCAGCGCGCCTGACCTCCAGTCCGCGGACCGGGTTCGGCGAGGGGCGCTGCATGGTTTGTGTGGCATGGGCGATAATGGTCCGGCGCACAGTCGGGTGCACAGGGCGCCCGACAGCACGCTGAGGTAGTGGAAGAGGGGTGCCGCATGGCGGCGATGAAGCCTCGGACCGGCGACGGTCCGCTCGAGGTGACCAAGGAGGGGCGCGGCATCGTGATGCGCGTCCCGCTCGAGGGCGGCGGCCGTCTCGTGGTCGAGCTCAACGCCGAGGAGGCTTCCGCGCTCGGCGAAGCGCTCAAGAACGTCGTCGGGTGACCTCACCCGCTGCCAGCACCCGGCCCGTCCTCCCCGGACAGGTCAACCCTCCCGAGTTCGCGCTCAGCGACCTCCTTCCGGGAGCGATCAAGGGCGTCGACGTCGTCGCGCTCCCGGTCCTCCCGGCCGACGGTGACGGTGCCGTCCTGCTCGGGCCCGGTGCGGCCGAGCTCGCCGACGAGCTGGGCATCGACCTGGTCGGCATCGCCGAGGTGCACGGGCTGACCGGTGCCACCGCCGAGGTCGCCGTGGTGCCCGTGCCCGGTGGCTCGCCCGCCAACCCGGACCTGCAGCTCGTGGTGCTCGTCGGCGTCGGCGCCGCGACGACCACCGACCTGCGCCGGGCCGGCGCCGCGCTCGCGAGGGCGACCCGTGACCGGGCCGCTGTCGCGACGTCGATCCCGACCGTCCACCTCGACGCCGACGACGCGGTCGAGGCGTTCGTGGTCGGCACGATGCTCGGCGCGTTCGTCTTCCACTGGCGCTCCCAGGGACCCGAGCACACGCCCGTACGCCGGGTGGTGCTCGCCGGCCCGACGGTGAGCGCCGACCGCTCGGTCCTCGAGCGGGCCGTCGCGCTGGGTGGAGCCGGCTGGCGCTCGCGGCTGCTCGCCACGGTGCCCTCCAACCTGAAGAACCCCGCCTGGCTGGCCGAGCAGGCGAGCGACCTCGCGGCCGTCGCCGGCCTCGACGTCGACGTCTGGGACGAGCAGCGGCTCGCGGCGGAGGGCTTCGGCGGGATCCTCGCCGTGGGTGCCGCCTCGGCCACGCCGCCGCGCCTGATCCGCCTCGACTACACGCCGGGCGGCATCTCGGCCCGCGCGGCGAAGAAGCTCCCGTTGGTCGTCCTCGTCGGCAAGGGCATCACCTTCGACACGGGCGGCCTCTCGATCAAGCCGAGCGCCTCGATGGGCTCGATGAAGCGCGACATGACGGGTGGCGCCGTCGTCCTCGCGACCATGGCGGCGCTGGCCGACGTCGACTGCCCGGTGCGCGTGGTGGGGCTGGTCGCCGCCGCCGAGAACGCCATCTCCGGCAGCGCGCTGCGGCCCGGCGACGTGATCACCCACTGGGGCGGTCGCACCACCGAGGTCGGCAACACCGACGCCGAGGGCCGCCTGGTCCTCGCCGACGCACTCGCGTACGCCGTGGCGAAGCTCGACCCGGCCGTCGTCGTCGACGTCGCCACGCTCACCGGCGCGGTGAAGGTCGCGCTGGGTCAGCAGGTCGGCGGCCTGTTCGCCAACGACGACACCCTCGCCGACGCCCTCGCCGGTGCGGGGGAGCGTGCGGGCGAGCCGCTGTGGCGGTTCCCGCTGTACGCCGGCTACGAGGACAAGCTCGCCTCGAAGATCGCCGACGCCTCCAACGACCCCGGCGGGGCCGGCGCGATCACGGCCGCGCTGTTCCTGCAGCACTTCGTGGGCGACGTACCGTGGGCGCACCTCGACATCGCCTCCGTCGGCGACGTCGAGAAGGAGTGGCACGAGTGGACCGTCGGACCCTCGGGCTTCGGCGCGCGCCTCCTGCTCACCTGGCTCGGCAGGCCCGACCCGGTCGCCGGTGTGGGGGACCAGCCGAGCTAGCCAGGCCGGCAGCGTGGCGGGAGGCGCGCGATGGCAGCTTGCTGCCTCCCGTCATCGCGCCGGAGACACGCTCGGACACATCATCAGTCCGACTCGGGGACCCATTCCTTCTTGGCGACGAGCAGGCCGTCGCCGACGGGCAGCAGCGCGGGGACGAGACCCTCGGTCGCGGCGACCTGGTGGACGAGGTCGCGGATCGCCACGGTCTCCTCGTCGCGCTGGGACGGGTCGGCGACCCGGTCGTGCCACAGGGCGTTGTCGAACGCCACGACCCCGCCCGGGCGGAGCAGGCGCAGCGCCTCGGCGAGGTAGGCGCCGTACTCACGCTTGTCACCGTCGGCGAAGACGATGTCGTAGTGGCCGTCGGTGAGGCGGGGGAGCACGTCGAGGGCGGAGCCCGCGATGGTGCGCACCCGCTGCGGCGCGATGCCCGCCTCCTTGAAGGACTCGCGGGCGAGCCGCTGGTGCTCGGCCTCCACGTCGACCGTGGTCAGCACGCCGTCGGGGCGCATGCCGCGCAGCAGCCAGACGCCCGAGACGCCCGTGCCGGTGCCGATCTCGACGACCGCTCGGGCCTCGAGGACCGCGGCGAGCAGGCGCAGCGTGGCGCCCGCGCCCGCGCCGATGGGGACGACGCCGACCTCCTCGGCGCGCGCCCGGGCAGCCGCCAGGACGTCGTCCTCGTCGACGTAGGTGTCGGCGAAGGTCCAGCTGGTCGCGTTGATGGGTGTCGGAGCCACGGTCCCACCCTAGGGCGTTGCGGCCGCCGAGGCGGGGAGGCGGCACGGGGCACCGGGAACAGCGGCTTCCCGCCGTTCGTTGGGGTCAATGATCAACGAGTTCACAGGGAACGTTCAGGACCGACCCCTACCGTGAGAGGAGCCAGGAGACCTTGGCACTGATCCAGCGGAAGAAGGCCACGATGAAGGAGCCCGTCGATACCCAGCAGGCCCGCCCCGAGCACGATGTGCCCGGCGCCCCGGAGCTGAGCTGGGAGAGCATCGTCGAGGAGCACTCCGACCGTGTCTACCGCCTTGCCCTGCGCCTGACGGGCAACCGTCACGACGCGGAGGACCTCACCCAGGAGGTCTTCGTCCGGGTCTTCCGCTCGCTGCACACCTACACGCCCGGCACCTTCGAGGGCTGGCTGCACCGGATCACCACCAACCTGTTCCTCGACCAGGCCCGTCGCAAGCAGCGGATCCGCTTCGACGCCCTCTCCGACGAGCGGGCCGCCCGGATCGCCAGCGCCTCGCCGGCCCCTGAGCTCGCCTACGCCGACCAGACCTTCGACGACGACGTCGAGGCCGCCCTGTCGGCGCTGCCGCCCGACTTCCGCGCCGCCGTGGTGCTGTGCGACATCGAGGGCCTCAGCTACGAGGAGATCGCCGAGATCCTCGGCGCCAAGCTCGGCACGGTGCGCTCCCGCATCCACCGCGGCCGCGCGCTGCTGCGCACCGCGCTGGCGCACCGCGCCCCGACCGCCGGCCGCACGCAGTACGCCGGACCGGCTCCCGTGGGGGCGCCGTGAAGCACGCCACTCGATTCCCCACCTCCCCCGCTTCGCTCCTCCGGCGGACAATCGATCGGGGACCCCGGTGATCGGCCACCTCGGCAACCGCGTCAGTGCCCTCCTCGACGGCCAGTTGTCCCCGAAGGACACCGAGGACGCCTGGGCGCACGTCTACACCTGCCACGCCTGTCGTGACCTCGTCGAGCGCGAGGGCTGGGTCAAGACCCGGCTGGCCGGGCTCTGCGGTGGCCAGGGGGAGGCCCCGTCCGGGCTCAAGGGCTCGTTGATGAGCATGCCGCCGGGCGACGCGCTGCTGGCTGCGCCGACGCACCACGGCCCCGGTCGTCGTACCTCCGGCGCGGTGATGATCGGTGGCAGTGCCGTCGGCGCCGCCATCCTCGGTGTGGTCGCCCTCGGGTTCGCGACGGGCACGGCACCGCCCGCCGACCGCCGCCCTCCCGTCACCCAGATCAACACCGCCGTCCCGACCGCGCCCAGCACGCCGGCGCCGTCCTCCAGCACGGGCGGCGGCACGGGCGGCACGACCCCGGGCGCCGGGCTCGGCCAGCCCATCCCGGTGCGCCGGGTGCTGCCCTGACCGACCGCCCGCAGCCGGCGCTGGGGGGATCGGCAATGATGTACAGGTGAACGACGAGCTCGACCCCGACCGGGAGCCCACCCAGCCGATCGCCGCGGACGACGCGTCCGCGCCGGCGCCCGAGCGCCCCGTCGAGCCGTCGCCCGCGCCCGTGCCGGCCCAGCCCGTGTCGCAGTGGGCACCCCCGGCGCCCGGCGCGCCCCGGCTCCCCGACGCCGCGGCGCCCGACGCCGCCCCCGAGCCGACCGCGATCCTGCCGGCCGAGCCGCTCGCTGCCCCGATCGGCGCGCACGCGGGTCCTGCGCCCTCGATGGCTCCCTCGCTGATGCCGCCGGCCCCGACCACGCCGCCGACGACGGCCGACCTCTCGGTCCGGCGCCCGTCGGCCGACTCCGTCGCCGCCACCGGCGCCCGGATGCGCTGGCCCCTGGTCGCGCTGCTGGCGCTGGTCGTCGGCCTCGGCGGTGGCTTCCTCGGCGCCCTCGGCTACGACAAGCTGGCCGACGACGACGTCTCCGGCCCCGGGTACGCCGACGGAGGGCTCTCCGACGTCGACCTCGAGGACGCCGCCCCGCTGGCGGCCCCCGGCTCCGTCGCCGACGTGGCGAAGGCGGTCCTGCCCAGCACCGTCCAGATCCTCGCCGAGTACGACGGCCAGGAGGCCGGCGCGACGGGCTCCGGCTGGGTGCTCGACGGCAACGGCCACATCGTGACCAACAACCACGTCGTCGCCGACGCGGCCAAGGACAACGGGCCGATCGTCGTCATCGACCACGACCGCAACCGCTACGACGCCGAGGTGGTCGGGCGCAGCCCCGTCTACGACCTGGCGATCCTGTTCGTGAAGAAGCACGACGACCTCAAGCCGGCCAAGCTCGGCTACTCCGCCAAGCTGCAGGTCGGGGAGCCCGTCGTCGCGCTCGGCTCGCCCCTGGGCCTGCCGGACACCGTCACCTCGGGGATCGTGAGCTACCTGCACCGTCCGGTCAGCACCGGCTCGACGGCCGACGACTCGTCGTACATCGACGCGGTGCAGACCGATGCGGCCATCAACCCCGGCAACTCCGGCGGCCCGCTGGTCAACCAGAAGGGCGAGGTGATCGGCGTCAATTCGGCCATCGCCACCGCGGGCGGCGGCTCGGTCGACAAGGAGGCCGGCAACATCGGCGTGGGCTTCGCGATCCCGGTCGAGCAGGTGCGGATCACGGCCGACCAGATCCTGAAGTCGGGCAAGGCGCAGTACCCGTTCATCGGAGCCAACGTGAAGCCCGGCTCGGGCCCCGACGGCAAGGGTGCGGTCCTCGACTCCATCATGAAGGCAACGCCCGCCGAGAAGGCCGGCCTGAAGCCCGAGGACGTGATCCTCGCGGTCAATAACCAGCCCGTCTTCGCCAGCGTCGACCTCGTCGTTGCCATTCGCACCTATCAGCCCGGCGAAACTGTCGAGTTCACTGTTGTGCGCGACGGCGACACCAAGCAGGTCAAGATCGTCCTGGCTGGCAAGGACGGCTGATTCATCCCGCGGTCTGGTCGCGCCGTCAGCGCGCCAGAGCTGAGACTGCCGCGGGGATTGCTCCCAGCAGCGCGGCGCACGCGATCAGCGTGCGCCGCGCAGACGCCGACTTGAGCAGTTCGCGTCGTTCCAGGACGGCCGCCATCAGCACCACCGCCGCGAACACGACGATGAAAGTGCCGTCCGTGAGCGCCAGTGACCTGGTCAGAGCCAGACTGGCGAGGACGTAAGTGAGCAGGAACGAACTGATCGCCGTGGGAAGCAGGGGGCTCGTCGCGGCCCACGCGCGATCCAGCTCGTCCCTACCGGGCGTCCTTGCCAAGGCAGCGCCTCAGAAGCAGTTGGTGGCGATGGCCGAGATGCCGAGGATCTCCCCGGCCAGTGCGGGCGCCGCCTTGCGCACGTCGGACCAGTTCCCCGCCTTGACCAACAGCTCTGCCGTCTTCCGGATGCCCCCGAGACTCTTGACGATCGAACCGGCCTTGGCGAGTGGCACGATCGCGAGCGTCACCGAAGCCACGCACTTGGTCACCTTCCACGTCGTCGACCAGAAGCCCGGATCGCCGAACCAGCCCCAGCCCCAGCGACTGACCACGACACGGGTGTTCGCCGTGCAGGAGACCACTCGAGAGGAACCGTCCTCAAAGATGCGGGCTACGTAGTTCTGGCAGCGCGGGAGCGGGTTGCTGCGTGCGGGGCGCAGGTTGATCTCCCGCTTGATGGCGTAGTAGATCCGGCTGCCGCTACGGAACTTGACGGTGCGGTAACGACAGGGGACCTCCGACGTGCGGCAGTCGCGGGCCGCGGCAGCTGCCACACGCTCGGCCTGGCCGGACGGAGCCGCGGGAGCGGCATGGGCCGGCGCGGCCACGAGGGCCGCGAGGGATGCCACCAGCAGGGCAGTGACAAGAGCGATGCTGCGCGTCCATGAGAGCGCGCGAGTACGACGGTCGAGCATGGAATGTCTCCTGGTCCCGAGTTGTGAGGAGTGCGAGAGGGCACTAGATCATGGGCGCCACACGAGGTCAACCCGTTTTGGCGAACCCTCGCAACAAGCGGGGCTTCAGACTTCGGAGTCGCTCTCCACGAACGGGTGCTCGGCGACGTACTCGCGGGTCGCCTCGTACTGGTTCGCGATGTACTCCTCCAGGCGCGTGCCCTCGACCCGCCACTGGCCGCGGCCGCCGATCTTGATCGCGGGCAGCTCGCCGCGACGGACCAGGGCGTAGACCTGCGCGCTGGACGTGTTCAGCACCTCGGCGACGTCGGCGAGGGTGAGGAACCTCGGGGTGTCGGCCATGGGTCCATCGTCGCACCCGAGCGCCTCCGCGCCGAACGCGGCACGCCCCGCTTGTGGACAGCCGGCCTGTGGAGGAGCGGGTGGCGCGCCGCGGCGACGGCCTGCATGATGTGCCGGTGTCCAGAGATCTCGGGAACTCTCCGGGCACGCCTGCCCCGCCCCCGGCCATCCGCGTGGCCCGGCCCGGCTGGCGTGACCCCAGGTTGTGGATCGGCGTGCTGCTCGTCGCCGGCTCGGTCGTCGCCGGCGCCCGCCTGCTGGCAGCCGCTGACGACACGGTGGCGGTCTGGGCGCTCGCCGACGACCGGGGGAGCGGCACGCCCGTGGTGGCGGCCGACCTCGAGGTGCAGCGCGTGCGCTTCGGCGACGACCAGGCGCTGGCACGCTACTTCCCAGCCGACCGGGACGTGCCGGACGGGCTGGTGCTGACCCGCGCGGTCGGCGCCGGCGAGCTGCTGGCCCGCTCGGCGGTGGCCGACGCGGAGAGCGACGAGGTGCTCCAGGTCCCGCTGGCGGTGGATCCCCAGCAGGTCTCCCCGGACGTCACCACCGGCTCCGTCGTCGACGTGTGGGTCAAGGACGGCATCGCCGAGCGGGCGACGGCGGACGACGCGAGCGACGCGACCGGCCCGGTCGGCGCGCCGGCGCTGAGCGGGGTGACGGTGCTCGCCGCCCCGGCCTACGACGACACCTTCGCGGTCTCCGGCACCCGCCAGGTCGTGGTGGCCGTCGACGACGAGCGGGCGGCCGCGTTCGAACGGCTGCTGGCCGGCCTGCAGGACCCGGTGATCCGGATCCTCCAGCGGTCGTGAGCGCGCGATGAGCTCCCCGGTCACGATCGTCCTCCTGGTCTCGACGGGGGCGGCGTGGGAGACCCGCGCCCTGGCCGCCCTGCAGGCGAGCCCGGCCACGGTGGTGCTCAAGCGCTGCGTCGACGTCGCCGACCTGCTCGCGACCGCCAGCACCGGCCAGGCGCACGTCGCGGTGCTCGCCGCCGACCTCGCCGGGCTCGACCACGCCGTCGTCGACGACCTCGGCCGGTACGGCGTCCGGGTGGTCGGCATCGCCACGGACGCCGAGCTGACCCGCCCCCGCGCGGCCCGGATCGGCCTCGTCACCCTGCTGGAGGTCGCCCGGATCGACGAGGTCGCCGCCCTGGTGGCCGCACTCCCGGCGGACCCGACGGAGCCGCCGGGACCACCCGAGCTGCCCGGCGTCGTACCCGGGGGTGCGGGGGAGGGCCCTCCCGCGGCTCCGGAGGCGGGCGCACCGGGCCGCGTGATCGCGGTCTGGGGGCCCGGTGGCGCCCCGGGGCGCACGACCCTCGCCGGCGCTGTCGCCGCCGACCTGGCGCGCCGCGGACTCAGCACGCTGCTCGTGGACGCCGATCCCTACGGCGGAGCGGTCGCACAGCAGCTGGGGATCCTGGACGAGGTGTCCGGCCTGCTCGCCGCGGCGCGGCTGGTCGCAGCGGGCACGGTCGAGCAGCGGTTCGCGACCGTGCAGCGGCGGCTGTCCGACCGGTTGCGGGTCATCACGGGCCTGCCGCGCCCCGACCGCTGGTCGGAGGTGCGGCCCGGCACGCTCACCGCGCTGGTCGAGCGGGCCCGCCTCGACGGCCAGGTGGTCCTCGACACCGGCTTCAGCATCGAGCCCGACCCGGCCGCCGACCTCGGCCGGCCGGCCCGCAACGACCTGACCCGCGAAGCCCTCGAGGTGGCCGACGAGGTGGTGCTCGTCGGCGCCGCCGATCCCGTCGGGCTGGCCCGCCTGGCCCGGGCCGTCACCGACCTGCGCGACCTGGTGCCCGACCTGGCGCCACGCATCGTCGTCAACCGGATGCGGCCGAGCCTCGGCTGGCGGGAGGCGGACGTCACCGCGATGCTCGCCGGGTTCGGCCCGAGCCGTGGTGTCCACTTCCTGCCCGACGACCAGCCGGCCGTCGACCGCGCCCTGGTCGCCGGGCGGCTCCTCGTCGAGTCGGGCGAGTCGCCGCTGACCCGCGCGGTCGGGCGCCTGATCGACGCCATGGCCGGCGGGTCCCCACGACTGCCATAGTGGCGGGGTGCCCCGGATCCCCGTCCCCGACGTGCTCCTGCGCGTCCTCGGCCGCCAGCTCGGCGGTCCGTCGGGGCCGCTCGGGGCGCTCGTCGCGCGCATGCTCAACAAGGGCAACGCGACCACGGTCGCCGCGGCGGTCGACGCGCTGGCGCTGACCGGGGGCGAGACGGTCGCCGACATCGGCTTCGGCGGCGGACTCGGACTCGACCTGCTCCTCGACGCATCCGGCGACACCGGCCGCGTGCACGGCGTCGAGCCCTCGGCGGACATGCTGGACCGCGCTCGGCGGTCCCATCGCGATGCCGTGGCGAGCGGCCGGCTCGAGCTGCACGAGGCGACGATGGCCGCGCTGCCCTTCGCCGACGGTGCCCTGGCGGGCTGGATCAGCGTGAACACCGTCTACTTCGTCGACGACCTCGATGTCGCCTTCCGCGAGACGGCGCGCGTGCTCGCCCCGGCCGGGACGGGCGTGATCGGCATCGCCGACCCCGCGTGGATGGGCCGCCAGCCGTTCACCCGCCACGGCTTCACGTTGCGGCCGGTCGCGGACGTGGTGGCCGCGCTCGCCGCGGCCGGCCTCGACGTCGAGCACCGCACGCTCGGGGACCGCGAGCCGGTGTTCCACCTGCTCGTCGGCACCCGGCCGTCCGTCAGGCGCTGAACAGCAGCATCAGACCGCCCGCGGTGAAGGTCACCATGACGGCCAGCAGCGGCAGCTGACCGGTCACCTGGTCCTTCCGCGGCAGCAGGGCCAGCGCCCGGTCGTGGGCGGCGATCGCCGCCACCACGTGTCCGACCACGACCGCGAGCACCTTGATCGTGGCGAGCGTCTGCGGGTGGTAGGAGAACCAGTACGACGGCTCGACGGCCGCCGTGCCGAGGATGTCCCAGCCCTTGCCGAACGGGTCGCTGGCCCGGGCGAGCGTCTGCGTCCCGACGTCGATGAAGAGCGTGAGGTAGTGCGCCACGATGTAACCGAGGATGATCGGCACGATCGAGTGCGCGTAGTGGCGCGGCAGGTCGCGCCGCGACACCTCGGCACCCGGGGGCGTCAGCGCGCTGCCGCCGCTGAACAGCAGGCCCGCGAGCAGCACGAAGCAGAGCAGGGCGACGTTGTCGAGGTAGACCTTGTCGATGCTGGAGCCCTGGTAGAACTTCACCCAGAAGGTCGACTCGCGGAACGAGTCGAACGCCGTGCTGCCGAAGAGCACCGCGACCACCGCGACCAGGCCGGGCAGCGGCGGGATCGTCGCCAGGTTGGCGAGCGGGCTGCGCAGCACCAGGCGCTCCTCCTCGTCGCGCGCCCACGGCGAGAGCTTCGCGATGAGCGAGGAGTAGACCTCGAAGGGGTCCGCCCGCTCGTAGAAGCGGTTGCCGAACACGGCTCCGCCGACGAGCATCGCGCCGACGTACACGGCACACCAGAACCGGACGGAGCCCAGCTCGGTCGGGTACTCGTAGGCGAGCTCCAGCCACACGAACGCGAACAGGCCGAGCGCGGCCGGCCAGTAGCCGAGGCGCTCGGGGTAGGGGACCAGCCCGGCGTCGGGGTCGCTGCCGGCGAGGCGCGCGATGCCGGCGTTGAGGGTGCGGACCGGGCTGATCGCCCTCCACACCGGGCCCAGCAGGGCCGAAGCGAAGACGAGCCCGACCCACCACCAGACGTAGAAGATGCCGAAGAACGGGTTGGTCAGGTTGTCCTGGCCGGCGACCGCCACCGCGACCGTGTACGCCGCCAGCAGGAGCCCGACCACGCGGGCGCCGACCCGGAAGGCCACCGACGACACGAAGGCGTCGAGCGGGGGCCAGACGACGCGGCCGGTGACCGGCTGGCCGTCGTAGCGCGGCCTGCGCCAGGCGACGACGAGGACGGTGAACGAGACGACGAGCGCGGCCACCGCGCCCGACACGGCCAGCTCGAGGGAGATCGGCAGGTCCGCCTGACCGCCGATCCCGTGCGCCTCGATCGTGCCGTCGGCGCCCCCGATCAACGGACCTCGAGCTGGACGATCACCTGGTCCAGCTCGTGCGACTCGACGGCGACGACGCCGGGCCGGTCGATCGCGATCGGCAGCGTGGTGGTGCCCGCGTCGTACTCCAGCTGCTGCTCCGGGTCGGAGTGGATGTGCAGCTCGCCGGGCTCGTCGGCGGTCACGACGAGGTCGACCGGCTGGCCGGCGTCCACCTTCACCCGGTCGCCGCTCGGGTCCACCTGGCCGTCCTTGATGGTGATGTCGATCGTCACCACGTCGTCGGAGCCGGCCTTCTCGTCGTCGCCGCAGGCGGTGACGGTGGCCAGCAGGGCGACGCCGGTGAGCACGGCGGCGACAGCGCGCAAGCGCATGGGTGGTCCTCCTCGTCGGGGAGCCGGCACTCGTCGGCCGACACTCGTGGACCGTGTCGGCCCGGCTCCAGGTTCTCTGCCAGAATCTCACGGTGACCCCAAGGCGTCCGGATGGGGCCGGACACCGTTGGTCCCCGGGGGTCCGCCAAGAGGTTGGAGAACGACGTGGTGGATCGGGTGCGTCCGCGCGACCTGACGTTCCTCGCTGAGGAGACGCCGGAGACGCCGCTGCACAACGCCACCATCGAGATCTTCGATCCCGGTGAGGGCGAGGGTGCCTTCGACCACGCGCGCCTGGTCGCCCTGATCCGCGACCGGATCGCGTTCGTGCCGCGCTACCGCCAGCGGCTCCAGACCGTTCCCGGCCACCTGGCCAACCCGGTGTGGGTCGACGACGAGAACTTCGACCTCGGCTTCCACGTCCGGCGCTCGGCCCTTCCGCGGCCCGGTACGTCGGCGCAGCTGCTCGAGCTCGTCTCCCGGATCGTCTCGCGCCCGCTCGACCGGACCCGCCCGCTGTGGGAGATCTACTTCGTCGAGGGCCTCGAGGGCGGCCGCGTCGCGCTGCTCTCCAAGACCCACCAGGCCCTCGTCGACGGGGTCCACACCGTCGACCTCGGCCAGCTGCTGCTCGACCTGCAGCCCGAGGCGCGCGAGCTCGACCCCGACGACTGGGTGCCGCGGCGCTCGCCCAACCCGGCCCGCCTCCTCAGCAGCGCCGTCCGGGAGAACCTCACCGACCCCGGCGTCCTGCTCGACACGGTGCGCACCGGCTCCCGGGCCGTCGCCCGCGAGGCCGACCGCCGCAGCAGCCGCGTGCGCTCCTTCGCCGCCGCGGCCACCGGGCGCCGGCCCAAGCGGCGCGGCGTCATCAACGGCCCGCTCTCGCAGCAGCGCCGCGTCGTGACCGTCGAGACCCGCCTGTCCGACTACCGCAAGGTCCGCGAGGCGCACGGCGGCACGGTCAACGACGTGATCCTCGCGACCGTCACCGGCGCCCTGCGGGCGTGGCTGATGACGCGGGCCGAGTCGATGGGCGGTCTGCGCCAGGTCCGCGCCGTCGTGCCGGTCTCGGTCATCGACGAGGAGCTCGAGGCCACATCACTGGGCAGCCAGATCGCGGCGCACTTCGTCGACCTGCCGATCAGCGAGACCAGCCCCGTCGTCCGGCTGCACCAGGTCTCGTACTCCTTCCAGGCGCACAAGGACACCGGCCGCAGCGTGGCCGCCAACCGGCTCGCCGGCATCGCCGGCTTCGCGCCGACGACCTTCCACGCCATCGGCTCCCGCGTCGCCAATGCCGAGCTGCGACGCGGCTACCAGCTGTCGGTGACCAACGTGCCGGGCCCGCAGACCCCGCTGTACGCCGCCGGCGCGCGGATGCTGGCCAGCTACCCGGTGCCCCCGTTGACGCCCGGCCACCCGTTGGCGATCAGCGTGACGTCGTACGACGGCGGGGTGTTCTACGGCATCACCGCCGACCGCGACTGGATCCCCGACGCCGAGCTCCTCGGCTCGTGCGTGCAGGAAGCGCTGGAGGAGCTGCTCGAGCTGTCGTCGGCGACGCGGGAGCGCGCGCCGCGCGGACGCCGCAACCCGAAGGCCAAGCCGAGGCCCAAGCCCGGTTCCTGACCCGCAGGGGTCGCGACGGCGCGGGTGGTGGGACGATGGGTCCGTGATCCCGCTGCACATGGGCGCCCTGCATCCCGCCGAGCAGGTCGCCACGATCGTCCTGGCCTTCGGGCCGTTCGTGGTGCTCGGCATCGTGATCATGGTCCGGCGTCGTGCCGAGCTCGAGGAGGAGCGCCGCGAGCAGGAGAGCGACACGGCCCGGCTCCCCGAGGGGGAACCGGGCCGCGACGACTGAGCGTGGTGCCGGGGCGGGCGGCTACGGCTGGCGCGCCAGCCACGCCTTCCCGGTCCGCTCCTCGGCGCGCAGCGCGCTCCCGAGCAGCTTCGCCAGCAGGTCCTCGATCTTCCCCGCCACGAGCGGGATCTTGACCGTCACGTCGAGGGTGACCGTCTCGTGGGTGACGCCGTCCTTCTCGACGAGGACCGCGGTGCCCTTCATCTCGCCCGGCTTGCCGGGGATGGTCACGTGGACGTCGGCGTGCGACGCGCTCGACCAGGCCTCGGTCTGCACGATCGTCACCGTGTCGCCGACGATCTTCTTCGCGAAGGCCGGGACCTTGTCGGTCGGCTGGGTCATCTCGATCCGGACGGCCTTCTCGTTGGCGTCGCCCTCGATCTCCGCCGTGTACGACGTCGCGCGCTGGTTGCGGCAGACCTCCTGCCGGAACTCCGGGTCCGACAGCATGCCCGCGACCTCGATCAGCGGTGCGTCGTACACCATCTCGTGCACCAGACGTGTTGCCATGTCAGCGATCTCCCCTCAGCCAGGCGATGCCCGTGGCGTGCTCCACGGACAGGCCCTCGTCGATGTTGTCGGCCATGATCTTCTCCAGCTTGCCCGCGATGAGCGGCACCTTGACGCCCACCTCGAGCTCCTGGACATAGGTCGTCCCGCTGCCGTCGGCAGTGAGCCGGATCGTCCCGACCATGGTGGTCGGCTTGCCCGGCGCCGTGATCTCGACCGTCCCCGAGGCCGGGTCGGACCACTCCTCGCGGATGACCGCGCGGGTGGTGTCGCCGGCGATCTTCTTGGCGATCGCCGGCAGTCCTGCGGTCCTCTGCACCTGGTCGCTGACCATCGTGAAGCCCTCACCCTGCGGGGTGATGGTCACGTCGATCGACACGACGTCCTGGGCGGCGGCGACCTTCTCCCGGAACGCCGGGTCCGCCAGCATGGCGAACACCTCGGCCGGGGCTGCCTCGTAGGCGAGCTCACGTCGGAACTTCATGGCGACATCATGTCGCACCCCGGTGGCCCGTGTACGGCAGCCGGGCGACGGCCTGTCGCAGCGACCGCCGGACCGTCTCGGATACGAGACGAATGCGGCCGCGTCAGGTTGTGGCCCGGGTCACCGGGGTCCTAGTGTCGAGACGTGTCAATGACGACGCTGCCGCCCTCGGCACCGGGGGCCGACCGTGACCGCATCTTCGAGCAGGCCGCCGCCGCGGCCGGAACACCGAAGGGGTCGGGTGGGCCGCCGCGTGACGCGCTGCCCGTGCTGCTTCCGGCCTACTACCGGCACGTCGCGACGGAGGAGCTGGCCGCGCGCAGCGACGTCGACGTGTACGGCGCCTTCGCGTCGCACCACCACCTCGCGCTGGACCGCAAGCCCGGCCAGGCGAAGGTGCGGGTCTTCACCCCGACGGTCGCCGAGCACGGCTGGTCCGCCGCCGGGCACTCGGTCGTGGAGGTCGTCGGCGACGACATGCCCTTCCTGGTCGACTCGCTGACCATGCTGCTCGCGCGGCTGGTCCACGACGTCCGGACCGTCGTCCACCCCACCTTCGACGTGCGCCGCGACGCCGACGGCCGCCTCCTGTCGGTCGAGCCGGTCGCGTCCGGCTCGGTCACGCCCGCCGAGGGCGCCGTGCGCGAGTCCTGGATGCACATCGAGGTCGGCCGCCTCGGCGGCGACGGCGACGACCACCCCGAGCAGGTCGCGGCCGCGTGCCAGCGCGTGCTGGCCGACATCCGCGCCGCGGTCGAGGACTGGTCCGGCATGCAGGGCCAGGTCACCGACATCGTCGACGGCCTCGCCGCCGACCCGCCGCCGCTCGACCCCGAGGAGGTGCGCCGCGCCCGCGAGCTGCTGGGCTGGCTCGCCGACGAGCACTTCACCTTCCTCGGCTACCGCGAGTACGTCCTGGACCACGTCGTGCTCCCCGGTGGCGAGGAGGCCGAGGACGTGCTGCGGCCGGTGCCCGGCTCCGGCCTGGGCATCCTGCGCGACAACCCGGGCGAGGGCGACACCTCGGTCGCGTTCAGCCGCCTGCCCGACGCCGTGAAGGCCAAGGCCCGCGAGAAGACGCTGATGGTCTTCGCGAAGGCCAACTCGCGCTCGACGGTCCACCGGCCGGCGTACCTCGACTACGTCAGCGTGAAGACGTTCGACGACGCCGGCGAGGTCGTCGGCGAGCGCCGCTTCCTCGGCCTGCTCTCCAGCGCGGCCTACACCGAGTCGCTGCTGCAGATCCCGCTGCTGCGCGAGAAGGTCGCCGAGGTCCTGCACCGCAGCGGCTACGACGCGCGCAGCCACGACGGCGCCGCGCTGCTCGACACCCTCGAGACCTATCCGCGCGACGAGCTCTTCCACACGCCGGTCGACGAGCTGTCGCCGATCGTGGAGGCGGCGATGCAGGCGCGCGAGCGCCGCGCGGTCCGGCTGTTCATCCGCCGCGACACCTACGCCCGCTACCTCTCGGTCCTCGTCTACCTGCCGCGCGACCGCTACAACACCGGCGTGCGCCAGCGGTTCGTGCAGATCCTGGTCGACCAGATCGGCCGGGGCCGGATCGGCCCTGACGACGTCGAGTTCAACGTCAGCATCAACGAGTCGACGACCGCGCGCGTGCACTTCGTGGTCCACCTTCCCAAGGGCGAGCTGGTCCCCGACGACATCGACACCGCCGACCTGGAGCGCCGCCTGGTCGAGGCGTCGCGCTCGTGGCAGGAGGACTTCCTCCAGGCCGTCATCGCCGAGTACGGCGAGGAGGTCGGCGCGCTGCTCGGCCGGCGCTACGTCGACGCCTTCCCGGAGGCCTACAAGGAGGACTTCAACCCCCGGGCCGCCGCGGTCGACCTCGGCCGGATCGAGGCCATCCACGGCGAGAGCGGGATCGACCAGTCGCTCTACGCCGACCTGGACGCGGCCGACGGCGAGGCCCGGCTCAAGGTGTTCCGGGTGGGGGAGCCGCTCTCGCTGAGCGGCGTGCTGCCGATGCTGTCGTCGATGGGGGTCGAGGTCGTCGACGAGCGGCCCTACGGCCTGACCGGCCTCGAACGTCGTACCCACATCTACGACTTCGGCCTGCGCTACGGCCAAGCCCTCCCGGACCACGCGCGCGAGCTCTTCGCCGATGCGCTGCGGGCGATGTGGGACGGCTTCACCGAGATCGACGGCTTCAACCGCCTGGTCCTGCGCGCCCAGCTGACCTGGCGCCAGGCGATGGTGCTGCGTGCCTACGCGAAGTACATGCGCCAGGGCAACAGCCCCTTCGCGCTCGACTCCATCGAGCAGGCCCTGGTCGACAACGTCGAGCTGGCCCGCCTGCTGGTGCTGCTCTTCGAGACCCGGTTCGACCCGGGAGCCGCGGACGGCCGCGCCGACCGCGAGGCCGGTCTGGTGGCCAAGATCAGCACCGCGCTGGACGACGTGGTCAGCCTCGACCACGACCGGATCCTGCGGTCCTACCTGACGCACGTGCAGGCGACCCTGCGGACCAACTACTTCCAGGGCGAGGACGGCGCCCCGAAGCCGTACCTCTCCCTCAAGCTCGAGCCGTCGGCCATCCCGGACCTGCCGGAGCCGCGGCCGAAGTTCGAGATCTTCGTCTACTCGCCGCGGGTCGAGGGCGTGCACCTGCGCTTCGGTGCGGTCGCCCGCGGCGGCCTGCGCTGGTCGGACCGGCGCGACGACTTCCGCACCGAGATCCTGGGCCTGGTGAAGGCGCAGATGGTGAAGAACACCGTCATCGTGCCGGTCGGCGCGAAGGGCGGCTTCTACGCCAAGCAGCTGCCCGACCCGGCCGGTGAGGGCGGTCGCGAGGCCTGGCTGGCCGAGGGCGTCGCCTGCTACAAGACGTTCATCCGCGGCCTGCTCGACGTCACCGACAACCTCGTCGGTGGCGAGACCGTGCCGCCGCCGCTCGTGGTCCGCCACGACGCCGACGACTCCTACCTGGTCGTCGCGGCCGACAAGGGCACGGCGACCTTCTCCGACATCGCCAACGGCGTCGCCGCCGACTACGGCTTCTGGCTGGGCGATGCGTTCGCCAGCGGCGGCTCGGTCGGCTACGACCACAAGGCCATGGGCATCACCGCCAAGGGCGCCTGGGTCTCGGTACGCCGCCACTTCCGCGAGATGGGCATCGACTGCCAGAACGAGGACATCACCGTCGTCGGTATCGGCGACATGTCCGGCGACGTGTTCGGCAACGGGATGCTCTGCTCGGAGCACATCCGGCTGGTCGCCGCCTTCGACCACCGCGACATCTTCATCGACCCGGAGCCGGACGCGGCGACGTCGTACGCCGAGCGCCGGCGGCTCTTCGACCTGCCCCGCTCCAGCTGGCAGGACTACGACCGCTCGCTCATCTCCGAGGGCGGCGGCATCTTCCCGCGCAGCGCCAAGTCGATCCCGATCAACGCCCAGGTGCGGGCCGCGCTCGGGATCGCCGGCCACGTCGAGCGGATGACGCCGGCCGAGCTGATGCGCGCGATCCTGCTCGCGCCCGTCGACCTGCTCTGGAACGGCGGCATCGGCACCTACGTGAAGGCGTCGACCGAGACCAACGCCGACGCCGGCGACAAGGCCAACGACGCGATCCGCGTCGACGGGGGCCAGCTGCGCGTGCGGTGCGTCGGCGAGGGCGGCAACCTGGGCTTCACCCAGCGCGGCCGGATCGAGTACGCCGTCGACGGGGGCCGGATCAACACCGACTTCATCGACAACTCGGCCGGTGTCGACACCTCCGACCACGAGGTCAACCTGAAGATCCTGCTCGACCGGGTCGTCCTCGCCGGCGACCTGACCGGCAAGCAGCGCAACGAGCTGCTCGCCTCCATGACCGACGAGGTCGCCGAGCTGGTGCTGCGTGACAACTACGAGCAGAACCTCGCGCTGGCCAACGCCGCGAAGAACGCGCCGTCGCTGCTGCACGTCCACGAGCAGTGGATGCACGACCTCGAGTCGCGTGGGCTGCTCGACCGCGACCTGGAGGCACTGCCGCCGACCCGCGAGGTGAAGCGGCGGATCGAGGCCGGGGGAGCGCTCACCCAGCCGGAGCTCGCGGTGCTGATGGCGTACACGAAGATCGTGCTCGCCGAGGAGCTGCTGGCCTCCGACCTGCCGGAGGACCCCTACCTCACCCTGGACCTGCAGTCGTACTTCCCGGCCCCGGTGCAGGAGGGCTTCCTCGACCAGATCGGCGACCACCCGCTGCGCCGGGAGATCATCGTGACCCAGGTCGTCAACGACCTCGTCAACGGCGCGGGCTTCACCTACTGGCCCCGCCTGGCGGGCGAGACGGGCGCCAGCCCGGCCGAGCTGACCCGGGCGAACTTCGTGGCGCGCGAGATCTTCGGCTCGCTCGACCTGCGGCGTGAGCTCGAGCAGTACGACAACGTGCTCGACGCTGCCCTCCAGACCCGGATGCGGGTGGAGATGCGCACGCTCGTGGAGCGCGCCTCGCGCTGGCTCGTCACCAACCGGCGCCCACCCATGGACAGCCAGGGCAATGTGGAGTTCTTCGCGACGCCGGTGCAGGAGACGATGCTCGCGCTCCCGTCGCTGCTGACCGGCGCCGAGCTGGCCGCGTACGAGAGCCGCCGGAAGTCGCTGGAGGCGCAGTCCGTGCCGCCCGAGCTGGCGTCGCGGGTCGCGTCCTTCGACGTCGCCTACACGCTGCTCAACGTGGTCGAGATCGCCGACCGGGCCGGCCTCCCGCCGGCCGAGGTCGCGCGGGTGCACTTCATGCTCGGCGAGCGGCTCGGCGTCTCGGCGCTGCAGCAGCGGATCGTCGACCTGCCGCGCGAGGACCAGTGGCAGACCATGGCCCGGGCCGCGCTCCGCGACGACCTGCACGCCGTCCACGCCCAGCTGACCGGCGAGGTGCTCGCCGCGACGGCCGGCCTGGAGCCGGAGGGGGACGAGGACCCGCTCGAGCTGGCGTCGCGCCGCGTCACGGTGTGGGAGGAGGCCGCGGGCGGTGTCGTCGACCACGCCATCGGCGCGCTGAACGCCATCTGCGCCGACGAGCCGACCGACATCGCCAAGGTCTCGGTCGGTCTGCGCGTGGTGCGGGGCCTGCTCACCTGAGCCGAATGTCGTTGAGAGGGCTCACCACCTTGTCCTAGGGTCGCGGTGATGTCCGCGATCGACGTGCAGGACCTGACCAAGCGCTACGGCGACCTCACGGCCGTCGACGGCGTGACGCTCCAGGTCGCCGAGGGTGAGTTCGTCGGCGTCCTGGGGCCGAACGGCGCCGGCAAGACGACCCTGCTCGAGATGATCGAGGGGCTGCGGAAGCCCGACGGCGGCGAGGTGCGGTTGCTGGGGGAGCCGGTGTGGCCGCGGAACCCGCGGCTGCAGCCGCGCATCGGCGTCCAGCTGCAGGCCTCGTCGTTCTTCGAGCGGCTCACCGCGCGCGAGCAGATCCGCACCTTCGCCAGCCTGTACGGCGTCGGCGCCGGTCCCGCGGACGAGTGGCTCGAGCGGGTGGGGCTCACCGACAAGGCCGGCGCACGGGTGGAGGACCTCTCCGGGGGCCAGGCCCAACGGCTGTCGATCGCCTGCGCGCTGGTGCACGACCCGGAGCTGGTCTTCCTCGACGAGCCGACGGCCGCACTCGACCCCCAGGCGCGGCGCAACCTGTGGGACCTGCTGTCGTCGATCAACGAGAGCGGGCGCACGGTCGTACTGACGACGCACTACATGGACGAGGCGGAGGTGCTCTGCGACCGGGTGGCGGTCATGGACCGCGGCCGGATCCTGCAGTTCGACACCCCGGCGGCGCTGGTGCGCGGCCTGGACGCACCCGCGCGGATCACGGTCGCCCCCGGCACGCTGACGGCGGACCAGGCGGCGGCGATCCCCGGCGTGAGCGATGCTGCCGAGGACCTCGACGGCGTGGTCCTGGTGACCCGCGACCCGGCGGGCGTGCTGACCGCCCTCGCGGCCGGGGACCACCTGGCCGGGGTGAGCGTGCGCACCGGCACCCTCGAGGACGTCTTCCTGTCGCTGACCGGACGGGAGTACCGGGCATGAGCCGTCGCCTCGAGGGCTCGCCCTTCCTGGCCCTGTCCGTCGCGATCCTGCGCGGCTTCCTGCGCGACCGCGCCGCCGTGTTCTTCGCCGTCGTCTTCCCCCTGATGTTCCTCGTGCTCTTCGGCGGCCTGCTCGGCAACCAGGACCAGTCGAAGGTCGACCTGGTCAAGGTCGGCGCGGTGCCGCTGGTCGACGAGCTCCCCGACGACGCGCGGGCGGCCTTCGACCACACCTTCGAGGTCACCGACGAGGACGACCTCGCCGCGGCGCTGGAGGAGGTGCGCAAGGGCGACGCCGACGTCGCGATCGAGCAGCGCGGCGACGAGCTGGTCGCGCACTACACCCAGACCGACCAGGTGAAGGCCGCGGTCACCCAGGGCACGCTGCGGGCCTTCGTGGACGGGGCCAACGTGGCGGCGACCGGCGAGCCGCCGACGTACACGTTCACCGCGGAGCGGGTCGAGGACGACTCGCTCTCGGTGATCCAGTTCGTCACCCCCGGGCTGCTCGGCTGGGCGGTCGCGATGAGCGCGGCCTTCGGGTCGGCCGCGACCCTGCAGGGCTGGCGGCAGTCCAAGCTGCTCCGGCGCCTCCAGCTGGCACCGGTCGGCACCGGCACGATCGTCGGCGCCCGGGTCGCGGTGACCCTGCTGATCGCGCTCGGCCAGCTCGCGATCTTCCTCGGGCTGGGCGCCGCGGCCTTCGGCCTCCGGCTGACCGGTTCGTGGTGGATGTCCGTGCCGCTCGTCGTCGTCGGCACGCTGTGCTTCATGGCCATCGGGCTGCTCGCCGGTGCGCTCGCGAAGACCACCGAGGGTGCGGTCAACCTCGCCAACTTCCTCGTGCTGCCGATGGCCTTCCTCAGCGGGTCCTTCTTCCCGCTCGACGGCGCCCCGACGTGGCTGCGGCGGCTCTCGGACCTGTTGCCGCTCAAGCACCTCAACGAGGGCATGCTCGACGTGATGGTGCGCGGCGAGGGGCCGGCCGCGGCCGTCGTACCGCTGGTCGTGCTGGCCGGCTTCGCGGTCGTGGTGACCCTGCTGGCGGCGAGATTGTTCCGTTGGGAGACGGCGTGAGGCGCAAGCCCTAGGGTGTCTGTTGCTCCGACCGACGTCGTCCTCGAGGAGAACCCATGCCCGCCCCCACCGTGCTCGTGGCGCCGCCCGCGACGGGACCCGTGCTCGACATCGCCGTCGTGCTCGGCCTGCTGGCGCTGATCATCGTCGTCGCGCGGATCGCCGGCACGCTGGTCGCCAAGGTCGGCATCCCGCCCGTCGTCGGGGAGATCGCCGCCGGTGTGCTGCTGGGCCCGAGCCTGCTCGGGATGGAGCTCAGCAACGACCTCTTCCCGACCGACCAGCGAGGCTTCCTCGACGTGCTCGCCCGCGTCGGCCTGGTGCTGTTCATGTTCGTGGTCGGGCTCGAGCTCGACCTGAAGCTGATCAAGGGCCGCGAGAAGGTCGCCGGGGCGGTGTCGGTCTGCTCGATCATCCTGCCGTTCTCGCTCGGCATCGGGCTGGCCCACCTGTTCGTCACCAGCGACGCCACCAAGGCGCTCAAGCCCGAGGGCGCGGACTTCTGGCCGTTCGCGCTCTTCATGGGCGCGGCGATGTCCATCACCGCCTTCCCCGTCCTCGCCCGGATCCTCACCGACCGCCGGATGCACCGCACGGAGACCGGAGGCCTCGCGCTGGCCTGCGCGGCGACCGACGACATCATCGCCTGGACCCTGCTGGCCGTCGTGCTCGCGATCGCAGGCGTCGACGGCGGCCACGGACACCTCCCGAGCTGGGCGATCTACCTCGCGATCCCGTTCGTGCTGCTGGCGATCTTCGTGGTCCGGCCCGCGCTCACCTGGCTCACCCGGGCCTACCACCGGGCCGGCGAGCTGACGCCGACGATCCTCTCGGTCGTGCTGGTCGGGATGCTGCTGTTCGCGGCCACCACCGAGGTGCTCGGCATCCACTACATCTTCGGCGCGTTCCTCTTCGGCGCGATCATCCCGCACGAGCAGGCCGCCGCCCTCCGCCACGAGATCCTGGTCCGGCTCGAGCAGATCTCGGTGCTCCTGCTCCTGCCCGTGTTCTTCCTGATCTCCGGCCTCAAGGTCAACATCCAGGGCCTCGGCACCGAGCACATCGTGCCGCTGCTGGCGATCCTGGCCGTGGCGATCGTCGGCAAGTACGTCGGCGCCTACGTCGGTGCGCGGTTGCAGAAGGTCCCGCACTGGCAGGCCAGCTCGCTCGGCCTGCTGATGAACACCCGCGGCCTGACGGAGCTGATCATCCTCAACGTCGGCCTGGAGAAGGGCCTGCTGTCGCCGGAGCTGTTCACGCTCATGGTGATCATGGCCCTGGTCACCACGGTGATGACCGGCCCGTTGCTCGGCTTCACCTACCCGCAGCGCCGGGTCGCGCGCGACATCGCCGAGGCCGAGCGGGCCGCGCTCGGCGAGGAGGCCGTCGACCGGATCCTCGTCCTCGCCCACGACGGCCAGGACAACCGGCTGCTCGTCGACCTGGCCATCGGCGCGCTCGGGGGCGCCCGTCCGGCCGAGATCGTGATCGCGGACCTGACCCCGCAGGGCCGCGCCCTCGAGGTCGGCAGCGGCATGTCGCTCGACCTCGCCGAGATGGCCGCGGCCATGGAGCGCCAACAGGTCCTGGTCCACCACGGTGAGGGCCAGGGCGTCCCGGTGCGGGTCATCGCCCACCCCTCGGCGGACGTCCAGGAGGACCTCGTCGAGCTCGTCGGGGTGCTGCAGCCCCAGGGCCTGGTGGCCTGGTCCGACGACCCGTCGCTCGACGCCGTCGTCGCGGCCAACGAGTCGCCCGTCGTGGTGGCTCCAGCGGGGACCCCGGTCCCGGACGCGGACGCGCCGGTCGTCGTACACGGGAGCAATGACACGGACGGCGACGCTGCGATCGTGCTCGGCGCGCGCCTGGCCCTCGTGCGCGGGACGACCCTGGAGGTCCGCGGCGACGGTCGCCGCACCACGGCAGCCCGCACGGCGCTGGCCGCGCGGGGCGTGCGGGTGGTCGACGCCGCCGAGGACGCCGGACCACTGGCCGCCGCGCCCCTCGTCCTGTCGGCCGCGTCCGCGGGGCAGGGCGGGATCACCGTGCGGGCCGAGCTGGACGCCGCGCCGACCGACTTCGCGACGGTCACCCTCGGCGAGGTCGCCGCCCCGGCCTGACGCCGTCAGCGGGTGATGCCGAAGCGCTCGGAGAGCGTGGTCCAGAACGACTGGTCGACGTCGGCCTGCCGGGCGAGGGCGACGTGGACGAGGTCCATGTCGGCGCGGAGCACGGCACGGGCGGCGGCGTGCCCGGGGTCGGCATGGCAGGCGTTCTCGATGGCGCTCGCCACCGTTGACAGCATGACGAGGTGGTCGACCTCCTGCTGGGGAGCGGGTTCGTGGTCCTGCTGCCGTCGTCGGCTCTCGGCCTCGAGCGCTGCTTCGGCCTGCGCGAGCCGAGCCGCGGTGGCCGGCGTCATGGTGGCCACCGCACCCCGCCCGAACTGTCCCAACGTCACGGCGAAGTCGGGGTCCTGGTCGACGCCGGCCGCGCGGGCGAGGAAGGTGGCCACCCACTCCGCCAGTTGCCGTTGACGTGCCGGCGCGAGGGTGCGGGCGGCCTCGTGGGCCTCCAGCCTGGGCACCATCAGGGCCGATCCCGACGGATGGGCGGCGAGGAAGCGCCGGACCAGCTCGGCGGAGAACTGCTCGCGTCGGGTCCCGCCCTCCAGCCGGCTGACCGCGTCCATGGTGCCGAAGGCCGCGTGGACCGTCCGCCAGACCGAGGTGGTGGCGTCAGGATGCACGGCAGCCTCGCAGGTGCCCGATGCCCACTGCTGGACGTTCAGGGTCCGGTAGCGGCTCTCCGAGAACATGTGGTCCGGATCCGTCTCGTCGTCCGGGGCGTCCCAGTCGTCGAGCTCCTCGGCGAGGCTGCCGTCGCGCAGGGCCCGGAACTCGGGGCTCTCCTCGAGGTGGCGGACGATCTCGTCCCACTCCGGGTCGCCGGGACCGACCGATCGCGCGGATGCGGTCCCGCCCTCGGCGTCGCTGGACACCACGACGTTGACGTTCACAGCCCAGCTCTCGCCGTCCTCGTCGTCATCGTCCCCGTAGCCCACGATCTCCTGCCAGTCGTCCTCGTGCTCCTTGAGGTTCTCCTCGGAGATCGCGCGATCGATCGCACCGAAGCGCTTGCGAGCCTGCTCGGGCAGCGGAGCGGGCGACGCGGACCTGAGTAGCTCGACCACGCAGCGGAAGTCGGGATCGTCGGCGAGCCCGCTCGCGGCGAGCACCTGGTCCACCGACCACGCCACCACCTCGCGCTGGGTCGGCGCGGGCAGCGCAGCGAGCGCGGTGACCAGCTCCGGGTACTCGCGGGCGAGCGCCGTCGATGAGGTGGTGTCGGCCTCCACGGACGCCGGCATCGGGTTGATCCTCACGACGTCCGTCCTGTCGACGTCGTGCCGCCCGAAGGCCACGCCGGTGAAGAGGTGGACCATCGCCGACCCGAGCGCGATCGGGTCGACCTCCTCGTCGTCCACGTGGGGAAGGACGAGCGCCCGGACGTCGGGTGGGAGGTCGCCCAACTCCTCGTCGTCGTACGGCGGGAGCTCCATCGAGGCCACCATCCGGCCCGCCTCCGCGCAGGCGAAGCGGATGCCGACGTTCTCGTTCCAGTAGACCGACGCGGCGCGGCCGTTCGGCGCGGCGAACGACGCCGGCACCAGGACCTCCGGGCGGTTGCCCTGGTAGCCGTTGGGCTCGACCGTCAGCGATCCACCGCCGAGCAGGCGGTGGAAGGCAGCGATGTCCTGGAGCTCGTCCTCGTCGACCGGCTCGTCGGGATCCGCGCCGAACAGCTCCATGAGCCTGGCCGGCGGCAGCCCCCCGACCACCGTGATGCAGGCGGCGACGTCGCCGACGACGTCGACGACCCAGCCGTACCGAGCCGCCGTGGTCATCGATGCATCAGCTGGAAGCGCCGGCGTGCGTGTTGAACGCCAGCGTGCGGTGCCCGATCCGGACCCGCGTGCCCTGCACGAGGACCTGCTCGGTGCCGGGCGGCATGCGCACCCAGTCCGGGGTCTTCGGGACGTGCACGAAGGTGCCGTTGGTCGAGTTGTTGTCGATCAGCACGACGTCCCAGCCCCGCATCTCGAGGCGTGCGTGCACGCGGGAGACCTGGTTGGACTGGTCGATGATCGGCAGCGGCCGGAACTCGCCCGACCCGATCCGCGGGTCGGCGTTCGGGTCGCGGCCCAGGAGGTAGGGGGTGTCCAGCTGGAACACCGCGCCGTCGTCGAGCACGATCACGCCCAGCGGCGGCCGTGGTCCGTTCACCAGCACCGGCGTCTGCTGGACCATGTTGATGCCGCAGACTGCGCAGAAGAGCACGCGCGGGTCGTTGAAGTGGCGGTTCTTGCAGTAGACGCCGCGGACCTGCTCCTGCGCCGCCTCGTCGACGACCTGTGAGGCGTCCTCGACGATGGGGAGCGGCTCGAAGTCGTCCATGTCCTCGTCGACGTCGTCGATGAGCACGGACTGGAAGCTGACCTGCTCGTCCGCGGGCTGCGGCGGCAGCGGGCGTCCCGCCACGGGCGGGACCGGCGCCGGGGGAGCGGGCGGGGCCGGCGGTGCGGCCACGACCGGCTCGGGCGCCGTGTCGGGCTCGGGAGCCTCGGGCTCGGCGGCGGGCGGCCGGTGGGCGGTGTGCCCGTGCCCGTGGTCGTGCCCGTGCTCGTGGTCGTGCACGGCCTCCGGCGCCGCCTCGGGCGCCTCCGCCATCGCCGGCTCGGCCGGCGCCATGACGGCAGCGGCCGTGCCGGAGCCGAGGGCGAACGAGCCCGCGGGGATCACCCCACCGTCGAGTCGGTACGACGACCCGTCGGCCGGCGCGGCAGCGCCCGCCAGCGTCACGCTGACGGACTCGACCGGCCAGGGGATCAGCCGCTCGACCCAGGCCAGCGAGTCGGCGCCGCTGAAGGAGTCGCCGTCGACGGTGACCGTGACGTCGCCGTCGACGAAGACCGCCAGGCCCGTGGTGTGGGGCGCGATGGCGGCGAAGCCGGGGGACTGGTCGACCGCGGTCGACAGCATCAGCGCGTAGCCGCGGACCAGCTGGCGGCCCTGGCCACCGTTGGCCGCGACGATCTCGGCGTGCTCGAGATAGGGCTTCACGACCTCCGGGTCGCTCGACCCGACGAGGAGCACCACGGACCCGATCCGGGCGAGGGTGCCCTCGCCGGGGCCGGGCACGATGCTCGCGCGGGACCAGTCGTCAGCAGTAGTGGCAGCCATGGCGTCACACGATCCTTCCACCGAAGAAGCGCCAGCGAATGAACGGAACGCGCATCGGGCCGTTGGTCCAGACCCAGATGACGAACCAGATGACGGCGAAGTCGATGAAGAACGCCCAGAAGGGCACGCCGTCGGAGGGGTAGTCGATGCCGGGGACGAGCTCGAGGTCGAGCAGCAGCCAGACCAGCGCGCCCTCGTTGATCGCGGTGATCAGGCCGAACATCGTCGGCCAGTCCTTCTCCCACCGGAACTGCTGGATGACGTGGTAGATCAGCTCCCAGACGATGCCGAGCACCAGCACCGCCGCCAGGATGATGTACGTCGTCCGGTAGTCCGGGTCGCCGGGCAGGATCGGCGTCAGGGCCAGCGTGATCAGCCCGCCGAAGACGACGAGCATGAAGATCCGGGTCTGGATCCGTCCGTTGAGGGTGGGCAGCATCAGCGCGCTCCGGTGGTCGAGGCGGTCAGGACGGGGCGGGCGCTCACGGGTTGCTCCCCGCGAGCCACTTCCACCACTGCACGGTCGAGCGCACCGGTCCGATCCTCTTGCAGAACCCGCGCTTGTTGAGGTCGCCGTAGATCTCCTGCGCCGCGACCTGCAGGCCGAGGAAGGTGTCGACGCCGGGGAAGTAGCCGCCCAGCGTGGTCGCGCCGGAGGCGTACATGGCGCCGCCGCCCGAGGCCGTGCCGATCAGCTCGAAGTTGCGGTCCACGTTGAGCCGGCCGACCGGGTTGCGGCTGGCGCCGCCGTGGTCGAGCAGGTCCTTGAGCAGCCGGTGCTCGGCGATGTCGGCCTCGAGGCCGGTGCAGTCGATCACGAAGTCGACCTCGAGCGGCACGACGCCCTGCGCCGTACGGACCTGGTTGAGGATCCGCGAGCCGCTCGGCTCCATGGCATCGACCGTGCCCACCACGCAGTTGTACCAGCCCTCGCGGCGGCCCTGGTTCATCTGCCGCTGCCAGCTCTTGCGCCACGGGGTGTTGGTGCCACCCATCCGCTTGTAGAGCTCCGCGCGCTCCTCGCCCTCCAGGTTGCGCACCTGGGCCTTGAGCTGGCCGCCCCACACCGACTTCGGGTAGTTGAAGCCCTGGTAGGCCCAGCCGTTGCCGCCGCGGCGGCGCATCGTGACCCGGGTCCTGCCGCCACCGGGACGCGGGTCGGACTCGTTGCCGTAGCCGTCGTTGGTGCCGTTGATGTAGGTCCGGAAGAGGTGGACGATGTTGGTCTGCGCGCCGAACTTCTCGCGGTCGTCCATCAGCCGCTGCAGGATGCGGGAGGCGACGATGCCACCGCCGCGCACGAGCACGGTGCTGGGCTTCTGCACGAGCCGCTCGTAGACGTGCTCGTGGGCCTCGTAGGCGTTGACGATGTGCTGGTAGTCGTTGTTCTCGGTGCGGTAGCGCTGCAGCTCCGGCAGGAACTTAAGGCCCGGGTAGCCCACCGCGAGGTGGACGTACTGCGAGCGGAACGCGACGCGCTTGGTGGCCGACGCGCCCTCGGGCGGGGTCAGGATCGTGAAGTACCCGCCGCCGTACCGACGGCGCACGATCCGGACCAGGCCCTTGACGAGCATCTCGTCGTAGTTGATCCGCTTGGACTCGCGCTCGAGCTGCTCGAAGACGTTGCCGGCCTTCGGGGTGTAGTAGTCGGAGAAGATCGGCTCGCTGAACAGGCCCCAGAGCACCTTGAGGTTGAACTTCTTGACGCCCTCGGCGAAGCCGTACGACGGGAAGCCCCAGATGTTGTCGGGACGCGACGCCGAGTCGGAGCGGATCCGCTCGGGGCGCGGCACCTGCGAGACCCGGGTGAGGTACTCGTAGGTCTGCCACGGGAAGTCGAGGGTGCTCAGGACCCGCATCTGCGAGGTCGGCACGCCCGCGATGCGCAGGTAGTCGACCGTGACGAAGCTGCCGATGCCGCCGCCGACCGTCACGAAGGGGACGTCGACGATAGGGATGCCCGCGGCCGCGACGAGCTCGTCGGTCCAGAAGTCCGTCTGCAGCATCTGGTCGGTGAGGTCGCCGGTGATCGGCTGCGCCGGCAGGTACGTGGACGGATCGGTGGTGGGGACGACTGATGCCGCCGAGGGGTCGATCAACGGTGCCTCCTGGGTCGCTGATGGCGTCCGGAACGCTACACCGGCTACCCGGGGTCGCGCCCCATGAATCCTTGCACCACCAGCGGATCGAGTGGAGGGTTTCCGGGTGGAGAAGGGGTGGCAACGTGCCATGCTGGGACTTGGCCACCGGCCCGACCGACACCACGGAGGACCCTGTGCAGGGAATCGCTGACTACGAGTTCGTCCGCCCCCTGGGCGAGTCGAACTACGGGACCAACTATCTCGCCAAGGCGCCCGCACGGCTCGGGATCGGTGCCGGCGAGGTGGTCGTGAAGGTGATCGCCGGCCCGACGTCCGACGACGCCTTCCGCCGCGCGACGCGCGAGCTCAAGCACTTCAGCGTCGCCGACTCGGACCGCCTCGTCGCGGTCTACGACGCCGGCCGCCACGGAGGCGCGTTCTACTACGCGATGGAGTTCCTCCCGCTCGGCTCGCTGGAGAAGCCCCACGGTGAGTTCGGTACGGCGGCCCGCGTGGCCGCCGTCCGCGACGCGGCCCTGGCCGCCCACGCGCTGCACGAGCGCGGCATCGCCCACCGCGACATCAAGCCGGCCAACATCCTGCTCGCCGAGGACGGCGGCCGGCTGTCCGACCTCGGCCTCTCGCAGCTGCTCTCGCCGGGCATGGTGACGACGGGCCTGGGCCAGATCGGCCTGGAGTTCACCGATCCGGCGATCATGCTCGGCGCTCAGGCGTCGCGGGCCAGCGACATCTGGTCGCTGGGCGCCTCGCTGCACTTCGCGATCGCGGGCAAGGGGGTCTACGGCGACCTGAAGGGCACCGAGCCGCTGCTCCTGGTCCGCTCGATCCTCGCCTCGCAGCCGACCATCTCCGACCAGCTGCCGGCGAGCGCGCGCGAACTGGTCGAGGCGTCGCTGGCCACCGACGTCGCCGTCCGTCCCCGCACCGCCGCCGAGGTCGCCGACCGGATCTCGGGCATCCTCGCCGAGCTCGGCACCACGGTGTGATGGAGCTCCACGACGCGATCCGCTCCGTCGTCGTCCAGCACGGCAGCGCGATGCTGTCGGACGGCGCCGGCTTCCGGGGTGTCCTCGACGACGTGTTGGAGGAGGACCAGGCGACGACGGGTGACATCAACCTGCTCGTCGACGCCGTCCGCTTCGACGTGATGTCGCCGCTGGTCGCCATGATCGACAGCGGCGCCGACGTCTCCCGCGCCGTCGAGGAGGCCGGTGCGCGGCTGGCCCGTGAGCGGGGTGGGGACGACTCGGCCGCCGCGAGCTGGGCCGCAGCCGTGCTCGGCTACGCGCTCGGCAAGGTGCCCGAGGCGATCGTGCTGCGCTACCGCTCGCAGCGCCCGCCGAGCCACCTGCCGCCGCCGAGCACGCCGCCCACGACCCCGCCGGCGCCGCCCGTGCAGTCGCCGCCGCCCACGGTGTGGCCCGGGCAGGGGCAGCCTGCCCCGTCGGTCACGCCGGGCTACGGCTCCGCGCCGCAGCCGGTCGCGCCGGCGCCGTACACGGGCTATCCGGCGGCGCCGGGCTTCAGCTCCCCGCCGCCCCGCAAGGGCAAGGGCCCGGTCGTGTGGGCCGCCGCCGCGGTGGCGGGCATCGTCGTCGTCGGCGGCGTCATCGCCGGCGTCGTACTGGCGTCGAGCGGCGACGACGACCCGGGGAAGAAGTCGGACGAGAAGTCCGGCCCGAAGTCCCCCGAGGTCGACGTCGATCCGGCCGCCATCGACGGCCGCTACGACGCGCTGGCCTCGAAGATCACCGAGGGCGCGAGCGACTGCAAGGCGGCGACCGCCTCGTCCGGCGAGAAGGAGGTCGTCGAGTGCACGGTCAACGCCGGGACCCTGCGGCTGGTCACCTACGCCGACCAGGCCGCGGCCGAGGCGGCGCGCACGTCGCGGCTCGACTACCGCTCGGGCACGATGACGGCCGACAACGGTTCGACGGCGCTCTACGAGTTCGACCCTGAGCGCGGTGGGACCAGCGACCCCGCCGTCGTCTACTGGGACAGCACGACGGCCCTGCAGTCGGCGACGCTGACCGCCTCGGGCAGCGCCAAGATCGACGCCCTGACCACCCTGTACGACGCCACCTCGCCGCGCGTCGCCGTGCCGACCGCTCCCGCCCACCCGGTGCTGCGGGAGTTCATCGACATCAACATGGACGTGGCCGGATGCGAGCGGCAGCGCACCTTCTTCGAGGGCGAGACCGAGGAGAGCTCCTGCAAGGCCGACGTCGAGGGCATCGTCGTCAACGTCGGGCGCTACAACACCCGCAAGGGCATGGTCGAGGACCGCAAGTACTACAAGGGCAAGTACGACGAGGCCGCGACCCAGGGCGGCGGCGGCACGTGGCGCTTCGGCGAGGGCAAGGGCGAGGGCGCCTACTACGCCTACCTCGACGACGGCACGGCCGCGCTGTACTGGGACTGGAACAAGTCCGACTGCTACTGCTACGGCATCGCGTGGAGCTTCGAGGGGAAGCTGAAGAAGCTCGAGGACTGGTGGCCCGGCGAGGGCGAGTGACCGTCGGCCCGGGCTCCTAGCCCTCCGGCACCGGCACCGTGTCGGCGAGGTCCGGGCGGCTGACGCCGGCGATGTCGGAGCGCACCAGCAGCGCCATCGTCGTGTCGTCGCCGCCGACCTGGGCCGGCTCGGCGAGCCAGTCCGGCAGCTGCTCGCGGATCCAGTTCAGGCCGCGGCTGCGGCTGAACTCCAGCAGCTGCTCGCCAGTCTGGCGCCACCAGCCGTCGCTGTCGACACGGGGGCGGCCGAAGCCGTCGGTGCACAGGAACGCCAGCGCCACGTCGTCGACCTGGGCGTCCACCACGGCCGTCCGCAGCGCCTCCAGGGGGCGGGGCTGGCACAGCGAGCTGGTGTGCAGGCCGTCGAGGTCGGGGTCGTCGGGCAGCGGCCGGACGGCCTCGCCGTGCGCCGAGACCAGCACCGAGTCGCCGTCGCCGATCTGGAGGAAGAGCACGAGGTCGGCGACCGCGGCGGCGGCCAGGATCGTCGTACCGTAGGCGCGCAGGGGGTCCTCCCCGGCGCCGAGCGCCAGCTCGGCCTCGGAGTACGGGTTGGCCTCGAGGTGGTGGCGCACCTTCGCGGTCCAGGTGTCGACCAGGCCCTCGGCCGCCGTGCGGAGCAGCTCCTCGGCCGCGGCGTGGTCCGCCTTCGCCGCCACGTCGGGCAGGATCCGGCGCAGCTCCTCGACGGCGCTGACGACGGCGAGCGCGGCGCCTGTGTCGCTGCGGAAGTGGAGCTTGTGGCCGTGGCCGTCGGCCACCGCCACGACGGCGTGGCCGCCCTCGGGGTCGGTCCAGGTCAAGACGGCGTCCTGCAGGGGGAGCTCGTCACGGACGTGCACGGACCCGATCGAGGAGCCGGACAGCGTGGTCCAGCGAACGGTCATCCGAGGGTGCTCCAGATCGGGTCACCGATCGGGCTCGGGGGTGCCGCATTGACTCCGCTGCCCGGCCCGACGACGGGACGGGAGGCGACCTTGCTGGCGGCCTTGGACGCCCAGACGATGTACTCGACGAGCTGCTCGGGGTTGTCCGCGCGCAGCAGCGGCACGTCCTCGTCGCCGATGAAGCGGCGCATCGAGTGCATGTCCGCGTCACGGCCGACGCCGAGCGCGAGACGGACCGCGGTCGCGCCCCAGCGGTTGTTGAGCAGCGTCTGGAGGCCCTCCGCGAAGGAGATGCCGCTGCTCTGCGTCGGGCGGCCGTCGGAGACGAGGATGATCGCGGGCGGGAAGGCGCTGTTGCTCTCGTCGAGGTGGTCGAGCGCCTCGGCGAGCGTCTGCAGCGCGCTGCCGAGCTCGGTGAAGCCCCGCGGCACCGCCTCGAGGCGCTTCCAGTGGATCTGGTCCACCGGCGTGGGCTCCTCGATGATCCACTGCGGCTCGTTGGCGAACGCGAGGACGCGGACCAGGAGCTCGGCGTGCGGGTTGGCGCGCGCCTCGTCCTTGAGGTGGGGGAGCACCTCGGTGATGGCGTTGTTCAGCGCCTGGATGCGGCCGCCGCGCAGCATCGAGCCCGACACGTCGAGCACGAAGATGAAGTGCAGGGGCTTGCGCGCGAGCGCGCCACCGAGCCGGTCACTCATCGCGCCTCCTTCGGACGGCCGGGGTTGGCAGGGTCGTTGGTTTCAACTATCCCCGATCTGTCGAGGTTATAGCCTGTCACGGGTCAAGGAACGCGATAACGGAGGTCGGACACACCGATGGTGCTGGCAGAGGGTGTCGAGGTCGACCTCGGCCCGTTGGGGCGAGCCCGGGTGATGTCGCTGCTCGGGCAGGGAGGCCAGGGCTACGTCTTCGAGGTGCGTCGCGACTCCGGTGAGCCCTTGGCGCTGAAGTGGTACAAGCCCGAGAGCGCGACCGCCCAGCAGTACGACGAGATGCAGCAGCTGGTCGAGATCGGCTCCCCGCACCAGCGGTTCCTGTGGCCGTTGAGCATGGCGCGGGTCCCGACCGAGCCCAGCTTCGGCTATGTCATGCACCTGCGGCACCAGCGCTTCCTCGAGCTCAGCTACCTGCTGCTCAACGCCGACCGCGACGGCAAGCCGCTCGACGTGTCCTTCTCGTCGATCATCGAGCTGTGCCGCCAGCTGAGCTACAGCTTCCTGCGCCTGCACGCGCGGGGCCTGTGCTACCGCGACATCTCCTTCGGCAACGTCTTCTTCGACCCCGGCAACGGCGACGTGCTGATCTGCGACAACGACAACGTCGGGATCGACAACGGGACCGGGCGGGTGCTCGGCACGCCGTACTTCATGGCGCCGGAGGTGGTGCGCGACACGACCTACCGCACGCTGCCCAACACCGACACCGACCGGCACTCGCTGGCCGTCCTGCTCTTCTACTCGCTCTTCCTCGGCCACCCGCTCGAAGGAGCACGCACCGACGCGGGCATGCGCGACGCGCACTGGCTGATGACCCACTTCGGCACCGACCCGCTCTTCTGCATGCACCCGACGCGCACCGACAACCGGCCGGCGCAGATCGTGCAGCAGTACTGGAACATCTACCCGCAGTTCCTGCGCGACCTGTTCGTGCAGGCGTTCGTCGACGGCATCGACCAGCCGGGTGCGCGGGTCACCGAGGGCCAGTGGATCAAGGCGATGGACCGGCTGCGCGACGGCATCCTCGCCTGCCCGACCTGCGGCACCACGAACTTCTGGGCGCCGGGCGACGACACGGTGACCTGCTGGCAGGACGGCACGGAGTTCCGGCCGCCGTACCTCCTGCAGGTCGGGCGGCGCACCATCGCGGTCGGCCCGCAGAGCACGATCCGCTCCGACCACCTCACCTCGGGCACCGACCACCCGACCGTCCTGGCCCGCGTCCGGCAGCACCCCGACGCCCCGGACCGCTGGGGTCTGCACAACGCCTCCGACTTCTCGTGGCCCATCGCCTATCCCGGCGGACAGAACTTCCTGCTCGAGCCCGACCGCACGATCGAGCTGGTCGAGGGCGCGCGCATCCAGATCCGGAATTCCACCGTGCAGGTGCGTCGCCCGAGCGCGTCCGCCGCCGCACCGAACGCATAGGGTGACCGCCATGTCTGCTCTCGTGGTCGAGGTCGACGGCCGCGTCCTCCGACTGGACGGCAAGTCGTCGTACCGCATCGGTCGTGCCATCGAGGCCGACGTCGTGCTGACGGCCGGGTCCGTGTCCCGGCAGCACGCGGAGATCCGCCTCGTCGACGGGGCGTGGGTCCTGGTCGACGCCGGCAGCCAGTTCGGCACCTTCGTCGACGGCGAGCGGATCACGGAGCACGCCGTGGACCGCCGGATCGCCGTCCGCTGTGGTCCGCCCGCGCCAGGCGCGGAGCTGATGGTCGTCCCCGCCGAGCAGTACGACGACGCGTCGGCCACGCCCAGCGCCCCGGCCCCGCCCCCGCCCATGCCGGGCCCATCCCAGCTCGACGAGCCGACCAGCGTCCCGGCGGTCCCGGTCGCCCCGTCCGCGCCGCAGCCGACGAGCGTCGCCCCGCGGCCGGACGTGGCGCCGCCGGGGTCCGACCGGTTCGCGCCGCCCGGTGCGGTGCCGCCCGCGGCACCTCCGGCGGTCGTGCCCCCGGCGGCCGGGCCCGCGACGCCTGCCCTCGGTGTGCCTGCCGCGCCGCCCGCGCCGGGTGCTCGCCCCGCCGGTGCCCCGGGCCTGCCGCCCGCGATCGCCGGCAACGACGCCACCCAGATCCTCGCGGCCGCGCCGCGCCCCGCCGCTCCGGGCCAGGCCGGCCCGGTGCCGCAGCGCACCGGTCCCGACCTGCTGCTCGTCGTCGAGGGCCGCGAGCACCGCTTCCGCCACCCGGCCCAGATCACGATCGGCCGGCGCAGCGACTCCACGGTCGTCGTCGCCGACCCGGCCTGCTCGCGCGCGCACGGCCGGATCGACGCCCAGCCGGGCGGCTGGAACTACACCAACCTCTCCAACGAGGGCACCTGGCTCGACGGCCGCCGGATCGACAACCACCGCTTCGACGAGCGGATCGCGGTGCGCCTGGGCCACCCGGTCGCCGGCACCGAGCTGACCCTCGTCCCGATCCTCTCGGCGGCCGAGGAGGAGCGCCGCATCGCCCGCCGGCGCCTGCGCCGGCGCCTGGCGATCATCGGTGCCGCCGCGGCGGCCGTGCTGCTCATCGCGGGCGTCCTCGGCGCAGCCTGGTTGATCGGCCGCGACGACGACGGAGACCGGCGGGCCGACGGCGGCAGCTCGCAGGAGCCCGGCACCGGCAGCGACAGCTCGATGGACTCGCTCAGCGACGCCGAGCTCGACTCGGCGAAGGCCGCCGCCGTGAAGATCACCGGCGACAGCGTCGACTCCAGCGGCCAGCAGTTCAGCTATGGCGGCTCGGGCTCGATCATCCGCAAGGACGGCCTGATCCTCACCAACGCCCATGTCGCCGCCCCCGAGTCGCCGGGGCTGAGCGAGCAGTATGACGGGTTGGATATCGCAAACCCCGAGTTCTTGCTGATCCACTTGACAGATGGGATGACGGACACGAACGCGCCCGCGTCGTACCGCGCGCGCGTGATCCAGGCGGACGGCTACCTCGACGTCGCCGTCATCCAGATCTACGCCAAGGCCGACGGGAGCGAGCTCGACGGCGACCTCGACTTGCCGACCGTGCCGATCGGCTCCTCCGGCGAGCTTCGTGCAGGTGACGACGTCACCGTGCTCGGCTTCCCGGCCGTGGCCCGGTCAGAGGACTCGATCACCGTCACCACGGGCGTCATCTCGACGGTCATCAACGACCCAAACCTCGGGCCGCGCTCCGAGCTCGACACCGACGCCCGCATCGCGCCGGGCAACTCGGGCGGCATGGCGATCAACAACGACGCGGAGCTGATCGGCATCCCGACCGCGTTGTTCGCCGATCGCGAGACGTTCGTCACCAGCGGGCGAATCCGTTCGATCGATGCCGTCAAAGGTCTGATCGAACGCGCGTTTGCAGCCAGTTGATTCTGGAAGTGAAGACATTCGACACCGATATCTCGGAAAGGAACCCTCGATGGGACGACGACTCGGCGTCATCATTCTTCTCAGTACTGCTTTGGCGGTCGGATTTGCAGCACCGAGTTCAGCTGCCGTCATCAACGGAACGTCGGGCCCCGACACACTTCGGGGTACCAGTTCAGCAGATGAGATCTACGGCCACGGCGGCAATGACGTCATCTCGGATGGCGCTGGGAACGACAGCATCTGGGGCGGCTATGGTGCCGACGACATCGGCATCTTCGGAGGGCTCGACCATGTTTGGGCAGGGCCAGGCAACGACCGACTGGTGATCAACCTGACGGGGCCGGCAGTTCGTGATGTCGTTGAGTGTGGGCCGGGCTATGACAGCGTGGTGGTCCGATACCTGGACGGCGGCGCGGCGCCGATCTTGAGTGGCTGCGAGGACGTCACCTACTGGTAGCGATCCGTCGTCGCGTGGACGCCGATCCCGGGCAGTCAGCTGGCCCTCTTGGTCGCGGCCTTCTTGGTCGCGGCCTTCTTGGCAGGAGTCTTCTTCGCCGCGGTCTTCTTGGCAGCCGCCTTCTTCGCCGGGGCCTTCTTCGCGGCCGCCTTCTTCGCGGGCGCGGGCTCGCTCTCGCCACGGCTAGTCTTGGCCGCCTCCACGGAGCGCTGCAGCGCGGCCAGCAGGTCGACCACCTCGCCGCCCGTCTTGGCCGACGTCTCGGTGCGCTGGACCTCGCCGCCCTCGATCTTCGCCTTGACCACCGCGTTGACGGCATCGGCGTAGTCGTCCTCGAACTCCGACGGATCGAAGTCACCGGACAGGGTCTCGATGAGCATCTGCGCCATCTTGACCTCGGCGTCCTTGACCTCGCCCGTCTCGACCTTGAAGTCGGGCTGGCGGATCTCGTCGGGCCACATCATGGTCTGCAGGACGATCACCTCGCCGGCCTCGGTCTCGCGGACCCGCAGCACCGCGGTGGTCGTCCGCTGGCGCAGGGCCACGGTCACGACCGCCATCCGCTTCGAGTCGAGCAGCGCCTGGCGGAGCAGGGCGTAGGGCTTGGCGCCGGTGCCCTCGGGCTCGAGGTAGTAGCTCTTCTCGAAGAGCATCGGGTCGATCTGGTCGACCGGGACGAACTTCTCCACGGCGATCTCGCGCGAGGAGGTCGTCGGCAGGTTGGCCATGTCGTCGTCGGTGAGGATGACCATCTCGCCGTCCTCGGTCTCGAAGCCCTTGGCGATGTCGGAGTACGGCACCTCCTCGCCGTCGATCGAGCACACCCGCTGGTACTTGATCCGGCCACCGTCCTTGGCGTGGACCTGCCGGAACGAGACGTCGTGGCTCTCGGTCGCGCTGTAGAGCTTGACCGGCACGCTGACCAGGCCGAACGAGACGGCACCCTTCCAGATCGCACGCATGTGCTGAGGGTACCCGTGGGCACCCCCACCAGCCGCCTGCGAGCATGACGGGGTGGAGCAGACCATCGGCATCGTCGGCGGCGGGATCGTGGGCCTCGCCGTCGGGCGGGAGGTCACGCTGCGCCGTCCGGGCACGCGGGTGGTGGTCCTCGAGAAGGAGGACCGGGTCGGCGCGCACCAGACCGGCCACAACTCCGGCGTCGTCCACGCGGGCATCTACTACCGGCCGGGCAGCCTCAAGGCCACGCTCTGCACGCGCGGCCGGCTGCTGCTGCGCGACTACTGCGCCGAGCACGCGCTGCCGTACGACGAGTGCGGCAAGGTCGTCGTCGCGGTCGACCGGGCCGAGATGGGGCGCTTCGACGCGCTCGAGCGGACGGCCCGGGAGAACGGGGTCCCCGGCCTGCGCCGGCTCGACGGCACCGCCCTGGCCGAGGTCGAGCCGCACGCCGTCGGGCTGGCCGCCCTGCACTCGCCGCGCACCGCGATCACCGACTACGTCGCCGTCGCCGAGCGGCTCGCCGCCGACATCGTCGCCGCCGGCGGGGAGGTGCACCTCTCGACGCCGGCCACGGCGATCTCCCGGACGGGCGGTCGCGTGCGGGTCACGACCCCCGGACCGTCGTACGACGTCGACCGGCTCGTGCTCTGTGGCGGGCTCCAGTCCGACCGGCTGGGCCGGCTGGCAGGCGGCGCCGCGGACCCGCGCATCGTGCCCTTCCGCGGGGAGTACCTCGCCGTGCGACCCGAGAAGCGGGACCTCGTGCGCGGCATGGTCTATCCCGTCCCCGACCCGCGCTACCCGTTCCTCGGCGTGCACTTCACCCGCCGGGTCGGCGGCGGGCTCGAGGTGGGGCCCAACGCGGTGCTCTCGCCCCACCGCGACGCCTACCGGCGCCGGTCGGTCAGCGCCGCCGACCTCGCCAGCACGGCGACCTGGCCGGGCTTCTGGCGGATGGCACGCCAGCACTGGCGTACCGGTGTCACCGAAGTGCGGGGCTCGCTGTCGGTCCGCTCCTACCTCAGGGGCGCGCAGCGCTACGTCCCCGGGATCGGCCCGGACGACGTGGTCCGCGCCGGCTTCGGCATCCGGGCCCAGGCCGTCGAGCGCGACGGCACGCTCGTCGACGACTTCCGGATCGACGTCCTCGGCGGCGTGCTGTGCCTCCGCAACGCCCCCTCGCCGGCCGCCACGTCGAGCCTCGCCATCGCGGAGCACGTCGCCGACGCGCTCGGTTGGGCATGATGACGCCGTGCCCGACCTCCTGCCGATGCTCGCCTCCCCGGGCACCCACGTCCCGCCAGGGGAGGACTGGCGCCACGAGGTGAAGTGGGACGGCGTGCGCGCGCTGACGCGCGTCTCCGGCGGCGTCGTCACGATGACGAGCCGCAACGCCAACCGGATCACCGCGGCCTGGCCGGAGCTCGCCACCGCGCCAGCGGTCGGCGACGACACCGTCGTCGACGGCGAGATCATCGCGCTCAACGAGCGCGGCGTCCCCGACTTCCGCGTCCTGGCGGACCGCATGCACGTGCGCAAGCCCGCGACGGTCGCGCGGCTCGCGGAGCGGGTGCCGGCGACGTACATGGTCTTCGACCTGCTCCGCCTCGACGGCGAGGACCTGTGCGCGCTGCCCCTCGAGGAGCGCCGTGCGCGCCTCGCCCGCCTCGACCTGGCCCGGTCCGGGTGGCAGGTGCCGCCCGAGTACGACGACGGCGCGATGCTCCTGGAGGCCACCCGCGCGCAGGGGCTCGAGGGGATCGTCAGCAAGCGGGCCGACTCGACCTACCGGCCCGGGCAGCGGACACCGCACTGGCTGAAGTTCCCGCACCGCCACCGCGGCTCCTTCGTCGTCGGCGGCTGGCGGCCGCAGACCGGCACCAGCGACCGGCTCGCCGCGCTGCTGGTGGGGGAGCCGACGCCGGACGGACTGATGTACCGAGGGCGGGTCGGCAGCGGGATCGGCGCGAAGCAGTCACGCCTGCTCGCCGAGCTGCTGGCCCCGCTGACCCGGACGGCCACCCCGTTCGCCGACGAGGTGCCGCGCGTCGACGCCACGGGCACCACCTGGGTGGAGCCCGTCGTCGTGGTCGACGTCGACACGCACGGGCTCGGCTACGCACGACTGAGGCAGCCGTCGTACCAGGGTGTGCGCTCCGACCTGGCACCCGACGACCTGATCGGAGGCACCGCCTGATGCCGAAGAAGCCCGAGCACCCGCAGACCGAGGTGCACGTCGACGTCGAGGGACGCACCCTGCGGCTGACCAACCTCGAGAAGGTGCTCTACCCGTCGACCGGCACCACCAAGGGCGAGGTGCTCGACTACTACGCGCGGGTCGCGCCGGTGCTGCTGCCGCACCTCGCCGGCCGGCCGGTGACCCGGATCCGCTGGCCGCACGGTGTCGGCGACATGAGCTTCTTCGAGAAGAACGCACCCGCCGGGACCCCGTCGTGGGTCCGCACCGCAGAGGTGCCGACGACGGGCAGCCGCGGGCCCAGCCGCCACGGCGACACCCTGCGCTTCCCGATCATCGACCAGCTCGCGACGCTCGTGTGGGCGGTGAACCTCGCTGCGCTGGAGCTGCACGTGCACCAGTGGACCGTCGACGACGACGGCGACCCGGTGGGTGCGGACCGGATCGTGATCGACCTCGACCCGGGCGAGGGCGCCGGGCTCCACGAGTGCTGTGGCGTCGCGCTGCTCGTGCGCGACGTGCTGGCCGAGCGCGGGTACGACGCCCTCCCGGTCACCAGCGGCAGCAAGGGGCTGCACCTCTACGCACCCCTCGACGAGCCCCTCCCGTCCGACGAGACCAGCGCGATCGCCAAGGAGATCGCCGAGGAGCTCCAGGCCGCGCACGGGTCGCTCGTCACCGCGACCATGACCAAGGCCCGGCGCCGCGGCAAGGTGTTCCTCGACTGGTCGCAGAACGCGGGGTCGAAGACCACCGTGGCGCCGTACTCCCTGCGCGGCACGCCGCGACCCCAGGTGGCCACCCCGGTCACCTGGGACGAGGTCGCCGAGGGCGCGGACGACCCGCTCGGGCTGGACCAGTTCTCGATGGCGCAGGTGCTCGAGCGCGTCGAGGAGTACGGGGACCTGTTCGCCTAGGCGTGTCGGCCGCGCCGGCGCATCCCGTAGACGTCGAACTCCGACACCACGCCCGCCGGGTCGCCCCCGGTGCCGACGGCGTGGGCCACCTCGTCGGGGGAGACGGCGTGGTCGGCCTCGTCGAGGGTGGCGTCGATGAGCATCTGGAACTCCGGCGACGGGTGGCTCACCCGCTGCGCGGTCGCCTCGATCCGCCAGCCCCGGCGGCCGAGGTCGTTGAAGAGGCCCATGAGGGTCGTGTTCTTCTCGGCGGCGATGCCCTCGAAGCCGTCGGCGGCCTCGATCAGGTACACCGGCCGCAGGACCGCGAGCGCGGCGGCGTCGTACAGCGGCACCCAGAGGCGCGCGTACTCGTAGACCCGCTGTCGGCTCACCCTTCCAGTGTAGGACCCGGCACGGACGTCCGCCTGACCCTTTCGGGTGGCGCCGGTCAGGCCGACCGGAGCGGGCGGACCGCCGTCGGGTCCACGACGTGGGCGAGGTCCACCCCGGCCCCCAGCACGATGCCGGTGCCGACGACGGCCGGCGCGTCGACCACGTCGCCGATCACCACGGTCACGTTGTCGCGGGTGCCGCTGTCGATCGCGGCCCGGACCAGGCGCTCGGCGGCCATGCTGCGGGAGTCGAGCCCGAGCAGCATCTGCATCGCGGCGGGGGAGAGGACGTCGCTGAGCCCGTCGCTGCACAGCAGCAGGCGGTCTCCCGGGCGCAGGTCGACGAGCTGCACGACCGGCTCGGGGGTGTGCTCGCCGTCGACGGCCTGCAGCACCACGTGCCGGTACGGCGACTCGGCGGCCTGCTGGACCGAGATCCGGCCGGCGTCGAGGAGGGCCTGGACCATGGTCTGGTCGTGCGAGAGCTGGGACAGCGCGCCGTCGCGCAGGAGGTAGGCGCGGGAGTCGCCGACCTGGGCGAGCGCGGTGTGCATGCCGTCGGTCAGGACCGCGGTGAGCGTGGTGGCCATGCCCAGCCGGTCGGGGTCGGCCGCGACGCCTGCCACGAGCTGGTCGTGCGACTCGGCCACCGCGCTGCGCAGCAGGCGGACCGGCTCGACGCCCGGGTGGGCGAGGGCTCGGGCGCTGACGACGTACGTCGTGGTGGCCGACGCGATCTCGCCGGCCGCGGCGCCGCCGACCCCGTCGGCGACGCAGAGCAGGTAGGGACCGGCGAAGCCGGAGTCCTCGTTGTGCTCGCGAACGGGACCCGTGTCGCTCATCGCGGCGAAGCGGAACTGGAGCACGAGGCACCTCCCAGGCTGTCCGGTGACCCGGTGGGTCACCACCGATCGTCGCCGGTCAACCTGTGAAACGTCTGTCAGCGCGCCGAGAGTTCCGAGAGAGCCGATTTCGGCTCCGGGGCCGTGGCCGGCGAGCTCGAGCGCTACGAGCGGAAGCCGACCTGCCCCGAGGTGCTCCGCCCGATCTCGACGTACGCGAGCTTGGCGACGGGTACGACGGTCACCTTGCCCTTGGTGTCGGTGAGCGTGAGCACGCCGTCGGAGGCGAGCGCCTCGGACACCTGCGCGCTGATGTCCTCGCTGGTGCTGTCGGCCTCGATCACGAGCTCGCGGGCCGTCTGCTGCACACCGATCTTGACCTCGACGGTCATGTCACTTCTCCTCGTTCGGGGGACGGCCCGCGCCTCCGGGGCCGTTCATGCCGCCAGCCTAGTCAGGCGGCGGTCGGGACTGGGCGGGGCTCGGTCAGTCCTCGTGCGGCTCGTCGATGAGCGGGTAGCCACCGATGCCGCGCCAGGCCAGGCCGGACACCAGCGTGGTGGCCTGGTCGCGCGTGAGCCCGGCGAGGCCGCCGTCGGTGTCGGTCATCCAGAACCGGGCGCTGACCTGCGCCATTCCCACCAGCGAGACGGCCAGCAGCTGCGAGGCCGCCGGCGGCAGCGAGGTGTCCTCGGCGATGACGCTCGCGATCAGGTCGGCGCACTCGGTGGTGACCCGGTCGATGTGGCCGCGCACGGCGGGCTCGTTGGTCAGGTCGGACTCGAACACGAGCCGGAACGCACCGGTGTCATGGCCGACGTACGCGTAGAAGGCGTCGATCGTCGCCGCCACCCGCTGCTTGTTGTCGTGGGTGGACTCGAGTGCCTTGCGGCAGTTGTCGATGATCGCGTCGCACGCGGCGTCGAGGATGGCGAGGTAGAGCTCGAGCTTGCCGGGGAAGTGCTGGTAGAGCACCGGCTTGGAGACGCCGGCGCGCTCGGCGATGTCGTCCATCGCGGCCGCGTGGTAGCCCTGCGCGACGAAGACCTCGAGGGCGGCGGCGAGCAGCTGGGCGCGCCGCTCCCGCCGGGGGAGGCGGACGCCGCGGGGCCGGGACTCGTCGAGGTCGAACTGCTCCATCACCACGTGCCCGAGCCTACTCGCTGGTAGCCGTCCGATCGGAGAGGTACCCCTCCCGCGGGCGCCCCGCCGGTCTCCGGTCCAGACGGTGGGACGCGGTGTCCGGTCCTTGGACCGGGCAGGGACCATGGAGGGGCAGGGAACACCCGGGCCCGTAGCAGCGTTGGGACCGGGACGACCCCCCCCATCTACGAACTGTTCAACCGAGGAGCTGTCCCGTGAGCTTTCCCGCGCTGGTGGAGCCGGCCGCCGAGCTGACCATCGACGAGGTACGCCGCTACAGCCGGCACCTGATCATCCCGGACGTCGCGATGGACGGCCAGAAGCGGCTGAAGAACGCCAAGGTGCTGGTCATCGGCGCCGGCGGCCTCGGCAGCCCGGCGCTGCTGTACCTCGCCGCCGCCGGTGTCGGCACGCTCGGCATCGCCGAGTTCGACGAGGTCGACGAGTCGAACCTGCAGCGCCAGGTCATCCACGGCATGTCCGACCTGGGCAAGTCGAAGGGCCTGTCGGCCAAGGAGTCGATCCTCGAGATCAACCCGCTGATCAACGTCGTGCTCCACGAGGAGCGCCTCGACAACGACAACGTGTTCGACGTGTTCAAGGGCTACGACCTCATCGTCGACGGCACCGACAACTTCGCGACGCGCTACATGGTCAACGACGCGGCGTACTTCCTCGGCATCCCCTACGTCTGGGGCTCGATCTACCGCTTCGACGGCCAGGCGTCGGTGTTCGCGCCCACGATGGCCGACGACGCGCCGTGCTACCGCTGCCTCTACCCGGAGCCGCCGCCGCCGGGCATGGTGCCGTCGTGCGCCGAGGGCGGCGTGCTCGGCGTGCTGTGCGCGTCCATCGGCTCGATCCAGGTCAACGAGGCCATCAAGCTGCTGATCGGTGCCGGCGAGCCGGCCATCGGCAAGCTGGTCATCTACGACGCACTCGAGCTCGAGTGGCGCAAGCTGAAGGTCCGCAAGGACCCCAACTGCGCGCTGTGCGGTGAGAACCCCACCGTCACCGGCCTCATCGACTACGAGACCTTCTGCGGCGCGATCTCCGAGGAGGCCGCCGACGCCGCCGTCGACGCGACCATCTCGGTCACCCAGCTCGCCTCGATGATCAAGGAGAAGGAGGAGGGCAGCCGCGACTTCGTCCTGATCGACGTGCGCGAGCCCGCCGAGGCCGAGATCAACCACATCCCCGGCGCGGTGCTCATCCCCAAGGGCGACTTCCTCAACGGCACCGCCCTCTCGCAGCTCCCGCCGGTCGACTCCGGCAAGCAGGTCGTCCTGCACTGCAAGAGCGGCGTCCGCTCCGCCGAGTGCCTGGCGATCGTCAAGGGCGCCGGGTACGACGAAGCGGTGCACGTCGGCGGCGGCGTGGTGGCCTGGGTCAACCAGATCGACCCGAGCCAGCCGTCGTACTGACCGCTGCTCCAAGGCAACAGGCCCCGCGATCCCGAGGGATCGCGGGGCCTGTCCTGTTCCCCGGTCAGTCGGAGGTCACGGGTTGGTGACCTCGACGGTGATGGTGCCGTCCTTCTTCTCGTTCAGCACCCGGGCCCTGACCCCGGCTCCCGCGACCTTGACGGAGTTCCACGGGTTCGTGGCGGTCCAGTAGGCCAGCGGGTCGGTGTCGTCGAAGGTCGCGACCCCCGCCACGCTCGGGGCGCAGGCCTCGAGCGTCTTCACGCCGCCCGCGGTGCTGACCTGCTTGTGCAGGCAGACCCGGTCCGTCCGCGACTTGCCGAACGTCGCGTCGAACGGCTCGCGGCGGTTGCTCGGGCTGCTGCCGTCGGGGTAGGTCAGCGAGTCCGGCCGGACGTCCACCGGCAGCGCGTAGCCCTCGCCGACGTGCTTGCTGGTGTTGTTGTCGGCGTAGGCCAGGTCGACCAGCCAGACGAGCATGCCGTTCTGGTAGGGGAACTGCTCGACCCAGTCCGGCCGGGTGACGGCCTCGCTGAAGTTGTACGGACCGACCTTCAGCGTCTGGTCGTAGCCGACGTACTGGCGGTTCTCGATCAGGTAGTAGCGCGACGTCGTCTTCGTGTCCGTGCCCGTCGACGTGGAGAACCCGTCGGCCGTCCAGCCGTTGTCGCCCTGCTCGGCGCCGTCGGTGAAGGTCGTGGCGTCCGCGGCCACCGTGATGTTGTCGAGGAACGCCCCGGCCTCGTTGACGCCGCCGTCGGTGTTGTAGCGGAAGCGCAGGACCGACGCCGCACCACCCGGGGCGTAGGACCAGTCGTGGCTGGTCCAGTCGGCGTTGCCGGTGATCGTGGCGAGGTTGGTCCACGTCGAGCCGCCGTCGAGCGAGTACTCCACGTAGAGGTAGTCGTACCCGGCCTCGATCTGGTTCCAGACGTCGGCGCCCACGTCGACCGACGCCGCCGCCGGCACCGGGCGGGTCAGCGTCGCCACCAGGTTGTCGCCCCGGCCGCTCCACCAGGCGCGGGTGCCCTCCGGCGGGGTGGTGTAGGTCCGCACCGTGGTCTTGTCCGGCAGGTTGACCTTGATCGCCTGGTCGTGCCCGGTCATCGTGCGCTGCGACGGGCTCAGCTTGAAGGTGCCCTCCTGGCCGGCGTTCACCTCGGTGTAGTCGAGCCAGCCGAGGAAGAGCCGCTCCTCGGGGCCGAAGCCGCCGGGCGTCGTGCCGATGGCCCCGTCGGCGTGGTTGAGCCACGAGCCCGACGACATCACGGTCCAGAAGCCGGTGCCGTTCTCGCCACCCGCCGTGTCGTAGTAGTCGGGCAGCTCGAGGTCGTGGCCGTACTCGTGGACGAAGACGCCCAGGCCGCCGTTCTCCGGCTCGACGGTGTAGTCGCCGATGAAGTACTTCGACTGGCCGACCTGCGTGCCGCCGTAGAGGTTCGGCGTGTCGCCGACCGTCGGACCGGACTGGCCGTACTGGTCGCCGTTGACGTACCAGCGGTGCGACCAGATGGCGTCGTCGCCCGCGCCGGCCTCCTCGCCGCCGCCCGCGTGCACCGCCTGGAAGTGGTCGATGTAGCCGTCGGCCTCGTTGAAGTCGCCGTCACCGTCGAAGTCGTAGCGGTCCCAGACGTCGAACTGGGCGAGATAGGCGTCGATCTCGGCGGGCGTCCGGCCGGCGTCGAGCTGCGCGTCGTACCAGGCGTCGGCGGTGTCGGCGATGAACGCCCACGAGCCGCCGTCGTCCTCGACGGAGTTGTCGCCGTAGGTGGAGGCGTTGCCCGGGACCGTCACCCAGTCCTCGGTCGTCACCGACACGTCGTAGCGGCCCGACGAGGCCTCCTTGTAGAAGCTCTTGAACGACTCGCCCGAGCCGTTGAACATCTCGTCGTAGTGACCCTTGTCGAAGTCCTCGGTCCAGTACGTCGAGTTGTCCTGGGTGCGGTCGGGCTCCGGGATCTCGTTGTGGAGCGGACCCGGGTCGGTGCCGAGCTCGGGGTCCGACGCGGAGCCGAACTCGCCGAGGAAGGTCAGCACCTTGTCGGTCCGGTTCACGGGGAACTCGACGTACTTGCCGCCCTTGAGCCGGACCGTCGCGCCGCCTCCGGCGCGCTTCGACAGCTTCGCGCTGCCGGACTCGAGCATCTCGAGCGCCTTGCGCATCTCGCCGCGCTGCTCGCGGGTCTTCGGGCCGGGACGGTCGTGCTTCTTGGCGTGGGCCGAGGCCTGCCGCGCAGGGCCATCGGCGGACGAGTCGGCCTGGGCCGGCTGCGTGAAGGCGCTGCCGAGGGCGAGCGCCGCGGCGCCGGCCACGAGACCGGATGCCAGTTTCTTCAAGGGGACCTCCGAGATCGGTCGATTCACTGGACGAATGTGTGTCCGCGTCGTACCCCACACGAAAATCGCCGGTCACCGCAAGGGTCCTGCACAAAACTGAAGGAAGACGCGTGCTGCGCCCCCGTCCCACCCGTCCCGCCCGTAACCGTGACGCACTGTCGTCGTTGGTCAGGTCATCACGGCCCCGGTGTCCCCGGGCCGTTGCGAACCGGGTTTCGAGGCGTTTGCCGCACCGAGGGAGCACCTGAGGGCCCCGTCCGACGGACGGGGCTCTCGGCGTCTCACCGGATCGTCGCCGGACTGTCGACGGACTGTCGACGCCGCGGTGTTGGATGGTCCTGTGGACGAGGGGTACGTCGAGTCGGTGCTCGAGCTGGTCGAGCGGGTCCCGGAGGGCCGGGTGACGACGTACGGCGCCCTCGCGGCCGTCGCCGGCGGTGGACCGCGGCAGATCGGCTCGGTGATGGCCCGGTACGGCGCTCCGGTGCCGTGGTGGCGGGTGGTGCGTGCCGACGGCACGCTCCCCGACAGCCACGGCGACCGGGCGCGCGAGAACTACCTGGCCGAGGGCACGCCGCTCCGGGCGAGCGGCGGCCTCGACATGTCGCGGGCCTTCTGGGACCCGGCGACGGGGGACTGACTCAGCCGAGCGCGGCGATGGCCGCGTCGTAGTCGGGCTCCTGGGCGATCTGGGGGACGAGCTCGGTGTAGACGACCGAGCCGTCGGCGTCGAGCACGACAACGGAGCGGGCGAAGAGGCCCTCGAGCTTGCCGTCGGTCATCCGGACGCCGTAGTCGTCACCGAAGGTCGAGCGGAAGGCCGAGCCGACCTGGACGTTCTCGATGCCCTCGGCGCCGCAGAACCGGTTGAGCGCGGGCGGGAGGTCCTGCGAGACGTTGATGACCGCGGTGTTGTCGAGGCCGGCGGCCAGCTCGTTGAACTTGCGCACGCTCGCGGCGCACACGCCGGTGTCGATGCTGGGGAAGATGTTGAGGACGGTGCGCTTGCCCTCCGGCAGGGTGACGGCGCTGAAGTCGGCGCCGACGAGGTCGACCGAGGGAGCGGCGGAGCCGACGGCCGGCAGGTCGCCGACGGTGTTGACGGGGTTGTCCCCGAGTGCAGTGGTAGCCATGCCCTGATGTCTAGCAGGTCGCCCCGACGGCTCCGTCACCGGAGCCGACCGAGGAAGCCGACCGCCCTGCGGACCTCGAGCAGACGTCGCTCCCAGGTGATGCCGACGACGGTCAGCAGGGCGCCGGCGAGGCCGATCCAGACCCACTTGGGGAAGTCGCCCGCATAGGGGCCGAGCTCGCGCACCACGATCGCGGCACCGACGCTCGCGCCGACCAGCAGCGGCGCGCTCCAGCGCAGGGCCGCGCCGGCGATCGTGAGCGCCAGGCAGGCGCCGCCGAGCACCAGCGCCCGCAGCGACACCGGGTCGCCGACGACCCACAGCAGCGACGGGATCGTGCCCAGCAGCAGGCCGGGGAGCAGCGCCTCCGCGGTCCCGACCGCGGGCGAGCGCTGCATCCGCCAGGCGCCGAGCGCCAGCAGTGCCGCGGCGAGCGGGAGCGTGTACGCCTCCGGCTCCCGCACCTCCAGGTTGGCCAGGCGCACCCAGCTGGCGAGGAGCAGGAGGGCGGCACCGCCCCAGACCGCGTGGCGGCGCGACTCGTTGACCAGGGCGCTGGCGCAGACGACGAAGCCGGCGACCGCGAGCCACAGGGCGGCGAGCCCTCCCGGGTCCGTCGCGGTGCCGAGCGAGCCGGGCAGGGCGACGAGGGCGACCACCGCCGCGGTCAGCTCGACCTCGGGTCGCGCGATGACGACGGCCAGGACGCCGACCGCCAGCAGGACGGGGACCGCGACCCAAACGATGCCGCCACCGGTGGCGTGGACGAGGGCCGCGACGGCGAGCCCGAGCAGGGGAGCAGCCGCGAGCCGACCGGCCACGGTGCTGTCCGTGGTGCGCACGAGCGTCGCGAGCAGGAGGGCGAGCGCTGCGCCGACGCCGGCGACGACGGCGGTCAGCGGGGCGCTCGGGACGGTCGCCAGCGCGGCCGCGCCGGCGACCAGGACCGCCACCGCCGAGAAGCCGGTCGCGCGCAGGGCCGCGCTCCCGATCGCCACGAGGAGGAGCACGGCGACGGGGGCGGCCAGCTGGACGTCGTACGACGTGAGGGTGGCGGCGACGCCGAGGCCGGTGACGACGACGGCGACCCGGGCCCACGCGAGCAGGGCGGCGCGGCTGCGGTCGGTGGCGACGAGGGCGAGGAACGCGAACGGCACGAGGAGCGAGGGGGCCAGCAGCAGCGGCTCCGTGACCGGGGCCGGGCCGCCCACCACGACGTCGAACGAGCGCGTGAACGGGCGGATGTCGTCGGCCCAGCGAGCCACGGCCACGGCGCCCGTGACCACGGCGAGGCCGGTGAGGATCAGGCTGCCCGCCGCCGACGGGGCGATCGCGATCGGGCGGACCATCCGCGGGAGGACGGCAAGACCCGCGACCCAGGCGGTCGTCACGCCGAGGGCGACGAGACCGAAGGTCGCAGCGTCGGTGTCCACGCTGGGCAGCGTCAGCACGACGGTCACCACCATCGCGGCGCAGCTGGCGCCCGCGAGCGCGACCTGCTGGTGCCGGACGACGAGGCCCGGGACGAGCATCGCGGCCGCGGTGACGAGCAGCGACCAGCCGGAGCCGTCCGCCCACAGCTGGTGGAGGTCGGGGTCGAGGAGCGCATCGGTGGTGGCGATCGAGGCCGAGCCGAACCAGGCCAGCGCGCCGGCGGCGGCCACGGACCACTGCAGGGGGACGAGCCCGGCGACGCGACCGACGAGGACGATGCCGATCGCCAGGAGGGTCAGCAGGTGGCCCGGGACCAGGCGGTGGTCGGTGACGTCGACGGCGCCGGCGTAGGCGACCGTCAGGCCGATGCCGGCGATCAGCTGGGGCGCGACGAGCCGCGGCTGGCCGGCCGGGCGCAGGAGGGCGACGAGGACGGACGCGACGGCGACGGTCAGGCCGGCGGCGACGCTCACCGCGCCGTCCGAGCCGTCGCCGAGCCAGCCGGCCGCGCCGGCGCCGTACACGTCGAGCGCGAGCATCCCGAGGGCGACCACGATGAGCGACTCCCCGGCGATCCGCAGTCCGGTGCGGTGCAGGAGCAGGGCCGAGGCGCCGGCGGTCAGGGTGAAGGCGCCGAGCACCGCGGTCCGTCCGCCGACACCCAGCGCGGACCACGACACGGCGAGGAAGATGACGGCCGCGACCAGCAGGCAGAACGCGCCGAGGCCGAGCAGGATCTTCGGCACTGACGCGAAGGCGACGCCGCCCCGGTCGGGGGTCGGCGTCGCAGTCGTGGGGTACGGCGGCAGCGGGGGTGCCGGGGGAGCAGGCGTCGCCCGCTTGGGCTCGGGCGCCGCCGACGGCGGGACGAGCGGCCCGCCCAGGCTGGAGACCCGGGTGGCGGCGGGTGCGGTGGCGGCTGGGACGGGCCGGTCGTGGAAGAGGTCGCTGGCCGCGCGCAGCTCGCCGACCAGCGCGTCGGCACGACTCAGGGTGCGGAACAGGTCGACGGCGAGCGGGTGCCGGACCAGCAGGTCGCAGGTCGGGCAGACCGGTACGCCGTCCGGCAGGGCGGAGCGGCAGTCGGGGCACTGGGACGGGTCGGCGTAGCGCATGGATCCATTCGGCCAGTTGCGCACTCGGAACGGCATCGCCGAAGGGCTCAGTGCCGCTGAGCCCTTGTACTCAGTTGGCGGGTGGGGCTGGCGGGTGGGCGCCTGCGGCGCCTCCCGGGCCGGCCGTCCCGTCCGGCGGCTCCGGCGCCCACCCCCCCCGACGGATCGGCGCGTTCGCGCCCCGCCTCCGGCCCTGCAGTGTCGTCTTGCCGCCAGGCCAAGGCTGGACCTACGGGAGACAACTGCGGCGCGGCAGCGCGGCGGGAGCGTAGCGACGGCAGCTTGCTGCCCCCCGACGGAGCGAAGACGCGCTCGCGCTGCTGACCTTGCAGTGTCGGCTTGCCGCCAGGCCAAGGCCTGGCCTACGGAGGGCGACTGCGGCACGGCAGCGCGGCGAGAGCCGTCGCCGGCAGCTTGCTGCCCGCTCTTCGGCGAAGACGCGCTCGCGCAAAAAGGGCGAAGGGCCCTCGTGAGTATGAGTCACAAGGGCCCTTCAGGTGACCGGTACTGGTGACGCTCCCGGTCCACCCGCCGGCTGCTGGGATCCCGCGAGCCTCGTCACCCGGCTCGCGCGGCCGGCGTCCCCGTGAGGGGCCGCCTCGACGTCGCCCCGAAGGGCTCCGGCGTGGCCGTGCGGATCCTCGCCTTCCGGCGGATCCCGCTCTCCCGGAGGAGTGCGTGGGAGAAGTTCTACGCCCGCTGGTCGAGCGTTGACAAGGGGTTTTCTCCAGGTTTTTCGGGGGGTTTCGATCATCCACCGATCCTCGGCGTGTCGTCCACAAGCAGACGCGCTCCGTCCACAGGAAGAACGTGTTCCTCCCCAGATCGGGGGCGTGCCTGTGGAGGAAGCGACCCGGCAGACTGGGGGCATGGATCGACCGCCCCTCGCCGTACGCCATGACCTGGAGCCGCACCCGGAGGGTGGGTGGTACCGGCAGACGTGGGTGGCGGACACGACCGTCGAGCTGCCGGACGGGCGGGTGCGGCCGACCGCGACATTGATCTACTTCCTCCTGCCCGCGGGCGAGTCGTCGGCCTGGCACCGGGTGCGCTCGGACGAGACCTGGCTCGCCCACCAGGGAACGGTGACCGTCGAGCTCGGTGGTGACGGCCCGGCACCGGACCCGGGCTCCACGGTGCGGCTGGTCGTCGGGCCGGACGCGCCCCAGGGTCTGGTTCCCGCCGGGGTGTGGCAGCGGACGCTGGTCTCCGGTGCGGACGCGCTCGTCAGCTGCCTGGTGTCCCCGGGCTTCGACTTCGCGGACTTCGAGCTCGCCTGAGGGTCGTCCGGGGTCCGCGCGGTTTGTGTCGGGCGGGGGTGGTTGAGTGGCGCCCGTGGAGCAGCAGGCCAGCCAGCCGACGTACGTCCTCGCCCCGGGGACGGCACCCGGGCCTGCCCCGGAGCTCGACGAGCACCAGCGCCGCGTGGTCGAGCACGAGGGCGGCCCGCTGCTCGTGCTGGCCGGGCCCGGCACGGGCAAGACGACGACCTTGGTCGAGGCGGTCGTCGACCGGATCGAGCGGCGCGGCGCCAGCCCCGACCAGGTCCTCGCGCTGACCTTCTCCCGCAAGGCGGCCGACCAGCTGCGCGACCGGGTGAGCGCGCGGCTCGGGCGCACGACCGGCCACCAGCTGAGCTCGACCTTCCACTCCTTCGCCTACGCGCTCGTGCGCCGCTACGCGCCGGCCGAGCTCTACGAGGCGCCGCTGCGCCTCCTCTCGGCTCCGGAGCAGGACGTCGTGCTCCGCGAGCTGCTGGCCGACCACCCGGAGTCGGTGACCTGGCCCGAGCGCTTCCGGCAGGCCACCGCGACGCGCGGCTTCGCGCGGGAGGTCCACGCCGTGCTGGGGCGCGCGCGGGAGAAGGGGCTCGACGGCGAGGAGCTGCGGCTGCTGGGGGAGCGCGAGGGCATCGACGAGTACGTCGCCGCGGGGCTCTTCCTCGAGCAGTACCTCGACTCCCTCGACAGCCTGGGCGCGACCGACTACGCCGACCTCATCCGGCGCGCCTGCATCGAGGCCCACGACCACCGCGACGAGCTGCGCGCGCGCTTCCGCCACGTGTTCGTGGACGAGTACCAGGACACCGACCCCGGCCAGGTGGCGCTGCTGCGGGCGCTCGCCGGAGACGGGCGCGACCTCGTCGCCGTGGGCGACCCGCACCAGTCGATCTACGCGTTCCGCGGGGCCGAGGTGCGGGGGATCCTCGAGTTCCCGACCGTGTTCCCGAAGGCCGACGGCAGCCCCGCCGACGTGGTCGCGCTGCGGACGACGCGGCGCTTCGGCCCACGGATCCTGATCGCCGCGCAGCGGGTGGCCGGCCGGATCGGCCTGCCGGGCACGATCCCCGAGACGGCCCGGGAGTCCTTCCTGGCGCCGCAGTGCGCCCCCGGGCCCCACGGCGACGGCAAGGTCGAGGTGGTCACCTACGACACCGAGCGCGCCGAGGCCGATCACCTCGCCGACATCCTGCGCCGCGCCCACCTCGAGGACGGCCTGGGCTGGGACGAGATGGCGGTCCTGGTCCGCTCGGGTCGCGCGAGCATCGGCCCGCTCCGGCGCGCGTTGGGTGCGGCCGGCGTACCGGTCGAGGTCGCCAGCGACGAGGTCCCGCTGGTCCGCGACCCGGCCGTCCTGCCGCTCCTGGAGGCGCTGCGTGCCGTCGTCAACCTCGACAACACCGACCACAACGACGTCGGGTACGTGGATCCCGGTCGCGCCGAGGCGCTGCTCACCGGGCCGCTGGGCGGCCTCGACGCCGGCGACGTGCGGCGGCTCGCCCGACAGCTGCGGGCGCGCGAGAAGGACGCCTGCCAGGAGAGCGGCGGCACCCCCCGCAGCTCGCGTGAGCTGGTCCGGCTGGCGGTCGTCGACGCGAGCCACCTCGAGGGCCTGTCCGGTCCCGAGGCCGACCGGGCGCGCGCCGTGGCGCAGCTGCTGGCCGGCGCGCGCGCCGCGGCCGACGACGGTGCGAGCGCCGAGGAGCTGCTGTGGACCCTGTGGTCCGGCACGTCCTGGCCGCAGCGGCTGCGACGCTCGGTCGAGGCGGGCGGCGGCGCGGCGCGCCGCGCCCACCGCGACCTCGACGCGATCTGCGCGCTGTTCGACCTCGCGGCGCGGGTGGGCGAGAAGCGCGAGCACCTCGCGGTGGTGCCCTTCCTCGCGAGCCTGGTCCAGCAGGAGATCCCGGCCGACACCCTCGCCGACCGCGGCGCCCGCGGAGCGGCGGTTCGGTTGCTGACGGCCCACCGGAGCAAGGGCCTGGAGTGGCGGTTGGTCGTCGTCGCCCACGTGCAGGACGGCGGATGGCCGGACCTGCGCCGCCGCACGACCCTGCTCCAGGCCGACCGGATCGGACCGGGGGTCGTCGTCCCGGCGGTGACGCCGCGTGAGCTGCTGGCCGAGGAGCGTCGCCTGTTCTACGTCGCGTGCACGCGCGCGCAGGAGCGCCTCGTGGTGACCGCCGTGGCCTCGCCCGACGACGACGGCGAGCAGCCGTCGCGCTTCCTGGAGGAGCTGGTCCCGGACCGCGACCACATCGTCGCGGTGTCGGGCCGACCCGCGCGGCCGCTCTCGCTCGCGGGTCTGGTCGCGGAGCTGCGTCGTACCGTGGCGGACCCGGAGGCGGCCGAGCCGCTCCGCGCGGCCGCCGCGCGGCGGCTGTCCCGGCTCTCCGGGGAGTTCGCCGGTCGCCGGCAGCTGGTCGCGAGCGCCGACCCGGCGAGCTGGTGGGGCACGCGTGCCGCGAGTCGCTCCGCGGAGCCGATCCGCGAGGTCGACAAGCCGGTGCCGATCTCGGCAACGGTGCTCGACGCGATCGCGGCCTGCCCGACGCGGTGGTTCCTGGAGCGCGAGGCCGGCGGCGTGGCGCGGTCGCACCAGTCGGCCAACCTCGGCCAGCTGGTGCACGCCCTCGCGGAGCGGGTGGCCGACGGCAGCATCGACGGCGATCTCGACGTCCTGATGGGCGAGGTCGACCGCGTGTGGGACCGCCTCGACTTCCGGACGCCGTGGTCGAAGGACCGCGAGCACAAGCGGGTCCGCGCCGCGCTCGTCCGCTTCCTCACCTGGCACGAGCGCAACCCCCGCCGGCTGATCGCCACCGAGGCGCGGTTCGCGACGGTGGTGACGATGGACGACGGCACGCCCGTGCGCATCAACGGGTACGCCGACCGGGTCGAGATCGACGGCGACGGACGCGTCGTCGTGGTCGACCTCAAGACCGGTCGCGGCAAGCCGTCCGGCCCGCAGGTCCGCGATCACGTCCAGCTGGCCCTGTACCAGTACGCCGTCGACGCAGGAGCCCTCGACGACCCCGAGTCCGGCCTCACCGGGCTCGCCAGTGGGGGAGCGGAGCTGATCCAGCTCGGCCTCGAGGACGGCTCGGTCGACGCCACCCGCCAGGAGCAGGACCCGCATGCCGCCGAGGGGCCCGAGCGGGCTGCGTTGCGCACCCGCATCACCCACGTCGCCCACCTGCTGCGTGAGGAGACCTTCCCGGCGGTGGCCGGCGACCACTGCCGCGACTGCGGCTTCGTCGCGATCTGTCCCGTCAAGAGCCCCGGATCGGTGGTCGAGCGATGAACCCGGCGATCAGCACCCCCGAGGACCTCCAGCGGGTGATGAGGGCGGAGTTCCCGCCCAGCCCCGAGCAGTGGACGGCGATCACGGCGCCGCTGTCACCGGTGGTCGTGATCGCGGGTGCCGGCTCCGGCAAGACCACCCTGATGGCGGCCCGCGTCGTCTACCTCGTGCTGACCGGTCAGGTACGGCCCGAGGAGATCCTCGGCCTGACCTTCACCACGAAGGCAGCGGCCGAGCTGCGCCAGCGGGTCCGGGCCGCGCTGACCGCGGCGGGCGTGCTCGACCTCAAGCAGGCGGCCGACGGTGAGGAGGTCCTCGAGCCGACCGTGGCCACCTACAACGCCTACGCCGCCGGCCTGCTCACCGACCACGGCCTGCGGATCGGCCACGAGCCCGACACCCGGGTCATCACCGACGCCGCGCGCTACCAGCTCGGCGCCCGCGCCGTCGACCGCTACGACGGCGCCGTCGAGAAGCTGTCCGACCACCCGCCGACCGTGATCCAGAACCTCCTCGCGCTCGACGGGGCGATGAGCGAGCACCTGGTCGGGCCCGACGACGTGCTCGCGTTCGACGCCGCCGAGCGGAAGGCGTTCGAGCGGGCCGTCGCCGAGGAGCAGGCGGGCAAGAACCGCAAGACCTACGTCGAGGCGAGCCAGAAGGCGGTCGACGTGATCGACCGCCGGGCGGAGCTGATGGGCCTCGTCGCGTCGTACAGGCGGTTGAAGGCGGAGCTCGGGCTCATGGACTTCAGCGACCAGATCGCGCTGGCAGCGCGGCTCGCCGACGCGCAGCCGGAGGTCGGCCGGCTCGAGCGCGAGCGGTTCAAGGTCGTGCTCCTCGACGAGTACCAGGACACGTCCGTGGCCCAGGCCACCCTCCTCGCGCGCCTGTTCGGTGAGGGCCACGCCGTGATGGCCGTCGGTGACCCCAACCAGGCGATCTACGGCTGGCGTGGTGCGTCGGTGTCCAACATCATCAACTTCCCCGAGGTCTTCCCGGCGGCCGGCGGGGCCCCCGTCCCGGTGCTGCCGCTCACGGTCAACCGCCGCTCCGACACCCGCATCCTCGACGTCGCCAACAAGCTCGCCGAGCCGCTGATGGCGAAGTACGGCGACAAGGTCGCCGTCCTCCGTCACGGATCGACGCGGCCGGGATCGGTGCGGGTCAAGGTGTTCGAGACCCACCTCGACGAGCTCGCCTGGCTGGCCGGCCAGGTGCAGGCCACCCACGACGCCGGGACGGCCTGGGCGAAGATCGCGGTGCTGAGCCGGGACAACCAGCACGGCGAGGCCGTGTTCGACGCGCTCACCGGCGCCGACATCCCGGTCGAGATCGTGGGTCTCTCCGGTCTGGTCCGGCTGCCCGAGATCGCGACGGTCGTCGCCACGCTCAAGCTGGTCCAGGACGTCACCGACAACGAGTCGCTGCTGAGCCTGCTGGCCGGCCCCCGCTGGGCGATCGGCCCGCGCGACCTGCGTCTGCTGGGCCTGCGGGCCTTCGAGCTCGCCGGTCGCGGCGGTCGTGACGAGACGGCCGGGTCGGTCCACGACCAGCTGGTCGCCATCGCCGACGGCATCGACCCGGCGGAGGTCCCGTGCCTCGACGACGCGCTCGCCGACCCGGGAACGGCGGCGTACTCCCCGGAGGCGCTGGAGCGCTTCGCCCTCCTCCGCGACGAGCTGCGCCTGCTGCGGTCGTCGGTGGGGGAGCCGCTCCTCGACCTGGTCCGTCGCATCGTCGACGTCACCGGGGTCGACGTCGAGCTGGCGTCGTCGATGAGCAAGGCGGCCGCCGCCCGCCGCGAGAACCTCGACCTGTTCGTGAAGGCGGTCGCGGACTTCCAGGCGGTCGACGGCGACGTCACCCTGCCGGCGCTGATCGCGTGGCTCACGGCCGAGGACGAGGCCGGCAACGGACTCGAGGTCGCGACGCCCTCGGGTGCGGACTCGGTCAAGCTGCTCACCGTCCACCGGTCGAAGGGCCTCGAGTGGTCCACCGTGTTCTGCGTGGGTGTCGGTGAGGGCCGGTTCCCGAGCACGCAGGGGCGGTCGCTGTGGTGCTCCTCGCCGAGCGTGCTGCCCGCGCCGCTGCGCGGCGACGCCGACGACCTGCCGCAGCTCGCGGGCCACGACAAGGCAGCGCTCGACGCCTACCGCGCGGCCACCCGCGCGCACGAGGCCGAGGAGGAGCTGCGCCTGGGCTATGTCGCGTTCACGCGCCCCGAGCACGACCTGTGGGTCACGTCCTTCCTGTGGGGCACGCGCAAGAACCCCTACGGGCCCTCGTCCTTCCAGGTGGCGATCCGCGAGCTCTGCGACGGCTGGGGCGAGCCGGTCGACTGGCTCGACAAGCCCGAGAAGGGCGCCGCCAACCCGTTCGACGCGGTCGACCCCTCGCGGCCGTGGCCGGTCGAGGGCATCGGGGCCGAGACCGCCCGGAGGCTCGACGCCGCCCAGCGGGTACGAAGCGCGGACCCGGCCGCCGGGGACGACGACCTCGAGCTCGACCTCGTCGACGCGGCCCGGGTCGCGGACTGGGACCAGGAGATCGAGCGGCTGCTCGCAGAGGCCCGGTCCGACCGGTCCCAGCGCGTCGAGGTGCCGCTGCCCTCGTCGCTGTCGGCGACGGCGCTGGGTCGCCTGCGCGACGACCCGGAGGGCTTCGCCCGCGACCTGGCCCGGCCGATGCCGCGGCCGCCGGCGCCGGCCGCCCGGTTCGGCACCCGGTTCCACGCGTGGGTGGAGGCCCGGTTCGGCCAGCAGGGGCTCTTCGAGCCCGACGAGCTGGAGGGACGCGCCGACGCGGGCATCGACAACGACAGCGACCTGAAGGAGCTGATCAACCGCTTCGAGGCGGGCCCCTTCGCGACCCGCGAGCCCACGGCGATCGAGGCCCCGTTCGCGCTGGTCCTGACCGGGGCAGGCGGAGTGCGGCAGGTGGTCCGCGGCCGGATCGACGCGGTCTACACCGAGCCGGACGGCTCCTACCTCGTGGTCGACTGGAAGACCGGCGTCCACCAGGAGGCCGACCCGCTCCAGCTCGCGCTCTACCGGCTCGCGTGGTCGGAGCTCACCGACGTCCCGCTCGAGCGGGTGCGGGCGGCGTTCTGCTACGTGCGGACCGGCGACATCGTGGAGCACGACGGGCTGCCCGACCGGGCGGGCATCGAGGACCTGCTCAGCGGCGGACCACGCTGATCCGCGGCGGTACGCCGAGCGACCGGCCGACCACGCAGTAGCGCTCGGTCGCGGTCGCCAGCCGGCCGAGGGTGGCGTCGTCGGCGTCCGTGTCGAGGACGACGGTGACGACGACGTCCTGGACGCCGATCGGTGCGTCCCGGTCGACGCCGAGCGTGCCGCGGGCGTCCCACCAGCCCTCGGCGCGCAGGTCGGCCGACCGGATCTCGACGCCCATCGCCGTCGCGACGGCACGCAGGGTGACCCCGGCGCAGCCGAGGAGCGCCTGGAGCAGCAGGTCGGCCGAGCAGGCGTCGTGGCCGTCGCCCCCGGCCGCCGCGTGCAGGCCGGCGCGCACCGGCCCGGCGAAGCCGTCGACGGTCGCGGTGACCTCCGGGTCGCGGTAGTCACCGGTCGCCGTGGTCGGGATCCGGGCACTGGCCGGGTCCGTGCGGTAGCGGTCCTTCAACGGCGCCTGGGCGGCGCGGAGCGTGCTCGCGTCCATGGCTCACCGTAGCCGCCCGCCTCGTCGCTCCATCAGTCTCCTAGGCTCGGGACGTGACGTTCCCCCACCTCTCGCTCGTCGCCGACCCGCACGACCGCCTCGGGCTGCTCCGCACCGACGAGGACTGGCTGCAGCAGCGCTGGGAGGATCCGGCCAGCCGCGTGCTGGTCATCGCCGGAACCCGGGTCCGCCCCGGCCCCGACGGGCTCGAGTGGGTCGCGAGCGCGGACGCACCGGACGGCGTACGCGTGCTCCTCGGCGACCGCGACGGTACGACGTGGTGGGCGGTCATCGTCGACGGCGACGTCGTCAAGGCGGAGCCGGAGCAGTGGCTGCCGCTGCGGGGGCTGCTGCCCTTCCTGAGCGGTGAGGCCGTCGCCCAGGCGCCGCTGGTGTTCCACGCGATCGGGCTGGCGGAGTGGCACTGGGCGCACCGGTTCTGCCCGCGCTGCGGGGGGAGGCTCGTGCCGCGCGCAGCCGGCCACGAGCTGGTCTGCGTCGACTGCGGCAAGGCGCAGTTCCCGCGCTCGGACCCGGCGGTGATCATGCTGATCGCGGCCGGCGAGCCCGGGACGTTCGAGGAGCGCTGCCTGCTCGGGCGCGGCAGGACCTGGCCCGAGGGCCGGTTCAGCACGCTGGCCGGCTTCTGCGAGCCGGGGGAGTCGCTGGAGGACGCCGTGCGCCGCGAGGTCCTCGAGGAGACCGGGGTCGTCGTCGGCGACGTGACCTACTTCGGCAACCAGCCGTGGCCGCTGCCGTCCAGCCTGATGCTCGGCTTCCACGGCCGCGCCCTCACCGAGGAGATCCGGCTGGAGGATGCCGACGTCGAGGACGCCCGGTGGTTCACCCGCGAGCAGATGCGCCGCGAGGCCGAGGACGGCTCGCTGGTGCTGCCCGGCGGTGTCTCGATCAGCCGCTCGCTGGTCGAGGACTGGTACGGCGGGGTGCTGCCCGGCAGCTGGTGAGGCGGGGGCGCTCAGGCGCCGAGGCGCTCCAGCTCCTCGAGCTTGCCCTTGACCTGGGCCACGCTCGGGTTGGTCTGCGCGCTGCCGTCGGAGTAGACGAGCGTCGGGACCGTCTGGTTGCCGTTGTTGGCCGACTCCACGATCGCCGCCGCCTCGGGCTGCTGCTCGATGTCGACGATGTCGTAGGCGATGCCCTCGCGGTCCAGCTGGCTCTTCAGCCGGTGGCAGTAGCCGCACCAGGGGGTCGTGTACATGACGAAACGCTCGGAACCAGTCACGCTCATGCGAACACCCTAGGCAGGGGGCCCATTCCCGCCTGATTCGTCACGGTGTCCGGTTCAGGCCGCGTCGTTGGCGCAGCGGAAGCCGATGTTGCCCGACGACGACTCGGCCGTGTTCGAGGAGCGGGCGGCCACCCGGTAGCGGTTGCAGTAGCTGTCGTGGCACAGGTAGGAGCCGCCGCGCATCACCCGCCGCACCTGCGCGGGGTCCTCGTCGGGCTCGGCGGCGACGGGGGCGACCACGGGCTCGGGGCCGGCCCGGTCGGCGTACTCGGTCGGGCGGAAGGCGTCTTGGCACCACTCCCAGACGTTGCCGACGGTGTTGTGCAGGCCGTAGCCGTTGGGCTGGAAGGCCGTCGCCGGCGCGGTGGTGAGGTAGCCGTCGTCCAGGGTGTTGTGGCCGGGGAAGTCGCCCTGCCAGATGTTGCAGCGCCAGCGGCCGCCGTTGGTCAGCTCGTCGCCCCACGGGTAACGGGCCCGGTCGAGGCCGCCGCGGGCGGCGTACTCCCACTCGGCCTCGGTCGGCAGCCGCTTGCCCGCCCAGCGGCAGTAGGCCTGCGCGTCGTTCCACGACACGTGCACCACGGGGTGGTTCTGCAGGTCGGCGATCCCGGAGCGGGGACCGCCGGGGTGGCGCCAGTCGGCGCCGCGGACGGCCAGCCACCACGGGACCCCGGTCGCGCTGCGCAGGACGTCGGCCGGGGCCGCGTCGACGGCGAGGTGGAAGACCGCCGAGACCCCGTCACGCTCGGCGTCGGTGACATAGCCCGTGGCCTTCACGAAGGTGGCGAACTGGGCGTTCGTGACCACCTTCGCATCCATGAGGTACGACGCCAGCCGGACCTGGTGCACGGGCAGCTCGCCGTCGGCGGGGTACCCGTCGCCATGGCTGTCGCCCATCCAGAACGTGCCGGCGGGGATCCTCGCCTGGCCCCGGGTCGACCGGGAGCCGGCGGGCACCGTCGTCCGCACCCCGGGGGCGCCCGCGCGGCTGGTGGCCGGGCTGCAGCACGACCCGGCATGCTCCGCAGGGTGCTCCTCGGGGCGCTCCTCGGCCCGCGTCGCGGGGCTCGTGTCGAGGAGCGGCAGGAGGGACCGTCCGGCCGGGGAGAGCGTGCTCACCCGATCAAATTACAGTAACTCACTCATATTTCGTTCTTCACGTCCGGATCCCGTCGTCCACAGGGGCCGAGTGAAGTGTCGAACCCGGCGTCTACTGTCGGTCCGTCAGCCCACCCGCTCTCCGTGAAGGAGATGTCCCGCACCATGGCCGCCGCCGACCCGATCGAACGGCTCCTGTCCGCCCTCGACCCCGAGCAGCGACAGGTCGCCGAGACGCTGCGCGGGCCGGTGCGCGTGCTCGCGGGCGCCGGGACGGGCAAGACGCGGGCCATCACGCACCGCATCGCGCACGGGGTGCACTCCGGGCTCTACGCGCCGACCGAGGTGCTGGCCGTCACCTTCACCACCAGGGCCGCCGGCGAGCTGCGCCAGCGCCTGCGCCAGCTGGGTGCCCCCGGGGTCCAGGCGCGGACCTTCCACAGCGCCGCGCTGCGCCAGCTGCGCTACTTCTGGCCGCACGCCTACGGCACCGAGCTCCCCGAGCTGACCGAGTCCAAGCTCGGCATGCTCGCCGCCGCCTGCCGCACGCTCGGCGTGCGCAGCGAGCAGGCCCAGCTGCGCGACCTGGCCTCCGAGGTCGAGTGGGCCAAGGTCAGCAACGTCCGGCCCGAGAGCTACGCGGGCATCGCCGAGGCGCGCGGCCGTGGCGTCGACGGGCTCACGCCGATCGACGTCGCCCGCGCGTTCGCCGCCTACGAGGACGTCAAGCGCGAGCAGGGCCGGATGGACATGGAGGACGTGCTGCTGCTGACCGCGGGCCTGCTGGACGCCGACGAGCGGGTCGCTGCGCAGGTGCGGCGGCAGTACAAGTGGTTCGTCGTCGACGAGTTCCAGGACGTCTCCCCGCTGCAGTCGGCCCTGCTCGACCTGTGGCTGGGCGGGCGCGACGAGCTGTGCGTGGTGGGCGACCCGGCGCAGACCATCTACTCGTTCGCCGGTGCCGACGCGACGTACCTCCGTGACTTCCCGAAGCGCTACGAGGGCACGACGTCGATCGAGCTGGTCCGCAACTACCGCTCGACGCCGCAGGTGGTCGAGCAGGCCAACAAGCTGCTGGCCGGCACGCCGAGCGCCGGCGTCGAGCTGCGCTCGCAGCAGCCGGCCGGCTCGGCCGTGCGCTACGCGGGCGAGCCCGACGAGGTGGCGGAGGCCCGCAGCGTCGCCGACCGGATCGCGCGGCTGCACCGGGCGGGCACGCCGTACGGCGAGATGGCCGTGCTGTTCCGCATCAACGCGCAGTCGGAGACCTTCGAGGACGCCCTCACCGACCGCGGCATCCCCTATGTCGTGCGGGGCGCGGCGCGCTTCTTCGAGCGGCGCGAGGTGCGCGAGGCCGTCACCCGGCTCCGCGGTGCGGCCCGGTCCGGCGAGGCAGACGGCCTGCCCTGGGTGAAGGTGGTGCGCGACGTCCTGGGCGGGATGGGGTGGACCAGCGAGCCGCCGACGGCGCGTGGGCAGGCCCGCGACCGGTGGGAGTCGCTGCAGGCCCTGGTCGACCAGGCCGAGGACTTCGCGACCGAGCGGGGTGTCGAGGCCTCCGTGAGCACCTTCGTCGAGGACCTCGACCGCCGGGCCGCCGAGCAGCACGCCCCGACGGCCGACGGCGTGACCCTGGCGACCTTCCATGCCGCCAAGGGCCTCGAGTGGGATGCCGTCTTCTGCTGCGGCGTGCAGGACGGCACCGTGCCGATCACCTATGCCAGCCAGGAGGGCGCGCCGGCCGGAGCGGTGGAGGAGGAGCGCCGCCTGCTCTACGTCGGCATGACGCGTGCCCGCAAGGAGCTCATGGTGTCGTGGGCCGCCGCCCGCAACCCCGGGCAGGCGCCGCGCCGGCAGGCCTCGCGCTTCCTCGTGCCGCTGCTGCCGGCCTCCCAGCAGCCGCAGGCCACCCGCGGGCGCACGAAGGTCGCGCGCTGCCGTGACTGCCTCCAGCCGTTGGCGACGGCGGCCGAGAAGAAGCGCGGTCGCTGCGCCCACCATCCGACCCGCTACGACGAGGAGCTCTTCGACCGGCTCAAGGCCTGGCGGCTCGAGACCGCCCGCGAGGCCGGCGAGGACGGCAAGCCGCTGCCGGCGTACGTCGTGTTCACGGACGCGACGCTGGAGCTGATCGCGGAGCAGAAGCCGACCACGATCACGGCCCTCGGAAAGGTCAACGGGGTCGGCCCGAACAAGATCGAGAAGTACGGAACGGACGTCCTCCGGCTGGTTTCAGAAAAACCTTGAAAAAACCTCGATAAATGATTTGCACCGCCTGATACGCGACCGTTACGGTCGTCAGGCAACAACCGCTGCGCATCACAGCCCTGGCAAGGCTGGCGCCTTTCACGCACCTGAGGAGGTGGCACCCATGGAGAACATCACGATGATCCCGATGTCCGACGTCAACGTCTGGCAGATCTCGCTGACCGCGCTCGACTGCGCCACCTCTGCTCTCGCGACCCTCGAGGTCCAGGGCATTGCCGTGCGTCAGGCCGCTCCGGCGTCTGCCGCCTTTGCGCCGTTCGCCGCTGGCGACGCCGCTCTGGCCTCCGACGTGACGGCCGTCAAGCGGGAGCGCGCCCTCACCGGCATGGGACACCGCGGCAACACGACCGCCTACGTCCCGGGTTCACCAGCCTGGAGCCATCCGAACTGATCAGCATCAGCTCGGCAGCCTCCAGGCCGCGGAACCCGACAGACCGGGATCCGCGGCCTTTGTGTTTCTCAGGACCTGAGAAGGCGAAGGCCACCGGATCCCCTCAAGGAAACCGACCAACGCGATCAGGTCAACAAGAGGAGGTGAAAGCTGATGACGACCAGTGTTCTCGAGCCGACGCTGGACGAGCTGCTGCCCTGCCGTCTGAACGACGCGGAGCTGTGGTTCGCCGAGTCCCCGTCGGACGTCGAGTCCGCGAAGGCCCTGTGCCAGGCATGCCCCGTGCAGGCGATGTGCCTCGCCGGCGCCCTCGACCGGCGTGAGCCGTGGGGCGTGTGGGGTGGCGAGCTGTTCCTGGCCGGCGTGGTGATCCCGCGCAAGCGGCCCCGGGGCCGCCCGCGCAAGGACGCCACCGTCACCGCCGCGTGATGGCCCGCACGCCACTGCCGCGGATCTGCTCCACCGAGTGATCAACCCCAAGACCAACAACCGAAGGACTTCACCATGTACAACATGCTCAACGAAGACATGGCGCGCGCGCAGATGGCCGCGCGCCTGGGAGAGGCGCAGCAGCTGCGCGAGGCCACCCAGGTGGCTCGCGCCCGCCGCTTGAGCCGCAAGGCCGAGCGTGCTGCGCAGCAGGCTCGTCTCGCCCTCGCTCGCGCGCTCTGATCACGGCCGGGTCCCTGCCAAGGATCCTGCCTGACAGCGAGACGGAACGTCCTCGCAAGCCCTCCTCTCTGAGGGACACCTGATCGCGGGTGAACAGAAGGGGCCGGAACCGACCACCGTCGGTTCCGGCCCCTTCGCATCTTTTCGGTCACGACGCGTCCCCCGCGTGCGCGCTGCTCCTAGGCTGGGGCGATGAGCGTGACCTGTGACTTCTGCGGTCGCCGCGTGGACGGCGACGCGCCGCCGCTCACCTGGACGACCGCGGTCGAGCGCGGCCGGGTCCGGCGCTTCTGCGACGAGTGCTCGCGCGACAACCTGCGCTCGATGGAGGCGAAGCTCGACAGCGAGTGGTGGTGACCTGCCCGCTCACTCGAACAGCGTGGGCGCGTCCCACGCACAGCCGCAGTCCGGGTGCCGGCCCCAGTGCAGGGCCGCCGGCGCCGCGGTCGGCCCGATGTCGAAGGTCGTCGACCAGGTGCTGGGGGAGTCGCCCTCGACGTAGCGCGCCAGGTCGCGCACGGCCCACGCGAGCGCCAGGGCGTCGAGGACCGGGTCCAGCGGTGGCGGGCGCTCCGTCGCCGCGCGTGCCGCCTGGGCCACCAGGAACGGCCGGCGGGCGTCGTGCAGCGCCTCGTGCGCGTCCACGCAGCGCAGGCAGGCCGTGTGACCGGGATGGACGAAGGGCCCGACCCGGCGCCGCCCGGCACCACCGCTGACGACGAGGTGGGGGATCGAGCTGCGCACGAGCGGGTCGAGACGCTCGCGGTCCAGCGGTCCCGTGCTGACCACGAGGTGTGCGGTGGCGCCGTCCTCGCCGCCGGTGCGCCGCAGGCCTGCCTGGGCGAGCAGCGGACCGAGCAGCGGCTCGGCTCCCGGAGCGGCCCGTACGACGATCGCGGCTGCGGACCGGGCGGCGCGGCGGCGTACGGCGTCGGGGCCGAACTGGGCCCGCAGCACCTGGTCGGCGGGCTCGGGCACCGCCTCGGAGTCCGGTACGACGACCAGCAGGCCCGTCGCGTCCAGTCGGTCGAGCGCCGGGGAGCTGGTGCCGTGGGGGACGCCCGGGAACCGGCCGAGGGCGGACAGCAGGTCGCGGGTGGCGGGCTGGTCGGGCAGCTGGACGACGGGCCCGTCGAGGCCGACCTGGAGCACGCCGGGCCCGCGGGCCATCACGGGTGTGCCGGGCCGGAGGAGCAGGCGCGAGGACATGGCTGCAGCGTCGCACCGCGGCCCGTGCGCTGCCCGGCGTCATCCACAGGCACGGGGGAGCCGCCGGAAAACATGCCGCGGGCGGCACCACCGGTGGTGGTGCCGCCCGCGACGGTCGGTCTGTGTGGCCGGGTGATCAGGCCTTGCCGAGGATGCGGTTGAGGTTGGTGCCGCACTCGGGGCAGACGGCCTTGGCCATCCGGGTGCCCTTCTCGTTCACCTTGACCTCGCCCTCAGCCTCACGCTTGGCCTTGCACTTCACGCAGTAGAACTCGCCGCTCCAGGTCTCCGCCATGACGGCCTCCTTGCCATGTTTCATTCTGTTGGTCGTCGCGACGGGGGTCTTTGGGGGAAGCCCGCCGGGGCCCGGAGTCACACTCCAAGCCTCCCTGACCCTACGGCACGCCGCCACACGGGCGCAGTAGCGTGCCCCGCATGTCTGAAACCGCCCGAATTTCACCTCCGCCGCCGTCGCTGGTCCACCTGCGCCTCGAACGGCCCGCGGAGGGCGTCGCGCTGCTCGTCCTGGACCAGCCGGACCTGCGCAACGCGATGAGCGACGAGATGACCGCATCGTGGGTCGCGGCGGTCGACCACCTCGCGGCGGACCCGTCGGTGCGAGCCGTCGTGGTGACCGGCGAGGGCAAGGCGTTCTGCTCGGGCGGGAACCTGTCGTGGCTGGCCTCCGAGCCCGACGCCACCGTCGACGACCTGCGCAACCGGATGCTGCCGTTCTACCGGGCCTGGCTGTCGATCCGCCGGCTCGAGGTGCCGACCATCGCCGCGCTGAACGGGGCCGCGATCGGCGCCGGGCTCTGCATGGCGCTCGCCTGCGACATCCGGTACGCCGCCCGGGGTGCCCGGATGGGCGTGCCCTTCACCAAGCTCGGGATCCACCCGGGGATGGCGGGCACCTACCTGCTGCCCGACGTGGTCGGACCTGCTGCCGCCAGGGACCTGTTCCTCACCGGCCGGCTGGTCGACGCCGACGAGGCGCTCGGGCTGGGCCTGGTCTCGCGGGTCCTCGAGCCGGAGGGCTTCCTCGACGAGGTCCTCGCCGTCGCGGAGGGGATCGCCGGGGCCGCGCCGATCGCGACCCGGCTCACCAAGCGGGCCCTGCAGCGCGGGCACGCGAGCATCGAGACGGCCCTGGAGTGGGAGGGCCTGGCCCAGCCGGTCACCCTCGCGACCGAGGACCTGCTGGAGGGGATCCGGGCGGCCCAGGAGAAGCGGGCGCCGCAGTTCCGCGGCCGCTGACCGGGCCCGGACGCAACGATGCCCCCGGTTCGCAGGACCCTCGCTTGCCTTCCCCTTGCGAGCGAGGACTGCGGCCCGGGGGCCTCGTCGTGGGAGACGCTAGGCAGCGGCGGCGGCAGGGTCAATCCGACGGGACCCCACCCTGTGGACAGACCTGTGGACACGGTTGTGGAAGAGCGGCGGTCGCGGTGGACAGAGGCGAGGGATCGGTGAGTTCGGTGTGGACGGACCCGGGAAAACGGGGCGGTTCGTGACGTCGTACTGTCGGGTGACCTGCGGGAACGCTGCCCACAGGTTCTTCCACCGGTTGTGGACAACAAATACTTCAGTCCCGAAGGGAGCGTGATCGGGGTCACATGGCGGACGAGGTGTACGACGGCTCGCCGGTCGCGGCGCTGCGCCGGATCGCGTTCCTGCTCGAGCGCGGCCGGGCCGACAGGTACAAGGTGAAGGCCTACCGGGGTGCGGCCAACGCGATCCTCCCGCTGCCGGCCGACGAGGTCGCCGCGCGGGCCCGCGCCGGCACGCTGACCGAGCTCGCCGGGGTCGGCGCGAGCACCGCGCGGGTGATCAGCCAGGCCGTCGCCGGGAAGGTGCCGGACAAGCTCGCCGAGGCCGAGGCCGAGTACGGCGCCCCGCTGACCGACGGCGCCGGAAGCGCGCTGCGCGCCCGCCTGCGGGGTGACCTGCACTCCCACTCGGACTGGTCCGACGGCGGCTCGCCCATCGAGGAGATGGCGATGACGGCGATGGAGCTCGGCCACGACTACCTCGTGCTGACCGACCACTCGCCGCGACTCAAGGTCGCGCGCGGCCTCTCCGTCGAGCGGCTGGCTCGCCAGCTCGACGTGGTCGACGCCGTGAACGCCCACCTGGACGGCGGGTTCCGGCTGCTCAAGGGGATCGAGGTCGACATCCTCGACGACGGCGGGCTGGACCAGACCGAGCAGATGCTGGCGCGCCTCGACGTCCGGGTCGCGAGCGTCCACTCGAAGCTGCAGATGGACGCGGAGCAGATGACGAAGCGGATGGTGGCCGCCGTCCGCAACCCGTACGCCAACGTCCTCGGCCACTGCACCGGCCGCCTGGTCACCGGCAACCGCGGCACCCGGGCCCAGTCGCGCTTCGACGCGCGGACGGTCTTCGAGGCGTGCGCTGAGGAGGGCGTGGCGGTCGAGATCAACTCCCGGCCGGAGCGCCGCGACCCGCCCACGAAGCTGCTCGAGCTGGCCCGGGACATCGGCTGCCTCTTCTCGATCGACAGCGACGCGCACGCGCCCGGGCAGCTGGACTACCCGCTGCTCGGCTGTGAGCGGGCGGAGGCGGCCGGGATCGACGCCGACCGGATCGTCAACACCTGGCCCGTGGAGCGCCTGCTGGAGTGGGCGGCTCCCTGAGTTCCCCGGTTTCGGGGCTCCAGCGCCGTAGGGTCGGGCCATGGGAGCGCGGAGCAGGCCGCGGGTCGAGGTACGACGGTCGGGCAAGCGGCGTCGTACCGTGTCGGCGTACCGCGACGGCGCCAAGATCGTCGTGCTCGTCCCCGACAACCTCTCCGGCGAGGAGGAGCGCGCCTGGGTGACCAAGATGGTCGCCCGGGTCGAGCGCAAGGAGCTGCGCGCCGCGGCGCCGCGCAAGTGGGACGACGAGGACCTGATGGCCCGCGCCCAGCGGCTCAGCGACGCCTACCTCGGCGGGCTCGCGGTGCCCGAGTCGGTCCGCTGGGTCGGCAACCAGCGCTCCCGCTGGGGCTCCTGCACGCCGAGGGACCGGACGATCCGGCTCTCCGAGCGGCTGCAGCGGATGCCCGAGTGGGTCGTCGACTACGTCATCGTGCACGAGCTCGCGCACCTGATCGAGCCGCAGCACGACGAGAAGTTCTGGGGCTGGGTCGCGCACTACCCGCTGTGGGAGAAGGCGAAGGGCTACCTCGCCGGCTGGTCGGACGCGGCGCGGATGCCGCGACCGCCGGGGCACGAGGTGTACCCCGCCGGCGACGCGGTGGACTAGACGCGCGAGGACTTAGACGCGCGGTGACGGGAGGATCTCCCGGGCGCGCGCGATCAGCGCGTGCATCTCCGGCTCGAGGTCCGGCAGCGCGTCGACCGGCCACCACCGCACGGCCAGTGACTCGTCGCTGACGACCGCCTCCGCGCCCGGGCTCGCCGCCGCGACGTAGCGGACGTCGAGGTGGTTGACGTCGCCGCGCTCGCCGCAGAACGGCACGCTGTGCAGGTCGAGCTGCACGGGCTCGGGGTGGAAGCGGAGGTCGGTCAGCCCGCTCTCCTCGTGGGCCTCGCGCAGCGCCACGGCCGCCAGCGTCGCGTCCCCCTCTTCGGCGTGCCCGCCGAAGTGGAACCAGCGTCCGGCCTTGCGGTGCAGGTTGAGGAGCACGTGGTCACCGGTCGCGTCGACGACCAGGGTCCCGGCCGTCACGTGGTCCGGGTACGACGCCCGCCACATCCCGTCCGCCCGCGACTCCAGGTGCGTGACGTAGCGGCGGCGCAGCTGCTCCTCGGCGGGACCGGGCGCGCGCCAGCCCCGCAGGACGCGCAGGGCGTCCGCGTGCAGCCCGCTCACTCGGTGTCGGTCGGGGCGCCGGGGCCGTCGGGGCCGTCGTGGCTGTCGGGGTCGCCGGATCCCTCCGGGCCGTCGAGCAGCTTGCGCAGCTCGGCGTCGAACTCGTCGTCCGACAGCTCGTCCGGGACGGTCGCCTCCGCGCGGAACGACAGCGGGTCGTCGAGGTCGGCCGCGGTGGGCAGCAGGTCCGGGTGCATCCACACGCCGTCGCGCGCCTCGGCGCCCGAGCGGGCGCGCAGCCCACCCCACAGGGTGGACGCGTCGCGGAGCCGGCGCGGACGCAGCTCCAGCCCGACGAGCGCGGCGAAGGTCTGCTCAGCGGGTCCTCCGGCGGCCCGGCGGCGTCGTACGGCCTCGCGCAGCTTCGCCGCGGCGGGCATCCGCTCCTCGGTGGCCTGGCCGACGACCTCGTCGACCCAGCCCTCGACGAGGGCCAGCGCGATCTCGAGGCGCGACAGCGCCGCCGTCTGCGCCGCGGTCTGCGGCGGGTCGAACAGGCCGCCCTCGAGCAGGCCCTGCATCGACTCGAGGTTGGTGGGGTCGATGCCGCGCAGCTGCTCCTGCACCCGGTCCTGGATCTGCTGGGCGTTGATCTCGAGCCCGCGGGCGTAGTCGGTGACCGCGCCGATCAGGTGCTCGCGCAGCCACGGCACGTGCGCGAACAGGCGCTGGTGGGCGGCCTCGCGCAGGGCGAGGTAGAGGACGACGTCGTCCTCGGTGACGTCGAGGCCCTCCGCGAACGCCTTGACGTTGCTCATCACGAGCGCGGCCTTGCCGGGCGCCCCGAGCGGCAGGCCGATGTCGGACGCCGTGAGCACCTCGCTCGCGAGGGCGCCGAGGCCCTGGCCGACCTGCATGGCGAGCATGCCGCCGACCGCCTGGCCGATGATCCCGACGAGCGGACCCGCGGCGGCCTTCATCTCCTCCGGCAGCCCGCTCGACAGCCCGGTCACCGATCGGGCGGCGACCGGCTCGACGAGGACCTTCCAGACCGGCTGGGTCTCGACCAGCCACTCGGCGCGGGACCAGGCCGCGGTCGTGCTCACGCCGGACGGGAACGCCGTGGTGGCGTCGAGCCAGTGGTCGGCGAGGCGCACGGAGTCGGCGACGCGGTCGTGGTCGCGCTGGCCGGGGGACGGGTCGGGCTGCTGGGCGACCTGCTGGCGGGCCATGTCGCCGGCGGCGTTCCAGTTGAGCGGACCGTCGTGCGGCTGCATCAGCGACTGGAGCTGCTGGAAGAACGCCATTCCGCCGCCCGGGCCGAACGGGCTCGCGCCACCGGGCAGGCCGCCGCCGAGCGCTCCGAAGAGCTGCTCGAAGGGCGTGCCCTTGAACGGGTTCGGCTGCTCGTCTCCGGGCTCGCCCGGGTTGTTGGTCATGACCCAAAACTACGCCTGATCGCCAACCGGCGGTGTGGGGGAGAGCCCTGAGCGGACCCCTAGAGTGGCCCCATGCCCCACCCCGCCGTACGCCTGGTCGCGATCTCCGACGAACCGCTGTCCGTCGACAGCGTGCTCGCCAGCCTCGAGGACCCGACGGCCGGGGGGCTGGTGCTCTTCGTCGGCCGGGTCCGCGACCACGACGGGGGACAGGGAGTCACCGGCCTGTCGTACTCCGCGCACCCGAGTGCCCTCGAGCGGCTGCAGGACGTCTGCGACCGCATCGCCGGCGAGTACGACGTCACGGCGGTCGCCGCCGTGCACCGCGTGGGCGACCTCGACATCGGCGACCTCGCTGTGGTCGTCGCCACCACCGCGGGGCACCGGGGCTCGTCGTTCGAGGCGAGCCGGGCGCTGATCGACACCCTCAAGGCGGAGGTGCCGATCTGGAAGCACCAGCGCTTCGCCGACGGCAGCGACGAGTGGGTCGGTTCGCCGTAGCGGCCCGGGGGTCTCGTGACGGTTGCTGCGCAACCTCCTCGACCACCGGGCGTCGTGGCCCGGGGCGGCTCGACGATGGCCTCCTCGACCACCGGCGCCCGCGTGTCCTGACCGATCCGCCTCCACCACCGACCTACGCTCGTCGGGTGGAGATCCTGCTCTGGCTGCTGCCCGCCGCCGTCGCGACCGTCGTCGCGATGGCCTGGGTCGCCTGGTGGGGTCGGGAGGGCCGGGGCGAGGTCGACCGCGAGACCGCGGCCCGGCGCCTCGGTGAGGCCCTCTCCCGCGAGCAGCGCACCCGGCCCGGCTACGCCGTCGCGACCCGGCCCGAGGACCGCTCCACCGGGGTCGCGCTGCGCCCGTCGAAGGTGCGTCCCGTGGTGCTGCCCGGGGCGTCGCCGGACGTCGTCGGGGAGCCGCCGGTCGCGGCCGACGAACCCGTCGCCGAGCCGCCGGCCGGCACCGACGAGCAGCCCGCCCGCGACCGCCGCGCGTCCTGACCGTTCCGCACCCACCCCTGAGGCACCCGTACGTTGGCGCGGTCTGAGAAGGTAGGCGCCATGAGCCAGCGCCTGATCGCCGTGTGCATCGCGGGACCGTTGGCGCTGATCCTCGGCGGGATTGCGTTGGCCGTGCCGCTGCCGTACGCGTCGTACAGCCCCGGCCCGACATTCGACATCCTCGGCACCGACGAGAACCAGGCCGAGGTCATCCAGGTCGACGGCCACAAGGCGTACTACGACAAGGGCCAGATCCGGTTCACCACCGTGATCGCGTCGTCGTACGGCCAGAAGCTCACCCTGGGCGACGCGCTGACCCGGTGGTTCGACCCGGACCGCGCCGTCGTCCCGTACGACGTCGTCCACCCGCCCGAGCAGTCGAAGAAGGACGAGGAGGCCGAGGGCCAGGTCCAGATGTCGACCTCCCAGGACACCGCCAAGGCGGTCGCCCTGAAGGAGATCGGCGTCGACGTCCCGACGGCCGTGCAGGCCGCCGCGGTCGCGGCGGACGGCCCCGCGGCGGACAAGCTGCTCCCGGGCGACCTGTTCCGCGAGGTCGACGGCGAGCCGGTCACCGACGCCGACCAGATCGTCAAGGCCGTGCAGAAGCACAAGGACCTCTCCAACGTGGAGTTCAAGATCCTGCGCGACAAGGACGAGCTCACCGTCCGGGTGAAGCCGAAGCTGGACGACGAGGGCGTGCCGAAGGTGGGCGTCCAGGTCGGCCTGGGCTACGAGTTCCCCTTCAAGATCCAGCTGCGTGTCGACCCGACCGTCGGCGGTCCCAGCGCCGGGCTGATGTTCTCCCTCGCCATCTACGACACGCTCACCCCGGGCTCGATGACCGGCGGTGCGACCGTCGCCGGCACCGGCGAGCTGCTGCCCGACGGCACGGTGGGCCCGATCGGCGGCATCGCGCAGAAGATCGCCGGCGCCCAGGAGGCCGGCGCCCAGCTCTTCTTCGTCCCCAAGGACAACTGCCCGGACGTCACGGACCTCGACCCGGACCTGCGCCTGGTCAAGGCGACCACCATGCACGAGGCCCGGCTGGCGCTGGAGAAGTGGTCGAAGGACCACGACGCCGAGCTGCCGGCCTGCTGAGCCCGACCGACCTTCCCGACCTGCCCGATCCGCACCGAGCACGAAGCGAGCCCCATGGACTACGAGCTGGACGTCGACCCGGCCCTCGCGGCTGCCGTGCTGGAGCTGGAGGCGCACCACGCCCGGGCGGGCTGGGACCAGCCGGCTCGGCTGTACGCCCTCGTCGACACCGCACAGCTGGTCGAGCAGGAGCCGACGCTGGCTGCTCAGCTCGGCCTCGACCAGCCGATCGAGCGCGGTTCGCTGACGCCCATCGAGCAGGAGGAGCTGCCCGACGGGCAGCAGCTCGAGGAGGTGCTGCCCGGCATCGTGTGGCCCGAGGTCGTGACCGGCTGCGCTGCGGTCGTGGAGCGGCTCGTGCTGCCGCCCGCCGCCGACGGCCAGGTCCCGGAGGACCCCGCGGCCGCGCTCGAGTTCGCGCGGGAGCACCCCGATGCCGAGGAGGTCCGCATCGTCGCCGGGGTCACCCGGCACGGGGCGGCGTACTGCGCACTGCGGATGCGCAGCCACGACGAGGACGCCGCGGTGATGGGGGGTCCGGACCTGGTGCCCGGGCTGATCGAGCTGTTGCGTGGCACGCTGGAAGACGCGGAGGACGAGTCCATGGGTGGCAACGATGAGTGACCTGTTCGACGAGGAGCCGGAGCGCCCGGCGCCCGAGCGGCCCGGCCGGCGCGCCCGCGCGCTGGTCATCACCGGCGTGGTGCTGGTCCTCGGCTTCTTCCTGCTGACCGCGTTCGCGTCGGTCTACACCGACCGCCTCTGGTACAAGGAGGTCGGCTACGGACAGGTCTTCAGCACGATGCTGTGGACCCGGGTCGGCCTGTTCATCGCCTTCGGCGCGCTGATGGCCGCGATCGTCGCGGTCAACATGCACCTCGCCTTCCGCTTCCGGCCGCTGTTCCGGATGTCGCCCGGCGACGCGAGCGTCGAGCGCTACCGCGACGCCGTGACCCCGATCCGTGGTTGGCTGCTGGCCGGTGTCGCGGTCGTGGTCGGCATCTTCGCCGGCACCTCCGCGGTCGGGCAGTGGCGCACCTTCCAGCTGTGGCTGAACTCGCAGAGCTTCGGTCAGCAGGACGCCTACTTCCACAAGGACATCAGCTTCTACGTCTTCCGCCTGCCGTGGTGGAACTTCCTCGTCGACTTCGTCATGGCCGCCACCGTCGTGGCGCTCATCGGCACGGCGGTCGTGCACTACCTGTACGGCGGCATCCGGCTCCAGCAGTCCCAGGACCGCCTCTCCGGGGCCGCCCAGGTCCAGCTGTCGGTGCTCCTCGGCGTCTTCGTGCTGGCCAAGTCGGTCGACTACTACCTCGACCGCTTCGACCTCGTCACCGACGACCACAAGCTGCTCACCGGGATGAACTACACCGCCGAGAACGCGCTGCTCCCCGCACGCAACATCCTGGTCGGTGTCGCGCTCATCTGTGCGGTGCTCTTCTTCCTCAACGTCTGGCGCAAGACCTGGCAGCTTCCGTCGGTCGGTCTCGCCCTCCTCGCGCTCTCGGCCGTCCTGCTCGGCATGATCTGGCCGGCCATCGTGCAGAACGTGCAGGTCGACCCTTCCGAGGCCGACAAGGAGAACCCCTACCTGCAGAAGAACATCGACGCGACGCGGGAGGCCTACGGCCTCAGCGACGTGGAGACGGCCGAGTACACCGCGTCGTCGTCCAGCGAGTCGGACGCGGCCCAGTGGCGTGCCGTGACGGGCCAGCTCACCAACGCGCCGGTCGTCGACCCGCTGCAGGTGCGCGACACCTTCCAGCAGCGTCAGCAGGTCCGGTCCTACTACAACGTGCCGAAGGTGCTCGACGTGGACCGCTACGAGCTGGACGGCGCCGACGTGCCGCTGGTGCTCGGCGTGCGCGAGCTCGACCAGTCGGGCATCCCGACGGGGGACCAGAACTGGTCCAACCTCCACACCGTCTACACGCACGGCGAGGGTCTGATCGCCGCCTATGCCAACAAGATCGCGACCACCGACGACCCCAACGGACGGATCGCATGGGCGGAGGGGATCGGCAGCGGCAACAGTGGCCGCACCGACCTCAGCGACGCCGAGAAGTTCGAGACGCGCGTCTACTACGGCGAGCTCAGCCCGTCGTACTCCATCGTCGGCAAGGCCGGCGGTGGCAAGGACGTCGAGCTCGGCCTCGCCAACGTGGGCAGCTCCGGCCAGGACCAGCGCACGACGTACGACGGCAAGGGCGGTGTGGCGATCGGCAGCACCTTCAACCAGTTGATGTACGCGATCAAGTTCGGCGAGCCGAACTTCCTGCTCTCCGGACGGGTCAACGACAAGTCGAAGGTGCTCTACAACCGCGAGCCGGTCGAGCGGGTCGAGAAGGTCGCGCCGTGGCTGACCGTCGACAGCGACCCCTACCCGGCGGTGGTCAACGGCAAGATCGTGTGGATCCTCGACGGCTACACGACCACCGACAAGTACCCGAACTCCCAGCGGGACTCGTTCGAGTCGATGATCGACGACTCGCTCCAGCAGGAGAACCTGGGCATCCAGACCATCCCGACGGACGAGATCAACTACATGCGCTCGGCCGTCAAGGCCACGGTCGACGCCTACGACGGCACGGTCACCCTCTACCAGTGGGACGAGGACGACCCGATCCTCAAGACCTGGATGAAGGTCTTCCCCGGCTCGGTCCAGCCCAAGTCGGAGATCAGCGAGGACCTGCTCAAGCACATCCGCTACCCGGAGGACCTCTTCAAGGTCCAGCGCTACCAGCTCGCCCGCTACCACGTGACCGACGCGGGGGCGTTCTACTCCGGCAACAACCGCTGGGAGGTCCCGGAGGACCCGAACTCCTCGCGCCAGGTCTTCCAGCCGCCGTACCGCCTCTTCGCCACCGGCGAGGGGGAGAGCGTCGACAGCGACTGGTCGCTGACGTCGGTCTTCGTGCCCTACCGCAAGGGCTCGCTGGCGTCGTACCTCCAGGTCAACTCGGACGCCACGCGCGACGACTTCGGTCGGCTGCGGCTGCTCGAGATGACCGACCAGAGCGCCCAGGGCCCCGGCCAGGTCGTCAACGAGATGAAGCAGGACCCGGCCGTGGTCAGCACGCTCCAGGACCTCAACGTCAACAAGGACACCCCGCCGCGCTACGGCAACCTGCTGACCCTGCCGGTCGAGGGCGGGCTGGTCTACGTCCAGCCCGTGTACGCGCTGCGGACGACCGGCGCCGGCAGCTTCCCGATCCTGCAGTACGTCATCGTCAAGTACGGCGACGAGGTCGGCATCGCCTCGACGCTCCCGGACGCCCTCGGCAACGCCCTCGGCGTCGACACGGACAACGGCGAGCCGAAGCCCGACGAGCCCGGCACCGGACCGGGGGAGGGCGACGGGGAGCCCAAGCCATCGGGGTCGATCGACGACCAGATCGCAGCGAAGCTGCGCGAGGCGGAGACCGCGTTCACGGCGGCCGAGAAGGCTCAGAAGTCCGGTGACACCGTCGAGTGGGCCGAGCAGGTCGAGAAGGCGCAGGAGGCGATCGAGGAGGCCGTGAAGCTCGCGGACCGTCGCGACGCCGCCGGAGCCGACAAGAAGCAGTAGCCAGGTCAGGAGGCAGGCGTGCTCCTCACCCTCGACCTCGTGGGGATCTTCGTCTTCGCGATCTCCGGGGGCCTCGTCGCGGTGCGCAACCAGCTCGACATCGTCGGGGTGGTCGTGCTCGCGATGGCCACCGGACTTGGCGGCGGTGTCATCCGTGACGTCGTCATCGGTGCGGTCCCACCACCGGCGGTGAAGGACTGGTGGTACCTCCTGGTCCCGGTCGTCGGGGGACTGGTGACCTTCTGGTGGCACCCGGCCGTCGGCCGACTGGAGCGGGTGATCAACGTCTTCGACGCCTTCGGGCTCGGGCTCTTCTGCGTCGCCGGCGCGCTGAAGGCCCATGAGTACGGGCTCGGCCCGGTGCCGGCCGCAGCGCTGGGCATGGTCACCGGGGTGGGCGGCGGCATCATCCGCGACCTCCTCGTCGGCCGGGTCCCGGTGATCTTCCGCAAGGGCCAGCTCTACGCGATTCCGGCCCTGGCGGGCGCCGCCGTGGCGTCGACGGGGGCCGAGCTCGGCCTGGCCGGCGAGCTGGTCGTCGGCCCCGCCGCGGCGGTGACGATCGGCTGGCGGCTGCTCGCGCTCAACCGCGGCTGGACGGCGCCGTTGCCCCGGACCTGAGGCTCGGGAGGCAGGCCCAGAAGCGCTGGATGCCCCCGATTTGGTGGCCTTTGCCGCCATGCCGTAACGTTGGGTTCACCGACGCGGGGTGGAGCAGCTCGGTAGCTCGCTGGGCTCATAACCCAGAGGTCGCAGGTTCAAATCCTGCCCCCGCTACGAATTTCAGGCTCGGAATCTACGGATTCCGAGCCTGAAAGCATTTACGAACTTGATCGAGTGTCCACTTAGTGACGGGTTTCCCGGACAACGTTCTAGCCGGCGGGCGTAGTGCGCCCCCGGGTGACCTACAACGCTGCCACATCGGGACCGGCCCGCGGATCGACGCCGGACGGCGGTTGGCTATGCGGGTCCGACATGACCCACCTCATGACGATGACCGCCAGCCACGCCCTCGACCGGATCACCGACTGGCAGACCGCCCTACGTGCCGAAAACAAGAGCCCGGGCACGATCTTCATCTACGCCGACGGAGCCACCCGCTACCTGCGCTGGTGCGCCGAGGCCGACCACCTGCCGATGAGCCGCGCCGCGCTCAACTCCTGGATCGCCGGTCTCCTCGACCGCGGTTCGTCGCCGGGCACCGCCCGTATCCGCCAGCTCGCCGTACGCCGCTTCGCAGCCTGGCTCACCGCCGGCGGTGAGATCGACGCCGACCCGTTCCCCGGAGTCAAGGCACCCCGCTACGAACCACCGCTGGTCGAGCCGCTCACCGACGCCGAGCTCCGCGCACTGATCGCCACCTGTGCCGTCCCCGCCGACCACGCCCGGCCGGAAGACACCCTCAACGACCGCCGCGACGAGGCCATCATCCGGCTCATGTTCGAAACCGCCATCCGCTCCGGGGAGCTCGTCGACCTCCAACTCGACGACGTCGACCTCATCGCACGGCTGATCACGATCCGTCGTGGCAAGGGTGGGCGCGGCCGAGTGATCCCCGTCGGCCAGAAAACGACCGAGGCGCTGCTGGTCTACCTCGACCAGCGTGAACAACACCCGCTGGCCGCCAGCCCTGACCTGTGGCTCGGCAACCGTGGCCAGCGGTTCGGACGCGAAGGACTCAGCCGCGCCCTGCGCCGACGCGCCAAGCGAGCCGGCGTCCAGCGCTTCCGACCCCACCGGCTGCGGCACACCGCCGCCCACCGCTGGCTCGCCGCCGGCGGCTCCGAATCCGGCCTCATGGCCATCGCCGGATGGACCCGCAGCGACATGCTCGTCCGCTACACCCGCGCCCGCGCCTCCGAACGAGCTGCCGCCGAGGCACGTCGTCTCGACCTGGGAAACCTCTGAACCTCGGTTCGTGAGGTCGTCAGGACCACGAAAGCGACTATGTCTCGCATTCTGGACACGTGGGTGCCGTCGGGCCGGCGCCGAGCGGTTCTCCCATCAGCCAAGGACGCCTGTCCACGACTATGGGAGAGAGCACCGTGAAGATCACCAACATGCGCACCATCGCCACCACCGGCATCGCCGTCCTCGCGATCGGCGGGATCGGCGTCGCCGCCCACGCGGCCACCAGCGACCCGGCCCCCACGACCCCGACTCCGGCCGTCGTAGACGCCCCGAGCACGCCGGCGACCCCGGAGGACACGGCTGACGTGATCGAGGGTGACAACAACGGCGACAACCAGAACACTGACGACGCCGCGCAGGGTGACGCGCAGGACGGCAACACCGACGAGGGCGACGTCGTCGAGGGTGACAACAACGGCGAGAACGACAACGTCGACAACGGTGACGTGGCCGAGGGCGACGACAACGGCGACAACCAGAACGCCGACGACGGTGCCCAAGGCGACGTCCAGGACAACGCTGGCGACACCAACGACGCTGCTGCCGACGACAACCAGGGCGACACGGGCAACACCGGCTCCGGTAACGCCGGCGACAGCCAGGACAACGCCGGTGACGGCGCGAACGGCGACGGTTCCAACGGCTGACACCATGGTCATCGGTAGGACGGGCAGTCTTCCTGCCCGTCCTACCATCGTGTCCTGGAGGAGTCAGTCGGTGACCGAAGAGCTCGAGTTGGCCGTGGCCGGTGCCGCGGCCGGTGACGGCGAAGCGATGCGCACCCTCTACGAGGCGCTCGCATCCCGCGTCGCGGGTTACCTGGAGTTCCGGGGTGCAGCAGACCCCGACGGCATGACGAACGACGTGTTCGTCCGGGTCCTGACCCGGATGGCCGAGATCACCGGAGGCTGGCCCGGGTTCCGGGCTTACGTGTTCACCGTCGCTCACGGAAAGCTCGTGGACGAGTTGCGGAGTCGGGACCGCAGACCGGCTCACACCGAGTACGACGCGGATTCGGACCCACGCACGCATGCCTCCGCCGAGGACCAGGCCCTTGAACGTGCCGGTTCCAGCGACGTCCTGGCGGTGCTCGATCTGCTCCCCGAGGACCAACGCGCTGTGATCACACTGCGCGTGCTGGGCGAGCTGACTCTTAAGGAGACAGCTGCGGCGATCGGACGCAGCGAGGTGGCCGTCAAGAAGCTCCAGAGCAAGGCACTGGGCAGTCTCCGCAGGCTGCTGAGCACCGGGCAATCGGACCCCGGGAGCGCGACCACGTCGGAGGGATTCCGATGACCAAGCACAACCATCACGAGGACGAACCCATGATCAGCGAAACCGCAGTCGACGACCCGGCAATGCGCGATCTCTTCGCCGAGCTGAGCGCCCTCGCTGACCGGCCCACGCCGGCGGTCGGCGATGAACTCGCCGCCCTCTTCGCTGGAGCAACCCCGCTGGCCGCTGCGCGCAGTCGCCGGAACAAGGCAGCCAAGACCGGCCTCATCGGCCTGGTCACGGCAGGAATCCTGGCCGGCGGCGTCACCGCTGCCGCCGCAGCCAACGAGCTGCCGACCCCGGCACAGCGCATCGTCTCCCGGGTTATCAACACCCTCACCCCATTGGAAATCCCGAACCCCGACGAGCAGGGGCCGGTCGAGCACCAGACCGACACCAACATCGACGACAACGGTGACCAGCCGGGCCAGGACGTTGACCAGCCCGGTCAGGACGGAACCGAACAGGGTGACCAGAGCGACGGCCAGGGCGGCCAGTCGGGCGGAGACCAGTCGGGCGAGCCGGCCGGCGGCGCCGGCGACCAGGGCGTGTCAGACGGTGGCGCGGACCAGCAAGGCAGTGGTCAGGGAACCACGGGCGGCACAGCGGGTGAGTCCGGAGACACTGGCACATCGGGCAACGACTCCGGCGGCGCCGGAACAACCGGTGGTCAGCAAGGCACCAACGGCTCCGGCCAGAACTGACGGGACACCATGGGACGCCTCGGCCCTGGCATCTTCCTCGCCATCGCCGGTTCGGGCTGTTGCTCGGCGTTGTCGATGGCAGCTACGAGTTCGGCAATCACTAAGAAGCGCCCCGGGGTTTGCCGCTGCCAGCTGATGTCAAGGATCTCGGGGAGGACGCCGACCGTGGGCCACGGGAATCGATCCGGGTCCACTTACTGCTCCTTTCATCGACACGACCGGTAGCGCCAATGCGGCGCGGACGTGAGCGGCACCCTTCTCAGCGGCTCGCGTGAGAGCCGGCCAGCGGAGTGGCCGGGACGCTGGCGGCTACGCCACCGCCGCGGTGAGCCCGGTGACGACGGTGCTGTTCTGGCTCCGGACAAGTTCTGGGTGAACCCAGCCCTGACATCAGCCACCCGACCGCCCGATCTGCCCGCCGGCCTCACCGTCGAGGAGGCCGTCCGGATCAGCGATGCGATCACCGCCGCGCACGCCGAGTCCACCCGCACCGTGTACGACTTCGCATGGAGCCAGTGGGAACGCTGGTGCTCTACTCGCGGCGCCACGCCGCTGCCCGCGGAGCCGGCGCTGATCTGCGCGTACCTCACCGAACGGGCGGCCGACGGACTCTCGGTCGGCACCATCGACCTGGCCTGCGGCGCCATCTCCTACCGCCACCGGATGCACGGCCTGAGGGACCCGGTCCTTACCGAAGGGGTTCGGCAGGTCCGCCGAGGACTGCGCCGGATCATCGGCCCCGCTCCACGCCGCCAGGCACGCCCACTGGCCACCACGGAGATCCGCCAGATCGTCCAGCACATCGACCGTTCCACCGCCCTCGGCGCCCGCGACGCCGCCATCATCCTGCTCGGCTTCGCCTCGGCCATGCGACGCTCCGAGCTCGCCGCGCTCACCCTCGCCGACGTCGAGTTCCAACCCGGCGGCATCCTGCTCACCATCCGCCGGTCCAAGACCGACCAGTACGCCGACGGTCAGGTCGTCGCCGTGGTCCACGGCCAATACGCCGCCACCGACCCGATCGCCGCACTGGACGACTGGCTGACGTTTCGCGGATCCCAGGCAGGACCGCTGTTCAGCAGCCTTCGAAACAAGGCGGTGACCCTCGAGCCGATCTCGGGCGAAGCCGTCTCGATCGTGCTCCGCAAACGCGCCCGAGCCGCCGGCCTGGCCGCCGAACGCATCACCGCCCACTCACTGCGCGCCGGACACGCCACCAGCGCCGCGGTCGCCGGCGTCGCCCTGGACCGGATCGCCGCCCAGACCCGACACAAGCGGCTCTCCACACTCATGGAGCGCTACATCAGACCGGCCCAAGCCCTGGAGTACACCTCCAGCCGCGACCTCGGGCTATGGGCCCAGCCAGGTCCGGCGGAGTAGTGGGTTTCAAGTCCCCCTGGGCAGGCTGAGAGGATGAGGCACGTGCCAGAAATGACGGATCCGCCCGCGACGCGGGAAGGCGGGCAGGCATGGAGCCCGTGGCGGACCGTGGTCGCGTTCGGCCTGGTCAGCCTGTCGGCCGACATGGTCTACGAGGGCATGCGGTCGGTGGCCGGTCCGTTCCTCGGCACCCTGGGGGCATCGGCACTGACCGTCGGCATCGTCACGGGCGCCGGTGAGGCGATGGCGCTCATCCTGCGCCTGATCACCGGGCCATGGGCCGACAAGAGTCAGCGGCATTGGCGGCTGACCGTTGTCGGGTACGGCATGACCGCAGTCTGCGTGCCCTTGCTGGCGGTCGCTCCCGCGCTTGGAGCGGCAGGCGTTGCGGTGGCAGCGACCCTGATTCTGCTCGAAAGAGCCGGCAAGGCCGTGCGGAGCCCATCCAAGTCCGCACTGCTCGCCCGGATGGCGACCGGTACTGGCCGTGGGCGCGGCTTCGCCGTGCACAAGGCGCTGGACCAGGTCGGAGCTTTCGCCGGTCCTCTCCTGGTCGCCGGCGTGGCAGCGGTGACCGGGGTGCTCTGGTCCGGGCTCGCCCTGCTCGCGATCCCCGGGCTGGCCTCGCTGCTGCTCCTGGCCCAGCTGCGCCGACGGGTCCCGACGATCGCCCAGCCCGACCCCGACGACGAGGAACCGGCGGCCGGCGACCAGACTGCGGGCGGGCTCTGGTCGGCGATACTCGGCGCCGACCTGCCGCGCGACTTCCACCTCTTCTCGCTCGCGGTTGCCCTGACCACCGCCGGACTAATGACGTTCGGAGTGATCTCGTTCCGGTTCGTCGAGGCCGGCCTGATCTCACTGGCCGCGGCGCCGTTGGTCTATGCGATGGCGATGGGCGTCGAGGCGATCGCGGCGCTGCTTACCGGCGACCTCTTCGACCGGTACGGCGGCAAGGTGTTGCTCGCGGTCCCGGTGATCGTTGCCGCGGTCCCGGTGCTGGTCTTCGCACCGAGCCTGACCCCGGTCCTCGGCGGTGTCGTCCTCTGGGGCCTGGCCACCGGGATCCAGGACTCGACCGTCAAGGCCTTCGTCGCCGACCTGGTCCCATCTCGCCGTCGAGCCACGGCCTATGGGATCTTCGCCGCGGTCCAGGGACTCGGTGCGATCGCTGGCGGGGTGCTCGCCGGCGCCCTCGCCGTCCAACGCCCCGGCCTACTCGCCGCATGTGTGTCCGTGCTCCAGCTCGCGTCGTTCGTTCTGCTGCTCAAGCTGACGCGAAGCTCGGCAGAGCTCAAGCACTGAAGAGCATCGCAGCGGCACGAGGCTGGTGTTTAGCCGACTATGCGGACGGGTCCTGGTCCCGCGTCCACTGCGCGGTGGCCGAACTCTTGTGCTGCACCCCGAAAAGCCTGGCAGGGAACCACCATTTGACCGCCCGGCCAACCGCCGTACGACGGCACCAGCAGTCGGCATCGCAACCGCACTCGCGGTTCCTCGGATTGTGGACTCGCTGGACCAGACTCCGGCTCACAATGTCGAGTCTAGGTCGCCACCCGCAGGGCAGCGGCGGCTTGCTCACGACTGTGCCAGGACCCGGCCGCTGCCACATCAATCGCAGGGAATCTCGATCTCGATTCCGCCCGGGACCAATGCCGCCGTGCCGCCGTTCCGTCGTGCGATGGCAGCGACCAAAGCTAGGCCGAGTCCGTTGCCGGGGGTGGACCTGCTCGTGTCAGCCCGGGCGAACCGGTCGAACGCCTTGACGCCCAGGTCGGTCGGTATCCCTCCGCCCTCGTCGGTGACATCTATGCGCAGCATGGGGGAATCGCCTTGGCCGACTTCGACGGCGACCTTGATGGTCCCGCTGCCGTGCTTGATGGCGTTGGCCACCAGGTTGCCTACCGCGAGCCCGACCCACCGCTGATCGATTCGTACTTCGGCGGATGAGGCTAGGACCTCGATCGATCGCCCAGCTGCGATCGCGAGTTCACGCAGGTCGGCAATGGCTGATTCGATGAGCACATCCGCGGCAACGATGGATCGGTCGAACCCCGTCGAGGTAGCTTCCTCGAGGTCCAGCAGCGCGTTCGAGAGGTCCACAAGGCGTTGAGTCTGTACGCCGAGCGAGGTCAACACGGTCGCTATCTCCTCCTCGCTGCGTGGCCGGTGCCGGGCCCATTCGACCTCGGCGGCCATCAGGGCCAGCGGTGACCGCAGTTCGTGGGAGGCGTCTGCGAGGAACTGGCGCTCTCGAACCTGGCCTTCTTCGATCTCTGCGAGCAGGGTGTTGAACGTCGTTCCGAGGCGGGTGAGCTCGTCGTCGCGGTCGGTGTCCACCGGGAGGCGTCGACTGGGGTCTCCGCCGGCGGCGGCAGCGGCGCGGCGGTATCGCTCGACCGGACCGAACGCCGCTCGCACCGCGCCCCATCCCACGAGACCGGCCGCGATCATCGTGGCCAGGTCTGCCAGGGCGAGTTGACCCAGGAGCTCACGAAGGGCCTCGTCATGCTTGTGACGGCTGATGGCGGTGGCGACCACGACTGTCCCTCGGGCGGTTTCGACGGTGAAATAGCGCACTCGGTAGGGGTGCGCCCCGGGAACGATCACGCGTCCCAGGTCGAGCTGTTTCGGTGTCGCGGTTGCGGTCGTGACCTGGCTTGGGGTGAGGAGCCGTATGACTCCTTGGTCGCTCTTCGCGGTCACGTCGCCGTTGATGGAGTAGGTCTGGGAAACCTCGCCCGGGTTGTCGGCCGGGAGGGGTTCCCCGGCGCGGACGACCTTCGTGATGAGGTCGGAATAGGCGAGCAGGTCCTGGTTGAGCTGCCGGTCGAGTGCAAAGCTGACGCGCCAGTAGACGAACCCGCCCGCGGCCAGCAGGACCACGGACATGGCCAGGACGACCGCTGCGACGATACGGACCCGGATGCGTGCCCGCGGAAGGAATCGGACCCACAGGCCCCTCATGTGCGGGTGTCGAGTCGGTAGCCGACCGACCGCAAGGTCGTGATGGACACGATCGACGAGGCGCGCAGATGGTGGCGCAGCCGGGAGACGTAGACCTCCAGGGAGTTGCTGCGCAGGTCCGCCTCGTCTCCCCACACCTCCTCGAACAACCGCTGTTTGGAGACCACCCTCCCGGGTGGGTCCATCAGGGTGGTGAGCATGTCGAACTCCCGGCGCGCCAACGACAGCTCGGCGTCCCCGACCCGAACCCGACGAGTCCCGAGGTCGATCGAGACGTCACCGGCAACCAGGACAGAGGACGGACGTTCGTCGCGGCGACGTGCAATCGCCCGAATGCGGGCGTGGAGCTCTTCGAGCGCGAACGGTTTGACCAAGTAGTCGTCGGCGCCGGCCTCCAAGCCAGCGACACGTTCGCTGACCTCACCCCGCGCGGTGAGCATGAGGATCGGAACCTGGTTGCCAGCAGCGCGCAATGCCCTGCAAACGCCGGTTCCGCTCAACCCAGGAAGCATCAGATCCAAAACCACAGCGTCGGGGTCGTGCTCGGCGATAGCGGCGAGCCCTGACTCGCCGTCGTAGCACCCCGTGGTGCGCACGCCGCTCTCCTCCAGGTAGCTCGTGACGAGCTCGACCATCCTGGGCTGGTCGTCGATGACCACAACATGCACGACCAGAGTCTAGGAGGCTGTCGCTACGACGGCTGCGCGTCCAAACGTCGGGTTCACGTTGCTTTCAGGTCCCGTCTCTAGCGTCGTGCACATGAACGAAACCCTTGCGGTCGATGCGACCGGGCTGATCAAGACGTTCGGGTCGGTGCGCGCCGTCGACAACATCTCGATCCAGGTCGCGGCGGGCGAGGTGTACGGCGTCCTGGGACCCAACGGCGCCGGCAAGACCACTTTCCTGCGGATGCTGTTCGGTCTGATCCGCCCCGACGCCGGCACCATCGAGATCTTCGGGCGCACCTGGGCCGAAGACGGCGTCAAGACCCTGGACGGAGTAGCAGGCTTCATCGAAAGCCCGAAGTTCTACCCCTACCTGACCGGCCGCCAGAACCTCAGGGGCCTTGCCCTCCTCGACGGGGGCATCCGACCTGGCCTGCTGGAGGAGACCCTTCAGATCGTCGACCTGGTAAGCCGAGCCGACGACAAGGTCGGGGGCTACTCCTACGGCATGCGCCAGCGCCTTGGGGTCGCCGCCAGCCTGCTGCGCGAGCCGAAGCTCCTTGTTCTCGACGAGCCCGCGAACGGCCTCGACCCGGCAGGTATCCGTGACATGCGCGCGTTGGTCAAGCGGTTGGCCGCCAGCGGGCTGACGGTGTTGCTCAGCTCGCACCACATGGATGAGGTCGAAGAGATTTGTGACAACGTCACCATCATGCGCCGCGGCGCGGTCGCGTTCCACGGCACCATCAACGACCTCCGCGCGATGGCTCCGGATCCCGGGCACGTGCTGAGCACCAGTGACGATGCCCGCGCACTCGATCTCGCCCACCAGCACCCGGACATCTCGGTAACCCGCCAGCCGGAGGCGGCCCTTGTCGTCTCGGGCCCTCCGCCGGCCGTCTCCGCGTACGTCGCTGCCCTAGTACGTGACGACATCGCACTGCTCGGCTTCACCCAGACCAGGACTCCTCTGGAGGAACTCTTCTTCATGCTCACCGACGATCAGTTCGACGACCGCACCACCGAACCGGAGCCCGTGCGATGAGCACCCTTGAGTCCGAGGCCGTTGCAACTGAGCCCACAGCACCGCCGCGCCCGGGCCGTCCCGGCTTGCTCGCCGCCCTGCGCTGGGAGATCCGAAAGCTCAGCGCCCAGTACCGTGCCCGCGCCGTGCTCGTGGGTGCCTTGATCGCGCCCATCCCCATCGTGGTGATCCTCCACGGACAGTCACGGCCTCCGAAGGACACCCTGTTCGGCCGATTCGCCACCGAGAACGGGTTCGCACTGGCATTGCTTATCCTCGGGTTCGCGTCGCAGTGGGTGCTCCCACTGCTGACGGCGATCGTCGCCGGCGACATCTTCGCCAGCGAAGACCAGCACGGCACCTGGAAAACGGTCCTCACACGCTCCGCCAGCCGCTCCAAAGTGTTCTGGGCCAAGACCCTGACCGCCGGCGGCTTCGCCATACTGATGCTGGTCCTGCTCGCGACCTCCACCATCGCGTCGAGCCTGCTCATCGTTGGGCATCAGCCACTGGTCGGCCTCACCGGGCAAACCATCTCGGCGCACACCGCCGTGCAACTAGTCACGGCGAGCTGGGCCAGCATGCTCGGGCCCGTCATCGGCTTCACCTGCCTGGCCATCCTGCTCTCGGTCTGGTCCAGGAACCCAGCTGTGGGCATTGCCGCGCCCGTCGTCCTCGGAATGGTGATGGGACTGGTCGGCTCTCTAGGCGGCATCGAGTCTGTCCGCCCGTTCTTGCTGAGCACACCCTTCGAGGCCTGGCACGGACTCCTCGCGGCCCCCCGATTCACGGGGCCACTCCGAGAAGGTTTGCTCGTCAGCGGGGCATGGAGCCTCGCTTCCCTGGCTGGCGCGTTCGTCCTGCTTCGCCGCCGCGACATCACTGGAGGCTGAACCCCATGCGTCGAACCATCATCGTCATCGTGACCGCACTCGCCCTGCTCGGTGGACTCGGAGCCGCGGTCGCTGCCAACAACGGCGGCAGCACCGTCACACGCGCCCGCCTGGAGAAGTCACTTCCCGCGACATTCGCCAACATCTACATCCAACAAGCCCAGATCCTCGGCAGACACGACATCACGGCATCCTCCCTCCAGGCCAAGGCGATGTGCGACAAGCACGGGCCTGATGTTGCCGACGTCGGCCCCGGCGGTGACTGGGTCTGCCTGATGAGCTGGAACGACCCCCAGGTCCCGATGCCCACCGAGGGCTACGGCAAGTTCGAGCTCAACGTGCACAGCAACGACTGCTACACCGCGGCCGGACCGACCAAACTCACCGGATTCCTGACCATCACCGACGCACACGGCAAGGAAGTCACCAACCCCGCCTTCGAGTTCGACGGATGCTTCGACCCCAACAGCGACGACACAGCCACCGGCGTCCAGTTCCCCTCAGTGCTCAACTCAGCCAGCCCCAGCGTTGTCCCCAACAGCGAAGGACACGTCAGCATGAAGGCCACCTGTGGGACCGGTAGCCAGGGCTGTGCAGGGACAGCGGTCGCCACCGCTGGGGACGTCAACCTTGGAACCGTGCCGTTCAACGTCAAAGAAGAAGCCACCGCGACCATTTCGTTCCCCGGCGCGTTGCCGCCCGGCACCAAGGAGATCACCGTGGACTTCACGACATCAGCTGGAGTCGCAGGCTCCGACTCGGTGACGATCCCGGTACTGGCCAGGTGACGATGCGCCATGACGACGGATTCGAGCACGGTCCATTTAGTGTCCACATTGGATCCGTCCCACACCGCACCAGACGGGTATCCTGAGACTGGAAGCGAGGGCGAATCCCTCACCACACCGAGCGAATCGGTTGTTTCCGGCCCGAGACCGTAGTAGTCGCGATGCCCCTGATGGCGTCCAGAGGTCGCAGGTTCAAATCCTGCCCCCGCTACCAAAGTCCTGAGGGCGGTCACCGGATCCGGTGGCCGCCCTCAGGCGTTCTTCTCCCGTTCTCCCGCCTGACGCGGCGTCGCCCCGCGGCGCTATCGTCGCCGCGTGTCCGGCTACCAGCGCATCGCCGTCGTCAGCACGGCGTCCGGGTCTCCTGACCTGCGTGCGCTCGGGCGCGAGGTGGCCCGGGGTGCATTGGTGCTGACCGCGCCGACGGGCGAGGCCAAGGCGGTCGCCCAAGCGGTCTCCGGGGACGTGCGGCCCGAGATCCTGCTGGCCCCGGTGCGATTCCCGGATGCCGACCGCGGCCACCGGCTCGATGCGCTGGTGCGGGAGCACGCACTGCGCGACCGCTTCCGCGACGTGGTCGTCGTCGCCGACCCGGCGACGGTCACGCTGCTCCTGCGGGCGCTCGCACCGGGCCAGCTCGCGAGTGGAGGTGCCGTCTCCGTCGTGGCGCTGCCACGCGCGGATCCGCCGGTCTCGCCGCTCCGGGTCGCGCTGCTGGGCGGCGTCCTGGGCGCGCTCTCGGCGGTCCTGGACGGCCTGCTGCCGCTGTTCGTGCCCCCACTCGCGGTGGGGGTGTGCGGTCTCCTGCTCCTGGCGGTCCCGTCGCAGCGTCGTACTGGCCGCGAGGCACTGCTCGCGGCCGGGATCGGGGCACTCGTGGTGGTGATGATCGTGGCCGGGTCCACGCGATTCCCGTCCGGCTGAGGCCTCAGCCCTCCAGCGTCAGCTGGCCCGCCTCGAGCGGGTCGCCGCACGCCGCGCAGTGCAGCTCGGCGACGAACTCGTGGCCGCAGACGTGGTCGAACCGCACCGGGTCCGCGCCCTGGCGCACGTGCTCGTGGCCCCACTGCTTGAGGGTCAGCAGCACGGGGGACAGGGCGCGGCCCATCTCCGTCAGCCGGTACTCGTAGCGCGGCGGGCGCTCGCTGTACTGCTCGCGCGCGATCACGCCGTGCTCGACCAGCTTGCGCAGCCGGGTGGTGAGGATGTCGCGCGGGGCGCCGGTGTTGCGCGCGATCTCGGTGAAGCGGCGCTGGGCGTAGAAGAGCTCGCGGACGACGAGCAGGCTCCACCGGTCGCCGACGACCTCGAGCGCATCGGCGATCGTGCAGTCCCGCGGGGTCCGGGCGGCGGGTGCTGTCGGCATGGTCACATCCTCGGCGAAGACGGTTGTGTTTTCAAACTTACCGCGCCACCATGGGGTCAGTTCGGAAAACCAACTGACCGAGGAGCACGCCATGTCCGCAGCCGTCATCGTCGACGCCGTCCGCACGCCGCTCGCCAAGGGCAAGCCCGGCGGTGCGTACGCCGACATCCACCCCGTCGACCTCCACGCGGCCGCGCTGCGGGCGCTCGTCGACCGCACCGGCTTCGACCCCGCGGTCATCGACGACGTGATCAGCGGTGCCGTCGGTCAGGTCGGGGAGCAGGCCGGCAACACCGCGCGCTGGGCGCTCCTCGCAGCGGGCTACCCGGAGAGCGTCCCGGGCGTGACCGTGGACCGCCAGTGCGGCAGCAGCCAGCAGGCGCTGCACTTCGCGGCGCAGGGCGTCATCGCCGGTGCGTACGACGTCGCGGTCGCCTCCGGTGTCGAGTCGATGAGCCGGATCCCGATCGGCTCGCAGTTCCAGGGCAAGGACTTCTTCGGCCCGCAGGTCGGCGCCCGCTACGGCGGGGGACTGGTGCCGCAGGGCATCAGCGCCGAGCTGATCGCGCAGAAGTGGGACCTGTCCCGTGCCCAGCTCGACGAGTACTCCGCGATGTCCCACGAGCGTGCCGCCCGGGCGTGGAAGGACGGCCTCCTCGACAGCCAGGTCACGTTCGTCAACGACCTGCGCACCGACGAGACCATCCGCCCGGGCACGTCGGTCGAGACCCTCGCCGGTCTGCGGCCTGCCTTCCGCAACGACGACTGGGCGGCGGCGTACCCGACCATCGACTGGCGGGTGACCGCCGGCAACAGCTCGCCGGTCAACGACGGCTCGGCCGCGGTGCTCGTGACGAGCGAGGAGGCGGCGGCCCGGCTGGGGCTGAAGCCGCGGGCCCGGGTGCACTCCTTCGCCGTGGTCGGCGACGACCCGATCCTGATGCTGACCGGCATCATCCCGGCGACGAAGAAGGTGCTCGACCGGGCGGGCCTCTCGCTCGGCGACATCGACGCGTTCGAGGTCAACGAGGCGTTCGCCTCCGTCGTCCTCGCCTGGCAGGCCGAGACCGGCGCCGATCTCGCCAAGGTCAACGTCAACGGCGGCGCGATCGCGATCGGCCACCCGCTCGGCGCCTCCGGTGCCCGGCTCGCCACCAGCCTGCTCAACGTGCTGGAGCAGCAGGACGGCCGGTTCGGGCTGCAGGTCATGTGCGAGGCCGGGGGCCTCGCCAACGCCACCATCATCGAGAGGATCTGAGCAGGCCGGCGCTCGAGCCGGACAGCAGGGCGGCCGCACCCTTCGCGCTGAAGGGTGCGGCCGCCCCGTGCCGGGTCCGCCTCAGCGCGTGACGCGCACGCTGCGGACGGCCTGGGTGGCGGTCACGAAGGGGCTGCCGGCGTAGGTCACGCGGAGCTGCTTCGTGCCGACCCGCGTCGACCGGGGCACGCGGAGCCGGACGGTGGCCACGCCGTCCCTCACGACCGCGGTCACGGGCCGCACCCGTACGCCGGCCAGGGCCACCGTGACCTTGCCGGTGGGGGAGAGGCCGGACGCGGAGACCCGCGCCCGGACCGTCAGGTAGCTGCCTGTGCGGACCTTCGTCGGCGCGGACACCGTGAGATGGCCGCGCGCCTTGACCACGCTCACCCGCACGCTGGTCGAGGACGGCGCGAACTCCGGCGTCCCGGCGTAGCTGACGGTCAGGTCGTGCGTCCCGGGCGGGAGCGAGCGCCGCGCGATCGGCAGCTTGGCCTTCCCGTCCTCGTCGATCCCGGCGGTGACCTTCCGGCCCCCGGCCGTGGTCGACACGGTGCCCTCGTCGGCCCCCGACACGGCGACCCGCAGCCAGCCGACCTGGCCGTAGACCATGGTCACCGGTGCGACCGAGACGGCCGTCTCCACCGGCTGCGGGGCCTCGACGGGTGCGAAGCTCCAGGTCTCGACGTCGAAGAGCTGGCCCGCGTCCTCGCCGGAGTAGCGGAAGAACAGGTCGTGCGTGCCGGTCAGTGCGCCCTCGGCCAGCGGGAGGTCGAGGTCCGTCCAGGTGGAGCCGTCGCCGGCCGGGACGGTGATGCTGCCCACCACCGCGTCGGCCTGCGCGGGGTCGGGACTCGTGCTGACCGTGATCGTGCCTCCGGCCTTCGGGAGCACCCGGGCGGTCAGCCCGGCTGCTCCGTCGCCGAAGTCCACGCCCGCGAGGGACGTCCAGTCGCCGTCGTCGATGCTGGTGAGCTTCGGCGTCGGCGTCTGGCCTTCCCAGGTGCTCGTGCCGACGTACCCCTGCCGCGTGCCGGCCTGCCAGGCGATGGTCTCTGCCGACACCGGTCCCTCGTAGGGGTCGAAGGCGGCCTTCTGGCCCGGCCCGGCGTAGGTCCCGGTCACCGGCGCGATGGTGCCGTCCGCGCCCATGTCGACCTTGTCGATGTGGGCGTTGCGGTAGCCGGCGGAGGCGCCGTCCTCGATCGCCACGTCCAGGGTCTGGGCGTGGTAGGTGAGATACCAGCTGCCCTGGAAGTCGAAGAACGCGTGGTGGTTGTTGCCGCCCGTCCCGGCGCCGAAGAACTGCGCCTGGTTGGCGAACGCGAGCTTCGGCTCCGACCACGGACCGAGCGGGCTGTCCGATTCCATGACGACGATGTCGCCACGGCCGAAGTCGACGCCCGAGAGGGTGTGGGAGAAGTTGGTGCAGTACGTGTAGTAGTACGTGTCGCCCACCTTGTGGATCCCGGAGTCCTCGAAGACCCCCGGCGCGTCGATCATCTGGACCTCGTCGACCTGCCCGTCGTCGTTGTCGTCGGCGAGGCTGACCATGTCGTCGCCCAGCTTGGCCATCCGCGCGGTGTTCGGGTGGTTGGCCTCCCCGGTCGGGACGCCGCCGCCGAAGTAGATGTAGGCCTCACCGTCGTCGTCGACGAGCACGGCGGGGTCGAACAGCCAGACGACGTCGTTCGCCTCCGGGTCGGAGTTGTCGTTCACCCCCGGCGTGTCGAAGCCGATCAGGGACCGGTTCAACGGCGAGGTGAAGGGGCCCAGCGGCGACTCGCCCTGGAGGACCCAGATCCCGCCGGCGCTGTTGGCGAAGTAGAGGAAGAACTCGTCGTCGCCATCGCCGTCGACGTCCTTGGCCGCGGCGGCCGGTGCCCACGAGTTGCCGGGACGGTTGGCCGCGGCTCGCGTGATGCCGTCCGCACCGGCGGCGTTGATCGGACCGTGGTTCGTCCAGTTCACCAGGTCGGCGCTGGACCACACGTTGATCTCGTTGATCCGGCCGTAGTTGTTGGACTCCCCGTTCTCGACGTGGTCGACCCACTCCTGGGTGTCGTTCGTCGTGTAGACGTAGACGCGCCCGTCGTGCTCCATGGCCCAGGGGTCGGCCCCGAAGTTCTGGGTCACGAGCGGGTTCCCGCGCCGGCTCGCCGCATCCGTGCCCGGAGTCTTCGCGAAGGCGCCGAAGCTGCCCGGCGCGGTGTTGTCGTTGCGCTCCAGCGGGTCGGGCGGGGGCGGCGGGACCTCGCGCTCGCCGTACACGGAGATGTCGTCGACGAAGAAGATGTCCGGCACGGTGGCGGGGCCGACCGACTGGATCGACACCTTCGCCGTCGAGAGGTCGAGGCCGGTGGTCGGGACCGTGAAGGAGCCGGAGACGTGGCCGAACGTGGTCGTCGCCGTGGACGAGCCCTTCTCGACGGCCGACTGGGCCATGACCCGGGAGGAGCCGCCCGCGTCGCTCAGCACGACGGCGAAGTCGGTGGAGGCGTCACCGAGGTCGCGGTAGTGCACCCACGCGGAGACGTCGTACGTCGTACCGGCGATGAGTCCTTCGATCGCCCGGGACGCCCCGTCGGTGTGGGCCGTGCGGCCGTTGACCTTGAGCGACATGGCGCCGCCGTGCCGGGTGGAGTAGCCCAGGCTCAGGGTCGCGGACCCGACGGCCGTCCATCCGGCGGTGCCTGCCTCGATGTCACCGTTGGTGACCAGCTCCGCCGGCGCGGTGTCGAGGGCGGCGCCCGCGCGGACGGCCTCGTCCGCCCGGGCGCCCTGCGGCGCGGCGACTGCCATGGCGAGCGAGCAGCCCACCGCGAGCGCGGCGAGCGACGCGGTCGCCCGCCTGCTTCGTGTTCGGTTCATCGTTCCTCTTCTGGGGACGGGGATGCGTCGAGCCGGGACGGCAGGACCGTTCCGGGGGCGCGCGGCATCGCCCGAGGGCGTGTGCGTCGGAGCTCGTGGGGTGCCGGCGCCCCGGACGCGTCGGCGACGGGCGGGCCGATGGGGATCCGGGAGCGGTGTGACGCCCGTCACCACAGATTGTTAGCGCTAACATCCGGGCCGGTCAAGGACGGGTCTCACGGATCGCGGCGTCGGTGTGAGCGTGCGCATGGCTGGTCTGGCATCGTCGGCGCATGGAGCCCGTGGAGGAGCACTTCCTGGACGTCGTACGACGGCTGCCGGTCCCGCCCGAGCCGAGCGCGACGTCGACGCCCCTCGACGGGGACCTGCTGGCGCTCTTCCGCGCGCAGGCGACCAGCCGCCTCCTCGACCTCGCGGCGCGCGAGCTGCAGCGCGCGGGAGCCGGCTACTACACGATCGGGTCGGCCGGCCACGAGTCGAATGCCGCGCTCGGCATGCTCTCCGGCCCCGGCGACCCGGCGCTGCTCCACTACCGCTCGGGCGCCTTCTACGCGGCCCGTGCGCTCGCGTCGGGCACGGTCGACCCGGTGCGGGAGACCCTTCGTGGCCTGACCTGCTCGGCGCTGGACCCCGCGTCGGGCGGTCGGCACAAGGTGATCGGCCACCCCGACCTCGGCATCGTCCCCCAGACCTCGACCATCGCCTCGCACCTGCCACGTGCCGTGGGCCTCGGCTTCGCGCTCGGGCTCGCCGCTGCCTCGGGCCGGGAGACCGGCTGGGCCGAGGACGCCGTCGTCGTGGCCAGCTTCGGGGACGCCTCGCTCAACCACTCGACGGCCGCCGGTGCCCTCAACGCGGCCGCCTATCTCGCGCACCGGCACAAGGACTGCCCGGTGCTCCTCGTCTGCGAGGACAACGGACTCGGCATCAGCACCCCGTCGCCGCGCGGCTGGGTGGGCGCGGCGCTGCAGTCGGTGCCCGGGGTGCCGTACTTCGAGGTCGACGGGGACGCCCCGATCGCCCTCCTCGGTGTCGCGCGCCACGCACTCGCGCAGGTGCGGGAGACGCGTCGCCCCGCGATCCTGCACCTGCACACGGTGCGCTTCCTCGGCCACGCCGGCTCCGACGTCGAGATCGCCTACCGGTCGCCGCGCGCGATCGCCGCGGACCTGGAGCGCGACCCGCTGCTCGCGACCGCCCGGTTGCTCGTCGAGCGGGGCGTCCGCACGCCGTCCCACCTCCTCGACGAGTACGACGCCCTCCGCGCCGATGTCGCGAGCCGCACGGTCGAGGTGCGGGCCGAGGAGCCGCTCCGGACCCGGTCCCAGGTCATCGCGCCGCTGGCGCTCCCCGAGCGGCGCCCGGTGGTGCACCGCCCGGCGGCCGCGCCGGGCGGGATCACCCTCGCGCAGGCGATCAACCAGACCCTCGCCGCCGAGCTCGCCGCGGACCCCGGCGTCCTCGTCCTCGGGGAGGACGTGGGCGCGAAGGGCGGTGTCTACGGGGTGACCCGCGGCCTGGCGGCGACCTTCGGCGCGGGCCGCGTCTTCGACACCCTCCTGGACGAGCAGACGGTGCTCGGCACCGCCCTCGGCGCGGCGCTCGCCGGCTACACGCCCGTGCCGGAGATCCAGTACCTCGCCTACCTGCACAACGCCGAGGACCAGCTGCGCGGCGAGGCCGCGTCGCTGCGCTTCTTCTCCGCCGGGCAGCACGACAACGGCATGGTGGTGCGGATCGCGGGCCTGGCCTACCAGAAGGGCTTCGGCGGCCACTTCCACAACGACAACTCCGTGGCGGTGCTGCGCGACATCCCGGGGCTGGTGCTCGCGGTGCCGAGCCATCCCGCGCTGGCTCCCGCCCTCCTGCGCGGCTGCCTCGAGCTGGCGCGCGAGGGGCGGGTCGTGGTGTTCCTCGAGCCGATCGCCCGCTACCACACGCGTGACCTCGTGGACGGCGACGAGGAGTGGCTCGCCGGCTTCGAGCCGTCGGGCACCGTCGGGCTGGGCGACGTCGCCGTCCACGGCAGCGGCACCGACCTGCTGCTGGTCACCTTCGGCAACGGCGTCCACCTCGGGCGGACGGCCGCGCTGGCGCTGGAGGCCGAGGGCATCGCCACCACCGTGCTCGACCTGGTCTGGCTGGCGCCGCTGCCGGTCGAGGCCCTGGTCGCTGCCGCGCGCGGTGCCGGCGCGGTCCTCGTCGTCGACGAGACCCGTGCGTCCGGCGGTGTCAGCGAGGGGGTCGTCACGGCGCTCGTCGATGCCGGCGTCGACGTACCGCTGGCGCGGGTGACGAGCGCCGACAGCTACGTGCCGCTCGGTCCGGCGGCGGCGACGGTGCTGCTCCAGGTCGACGAGGTCGTCGAGGCGGGACGGCGTCTGGCGACCTCGGGGTCGGCTCAGGGCTGATCCCGATGGTCGCCACACCCGTGACTCCCTAGCGTCGACGGCAAGCGCCGGAACCGCCGGCCGAAGCTCGAGGGGCCGCCATGAAGGCGCTGGTGCAGGACATCTACGGCACGTCCGACGTGCTCCGGCTCGAGGACGTGGCGGACCCGGTGCCCGGTGAGGACGAAGTGCTCGTGCGGATCGCCGCGGCATCGGTCAACGCGGCCGACTGGCACATCATGCGCGGGGAGCCGCGGGTCGCGCGGCTGATGGACCGCACGATCTTCGGGCGCCGGGGACCGCGCCAACCGATCCGCGGGCGTGACCTCGCAGGCACGATCGAGGCCGTCGGCCCCGGCGTGGTGGGCTGGAAGGTCGGTGACGAGGTGCTGGGGGAGGACGAGGCGACCCTGGCCGAGTACGCCGCCGTTCCCGCCGCGAGCCTGGCGCGCAGACCGGCGGGCCTGAGCGTCGAGGAGGCCGCGGCGCTCCCGCTCGCCGCGGTCACCGCCGACCTGTGCCTGACGGCCGGCGCCGTCCGGGCCGGCCAGCGGGTGCTCGTGGTCGGGGCCTCGGGCGGGGTGGGCACGTTCGCCGTCCAGCTCGCGGTGGCGTCGGGCGCCACCGTCACCGGCGTCTGCAGCACCCGCAACGTCGAGCTGGTGACCTCGCTCGGCGCGAGTGCGGTCGTCGACTACACCGAGCAGGACTTCACCCGCACCGGGGCGTCGTACGACGTGGTGGTCGATCTCGTCGGCAACCGGCGGTTGCGCGACCTGCGCCGGGTCGTGGCGAAGGGCGGCACCCTCGTGCTCTCCGGCGGCGGCAATCCCGGTGAGGGCCGCATCCTCGGCCCGGTCGGGCTGATGGCGAAGGGCGGCCTCTTCGGCCGGCTGCTCGGGCTGCGCGTGCAGATCCCGCTCGCTAAGCCGGACGCCGCGCGGCTGGGCGAGCTCGCGGTGATGGCGGCGGCGGGCGAGCTGCGTCCCGTCATCGAGCGGACCTTCCCCCTCGCCGACGCCGCCGCGGCGATCCGGCACCTGGAGGTCGAGCACGCGCGCGGCAAGGTCGTCGTCACGGTCTGAGCGGACGGGAATACCGGCCCGGGTGCACCCGTTGTGCCCGTCAGCTGGTTCGACCCAAGCCCCCGGGCCTCACCTTTCGCCGCCACGAGCGGCCGTCCGCCGAGAGGCGGCTGGCGGACCAGTGAGCAGCACCGCACAGCCACCCGCCGGGTAAGCCCCGGTCAGGGTGGCTGTGCGCGTTGTGCGGGCGTAGCGTTGGTCGGGCGCCCTGCGCCGGCGCCCTGCAGCCGGCGCGCGACCGGATCGGGGTGATCGAGGTGCGCACCATCGCGGCGATCTGCGTCGGGAGCCTCCTCGCGCTGCTCGTCGGCTGCGGGTCGGACGAGCCGTCCCGGCCGGGCGCGACGCCACCGCCCGACCTGCCGCGCTCGGACGAGGCCAGCACGCTCGACCCGTCGACCTTCACCGCCGACGTGACCAATCGCTGGTACCCGTTGGCACCGGGCACCCGGTGGACCTACCGCGAGACGACCGAGGAGGGCGAGCAGCAGCAGGTGGTCGTCACCGCGACGACGATCACCCGCCGGATCGCCAACGGCGTCACGGCACGGGTCGTCCGCGACACGGTGAGCCTCGCGGGTGAGGTCGTCGAGGACACCCTCGACTGGTACGCGCAGGACGAGGACGGCACCGTCTGGTACCTCGGTGAGGACACCGCGGAGTTCGAGGACGGCGAGGTCAGCAGCCGCGAGGGCTCCTTCGAGGCCGGCGTCGACGGCGCGGAGGCCGGCATCATCATGCCGGCGGCGCCTGCGGTCGGCATGGACTACCGGCAGGAGTACTACGAGGGCGAGGCCGAGGACCACGGCGAGGTGATCGCGGTCGGGCAGGCGGTGCAGGTCCCGGCGGGGAAGTACGACGACCTCCTCCAGACCGCCGACACCACGCCGCTCGAGCCCGACGTCCTCGAGCACAAGTACTACGCCTCCGGGGTGGGGCTCGTCCTGACGGTGGACAAGGAGGCCGGTGGTCGCGAGGAACTCCTGTCGGTCACACGGGTCTCGATGGCAGAGGCACGCCGTGCGGGCTCCGCCGCGCTGGGCCAGCCGTACTGACGCGCGGCATTGTCGGTCCCGTCCACCCCGGTGTCCGCTCCTCGTGGACTACTCAATTTTGGGGGGCGCGCGATACCGCATTCGAGGGTTCACTTCGGCCGTGGCCCGGAGTAACAATCGGGACAGCACCAGCGTCATCTCGGGCGGAAGCCAAGGGGGGCACCGGGATGATCCGCGTCAGGCTGTTCGGTCCGACATCCGTCGAGGTCGATGGTGAGCCGACGGGGGCCCTGCGGGGCCGGCCGCGGCAGATCCTCGAGATCCTGGCCAGCGCCGCCGGAGCCCCGGTGGCCAAGGAGAGACTCTCCGACCTCGTCTGGAACGGCGATCCGCCGGCGTCCCACCTCGGCACCCTCGAGAGCTACATCTGCAACCTGCGCCACTGCCTCGGGGTCCGCAGCGGGCGAGGCTCCGTGCTGGCCACGGCGGCGGGCGGCTACCAGCTCGCGGGGCCCTCGCTGCGGGTGGACCTCACCGAGGTCCGCGAGCACATCGAGGCGTCGATGGGGCCGGCCGACATCGCGGTGGACCGGGCGCTCGCTGCGGTCCGGCTCACGACGGGCGACCTGCTCGAGAGCGAGCCCTACGCGGGCTGGGCGGAACGGATGCGGGAGGTGTTCGCGCGCGAAGCGGTGACGGCGTACGTGCGCACGGCGGGACTGGCCAACGCGACCCGGCGCTTCGACTGCGCGAGCGTCCTGGCGCGCGAGGCGGTGCGCCTCGACCGGCTCTGCGAGGTCGCGTGGCAGCAGCTGGTCCGGTCGTACTGGCTGGCGGGCCGGCACGGCGAGGCGTTGCGCGCGTACGCCGACCTGCGCGCCCTGATGCTCGAGGAGCTCGGCGACGAGCCGGGACCGGAGAGTCGCGACCTCTATCTCGCGGTGCTCCAGGACTCGTCGGACCAGGGTGATCGGCGGCGGCTCGCCGGTCGCGAGCTGCAGACCCTGCTGGTCCTGCTGCGCCAGTCGCTCGCCGCGACCCCGGGCGCGGTCCTGCCCGCGCTCGACTCGGCGTTGTCCGCGGCCGCGGTTCGAGTGATCGCGACCCAGCCGTGAGCGCGCGCGACGGGAGCCTGCCGGGCGACGGGCAGGACCGGGACGCGAAGGCGGTGCGGTCGTGACGGTCCAGACGGAGGTCCGGCCGGCGGGACCGGTCGAGAAGATGCGGATCGTGGTCGTCGACGACCACCGGATGTTCGCCCAGCTGCTGGCGATCACGCTGGGCGACCAGCCCGACATGGAGTGCGTCGGGATCGCCAACGACGTCGCGACCGCGCTCAGCATGGTGACGGCGCTCCGGCCCGACCTCGTGCTGATGGACGCCCGCCTCCAGGACGGCGACGGGGTCGCCGCGACGGCCGAGCTGGTCGCCACCAACCCCGGCCTGCGCGTGGCCGTGCTCAGCGGCTTCATCGACACCGCCCTGATGCGCCGGGCGGCGGAGGCGGGCGCCTGCGCCCTGCACCCGAAGGACGGTGACCTGGAGGAGATCCTCAGCGCCGTACGCCGGGCGCGTGCGGGCACCTTCGTCGTCCAGCCGCAGCTGCTGCGCAGCCTCGTCGCACAGTCGCGCGACGCCCAGCCGCTGCACCCGCCGCTGACGGAGCGCGAGCACGCCGTCCTGCAGTTCCTGGCGGCCGGCCTGGATGCCTCGGTCATCGCCCGCGAGCTGGGCATCTCCGTCAACACCTGCCGTGGCTACGTGAAGACCCTGTTGACCAAGCTGGGTGCGCACTCCCAGCTCGAAGCGGTCGTGTTCGCCCTGCGAACGGGCCTCGTCGGCGTCGGTGATGTCGCGCCGTGAGCGGAGACAGGCACCCGTCGGTGGTCTCGGGCGGCGAGCGCTCGTCGAGTTCGTGCTCTGTGCGCTGCTGTCGGCCACCGCTGTCAGCGTCGCCACCCTGCTGGTGGCGCAGACCATGTCCGAGCGGATCGCCATCCGTGACGCCCAGGCGCGCGGGGAGGCGTTCACCAACGGTGTCGCGGCGCCGCTGGTCACCATGGGGGTCCGTGACGGCGACCCGGAGGCGATCGCCGACTTCGACCGGGTGATGCAGAACCGGCTCACCGCCGGAGCGATCGTGCACATGAAGCTGTGGGCCACCGACGGCACGGTGCTGTGGTCCGACGAGACCGGCTTGATCGGCCACACCTACGAGCTCGAGGAGTCGGTCCGCCGGCAGGCCGGGACCTCGTTCGCGCACGCGGAGCTCTCCAGCCTCGACGAGCCGGAGAACGAGCTGGAGAACGAGCTCGACCCGGACACCGGACAGCTCCTCGAGGTGTACGTCGGCACGCGGGACGCCGACGGGAGGCCGATGATCTTCGAGACCTACTGGTCGGCCGACCGGATCCACAGCGACGAGCGCCGGGTGTTCTGGACCCTGGCACCGCTGTCGCTGGGGTCGATGGGCCTGCTGCTGCTCCTGCTGCTGCCCCTCGCGTTCAACCTCGCGCGCAACACCAGCCAGCACGTGCGTGAGCGCAACCGCGTCCTCAAGCACGCCCTGGTCGCGGTGGACCTCGAACGCGCCCGGATCGCCCAGCTGCTCCACGACGGCGTGATCCAGGACCTCGCCGGCGTCGGCTACGCCCTGCCCTCCGCCGCATCGCGGCTCGAGCACGAGCCGGGCCTGGCGGACGCGCGCGAGATCATCGACCACGCCACCGACCTGGTCCGACGCGACCTGGTCGCGCTCCGTACCCTCCTCGTCGACATCTACCCGCCCTCCCTGGGCAGGGGCGAGCTGGCGACCGCGATCGAGGAGCTCGCCGCCACGGCCGAGCGGTCGGGCCTCGAGGTGACGGTGGCGGTCCACACCGACCGGCCGCTGGACGAGACGAGCAACCGGCTCGCCTACCGGATCGTGCGCGAGGGCCTGCTCAACGTCGTCAAGCACGCGGCCGCGACCCGGGCCAGCGTCGACGTGTGGGCGTCGGGCACGACGGTCGAGGTCGCGGTGCGCGACGACGGCCCGGCGCCGGCCGCGGTCACGGTCACGGACCCCCGGTCCGGGCACCTGGGGCTGCGCCTGCTGATCGACGCGGTCGCGGACCACGGCGGCGAGCTCACGATCGGGCCGGCCGTCGACGGCGGGACCCTGCTGCGCGGTTCGTTTCCCGTGCAGGAGCAGCGCTGACCGCGGCTCCAAGGAATACGCAGGCTGCGCCACCGAGACTGGACGCAGAGCGGCCAACGGGAGGCTCGGGCGGGAGGACGACATGATCCGGGTAGTGCTCGCGGACGACCACGACCTCGTCCGGCTCGGCATCACGGCGGTGCTGAGCGAGCAACCGGACATCTCCGTCTGCGGCGTCGCAGCGACCGGGGAGGACGCGGTCGCCCAGGCCCAGGAGCAGTCTCCGGACGTCGTGCTGCTCGACCTCACGATGCCCGGGGCGGGCGGCCTCGCGGCCGCGGCCGAGATCGTGGCCGCCGACCATGCGGTCCGGGCGCTGATCCTCACCGGCCACACCGACCCGGAGCTGATCCGGGCGGCGTTCGCGGCCGGTGCGACCGGCTACGTGTTCAAGGACGCGGACGTCGGCCAGCTGGTCGAGGCGGTCCGGGCCGTGCACCGCGGTGAGGTGTGGTTGAGCCCGGAGGCGGCCGGCGCACTGGCGGGCGAGCTCAGGGACCGGACCCGGCGGTCGACCCGCCGTGGGCATGGCCTTCGGCGCCGAGCACCGCGGGAGCAGCTCCCCAGGCCGTGAGGACGACGGCCGCCCACACCGCGGTCGTCGCGACCGCCAGGCCGCGCCGGCTGGGGCCGACCTCCGACCACCGGCGTGGCTGGACCCGCTCGCCCCCCGTGAGGCGGAGGGCGACGGCCGCCGCGGCGACGGACATCAGCTCGAGCAGTCCACACGCCGTGTCGGGGACCCCGACCGGCTCGGGCACCCGGAAGTCGTCGGGCCCGATGGGTGTGCCGAGGGTGCGCGACAGCAACCACACGGCGACGGTGAGCAGGCCGGTCGCGACCACCAGGACCGCCGCTCGGCTGCTCCACGCGTAGACGGCGAGCAGGGCCAGCACCAGCTCGGCGAGCTGGATGCCGAGGAAGAAGAAGCCCGCCGGCACCCATTCGCCGAAGTGCTCGCCCGCGACGGTCCCGTGGATGATCGCGCTCCCGGTCAGGCTGCTCGCGACGACCGCGCGTGCGACGAGCTGGACATCGGCGACGTACGACGCACGGCCGGCCGCGCGGACAGGGGACAGCACTCTGGCCATGTCCCCACGATGGCGCGCGGACCTTGTGAATTGCTGGGGCGGTCCCAAGGTCTCCACAAGGTCGCGCCGCGACGCTGGGCACATGAGCCGGATGCATCGACACCGCCGTTCCCGGACCTCGTTCGCCCCGCGGCGCCTCGGCCCGCAGCGGGTGGTGGCGGGCCTGTTCTGGCCGGCCTTCGCCGGAACCGCGGCCAGCGCGGTCTGCGTCGTGTGCGCGGCCCCGGCCGGCGCGCCGCGGTCGGTGCCCGACCGCGCCCCGGCGACCGCGGTGCCGGCCTCCACGGTCCGCGCGGTCTCCGGAGGACCCGGGTACGACGCGCCGTTCGTCGTCGACGGGAGCCCTGCCCGCGGCGACCGCACCATGGTCCTGCTGTGGCGCGCGTACGCCGGCGCGGTCGAGGGTGCGCCCACCGACTGCCACCTGCCGCTCTCGCTCCTCGCAGCGATCGGCCAGGTCGAGTCGGGCTCGCTGTCCGGTCGCACCCTGGACGCGGCGCATCGCGTGGTGCCCGCCGTCCTCGGCCCCGTGCTGGACGGGCACGGCTATGCCGCCGTCGCGGACACCGACCACGGAGACCTCGACGGGAACTCGCGGTGGGACCGCGCGGTCGGACCGATGCAGTTCCTGCCCGGCACGTGGGCCCGCCACGGGCGTGACGGTGACGGGGACGGCCGGCTCGACCCCCAGGACATCGAGGACGCCGCGGCCACCGCCGCGGCGTACCTGTGCAGGCACGAGCGCGACCTCGCCGACCGAGGCCAGCTGGCGGCCGCGCTCCTGGAGTACGGCAACGCCCGGTCCTACGTGCACCTGGTCCTGAGCTGGCAGGCGAACATCGACGCCCAGCTCGGCTCGACCCTCGTCGTCACCCCGCTGCCTCCGGTGCCGGTCGGGTTCCCCCTGCCCGCCGCGACCCCTGCACGGACCCGGCACCCCGCGACGCGGAACCCGGCAGTGCGGCACGCCGCCCATGCCGTCGTGCACGTGCTGGCCGACGCCTCGTCGCCCGCCGCCGCCCCGGCACACCCGGCGGACGCGCCCGGCGACGTCCCGTGGGACGTCGAGCCGACCACCGAGAACCCGGTCGACGCACCCGGCGCATGCCCGGTCCCGGCCGCCGAGCCCCCGACGGCCGAGCCCGGTGCGGTGCCTGCGGGACAGCCCGCCGAGGAGCCCGCCGAGGAGCCCGCTGAAGGGCCCGTGGACGAGCCCGGCGGTGAGGCCACCCCGGAGCCCTCGTCCTGCCTCCCGGCGGGGGAGCCCGTCGAGGAGCCAGCCGAGGAGCCGGCGGAGGAGGTCACCGAGGAACCGGCCGACGGACCAGCCGGCGAGCCGGCCGACGACCCGGTGCCCGGCTCGGCTCCGGACGCGAGCTGACGGACCGGCCCCCAACCGGTCCGTCCGCCCCCCGGGCCTGTCTGTGCCCGCGGCCTGTCATGCCTCACGTCCTGCCGTCCTGCCCGGTCGAGGTGCCGGTGGTGGGGGGGGGGGGGGGGGAGAGAGGTAGCCACCACCGGCGTGGGCGGCCCGTCCTCAGACGACGGGCCGCCCCCTCGTCAACAGGTGGTGGCGTCGACCCGCCGGACCGAGCAGCTGTCCGCAGGTAGGACGTGCTGCACACCCCAGGCACCAACTGCGGTGAACGGTCGCCGGGCGTCGCCGTACACGTAGTCGCCGGGTTCGCCACCACCTGCGCCCCCGACCACGTCGAGGTCGAAGGTCTCCCACGCACCGAGCCCCTGGGCGGACATCCAGTTGGAGTACCGGATGGTCCGGTCCTGCGGCCAGTACAGGCCGCCCAGGGTGAAGACGTGGCTGTTCTCGCTGCCGGGCGCCAGGAGGACGTGCACCGTCGTCGGCTCGCCCGCATAGGCGGTCAGCGTCGGGACGTCGCCGGCGCCGGCGAAGGCACCGGGTCCGTCGCCCGCGGGCGCGGCCCGGTAGCCCAGGAGCGTCCGTCCGGCATCGGCGTCCGTCGGGTACGGCATCTGGTCGCGCCCGATCGCGATGTCGTCGTCGGCCAGGGTCACCGTGAAGTCGCGGTAGTTCGGGTGCGCCTGGCCCGGAGCCCGGACCAGCACCTGGCTGCCCAGGTCCTTCAGCGCGCCCGTCACCGGGTCGCGGAAGATCGTCGGCTGGCCGGCGACCGTGGACGCGGGTGCGACCACCACGGCGCCGTACAGGCCGTTCTTGAGGCTGGTCGCGTTGGCGAGGTCGCCGATCGCGGCGCTCCCGATCCGGTCGGTGGGCACGTAGTAGCGGTAGGTGCGGGTGCCACCGGGGGCGACGTCCTGCTCGGGCGCGAACCCGACGTCCACGCCGCCCGACCCGGCCTCGCGGTCGAGCTTGCCCATGCCGAAGCCGACCGGCGTCAGCAGCCGGTTGCGCAGCGTGACCGTGACGCACTCGCCCGCGACGACGTGCATGACCAGCGGCTCGGGCTGCTTGGTGCGCTGGATGATCGCGTTGACGTCGACGGTCGGGACGTACGCCGTCCGCGACCCGTTGTAGACGTTGGACCGGTCGACGGCGGTCAGGTCGAAGGACCGGGCCGGTGCGCCCGCGGGACACGGGTTGCCCGGTGGCGCGTCGGGTGGCGCGCCGCCCGTGCTCGTCGGCTCCGTGTACGACGCCGTCGGGCTCGTCACGCCGGGCAGCGGCTGGAGCCCCGGGACCAGCCCGGGCAGGACCCGGACGATGCCCCAGGCACCCTGCTGGGTGCGGGCCTCCATGCCGTTGGCGTAGAGGTAGTCGCCGGCCCGCAGCCGCATCGCGTCCGGCTTCCCGTTGAGGACCAGCGTGAACCGCTCGCTGATCCCGCCGTGGATCGCATCGATGAGGGTCCCGTTCGGCTGCCCGTCGGCGCTCTGCCGTGGCTCGAGCAGCGTCCGTGCGCCCAGGAAGTGGAGCGTGTCCAGGGTGGGGGAGACGCTGATCGTGCGGACGACGAGTGGGTCGTCGGGGTACAGCCTCGGCAACGGGGTGAGCGGGTCGCCGTACGTCCAGGAGCTGAACTGGTGGGCCTTGTCGGGCCGGTCGGCCAGCGGGTTGGCGCGAAGGTTCAGCGTCGAGAAGGCGCTCTGGTCGTTGTCGTTGATGGTCCACAGCGCGAGCTCGCGGAAGCTGCCGTCGACCAGGCCGGGGGCCAGCGGGTTCGTCGTGTGGATGTCGACGAGCGTGCCGGAGTCGACGGGCTTCCCGGTGACCGGGTCGGTCCAGGTCGAGCCCTTCGGCTCGACGATGATCTGGCCGACGAGGCCGTGGCCCCAGCCGTGGATGCCGTCGACGTGGTCGTGCCAGAAGACGTTGTCGACCAGGGCGTCGGGGTACCACCTGCTCTGCAGGAACTCCGTGCCGGCGTACTCGCCGGCGGCGTGCGCGGAGGCCAGGCCGGTGGTCAGGCTGACGGTCCGCGTGCTCGTGTTGACCGAGCGGACCTGCCTGATCTCGATGCCCTCCGTGCCCTGACCGATCGCGATCCACTTCGTCGCCGCCTTGCCGTTGGCGTCGACGCCGGACAGCCCTGCGACCGAGGTGAGCGGGATGCTGGTCGCGCCCTTGAGGACGTTGCGGGCCAGCGTCGGCTCGACCTGCGTGTAGGGCCGCACGCTGTGCTCGTAGGCGAAGCCGGCGCTGACGCCGTCGGAGCCCTGGATGTCGAACTGCACGTGGTGGATGTGCATCGAGACCTTGGAGAAGCCGTCGAAGGTCGCGGCGTCGGGCACCTCGCTGTTGAGGGTGAGCGCGACGCAGTCGCCCTGGTTCGCGCGGATCGCCAGGGGCTCACCGCCGTCAGGTGAGGCCAGCAGCGCCTTCTTGTCCTTGGCCAGGACGAACACCTTGCCGTCCGGGTCGACCTCCGTCGGCGTGCGCCGGATCGGCTTGGCCACGGCGACCACGTTGTAGGTGCGGGTGGTCCGCCCGGCCGGGCACAGGCCGTCCTTCCTGCGGGCCCACGGATCGGTCCCCAGAGCGCCGGCGGGGGCGGCGTCGGCGTTGCCGCCGAGGTACGGCGCACCCGTGTGCCCGTTGCCCGTGAACGGTGGTCTGCCCCCGATGTGCGTGCGCAGCAGGGGGTACGCCGGCCGGCCGTTCAGCGGGTTGAACAGGATCGTCGGCCGCCCGCCGACCACGTGGCCCTGGTCGACGAGGAGCAGGTTGGGCTGGCCAGGGACGACCTTCGGCGACTCGACGAAGTCGGTCGGGTCGGCCGGTGCCCCGAGGTAGACCGGGGCGGCCGAGGTACCGGCGACCTTCCAGTCCATGACGGTCGCGTCCTGGTTGTCCGCCGGGATGCCCGACGGGGGCAGCTGCGGCCGGATCCACGCGTCGAGGTTGTTCCTGGTGATCTTCGTGCCGCCGAACGTGCGTCCGATCAGGCCGGAGGAGTCGACGGCCGTCGGCGGCGCCGGGCGGTCGCCGAGGGGAACGAGGTCGGGCTGCAGGGTGTCGAAGACCCGCCACAGCGCCCACATGCCCGAGACGTAGTGCTTGGCGATGTGGCAGTGGTAGAGGAAGTCGCCGGCGGACTGCTGCACGCCGCCGGCGCCGCCCTCGAGCTCGAGGTTGTAGGACTCGCCGGGGCCGACCGACTGCGAGTCGAGCCGCTGCGACGGCGACAGGGCGGTGGCGGGATCCTTCCGCAGGCCCGTGTCCGCGTAGTAGTACGACGGGTCGGAGACCGGGTTGAAGCGCCAGCGGTCACCGCCGCCGTGCAGGTGGAAGATGTGGAACTTCTCCGCCCCGGCGTGCATCAGCCGGATCTTGGTCGGGTCGGCCAGGTAGCCGCGCATCATCGGCGTCGACGGCTCGCCGAAGGTGTAGGAGCTGTAGGCGTGGCTCTTCTCCCGGGGGAAGGCCAGCAGCCGGTTGCGGAAGGACTCGCTGCGGTAGTTGAACGCGAAGCTGCCCGGCCGGTAGGAGCCGGTCGTCCTGTCGACGAGGGGCACGGGGGTGCCGTCCTTCGCCGTCAGCTGCTCGTTGTCGTTGCCGATCTCGTGGTGCAGGATCGCCGCCTCGCGGAAGGCGCAGGTCGGCTGGGGACTGTCCATCTGGCACGGGACGTCCACCCCGCCGGGCTTGATGATCGCCTCCCACCCCGAGGCCAGGCGTTGCCCCGCGACGCTGGTGTTCCAGTACGTCGAGCCGGGCGGCTCGACCACCAGCGACCCGAACAGGCCGTGGTCGACCGCCGCGCGCATGCCCGGGCCGGGGTGGATGTGGTGGCCGCCCTCTGCGCGACGGTCGTCCGGCACGGCGAACCGGTAGGTCACCGTGTCACCGGGGTCCGCCGCGGACGACGGGTTGCCGCCGACCTGGTCGCCCGAGGAGCTCACCGCGAACTTCAGCCCGTCGATGTGCATGCCGACCGCTCCGCGCGAGGCGTGGTTGGTGAAGGTGATCGCCACGCAGTCGCCCTCGTTGGCCCGGATCACCAGCGGCTGGATCGGGTCGTCGCGCAGCCCGATGGAGACCTGCTGGCTCTGCTCCTGCTGCCGGATCGCGGGGATCGCGTCCGTCAGGGCGTACATCACGCCGTCGGGGTCGTGGTCGCCGAACCGGTTGACCGGGATGTCGACGTCGATGGCGGTGACGTCGAAGGAGGTGTCCGTGGGCCCGCCGGCGAGGCAGTCCGGGGCGGCGCTCGCTGCCGGTGCCACGCTGGTGAGGGCGCAGGTCGTCAGCAGGGTGACGGCACCGGTGGCCAGGGCCAGTCCGGCCCGGACCCGCCGGGGCGAGAGCGCCCCGGCTGCCCGTCGTACCTGCTGGACGAGGGCGAGGAGCGGCAGCAGCACCACCAACCCCGTTGCGGCGTCCGCCAGGAGCGTCGCCGGACCGACGTCGCCGCCGGCCGAGGACGCGTGCAGCTGGGCGCCGGCCGCGACGGCCAGAGCCGCGGCCGGCGCGGTCAGGAGGAGCTCGGTGCGGCCGCCACGGGCCCGCGTCGCCGCGAGCAGCACCACGACCGCGGTCACGGTCGGCACCAGCGCGAAGCCGACCATCGCGCCGAGCTGGAGCAGGAACCCGCCCGGGCCGGCGCCGTGCTCGACATGTCTCGCCGGCTCGAGGAGCGCGAGCCAGGCCGAGCCGGTCACGCAGCAGAGCAGGCCGGCCAGCAGGTCGGCGGCGATCGTGGCACCGGTGCGGGTGACGGTGGTGCGGGGAGCTGACTGACGGGACATGGCTGGCCTCCTGGTGCGTCAGTGGTGGTGCTCGTCGTCGCCCGGAGTGGGCGCGGTGCGTCCCGAGGAGCCCGGGACGGCGGGGATGGCGACCGAGTGGTCCGAGGTGGCGGTGCCGAGGGACAGCCGGGCGTCGGTGCGCGGTACGACGAAGCTCACCGAGCCCTCGACCATCGCGTGGGGGGTGAGCGTGCCGGTGCCGAGCGAGCCGCTCGCCGGCACGATCGGCTTCGTCGAGCCGGCGGCGAACGCCCGCAGCTGCGACGGGTCGTAGGCGGCGGCACGGTCGCCCGCCGAGACCCGCAGCCACACCTGGACCATCATCTGGTCCGCGGTGACCCAGCCCGAGATGTCGTGGCCCATGCCGCCCATGAGGTCGGTGCCGGCGACGCCGACCACCTCCTCCGCGGCGACCACCTCGACCCGGGCGTCGCCCAGCTTCAGCGTGGGTGGCGCCTCGTGGCCGTGCGGGGACGCGGCGTGGTGGGCAGGGTCCAGGAGCGACAGGGCCCGCTGGCCGCCGTACACGGTGGCCGCGCAGAGCAGCACCACGAGCAGCAGGGTCCACCTGGTCGTCTCGCCGACGGGTGCGGGTCGCCGCACGGTCGTGTGCATGCTCCGATCGTTCTCCGCCGCCCTTGCACGGATCTTGGAGGACGGCCCCGTCAGGGAGCGCACGGATGCCCGTGGCCGTCGGCCACGGGCATCCGCTCCAAGGGGTGGTCGGTTCCTCCTACTGCGTCCTGAAGGTCCAGGCCACCGGGGCCAGGCGGTTGCCCGCGAGGTCACGGATGGCGTTGGTCAGGTTGACCCGGTAGGTCCTGCCGGGCAGGAGGTTCAGCACCGGGTTCAGCGTGGCGGTCCGGCCGTCCGCGCTCACCGTCACGACCGCTGCCACGCGGGTGTTGGTCGCGGTGTTGGTGAGGGTGAACGTCACGGGTGTCACGTTGAGCACCGGCTCGCTGAAGGTCACCACGGTGTTGGCGCCCAGGGCGACCCCGGTCGCTCCCGCCGCCGGCGACCTCGTGGAGACGGTCGGGGCGATCAGGTCGGGGACGGTCCGGAAGTTCCACGACGTGGTCGCCAGCGGGTTGCCCGCCAGGTCCCGGATCGCCGTGGCACCGCCGGTCAGGGTGACCGTGTACCGGGTGTTGTTGGCCAGCGCGGCATTCGGTGTCAGGGTCACGGTGTTGCCCGCCAGGTTCACCGTTGCCGGGACGTTGACGCCGGTCACGGTGTTCCGCAGTCGGACCGTGGTGCCGTTGACACCCTGGACCGGCTCACTGAACGTGGCCGTCACGGTCGTCCCGATCGGGACGTTCGTGGCGCCCGCTCCCGGGGTGCGTGCCGTGACGGTCGGTGCCGTCGTGTCGGCCAGGACCGTCACCGCGTTGGACGGAGCGCTGTTGGCGCCCGTGCCGACCGCGTTGATGGCCGCCACCCGCAGCCGAACCGAGGTGCCCGGGATCAGGCCCGTGACCGTCGCGCTGGTGGCGCTCGGGTTGTTCACGGTGGTGGTCCCGACCACGTTGTTGCCGGCGTCGATCGCCTGCACGCGGAACCCGGTGACCGGCGAGCCTCCGTCGTCGGCCGGGCCGGACCAGGTGACGCTGGCCGAGCCGACCCCCGCGGTCGCCGTACCGATCGTCGGAGCCCCCGGAGCGGTGTTCGCGGGGGTGACCCCGTTGGACTCCGCCGAGAAGGGGCTGGTGCCGAAGGCGCCCACCGCCCGCACCCGGAAGGTGTAGGTGGTGCCATTGGTCAGGCCGGTGACGTGGATGCTGCTGTCGGTCGACGGCGCGGTCCGCAGGGCTCCCTGCTGGACGCCGCCGCTGAGCACCTGGATCTCGAACGAGCTGGTCGGCTGGCCCGAGGCTGCAGCGGTCCAGGTGACGTCGGCGGAGGAAGGCCCGGCCGTGGCGGTCCCGATCGTGGGTGCGTCGGGTGCCGCCAGGACCACGATCTCCGTGGTGCCGTCGTCATTGGTGAACTGCAGGCGCTCGATGTTGCGCAGCGTGTCCTTCCCGTCGAGGACCTTCTGCGCGGCACCCCGCGCTCCGGTCTGCTCCACGATCACGTGGTCGCCCTCCGAGGTGATGGTGTAGCTCGACCTCGGGCCGCGGTACACCGCCGTGTCGACGGCCGGGGCCGGGTTGGCGCCCGAGCTGGCCGCGTCGTGGTCCCCGGCAGGAGCCGGGATCAGGAAGCGGACCGCCACGAGCTGGCCCGGGTCCACGACTCCGGCGAACACGTCCTGCTGGAGCGTGTGGTTGCTGCCCGTGAGGTACGGGTGCTCCATCAGGTCGGTGCTGCCGATGACCGGTCCGGTGCCGTCCACGTTGGCGTGGACGTCGATCCGGACGTTGAGCGAGCGGTCGCCGTCGATGATGTCGTCGGCGCCACGACCGGTGATCGTGTCGCTCCCGCCGCCACCGATGAGGATCTCGCCGTCACCCCAGACGTTGCCGCTGAGCGGGCAGGTGCCGGCTGCCGCGTCGGCGTTGAGGGACGCCGCCGGCGTCGTCCTGATGCTCGGGGGCACCAGGGCGTCCAGCCCGACGATCCGGTCCACACCGGCCTGGTCGAGCGCGTCGCAGCCGCTGAAGCCCGCGCCGCCCTGGGCCAGCGGGACATCGTCGGTGCCCTTGAGCACGTCGTTGAACGCCGATCCCGAGTTGCCCTCGACCTCCTGCCACCGGTCGCGGTTGACGACCACCTGGATCGGGACGCCGACCAGGTTGTTGTTGATCGACATGTCCTCGTCGGCTCCCACCGTGTCGTACTGGTGGAAGGCCCAGTCGAAGCCACCCGCGCCGGCGTTGCGGTCGATGGCCGCGTTCGCCGACATCAGGTCGTCGCCGCCCTCGGCGTCGTAGTCGTTCTCGCCGGGCTGGCCGATCATGATCTCGTTGCCGGGAGCGGTCTCGCCCGGGTCGTCGAAGAACGGCGCCCCGTGGTCACCCTGGAGGAGGTCCTGGCCGGTGCCGCCCTCCAGCCAGTCGTCGCCTCCGTCGCCGAACACGGCGTCGGCGCCCTGGCCGATGATCACGAAGTCGTCGCCGGGTCCGGCGAACTCCTCGTTGTCGTTGGCTCCACCGTTCATGAAGTCCTTGCCGTCGCCGCCCATCATGATGTCGTCCCCGATGCCTGCGTCGAGCGCATCGTTGCCGGGACCACCCTTCAGCGTGTCGGCACCGGAGAGGTCGGTGACGATGTCGTCGCCCTCGCCGCCGAGCGCCACGTCGTCGCCGCCGTTGCCCTCGATGACGTCACGGCCCTTGCCGCCCCAGAAGGTGTCGTTGTCGTTGCCGCCGAAGACGCGGTCGACCCCGTCCGTTCCCTGGTAGACGGCCTGGCCGTTGATGCCCGACGGATCGACCGAGTTGAACTGCCGGTACTGGATGGTGCCGTCCGGCTTGCGGAGCAGCAGCAGCGACTCGTCGCAGTCGGGTGTCGACGGGTCGTCCGCGACCGTCGAGCCGAACTGCGTGAACCCGGCGGGAGTCCCCGCGAGGTGGGCGAGCTGGAACTTGCAGTCGGCGGTCGCGAAGGCGTCCGCCTTGAGGGTGTTGGTGTTGTCGGTGTTGCGCTGGATCAGCTCGGAGAACGAGTTGCCCTCGAGCTGGGTGCGCAGGTTCAGGCCGGGCGTGCGGGCCAGGTAGTAGAACCGGTCACCGTCCTGCAGCTTCTCCAGCTGGGTCTGGAACACGTAGTTGAACGTGCTGCCCAGCAGTCCGCCGAAGAGGTTGGTGATCTCGGCCAGGCCGCCCACCCAGAGGTCGACGTCGTCCAGGCCGGTGGTGGTCACGCCGTTGGCGTTGCTCGACCAGTCGCCGGTGCTGAACATGAAGTCCGACGCGTCGGCCGGCGGGACGTCGCTGCCCTGCGGGTTGACGATCGCCCGGGCAGCGTCCCGCTTGGCGACCAGGGTCGTCGCGCCGGTGATGCTCGGGTGCTTGCCGTAGGCCGCGACGAAGTTGATCAGCGACTCGGGGTGCTTCAGGTGCTGCCCGAAGTCGCTCCAGCTCGTGTACGGCGTCATCTGGCCGTCGTTCGTCTCGGCGAAGATCTGCCGACGCACGTCGTTGAGCGGCGGGATGCCCGCTTCGCGGGCACGCGTCATGTTGATCGACGGCAGGTCGAGCGGGAGGCCCAGCAGGTTGTTGCGCAGGGTCTCGGTGACGAACTCGTCGAGCTCGTTGCCCACCTGGTCGGAGGAGCCCATGACGATGCTGCCCGCCGCCTGCTTGGCGTTGAGCGTTCCCGCCGATCCGCCGTCGAAGTAGGCGGGTGGGTTGAGGAAGGCGGTCAACAGTGGCAGCGAGTTGTCGGAGCCGTCCCCGTTGGTCCGGGCGACGTCGTCGTCGAGCATCGAGTGGCCGAACCGGTAGACCGCGTGGGCGAACTCCGCCTCGACCGCCGGGTTGACCTCCGGGCTGTAGAGGTGGAAGGGCCGGATCGCGGGCTGCACCTTGCGCGCGAACTCCTCGAAGACGAGGTGCTGGTACTGCATCTCGGTGATGAAGCGGGCTGCCTGGAAGAGCCGCTCGCCGTAGTCGTAGCCGCTGACGCCGATCGCCTTCCAGTTGGCCAGAGCCGCCACCCCGCTGGGGGTCGTGTCGTTCGTCAGGATCTGGTCGATCTCGTCCACCAGCCTGTTGTGCTCGGAGTGGAACACCTGGTGGATGGTCGACAATGCGATGTTCTCGTTGCACCGTCCGTCACCACAGGCGAAGTGCGCGTCGAGCATCTCGTCGTCGTACGTCCCGGCCGGTTGGCTCGCGAAGTCGGCGGACGGGGTGTCGTTCGCGTCCGGCACCGGCGGAACCGGGGGAGTGCCCGGGTTGTGGTCGGTGTCCTGCGGGCTCGGGTCCGCGTTGTGCGCGATGTCGGTCAGGAAGGGCGTGTCGAAGTGCAGTACGTTCGCGGGGACCGCCACCGGCGAGTCGAGGTCGCCCTCGACGAGACCGGTCTTGGTCACGTACTGCGGCAGACCCCGTGCCGGACCGGGGATGAACTTGCCGTAGGGGTCGGTCGCCAGCATCGGGACGTTGAGCGCGTCCATGTCGACGAGTCGCAGGCCGAGCTTCTCCGCCGCCTGCTTCTTCACCGCTGCCCACGTGCCGATCCCGCCGGCGCCGTCGGGCGATCCGGCGTAGGTCTCGCCGGCTGGGAGTCCCTCGAGGAACTTGCCCGTCGCGACCGAGGCCGGGTTGTCCGCGCCGTAGGGGCCGGACCGGCTGCTCGCGGCGTACGCGCGCAGGAAGACCTGGTGCGAGGCGTGCGAGGTGTAGGTCTGGCTCTGGTCCACCCAGGGCGTGTCGGTGTTGTTGGCGTTCTGGATGTCGTCCGCGCTCTCGTCCGCGGGCGTGCTCGGGTCGTCGCCGAGGACGCCGTCGGGACCGGGCTGGTTCTGGGCGCGGGTGATCACCATGAAGGCCTGTGAGGCGGGCACCTCGTCACCCGTGCCGGCCTTGCCGTCCGGGCCGAGGACGCGCAGCGGGTCGTCCGCCTTGAGCGGGACGAACACGTTGCCGCCGCTCTTCACGGTCTGGTCGACACCGTGGTCGAAGAACTGCCCGAAGAACGTGAACAGGCTGTTGTACGGCGGCGAGAGGCCCACGTCGGTCGTCACGTTCGGGATGAACAGCGTGTGGTGGCTCGGCACGCAGCCGGCAGGGACGCCCTCGACCGGCGGGTCCGCCGTCGGTTCGGGGTCCGTGGTGCAGGGGAACAGCCCGGGGTTGCCCTGGCTGCGCACCGGGTAGCCGGCGGCGGCGATCGCGGCCGGGTTCGTCGAGGTCTGGTCGACGATCAGGTTGCTGATCACGCGCGGCTGGGAGTCGAAGACGTTGCCCTTCTTCTGGGCGTACGACGACGGTCCCGGCGGGCCGAAGCCGGTCGGGACGTTCTCCGCGTCGCGGAACCGGGGATTGGTCAACCGCGGGAACGGCTGGTCGGCGGCGGCGAAGTACTCGTCGCCCGTCTTGAGGTTGTTGCAGCTGCCGTCCACCGTGCGCAGGCCGTAGGTGGTCAGGATGTCCGGCACCTGCTCGGAGTCGGGGATGCCGTCACCGGGCTGGTTGAGCAGCGTGCTGCAGGGGTGCGCCGGGGTGCGGGTCAGGGAGTGCCGCTCGGCGATCTTGATCTGCTTGAGGATGAACGCGAGGTCGCCCGTCGTCACCGTGAAGCCGCTGCCCACGGGGCCGGGGTCGGCCTCGACGGCCGGGGCGACCATCTGGGTTCCGAGCGCCAGCGACACCGCGAAGGCGGTCGCGCCCGCGACCTCGCGCCGGCGGATGCGGAGGAGCACGCGGAGCCGGGTCCTGGCCCGTCTGGCCGCGTGGCGGCGTCGTACGGACCTCCGACCCGAGCCGGCGCTCGACGCCGAGGGGTGTGTCGCGTGTGCAGGGCGCGTTGCGTGCATGGTCGTACCTGCCTCGTATCGGTGATGGACTGATCCACCATCGACAGGCGTCCTTGGGAAAACCTTGCGGGCTCCCGGGACGCTCAGCAGGACCTGATCGCGGCCAGCTCGAAGTGCATGGGATCGGTGTAGCGCCACGTCCCGCCCCAGGCGAAGCCGCACCGGACGAGGATCGCCACCACCCGCCGGTCGATCGTGCCGGCGGTGCCGCGCCGGTTGCCGGGGACGTTGAGGTCGATCGCGGTGCCGAAGGTGTGGAACGACAGCCCGCGCGAGGGGTCGTGGCCGATGAAGCGCGGGACGTAGCAGCCGCCGTACTCGTCGGCGTGGACCTCCGCGGCGAGGCCGGCCTCCACGACCCGGGTCAGCGCCCGGCGCAGCGCGGGCAGCATCGCGCGGTTGCAGGTGACCGCGCCGAGGACCGGCACCCGCTCGGTGCGGATGTGGGTGCGCACCCACCGGGCCTCGGGGTCGACCGTGCCGTCCGGGTTGGGGGTGTAGCTGAACGACCCGACCGCGGCGGCGACCGAGCCGCCCGTGAGCACGGCGCTCAGCGCCTGGTCCGGTACGACGTTCGGGGCGAGCAGGCTGACCGACGCCCTCGTGCCGAGCACCCGCCGCAGCCGGCGGACCACGGGCCCGGGCGCGGCGAACCGGGTCGACACGACGAGGGCATTGCCCTTCGGCAGGTGCAGCCGGTCGGCCCACCGCTCGTTGAGCAGCGCCCCGATCGCCGAGTGGGGGACCAGGGGTGCGTACGCCGCGACGTGCGCGCGCTGGGCGTTGTCGTCGTTGCCGAGGGTCACGAAGTCGCCCGGGCCCGCGAGCGCGGTGCGGAGGTCGGGCCGCAAGCCGATCTCCCCGTCGGCGACCCGGTCCCACAGCGCGTCGAGGACGGCGGTCGGGCCGGGGGTGAACTGACGGAAGGTCGCCGGGTCGACGGCGGCGTACGTGATCGCCTCGCCCTCCCGGTAGAAGGTGGCGAGCGAGAACTGCTCGAGCCGGGCCACGCCCTGGGTCGCAGCGGCGCGGGCGACCAGGTCGGCGTCGATGGGGCGCGGGCTCTGGACGAGGATGTCGGGGGAGTCGCCGGTCGACTCGAAGGGCCCGGGCCGGGCCATCGCGACGTCCTGGTCGCTCGGGGCGGCGGAGGCCGTCGCCGGGGACGTCGGGCCGGCCGTCGGCGCCGGCGAGCCGGCGCAGCCCGAGCAGAGCACGATGCAGGCGAGAGCGACCGAGAGCACGCGTCGCTTTCCGGCCAATGGACCCCCCGGACACCTGGTCCAGCGATGCTACTCCGCCTTCGGCGAGGGAACCGTCAGCTGATCTCCGGCAGCTCCTGCGCGCTGCCCAGCAGCGCCCGGAACGGGTCGCCCGTCCGCGTGCGGTCAGCAGGCCAGGGCGGGGTTGAACTCGGCGAACATCCCGTCCGGGTTGTGCGCCCACGTCCAGACGTGGAGGTCGTAGTGCACGGGCGCGCCAGTGCCGTGGCCGGGCATCGGCCCGTCGAACTCGTGGCCGAGCAGCGACGGGCGGTCGTCATCGGTCGCCAGGTCCTGGTCGCGGTCGGCCTGGAAGTACTCCACGCCCACGAGCCGCAGCTCGCCCTCGACGGGCAGGTAGAGCAGGAACGCCGGCTTGCGGAGGTCGATCGACGCTGCTGCGCGCGCCGGGTTCATGTAGTGGACACCCATCGCTCCGGCCGGGCTCTCGACACAGTCGGACACGGGGACGTAGCCGTCGGCCTCTGCCGCCGCGACGTCGTGGTACTTCGCCGTCACCGCCCGCACCGTGGCGAGGGTGCCGGGCTTGGGCTCCGGTGCGGCCTGCGCACCGGTCGGCGCCAGGGTCGAGGCCACGGCGGGCAACGGGGCCAGCAGGCCGCCCAGGACGACCGCGGCGGTACGACGCCGGCGGGCACGTCGGGCGTGGCGGGCTCGGGTGGTGGGGTTCATGGTCAGGACTCGCTCTCGCTCGGTTGGTTGCGGTGCGAGAAGCATCCGGTCGTCCTACCCACCTGGAACATCCCGTAGGTGCGGGGAATTCGCGGTCCCAGAAAGGTGGGGGAGGGCGTCGTCGGTCCACGAGCTCCGGAGCGCGACTGGCGAGCCCCGGGAGTGCGGGCGCTGCGCGAGCCCGGGAAAAGCGTTTGGCCGATCGGCGGGCCGGGCCCCACCCTTGACGCACTCCACCGGTACGCGCCGGTGCGGAGACCGGGGTTACTTCACTGGTAATGAGCGGGTTGCGGGTTCGAGTCCCGCCGCGACGGGCGACCGTCGTGTAGCTCAAACGGCAGAGCAGCTGTCGACACCTCGGTCGACCTGGTCCTCGGCGCGTCCCGTCGGAGGGTGCCCGGTGCGAAGGCCACGGCTACTTCGTCTCCAACGGTCCCGCTGACAACGGGAAAACACCGTCGCCGCACGGTCCTCGGGCGCCACCCCTGCCTGCCCGGCGTCCCGCCGGGCAGGCCGACGAACGACCCCGCCCTCGGAAGGAGGGACACCACATGAGCAAGTTCAACCTGAGCGGCCTGCGCCGCACCGGCACGAGCGCCGTCCGCACGGCGGACCACGCGACCGGCCGCACCCACGAGGGGGCGCGCGGCCACGCCCGCGACGCCAAGGGCGAGCTGTTCCTGCTCGCCGTCACCTCCTTCGTCGCGGAGGACACCTTCTACGAGGCAGCAGCCGAGCGCGACGAGCGACTGCGGGCACTCGCCGCGACGGTCGCGCTCGAGGACGTCGACTGGACCCTGCGCCTGGTCCGCTGGCTCCGCACGGGGGCGCACCTGCGCACGGTCGCGCTCGTCGTCGCCGCCGAGGCCGTCAAGGCCCGCCTGGAGGCGGGCATCGCCGGCGACAACCGCGCGCTGGTCGAGGCCGCCCTCGACCGTGCGGACGAGCCGGGCGAGATGCTGGCCTACTGGGCCTTGCGGCACGGCCGCGCCTTCCCCAAGCCGGTCAAGCGCGGCGTCGCGACGGCAGCCGAGCGTCTCTACACCGAGCGTTCGCTGCTCAAGTACGACGCCCGGGGCCGCGACTACCGGTTCGCGGACGTGCTCGAGCTGACCCACGCGCGTCCCCGCGACGCGCGGCAGTCGGCGCTGTTCCGGCACGCCCTGGACCGCCGGCACGACCGGGCGGACGCCGTCCCGGACGAGCTCGCCGTCCTCGCGGCGCGGGAGCGGCTGCTCGCCGTACCCGTCGCCGAGCGGCGCGCGACCCTCGTCGGCGACCCCGAGGGGCTGCGCCGTGCCGGGATGACCTGGGAGCAGGTCGCCGGCTGGCTGCAGGGTCCCCTGGACGCGGCCGCGTGGGAGGCCCTGGTCCCGTCGATGGGCTACATGGCGCTGCTGCGCAACCTGCGCAACTTCGACCGGGCGGGTGTCGCCGACGACGTGGCCGCAACGGTGGCTGCCAAGCTGGCCGACGCCGGTGAGGTCGCTCGGTCGCGCCAGCTGCCGCTGCGCTTCCTGTCGGCGTACCGGGCAGCGCCCTCGCTGCGCTGGGCCTGGCCGCTGGAGCAGGCCCTGCAGGCCAGCCTGGCCAACGTCCCGGAGCTGCCGGGCCGCACGCTGGTGCTGGTGGACCGCTCGGGCTCGATGTTCTCGCGGCTCTCGGGCCGCTCGACCGTCACCCGCGCCGACGCGGCAGCGGTCTTCGGCGCGGCGCTGGCGGTCCGGTCGGCACGAGCCGACCTGGTCGAGTTCGGCACGGACAGCCGGACGGTGGCCGCGCGGCGCGGGGAGTCCGTGCTGGCGCTCGCCGGCCGGATGGGCAACCTCGGCGGCACCAACACCGCCGCCGCCGTACGCCGCCACTTCCGCCGACACGACCGCGTCGTCATCGTCACCGACGAGCAGGCGTGGGCGGGCTGGCGCGGCCAGGACCCGACGTCGGCGGTGCCGGCGACGGTGCCGGTTTACACCTTCAACCTGGCCGGCTACCGGTACGGCCACGGCCCCTCGGGCTCGGCCAACCGGCACACCTTCGGCGGCCTGAGCGACCAGGGCTTCGCCGCGATCCCGCTCCTGGAGGCGGGACGTGACGCCGACTGGCCGTTCTGACGCCCGGCTCCGGGTCGGACGTGGCCGGCCGGCCCGCGGTCTCCCGCCGTGGGCCGGCCGGAAGCACCGGGGCGCTCGCTCCCCATGGTGGCGGGCGGCCCGTTCGCATCGTCGCGACGACCCCTCCTCGTCGGACTGCTGGTCCCTCGACGGTAGGGCCGCGGTGACGGTCCGCTGAATAGTCGGATGCGATGCACGGGTGGGGCAGTGGGCGGTGCCGGAGGGTCCGGGAGTTTCACCGGCCGGCCGGTGAAACTCACGCTTGGACGACGAAGTTTCATCGTCCAGGCGTGAGTTTCGTCGTCCAGGCTCGCCAGTTTCACCGGCCGGCCGGTGAAACTGGCGAGCCGACGATCTCCCTCAGAGCAGGTCGTCCGCCACGATCCTCTCGATGTTGCGCTCCGCCAGCGCCGTGATCGTGACGAACGGGTTGACGGTGGTGTTGCCGGGGATCAGCGCGCCGTCGATGACGTAGAGCCCCGGATGGCCGTGCAGGCGCCCGTAGTTGTCGGTGGCCTTGTTCAGGACCGCGCCGCCGAGCGGGTGGTAGGTGAGGCCGTCCTGCCAGATCTTGTAGCCGCCGAAGAGGTCGGTCCGGTAGATCGTCCCCTCCTTGCTGTTGATCTTGTCGAAGATCGTCTTGGCCATGGTGATCGAGTCCTGCTTCCAGGCGGTCTGCCAGGACAGGTCGACCCTGTTGGCGGCGGCGTTCCAGCTGAACTCCGCGCGCCGGGTCGTCTTCGTGATCGACAGGTAGAGCGAGGCGTAGGTCTCGATCCCGGTCGGCAGCGGAGCGACCTCGGCGAAGGCGCCGCCGGCGTCCCAGTTGTCGATGCCCGAGCAGGGGATCGTGGACTGCAGCGTGCCGGTGGCGTCCCACATGTGGTTGGCGCGACCGCACATCACGTTGCCGTTGTCGCCCCAGCCCTTGCCGACCTCGTTGTTGAGGCCGGGCAGCGCGCCGGTGGCCTTCATCTTCACGAGGAGCTTGCTGGTGCCGACGCTGCCCGCGGCGAAGAACACCTTCGTCGCGGTGACCGTCTTCGTGGCGACGACATTGCCGGAGGTGTCGATCTGCTCCATCGCGACCGTGTAGCCGCCGCCGGCGGCGGGGGTCACGTTGGTGACCCGGTGCAGCGTCGACACGTTGACCCGGCCGGTGGCGAAGGCCTGTGCCAGGTAGGTCTGGACCAGCGACTTCTTGCCGTGGTCGTTGCCGTACATGACCTGGCCGTCGAGGGCGGAGCGGGTGACGGTGCCGGCCTGCTCGGCCTTCATGTAGTTCCAGTCGTAGACGTCGGGGACGAAGGTCCAGGCGAAGCCCGACCGCTGCGCGTGCTTCCGCCCGACCCGCGCGTACTGGTAGCAGGCAGCGCTCTCGAACCACACCGGGTCGATCTGCCCGACGCCGAGGCCGGCGTTGGCGCGGGGGTAGTAGACGTCGTACATCTCGTTGGCGTCGACCGACGGCAGGATCCCGGCGAAGCGCTCACGCTTCGGCGTGACCGCCATGCCGCCGTTGACGAGCGAGCCGCCGCCGACGCCGCGGCCCTGGTAGACGGTGATGCCCGCGAACTCCTCGGCGTCGAGGACACCGGTGTACTTCGTGATGTTCGAGTCGATCGGGAAGCCGAAGAAGTTGCTGACCGGCGCCTTGGTCTTGGTGCGCAGCCAGTACGCACGCTGGTCGGGCGAGGTGACCTTCGGGAAGATCTTCCCGTCGGCGCCGGGGGTGTCCCACGACATCCCCATCTCGACCATCTCGACGGGTACGCCGGCCTGGGCGAGCCGGAGCGCGGCGACGGCGCCGCCGTACCCGGTCCCGATGACGAGCGCCGGGACGGACGCACCGTTGCTGATCGCGGCGGCGCGCGCGGGTGCGGCGCGGAGCAGGGGCCCGGCGAACGCGGCGGCGCCCGCGGCCGCTCCCGTCGTGGTGAGGAACCCGCGACGGGTGAAGCGGGCCTGGTGGGGGGTGGTGTTCGGCATGTGACCTCCATCACAAAGGAAAGAACAAGAACGTGTTCTATCGGTTCTGGTGAGGGTTCGTCACTACTTACCGGGAAGTAACTCCGTGGGACTCGCGGTCGGGCCGGCGGGTACCGCCGCCCCATGGACACGATGACGACGCGACTCTCCCGGAGCTCGCTGCTCCAGAAGGCGGCGGCCGTGGTCACCCTGACCTTCCTCCTGGTCGGCATCCTGGGGTTCGTCCCGGGCGTGACGACCGACTACGACGACATGACCTTCGCCGGCCACCACTCCGGCGCCCAGCTGCTCGGCCTCTTCGGCGTCTCGGTGCTGCACAACCTCGTGCACCTCGCCTTCGGCGTCGCCGGCCTGGCCCTGGCCCGCTCCTTCGGCGGCGCGCGCGCCTTCCTCGTCGGCGGCGGCGTGGTCTACCTCGTGTTGACCGTGTACGGCTTCCTGGTCGACCGCCACGACGACGCGAACTTCGTGCCACTCGACCAGGCCGACAACTGGCTGCACCTGGTCCTCGGGGTGGGCATGGTCGGGCTGGGGCTGGCCCTCGGGCGGTCGATGGCCGAGCGCAACCGCCCGCTGCCGGGCTGATCCCGAGCTCCGTGGAGGTCGCGCCCGGTCGAGGAACGGGCGTGGGATCAGGTCAGAAGGGGCGCTCCGGCAGCGGCTTGATGAGCGGCTCCAGCAGTTCGCCCGCCCGCTCGACGGTGAGTACCTCGGAGGGGTCCAGCGCGATGACCTGGCGCTTGGACTCGTCGATCTCCCAGACGTCCTCGCCGATCAGGCGGCCCTGGTCGTCGTACGGCCAGATCATGTGCTCGACGTTGGCCACCAGGTAGTGCGCCTCCGGGTCGACCGGTGCGCCGGCGGCGGCGAGGACCGCGCCCGGGGTCTGCTGGTAGATCGTCGCGGTCGAGCAGATCATGTTGTCGCCGACGGCGAGCACCTCGTCGTCGGTGTAGAAGACGCACTGCGCGGTCTCGGACCACTCCGCGTAGACCGCCTGGACGGCCTCGGCGCCCTCGAGGACGGTGTTGATGCCGAAGACGTTGAAGTGGTAGATCGGGTGCTCGACGGTCATCTCCGGCGCGAAGATCTCCTTCCATCGACCGGCCATCTCCAGGTAGCGGTGCCGGTTGTAGGCGTGCAGCAGGTAGCGGTGGCGCGGGTTCTCGGTCGTCTCGAGCAGGCGCTCGACGGCGAGGTTGGTGCGGGTGATGTCGAAGCGACTCATCGGTTCTCCAGGGTTCGGGGTGGATCTGTCCGGCCATCACGGTCGCAACCGGCGGACCGCAGTGCTTGACAGCACGCGACTCGTTCTTGACCCTGTGCGACATGACCCTGATCCGGGGCACCTCGCTCCAGGGGTTCACCACGCTGGCGACCGAGCTCGGCGCCGATCCCGTCGCGCTCCTCGCCGCGGTGCACCTCACGCCCGCCGTCGTCGGTGACCACGACAGCTTCATCAGCTATCGCAGCGTGACCGCCCTGCTGGAGTCGACCGCCGCGGTCACCGGGCGCGGTGACTTCGGGCGGCGGCTCGGGGCCCGCCAGGGCCTGGAGATCCTGGGCCCGCTCGGCGTGGCCGCGCGCACCGCACCCACGGTGGGGGCCGCGCTGCAGGCGATCGAGCAGTTCATGGGCTTCTACAGCCCGGCGATCGCGGTCACCGTCCACCCACCCGGACGCGACGGCCTCGCCCAGTTCGAGTGGCGCCTCGTCGAGCCCCGTCCGCCGGTGCACCGGCAGGCGGCCGAGCTCGCTCTCGGCGTCTCCCTGCAGGTCTTCCGGCTCCTCGCCGGACCGGACTTCCGGCCGACCTCGGTGCAGCTGCGGCACCCCCTGCTCACCCCGGAGGCGGACTACCGCCGCGACCTCGGCTGCCGCGTCGACGCAGGGGAGGACCGCTACGGCTTCCGGTTCCGCGCCGAGGTCCTGGAGCGCCGGCTGGACGCCGACCACGCGGTGCACGCCGTCGTGCGCGACTACCTCGACACGATCGCGGTCCGGACCGGCGGCGGCACCACCGACGCCGTCGTCCGGCTGGTGCGCCGGATGCTGCCGACCGGGGGCCTCGGCCTCGAGCTCGTCGCCGAGCAGCTCGCGCAGCACCCGCGCACCCTGCAGCGCCACCTGGCTGCCCAGGGAACCACCTTCGCCGAGATCGTCGACGGGGTGCGCCGCGACGAGGCCGAGCGCTACCTGCGCGACACGGACATGCCGTTCGGGCAGCTGTCCGGCAACCTGGGCTTCAGCGAGCAGAGCGTGCTCTCGCGCGCCTGCCAGCGGTGGTTCGGGATGTCGCCGCGGGAGGTACGGCGCTCGAGCCGGGCGGACCGGTGAGCGTCAGGCCCGCGCGGCCCCCTCGCTGATCAGCAGCTGCCCGGCCGTGTACGTCGCCATCACGAGCGACTCGAGTCGCTCCGGCGGGTCCGTCAGCACGAAGGTCCGTGAGCCGAGGACGGAGTCCGAGAGCAGGAACAAGCCCGCCCCGACGGCGGTGAGCACGCGCGCGTCGCGCGGCAGCGCGGGGGACAGGTGCTGGGCCGAGGCGGTCATCGAGCTCAGCAGCGCGGAGTAGCCGAGCACGGTCGGGCCGAGGGCGCGCTCCTTGCGGGCCGCGGCGATCGCCATCACCGGTCCGCTCACCGCCCAGGTGGCCGCGATCGCCCGTGCCGCGCGGTTGCCACGCAGCGGCGTGGACCGGTCGCGGTGGCGGGCCAGGCCGCTGATGTAGGCGAGGTGCCCGACGCCGAACGACCCGGCGCCTGCGGCGAAGGCCTTCGGGCCCTCGCCGAGCAGCAGGACGTCGCCGGCCCAGCCCGCCGCCTGTCCCGCCAGCGTGCTGGCGCGCAACGGCGATCCCTGGGCGCGTGGATCGGTCGCCAGCGAGGCGCCGAGCACCGGCATCAGCAGCGGCTTGGTGACGAAGCGGGCGCGGTGCGCCCAGTGGCTGCCGGACCCGGCCAGCAGGGTGTCGGTGATCGCGAGGGCACCGTAGGCGAGCCTGAGCCGCGTCGTCGTACGCACGGGCGCAATCTAGCGCCCCTGGTCAGCGGGTGGCGGCGAGCTGGGCCCGGGTCGGGGCGTAGGGCTGGACCAGGAGTCGCATCCCGGCCTCGAGTGGCGTGCGGTTGGCCTTGCGCCCGTTGCAGGGGCTGCACGCGGCGACGGTGTTGAGCCAGGTCCAGGTCCCGCCGCGGCTCTGGGGGAGGAGGTGGTCGACGGTGGCGGCGTGGCGGCCGCAGTAGGCGCAGCGGTGGCGGTCGCGCTTGAGCACGCCGGAGCGGGAGTACGCCGCCGGGCGGTACATCCACTTCGCCGCGATGTAGCGGACCAGCCGGATGACTCGCGGCCACGGGTGCGGCCCGATCATCCGGTCCTCGTGGGCCTCCTCGACGGTGGCCACCTCGCGGAAGAGCATCCGCACCGCGTGCTGGAAGGTCACCGTCCCGAGCGGCTCGTAGGAGGCGTTGAGCAGCATGACGGTCGTCATGGCAGCCTCCTTCCACGGACCCGGGTCGCGCGCTCCTGACCGATCGTGGGTGCCCCGTCGTCCTCCGGTGTTTCCGGAGGGCCACGAGTGCGTGAAATGCAGAAGACCACTGGGCGCGGCCCTGCCTCGACGGTACGCCGCTGCCGGCGTGATGGCCCGCGACTTTCCCGGAACGGTGTGATGATGGCGGACATGGACGCATCGACGGACTGGACCGAGGACCGCAAGCAGAGGATCCGGGCCGCGCTGCGGGACCGGGCGGAGCAGGACCTGCAGGCCTCGCGGCAGGCCGCCGCCGCGCAGGCGTCGGCGGCCCGGCTCGACGAGGACGCGTCGTACGACGCCGACGCCCTCTCGCAGTCCGACGAGGCCGGTGAGCTCTCCGGGTTGCAGGACGACGCGGTCGCCCGCCAGGAGCGGCTGCTGGCGCAGATCGACGAGCTGGACCTCTCCGTGCGCGAGGCCGCCGGGCCCGGTGCCGTCGTCGCATTCGGCGGCGACCACTACCTCGTCGGCGTCGTGGCCGGTGAGCTCGACGTCGATGGTGTGCGGATCGAGGGCATCGCTGCCGATTCCCCCGTCGCCGCGGCGATCGCGGGCAAGCGGGCGGGGGAGACGTTCACCGTCAACGGCGTGGAGCAGCGCCTCGACCTGGTGGTGTGAGCCCCGGCGCGGGCTCCGCCAGGAAGGGCGCCAGCTCGACGGCCAGGTGCAGCCGGAGCCGGTCGCGCCCGCGGCTGAGGTCGTGGCCGGTGGCCTGCTCCACCTGCGCGAGCCGGTGGTAGACGGTCTGCCGGTGCACCGACAGCCGCTCGGCGGTGCGTGACGCACTGCCGGCCTCGTCCAGCCAGACCTGCAATGTGGTGACCACGTCGGACGTCGCCGTCGCGAGGAACCGTTGCACCGCGGGCTCGACCACGGCCGCCGCCAGGTCGTCGTCGCGGGCGACTCCGAGCAGGGCGAGGGGGCCGAGCGAGGACCACGTGACGACCTCGCCCGGCGGGCGGGTGCGAGCCACCCGGAGCCCGACCCGGGCGCCGCGGAAGGTGGTGGCCAGGCTGTCGATGTCCGGTACGACGGGCCCGACGGCCGCGCGCGTGACGGAGTCGAGGCTGTCGAGGCGCCGACCGATCCCGAGCGCCGTCAGCAGGGCGTCGGTCCCGGTCGCCCCGCCACTGCCCGCCCCGCCGCTGCTGTCGGCCACCAGGCGCGCGCGGACCACGGCCGCGACGGCGTCGCCGGTCCGCGCCCACACCACGCCGGACCGGGCCGGCCGGCTGGCCACCTGGTCGGCGAGCTCGGGCCGGTCGACCAGCACGCAGGCCAGCGGCTCGCGCAGGTCGAGGCCGGCCGCGTCGGCGAGGTCGGCGGCGGACTCCCGCGCGGCCAGGCGCCCGCCCTCGACGAGCTCACGGAAGAGCGCGTCACGTCGGGCCTGCCGCCGCTCGGCCACATTGAGGAGGTGGGCCGCCGACTCGGCGATCCGGCCGGCCTCGGGCCACGTCGCCGGGTCGATCCGTCCGTCGGGGTCGAGCAGCCAGAAGTAGCCCTGGACGCGACCCAGGTGGCGTGCCGGCACGCAGAGCCGGGCGACGATCCCGAGCTCGGTGTCCGCCGGCGTGCGCAGCGGGCCCTCGCTGTCCTCGATGCCCTGGCCGCGGAACCACGCCCGCACGTCCTCGCTCGAGTGGCGCTGCAGGATCGAGCGCTGGCGGATGCTGTCGACGGCGTCGTCGGTGCGGTGGTCGGAGAACGCGATCAGGCGGAACTCCGGGTCCTCGAGGGTGCACGGGGCGTCCGTCAGCCGCGCCATCTCCTCGGTCAGGTCGTCCAGCGTCGTCACTGGACAAATGTCTCACGAACCTCGCCGAAGGACGTGACAGATGTCGGTTTGCTGTGGCCCGGGCCACTCGTAGCGTGGAAGCATGCTGAGCCAGACCCTCAACCGCGCCTCGCGCAGCACCCGCGCGCGCCGGGCCGTCGAGTCCTTCCCGGTGACCCGCAAGGTCGTCGACCGCTTCGTGCCCGGCGAGACCACCGCCGACGCCGTCGAGGCGAGCGCCGCGCTCATCGCCACCGGACGCAGCGTCACCATCGACGTGCTGGGCGAGGACGTCCTCGACATCGGCGGCGCCCGCGCCACCCGCGACGCCTACCGCGCCCTGCTGGTCGCCCTCGCCGAGGCCGGCTGCGCCGACGGCGCGGACGTCTCCCTCAAGCTGTCCGCCCTCGGCCAGGCCCTTCCCGACGGTACGACGATCGCGACCGACCACGCGGCCGAGATCTGCGACGCCGCTGCCGGCCTGGGCTGCACCGTCACGCTCGACATGGAGGACCACACGACGGTCGACTCCACGCTCGCGATCGGCGCCGAACTGCGGGCGTCGTACCCGTGGATCGGCAACGTGCTCCAGACCAACCTCCGTCGTACCCCCGGCGACATCGCGGCGCTCGACGGCACGGGCGCGCGGATCCGCCTGGTCAAGGGCGCCTACCGGGAGCCGGCGACCGTGGCGCTGCTGCGCAAGGACGACGTGGACCGCGCCTACGAGGCCGCGATCGACGCCCTGATGACCTCCGACTGCTACCCGATGATCGCCACCCACGACCCGGCGATGCTCGACCGCGCGATCGAGAAGGCCGTCGCGGCCGGCCGCGGCGACGACCGGTGGGAGGCGCAGATGCTGTACGGCGTGCGGCCCGACCTCGAGCAGCGGATGGTCGACGGCGGCCACCGGATGCGGGTCTACCTCCCGTTCGGCACCGACTGGTACGGGTACTTCATGCGACGCCTGGCCGAGCGTCCCGCCAACGTCGCCTTCTTCCTCCGCGCCCTCGCGCACCGCTGATCCGCCTGATCCCCGAAGCCCCCACGAGAGGACCTGACATGGACGCCATCACCACCCCGCCGGCTCCCGTCAACGAGCCCAACCTGACCTACGCGCCCGGCAACCCCGAGCGCGAGGCGCTGGCCGCCGAGATCACCCGGCTCACGTCGACCACCCACCAGCTCGACGCCCGCATCGGTGGCGAGAGCGTCACCGGTGGCGGCGAGGAGATCGCCGTCGTCCAGCCGCACGCGCACCAGAAGGTGCTGGGCGTGCTGCGCAACAGCACCGCCGACGACGCCAAGTCCGCGATCGCGGCCGCCCACGAGGCCGCGCCGGAGTGGCGCGCGCTGCCCTTCGACGAGCGCGCCGCGGTGCTGCTGCGCGCCGCCGAGCTGCTCGCCGGCCCCTGGCGCCAGCGGCTCAACGCCGCGACCGTGCTCGGCCAGTCGAAGACCGCCTTCCAGGCCGAGATCGACGCCGCCTGCGAGCTGATCGACTTCTGGCGCTTCAACGTCCACTTCGCCCGGCAGGTCCTCGCCGAGCAGCCGATCGCCAACAGCCCCGGCATCTGGAACCGCACCGACCACCGCCCGCTCGAGGGCTTCGTCTACGCGATCACCCCGTTCAACTTCACCGCCATCGCCGGCAACCTGCCGACCGCGCCGGCGCTGATGGGCAACACCGTGATCTGGAAGCCGTCCCCGACCCAGCAGCTCGCCGCGTCGCTGACGATGCAGCTGCTCGAGGAGGCCGGCCTGCCGCCGGGCGTGATCAACATGCTCCCGGGCGACGGGCTCGCGGTCTCCGAGGTCGCGCTGGCGCACCCCGACCTGGCCGGCATCCACTTCACCGGCTCGACGCCGACCTTCCAGCACCTGTGGCGCACGGTGGGCGACAACCTGACGTCGTACCGCTCCTACCCGCGGCTCGTCGGCGAGACCGGCGGCAAGGACTTCGTCATCGCGCACCCCTCCGCCGACCCGGACGTGCTGCGCACGGCGCTGATCCGCGGTGCCTTCGAGTTCAGCGGCCAGAAGTGCTCCGCCGCCTCGCGCGCCTACGTCCCGGCCTCCCTGTGGGCGCGGATGGGTGACGACCTGGCCGCGCAGACCGACGCGCTCGCCGTCGGCGACCCGACCGACTTCTCGAACTTCACCGGTGCCGTCATCGACGCCCGCGCCTTCGCCAAGCACAAGGCCGCCATCGAGCGCGCCCACGCGACCGAGGGCCTCCAGGTCGTCGCCGGCGGCACCGTCGACGACAGCGTCGGCTGGTTCGTCCGGCCCACGATCGTGGTCGCCGAGGACCCCGCCGACGAGATGTTCTCGACGGAGTACTTCGGCCCGATCCTCGTCGTCCACGTGTACGACGACAGCCGGCCCGGCGCGTTCGAGGCGGTCGTGAAGCAGGCGGAGTCGGCGGCGCCGTACGCGCTGACCGGCTCGATCCTCGCCACCGATCGCCGGGTGATCGACTGGGCGAGCGAGGAGCTCCGGTTCGCGGCGGGCAACTTCTACGTCAACGACAAGCCGACCGGTGCGGTCGTCGGCCAGCAGCCGTTCGGCGGCGGCCGCGCCTCGGGCACCAACGACAAGGCCGGCTCGGCGCTCAACCTGCTGCGCTGGACCTCGCCGCGCTCGATCAAGGAGACGCTGGTCCCGCCGACCGACCACGGCTACCCGCACATGGGCTGATCGGTCCTGCGTCGTACCGGACCCAGTGGTCGTGATCTCGCGGGAGACGCAGCCACTGGGTCCGGTACGACGGGCTGCTCAGCGGAACCGGGTGTACGCCGCCATCCGCACCATCCGCCCCGGGGTGCGGCTGTCGTTGCCACCCTGCTGCATCCAGCGCCAGCCGCGCCCGAACCAGAGGTACCCGTCGACGTACACGCGGGCCTGGCGGCGCAGGGTCGGGTGGTCGGTGCCGAGGCCGAGCTTGGCGGCCTCGGCGTCGAGCGGGCTGCGGCTCGGGCGGTGGCCGATCGTCTGGCAGACCTGCTCGGTCGGGGAGCCGCAGGTCGGGGTGTTGTCGAACTGGTAGTACTCGTTGCCGGTCGAGCGGAAGCGGTCGCCCCAGCGGGCGTTCCACTGCGCCCAGGTGAAGGGCGTGCCGTTGTCGGCGGTGTCGATGATCGCGCGCTTCCCGCTGATGCCGACGCGGCCGAGCGCCTGGGAGACCTTCGCCGCGAAGGCGACATTGGCGGCGACGGAGTCGTAGTGCGTGGCGCCGAGGGCGAAGCCGCGGGCGTACTGCACGCCGCTCGCGCGCAGCAGCCGGACCGCCTCGTCGACGTACAGCCAGTCGGCGGAGCCGGCGTCGAGGTACAGGGTCTCGTTGCGCAGAGTGGTCGCGAGGTAGCGCGCCGCCCACGCGGCCATCCGCATCCGGGTGCCCGGTGAGGGGTCGGGCATGGTCCGGCCGTCGGCGCCGTGGTTGGCGGAGATGGCGAGGTCGGGCTCGAGGACGATGATGGCGCGGGCGTCGCCGATGCCGAGGGCGATCTGGCGGATCCACGCTTGGTAGCGGGTCATCGACCACGACATCGCCGGTCGCCGGCCGTTGACCACCTCGCCGTCGGGCCAGAGCCCGAAGATCGCCAGCTGGGCGACGCCGTCGGGGTGGTTGCGGCGAGCGTCGGCGACGTACGACGCCACCGACTGCCGCACGCGGTCCACATTGCAGGAGCCGCAGTTCGCGAACCACCGCACGCGCGGGGTGAGCGCGATCCGCGCGAGCTGTGCCTTGCGCGCAGGATCGGTCTCGACGCGGTGGTTCAGCAGCTCCGGGTTGGCGCGCGTGGTGATGGCGGACCACTGCCAGGGACGGCCGTCCTGCAGCGGGTTGGCGGGGTTGAGTGGGTCGGCCCCCGCCGGCCACGCGGCCAGTGCCAGCGCGACCAGCAGGGTGCCGAGGACGATGAGGCGGCGCATCCTCTCCTCGTCGGCGCCGCCGCCGCGATCCTGAGCGAAAGGCTCAGGACACGGGACCCTCGCCGAGGGTGACCGTGGCCGACCGCGTGCTTCCGCCGGAGGTCGTCCAGGTGATCGTGACGCGGTCGCCCGGGTCGTGGGCGGCGATCGCGGAGCGGAGGGCGTCGGCCGTGCCGATGGTGTCACCGTCGACGGCGGTGATCGTGTCGCCGACCGCGAGTCCGGCCTCCTCGGCCGCGGTGTCGTCGATGACCTGGGCGATGAGGGCGGAGGACGCCGACGGGTCGAGGCCGACGCCGAGGTAGCCGCTGTAGCCGAGCTCGATGTCGCCGCTCTCGTCGCCGGCCTCGATCCGGTCGACGACGGACTCCACGGTGGCGATCGGGATCGCGTAGCCGGTCACATTGCGGCTGCCGCTGGAGGCGGCGACGTTCATGCCCACCACGTCGCCCTGGTCGTCGAGGACGGCGCCCCCGGAGTCGCCGGGCACCACGTAGGCGTCCATCCGGATCAGGTCGGTCAGCTTCGTGGAGGAGCCGTCGGTCTCCTGGACGGTGATGTCCTGGCCCAGCGCGGAGACCGTGCCCGGCGCGGCCGTCAGCGAGCCACCGTCGCCGCCGGCGTCGCCGACCGCGGTGATCTGGTCGCCGACCTGCGCGGCGTCGTCGGACAGGTCGACCGGGGTGAGCCCGCTGGCGCCCTCCAGCTGCAGGACCGCGACGTCGGTGACCGCGTCGCCGCCGAGGTACGTCGCGCGGTAGGTCTGGCCCGTCGACACGACGGTGACCTCGATCCTCGTCGCGCCGTCGACCACGTGGTGGTTGGTGACGATGGTGCCGTCGGCGTCGAGGACCAGCCCGGTGCCCGCCCCGGTGCCGTTGGTGAGCGTCGAGGTGATCTGCACGATGCCCGTCGACTGCTCCGCGCTCGCGTCGGACGCGGTCTCGCTGCCGGCGTCCTGCCCGCCGCCGTACGGCGTCAGCTCGGGCAGCGTTCCCGTGTCCGGCCGGCTGCCCGTCCCGTCCTGGGCGGTCGTCGACGGGACCAGGCTGGTGCCGGCGCTCGCGGCGCCGTCGCGGTCGAGGACCTGCAGCGCGACGGCGGTCGTCGCGGCCCCGGTGCCGACCAGCAGCACGCCGCCCGCGACACCGGCGGCGACCAGGCCGCGGCCGCTCCGCCGACGGGCGTGGCCGGCCGGCCCGAACGGGGGCGGCGGCGGGGGCGGCAGGTACGGCGGCGGGGGAGTCGGGCTGGTCATGTCATCGAGCGTGCGTCGCGAATCTGTGGGTTCGATGTGGGGAGGCCAAGGAGTCGCCACGAAGCCCGGCCGCCGGGGCTGGGAGCGGCGTACATTGACGCCCGTGGTCGCCGCTCAGGTCCCGAACCAGCAGGTGCGCTTCTGCCGCGCCGACGACGGGGTGCGGATCGCGTGGGCCCGGCACGGCTCCGGTCCGCCGCTGCTCATCGTGTCCTGCTGGCTCAGCCACCTGCAGCACGACTGGCAGAGCCCGGTGTGGCGGCACTTCCTCGACGACCTCGGCGACCTCGCCACGGTGGTCCGGTACGACGAGCGCGGCTTCGGGCTCTCCGAGTGGGAGGTCACCGACTTCTCCCTCGCGCGCCGGCTCGCCGACCTGGAGGCGCTGGTCGAGGCGGCCGGGCTCGACCGGTTCGCGGTGATGGGCATGTCCGGCGGCGCGCCCGTCGCGCTGGCCTACGCGCACGCCCACCCGGACCGGGTGTCGCGGCTGGTGCTCTACGGCGGCATGGCCGGGGGTGGGCTGCAGCAGGCCGACGAGGCGGCCGAGGAGGCCTTCCTCGCGATGATCCGCGCGGGCTGGGCGCGGCCGGACCCGCTCTTCCGCCGGGTCTTCACCAACTCGTTCATCCCCGACGCGACCGAGCAGCAGATGGAGTGGATGGACGAGCTGCAGCGCACCTCGACGAACACCGAGAACGCCGTCTGCAGCCGGGTGGCCCGGCACGCGACCGACGTCCGGGCGCTGCTGCCGGAGATCACCACGCCGACCCTGGTCCTGCACGCGGAGGGCGACCGCGTGGCGCCCGGCTGGGGTCCCCGGCTGGCCGCCGACATCCCGGACGCCCGCCTGGTGATGCTGGAGTCCCGCAACCACGTGCTGCTGGCGGACGAGCCCGCCTGGCCGGCGTTCCTGCGTGAGGTCGCGGCGTTCGTGGGTGAGGACCGGGCCGTCGTACCGGTGTCGCACCTGACGGACCGCGAGCGCGAGATCCTCCTGCTCGCCGCCGAGGGCCTCGACAACACCGCCATCGCCGACCGCCTGACCCTCAGCGTCCGCACCGTCGAGCGGCACTTCCAGAACGTCTACCTCAAGCTCGGGCTCTCCGGCCGCACGGCCCGTGCCGCTGCGGTCGCGCGCGTCCTCACCTGACCCTCCCGTCGGTCGAGGAGGTTGCGCAGCACACCCCGGTGGTCGAGGAGGTTGCGCTAGCAACCGTCTCGAGACCTGGTGAGCCGGTCCGCGGTCCGGCTCAATGGGATGAGTTGGTAGCACGGGTTGCGGGGGTCTCGAGACGGTCGCTGCGCGACCTCCTCGACCACCGGGTGACGGTCCTCCTCGACCACCGGTGCGCTTCGTCAGGCTCGTTTCCACAGGCTGACCGGGTCCCCGTTGCGGACTGCTGCGGCGCGGACGAGGGTCCGCGTCATGCCGTACACCTACATCCTTCGTTGCGCCGACGGAACCTTCTACGTCGGCAGCACCGTCGACCTCCAGCGCCGGATCGACGAGCACAACCTGGGCCTCGGATCCGCGTACACCCGCAGGCCCCGCCGTCGCCCGGTCGTGCTCGTGTGGTCGCACTGGTTCGACCGGATCGACCTCGCCTTCCTCTTCGAGAAGCAGATCCAGGGCTGGGGACGCGCGAAGCGGATCGCACTGATCGAGGGTCGGATCGACGCGCTGGTGGAGCTCGGCAGTCGCGGCTACTCGGGTAGGGCGGCGCGCCAGGATGCGCAGACGAGCGGCGCTCCGGACCGTTGGGAGCCTCCTGCGGACGTCCCGTGACGGTGGTCGAGGAGGTTGCGCAGCAACCGTCTCGAGACCTGGTGAGCCGGTCTGCGGTCCGGCTCGGTGGGATGAGTTGGCAGCACGGGTTGCGGGGGTCTCGTGACGGTCGCTGCGCGACCTCCTCGACCACCGGGTGAGCGTCGCTGCGCGACCTCCTCGACCACCGGTGACGCGTACGCGTCGGCCGCCACGCACCCGCCGCGGGTTGCGCGTCGGCGCGGATCCGGTGGACCCCCTCCCGGGCGGAGGCTTCGGGCATCGGCGGAGACACCGCCCAGGACCCGAAGGAGATCGTCATGTCGAACAAGGCCGTCGTCAGCCTCGCCACCGGACTCGAGGACCCCGAGAAGGTCACCGTCGCGTTCCTCGTCGCGCTGGGTGCTGCCGAGCACGGGCGCCCGACGCTGATGTTCCTGACCAAGGAGGCCGTGCGCCTCGCGGTGCCCGGGACGGCCGTCGGCCGGGCCTGCGAGGGATGCCCGTCGCTGCCGGAGCTGCTGGCCCGCTACGAGGCGGCCGGCGGCAGGTACCTCGTCTGTCCGCTCTGCTTCAACGCCAAGGCCCTCGACCCCGAGAACCTCATCGCCGGCGCCGAGATCGGCGGCACCGTGCCGATGTGGCAGTGGATCGGCGACGAGGGCGCGACCAGCTTCAGCTACTGAGCGCGGCCATCTCCGGGACCGGGGTCTGCAGGCGACCGGACTCCCACCAGAGCGCGAGGTTGGCGAGCGTGAGGTCCGCCATCGCGGTCCGCGTCCGCACGGTCGCCGAGCCGACGTGGGGGAGGAGCACCACGTTCCCGAGTGCTCGCAGCGCCTCCGGGACGTGGGGCTCCTCGGCGTACACATCGAGGCCGGCGGCGCCGAGCCGTCCCTCCTGCAGCGCGGCGACGAGGGCGGGCTCGTCGACGACGGATCCCCGCGCCACGTTGACCAGCACGCCGTCCGGACCCAGGGCGTCGAGCACGTCCCGGTCGACGAGGGCGGCCGTCGCGGACCCGCCCGGTACGACGACGACCAGGTTGTCGACCGCCGCCGCCAGCTCGGTGGGGGAGCCGGCGTAGGCGTAGGGGACGCCGGGGACAAGGCGGCGGTTGTGGTAGCTGATCTCGCAGCCGAGCGCCTCGAGGACGCCGGCGATCCGGCGCCCGATCCGGCCCAGGCCGAGGATGCCGACGCGACTGCCGCTGACCTGCCCGGTGAGCGGGAACTGACCGTCGGCCCACCGGCCCTCACGGACGAACGCGTCGGCCTCGACCAGGCGGCGGCGGGTCGCGATCAGCAGGCCCAGCGTGGTCTCGGCGACCGCGTCGTCGAGGACGTCGGGGGTGTGGCTGACCAGGATGCCGCGCTCGAGGCAGGCGTCGACGTCGACGTTCTCGTAGCCGACACCCTGGTTGACGACCACCTGCAGTCGCGGCACCGCGCCGATCAGCTCGGCGTCGACCCGGCCGCTGTTGGTGCACGCGATCGCGACCACGTCACCGGCGTGCTCCGCGAGGAACGCGGCCCGCCCCTCGGAGGGCAGGTCGAGGACGTCGTACGACGCCGCGAGGGACTCGTGCAGCAGCTTGCTCAGCGGGGGGACCCGCAGGACGGCGCCGGATCGTGTCACCGGACCAACCTACGAGGTCGGGTGCGGGGGTCTCGAGACGGTCGCTGCGCGACCTCCTCGACCACCGGGGTGGAGGTCGCTGCGCGACCTCCTCGACCACCGGGGTGGAGGTCGCTGCGCGACCTCCTCGACCACCGGGGTGGTGCTCAGGCGCGACCGGCCCGCAACATCTCCTCGCGGGTGGCGACCTTGACCCGGGCGCGGCCCTCGGCCTCGCCCAGGGCGACCTCGTGCGCGTCGAGGAGCTCCCACGAGGTGTGGGTGGCGACGTCGACGTCGCGCTCGGCGAAGTAGGCGTCGACGTCCTCGGGGCGGCGGGCCGTGGCGGTCTCCACCGTCGTCTCGAGCAGGTGGGCGACGGTCTCGGCGGCGTCGCTCTTGGTGTGGCCGATCAGGCCGACGGGACCGCGCTTGATCCAGCCGGTGACGAAGGTGCCCGGGATCGGGTTGCCGTCGAGGTCCAGGACCCGTCCTCCGTCGTTCGGGATCACGGCGGCGCGGTCGTCGAAGGGCAGGCCCGGCAGCGCGGTGCTGCGGTAGCCGATCGCGCGGTAGACCTGCTGGACGTCCCAGTCGGTCACCTCGCCGGTGCCCTCGACGGTGCCGTCCTCGTTCGGCGAGTGGGTGCGCTCGGTGCGCAGCGTGGTCACCCGGCCGTCGGCGTCGGTGACGATCTCGACCGGCGCCTCGGCGAAGTGCAGGTGGATCCGGTGCGGCTTGCCGACCGGGTCCGCGCCGACCCAGCTGGTGAGGGTGTTGAGCACCATCTTCTGCGACTTGTGCTGGGCGATGTGCTCCATGCCGTGGGCGTCGACGTCGAAGCCCTCGGGGTGGACGATCACCTCGACGTTGGGCGAGTGGTTGAGCTCGCGCAGCTCGAGCGGCGAGAACTTCGCGTACGCCGGGCCGCGGCGCGCGAAGACGTGCACGTCGGTGATGGTCTTGGCCTTCAGGCCGGCGTGGACGTGGGCGGGGATGTCGGTCACGAGCATCTCGTCGCCGGTCTTCGCGAGCACGCGGGCCACGTCGAGGGCGACATTGCCGACGCCCAGCACGGCGACGCTCGTCGCCTCGAGCGGCCAGGTCTGCGGGACGTCGGGGTGGGCGTCGTACCAGCTCACGAAGTCGGCGGCGCCGAGGCTGTGCTCCTCGCCGGGGATGCCGAGGTCGCGGTCGGCCATGGCCCCGGTGGCGATGACGACGGCGTCGTAGAACTCGCGCAGGTCCTCGAGCTTCACGTCCACGCCGTACTCGACGTTGCCGAGGAAGCGGACCTCCGGCTTGGCCAGCACCCGCTGGAGCGCCTTGATGATCTCCTTGATGCGCGGGTGGTCGGGCGCGACGCCGTACCGGACCAGTCCGAAGGGCGCGGGCAGCCGCTCGATGATGTCGACCGAGACGGGGGTCTCCGACCTGGTCAGGATGTCGGCGGCGTAGATGCCGGCCGGTCCGCCGCCCACGATGGCCACACGAAGAGTCATGCTGATGAGTCTGCTGATCCGCGACCGCTCACAGAACGAGGTTGTGGTTGGGTGGTCACAAGGTAGGCTTGTGACCATGTTGGGGCCGCACGTCCCGGATCTCCGGGCGCTGGAGCTGCTCGTCGTCGTCTCCCGCACGGGGTCGCTGGGGGCCGCCGCGGCCGAGCTCGGCATCACCCAGCAGGCCGCCTCCTCGCGGGTCCGCACCATGGAGTCACTGGTCGGCGAGCCCCTCGTCACACGCAGCAAGCGCGGCTCCGAGCTCACCCCCACGGGGGAGCTGGTCGTGCAGTGGGCCGACCGCGTGCTCGACGCCGCGCAGGAGCTGGACGCCGGCATCGGCGCCCTGCGCGCCGACCGCCGCGGCCACCTCGACATCGCCGCAAGCCTCACCATCGCCGAGCACCTGCTGCCCGGTTGGCTGGTCGGCCTGCGCGCCCAGCAGGTGCAGCGCGGCCAGCAGCCGACCGACATCACGATGACCGCCACCAACACCCAGCGGGTGGTCGAGCTGGTCACGGCCGACGAGGTGACCCTCGGCTTCGTCGAGGGTCCCGACGCCCCGCGGGGCCTGCGGCACCGCCTCGTCGGCACCGACGAGCTCGTCGTGGTCGTCGGGCCCGCGCACCCGTGGGCGCTGCGGTCCCGCCGCCGGGTCACGGCGGCGACGCTCGCGGCCACGCCCCTCGTCGTACGCGAGGTCGGGTCGGGCACCCGCACCGTCCTCGAGCGCGCCCTCGCGGACCTGCCGATGGCGGCGCCCGTCCTCGAGCTCTCGAGTACGGCGTCCGTGCGGGCCGCCGTCGCCGCCGGCGCCGGTCCCGCGGCGGTCGGCGCGCATGCCGTCCGCGACGACCTGGCCACCGGGCGTCTGGTCCGGGTGACGGTGACCGGCCTCGACCTCACCCGCCGCCTGCACGCGGTCTGGAAGGGCGGTCCGCACCCGCCCGAGGGCCCGGCCCGCGAGCTGGTCGCCTGGGCGTCGCGCCGCTGACACCCGAGAGGTGCGCCCGGGCGTCTCGTGACGCTTGCTGCGCAAGCTCCTCGACGACCGGGAGACGAGCAGGCCCCCGGCGTGGTGCCGCGGGCCTGCTGTCGTCACTCCTGGGTCGTCGCTCCTGAGGCCGTCAGTCCAGCAGGTGCTCCATCGCCGCGGCGATGAAGTCGTTGCGCATCGCCGTCGTCGTGAGGCCCTCGGCGCCGAAGCCGGTGAACACCGTGTCCTCGGTGACGGTGCCCGCGCCCTCCTGGAAGGCGGTCTGGCTGCGCTCCCAGTTGTTCGTCGTCCGCGAGCCGGCCGGCGCCGCGGACGGGGTCCAGCCACCGAGGCCGTCCTCGAAGGAGGTCGTCGCGGTCGGTGCACCGTCGACGATGACCTGCGTGTCGTCGACGAACACGCCGAGGCCCTGGGTGCCCCAGTCGGTGAGATAGGAGATCGACACCTCGACCTGCTTGCCGGCGTACGCCGTCAGGTCGACGTTCCACTCCTGCCACCCGCCGCTGCTGCCGGTCGCGGCGTTCCAGGCGCCGGTGGTGCCGGTCGGCGAGCAGTCCGCGCCCTGGTAGTGGGCGACGAACGGGTGGATGGCGTCCCAGCCGGACGCACACGACTCACCGGTGACCTGCGCGGTGTGGCCGTTGGCGTCGGGCAGCGTGGTCCACTCGTCGCTGCCCACCTCGTGGGCCTCGACGATCACGAAGTCCCAGTCCGCCTCGGTGTCGTGCGACATCTGGAACTTGAGCGCTCCCGACGTCTTCCCGGTCAGGTCGACCGTGCGGCTGAGCCGCTTCCAGCCCTGGTCGGCGGTCTGGCTGAACATGTACCAGTCGCCGGTGTGCGGGTCGAAGGGCGCGCCACCGGGGCGGTCCCACTCGATCGGCTCCGAGCTCGCGAACTGCGGGAACTCGGCCGGGGGCAGGAAGCTCGACGTGGTCAGCAGCGACGCCGTGTGGCCCTGGTTGTCGGCGCCGTCGCCACCGTTGAAGGTGCCGGCGAAGCCGTCGAACGTCCCGTCGTCGCCGCGGACCGGGTAGGGGTTGCCCGAGTCGGGGTCCGTGCCGCCGTCGCTGACGTAGTTGTAGGCGCCGAGCCAGTACTGGAGGAAGTCGTTCTCCAGAGTCAGGCAGGGGTTGGCCCGGACCGTGCACTCCGGCGGCGCCGTCGGCGAGAAGTAGTACGTCGCGCCGGTGGCCTGGGCGAAGAGGTTGTACTGGCCGGTGACCAGCGCCTTGCCGCCCTCGTTGAGGTAGTCGCGGACGGCGGTCTCGAGGTCGTTGGACAGCTTGGCCGCCGTGCCCCCCGGCTGGCCGACCGCGCGGGTGATGATGTCGTCGCCCGACTCCCAGACGATGGCGTCGTAGTGGGACAGGACGCCGAGGTGGTGCGGGGCCCGGCGGTCGTTGGCGTCGACGTCGTACACGTCGGAGGTGTAGCCGGCGGCCGTGAGCGCCGCGGCGTAGTCGTCGGCGTACTTGGCGGTCGTCACGCCCTGGACGGGGCTGGCGCCGGTGACGTCCTCGGCGGCGAGGATCAGCACGTCGCCGCCGATGTCGTCGGCCACCTCGTAGGTGAACGGCTCGCTCCTGACCGGGCCCTTGCCGGGCTTGACGCCGGTGAACCAGACCTTGACCGAGTCACCGGACGCCGTGCCGGTGACCGTGCCGCGGAACTCGCCGTAGTAGTCGTGGTGGGTGTCGCCGTAGCGCTCGCCGCCCTTCCACAGCGCCGTCTTGGCCGTCCTCGTCGGACCGCCGTTGACGGAGTAGTTGAGCTTCAGGTCCTTGATCGCCTTCTTGGCCGTCACCGCGACCGGCTGGGTGGTGCCGTGCGACACCGAGAACGGGTCGGAGACCATGTCGGCGGCCGTCCGCGCCTTGCCGTCGTCCTTGACGACAGACACCGGGTCGTCGGGGTCCGTCGCCGACTTCGCGACCGAGAGGGCGAACGGGATGTTCTTCTCGAACTCGGCCTGGATCAGGCCCTCGTCGTCGGGGAAGTTGAAGCCGGAGAGGCAGTCGTCGGCCTCCCACTCGTCGTCGGGGTCGGAGTTCGACGCCGTCTCGCAGGTGGTCATCTCCGGCGTGAAGCCGAGCGTGCCGTACTCGACCTGGGCGTGCGTGTCGGTGTCGCCGTTGGTGGTGTAGAGCTCGGCGGAGATGTCCGGGTCGTAGCCGGGGACCGCCGGGTTGGCGTCGTCACCCACCATCGCCTCCGAGATCACGTCGTCCGGCGACGGCGTGCCGACCTGCCAACCGATGCCGTAGAGCAGGAGCTCGGCGGCCGAGTGGTAGTTGATGTAGAACTCGAACCCGACCCGGGCCATGAGGGCGTCGAGCGCCTTGGTCTCCGGCTCGGAGTTCGGGCCCGGGCCGCGATAGGTCTCACTGGCCGGCTCTGGCGAGGAGCCCTCGTTGTCCCAGCCCCACTTGACCGCGAAGTTGCGGTTGGGGTCCACGCCGTCACCGGGCGTGATCGTCCCGTCGCCGTTGTTGTCGCGCAGGTTCTTGCGCCACAGGCGGTTGTCGGGGGTGAACGTGAAGTCGTAGCCGTCGGGGTTCGAGACCGGCAGGAACCACAGCTCGGTGGTGTCGACCAGCGACGTGATCTCGGGGTCCGAGCCGTAGCTGTCGAGGAAGTGGTGCATCAACCGGCGCACCATCTCGGGGGTGATCCACTCCCGGGCGTGCTGCGCGCCGCCGTACAGGACCGCGGGGCGCTTGCCGTCCTTGAGCTGCCGGGCGTTCTTCGTCACCTTGAGCGCGAGGATGTCCTGGCCGTTGACGGTCTTGCCGATGCTGACGAGCTTGGCGATCGAGGGGTTGGCCGCCGCCGTCTCGCGGAGCTCGTCGGCGATGCCGCCGGCCTCGCTGTACGAGCGATAGGCGTCGTAGCCGGCGAGGTTCTGCCGACGCGCCTCCTCGGAGGCCTTGCGGCCGTTGACCCGCTTGACGGTGACCTTGAGGCCGTCCTTGCGCAGCTGCGCGGCCTGCCTGCCGGTGATGACGGCGTCGAGGCGGACGTTGCCCTGGCCGGCGTCCTCCTGGGTGACGTGGTGGGTGTCGACGCCGACGTCCTCGAGGGCGTCGAGCTGGCCCGGGGCCGCCTCGACGACGTACACCTCGAGGCCGCCGCCGCTGCCGCGGTCGTCGCGGCTGGGGCTGGTGCTGGCGGGAGGACCGGCGGTGAGGAGGCCGGCGGTCAGGGCGGTGAGGGCAAGCGCTGCAGGTAGGTGGCGCACGAGATCGACCTCTGCTTCATGGGTGGAAGGGGATGGTCCGCGCTGCACACATTCGCTGTGATCTGGGTCACCGTCAAGAAGCTGGGCGAAACTCGTCGCCGGGAGGAGGTCCTACGCGTGGGCGGGCGTGCGGGCCAGGATCGCGGCGATGGAGTCGTCGGTGCAGTCGGCCCAGAAGCCGCCGACGACGTCCTCGACCTGGGCGAACGACTCGGCGACGTAGAGGACGTCCTGGTAGTCGGTGATGTCGTAGACCTGCGTGCCCATGGTGGCGACGTCGAGCGGGCGGATGTTCATGCCGCGGAACGCCTCGATCTCGCCGGGGGAGGAGAGGATGCCCGCGCCGTAGGCCTTGAGCTCGCCGGCCTCCCAGAGCACGCCGAACTCGAGGGTGAACCAGAAGACCTTGCTGACGAACTCGAGCGCGTCCGCGCTCTGCACGCGACGCGAGGCCTGGCCGGCGAGCTCGTAGAGGGCGGTGAAGCGCGGGTTGGCGAGGGTGTTGCCGTGGCCGACGACCTCGTGCAGCACGTCGGGCTCCGGCGTGTAGAGCGGCACCGAGTGGTGGCGGACGTACTGCGTGGACCAGAACGCCTTGTCGGCGAGCGAGCCGTAGAACTCGCGCAGCGGCACCAGTCCGGCGGCCGGCTGGTAGCGGTAGCCGGTCAGGGGCGCGAGCCACTCGCTGACCTCGGCGAGCTGGGGGATGTGGTCGATGGGGAGTCCGAGCGACTCCTTGCCGTCGAGGAACTCGCGGCAGGCGTAGCTGCGGTGCTTGGTCACCAGCGCCTCGCTGACGACCTGCCACACGCGGTGCTCGTCGTCGGTGTACGGCGCGATGGGCGCGGGGGTGCCCGGCCGCCAGTTGTTGGCGAGGGTCGCGAGCGCGTCACGGCGGGCGCGGTACTCGGGGTCGGCGAACCCCGGGTGGTCGGCGCCGAGATGGACCTCGAGCGCTCCGTCCTCGTTGGCGGTCACGGGCGCGAAGTACTGACCTTCCTCGAACATGGCTGCAGTGTGTGACCCGATCCACAGAATTGCCAGTGCCGTCGGACGTTTGGTCATCAGGTACGTCGAATTGTGGCAACATGTCTCGCATGGACGCCGTCGACCGCGCGATTCTGGACGTGTTGCGGGACGATTCGCGGACGTCGATCCGCGACGTCGCGACCCGGGTCGGGATCAGCCGCGCCAACGCCTACGCGCGGGTGAAGCGGATGGTCGACACCAAGGTCATCCGGAAGTTCACGGTCGACGTGGACCACGCCGCGATCGGGCTCGGCCTGTCGGCGTACGTCCACGTCCGGACGAAGCAGAACTCGTGGAAGTCGTTCCGCAAGAAGGTCTGGGAGCTGGAGGAGGCGGCGCACGTCGCGCTGGTCACCGGCGACTTCGACTGCGTGATCCTGGTCCGCGCCCGCGACGCCGACCACCTGCGCGAGCTGGTGCTGGAGCGGATCCAGGCGCTCCCCGAGGTGGTCGCCACCCAGACGGTGCTGGTGTTCGAGGAGCACGTCGGCCCGTCCTGACACCTCCGGTCGTCGAGGAGGTCGCGCAGCGACGCAGCCGGTCGTCGAGGAGGTCGCGCAGCGACGCAGCCGGTCGTCGAGGAGGTCGCGCAGCGACGCAGCCGGTCGTCGAGGAGGTCGCGCAGCGACGCAGCCGGTCGTCGAGGAGGTCGCGCAGCGACCGTCGCGAGACGCCCCCTCCTCTATAACCTGTTCTCGTGCAGAGCTTCGAGGGCCGGGTGGCCGTGGTGACGGGTGCCGGCAGCGGGATCGGACGGGTGACGGCGCAGCGCCTCGCCGCGCGAGGCTGCCACCTGGCGCTGGTCGACCTGCGCGCGGAGGGCCTGGCGGAGACCGCCCGCCTGGTCGAGGCGCACGGTCGCCGCGCGACGACCCACCTGGCCGATGTCGCCGACGCCGAGCGGATGGCGGCCCTGCCCGACGAGGTCCGGGAGCGGCACGACGTCGTCCACGTCCTCGTGAACAACGCCGGCATCACCTCCGTCGGTGCGTTCGCCGACGAGGCGCTCGAGGACATGCGGATGCTCGTCGACGTCAACGTGTGGGGCGTGGTCCACGGTTGCCGGGCCTTCCTGCCGGTGTTGCGGCAGCAGGACGAGGCGCACATCGTCAACGTCTCGAGCATGGCCGGGCTGATGGGCCTGCCGCACACGGCCACGTACGCGCTGACCAAGGGCGCCGTGAAGGCGTTCTCCGAGGCGCTGCGCGGCGAGCTCGCCGGTACGACGGTCGGTGTCTCCGTCGTCTTCCCCGGCACCCACCGCACCGGCATCGCCGCGACGGCCCGCGGCGCCGACGGGGCCCGGATCGCGAAGGTCTCCCAGGGCCCGCTCTCGGTGCTGATGCCGCCACCGTCGTTCGTCGCGCGCCGCATCGTCAAGGCGATCGAGAGGGACCAGCCGCGCGCGGTGGTCGGCCCGGACGCGCGGGTGATCGACCTGGCCTCACGGGTCGCACCCGGCCGGACCCGGCTGATCGGCCGCGTGACGAGCCGGTTGTCGGGACACTGATGACGATGACCGGGCCCCTGCACCAGCGCGCGTTCGTCTTCGGCGGCTCCGAGGGGATCGGCCTCGCCGTCGCCGGACGGCTGGCCGCGGCCGGCACCGAGGTGGTGATCCTGTCCCGCTCGGAGGCCAAGCTCGGCGCGGCGCTCGCGCAGCTCGGCGACGACGCCCTCGCCCGCGCGGTCGACGTGACCGACGCCGAGGCGGTGCAGGGCGTCGTGGACGCGCTGGTGGCGGAGGTCGGCGTACCGGACCTCGTGGTGACCACCGCCGGCTACGCGCGGCCGGGGTGGCTGGAGGAGCTGCCGGCCGAGGACGTGGCCGGGATGGTTGCGACCAACCTGGTCGGCACCATCAACGTCGCCCGCGCGGTGCTCCCGCACCTGCGCCGGGCCGGCGGCGGGACGGTCGTGACGACGTCGTCGATGGCCGGACTGGCGGGGGTCTTCGGCTACACGGTCTACAGCGCGACCAAGTTCGGCGTGGTCGGCTTCTCGGAGGCGTTGCGCCGCGAGGTCCGCCCGTACGGCGTCCGGGTGCTCGTGCTCTGCCCGCCCAACACGCTGACCCCCGGCTTCGACGAGGAGAACCGCCACAAGCCGGCCGAGGTCCTCGCCGCCGAGGAGAGCGTGAAGACGCTGACGCCCGACGAGGTGGCCGAGGCGCTGATGGGCGCGCTCGGTCGGCGGCGCGGCTTCCTCGTCGTACCGGGGCGCGACAGCCGGCTCGCCGCGGTCGCCATCCGGCACCTGCCGGCGGTCGTGGACCGGGCGCTGCGGCGGCCCTGAGCCTCAGCGCCGCTTGCGGTCGTGCGCCTCGAGGAACTCGTGGATGTAGGCCCACGTGGTCTCCGGCGCCTTCGTGCCGGTGAGCACGCCGAGGTGGCCGCCGGGGGCGAGGGGGAGCCGGACGTCGCGGGAGCCGGTGACCAGGTCGCCGACGTGGTGCGCGGCCGCGGCCGGGACGAGCACGTCGGTCTTGCCGGCGACGTTCATCACCGGGACCTTCACGGTCGCGAGGTCGACGAGCGCGTTGGGGCCCTGCACCTTGCCGGTGGCGAGCTCGTTGCGCAGCGCCATCCGCTGGTAGACCTGCAGCGTCGCCCGCCCGGGGTAGGCCAGCATGTTGTTCATGATGTGGTCGACGGCCTGCACCTGACCGAGGAACTCCCTGTCCTCGCGCCTGTTCCAGAGGGTTCGGGGCTTCTTCAGGTACGTCGGCAGGGCGGTCGCCTTGAACCCGATGCTGACCACGGGCGCGGGCACGGAGCCCGCAGCCTTGAGCGCTGAGCCGACCAACCGTCCGCGGGTCACCTTCGCCACGGCCTGCACCGGCTTGAGGAGCGGTTGCTTGGACAGGTCGAACGGGCTCGCCACCATCGCGACGGACCGGACCGGCAGGTCCTGGTGGACGGCGACGGTGCCGAGCGAGAGCAGGCCCCCCATGCACCAGCCGACCAGGTGCACGTCGCGCCCGCCGGCGTCCTCGGAGACCTTGCGGATGGCCGGCGGCAGCACGTCGTTGATGAAGTGCTCGATGCCTACCTTGCGGTCCTCGCCCTTGAGCGGCCCGTAGTCGACGAGGTACGTCGGCCGGCCCCGGTCGACGAAGTCCTGGGCCAGCGAGAGCCCCTGCCGCAGGTCGAAGCAGGACGCCTGCGAGCCGAGCGGCGGGACCAGCAGCACCGGGATGCCCTTGCTGCGCACGCCCTTCGCCTTGTCGTACCGATGGAGCTCGCGGGTCCGTCCGGTGTCGATGATCTCCGAGGGGGTGCGGGTCAGGTCGGCGATGCCGCCCTTGACCAGGAAGTCCCACAGGTTGACGACGGACTGCTTGCTGGGCGCCTTGGGAGCGGAAGGGGTGGCCACGGGCACAGTGTGGCCCACGTCACCCGGATCCGTCGGGACGTTCCACGGCCCGGTGGTTGAGGTGCGACGAGCGCTAGCGAGGAGCCTCGAAACCCCCGGGCGACCGGGTGGTCGAGGAGGTTGCGCACCAACGTCGCGAGACGCCGAAAGTGCCAAACCTTCGCGCAATTCTCCGATCTGCGAAGCCTCAGGGGCGGCGGCAGATTATGCGCACCTGCGGGCCGTTTCGCAGGCGAACCATCGGATCCGATAGGTGCTGGGCGGACCTTAGTCGGGGTACAAGCAGATGAAAAGTAAAGAAAACCGCATTGCCATGACGCGGCGTCGCGAGAGGTCGTTTCATCGACGCAGTGGCTCGGGCTCACATCCTCTCCCGTTCAACTCTCTCTTCCGAAGAGGTAACGCCATGCGCCGAACCATCGACCGCCTCCAGGCGGCCCGCCGCGAGGACCGCGGCTTCACGCTCATCGAGCTCCTGATCGTCATCATCATCCTCGGCATCCTCGCCGCGGTCGTCGTCTTCTCCGTCCGGGGCATCTCGGACAACGGCGAGGAGGCGGCGTGCAAGACCGAGATCCGCACGGTTGAGACTGCCGTCGAGGCCGCATACGCCGAGAACGGCAGCTACCCGGGCACTGTCGGAGCCCTCGTGACGCAGGGCTTCCTGCGCGCGGCGCCGGACGGCACCGTGTCCTCGATCACCGGCGCCACCGCCATCACGGCCACGGGTGCCCTGAACCCGGCGCCGGCTGCCTGCTGACGATTCCAGCTCGCAACAGGAGGGCCGTCGCTCTGGCGGCGGCCCTCCTTCGGCATCCGTCCCGGCACGACCAGACCTGAGGGGCTCCACGTGTACCACCACCTGCACCGGATCGGTGATCGCATTGACCAGCTGCTCGGCGCCCTGTGGGAGGTACAGGGCACCGACCTGATGCTGACCGTCGGGATGCCGCCCATGCTCCGCGTCGACGGATCGCTCCGTCCGATCCCGGGCCAGCCGGCGCTCAGCGCCGAGGACACCGATGACCTGCTGGCCGAGGTGCTGACGCCGGAACAGGCGACGGCGTGGAGCGCCCAGCACGAGTACGACTTCTCCTTCTCCTGGCGCGAGCACGCTCGGATCCGCGGCAATGCCTTCACGCAGCGCAACCTGACCGCCGTCGCCCTGCGGATGATCCCGCGCCATGTCCCGACCGTCGACGAGCTCGGCCTTCCGGTGGCGCTGCGCGAGCTCTCCATGCGCCACCAGGGCCTGATCCTGATGACCGGGCCCACCGGCTCCGGCAAGTCGACCACCCTCGCCTCGCTGATCGACCTGATCAACTCGAACCGCGGCTGCCACATCATCACCGTCGAGGACCCGATCGAGTACGTCCACGACCACAAGATGGCGGCGGTCAACCAGCGTGAGGTCGGCACCGACACCGCGAGCTTCCGCGACGCGCTGCGCTCCGTGCTCCGCGAGGACCCCGACGTCCTGCTCGTCGGTGAGATGCGCGACCTGGAGTCGATCCAGTTCGCGCTCACCGTCGCCGAGACCGGCCACCTCGTGTTCGCGACGCTGCACACCAACGACACCGCCCAGTCGCTGGGCCGGATGATCGACGTCTTCCCGGCGGAGCAGCAGGCCCAGATCCGGGTCCAGCTCGCCGCCGCACTGAGCTGCGTCGTCTACCAGCGGCTGATCCCCAAGATCGGTGGCGGGATGACCGCGGCCTACGAGGTGCTCGTCGCCACGCCCGCCGTCCGCAACCTGATCAAGGAGGGCAAGACCCACCAGCTGCGCAACTCCCTGGTGACCGGCGCCCAGGACGGGATGATCACTCTTGAGCAGTCGCTGTCGCGCCTCGTCCAGGATGGCATCGTGACCGAGGAGGAGGCGGCCGCGCGCAGCCTCTACCCGAAGGACATCGAAGCGCGTCCGCGCTACTCGACGGTCCCCGCCGCAATGGGCTCCCGCTGAACGAGGACGGACGATGAGGCTCAAGGGACGCCACAGCAAGGTCGAGGCGCCGATCGCGGCACCCCGAACCGACGAGGACGACGAGCGGCTCGGTCGGATCCTGGTCAGCGCAGGCCGGGTGCAGCCCTACCAGCTCGACGCCGTTCGAGGGCAGGAGGGAGCACTCGCGACGAAGCTCATCGCGAGCGGCGCCATCACCGATGATGCGCTGGCGCGGACGCTCTCCGAGCACCACCAGGTGCCGTTGGCGGACTTCCGCACCATCACACCGGCTGAGGAAGCCATCGCCCTGCTGACCCGGGAGCAGGCCACCACCCTGCAGGTGCTGCCGGTCGCCGTGGACGACGACGCAGTCACGGTCGCTGTGCTCGACCCGGCTCCGGAGCGGATCGCCGCCGTGGCATCGGTGCTCGAACGACCGGTCCGGGCGGCGGTCGCCACGGCGCGTGACCTAGAGCGGGGCCTTGCCACCTCGTACCGGGCCACCCACGAGGTCGGCGGCCAGATCACGGCCTTCGAGGCGCGCGACGCGCTGCGCAAGGACACCTTCGACCTGGACGGCGTCAACGTCAACGAGGACGCGCCGGTCGTGCGGGTCGTCCAGTCGATCATCACCCAGGCCATGCGCGACCGGGCCTCAGACATCCACGTCGAGCCGACGGGTGAGCGGGTCCGCGTGCGCTACCGGATCGACGGCGCCCTGACCGAGGTGCTCGACCTGCCCGGCTCCATCGGGCCGGCCATCGTCAGCCGCGTCAAGATCCTCGCCGACATGAACATCGTCGAGCGACGCCGGCCGCAGGACGGTCAGATCTCGATGGTCATCGAGGGTCGCGAGGTCGACATCCGGGTCTCGACGACCGCGGTCGTCGGCGGCGAGAAGATCGTCATGCGGGTGCTCGACAAGAGCCGGCCGCTCTTCGAGCTGGAGCAGCTCGGCATGCCGGCCGACACGGCGGAGCGCTACTCCGCGCTGATCCACAACCCGTTCGGCATGGTGATCTGTGCCGGCCCCACCGGTGGTGGCAAGACCACCACGCTGTACGCGTCGCTCGGCGAGCTGAACAGCCCCGAGAAGAACCTGATGACGATCGAGGACCCGGTCGAGTACACCTTCGACTCGATCAACCAGATCCAGATCAACGAGGCGGCCGGCATCACCTTCGCCGGTGGCCTCAAGTCCATCCTGCGCCAGGACCCGGACGTGATCCTCGTCGGCGAGATCCGTGACGTCGACACCGCCCGGATCGCCGTGCAGTCGGCGCTCACCGGTCACTTCGTGCTCTCGTCGCTGCACGCGACCGAGGCGGTCTCGGCCCTCTACCGACTCCTCGACATGGGCATCGAGGCCTTCCTCATCGCCTCGTCGGTGACGGCTGTCGTGGCCCAGCGCCTGGTTCGCCGCAGCTGTACGTCGTGTCTCGAGCCCTACCAGCCGTCGCCCGACGAGCTCGCCTTCCTCCAGCAGTACGGCGGGCAGGAGCCGATCGGCGGCTTCCAGCACGGCACCGGCTGCCACTTCTGCGCCCACACCGGCTACCTCGAGCGGATCGGTGTCTACGAGATGCTCGTGGTGACCGACGAGGTGCGCGAGCTGATCGTCGATCGCGCCCCCCACGACCAGATGCGAAAGCTCGCCCGCAGCCAGGGGATGCGCACCCTGCAGGAGCAGGCGGCACAGCTGGTCACCCACGGCACGACCACGGCCGCCGAGGTCATGCGCTCCATCTACGTGGCAGGAGTCTGAGCATGCCGAAGTTCGCCTATGTCGGAGTGGACCCGCAGGGCCAGAGCGTCAAGGGGACCCAGAAGGCCGCCAACCGCGGCGACGCCGAGGTCGCGCTCTACGAGCAGGAGCTGCGCGACCTGCGGGTGCATGAGAAGACGAGCATCCTGCAGTACGAGATCTCGGGACCGCGGATCAAGCGCGAGCACGTGATGCACCTGTCCCGCCAGATCGCGGCGTTCCTGCGCGCGGGCCTGCCGATCCTGGATGCGGTGCACTCGATCGGTGCCGAGAGCGAGAACTCCTCGGTGCGCCGGATGATGCACGACATCGAGGACGGGCTGCGCACCGGCGAGCGCTTCTCGGACACCCTGGAGCGCTACCCGAGGGTGTTCCCGGAGTTCTACCGCGGCATCGTGCGCTCGGCCGAGCTGACCGGCGAGCTGGACACGGTCCTGTCCCGCCTCGCGGTCTACATCGAGCGCGACCTCGAGGCGCGGCGCAAGATCAAGTCGGCCATGATCTATCCGATCGCCGTCGCGATCATGTCGGTGGCGACGGTGCTCGTGCTCGCGCTCTACGTGCTGCCGAAGTTCGTCGACTTCTTCGACTCGCTGGACGCCGAGCTCCCGCTGCCCACCCGGATGTTGCTCGGATTCACTGGTTTCCTGGGCGACTGGTGGTGGGCGATCCTGATCGGTATCGCCACGGTCTCCCTGCTCTTCTTCATCTCCCAGCGCTTCGAGCGCGGGAAGTACGTCTTCCACGCCTTCCTGCTGAAGGTCCCCGTCCTGGGCGAGACCATCCAGTACGCCCTCGTCGAACGCTTCTGTCGCGTGATGGCCTCGATGGTCAGCGCGGGAGTCAACCTGCCCGAGGCCATCCGGGTCGCGACGGACTCGCTGCGCAACCGGGTCTTCATGAAGCGTCTCAACGGCGTGACGGAGCAGATGCTCGAGGGGCAGGGCATCGCCGGCCCGCTGGCGCGGACGCAACTCTTCCCGGGAACCGCCACTGCCATGTTGCGCGTCGGCGAGGAGACGGGGTCGATGGACACCCAGCTCGAGGTGACGGCGGAGTACTACGAGGACGAGCTCGACTACAAGATCAAGAAGCTCACCGCGCTCTTCGAGCCGATCGTGATCGTGATCATGGGTGGCATCGTCGGCTTCGTCGCGGTCGCCCTGGTGTCTGCGATGTACGGGATCTTCCAACAGGTCGAGCTCTGATGCAGTGGCTCGCGCGCCGGCGTACAGCGTCCACCTCTGATGCGGGTGTGACGCTCATCGAGACGCTCGTCGCGCTGTCGATCCTGGCCATCGCCGGGGTAGCGATCATGGCCGGCCTCCAGCTGGCAGTGAAGAGCTCCGACATCCACCGCAAGCAGTCCACCGGCGGCTCCGCGGTACGCACGTACGCGGAGGCGATCGAGAAGTATCTCGACGCCGATGGCAACTATGTCCCGTGCGCTGGTGCGGGCGCCTATGCGCCGGCGACGGTGGGCTACGCCGTCCCCTCGGGCTACACGGCCTCGGCGTCAGCCGCGCAACCGCTCGACGGCAACGGCTCGGTGATCACGACCGGCTCCTGCCCGTCGAGGGACAAGGGCGTCCAGCGCCTGACCCTCACGGTTGCGAGCTCGGACAGCAGGGCGACAGAGCGCTTGACGATCGTCGTGCGGCGCTCGTGTGGGACGGGGACGGCATGTCCCTGAATCCGGATCGCCGCGACCTGCGCGATGACAGCGGCTTCACCCTGATGGAGCTGATGATGACGGTGACGATCATCGGCTTCGTGATCGCGGGACTCACCGGGATCGTCATCAGCTACTTCAAGACGACCGTGGACACCCAGGCGCGGCTCACCGAGTCGCACGACGTGCAGTTCGTGGCGGCGTACTGGCAGCGGGACGTGGCGAGCATCGGTGTCCGCTCCTTCGACGCCGGCACCAAGACGTTCCCGCTGCAGCAGTCGGTCGACGTGACGCCTGCGTGTGCGCTCCCGTCGGGCACGGTCGTGGCCACCCTCGCGTGGAGCGAGTACACCTCGCTCGACTCGACCGCCACGCCCGCTCGCGTGACGGTGAGCTATGTGGCCCAGGCCGACGGCACCGGCTATGACCTGGTCCGCCGCCGGTGCAGCGGCGCGACCGTTGACTCCACCGTCGAGGTGGCCCACAGCCTCAACGCACTGCCGACCAAGACGTGCGATGTCGCCTGCACCGGCTCCGGCGCCAACGTGCCCTCCGTGGTCAACCTCAACCTGTCCGTGCTGGACCCCGAGGGCAACGGTACGACCGCCTACACCGCCACGCTCTCTGGCGAACGGAGACAGTCATGAACTTCCGCCTGCGGCGCCGCCGCTCCGACGAGGGCGCTATCCTCATCATCGCGATCTTCGTCGTCGCCGTGGTGGCCGTGGTGACGGGCGCCGTGCTGACGCGGGGGGACGGAAGCCTCCGCGCCACCGTCGCGCTGCGCGACGTCGCCCGCTCGTCGTACGCCGCCGACGCCGCCGCGCAGGTGGCGATCAACGGTCTCCGGACCGGCTACAGCGTGGGCTCGGGCAGCAGTGCACAGGTGCCGAAGTGGTACTACACCAATGTCGCGGGCACGGGCTGCTTCGGCTACGACGGCAGCGGCTCCTCGACCACCCCGAAGGACACCCTCGTCCTCGACGGCCTGATCCCCAAGCAGACGGGAGAGACCCAGAGCGCCATGTCGGCAGCCGTGGTCTGCGAACCCGAGGAGGCCACAGGCGCACAGGGATCGGCCGTACCGATCAACAGCAGCAACAAGCCCGGCTACGCGATCGTCGCCCTCGGCGACCGGACGACGAAGACCGGCGGGAACATCTCGGCCTCGCAGACCCTCAACGTCCACGGCGGCGTCTATGCCAACGGCAACATCTCGGGCCCCGTCGCCCTGGACGCCGGCGACGTGAAGGCCACGGGGACCTGTTCGGCGACGACCGTGGTCGCGCCCTCCACCAAACGATGCTCGGACTCGCCCCCCGCTGCGGCCGCGCTGAACGACCCGAACTACAACCACGAACTGGGCTCGACCGTGCCCGCGCTGCAGCAGCCGCCGACGTCCTGCACGGGCGGCGTGGCCGAGTTCGCGCCGGGCTACTACGACAGCGCGCAGGCACTGAACACCGCCATGGGCCTGTGCCGGGTGATGTGGTTCAAGCCGGGCAACTACTACTTCGACTTCCACGACGAGACCTGCGCCAACGTCTGCCCGGACAACCTCTACGCCGGCACCACCAATGTCTGGACGATCCCGCGTGGCACCGACGTCGTCGGGGGGACGCCCACCAACCCGACGACTGGCGCAGTCCTCTCGCGGCCTCCCTCGCCGCTCCCGGCGAACGGCAACGGGCTGATCCCGGGCAACTGCCAGAGCCCGATCACGAACATCAACGCCCAGGGCGTCCAGTTCGTCTTCGGCGGCAACAGCAGGCTGTTCCTGGACGGCAACGGCAGCAGCGGTGCCCGGATGGAGCTCTGTGCGACCTATCACGCCAACCGTCCACCCATCGAGCTCTACGGACTCAAGACCGGCAGCACCCCCACCTCGGCCCAGGCGAACGGACTGCTTCCCAGCGGCAGCGTGACCACGACCCAGCCGCAGGGAACGTGGACGAACGCCACTGCTGCGGCGGTGAGCGCCGACGGCGGCGCCGAGGCGACCTGGACCACCACCGGCAACGGGACCAAGAACGGCACGATCACGGTGCCCGGTTTCACCCCGGTCCAGAATGTCCCGGCCGGCGCCATCCTGACGGGTGCCTCGTTGCGCGTGAAGCACAAGGACGTCGCCAACGCGAGCACGGTGACCGTCCAGGTGACCGGCGCGCCCGCCGCGACGGGCACGTTCAACGTCCCCGTGCGCAACACGACGAGTGGTGTCGACACCGTCAACCTCGCGACCGCGGACCCGACCCAGTTCCAGGCGCTGCAGAAGCAGGTGCACGACTACGGCTACTCCGGCGCGCGGCTGGTGTACGCGGTCAAGGTGACCACCAACGGAAACAACACCGTCACGCTGGACTCCTTGGCGCTCGACCTGACCTACTACGTCCCGGTCCTGCGCGGTGAGCAGGGCACCTGCATCGAGACCGGCACGAGCTGCCCCATCCTCGGCACCGACCCGAGCGGCAACAACAAGATCAACATGTACCTCCAGGGGACCACCTACGTTCCCTACGGCCACATGAGCATCGTGCTCAGCAACTTCAGCGCCGAGGTGGCCAAGTTCGGCGTCGTCACGCGATCGGTGTCGTTCAGCGTCAACACGGGAAACCCGCGCTACACCGGCCCGGTGTTCGAGATCCCTGACGACTCGCCCGGCTTCGGGTTCGAGCGGACACTCGTGCGCCTCAAGGTCTACCTTTGCCCCGGCGTCACGTCCGGGTGCACGCCCGGTGGCGGGGAGCTGGCTTTGGAGTCGCGCGTGGAGCTGTTCGACGAGGGTGGCACCCCAGGACCTCCGAACCGTGAAGTGACCGTGCTGAACTGGAGCCACACCCGCTGACCGAGCAGGACTTCCTCGACATCGCGATCCCGGCGATCGCCGGCCTCCTCGGGCTGGCCATCGGGTCGTTCCTCAACGTCGTCGCGCACCGGGTGCCGGCGGGGGAGTCCGTGGTGCACCCGCCCTCCGCGTGCCCGAAGTGCGGGCACGCCATCCGGACCCGGCACAACGTCCCCGTGCTCGGGTGGCTGGTGCTGCGGGGGAAGTGCTTCGACTGCGGTGAGCCGATCAGTCCGCGGTACCCGCTCGTCGAGGCGGGGACGGGGGTGGCCTTCGCGCTGGTGGCGCTCCGGCTCGGGGCGGACGAGGCGGGGCTGCGGTTGCTGCCGGCGTACCTCGCCTTCGCCGGGATCGGGATCGCGCTCGCGCTGATCGACTTCGACGTGAAGCGGCTGCCGGACGTGATCGTGCTGCCGTCGTACCCGGTCCTGGCGGCGCTGCTGCTGATCGGCGGGGACGGAGACGCGCTGCTGCGGGCGCTGATCGGGGCCGCCGTGCTGGGGGCGTTCTACTTCATCGTGTGGTTCGTCGCGCCCGGCGGGATGGGGTTCGGGGACGTGAAGCTGGCCGGGCTGGTCGGCGGGATGACCGCGTACCTGACGTGGGGGACCTTCCTCGTCGGCGCGTTCATGGGCTTCCTGCTCGGGGCCGTCGCCGGCGTGCTGCTGATGGTCGGCGGGAAGGCGGGGCGCAAGACGGCGGTGCCGTTCGGGCCGTTCATGATCCTGGGCGCGTGGACGGCGATCCTGGGCGCGGGCGAGCTGGGGAACTACTACCTGGAGCTGATCGGGGTGTGAGGGTGCCGGGGGTCTCGTGACGGTTGCTGCGCAACCTCCTCGACCACCGGCGGTGCTGCGCAACCTCCTCGACCACCGGCGGTGCTGCGCAACCTCCTCGACCACCGGCGGTGCTGCGCAACCTCCTCGACCACCGGCGGTGCTGCGCAACCTCCTCGACCACCGGCGGTGCTGCGCAACCTCCTCGACCACCGGCGGTGCTGCGCAACCTCCTCGACCACCGGACTCACAGGAACGCGCGGACCCCGTCCACGGCCGAGGAGATGCGGTCCGCTGCGGACGAGGAGACCTCGCCCTTCTCCTGGCCCTCTGCCAGCTTCCGGGCGATCTCGTCGAGAGGCTTGGCGAGCGTGTCGTCCTCGTCGTCGCCGCCCTTGCCCCCTTTGCCGGGCTTGCCGGGCTTGCCGGGCTTGTCGTCCTCGAGCGCCTTCTGCAGGTCCTCGACGCGCTTGGTGAGGTCGTCGGCGGTCTTGCCCTCGAGCCCGCCCGACCGGGCCTCCTGGGCGACGACGTCGCGGAGGGCGGCGACGGCGTCGGCGAGGGTCGAGGGTTCCGCGGCACCGTCCGTGGTCGCAGGGGGCGCCGTGCCGGGATCGTCCGTCGTCGGAGTCGGCGTCGCGGTCGAGCGCTCGCTGGTGCTCGCCGAAGCGTCCGGCGGCGGGGCGTCGTCGTCCTGCGCGAGGACCGCGATGACCACCACGAGGACGACGACGGCAGCGAGCGCCGCGGCGGCGAGCATGCCGACGGGCAGGCGCCGCCGAGTCGTGGGTGGTGGCGGGGGAGGTGGCGGCAGCACGGCCGTGGTGGACGGGGACGGAGCGGCGTCCGGCAGCACTGCGGTGGCGCCGGGTGAGGGCGGACCACCGCGCTGCAGGGCGGCGACGCCGGCCGCACGTCGTACCGGGTCCTTCGCGAGCAGGTCGTCGACGGCGGCGTCCAGCCAGGCGGGTACGCCGTCGCGCCGGTCGCTCACGCGGGGCGGGGCCTCGTCGAGGTGCTGGCGCAGCACGGCCATCGGGTGCTCGGCCGTGAACGGCGGCTCCCCGGTCAGGAGCGTCATCAGGGTGCAGCCCAGGGCGTAGTGGTCGCTCGCCGGGGTGGCGGCGTCGCCACGGGCCTGCTCGGGGGAGAGGTACGACGCACTTCCGACCACCATCCCGGTGGCCGTCAGCCGGGTGCCGGTCGCCTCGGTCAGGCGGGCGATCCCGAAGTCCACCAGGCGCACCCGTCCCCGCGCGTCGAGGACCAGGTTGCCGGGCTTGACGTCGCGGTGGAGGACTCCCACCCGGTGGGCGGCCTCGAGACCCGTGGCCGCCTGCGCGGCGAGGTCGGCGGCCCGCTCCGGCGCGAGCGGTCCCTCCTCCCGGACCAGCGTCGCCAGCGTCGGGCCGGGCAGCAGCTCCATGACGAGGAAGGCGCGGTCGCCGTCGGTGCCCGCGTCGTAGACGCCCACGACGTGCGGGTGGTTGAGGGACGCGGCCGTGCGTGCCTCCTGCTGGAAGCGCGCCGTCTCGGCGTCGTCGGCTCCGGCGAGCGAGACCACCTTGACCGCGACGTCGCGCTGGAGCGCCGTGTCGCGGGCCTGCCACACCTCGCCGCTCGCACCACGCCCGATCGGGCTCCGCAGCTCGTAACGGCCGGCCAGCAGGTCACCCGGAGACATGGCGCCATGATGCCCGTTCGGCGCCGACGGCCCGCGCACCGGACCAGTGCCGGGCGGGGCTCAGCGCAGCGGTCGGTCGTCGTGGTGGACGACGCGCTCGCGGCGCCACGGCGGTGCGACGACCAGGGACAACACGATCGCGAGCGCACCGGCGACGATCAGGATCGTGCCCAGCAGGTCGTCGTTGACGTAGTCGATGTCGACGGTGATGACGTCCAGGGCGAGGATCAGGCCGAGGACGAGGAGGACGATTCCGAGTCCGATGTACATGCCCGCTCGGTGCCCCGGGGCAGCCACCGCATACCCGTGCGCCGAGAGGGCGTCTCCTGGCGGTTGCTGCGCCACCTCCTCGACACCGGGCGGGCGGGATCAGAGCGTCAGCGCCACCAGCAGCCCGAGCATCAGCAGGATGCCGAGGAAGAGGTGCAGCCCCGACGCCTCGGCGTCGACGGGCCGGCGGCCGGCCGCGCGGCGGCCCGGGGGCTGGGCGAGTGACATGGCGGGCTCCTCAGCGCAGCGGACGGTCGTCGTACTCGTGGACCACGCGGTCGCGTCGCCACCGCGGAGCCATGAAGAGCGACAGCACGATCGCGAGCACGCCGGCGACGATGAGGATCGTGCCGAGCGCGCCGTCGTCGACGAACTGCAGGTCCACCGTGATGACGTCCAGGGCGAGGATGAGGCCGAGGACGAGGAGAACGATTCCGAGTCCGATGTACATGGCGCTGTCAGTGCCCGGCGACGACCGGTCCAGACCCATCGGATCGTAGGACGGATGGAGGCGCCGTGCGCGACCTCAGCGGCCGCCGGGGTGCCGCGGCGGAGCAGCCGCCCCACTCGACGCGGGCTGCTCCGCCGCGGTCGTTTCGTGCGCCCGGCCCCTCGGGCTCAGCGCTGCGTGAAGCAGACGAGGCAGCTGTGCGGCTCGTGCTGGATATGGCTGGCGTGCAGGCGGTCCGCCCGGCCGAGCAGCTCGTCGAGGGCCCGCTCGGAGGCGGCGATCTCGAGGATGGTCTCCTCCAGCTCCGCGGGGATCCGCGGACCGGCCGGCGCGGTGGCCGCGCCGAGCGAGACGTCAGTGTCGACGACGGTGGCTTCGAGAGCGCTCATGGGTTCCTCCCTGAACTCCTGACACATGACCGAGACCCTTCTTCACGAGGATCAGGGGTCGCTCACCGCCGTAGCAATGGGCGCGCGTCAGGTCAGGTCGAAGGATTCGGGCGGATGACCCGTCGTGACTACCCACCCGGGACGACCGTCTCGGATCCTCTCCGCGACGACCATCGGATCCGCTACTGCAGCGCCGCGGTCAGCCGCATCACGTTGTCGACGTACTTCGTCCGGCGCGGGCGCCGCTCCCACTCGGGGAGGGTCAGCTCCGTCGACAGGGCCCGGTAGTCGTCCTGCACCTCGCGCAGCCGCTCGACGACGGCGGGGTCGGGGAGCATCAGCGAGATCTCGTAGTTGAGGCCGAACGAGCGCATGTCCATGTTGCTGGAGCCGATCACCGCGACGTCGTCGTCGATCGTGAAGTGCTTCGCGTGGAGGATGAACGGCGCGGGGTAGCGGAAGATCCGGACGCCGGCCTCGAGCAGCGCGCGGTAGTACGACGCCTGTGCGTGGCCGACCATGAACTGGTCGGAGACCTCGCTGACGAACAGCTCGACCTCGATGCCGCGCTCGGCCGCGGTGGTGACGGCGTAGAGGAGCGACTCGTCGGGCACGAAGTACGGCGAGGTCAGGGAGATCCGCTGGGTCGCGGCGTAGATCAGCGACGTGAACATGCGCAGGTTGTTCTCCGCGACGATGCCCGGGCCGCTGGGGACCACCTGGCAGGGGACGTCGAGCACCTCGTCGGGGCGGACGTCGGGCTGGCCGAAGACGGGCACCAGCTCCACGACCTCGCCCGTCTCGACGTACCAGTCCGAGGCGAAGACGGCGTTGAGGCCGCCGACGACCGGGCCCTCCAGGCGCACCATCAGCTCGACCCACTCGCGGCCCAGCCGGTGGTTCTTCGGATTGTTGTAGCCGGGCTCGGTGAGGTTGAGCGAGCCGGTGAAGCCGACGGTGCCGTCGACGACGAGGATCTTGCGGTGGTTGCGCAGGTCCGGGCGGCGGAACCGTCCCTGCAACGGCTTGATCGGCAGCATCGGGTGCCACTCGATCGACGTACCCCGCAGCCGCTTCAACATCCGGCGGTAGCCCTTGAGGCGGCGCGAGCCGAGGTGGTCGAAGAGCAGGCGTACGTCGACGCCGCGGCCCGTCGCGCGCACCAGCGCCTGGAAGAGCGGGTCGGTCACCTCGTCCCACGCGGTGATGTAGAACTCCACGTGCACGTGGCTGCGCGCCCGCTCGACCTCGCGGGCCATCTCCTCGATCACGCCCGCGTAGTCCGGCCACAACTGGACCTCGTTGCCTCCGGTGAGGGGGAGCGCCCCGAGGTGGTGGTTGAGGTCGGCGACCCGCGCTATCGGCGCCGGGAGCACGGTGCTGTCGAAGGACAGCGGCAGCTCGTCGGCACGCTCGCGGATCGCCGCGATCGCCGCCTTCTGGCGGGTGATCCGCCGGTTGCCGAGGCGGGTGCGGCCGAGCAGCAGGAAGATCGAGAACCCGATGATCGGCTCGATCATGATCAGCAGCAGCCAGGCCATTCCCGTCGAGGGCTTCCGGTTGCCCGGGATGATCCCGAGCGCGACGAAGCGCAGCACGATGTCGAGGCCGAGGACGATCCAGCCGAGCGTCGACGTCGGCACAGGGAAATTCATGGATGAACAGTAGGGCGGGCGTTCGTCACAGGCGCACAACCGACGCGTCGGTTGTTGTCGCGTCGGGCCGGTCCGGACGGGGCGCCCGCGTCCCTACGGTGGCGCGACAGCTCGCACGCCACCCTGGAGGAAGCCATGTCCGCACCCGTCGCCATCGTCACCGGATCCGCGAAGGGCATCGGCCTGAGCACGGCCCGCGAGCTCGCCTCCCGGGGCTACCAGCTCGTGGTCTCCGACCTCGACGCCTCGGCCGCCGAGGTCGCGGCGAAGGAGATCGACGGCGCGATCGCCGTACCCTGCGACGTCCGTGACGAGGACCAGGTCCGGGCGCTGGTCGCGGCCACGACCGACCACCACGGGCGCCTCGACCTGATGGTCCCCAACGCCGGCATCGGCATCGTCGCGCCGATCCTCGACACCGACCTCGCCCAGTGGCGCGAGGTCACGTCGGTCAACCTCGACGGCGTCTTCCTCAGCCTGCGCTGGGCGGCGCCCGCCATCATCGCCTCCGGCGGCGGCTCGATCGTCTCCATCGCCTCGGTGAGCGGTACGACCGGCACGCCCCTCATCGCGTCGTACGCCGCTGCCAAGGCCGCGGTCATCAACCTCACCAAGACCGCGGCGATGGAGCTGCGCGACCACGGCGTCCGGGTCAACGCCGTCGCACCGGGCTTCATCGGCACCGACCTGGTCAACGACGCGGCGCCCGAGTTCGAGCGCCTGCTCGGCCTTCCCGAGGGCGGCTTCGGTCCGGTGATCGAGGCCAAGCAGGGGCGCTTCGGCGACCCGGAGGACGTGGCGCGGGCGGTGGCCTTCCTCGCGGACGCGCAGCAGTCGTGGGTGACCGGGTCGATCCTCACCCTCGACGGCGGGATCACGTCGTCGCTGATCTGATCGCGCCGACGGCTCCTCGACCAGCGGTGCGGGTCAGCCGACCGAGCGGCCGATGCCCTGCGCGGCGACCTGGAGCGCGGCGACGAGGCGGGTGCGGTCGCGCTTGAGCGAGGGCACCACGATGCCGAGGGCTCCGATGACCCGGTCGCCTGCGCTGATCGGCACCGCGACGGAGCAGGCGCCCAGCGTCATCTCCTCGACGGTGGTCGCGTAGCCGTCGTGGCGGATCCGCTCCAGCTGCTCACGCATCCGCCCCGGCTGCGTGATCGTGTACGGCGTCACGCGGGCCAGCCGCGCGAGGGCGGCCTCGACGACGTCCTCCGGTGCGTGGGCCAGGAGCACCTTCCCGACACCGGTCGCGTGGAGGGGGAGCCGGGAGCCGACGGTGCTCACGACGGGCACCGACGCGCGACCGGACAACCGCTCCAGGTAGAGCACCTCGGTCCCCTCGCGGACGGCGAGGTGCACCGTAGCGCGGGTGGCGGCGTGCAGGTCGTTCATGAACGGCGCCGCGATCTCGCGCAGCCCCGTCTCGACGGGGGCGAGCAGGCCCGTCTGCCACAGGCGTCGCGCGACGACGTACTCGCCGGTGGGGCGGCGCACCAGCGCGCCGCCGGCCACCAGCTCGCCGACCAGGCGGTGCGCGGTGGGGACGGGCAGGTCGGCGCGCCGGGCGAGCTCGGAGAGGGTGAGCCGGCGGTGCGCGTCGTCGAACGCGAAGAGCAGCGCGAGCGCCCGGGAGACGACGGTCGCGCCGGGGACGGAGGTGTTGCCGGCCATGAGTACCTTTCGCTGAGTGGAATGACTCTATCGCCCGGGGCGCGGCGCGGGCCTAGCGTGTGACCGTGCTCACCACCACGTCCACCAGCACCGCCCCGGCCCTCGTGCCGCAGGAGCAGGTCACGGCCGAGATCACCGAGGCCCACGCCGCGACGCCGCCGGGTGCCGCGCAGCCGCGGATCGACTTCCCGCCGTACCGCAGCTCGGTCCTGCGCCATCCCACCAAGGACCTGCGCCACGCCGACCCGGAGGGCATCGAGCTGGTCGCGCCGGTCTTCGGCCACTCCGACGTCGACCCCGTCGAGGCGGACCTCACGATCCAGCACGGCGGCGACCCGATCGGCGAGCGGATGGTCGTGACCGGGCGCGTGCTCGACGGCGACGGGCGGCCGGTGCGCCACCAGCTCGTGGAGATCTGGCAGGCCAACGCGGGCGGGCGCTACATCCACAAGCGCGACCAGCACCCTGCTGCGATCGACCCGAACTTCACCGGCGTCGGCCGCTGCCTGACCGACGCCGACGGGAACTACCGGTTCACGACGATCAAGCCCGGCCCGTACCCGTGGCGCAACCACCACAACGCCTGGCGGCCCGCGCACATCCACTTCTCGCTGTTCGGCACGGAGTTCACGCAGCGGCTGGTGACGCAGATGTACTTCCCGGGCGACCCGCTCTTCGCGCTCGACCCGATCTACCAGTCGATCACCGAGCAGTCCGCGCGCGACCGGCTCGTCGCGACCTACGACCACGACGTCACCACGCACGAGTGGGCGACCGGCTACCGCTGGGACATCGTCCTCACCGGCACGCACGCGACCCCGCTCGAGGCCACCTTCGACGACCAGGACGGGGAGGACCACCGATGACCGCCACGCTGGAGCCGACGCCCGGCCAGACCGTCGGCCCGTTCTTCCACTACGCCCTGCCGTACGACGGCGGCGCGCACCTGGTCCCGCCCGGCACGCCGGGCGCGGTCCGCCTCCACGGCACCGTGTACGACGGCGCCGGGGTCCCGGTCCCCGACGCGCTCCTCGAGATCCGCCAGGCCGACGCCGCCGGCGCGACCCCGCGGGTCGAGGGCTCCCTCGCCCGCGACGGCCGGTTCACCGGCTGGGGGCGGGCGGCGACCGACGCCGGCGGGCGGTACGCCTTCACGACGGTCGCACCCGGGGGAGTGCGGGGCGGTGCCGCCTTCTTCGCGGTCACCGTCTTCGCCCGCGGCCTGCTCGACCGGCTCTTCACGCGCGCCTACCTGCCGGGGGAGAGCGACGCCTTCCTCGCCGGGCTCGCCCCGGAGGACGCCGCCACGCTGCAGGTGGTCCGCGACGAGGCCGGCGACCTGCGCTTCGACGTCCACCTGCAGGGCGAGCGCGAGACGGTCTTCCTCGCCTACCCGCGGCACCGGGCCTGACATGGCCGGCGTGCTGCGCCCCGGCTCCCACCGGGCCACCGACGTCGCCGACGACGGGGCCGTCGTGGCGGCGATGCTGTGCGTCGAGGTCGCGTGGGCGAAGGCGCTCGTCGCGACCGGCGTCGCGACCGAGGCCGAGGCGGCGAAGGTCGCGGAGGCCGCGGCCGGGCTGGACGTCGACCTCGACGCGCTGGCGGTCGCCGCGGAGGCCGCGGGCAACCCGGTGGTGCCGCTGGTCGGCCTGCTGCGCGAGGCCGCCGGCGACGCGGCCGGTGCCGTGCATCGCGGCCTGACCAGCCAGGACGTCCTCGACAGTGCGCTCGTGCTGCTGGCGCGCGACGCCGTCGTACGGCTGCGGTCGCACCTGGTCGCGACCGGCGACGCGCTCGCGTCGCTCGCCCGGACCCACCGTGACGACGTCGCCGTCGCACGCACCCTCACGCAGTGGGCGGTGCCGACGACCTTCGGCCTCCGGGCCGCGCAGTGGCTGGCCGGCGTCGACGACGCGGTCGCCCGCCTCGACGCGCTCTCCTTCCCGGTCCAGTACGGCGGCGCCGCGGGTACCCGCGCGCTGCTCGCCGAGCTCGCCGGACCCGGCGCGGACGCCGCGGCCCCGGCCCTCGCGGCCGCGCTCGGCCTGGCCGACGCGCTGCCCTGGCACACCCGCCGGGGAGCCGTGACGGCGATCGCCGATGCGCTGGTCGCCGCGACCGACGCGCTCGGTGTGCTCGCCGCCGACGTCCTCCTGCTCGGACGGCCCGAGGTCGCCGAGGTCCGCGAGAGCCTGGCCGAGGGGCGCGGTGGCTCGTCCACGATGCCGCACAAGCAGAACCCCGTCCTGTCCGTGCTCGTCAACGCCGCCGCCCAGCAGGCGCCGGGCCTCGCCGCCCAGCTCCACCTCGCCGCGGCCGGCGCCGTGGACGAGCGGCCGGACGGCGCCTGGCACGCCGAGTGGCCGGCGTTCGCGCGACTGCTCGAGCTCGCCGTCACCGCCGGCAGCCAGGCCGCCGAGCTGGTCGCCGGCCTGCAGGTCGACACCTCAGCCATGGCGGCGCGCGTCGCCGTCGCGACGGACGCCGGTGCCCTCGACGCCCGGGGCGCGACCGGCGAGGCCGGCCGGCTCGTCGACCTCGCGGTCGCGCGGTGGGAGGGCCGTCATGCCTGAGCTCGCCCTCACCCAGCTCGCCGGCGACGACGACGCTCCCCGCGTGCTCGTCGTCGGACCGTCGCTCGGCACCGGTGCCGCCGACCTCTGGCAGTCCTGCGCGGCGTCGCTGCCGGCTGACCTCCAGGTCGTCGGCTGGGACCTGCCCGGCCACGGTGCCTCCCGCCCGACGGCGGCGGCCTTCACGATCGACGACCTCGCCTCCGCCGTGCGCGACGGCGCCTCCCGGGTGGCCGCCGGCCGCCCGGCCGCCTACGCCGGGGTGTCGCTCGGCGGCGCCGTCGGCTTCGCCCTCGCGGCCGACCCGGGCCCGTTCGGCGCCGTCGTCACCCTCGCCTCCGCACGCGTCATCGGTACGCCGGAAGGCTGGCACGACCGGGCCGCCTTCGTCCGCAAGGCCGGCACCTCCGCCATGGTGGCCGGCTCCTCGGAGCGCTGGTTCGCGCCCGGCTTCCTCGACCGCTCGCCGTCCGCCGGCGGTGCGCTGCTGATGGCGCTGCGCGAGGTCGACGACGAGTCCTACGCGCTCGCCTGCGAGGCGCTGGCCCGGTACGACGCCCGCGACCGCGCATCCGTCGTACCCCTGCTCGTGGCGGGTGGGTCCGCCGACACCGTGGTCACGCCCGACCAGGTCGACGTCGTGCTCGACGGCGTCGGCCACCTGCCCCCGATCGAGGACCCGGCCGCGACGGCCGCGCTGGTCCTGAGCCACCTCGAGGAGAACCTGTGAGCGACCCCTACGTCGACCCCCACGACGCCGGCATGCGGGTGCGCCGCGAGGTGCTCGGCGACGCGCACGTCGACCGCGCCGAGGCGGCGAAGACCGCCTTCACCGAGGACTTCCAGGCGCTCATCACCCGCTTCGCGTGGGGGAGTGTGTGGACCCGTCCCGGCCTCGACCGCCGGTCGCGCTCGGTCGCCGTACTGACCGCGATGATCGCGCTCGGCCACTGGGACGAGTTCGCGATGCACGTGCGGGCCGCCCGCACCAACGGGCTCACCGACGACGAGATCGCCGAGGTGATCCTGCAGGCCGGCATCTACTGCGGCGTCCCGGCCGCCAACCACGCCTTCGCCGTCGCGAAGCAGGTCCTCGAAGGACTCGACAGCACAGGGGAGCAGCAGTGAACCGCACGACCACCGAGGTCGCCATCGTCGGCGCCGGCCCCGCCGGCCTGATGCTCGCGCACCTGCTCCAGCGGGCCGGGATCGACTCGGTCGCGATCGACATCCGCACCCGCGAGGAGATCGAGAACACCCACCGCGCCGGGATCCTGGAGCAGGACAGCGTCCGGCTGCTCGTCGATTCGGGCGTCTCCGACCGCGTGCACCGCGACGGCTACCGCCACGACGGGATCGAGCTCGCCTTCGGCGGCGCCGGGCACCGGATCGACTTCCAGGGACTGGTGGGCGCGAGCACCCAGCTCTACCCGCAGACCGACGTCTTCATCGACCTCGCCGACGCCCGGGTCAGGGACGGGGGAGACGTCCGCTTCGGCGTACGCGACGTCTCGGTCGCCGACCTCACCACCGACCGCCCGGTGATGAGGTTCACCGATGCGGAGGGCGTCGCGCACGAGGTCGCGGCGAAGGTCCTCGTCGGCTCGGACGGCTCGCGCAGCATCTGCCGCCATGAGTTCCCGGAGGCGCTGCGCCGGCAGTTCTTCCGCGAGTACCCCTTCGCCTGGTTCGGCATCCTCTGCGAGGCCCCGCCCAGCAGCGAGGAGCTGATCTACAGCCACTCCGACCGCGGGTTCGCGCTGATCAGCCAGCGCACCGAGTCGCTGCAGCGGATGTACTTCCAGTGCGACCCCCGCGAGGACGTCGCCGACTGGTCCGACGACCGGATCTGGGAGGAGCTGCAGTCCCGCGTCGGCGCGAACGGCTACGTGCTCAAGGAGGGCGCGATCACCTCGAGGACGGTGCTGCCCTTCCGCAGCTTCGTCCAGGAGCCGCTGCGCCACGGCAACCTCGTGCTCGCCGGCGACGCCGCGCACACCGTCCCGCCGACCGGCGCCAAGGGCCTCAACCTGGCGCTCGCCGACGTCCGGGTGCTGGCCGAGGAGCTCGAGCGCCACCTGCGCTCCGGCGCCGCGGACGCGCTGGACTCCTACGCCGAGCGGGCGCTGCAGCGGGTGTGGCGGGCCCAGCACTTCTCGTACTGGATGACCACGCTGCTGCACCGCCTGCCCGACGCCAGCGACTTCGACGTACGACGCCAGGTCGGCGAGCTCACGTCGATCGTCTCGTCCACGGCCGGCTCGACGTACCTCGCGGAGGGCTACACCGGCTGGCCGTCCTGACGTCGGGACGGGAACGCGCAGCCTGCGGGCACCCCGAGCCGTCGCAGCACGACCGCCGCCGGGCAGAAGCCGGTGAGACTCGACTGGAGGAGGTTCACGCCGACGAAGGCCGTCAGCAGCAGCCACCACGGGGAGACCAGGGCGGCGAGCGCCGCGCTGAGCAGCACCAGCGAGCCCGCGAGCGCGAGCACCAAGCGGTCGACGTTCATCGCCACCACCGCTTCGGCTTCTCGTGGCCCGGGCACCACTGGTCCGCGGGCACCTGTGCCCTGACCGAGGCGATGTGCTGGCCGCATCCGGCCCAGGTCGTCTTGCTGCAGATCCTGCAGCGCACGGGACGGCACATGGCTCAGGCCTCCTCGGTCTCGGCCAGCGCGTCGGCGAAGGAGCAGAAGGCGTCGTACGCACGGGCGCCGTGGATGGTCGCGGGTCCGCCGTGCATCAGGAAGGTGACGCCGATGGCCTCGGCGGCCTCCTGCTTGGTCGCACCCGCGCGGGCCGCTGCCTGCGCGTGGGAGGCGATGCAGCCGTCGCAGCCCTCGACGACGCCGATGGCGAGGGCGATCAGCTCCTTGGTGCGCTTGTCGAGGGCGCCGTCGGCGAAGGCCGCATGGGAGAGTGCGCCGAAGCCGGAGTAGACGTCGGGGATGGCCCGGCGCAGCTGGCGGTGCAGGGGCGAGAGCTCGTCGAGCAGTGGCTTGCCGTGGGGCGAGGTGTGGTCGGTCATGTCGGGTTTCCTCTCGGGTGCGTGGTGCGGTTCAGTCGTGGGCGAAGGTGATGGCGGGCAGGATCCGGCGCAGCCACACCGGCGTCGCCCAGGCGGCGCGGCCGGAGACGCGCAGCAGGACGGGCAGCAGGACCAGGCGGACGAGGAAGGCGTCGAGCAGGACGGCGACCCCGAGGATCACGCCCATCTCCTTGGGAGGCAGTGGGCCGGACAGGGCGAAGGTGAAGAACACCGCGACCATGACGCCGCCGGCGGCGAAGATCACCCGGCCGGAGTGGGCCACGGCGCCGACCATGGCCTCGCGCGGGTCGCCCGACTTCTCCCAGTGCTCCTTCGCCGAGGCGAGCAGGAAGACCGTGTAGTCCATCGCGATGGCGAAGATCATCGCGAAGAAGAACACCGGCGCCCAGGCGTCGAGGAAGCCCTGTGACTCGAAGCCGAGCAGGCCCGCGCCGTGGCCCTCCTGGAAGACCAGGCGGGCGACACCGAAGGCGGCGGCGGTGGACAGCAGGCTCGCGAGCGTGCCGAGCAGGGAGATCAACGGTGCCTGCAGGGCGACGAGCAGCAGCAGGAAGCCGAGGAGCAGGACCACGCCGATGACCACCGGCGTCGAGCGGTGCAGTTGGTCGGTGAGGTCGATGTTCTCGACGGCGGCGCCGCCGACCAGCGCCGAGTCGGGGAGCTCGGCCCGGAGCCGGTCGACCGTGTCCGGGAGCGCCGGGTCGGAGGGGTCCACCGTCGGCATCGCCTGGACGAGCACCCGGTCGGTGCCGTCGGTGGCCGGCATGGCGGGCAGCACGGCGGCGATGCCCGGGTCCGCGGCCAGGGCGGCGCTCGTGGCGTCGGCGTCGATACCGTCCGCGACGACCTGCAGCATGCCGGGCGCGCCCGGTCCGAAGGCGTCCTTGACCTGCTCGTAGCCGAGCCGGGCACTGGCGTCCTCGGGCAGCACCTTGATCGAGGGCATGCCCGTCTTCAGGCCGAGGACGGGAGCGGCCAGGACCAGGAGCACCAGGGTGGAGCCGATGCCCCACACCGCCGGCCGCCGCCACAGGTGCTCACCCCACCGGGCGAACACGGGGGAGCGGTGCTCGCCCACCTTCACCCACGGCAGGGCCAGCCGGTTGATCCGCCCGTCGAGCTTGAACAGCACCAGCGGCAGCAGGGTGAGCGTCGCGGCCAGCACGAAGACGACCGAGATCATGATGCCGCCGGCCATCGAGCGGAACGACGGCGAGGGCACGAGCATCACGGCGGACAGTGACACCAGCACGGTGGCGCCGGACAGCAGGACCGCCTTGCCGGCCGTGTCCATGGTCTCGGCGATCGCCTGGCGTGGCGAGCCGTGCTGGCCGAGCCGGGCCGCCCGGTAGCGGACGACGAGGAAGAGTGCATAGTCGATGCCGAGTGCCAGGGCGAACATCATCGCGAAGTTCATCGCCCAGATGGAGACGGGCACGACCTCGTTGATGAGGACCAGCGAGCCGGCGGAGGCCACCAGCCCGGCCAGGGTCAGCAGCAGCGGAAGCCCGGCTGCGACGAGGGCGCCGAAGGCGAGCACGAGGATCGCCAGGGTGACCGGCCAGGAGAACATCTCCGAGGTCAGCATCGCGTCGAGGTTCGCCTCGTTGAAGTCGGACCACAGCAGCGACGAGCCGGTGGGATTGACCTCGACGCCGCCGGTCGAGAGGCCCTGGAGCTCCTCCTTCAGGTCGGTGGCGACCCGGACCATCTCGTTGGTGTCGACGCCCGCACCCGCGAGCACGACGGCGGTGCGGCCGTCGGGGGAGAGGCTGGCGCCGGGCACGGGGGCGATGACCTCGGCCAGGCGCGGCTCGTCCTCGAGGATGCGCGTCACCTCGGCCACGACCCGGGCGCCGGTGCCGGACTCGAGCGATCCGTCGGTCGCGTGCACGACGACCTGGATCGCGTGGCTGGCGTCGCCGCCGAAGTGCTCCTGCGCGAGGTCGCGCACGGTCACGGACTCCGAGCCGTCGGCCTGCCAGCCGGCGCCGGAGAGGCTCTTCTCCACGGACGGGGCGAAGACGCCCAGCCCGATCACGATCGCGATCCAGACGAGGCCGACGCCTCCCCGGTGCTCGGTCACCCAGACCCCGAGCCGCCCGAGGGGGCCGGGCCGCCAGGTGTGCGAGGCCGCCTCCGGTGCGGCCGATGTCGTCTGCGCCACGGTGGCGCCTCCTTTCGAGTTATCCCCCCGGGGGGTTAGGATCAGGACAGTAGCAGATCCCCCCGGGGGGATAGTGAATCGACAGGAGAACCCGATGGACAGCACCGACTTCACGCTGGGAGCCACCCTCGATGCGTCGTACGACGAGACGGTGGCGCGCGTGCGCGCCCTGCTCGCCGACGCCGGCTTCGGCGTCCTGACGGAGATCGACATCCGCGCCACGCTCCAGGCCAAGCTCGGCGTGGAGGTGCCCGCACAGCTGATCCTCGGCGCCTGCCGGCCCGAGCTGGCCCACCGTGCCCTGCAGGTCGAGCCGCGCGTGGCGGCGCTGATGCCGTGCAATGTCGTCGTCGCCGACGCAGGGGAGGGGCGCACCCGCGTCGATGTCATGGACCCTGCGCTGATCGCCTCACTGGCGCCGGACCCCCGGCTCGCCGAGGTGGCCGCCGAGGGTCGTGCCCGGCTGACCGGGATGATGGAGGCACTGACCGCGACTGCAGCACCTGACGGGAGCAACCGATGAAGCTGGAGCCTGAGGAGATCAAGGCGATCATCACCCGCCTCAAGCGGGCCAACGGCCACCTGGCGTCGGTGATCCGGATGCTCGAGGAGGGCGCGGAGTGCGAGGACGCGCTGATGCAGCTCGCCGCCGTCAACAAGGCGGTCGGGCGCGGCGGCTACGCGCTGGTCGCCACCGGCCTGCAGAAGTGCCTGGTCGAGGGCGGCCCGGACAGCGTCGACGCGAAGAAGATGGAGAAGCTCTTCCTCGCGCTGGCCTGATCTTCGCCGTTCACCTACCGAATTCGTCGTGGATCAGGCGATCTCACGACAATTTCGGTAGGTGAACCGCACCACCCGGGTCAGGCGAGGACCTCGCGCACGGACGCGGTGGCCCAGGCGTTCCAGAGCGACGTGCGGCGCAGGAGGTAGTGCCCGACGGCGCCCATGTCGGTGAACTCCGCGTCGGCGACGGCGCTCGCCCGCTCGACGTACTTCCTCGTCGCGCGGGCGGAGGTGATCCGGTCCCGGCGGCCGTGGGCGGCGCGCAGGACCTTGCCGGCCAGTGGCTCGACCGGGTCGCTGGGCGGCAGCCACGGGGCGAGCGCGACGACGCCGCGCACGGACGGGTGGTCCGCGACGGCGACGCCGGTGCGGGCGCCCATCGAGTGGCCGACGACCGCGACGGGCAGGCCGTGCTCGGCGGCGAGGGCATCCAGCGCCCACCGCGCGTCCGGGACGGGCGAGGGGAGTGCGCCGGCGGCGGCGTTCCAGCCCTTGACCCGGTAGCGCAGCAGCACCACGCCGATGCCGTCGCCGTTCAGCGGGCCGGCGAGGTGGCGGGCCAGCGCGCGGCCGCGGCGCCACGACAGGCTGCGGCCGTCGACCGGCATGGTGCCGTGCTCGGCACCGCCGTGCAGGACCAGCGCGATCGCGCGTGGCGAGGCGGGAAGGTGCTCGTCGGTGAACGTCGGGGAGGTGGTCACGGCATCCATCTCCCCGTCTTCGGAGCCGGCCGGGCGGCCGGATTGCTCAGCCATGCTGGCGCAGCAGGTGGTAGGCCTCGAGCGTCTCCGCGCGCTGCTCGGCGTGGTCGACGATCGGCTCCGGGTAGTCGCCCCGCGTCGGGTCCTCCAGCTCGGGGACCCACCGGCGCACGTACGCCCCGTCGGGGTCGAACTTCTTGGCCTGTGAGGTCGGGTTGAAGATCCGGAAGTACGGCGCCGCGTCGGTCCCGCACCCGGCGACCCACTGCCAGTTGTGCTGGTTGCTCGCGAGGTCCCCGTCGACGAGGTGGCGCATGAAGTGCCGCGCGCCGTGGGTCCACTCGACGTGGAGGTCCTTGACCAGGAAGGACGCCACGACCATCCGCACCCGGTTGTGCATCCAGCCCTCGGCGAGCAGCTGGCGCATCCCGGCGTCGACGATCGGGTAGCCGGTGCGGCCCTCCGCCCACGCGGCCAGCCGCTCCCGCAGCGCGCGGCCGGTCACGTAGGGCAGCCCCTTCAGCTCGGGCTTGAAGTACTCGCGCGCGGAGTCCGGCCACGCGTGCAGCACGTGCGCGTGGAACTCCCGCCACGCCAGCTCCTTGCGGAAGACCGCCTCGTGGTGGTTGCGGGCGTCGAGGTCCGCCAGCAGGGTGCGCGGGTGGATCGCGCCCCAGCGCAGGTAGGTGGACAGGCGCGAGGTCTCGTCGAGGTCGGGGCGGTCGCGGACGTCGTCGTACGGCGTCCCGCGGAACTCCTCCCAGCGGGCGAGGGCGGCGGCCTCCCCGGCCTCGGGCAGCTGGACATCGCCCAGGTCGGGTGCCTCGGGCAGGCCGTCCGAGGGGGCTCCGACCCAGTCGACGGCGGCCGGGTCGGACTCCGCCGGCGCCCGCCAACGGTGGTCGACCCACGCCTTGTGGAAGGGCGTGAAGACCTTGTAGGGCTGGCCTGCTCCGGTGGAGAGGCGGCCCGGGGCGACCGCGTACGGCGACCCGGTGCGCACGAGCGGCACGTCACCGAGGGCGTCCTCGATGCGGGCGTCCCGCGCGGCGCCGTACGGGCCGAAGTCGGCGCTCACGTGCACGGCCGCGGCGCCGGTCTCGGCGACCAGCGCGGACAGCACCTCCTCGGGCCGGCCGCTGCGCACCACCAGCCCCGGGCCGTGCGCACGCAGGTCGCGGTCGAGGGCCTCCAGCGACCGGGCGAGGAACGCCCGGCGCGCGGGGCCGGAGGGGGCCAGGAGCGCGTCGTCGAGGACGAAGACCGGCAGCACCGGGCCGTCGGCGGCCGCGGCGAGCAGGGCGGGGTGGTCGCCCAGACGCAGGTCCCGGCGGAACCACAGGATGCTCGGGGTCACCCGGCCATGCTGGCAGACGGGCGGGAAAGCGGGTCTCGTGACGGTCGCTGCGCGACCTCCTCGACCACCGGGTCACGGTCGCTGCGCGACCTCCTCGACCACCGGGTGACGGTCGCTGCGCGACCTCCTCGACCACCGGAGACCCCGGTCAGCGCAGCCCGAGGTCCTTCAACGCGAGCCGGGCCGCCCGGTAGCCGGCCATGCCGTGCGCGCCCGGTCCCGGCGGCGCCGCCGCCGAGCAGAGGTAGACCCCGCGGGCGCCGGTCCGGTAGGGGTTGCGGCCCGGCCGCGGTCCGAGCACCAGCGACGCCGGCGACTTGGCGCCGGTGAGGATGTCGCCACCGACCCAGTTCTCGTTGACCGAGGCGAAGTCCGCCGGTCGGGTCACGTGGGTGCCCACGACCCGGTCGCGGAAGCCCGGCGCGAAGCGCTCGACCTGGGCGATGATCGCCTCGGTGGCGTCGCCGTCGTAGCCGGCCGGCACGTGGGCGTAGGCGTAGACCGGGTGCACGTCGCCACGTGAGCGGGATGGGTCGGCGACGTACTGCTGGCCGAGCAGGACGAACGGCCGCTCCGGCATCCGCCCGGTGGCGACGGCCTTCTCGCCGGCGATGATCTCGGCCGGTCCGCCCGCGAGGTGGAGCGTGCCGGCGCCGGCGAGCTCGGCGTCGCGCCACGGGATGCCCTGCGCGACGGCGAAGTCGACCTTGAAGGCGGCCGGTCCGTAGCGGTAGCGGCGGTAGGCGCGCCTGCTCCCGGAGGGCAGCTGGTCGTCGTACAGGCCCAGCGCGGCGGTCGGCGAGAGGTTCAGCAGGACGGCGTCGGCGGCCGGCAGCTGGCTCGCGGAGGTGACCCGGACGCCGGTCTCGATCTTGCCGCCGAGGTCGACGAGCGCCTTCGCCATCGCGTCCGTCAGCGCCTGGGTGCCGCCGACCACGACCGGCCAGCCGTCGTGGTGGCCGGCCGTCAGGATGCCCATGCCGATGGCCGAGGAGAGCACCTCCGTGAGCGGGCGCATCGCGTGGGCCGTCGTACCGAGGAAGAGGGCGCGGGCCTGCTCGGTGCGGAAGAAGCGGGCCAGCAGGGCTGCCGGGAGCAGGGTCGGCGTGCCGAAGCGGCCCATCAGCAGCGGGTGCCGGGGGAGGTGGACGACCGGCCCGAGGATGTCGCCGGCGAGCCTCTCCCAGGCTCGGGAGGGAGCGCCGAAGAGCATCCGCCAGCGGCGCGCGTCGGCCCCCAGGCCGGCCGCCGTCGCGTCCACGGAACGGCGCAGCAGCGCCGGCGCGGCGTCGTCGAGCGGGTGGGCCGCGTCGATCTCCGGCCAGGCCCACTGCAGGCCGTAGCGGTCCAGCCCGGCGAGCGCGGGCGACTGCACCGCCATCGGGTGGAAGGCGGCGCAGTGGTCGACGAGGATCCCCTCGCCGAACGGCTGCACGGTCCGGGTGCCGCCGCCGATCTCGTCCCGCGCCTCGAGCACGGTGACCTGCACGCCGGCCTTCGCCAGGGTCAGCGCGGCCGCCAGGCCGTTGGGCCCGCTGCCGACCACGAGTGCGTCCGTCATGGGTACGACGGTAGGCCCAACAGCCGCGTCCCTCCCATGTCACGGCGTGCGGACTTGGCGCGCGGCCTTTGGTCTCCGCGCACAACACCGGAGATCGCCAGGTCCTCCCCGCGCCGGCGGGGAGGACCTGGTGGGGGGACCCGGGCTGCTGGTGTCAGTGCGTGGGGATCAGCAGGGCCCGGCCGAGCCAGTGGCACGCGGTGAGCGCGAGCTCGATCGCCTGTCGGTCGGAGCTGACCGGCCAGCCCATCGCCTTCTCGGCGGACGCGATCCGGTACTTCACCGAGTTCTTGTGCATCAACATCGCCTCGGCGGTGGCGGTGTAGCTGCTGTCGTGCTGGAAGAACAAGAGCAGCGTGTGCCGCAGTCGCTCGTGCTGCTCGTCGTCGAGGGCCAGGTCGCCGAGCGTCTCCTGCACCCAGGTGCGGGCGGTGTCGAGGTCGTTGGCCAGCAGGGCGGCGACCTTGAGGCCGGGCTCGTCGAAGGTCGTGACCGAGCGCTGCGGGTCGTCGCCGACCATCGCCACCTGCTGGGCGTGCAACGCCTCGCGGTGGGTACGACGGAAGCCCTCCACCCCCGACGCGAGCCGGCCGAGCGCCAGGTTGGGCGCCGGCGGTCCACCGGCCTTGGCCAGGAGGGACTGGATCCCGCCGACATCGAGCTCGACCTCGTCGCGGACCGAGATCCAGATCCACGCCGACGCGCGGTCGCGCGGGATCACCAGCGGCGTACGCGACGAGCCGAGGAACTCCGCGATCGACGTCGCGGCACGGGTGAAGCGGGAGAGCTGGTCCTGCTGGGTGCCGGTCTCGTCGACCCACAGCACGCCACCGAGGTGCGGCACCCGCAGGCGGTAGCCCAGCGTGGTCTCGGCGGCGTCGATGTCGATCGGGGCGCCGGCGATGAGCTCCTCGACCCGGCCGACCCGGGCGCTGTTGCGCTCGGCCAGCCAGCGCTCGCGCTCGCCCTCGTAGACCGTGACCACGCCCTGCGAGATCCAGTCGATGTAGTCGAAGGTGACCTTCACGATCCGCTCGTAGGCCTCCGAGCGGACCTCGACCGGCGCCTCGAGCCGGTCGCACTCGGCGAAGGTCATCTCCAGCAGGTGCTGCTGGCCGAGCCGGTAGGCGCGCACCAGGGCGCTCATCGGCACCCCGCGCTGGGCGAGCCGCCGCGCGTACTCGTAGGCCGCCGACGGCGGCTCGATCTTGTCGAGCGTGATGTCGTGGCGCAGCGAGTAGAGGATGTTCTCGATGTTGCCCTCGATGCTGGCGTAGAGCAGCTCGAAGATCGCGCCGTCCTCGTCGAGCTCCTCGATGCGGTTCGAGAGGCGGTCGCGCATGCTGCTGGCCAGCTCGGTGATCCGGGCCTGGAGCGCCGTCGCGACGGTGGTCACCAGCACGTCGGCGGAGAGTGGAGGGGGAGCGTCTGCCACGTCTCGCAGTGTCCCAGACCGAGCGTGACGCGCGTCACTGTGCTCGCGCCACGACTGCGGGCCCGCGCTTTGGTCGCGGCGACCAAAGGCCTGCTGCGGGGGACGGCTCACGCCGACACCTGCTCGCGCAGCAGGCCCTTCACCAGCTTGCCCACCGAGTTCTTCGGCAGCTCCGTGCGCACGTGCACCTCCTGGGGCACCTTGTAGCGCGCCAGCGTGGCCGCGCAGTGCTCGCGCAGCTCCTCCGGCGTCGCGACGCGACCGGGCCGGGTGGCGACGTACGCGACCGGGACCTCGCCGAGCACGGGGTCCGGCTTGCCGATGACGGCCGCCTCGAGGACCGCGGGGTGCAGGTAGAGGCACTCCTCGATCTCCTTGGGGTAGATGTTCTCCCCGCCGCGGATGATCATGTCCTTGATCCGGTCGACGATGCGCAGGTAGCCGTCCCGGTCGATGATCCCCACGTCGCCCGTGTGCAGCCACCCGTCGCGGAGCACCTGGGCCGTCTCCTGCGGCTTTCCGAGGTAGCCCCGCATCACGTTGGCGCCGCGGATCACCACCTCCCCGCGCTGCCCGGCCGGCTGTGGGACGCCCTGGGCCGACACGACGGCGACCTCCTGGCCCGGGAGCGCGACGCCCACGGTGCCCGGCTTGCGCAGTCCGTCGACCGGGTTGATCGTCGACGCCACGCTGCCCTCCGAGAGCCCGTAGCCCTCGACGACGGGCACCCCGAAGCGCCGCTCGAAGCGGGTGATCAGCTCGGCCGGCATCGGCGCCGCGCCGCAGACCAGGAAGCGCAGCGAGGAGGTGTCGACCTTGCGCTCGGTCCGCGCCTCGAGCACGGCGTAGATGGTCGGCACCGCCGAGAAGTACGTCGGCCGGGCGGCCTCGACGTCGTCCCAGAAGGTGTCGGGGGAGAACCGCCGCGCGACGACGACGTCGCCGCCGGCCCGCAACGGGGCGAGGGTGCCGGCGACCAGGCCGTTGCAGTGGAACAGCGGGAGGACCAGCAGGCTGCGGTCGTCGGCGGTCAACCCGAAGTGCTCGACGAGCGAGGCGCTCATCGCGTCGAGGTTGTCGTGGTCGAGCAGCACGCCCTTCGGCTTGCCGGTCGTGCCGCTGGTGTAGATCACGAGCGCGAAGTCGTCGCCGAGGGCGGACGGCTCCTCGACGCCGTCCTCGGCGCCGGCGGGTGCGGAGGACACGGGCGGGTCCCCGGGGGCGGGGAGGACGAGGTCAGCGTCCACCCACGCGATCCCCAGGGACTCCGCCAGTGCCCGGGCCCGCTGGTCGCCGACGATCACCGCGGACGCCGAGTCCTCGAGCTGGTAGCGCACCTCGTCGTCGGTCAGCGCGGTGTTGACCGGGTTGAGGGCGGAGCCGCGGAACCACGCGGCGAACATCGTGGCGATGATCTCCGCGCAGTTCGGCAGCAGCACGGCGACGGTGTCGCCGGGCGCCACGCCCAGCGCCGTGAAGCGCTGGGCGAGGCGTCGTACGGAGGTCGCGAAGCCGGCGTTGTCCCAGGCCCGGTCACCGTCCTGCAGGCACGACCCGGTGGGGTCCTGCGCGGCCCGCTGGAACGGGATCGCCGCCAGCGGGCTGGTCGTGGTGACGCCCATGGGTCAGGCCGTCGCCGTCGGGCTGGCCGCGCCGAGGGCGTGCGCCGGGTGGTGCTGCGGGTGGCGCCAGGTGACGTCCGTCGGGACCGGGCCGTTCGGCAGCCAGGGCTGCTCCTTGACGCAGTCGGTGACCAGCCAGCTGCCGCGCTCGACGATGCCCAGGGCGGCGTCCATCACGAAGTACTCCTGCGTCGGCTTGTGGATGGGCTGCGACTCGACCCAGACCACGACGAACTCGCCGGGGGCGAAGCCGACCCGCTTCTGGATGGCCTCGATCAGCTGGTCGTCGTGCAGGTGGCCGTCCCCGAAGTTCCACCCGATCACCTTGTTGCAGCAGAACTCGGCCTCGCGCAGCGAGTAGCCCTCGTACTCGTCGCCCAGGTAGTTCTGCAGCACCGAGAACAGGCCGCGACCCTGGCTGTGCATCGAGCGCCAGCTCAGCGTCATCTGCATCGTCATCTCGGCGGCCGCCGGGTCGAATCCCATGCCGTCGACCAGCTGGTCGATCTGGTTGAGCGCGCCGCCGGGGATCTGGTTGAGCTTCGCCTCCGCGCCCGGGGCGAAGGCCCAGGTGGCCGAGGCCCAGTTGCCGGCGTACTGCCGCATCGAGGGGAGGAAGGACACCAGGTCGGGACGCAGGTTGCCGAGCACCGGGAAGAAGACCAGCGCGGCCACGAAGGCCGGTAGCATCCAGCCCTCGCTGAAGTCGGTCACGGCGTAGCCGTCACCCGCGAAGTGCCCGGCGAACAGGAAGATCGTGATGAACGAGAAGTTGATATTCCACTCCAGCGGCACCGCCAGGGGGAACGTCTGGGTGATGAAGAGGTGGAAGAGGACCATCGAGCCCACGGCCAGCAGCGTGATCGTCCAGTTGGTGCTCAGCAGCAGGACCAGCGGTACGGCGAGCTCGGCGGTCGTGCCGAGCACGTGCGCCATGAACCAGGCGAGCCGCGACGGCAGCAGGTCCTCGGGCAGCGACCGGTAGTGCGCACGCTTGAGGGCCTTCGGCACGAACGGGGCGTTCGACACCATCGGCGGGATCACGTTGAGGAAGTGGTGGTTCATCTTGGACACGGCCGCGCCGACCCAGATGGTGACGATGATCAGCTTGGCCGCGACGATGAAGTCGACGAACGTGAGCACCTCGCCGGCAAGCGCGGAGATCAGCAGGATCGGCAGGTACTGCTCGCCGCGCGAGGCGAGGAAGAGGATCTTGTCGCGCAGGCCGCAGAGCACGAGCAGGCCGGCGGAGAGCGCCATCAGCGCCGGGTCGACCATGTCGACGCCGAAGCCCTCGAGGGTCCTCCCGCCCGACGACGCGGCGAGGAGGAAGCTCGCGAGGGTGGCGAGGTAGAGCGCCACGTCGAAGACGCTGCGGTTGTCGCCGGCGGTGAACGGGACCTTGCCCGGCCACGGGGGGAGCCGGATGGTGTTCGGTCGCGCCCAGTAGGCGATGCCACCGGTCATCGGCTTGAAGTGCGCCGCGAGCGGACCCCACGTGCCACCGATGCCGAACAGCTCGAGAAAGAGCGTCCAGAGCACGAACTTCTGGTAGATGATCGGCTGGTCCCACCACTGGCTGACCTCGAGCGGGCCGCCCACGTCGGAGGTGAGGGTCGCCAGCGCGACGCCGCCGCCGATGTAGAGGACGAGCAGCTTCACGATGTAGATGGTGTGCACCATCTTCTGGGTGCCGAAGCCGTTCTCGGCCCAGAACGTCGCCAGGAACCTGATCCGTTCCTGGCGGGGGCGGGTGAGGAACTCCGCAGGGTCGACCTGCGGCACGGTGGGGGTGAGGAAGGGCATGGGTCTGGCTCCTTGGTGCGGGAAGGACCGCTCGGCGATCCGCCCCGAAGGTAGGCGCGATGTGACCTGCGTCATCACGGCCGCGACGACCGAACTTGCCTCCCGTTCTTCGTCCCCGACGGCCAACGACCCGGGCCCGCTACGGTGGCGGCATGCGGACCCCCGAGTACTCCGACGACCAGCTGGCGGCCGGTGTCGCCGCTGCTGCCGCCGCACTGGGCGAGCCGCTGACCGCTGCGGCGTACGACGCCTGGCAGCGCGACCAGGACGCGGCCTCCCCGGCGCTGCTGATCCGCCGGTTCGGGTCGTGGAACGAGGCCTGCGCCCGCGCCGGCGTGGCCACCAACAAGACCCGCTCGACCTCGCGGAGGTGGAGCGACGAGGACGTCGTCGCGATCGTGGCGGCGTACCTGGGCTCACCGGGGGCGACGGGCTCGTTCGCCGACTACTCGGAGTGGGCGAAGGCGCAGGACGACGCCCCGAGCGGGGCGACCCTGCGGCAGCGCTTCCCGTGGGCCGAGGTCAAGAAGCGGGCAGCGGCCGGCACCTGAGCGGGCGTCCGTCACAATGACAGCATGACTGTCATTCCCGCGGACCGCCTCGCCGAGCTCGAGCCCGCCTGCGCGCTCGCGGACGCACTGGCGTTCTTCGACAGCCTCCCGGCCGTCCGTGCCGAGGAGGTCACCGGCCGCTGGCACGGGCGCGAGCTCGCCACCGGGCACCCGATGGACGGGCTGCTGGAGGCGTCCGGGTGGTACGGCAAGCAGTTCGACTCCGTGGACGAGGTGCACCCGCTGCTCTTCCGGACGCCGGCGGGGAAGATCGTGTCCGTCGACCCGCGACGGATCCCCTTCGGGATCGTCGACCGGATCCCCGAGGGTGTGGTCGCCCGCGGCCGCGCGGTCATGGGCGCGGCGCTCCCGGCGCTGCGCACGAAGAAGCCCCGGGCCCGGCTGCGCAACGTGGAGTACCGCGGCGTGGTCACCGCCGGGATGAGCTACGACCACCTGCCGATCATCGACCTCTTCCGCCGGGTCGACGCCGACACCCTGCTGGGCTGCATGGACCTGCGCGACGCCCCGCCGTACTTCTTCGTCCTGGTCCGGGACTGATCCGGCAGCCGCCGGTGGTCTCGTGACGGTTGCTGCGCAACCTCCTCGACCACCGGGCAGGTTCAGGCGGCAGGTTCAGGCGGGCGGGTACGGCGCCGCCTTGAGCAGCGCCGCCAGGTGGGCCGCGTTGCCGGCGAGCGTCGCGGTGGTGGCCGCGGTCTTCTCGGGCTCGGGGTCGAGGTCCTGGTAGTCGGTCGACTGCATCGCCTCGCCGACCCAGTAGGTCACGCCGTTCGCCGGGATCGTGAAGCCGACGTCCGAGAGCGCCTGGTAGACCTCGGCGCTGACGTGGTGGGCGCCGTCCTCGTTGCCGACGACCGCCACGGCCGCGACCTTGCCGGAGGTCAGCATCCGGCCCTCGTCGTCCTCCTCGCTGAGCTCGGCGTCGAGCCGCTCCAGCACCATCTTGCACACCGACGAGGGCTGGCCCATCCAGATCGGCGTGGCGATGACGAGGATGTCGGCGGCGAGCACCTGGCGGCGGATGTCCGGCCACGCGTCGCCGTCGCCCTCGTCGGTGCTGACCCCGAACGCGACCGGGTGGTCCACCACGCGCACCAGGTCGCCGTCGACCCCGTGCCCGCGCAGGGCCTCGAGCACGCGCCGCCCCAGCAGGTCGGAGCTGGACTCGGACGGTGACCTGCGCAGCGTGCAGCACAGGACGAGGGCACGCAGGGAATCTGTCGGTGGGGTGTCGTCGACCATGCGCGGGGTGGTACCCGGCGGGAGGCCGGGCACCCGGGCGCCCGGGGCAGAGGTCCCGGGTCCGTGATCCGGATGGGTGTCGCATCGTGTCCGAGAGGCCGCTCCGCCGGGCCGTCCCGGCTGCCTACGCTCGCCGCGACGCGCACTGATCGGGGGAGGGAGCTCGGGTGGCGTACACACCGCGGGCCTGGACCCGCACCGCGATCCCGTCGTCCGCGACGCTGCACTGCCTGCGCCGGTTCACCGCGGGCTACACGCCCGCGCTCCACCGCCAGGTCGTCGCCGCCGGCGGGTTCACGGCGTGGTTCGAGAAGCAGCTGACGTCGCAGTACGCCGACGCCTGGTACACCACCTCGGCGACGTGGTGGACCTCGATCAACGCCTCGGCGGAGACGCTCTGGCAACGACAGGTCGACGGCATCGAGGAGCTGTGGCTGGCCGACGCCAACTACGAGCGCTGGGCGCTGGTGCGCCGCCTCGGCTCGCAGCGGCAGGTGCTCGAGACGATGGCGGAGCTCTGGGAGCACCACCTGCACGTGCCGGCGACGGGCGAGGTCGGGCCGTTCCGGACGTCGTACGGGAAGACGATCCGGAAGCACGCGCTCGGCCGCTTCGAGGACCTGCTGCAGGCGGCGATCGTGCACCCGGCGATGGCGGTCTACCTCGGCAACGCGAACTCCTCCAAGCGCGCCCCCAACGAGAACCTCGGCCGCGAGCTGCTGGAGCTGCACACCGTCGGTCGCGGCAACTACGACGAGGACGACGTCAAGGCATCCGCGCGGATCCTCACCGGCTACCGCGTCGACTCGTGGCGGACGTGGGCCTTCTCCTACGACCCGGCCCACCACTGGACCGGACCCGTGCAGGTCATGGGCTTCGCCCACGACAACGGCGCCGCCGACGGCCGGCCCGTCGTCCAGGCCTACCTGCGCTATCTCGCCCACCATCCCGCGACCGCGCGGCGGATCGCGCTCAAGCTGGCCCGGCGGTTCGTGTCCGACAGCCCGCCGGACGCACTGGTCGATCGCCTGGCGAAGGTCTACCTCGCCCATGACACCCAGATCCGCCCGGTGCTCCGCGCGCTGGTCGCCTCGACGGAGTTCAAGGCCGCGAGCTCGGTCGGCAAGAAGGTCCGTACGCCGACCGACGACGTCGTCGCGACCTGGCGGGCGCTGGGCGTCCAGATCTCCGCGCGACCGGCGGACAGCGAGTCCGAGGCCGGCGCCAACGCGATCCTGTGGCAGGCGTCGTCCGTCGGCATCAGGCCGTTCTCGTGGCAGCCGCCCGACGGACGACCCGACACGGCAGCGGCGTGGTCGTCGACCTCGCGCTTCCTCAACTCCCTCGACGTGCACTACACGATGGCGGGCGGCTGGTGGCCGTCCATCGGCACCCGCTACCGCACGCCGGCGTCGTGGCTGCCGGCCACGCAGATCCGCTTCGACCACCTCGTCGACCACCTCGCCCGGTCGATCCACGGACGCGGCTCGACGTCGCTGCTGCTGCAGGCCGCGTGCGAGGCGACCGGCTGCAGTCCGGGCACGATCATCACCAGTACCCACGACCTGGTCCGCTGGGAGATGCCGCGCCTGCTGACCGTGTTCCTCGACTGCCCGACCCACATGACGAGGTGACGGCCATGACCTCCCCGACCCCTGCCCCTCCCGCCGAGCCCTGCGGATGCCCCGAGTTCTCGCGGGTCTCACGCCGCGGTCTGCTCCGGGGCGCGCTCGCCGCCGGGGCCGGCCTGAGCACGGCCACCGCGTTCGGCACCGCCTTCGTCGAGACGTCGTACGCCGCCACGCGCTCCGCGCCCGCCGTGCTGGTCGTCCTGTCGATGCGCGGCGCGGTCGACGGGATGAGCCTCGTCGTCCCGCACGGCGACCCGGTCTACGCGAGCGCGCGGCCCGGCATCGCCGTCCCGTCGGCGCAGCTGCTCGCGAAGGACGGCTTCTTCGGGCTGCACCCGAACCTGGCGCCCCTGCTGCCGCTGTGGAACGGCGGCCGCATGGCGGCCGTGCACGCGACCGGCCTGCCGGCGCCCAACCGCTCGCACTTCTCCGCGATGGAGGAGGTCGAGGACGCCGCGCCCGGCTCGACGACGCGCACCGGCTGGCTGAACCGGCTGATCGGCCGCGACACCTACACCAGCCCGCTGCAGGCGGTCCAGCTCGGCAGCGCCAACCCGCCGACCTCCCTCAGCGGGCCGCAGCAGAGCGTCGCGATCGAGCGGATCGCGGACATGCGGCTCTCCGGAGCCGACAAGTGGGACCCCGAGGGGCGCCGGCCCCGGTCGATGCGGACCACCTGGGCGTCAGCCTCGGGACCGCTCGGAGCGGGAGCCCGCGCCGCGATGGCGGCCATCGCCGACTTCGCCCCGGTCAAGGCGACCTCGACGACACCGGCCAACGGGGCGTCGTACCCGGACGGGGACTTCGGGCGCGCGATGGCCGCGACGGCGCGCACCATCCGCGGCGACGTGGGTGCCGAGGTGATCACCGTCGACTTCGGGTCGTGGGACCACCACGTCGACCTCGGCACGCTCGAGTGGGGTGCGATGCAGCGGATGACGTCCGAGCTCGCCGACGTGCTGGCGGCGTTCTTCACCGACCTCGGTGCGCTCGCCGACAAGGTGACCGTCGTGGCGCTGTCCGAGTTCGGCCGACGGGTCAAGCAGAACGCCAACTACGGACTCGACCACGGGTGGGGCAACGTGATGCTGTTGCTCGGCGCCGGCGTCAAGGGCGGCTACCACGGCACCTGGCCGGGTCTGGTCAACGACGTCAACGCCGACCTCACGGTCACGACCGACTACCGCAGCGTCCTCGCCGAGGTCGTGGTGAAGCGGATGGCCGCCTCGTCGGCGACGGTGTTCCCGGGCTTCACTCCGGAGACCGTCGGCGTGATGGCCTAGGCGACGGCGATCGCGAGGAGCACGACCGCGATCGCGGGGAGGGTGAGCTGCGTGATCGCCGCACGAGCCTTGTCCGGCGACGAGAGCAGCAGCACCAGCCCGGCGGCCACCATCGACCCCGCGCCGGTGAAGACCAGCGTCGAGCCGACCGTCTCCTCGTCGGCGACGTGGGCGGCGATGCCGCCGAAGGTCACCAGCGCGAGGAAGAGGTTGTAGAAGCCCTGGTTGTAGGCGAGCTCCTTGGTGGCCTCGGCCTCCTCGACCGACGTGCCGAACGTCGCCCGCGTCCGCGGACTCGTCCAGGTGAGCGACTCCATGACCCAGATGTAGACGTGGAGTGCGGCGGCGAGGCCCGCGAACGCGAGGGCGACGGTGGTCATGTCCAGCACCCTAAGGGGCGGCGGGACCTCTGGAGGGACCTCTGGCGGGCGCGAAGTGCGTGGGTTTCTCCGCCGAAGTGTGAGGTCTTCTCCGGCGAAGTGGCAGAGGTTCTCCCTCGAGACGTGAGGATTGCGGCGCCGGTGGCGGAGAAATCTGCCCACTTCGGTGGAGAAATCGGCCCACTTCGGTGGAGAAATCGACCCACCTCGGCGGAGAAAACCTCACACTTCGCGCCCCACCCGGGTTCGGCCGTTGTCGGCGGGTACCGCGAGGCGGAACCGACAACGAACCCCGACCGAGAGGAGCACGATCCATGAGCACGATCGAGAAGACCATCGTCGTCGAGGTGCCGGTCCGTACGGCCTACGACCAGTGGACGCAGTTCGAGAGCTTCCCCAAGTTCATGCAGGGCGTCGAGCACGTGAAGCAGATCGACGACAAGCACCTGCACTGGAGCGCCGACATCGCCGGAGTGCACCGCGAGTGGGACGCCGAGATCGTCCACCAGACGCCCGACGAGCGGATCACCTGGCGCGCCACCGACGGTACGACGAACGACGGCACCGTCTCCTTCGCCCCGGACCCCACCGGGCGCGGCACGCGGGTCACCCTGCAGATGGAGTTCGAGCCCGAGGGCATCGTCGAGAAGGTCGGCGACGCGCTGAAGATCGTCGACAAGCGCACCGAGGGCGACCTCGAGCGGTTCAAGGAGTTCATCGAGGCCCGTGGTGTGGAGACGGGCGGGTGGCGCGGGGCGGTGAGCCCGAGCGACGTGGACCCGCCGAATCCGGCGTTGTGATCGGGGGAGTTTCACCGGCCGGCCGGTGAAACTCCCGCGCCTGGACGAAGAAACTCACGCCTGGACGACGAAGCTTCGTCGTCCAGGCGTGAGTTCTGTCGTCCAGGGTGCCGGGGCTCAGCCCTGGCCGGCCTGCTCCACGATCCGGTCGAAGCGCGCGCCCATCGCCTCGGCGAGCGCACTGGCGGCCTTGAGCGGGCGGACCATCACCATGAAGTCGGTGATCAGGCCGTCGTCGTCGAGGACGAGGAAGTCGCACCCGGTGATGTCGAGGCCGTCGACCTTCGCCTCGAAGACCAGCGCATGGCCCGCGTCGTCGCCGAGCTCGCGCACGTAGTGGAAGTCCTCGAAGACCTCGATCACGTTGGCCAGGATCGCCGCGGTGATGGGCTTGCCGGGGTACGGCTTGTGCGCGACCGGGCTGCGGAAGACGACGTCGTCGGCGAGGCACGCCCGCATGGCGTCGATGTCGCGCGCCTCGACGGCGGTGCGGAACGCCGCGCTCACAGCGCCGCCGCCAGCTCGGTGCCCTGCTTGATGGCGCGCTTCGCGTCGAGCTCGGCGGCCACGTCGGCGCCCCCGATCAGGTGGACACGACCGGCGAAGTCGGAGGCGAGCAGGTCGTCGTACAGGCTGCGGACCGACTCCTGGCCGGCGCAGACAACCACGTGGTCGACGTCGAGCACCTGCGGCGCTCCGTCGACGGTGATGTGCAGGCCCGCGTCGTCGACCTTGTCGTAGGAGACGCCGCTGAGCTGGTGGACGCCGAGGTCCTTGACGACGGCACGGTGCACCCAGCCCGAGGTCTTGCCCAGGCCCTTGCCCTGCGCGGACTCCTTGCGCTGCAGCAGCCACACCTCGCGCTTCGGGGTGCGCGGCGCCTTCTCCGTCACGCCACCGCGTACGACGGCCGGGTCGGCCACGCCCCAGTGGGCCTTCCACTCCTCGACGGTCTCGTCGGTGTGGGCGAGCAGCTCGGTGACGTCGAAGCCGATCCCGCCGGCACCCATCACGGCGACCCGGCCGCCGACCGCGACGCGGCCGGTGATGGCGTCGGGGTAGGAGACGACCTTCGAGTGGTCGATCCCCGGGATCGACGGGGTGCGCGGCTCGACGCCGGTCGCGACCACGACCTCGTCGTACCCGGCGAGCAGCTCGGGCGTCGCCCACGTCGACAGCTTCACGTTGACGCCGAGGACCTCCATGCGGCGGCGGAAGTAGCGCAGCGTCTCGGCGAACTCCTCCTTGCCGGGGATCTGCATCGCCAGGCGGAACTGGCCACCGATCTCGTCGCTCGCCTCGAAGAGCGTGACGTCGTGGCCGCGCTCGGCGGCGCTGACGGCGGTCGCGAGGCCGGCGGGGCCACCACCGACGACGGCGACCCGCTTGGCGGAGCGCGTCGGGCCGAGCACGAGCGTGGTCTCGTGGCAGGCGCGCGGGTTGACCAGGCAGGAGGCCCGCTTGGCCTGGAAGGTGTGGTCGAGGCAGGCCTGGTTGCAGCCGATGCAGGTGTTGATCTCGTCGGCGCGGCCGTCGCGGGCCTTGTTGACGAGCTCGGAGTCGGCGAGGAACGGGCGGGCCATCGAGACCAGGTCGATGCCCTGCTCGAGGATCGACTCCGCGACGTCCGGGGTGTTGATCCGGTTGCTCGCGCAGACCGGGATCGACACGACCTCCTTGAGGCGCAGGGTGCTGTCGACCCACGCGCCGCGCGGCACGCTGGTGACGATCGTGGGGACCCGCGCCTCGTGCCAGCCGATGCCGGTGTTGATGACGCTCGCGCCGGCCGCCTCGATCCGGTGCGCCAGCTCGACGGTCTCCTCCCACGTCTGGCCGTCGGGGACGAGGTCGAGCAGCGACATCCGGTACATCACGAAGAAGTCCGGCAGCTCCTGCCGGATCCGGCGCACGATCTCGACGGGGAAGCGCATCCGGTTCTCGGCGGAGCCGCCCCACTTGTCGGTACGACGGTTGGTGCGCGCCGCGAGGAACTGGTTGATCAGGTAGCCCTCGGAGCCCATGATCTCGATGCCGTCGTACCCGGCCTTGCGCGCGAGCCTCGCCGATGCGACGAAGTCGTCGACGGTCCGCTCGACCGCCCGCGTCGACAGCGCGGACGCCTTGAACGGGGTGATCGGCGACTTGGTCGCGCTCGCCGAGACGCTGAACGGCGTGTAGCCGTAGCGGCCGGCGTGGAGGATCTGCAGCGCGATCCTCCCGCCGTTCTCGTGGACCGCGTCGGTCACCCGCTGGTGGCGGTGCGCGTTCATCCGCGTGGTCATCTGCGAGCCGAACGGCAGCAGCCAGCCGCGCACGTTCGGCGCGTAGCCGCCGGTCACGATGAGGCCGACACCGCCGGCGGCCCGCTCGGCGAAGTACGCCGCCATCTCGTCGACGTGCCACGGCCGGTCCTCGAGGCCGGTGTGCATCGAGCCCATGACCGCGCGGGACTGGAGCTCCAGCCCGCCGACGACGGCCTTCGAGGTGAGCAGGGGATAGCTGGTCATCGGTTCTCCTCGGTGTCTCCAGCGGTGGTGCTGGCGGTGGTGTGGGCGTCGATGTACTCGGTCAGCCAGCGGATCCAGAACTCCTCCATGAGGAGGCCGCCGCGCAGCACGAGGTGGATGTCGAGCTCGGCGCCGGTCAGCGCGCCGGGGTCCGGGAAGTCCCGGGCGGCCATGAACTCGTACAGCGAGAGCCGCTTGGTGTGCTCGTCGAGCTGGCGGCGCAGGTCGTCGAGCAGCGCCGCCCGGTCGCCGTACGACGCCCCGCGCATCTTGATGCCGACGCTGCTTCGCATGGCGTCGGGCGTGGTGGGCTCGCCGATCCAGCGGGCGAGCTCGGCCCGCCCTGCGTCGGTGACGGCGTAGACCTTCTTGGTCGGCCGGTCGGCCTGGGGGACCGCCTCGGCGCTCACCCAGCCGTCGCCCTCCATCCGGCCGAGCACGCGGTAGATCTGCTGGTGCGTCGCGGACCAGAAGAAGCCGATCGACGCGTCGAAGCGGCGCACCAGGTCTGAGCCGGACGCGGCGCGCTCGCTCAGCGACACGAGGATCGCGTGCTCGAGGGCCATGGCACGAGGATGCCCCAGTCGGAGCGGCTATGCAACTAGTTGCGCAACTAGTTTCAGGTGGTCTGGGTCACGGGCGTGCGGGGGATGCAGGAATCCCCGGCTGGCCGGGGATTCCTGCGCATGCTGACGGCTGCAACCGTCACCAACCGCGAGAAGGCGTCATCCGGAGCGGCGGTGGTAGGCCTTGTTCGCGATCCGCCACGCGCCGTCGACCCGCAGGAGCACGAACACGTCGGTGAAGGTGTCCGCGCCATGCTGCAGCGTCAGCACCGCCGTCCCGGTGCTCCCGGACGTGCTCAGGTGCTCGATCCGCCGCCACCGCTCCGCCTCGTCGTCGGCGGGCTTGCCGGTGAAGAGCGCGCAGAACTCGTCGAGCGTCCACGAGACGAAGGCGCCGTCGCGCAGACCCTCGACGTGGGCGGTCGGCAGGAACGCCGCCCGGTGGTACGACGCCTCGCCGGTCGCGTGCCCCGCCACATAGGCCAGCAGCGGCTCCAGCACCTCGGGTGGCGCGGTGGCGCCGGGCGCGAGGGTGAGCCCGTGCCGCGGCGCGGCCAGGCCCGCGATGTCGTCCTCGGGTGCGAGCGGGACTCGCTCCGTCTCGGCCAGCAGGCCGGCGGCGGAGGGGGCGTGGCCGGCGAGGAGCCGGACGTCCTTGGCGAGGGCGCCGGCGGTGAAGTCGGCGCCGGCGAGGTCGCCCGCGTCCAGGCGCTGGCGCTTGGCGCGGACCAGCCCACCGACCGAGGTCCGCTCGAGGACGTGCCAGGTCAGGGCGGCGTCGAGGCCGAGCTCGCGGGCGCGGGTGCGGCTGTCGCGGAGGGTCAGCAGCGCGCCGGCCAGCACGCCGTTGGCGACCAGCTTGGCGGCGGCGGCCCGGGCGGGGGAGCCGCACGGGACGACGTCGCCGAGGTCGGCGAGCACCCCTGCGGCGGGCCCGGCCAGCGAGGGGACGCCCGCGAGCAGGGTGAGGTCGCCGGCGGCGACGGCCGGGGTCGAGCCCATCACCGGGGCGTGCAGGTAGGCCGGCCCGAGCGCGGCCGCCAGGTCCGCGGCCTCGTCCGGACCGACGGTGGCGGTGTTCACGACCACGGCGTCGTGGGGGAGCGCGCCGCTGAGGGAGTCCAGCACGGAGCGGCAGGCGGCGGCGTCGTACAGGCAGAGCAGGACGAGGTCGGCGCCGGCGACCGCCTCGGCCGCGGTCGGGGCGGAGGCCAGTCCCGGCAGGGTCCGGCCGGATCGGGTCCAGGTGGTGACGGTGTGGTCGCGGTCGGCGAGGCGGGCGGCCATGGCGGCGCCCATCCGGCCGAGGCCGAGGACGGTGACGTGCATGGGTCCATGCTGGACGAGCGCTGTCCCTGCGACTAGCGCAGATCTGGCAGTGCTGCCATGCGCGGACCGCATACCATGAGGGAGTGGACCCGGTCACCTGGCGCACCTTCCTCGCGGTCTGCCGCCTCGGCTCGCTCTCGGCGGCCGCGCTGGAGCTGGGCTACACGCAGTCCGCCATCTCCCGGCAGGTCGCCGCGCTGGAGCGGGAGGTCGGGGTGGCCCTGGTCGAGCGCCGCCCGCGCGGCGTCGTACCCACGCTGGCGGGGGAGGCCTTCGGCCGCCACGCGCAGGTCGTGGTGGCGGCCGCCGACCGCGCGGTGCGCGCGGCGCGGGAGGCGGCGCAGGGACGTCGCCTCGTGACGGTCGGGGCGACGCCGTCGGCCGCGGCCGGGCTCGTCCCGGCGGCGCTGCGCGGGCTGGACGCCGCGTGGTCGCTGACCGTCGCGCTCACCGGCGAGCTGGAGGAGCAGGTCGCGATCGGCGCGCTCGACCTCGCCGTCGTCACCGATGCGCCGCCGGGCCTGACAGCGGATCCGCGCCTGGAGCGGCGCCGGCTCGGTGACGACGTCATGCGCGTCGTCGTCGCTGCCGGCCATCCGGCGGCCACCCGCCGCCGGGGGCGCCGCCGGCCCCGGCTCGCCGACTTCGCCGAGGACACCTGGGTCGAGGACAACGAGGGCTCGGCCGCGCTGCTCCGCGCGGCGGCCGCGACGGCGGGCTTTGCGCCGCGGATCGACCTCACGGCCGCCGACCTCGCCGGCAAGACCGCCCTCGTCGCCGCAGGCCACGCGGTCGCGCTCGTGCCGGGCCTGCTGGTCCCGGCGCTGCGGCGCGACGTCGTCGCCGTGGCCGTCGCGGACGCCCCGACACGGGGGATCTACGTGACCGAGCGGGCGGGGAGTGCCCCGGACGGACCGGCCGCGGTGCTGCGCAGCAGGCTCAGGACGGCGCTCGCCGCAGGGTCCGGAACTCCTTCATCCGGCTGACATAGCGCCCCACGCGCCGCGCCGGCACCGGCCGTGGCCAGTCGGTCGCGCGGAACCATGCGTCCGAGCCGCCGTCGACGAAGACCACGCTGCCGCAGAGGAAGTCGGCCGCGTCGGAGAGCATGAAGACCACCCAGGCCGCGAGCTGGCCCGCGTCGCCGAAGCCGCCGATCGGCACCGGGAACGCCCGGATCCGCCTGGCCTCGGCCAGCGTCGCGAGCTGCTGCTCCAACAGCGGGGTCATGATCGCGCCCGGGGCCAGCGCGTTGAGCCGGATGCCCGCGCCCGCCCACTCGCGGGTGACTGCCTGGCGTCGTACCCAGTGGGAGACGGCGACCTTGCTCGCGGCGTACGCGAAGGTCGGCGCCGCCCTGCCGAGCAGCCGCAGCGTGCCGAGCGCCCTCTCGACGTCGCCCTCGAGCAGCGCCCGGACGACCCGCTTCGGCACCATCGGCACCGTCGTCGTGGAGTTGCTGGAGAAGACCACGACCTTGGCGCGGTCGGCCTTCGCGAGCGCCGGCCGCCAGGCGTCGAGCAGCTCGACGACGCCGAGCACGTTGACCTCGGCGATCAGCCGCGCGCGGTCACGGCCGGGCGCGGGTCCGAGCCCGGCGGCCAGCACCGCCCCGTCGAGTACGCCGCCCGCCAGCTCGAGCACGGCCGCCGAGGCAGCGCGTCGGCCGGCCGGCGTGGAGAGGTCGGCCGTGACGTCGGCCTGCTTGATGTCAACCCCGATGACGCGGTGGCCGTCGGCGAGGAGCCGCTCGACGACGGCGGCGCCCATGCCGGAGGCGGACCCGGTGACTGCGTAGGTACCCACGCAGCGACTCTAGAACAGGTTCTACTTGGCGGGTACCTGGTCCTCCCGCTCCGACTGCGCCGACTGGTCCGCCCGGTCCACCCGGTCCGCCCGGTCCGCCCGCTCGCGGGTGACGGCGGCCCACGGGCTCCACAGGAACCACCGCGGCAGCGCCCGGACCAGGCGCGGCGGGCCGGCGACCTCGAGCCGGCCGGCGTCGACCGCCTCGCCCCACGAGCAGTAGCCCTGGAAGACGTCGGCCAGCGCCGGCGTCGTACCGGCCACCTCGACGTCCACCTCGAAGCCCGGGTGCTGCAGGCAGACCGACACCTCGCTCTGCGCCATGACCAGCCAGATCGAGACGGGGTCGGGCGCGGTGTGCCGGAACTCCACCACGGTCCGGCCCGGCGGCAGCCGCTCGTGGTCGACCCGGCGGTGCATCCACCACATCAGCGTCGTGGGCGCCACGTCGTGCGGCCGCAGCTCCTCGAAGAGCCACTCGATCGCCCAGCGACCGAGGCTGTCGATGACCCGCTCGAGGTCGCGCCCGGCCGGCGTGAGGTGGTACTCGCTGCCGCGCCCGGTCGGCGCCGGCCACATCTCCAGCACGCCGCGCTTCTCCAGGTGCCGCAGCCGCTGCACCAGCAGCGAGCGCGAGATGCCGGGCAGGGCGCGGGCGATGTCGTTGAAGCGCGTGTTGCCGAGCACCAGCTCGCGGATGATGAGCGGCGTCCAACGGTCCGCGACCACCTCGGACGCCATCGAGACGGGGCAGTAGTTGCCGTAGTCGGGCATGCGCCCATGGTCCTCCGGCGCGGCGGCCGCCGCCAGCGAATGGATCTTCTGGTCGCGCCTGGTCGCGAGGTCGCGAATACGAACCGGCGGGGTCACAATTGTGGACTGGTCGCGCCGTCGCGGTCGGCGGACATTGGACGCATGACGATCACCGACACCACCCAGACGGCCGGACAGCCCACCAGCAGCACGGCCACCACCGCGACCCCGCTCGAGCGCGCCCGCGAGATCGGGCCCCGCATCGCCGCCCACGCCGCCCGCCACGACGCCGAGGGCAGCTTCGTGTCCGAGGCGTACGACGAGCTGCGCGCCGCCGGCCTGCTCCAAGCCGCCGTCCCCGTCGAGCTCGGCGGCGACGGCGCCACGGTCCGCGAGCTGACTGCGCTCCAGCGCGAGCTCGGCCACCACTGCGGCTCGACCGCCCTGGCCAGCGCCATGCACCAGCACGTCGTGGCGTTCACGGCGTGGCGCTACCGCCGCGGCCTGCCGGGCGCCGAGGCGACGCTGCGCCGCGTGGCGGAGGAGCAGATCCTCCTGGTCTCCACCGGCGGCGGCGACTACACGCACCCGCACGGCGATGCCGTGAAGGTCGACGGCGGCTACCGCGTCACCGGCCGCAAGCGCTTCGCCAGCCAGTCCGAGCAGGGTGCGGTGATGTCGACGATGTTCTGCTTCGACGACCCCGAGCAGGGGCGCCGCGTGCTCAACATGGCCGTCCCGTTCGCGTCCGAGGGCGTCACCGTCGCCGACAACTGGGACACCCTCGGCATGCGCGGCACCGCCAGCAACGACATCGACCTCGTCGACGTGTTCGTGCCGGAGGAGAAGGTCCTGGCCAACCGGCCGTGGGGCGTCCTCGACCCGCCGCTGCAGGTCATCTCGAGCATCGCATTCCCCATCGTGACCGGCGCCTACCTCGGCGTCGCCGAGGCCGCGTACGACGCCGCGGTGGCCGCTGCCTCGCGCCGCGCCTCGGACCCCAGCGCGCAGCGCCAGGTCGGCGTGATGCGCTCGCGGCTCCAGGTCGCCGGCTGGGCCCTCGACGGTGCGCTCGCACTCGTCGGCGACGACCCGACGCCGTCGTACGACACCGTGCTCGCCGTGATGGCCGCCAAGGCCGAGGTCGCCCGAGCGGGGCTCGAGGTCTGCGACCTCGCCATGGAGGTCGCCGGCGGCCCCGCCTTCTTCAAGGGCTCGGTCATCGAGCGGGCCTACCGCGACATCCGCGCGGTGAAGTTCCACCCGTTCACCCCGGAGGACACCCTCCTCGCGCTCGGCCGCGACGCCCTCGGCGCGGAGGCCTGAGCACCCGGAGCACCGGGAGTACCGAGAGCACCGGGAGCACCGGCCGGGCCGCCGCGACGTGGGGTAGCGGCGGCCCGGCCCGCCCGCCGACTTGGCGCTTCCGTCCGCCGAGTTGGCGGTTTCGCGCGTCGAGTTGGCGGTTTCGCCCGCCGAGTTGGCGGTTCCGCCCGTCGAGTCGGCGGCTCGTGGCCTAGCGGCCGCCGAGGACCCCGGCGTCGAACGCCTTGAGCACCGACGCCTTGTCGGCGGCGGTCAGGTCACCGTCGTCGACCGCCTGGTCCAGGCGGTCGGAGAGCTCGGTGCGGTGCTCCGCCCTGGCGGCCGCGCGCAGGGTCTCCAGCGCGTCGGACACCTTGTCCTCGTCGATGCCGAGCTCCTCGGCCAGCGCGGTCACGAACGCCGCCTCCCGCTCGGCGCGCTCCTCGTCGGTCGGCGGTGTCGGCTGCTCGCCGTCGGCGGGCCTGCTGTCGGCGTCCGGCCTCAGCTCGTCGCGGACGGCGTCGAGGGCGTCGGACACCTTGTCCTCGCTGACGCCGAGGGCCTTCGCGAGGGCCGCGGCGTCCACGGGACCGCCGCGTCCGGGGCCACCGGGGCCGCCGGGACCGGGCTCGCCCGCGGTGGCGCTGGACGAGTCGGAGGTGGTGCCCGTGTCGTCCGCGGCGTGGGCGGACAGGCTGGCGGCGGTCACGCCGCCGGCGACGGCGCCGGCGGCGAGCAGGGCTGCGGCGCGGGTGCGGTACGTGGTCATCTCGGTCTCCTTGTCTCTGTCCCGCCTCGCTGGGGGACCTGCCTCGACGGTGCCGACGGCGGCTGGGGGAGCGCTGCGCCACGGCTGGGCGGAGCCTGTGAGTGCCCACAGAACGCGTCAGTGTTGACTAACGCGTTAGTGCTGACTAACGTGTACGAGGTGACCGACCCCCTCAGTGCCGCAGCGGAGCCCAACCGGCGCCGCCTCCTGCAGCTGCTGGCGAGCGGTCCGCAGAGCGTCACCGAGCTGGCCGGGCAGTTCCCGGTGACCCGCTCGGCGATCAGCCAGCACCTGCTCGTCCTCGCCGAGGCCGGGCTGGTCGCCGCCGAGAAGTCCGGCCGGCAGCGCTTCTACCGGGTCGTGCCCGATGGGCTGCGCCGGCTCCAGGCCGAGATCGACCGGTTCTGGACCGCCGAGCTCGACCTGCTGGTCGCCGACGCCGACGAGCTCCACCGCGCCGGTGCGCACCCGCCCCCCGGTGACCCCGACAGCCACGACCCCGACAGCCACGACCCCCACAGCCAGGAGTGAAGCCATGACCTACGCGAAGACCGTGTCCCTGCCCGTCCCTGCCGACGAGGCCTTCGCCCTCGTCACCCAGCCCGAGCGCCTGCGGCGCTGGATGGCCGTCACCGCACGGCTCGAGCTGCGCGCCGGTGGGGCCTGGCGCTGGACCGTCACCCCGGGCAATGTCGCCGGCGGCACCGTCCGTGAGGTCGAGCCCGGCCGCCGGGTCGTCCTGGACTGGGGCTGGGACCTGATGCCGGGTGCTGAGGGCTCGCTCGGGACCGTCACGGTGACCGTCGAGCCCGCCGGTGACGGCTCCACGGTCACGCTCGTGCACGAGGGCCTCGACGTGGAGCAGGAGGCCAGCCACGCGGAGGGCTGGGACCACTTCCTCGGCCGGCTCGAGGTCGCCGCGGCCGAGGGAGACGCGGGCCCCGACGACTGGGCTGCCGCGCCCGACCCGATCGACGAGCTGGTCGCCGCCGAGGCGGCCCTCGCCGTGCTCCAGCACGTGCTGCGCCAGGTCGGTCCCGGCGACGGCGACCGGGCGACCCCGTGCTCGGAGTTCACCGTCGACGAGCTGACCGAGCACCTGCTCGACACCCTCGTCGACCTCGGTGCGATGGCCGAGGCCGAGCTCACCCGGCCCGAGGGCGCCGACGCGGAGGACCGCGTCGCGGTCCTTGCCGCCGAGGTGGTCGAGGCCTGGCGCCGCCGCGGCCTCGACGGCATGGCGCGCAGCCCGTTCGGGGAGGCCCCCGCGCCTGTCCTCGCCGGGATCGTGGCCCTCGAGCTGCTGGTCCACGCGTGGGACTTCGCACAGGCGACCGGCGCCGTCATCACGGTCAGCGACGAGCTCGTCACCTACGTCGCAGGCCTCGCCGAGCGGGTCGTCCCCGGTGCCCGGGGCCGTGCCTTCGCCGAGGAGTCGCCCGCTCCGGTGGACGCCGATGCCCTCACGCGGCTGGCGGCGTACACGGGTCGTACGCCGCTGGCGCTGGTCTGAATCCCCGGGGGTGGTCGCCGCGATGTGCGCGGCGTCACCCCCGCGGGAGGCCGTGCGCTACTCTGGGTGCACCACCGGACGCCGTCGTACGACGGGCACCCGGTGACGTTCACCCGGTCGGCGCCCTCCCGCAGCAGCGCGAGCCGTCGTCGACCGACCTTGCGATGAAGACCTCGCGGCGCTGTTCGCGATGGGAAGGACACCTGTGGCTCGAGGAGGCCAGCGGGGAGCGACGCAGCAGCGACGCAACAACCCGCAGGCGGCGCGGACGCGTCGCAACGAGGAGGGCATCATCCCGCAGCTCGCGCGCGCCGTGCGCGAGGTCGAGGCGGCCGTCGCGCGCCGATCGGCGATGCCGGAGGTGCGCGCGAAGTTCCAGGTCGTGGCCCTGCTCGCCCGCGAGGAGCGGGCGCGGGTGAAGAACGACCCGGACCTCTCCGACAGCCGCCGCGGCGAGGAGCTCAAGCGCCTCGACGGCATCGCGACGATCCTCGCCCAGACCGCGGCCCGCGACAGCACGCTCTTCACGCTGCTCGACGAGAACGCCGAGATGTCGGAGTCGGCGAAGGCCATGCGCCGCGAGCTGCTCCGCAAGGCCGGTGTCGACGAGCCCGAGCCCGAGCCGGTGCCCGTGACGGTCGACCCCGAGACGGCGGCCCTGCTCGAGAAGCGGGTCATCCCGCAGTCGGTGCAGGCGCGCCAGCTCGCCAACCCCTTCCTCGCCCCCGACTTCGAGCACGCACGGGCCAAGGTCCGCCCGCGCCGGCTGGCCGGCTGGGAGCTGCTGGAGCCGCTCTTCCGGTCCTTCGAGCGCGCGGCGCCCGACGCCCCGGCGTGCATGCCGCTGCCCGACGCCGACCAGCTCACCAACCTCACCGGGCTGCACGGCCCGGTCGGGCGCGAGCTGATGCACCACCAGGCGCAGCTCATCGGCTCGGCAGCGCTGGGCCACCGCACCTACCTGCTCGCCGACGAGCCCGGCCTCGGCAAGACCGCCCAGGCGCTGCTGGCCGCCGAGGCGGCGGGCGCGTTCCCGCTGCTCGCCGTCGTCCCCAACGTCGTCAAGACCAACTGGGCGCGCGAGGTCGAGATCTGGACGCCGCACCGCAAGGCGACGGTGCTCCACGGCGACGGTGACGACGCGGACGGCTTCGCCGACGTGTTCGTCGTCAACTACGAGATCCTCGACCGCCACGTCGGCTGGCTCGGCACCCACGGCTTCCGCGGGATGATCGTCGACGAGGCGCACTACATCAAGAACAAGACCTCCCAGCGCTCGCAGAACGTCCTGGAGATCTCCAACCGGATCCGCGCCCGCGTCGCCCGGCCGCTGATGATGGCGCTGACCGGCACCCCGCTGATCAACGACATCGAGGACTTCCGCGCGATCTGGCAGTTCCTCGGCTGGATCGACGACGTCGTCCCGCAGGGCAGCCTGATGGAGGCGCTGGAGGAGACCGGGCTGACCCCGGCCGACCCGGCCTTCTACCCCGCGGCCCGACGCGCCGTCATCGACGAGGGCATCGTGCGCCGCCGCAAGATCGACGTCGCCGCCGACATCCCCGCCCGCCGCGTCGCCGACATGCCCGTCGAGCTGGAGGGCGAGGCCGGCCGCTCGATCCGCAAGGCCGAGCAGGAGCTCGCCCGCCGCATGGTCGAGAGGTACGACGCCGCACTGTCCACGCGTCGAGCCGGAGCCGTCGTCGAGGGCATCGACCGCCACCTGGTCCGCCAGGTCGCGGGCTGGGAGCGCGAGGACAACTCGACCAAGACCGGCGAGAACGTCTTCATGATGATGCGCCGGATCGGTCAGGCGAAGGCCGGTCTCGCGGCCGACTACACCGCCCAGCTGGCCCGCAACGTCGGCAAGGTCGTCTTCTTCGCCAAGCACATCGACGTGATGGACCAGGCGGAGAGGACCTTCACCGAGCGCGGCATCAAGTTCACCTCGATCCGCGGCGACCAGTCCTCGACCGCGCGCCAGAAGGCGATCGACGCGTTCGTGAACGACCCGGAGGTGCAGATCGCGGTCTGCTCGCTGACCGCCGCCGGCGTCGGCCTCAACCTGCAGGTCGCCTCCAACCTGGTGCTCGCGGAGCTGTCGTGGACCGACGCCGAGCAGACCCAGGCCATCGACCGGGTCCACCGCATCGGCCAGGCCGAGCCGGTCACCGCCTGGCGCGTGATCGCGACCCAGACCCTCGACACCCGCATCGCCGAGCTCATCGACAAGAAGGCCGGGCTCGCCGCCCGCGCCCTCGACGGTGCCGGCGAGGAGGTCGAGGGCGGTGCGATCGACCTGCAGACCGAGGCGCTGGCGGCGCTGCTGACCGCGGCGCTGGAGGCGCGCGGGGACTGACGGTCCGGGCGATGTCACACTTCCCGCCGCTGTCCCGTCCACCTGTCATGAGCACACGCATCGCAGTGGCAGGTGGGACGGGACTGGTCGGCCGGCTGGTCGTCGACGAGGTACGACGGGCCGGCGCGACCCCGGTCGTCGTCGCCCGGTCCGCGGGCGTCGACCTGACGACGGGCGCCGGCCTCGACGAGGCCCTGGCGGGCGTCGACGCGGTCGTCGACGCCAGCAACGTCGAGACCATGAGCGGCAAGGTGTCGGTCGCCTTCTTCGAGGCCGCGACCCGGCACCTGGTGCAGGCCGGGGAGCGGGCGGGGGTGCGCCACCACGTCGCGCTCTCGATCGTCGGCTGCGACGTCGTCGACCTGCCCTACTACCTCGGCAAGAGACGCCAGGAGGAGCTGGTCACGGCCGGCCCGGTGCCGTGGACGATCGTGCGCGCGACGCAGTTCCACGAGTTCGCCGGCCAGCTCGTCGACCGCAGTCCCGGCCCGTTCGCGCTGGCCCCGCGGATGCTGAGCCAGCCGGTCGCGGCCGCGGAGGTGGCCGCCCTGCTGGTCGCGGCCGCCCTCGGTGAGCCGCAGCACGCCACGCGCGAGCTCGGCGGCCCGCGGCCGGAGCGGATGGACCGGCTGGTGCGCGCGGAGCTGCGCCGGCGCGGGGAGCGGCGCGTCGTCGTACCGCTCCCGATGGCGGGGGCTGTCGGCCGCCAGGTCAAGGGCGGCGGACTGCTGCCGGGGCCGGGCGCGACGCTCGGCCGGCAGACCTTCGAGGAGTGGGCGACGGGTGCCTGAGCGCAGCGACGAGCTCGCCACCGAATACGACGCCCTGCGGCCCCGCATGGTGCGCGTCGCCTACGCGATCCTCGGCTCGCGCGCCGAGGCGGAGGACGTCGTCGCCGACTGCTGGACCCGGCTCGTCGACGCCGACGCCCGTGAGCCGGTCCGCGACGTCACGGCATGGCTGACGGTCGCGGTCGCGCGGGCCGCCACCGACGTGCTCCGCTCCGCGCGGGTGCGGCGGGAGGCCTACGTGGGTCCGTGGCTCCCGGAGCCCTTCGTGGTCACGGCTGCCGAGACCGCCGACCCGGTCGACCGGGTCACCCTCGACGAGACCGTCGGGTACGCGCTGCTGGTCGTCCTGGAGGCGCTCTCGCCGGCGGAGCGGACCACGTTCGTGCTGCACGACGTCTTCGGCATGGGCTTCCCCGAGATCGCCACGGTGGTCGGCCGGACGCCGGCGGCCGTGCGCCAGCTCGCGTCCCGGGCGCGCGCCCACCTCGCCGCGCAGCGACCGCGCTTCGAGGTGGACCGGACGGCCCACGAGGAGGTCCTCGGACGCTTCCTCGCGGCGGCGGCCGGTGGCGACCTCCAGGCGCTCGTGGCGACCCTCGACCCCGACGTCGTCGTCACCTCGGACGGTGGCGGCGTCGTCAGCGCGGCCCGTCGTCCGGTGCTCGGCGCCGACCGTGCGGCGCGCTACGTCCTCGGCATCGTCGCGAAGTACGTCGACCAGCAGGCCGAGGTCGACCTGCTCCTCGCCAACGGGCTGCCCGCCATCGGGATCCGCCAGGGCGGCGTGCTCACCTCGCTGGTGGTGCTGACCGCCCGGGCCGGGCGGGTGGCGCGGGTCGACATCGTGCGCGCGCCGGCCAAGCTCGCGGCCGCCGACCGGCGATGAGCCTCAGCCGGTGGTCGCCGGCTGGGTCGTGAGCTGCCGGTCGGCGTACCGGAAGCCGGCGATGAGCACGCTGAACAGCACGGTGATGCCGAGGCAGACGACGGCGACGTGCGCCCAGCCCTCGGCGCGGAAGTCGAGGAACGGGTAGGGGACCCACCGGGTCGCGCCGGCGACGGCGAGGGTGACGGCCAGCCAGGCGATCGGCCACGCGAAGGCCACGGCGACCGCCCGGCCGTCGACGCGCGGGCGCGGGCCGAACGCGAACCAGCCCACGACGGCCAGCACCGGGACGACCATGTGCAACAGCTTGTCGGCGGCCCAGTCGGCGCCGGTGAGGTCGAGCAGCGGGCGGAGCAGGAAGAAGTGCACCAGCCCGGTGACCGTGATGCCGACGGTGGCGGCGAGGCGCAGCGCCCGGAAGGCGGCGCCGTCGCGGTCGGGGGAGAGCGCGAGCAGGGTGGTGGCGACCGCGACCAGGATGTTGCTCTGGATCGTGAAGTAGGCGATGAAGCGGGCCAGCCGGAGGCCGAGGCCCGGGGGCTCGACCTCGTCGAGCACCCGCCCGCCCTGCACGACGAGGACCAGCTGGAGGACCACGGCCGCCACGGTGACCGCGGCCGTGAGCACGTGCCAGCCGCGCGCGCCGCGCATCAGGGTCCCTCGGCGTCGGGGGTGAGCAGGTGCTGGATCGCGTCGCCATACAGCGCGACGACACGGTCGGTGTCGGCGGCCGTGACGAGGGGGTCCTCCTGCCGGAAGACCAGGTTGAGCAGGCCGCCGAGCTGGGCGACCGCCAGCGCGACCCGCAGCTCACGGTCGGGGCCGGTCAGCCGGGGCGCGAGCGCGGCGACATAGGTCTCGGCGGTGTGGCGGTTCATCTCCTCGCGGACCTGGTCGAGGTGGGCGGCCTGGGCGAGGGCGAGGTAGCGCTGGCGGAGCAGCGGACGGCCGGGCTCGAGGAAGTAGGCGACCAGTCGACGCCCGACCGTCTCCAGCGGTCCGTCGAGGACCGTCCCGATGCCGGTGGAGGTGTCGACGCAGCGCAGGAAGAGCGCCTCCTTCGACCCGAAGTGCCGGATGACCAGGGCGGGATCGACGCCCGCCTCGTGGGCGATCGCCCGGACCGACGCGTCGAACCCGCGCTCCGCGAACAGCCGCCGGGCGGCCTCCTCGATCGCGGCCCGCGTGGCCCGCCCCGCCGGCCGCAGCTGGCGCTCGTCCGGCGGGACCGGACGGTCGGGGGAGGAGGTCTTGGTCACACCGCAACCGTAGGGCATCGACCGGGCCGGTCAACGGTGTTGACAGCCCTTCGGTCAACGCCGTTGACTGGTTGACCGTGACAACTACTGCGCCTGCGGCGAGTGCCGCGACCGGTGGCCGCACCGGGTCGCCCCTGCTGACCGTCGCCGTCCTGTGCCTCGGCGGGCTGGTCGTGTCGCTGACCCAGACGATGGTCATCCCGATCCAGGGCCAGCTCGGGATGCTGCTGCGCACGAGCGAGGCCAACGCGTCGTGGGTGGTCACCGCGACCCTCGTCGCCGGCGCCGTCTCGATGCCGATCTCCGGGCGCCTCGGCGACCTGTTCGGCAAGCAGCGCGTGCTCGTGGTCAGCTCCTCGCTGCTCGTGCTCGGCTCGCTCGTCTGCGCCCTGAGCAGCTCGCTCGCCCCGATGCTGGCCGGCCGCATGCTGCAGGGCCTCGCGATGGGCTTCATCCCCGTCGGCATCGCGCTGATGCGCGAGGTCGTGCCGCCGCAGTTCGCGGCGACCGGCATGGCCGCGATGAGCGCCACGCTCGGCGTCGGTGGTGCGATCGGCCTGCCGCTGTCGGCGTGGATCGTGCAGGACTTCAGCTGGCACACCCTGTTCTGGGTCTCGACCGGCCTCGCGGCGCTCGTCGCCGCGGCCGTCGTGCTGCTCGTGCCGCACGTGCGCGACGCCGTGCCCGGCCGCTTCGACGCCGTCGGCGCGGTGGGCCTGGCGGTCGGCCTGGTCGCGCTGCTCGTCGCGGTGTCGAAGGGCAACGACTGGGGCTGGGCCCACGGGCGCACCCTCGGCCTCGTCGCCGCTGCCGTCGTCGTCCTCGTCGCCTGGGGCAGCTACGAGCTGCGCGTCGCCGACCCGCTGTGCGACCTGCGGGTCACCGCCCGCCGCCCGGTGCTGCTCACGAACGTCGCCGCGATCGCGATCGGCTTCGGGATGATGGCCCAGGCGATCGTCGTACCCCGGCTCCTGCAGTCGCCGGAGGCCACCGGCTACGGCCTGGGGCAGAGCCTGCTCGAGACGGGCCTCTGGCTCGCGCCCGGTGGCCTGGTGATGATGGCCTTCTCGCCCGTGTCGGGTCGGCTGATCCGCCTGGTCGGCGCCCGCCGGACGCTGATGGTGGGCGCCACGGTGCTCGGCCTGGGCTACGTGTTCGCGATCTTCCTGACCGACGCCCCGTGGCAGCTCCTGGTGTCCAACTGCATCACCTCGGCCGGCATCGGGATCGGGTACGCCGCCATGCCGACCCTCATCCTCGAGTCCGTCCCGCTGAGCGAGGCCGGCTCGGGCGTGGGCATCAACGGCCTGATGCGCTCCATCGGCACGAGTGTCTCCTCCGCCGTGATGGCGGCCATCCTGACGTCCTCGACGACCAGCCTCGGCGGCTACGAGATCCCCGATGAGAGCGCCTTCCGGATCTGCTTCGTCGTGGGCGCCGCGGCCGCCTTCGCCGGGGTCCTCCTGGCCGCCCTGGTGCCCGCCCGCCGAACGGACAGGTGACCAGTCTCAGATCCGGTCACATGTCCGTGACAAGACATCACGGGTACCCGGAACCTCGCCGTTCCCCGGTCGTTGATCGGAGTGCGTGGCTGCGGTGACTGGGGGGTTTCGCGACACGCGAAGGGGCGGCTCCGGCCCGAGACCGGAGCCGCCCCGCTTCCGTTCATGCGCAAGGATGGCCGCGTGTCCGCCGGCCCGCTGATCCCGTCCGACCCGTCTGCCGACGAGGTCCGCCGATCGGCCCTGCGCCGGATGCGTACCGTCGCCGTCTCGCTGCTGCTCCTCGCCGCCGCCGTGTACGCCGCCACACTCGGCCGCGACGGTGCGTGGGGCTTCGTCAACGCGGGTGCCGAGGCGTCGATGGTCGGCGCGATCGCGGACTGGTTCGCGGTCACCGCGCTGTTCAAGCACCCGCTCGGGCTGCCGATCCCGCACACCGCGCTGATCCCCAAGCGCAAGGACGACCTCGGCAAGGGTCTCGAGCAGTTCGTCGGGGAGAACTTCCTGCAGGCCGACATCATCCGCGAGCGGGTGCTCGGCGTGCAGATCGCGCAGCGGGTGGCGGACTGGCTCGCGGTGCCGGCCAACGCCGAGCGGGTGGTCACCGAGGTCGCGGAGGTCGCTGCGGTCGCGCTCGGCAAGGTCCGCGACGACCACATCGAGGCGCTCGTCAACGAGGCCCTGGTGCCGCGCTTCCGGGAGGAGCCGATCGCCCCGCTCCTCGGCGGGCTGCTCGCCGAGGCGCTCGAGGACAACCTCCACCACGGCGTCGTCGACCTGATGCTGGAGGAGATGCACGACTGGCTGGTCGCCAACCCCGACACGGTGCACGAGGTGCTGGGGGAGCGGGCGCCCTGGTGGGCGCCGGAGAGCGTCAACACCTATGTCATCAACCGCGCCCACCTCGAGATGGTGCGCTGGATGGCCGAGATCCGCGACACCCCCGACCACCGGGCCCGGCGCGCGCTCGACTCGATGCTCGAGCGGCTCTCGGACGACCTGCTGGAGAACCCGGACACCCAGGCGCGGGCCGACCGGCTCAAGGAGCGCGTGCTCGAGCACCCCGCGGTGATCGGCACGGCCGTCACGCTGTGGAAGGCGCTCCGCAAGGCGCTGCTGACCTCGCTCGACGACCCGCAGGGCGCCGTACGACGTCGGCTGCTCGTCGAGGTCGAGGCGGCCTCGGCGCGGCTGCGCTCCGACGCCCCGCTGCGCGAGCGGCTGGACCGGATGGCCGCCGACGCCGCGGTCTTCGCCGTCGAGCGCTACGGCACGGAGCTGACCGCGGTCATCACGCACACGATCGAGCGCTGGGACGGCAAGGAGGCGGCGCAGCGCATCGAGCTGCACGTCGGCCGCGACCTGCAGTTCATCCGGATCAACGGCACGATCGTCGGCGGCCTGGTGGGCCTGCTGATCCACGCGATCTCCGTCTGGATCCACTGAATTCCGCGAGCGGAGCGCCCCAATGTGGGCACGCTCCGCTCGCCGCGAATCAGTCGATCCAGACGGGTGCTGGTTCACTGATGGCCATGTTCGGCCGCAAGCGCAAGGACCCCGACCCCATCGAGCCCGCGGGCCCGGTGCCCGTCGACGTCGCGATCCGCGACGAGGTGATCCGGCTGGGTCAGTTCCTCAAGCTCGCCAACCTGGTCGAGTCGGGTGCCGACGCGAAGCCGGTCATCGCCGACGGGCTGGTCCAGGTCAACGGCGAGGTCGAGACCCGTCGCGGGCGCCAGCTGCGCGTGGGCGACGTGGTGGTGCTGCAGGGGCAGGCTGCCCGGGTCGCCGACGGCGACGCCCCGGACAACCTGCCCTGGTGAGACGGGTCAGCGAACAGCCAGCAGGTCCACGACGAAGATCAGCGTCTCGCCCGGCTTGATCACGCCGCCGGCGCCACGGTCGCCGTAGCCCAGGTGCGGCGGGATCACGAGCTGGCGGCGGCCGCCGACCTTCATGCCCTGCACGCCGGTGTCCCAGCCCTGGATGACCTGGCCGATGCCGAGGCGGAAGTCCAACGGGGTGCCGCGGTTGTACGACGCGTCGAACTCCTCGCCGGTGGACAGGGCGACGCCGACGTAGTGCACCGACACGGTGCTGCCGGAGGGCGCCTCGGCGCCGTCGCCGACGGTGAGGTCGGTGATGACGAGGTCGGTGGGCGGGGTGGGGTCGACGAAGTCGATCTCGGGCTTCTGGCTCATCCCGCAAGCCTACGGCGTGCCCGACGCCGCCCCGCGGCGTGGCCCGCGCCACCCGGTGGCGTGCCCGGATCTGGCGCCATTGCCGCCCGGAGGCGGCCGGGTCCGCGATACGCTGCGGGCCAGCGTCCCCACTTCTGGATGGGAGGGGTGGGGCAGGGGTCGTTCTCGGGGGTAGTGGTGCGGGTCAACACGACGGGCGTCGAGTCGTGGCCTGTCCCCGGTGGCTCGACCCGGCTCGTCTACTCCGCCGGCAGCCACCCGGGCCGGATCCGGACCGTCAACGAGGACTCCTCGCTGGTCGCCCCGCCCGTCTTCCTGGTCGCCGACGGCATGGGCGGCTACGCCCGCGGCGACGTCGCCAGCCGGCTGGTCGTCGAGGCGTTCGAGCCGCTGTCCGCCCGCGCGCGCGTCGAGCCCGGTGACGTCGAGGCGGCGATCGCCGCGGCGCAGGTGCGCGTCTCCGCGCTGGCCGCCGAGTTCACCACCGCGCCCGGGTCCACGCTCGTGGCGGCGGCGTACGTCCTCCAGGACGGGCACGGCTACTGGCTGGTCGCCAACCTCGGTGACTCCCGCGCCTACTCCTACGCCCACGGCGTGCTCGAGCAGATCTCCAAGGACCACTCGGTCGTGCAGGAGCTCATCGACGCCGGCCGGATCACCCGCGAGGAGGCGATCGGCCACCCCGAGCGGCACGTGATCACCCGTGCGATCGGCGCGCTCACCGACGCCGAGCCGGACTTCTCCCTGGTCCCCGCCGGGCCCGGGTCGCGGCTGCTGCTGTGCTCCGACGGACTGACCTCGGAGCTGTCCGACACCGCACTCGTGCACATCCTCACCGGCCAGCTGCCGCCCGACGAGGTGGTGGCCACGCTGGTCGACGCCGCGGTCGCCGCGGGCGGGCACGACAACGTCACCGTGGTGGTCGTCGACGTCGAGGGCGGCGACGAGCACGCGACCGAGCGCACCCAGCCCTTCCCGGCGGTGCAGCCGTGAGCGCGTCCTACGCCGTCGGCGAGCTCGCCACCCTCGTCACCCCGCAGGGCATCGTCCTCGCGGCGGCCGACCGTCTCGCCGACCTCGTCCCGCTCGCCGGCGCCGACCTCGACCCGCTGAAGGTCGTCGAGGCGCTCTCGCGGGGCGCGCTCGGCGACCTGCCCGACTTCGCGGTCGTGCGTGTCGACGGCAGCGAGGCGCGGGTCCTGGTCCGCGGCGGGTTCGCCGTGCGGATCGCCGGCTTCGCCGTCGAGGGGCGCGACGCCGCCACCTGGACCGAGGCCACCGCCGCCCTCACGCCCGGCGACACGGTGGAGGTCGCCCCGGTCGGTACGCCGCTCGCCGGTGCCACCCTCCCGATCACCGCCGGCGTCGTGCGCAGCGCCGGGCTGGCCTGGGTCCCCGTGCCCGCTGCGGAGGCCGAGGACCCGGCGCCTGCCGCGGTCCGGATCCCGGCGCCCGCCGCCGCTCCCGAGCCCGTCGAGGCCGCGCCTGTCGAGCCCGCGCCCGTCGAGCCCGCCCCGCAGGAGCACTCCCCGGCCGCCGAGCACACCGTGCTGCGCACCCCCGCCTCCGCCGCCGCCCCGGTCGTGCCGCCCCCGGCGCCGCCCGCGCCGCCGGCCCCGCCCGTCGCCGCACCGGCGGGCGGCTGGCCCGCCGCGCCGGTCGCGGACCCCGACCACGACGGCCGGACCATCACGCCCGCCCAGCTGCAGGCGCTGCGCGCGGGCCAGGCCGGCGTGCCCGTCGTACCCACCTCGCCGCCGGGGCCGCCGGCGCCGCCGGTGCCGCCTGCCCCACCCGGCCCGCCAGCCCCGCCCGCTCCGCCCACGAGCCACCAGCCGCCCCCGCCGCCCGTGCGCGCCCTTGTCGCGCTCCAGCTCTCCAGCGGCCGGGTCGTCACGATCCGGCGCCGGGTGCTCATCGGGCGCAGCCCGCGGGTCCAGCAGGTCGGCGGCAGCGCCAACCTCCCGGCGCTGGTCACGGTCGACGACCCCTATGTCTCCAGCACCCACCTCGAGGTGGCCTGCGACGGCATCCGCGTCACGGTCACCGACACCTCCACCAACGGCACGCTGCTGGCGCGGCAGGGCCGGACGCCCGTCGCGCTCGACCACGGCGTGGCCACCGAGGTCGCGGTCGGCGACGTCCTGACCCTGTCCAAGGGGCTGACCGCGACGGTCATCCCCTCGCCGGAGCGCTGAGCATGCAGCCGCCACGGATCCCCGGGTTCGTCTTCGTCGACCTCGTCGGCGAGGGCGGCTTCGCCGACGTCTACCGCTACCAGCAGGAGCTGCCGACGCGGCAGGTCGCGATCAAGGTCCTGCGCAGTGGCGGCGACGCCGCCGCCCTGGAGCTGTTCCGCGCCGAGGCCAACGTGATGGCGCAGCTGTCCAACCACCCCTCGATCGTGCCGATCTACCAGGCCGGTGTGAGCTCGGACGGCCGGCCCTTCCTCGTCATGGAGTACTGCCCGCCGCCGCACGTCGCGCAGCGCTACCGCGCCCAGCCGCTGGCGGTCGCCGAGGTGCTCGACATCGGGGTGAAGATCGCCAGCGCCGTCGAGACCGCCCACCGGGCCGGGATCCTGCACCGCGACATCAAGCCCCACAACATCCTGACCAGCACCTTCGGCGTCCCGCTGCTCACCGACTTCGGCATCGCGTCGGTCGTGGGGGAGGGCGGCGCGTCCGGCCAGGGGCTCTCGATCCCGTGGTCGCCGCCGGAGGCGCTCCTCGCCGACAGCTCCGACGTGCGCAGCGACGTCTACTCCCTCGCCGCCACGCTCTACTCCCTGCTCATCGGCCACCCGCCGGTCGAGCGCCGCGACGCCCCCAACGACAACGCCAGCCTGATGCAGCGCATCGAGCGCGGCCAGCTCAGCCCGCTGCGCCGGCCGGAGGTGCCCGCCTCCCTGGTGTCGGTCCTGCGCCGGGCGATGTCGGTCGAGATCGACAAGCGGCCCGTCTCCGCGATGGTCCTGGGCCGGCAGCTCCAGGACGTGCAGATCGAGATGCGGCAGTCGCCGACCCGGCTCGAGGTCATGGACGCCTCGCCGTCGGCCCTCGTGCAGGAGCACCCCAACGACGCGCGCACCCTGATCCGCCCGGTCTCGGTGATCATCCCGGCCGCCGTCAGCGTGCGCCCCGCGCCCGACCAGGCGGCCGTCGACGAGCAGACCCGGGTCCCGGGAGCACCCTCCGCGACCGGCGGCTCCTCCCACAGCGGTACGCCGCCGCGTCGCGACGACACCCCCCGACGCGGACCGGCGGGGCGGATCCTCGCGGGCGTGCTGGCGCTGGCGGTGGCCGGCGGCATCGGCTGGGCCCTGCTCGCCGGTGGCGAGGAGGAGGACCCGGACCGGCCCACGATCCGCGGCGAGGACCCCGCCGACGCCGTACCCGGTGACGAGGCTCCGCCGGCGCCGAAGGTGTGGACGACGGGCAAGGGCACCCGGTGGACCTTCCGCTGGTCCCTGGAGGAGCCGCGGCCGGACGACCAGTTCAAGGTGCTGTTCACCGGTGACGGGGCCAGCCAGGACGGCGCGGACTACACCGAGGAGACGAGCAGGGTGGTCACGGTCCCGGTCGGCTCGACGGTCTGCGTCGAGGTCGGCGTCACCCGCGAGGGCGCTGCGCCGTCCCCGCTCTCCAAGCCGGTCTGCGCGGTGGGCCAGTGACCCGCCGCTGGCGCCGGACCGCTTCCGGCACGGCCCTCGCCCTCCTGCTGGGCGTGCTCGTCGTCCTCGCCTACCGCTACGACGGCAAGCCGTTCACCGAGGTGGAGCTCAACGACGGCGGGGTGTGGGTGACCAACGAGTCCCTCGGCCTGACCGCCCGGCTCAACCCGCAGATCGAGGAGCTCGACCTCGGCGTCGACGCCGTGACCCGGGACTTCGACGTCTTCCAGCAGGCGACCGAGGTCTACCTCGAGGACCTGACCACGGACCGCTCCGTGAAGGCGGTCGACGTCTCGCGCGCGACCGCGGGCGACGCCACCGACCTGCCGCCCGGGTCCGTGGTGACCTATGGCGGCGACACCTTCGCGATGGTCGACTTCGCCCACGGCAAGGCCTGGGTGCAGCCCGCCGCCCGGATGGCCGGCTTCTCCCACAAGACGGCGACGCCGGTCCTGGCCGACGCGGTCACCGCGACGGTGGCCCCCGACGGCGAGGCCTGGGTGCTGCGCCGCGACGGCAGGGCCACCTCGTTCGCGGTCGAGGGCGGGGAGGTCGTGGAGGGCGACACGGTCGACCTCGGCGACGACGTGGGCACGAATCCCGACATGCTGGCGTTCACGGTCGTCGGCGGCACCCCCGTCCTCTACAACCGCACCCGGCTGGAGCTCGCTCGTCCCGATGCCGACCCGGTGGTCGTGGAGACGTCGGACCCGACGCAGGTCGAGCTCCAGGCGGCGGCGACCGACGGCGACGAGGTCTACGTCGCGACCCGCGAGGGCCTCTACGTCACCCCGCTCGGCGGTGGCGACCTGGACAAGGTGAGCGAGGACGAGACCGCCGGTGCGCCCGCGCCGCCCGTCGTGCTCCCGAGCACGGGCTGCGTCTACGCGGCCTGGGGGTCCCACGACGCGCCCAACTACCTGCGCGACTGCCCCGACGACGAGGACGACGACACCGACCCGGTCCCGGACATGCAGGACGGCGCCGAGCTGAGGTTCCGCGTCAACCGCGACGTGATCGTCCTCAACGACGTCCGCACGGGCGACGCCTGGCTGGTCCAGCAGCCCGGCAAGGCGAAGATCGACAACTGGCCGCAGGTCGACCCGCAGAACGAGAACCGGTCGAAGATCAAGAAGACGACCGACGAGGTCCCCGACCAGGAGAACCGGCCGCCGGAGCCCGGCGACGACGACCTCGGCGCCCGTCCGGGCCGCTCCACCGTGCTGCCCGTCGTCGCGCTCAACGACCACGACCCCGACGGCGACATCATCCGGATCGTCAAGACCGTCCACGTGCGCGGTCCCGAGGTCGAGGTCAAGATCGTCGGCGGCGGCACCCAGCTCCAGGTGATGGTCCAGGGCGATCAGACCGGGACGTCGGTCTTCAAGTACTACGTGACCGACGGCCGGGTGGTCCAGCAGATCCCGGCCGAGGTCCGCCTGCAGATCCGCTCCAACGACCAGCACGAGGCTCCCCAGCCGATGCCGGACCGGAAGCAGCCGAAGCTGACGGTGACCCGCGGCGCGACCTCGAGCTACTACCTCCTCGCCGACTTCTACGACCTGGACGGCGACGACCTCACCCTGACCGAGGCCACCGGTCGCGGGGTCGGGGTCGAGTTCCGTCCCGACGGCACGCTCACCTTCACCGACCCGGGCACCGGCGGCACCAAGGGCGAGATCAGCTACGTCATCGAGGACGGGATCGACAAGTACGAGGCCACGATCCCGGTCGAGGTCGTCGGCGAGTCCGCCCCTCCGGAGCTGGTCGCCGACCTCGCCTCCGGCGTGGCAGGCACGCGGGTCGTCGTACAGCCGCTCACCAACGACCGCAACCCCGAGGGCGGCGAGCTCACCCTCAAGGACGTGAAGGTCGTCGGCGACGACGCCGGGACGACGATCACCGAGGACCTCGAGACAGGGACCTTCACCTTCGAGGCCGCGAAGGCGAAGCCGTACTACCTGCAGTACTCCGCCTACAACTCCTCCGCCACGCGGTCGGCCTTCATCCGGCTCGACGTGGAGTCGCCGCCGAAGGACAACCGCCCCCCGGTCGCGGTGCGCGACAAGGTCACGATCACCCCGGGCGGCACCGCCCAGGTCGACCTCCTGCTCAACGACCTCGACCCCGACGGTGACGTCCTGGTCGTCAAGCGGATCAACCGGCCGTCGGTGCCGGGGGTGAAGGTCTCCGTCGTCGACAAGCGCCTGGCCGTCGTCAGCTCCGTGGCCGACCTCGTCGGCAAGCCGGTGACGGTCGAGTACGTCGTCTCCGACGGCCGCAGCTCCGCGAGCGGCTCGCTCGTGATCGCCCAGCGATCGTCGAGCCAGGCCAACCGGCAGCCGATCGCCAACCACGACCAGGTGACCGTCCGCGCTGGCTCGGTCACCTCGGTCCCCGTGCTGGCCAACGACTCCGACCCCGACGGGCCGAAGCCGCGGCTCTTCCAGTCCGACCTCCAGAACGAGCAGGACCTCGACGTGTGGGTCGCCGGCGACACGCTGCGACTGCGCGCTCCCGAGGAGCCGGGCACCTACTCCGTGATCTACGGGGTCCGCGACACCGACGGGCGCAGTGCGTCGGCCGAGGTGAGCATCTTCGTCATCGCCGACTCGGCGAAGAACAACCACGCGCCCGTCCCGCAGCCCATCATCGACCGGGTCATCAGCGGCCGCCCGAAGGTGATCTCGGTCGACCTCGTCGGCGCCGACCCCGACGGTGACGCCGCCTCCTTCCGCAGCATCGCCACCGCGCCCTCGCTCGGTCGGATCGTCGACACCGGTGTCGACTGGATCCGCTACGAGGCGTTCGAGGGCAAGCGGGGCACCGACTTCTTCCAGATCGTGCTCCAGGACAAGTACGGCGAGACGGGCGTCGCCGAGGTCCGGGTCGGCGTCGTACCGGAGGAGTCGGAGAACCAGCCACCCGTGGCGCTCGACGACAGCGTGCTCGTCCAGCCGAACCGGACGATCTCCTACAACGTGCTGACCAACGACACGGACCCCGACGACGACGCCCTGCGCGTCGAGTCCCTCAACAAGAGCACGCCGGCGAAGCACGACAACGGGTTCATCGAGGTCGAGGTCGGCGACGCCCCCGACTCCGGGTCCGCGCAGACCAACGTCGGCTACACCATCGAGGACGCCGCCGCGGCGACGGACAGCGCCGTGCTGAAGGTCTCGGCCAGCAAGCAGGCGCCGTTCTACGCGCCGATCGCCCGCGACGACGTGGCCGAGCTCGGCGACATCATCGGCAAGGACCCGGGCGACACCGTCGAGGTCCCGGTGCTCGACAACGACCTCGACTTCGACGGTGCGAAGGCGGACCTGCACGTCACCGACTGCGACGCCGGCAGCGGCGGCGACTGCGAGGTCGTCGACGGCGACACGACCGTCCGGGTCGAGCTCAAGGCCGACGACCAGGTCGTGCTCTACCGCCTCGACGACGCCGACGACGAGTCGACCTTCACCTACGGCGTGGTGTTCGTGACCGGCACGGCCAACGTGCCGCCGCAGCTGACGACCGACGAGGACCGGGTGCCGGTCAAGGCGGTCGCCAACGAGACGACCGTGTTCGACCTGAAGGACCTCGTCGTCACCCGTGCCGGTCGCGAGCCGCACATCGTCCCCAGCTCGTCGCCGACGGCCGTCAACGGCAGCATCACGCCCGTCGAGGGCCGGTCGACGTCGCTGTCGTTCGTCCCCAACCGCGACTACGTCGGTGGCGCGTCGGTCACCGTCGAGGTGAGCGACGGTACGACGGCGGGGGAGGACACCGCCCTCAGCTCCCTGCTGACGATCCCGATCGACGTCGCGCCGGCGGGCAACGTCGCGCCGGAGATGCGCGACGCGACGGTCGACGTCACCGAGGACGGCGACGCGGCCACCGTCGACCTGAAGGGGTTGACCCGCGACGCCAACGAGGGCGACCTGGACACGATGGCCTGGTCGGTGAAGTCCGCGTCGAAGGGGATCTCCGCCGAGATCGAGGGCGACGACGGCATCCTCTCCGTCGAGGCCGCCGGTGCGGGCACGAGCGACGACCTCGCCGTCGAGGTGGTGGCCGACGACGGGCACGGCGGCCAGGCGACCGCGACCGTGACGGTCCGGGTCGTCGGCAGCAACCTGCCGCTGCTGCAGATCCCGGTCATCACGGTCAACGCCGAGGAGGGCGAGGAGACCTCCGTCGACATCGCCGACTCCGCGGTCAACCCCTACCCGGACGAGCCGATCGAGGCGAGCAACCCGCGGGTCGAGGGCGACGGCAAGCTGCGGGGGCTGCGGGCCGAGGGGTCCTCGGTGTGGTTCACGCCGGCGTCCTCCGGGTCCTCCCAGATCAAGGTGACGGTGTCCGACGCCTCCGGTGACGCCGCCCGCGACGTCGTGGCGCGGATCAACGTCACCGTCATCTCCGAGCCCGATGCTCCCGAGCGGCCCGTCCTGTCGTCGGTCGAGGCGTCGTCGGCCGTGCTGTCGTGGCGCGAGCCCGAGTCCAACGGCGCCGCGATCGAGGAGTACGAGGTCCGCGGCTCGCACGGCTTCAGCCAGAAGTGCCCGGCGACCACCTGCCGCCTCAACGACCTCACCCCGGGCGACACCTACACGTTCACGGTCCGGGCGCGCAACAGCGAGGGCTGGGGCAAGGACAGCCCCGAGTCCGAGGACATCACGCCCAACACGGCGCCCGACCTGATGGCCCCGCCGACGGTCGTCATCGAGCCCTCGCCGACCGGCGACAGGATGGACCGGCAGCTCACCGTGCGGTGGACCCCGCCGCACAACGAGGGCTCCGAGATCACGTCGTACGAGATCAAGGAGGCCGGCGGCCCGAGCACGTGGACCGCGTCGGGCAACGAGACCTCGCGGGTGATCCCCGGCCTGACCAACGGCACGCCCTACGCGTTCGAGATCAGGGCCATCAACGCGGTGGATCCCAAGCGCGAGTTCTCCGCGGCCTCCAAGGCGGTCAAGCCGTTCGGCGTCCCGGCGCCCTCGGGCCAGAAGCCGAGCCTGACGGCCAGCGAGGACTCGCCCTACAGCAGCGACCCGTGGGTCCGTATCGAGTGGTCGGGCTGGTCGGACACGCAGAGCAACGGCAACCCGGTCTCCGAGTACGTCGTGTACTGCTCCGGCTGCAAGGCGTCGAGCTACCGCTTCCCGGCCTCGACCACCTCGCGCACCTTCAACGCCGCCGACGGCATCCGCAAGGGCCAGGACGTCACGTTCTCGGTCGCCGCCAAGAACGACGCGGGCATCAGCGAGAAGAGCCCGGGGGCGACCGGGCGGCCGTACACCAAGGCCGGTCCGGTCCGGGGCCTGCAGGAGGTCGCGCCGTCGCCGGCCGACCAGACGGCGCGGATCGGGTGGGACCCGCCTGCCGACGACGGCGGCCTGCCGATCGACTACTACATCGTCGAGGACGGCACCGGGGCGCGCGACATCGTGTCGTCGGCGCCGGGCCCGGGTGGGACCGACATCAAGTTCGACGGCAACGGCCGCCACTCGATCCGAGTCTGGGCGGTCACCCGCAACGGCGACCGCGCCGTCCAGGGCGAGGACGCCTCGCTCGGGAGCATCGACACCTGGGGCAAGCCGGACCCGCCGCCGGTGACGGCGCCGGTCAGCAGCGACTACTACTACGTCGACATCCGGATCAGTCCCGGCAGCGAGAACGGCAAGTCGATCGACGGCGTGCAGTACAGCCTCGACGGCGGCGCGAACTGGGTGGACGACGACCGGTTGAACGGCTCCGACGGCAACGCCGCCCAGGTCCGGCAGGGCGGGGACGGGAAGACCATCCTCGCGCGCACCGTCTCCTCCGCCGCCGCCGGCGACCCGCGCAAGTACAGCGACGCGGTGCCGATCACCGGGTACTCCCGGATGCGGTGGATCGAGATCACCTGGCAGACGGTGTGCCTCGGCGGCTGCGAGGCGCGGGTCAAGGGGGAGGGCTTCCCCAACGACGGCCCGGTGCCCGTCAACACCGACCACGGCTCGCTCAACCTCAACGGCACCTGCGACTTCAACCAGTCCGTCGACAAGTCGTTCCCCAACAACTACAACGCCGGCGGCCGCGACTGCGCGTTCACCGGCAACGGCACGCTCACCGTCTCCGCGTCCGGCGTCTCGGACACGATCAGCCGCTAGGTCCAGAAAGGACATCCATGTCGCTCAGCACCGAACAGACCGAGTGGTTCTCGCAGACCTTCGCCCAGCTCGTCGCCAACGTCGAGCAGGCCATCGTCGGCAAGACCGAGGTCGTCCGGCTCGCTTTCGTCACCCTGCTCGCCGAGGGCCACCTGCTCCTCGAGGACTACCCCGGCACCGGCAAGACGTCATTGGCGCGGGCGATCGCCCAGACGATCCAGGGCGACCACCACCGGATCCAGTTCACCCCCGACCTGCTGCCCAGCGACGTGACCGGCGTGACCATCTTCGACCAGCGCTCGCAGCAGTTCGAGTTCCACAAGGGCCCGATCTTCTCCAACGTGGTGCTGGCGGACGAGATCAACCGCGCCTCGCCGAAGACGCAGTCGGCGCTGCTGGAGGTCATGGAGGAGAGCCAGGTGACCGTCGACGGCGTCACCCACCCGGTGGGCCAGCCGTTCATGGTCATCGCGACGCAGAACCCCATCGAGCAGGCCGGCACCTACCGGCTGCCGGAGGCGCAGCTCGACCGCTTCCTCATCAAGACCTCGCTCGGCTACCCCGACCACCAGAGCACGGTGCAGATCCTCACCCACGCGCCGAAGGGCAAGGCAGCGACGGTCCTCAACCCGATCATCAGCGGCGACAACGTGCTGCACCTGATCCGGCTGGCGCAGGAGGTCCACGTCGAGCCGGCCGTCCTGGAGTACGTCTCCGCCATCACGGAGGGCACCCGCGAGGCCCCCGAGGTGGTCCTCGGCACCAGCGTCCGCGCCGCGCAGGCCCTGGTCCGTGCGGCCCGCGCGTGGGCGGTGTCCTACGGCCGCAACTATGTCGTCCCCGACGACGTGAAGACGCTCGCCGTCCCCGTGCTCGCGCACCGCATGGTGCTCGACCCCGAGGAGGACTTCCGGGGTACGACGACCGAGGACGTCGTGCGCCGGGTGCTCGAGCGCGTGTCCGTCCCGCTGGAGCCCGCGGGTCGCTGAGCACATGAGCCCCCGCACCTGGGCGAGCGGCATCCGTCGTACGCTCACCGCCGCCAACCGGCGCCGCCAGGCGGTCGTCGGCGGCTGGCGCGACGGCATCGCCGAGCGGACCGGTCGCGTCCGCGCGGTGCTGCGTCCGGTCACGGACACCGTCACCGAGGCGGGCTGGGTGGTCGGCGTGCTGGCCGTCGCGCTGCTCGTCGCGGGCCCGCTCCTGCACTGGCCCGAGCTGCTCGTCGCCGGACTCTTCCTGGCGCTGCTGCTGCTCATCGCTGTGGCCTTCGTGGTGGGCCGGCAGCCGTTGGCCGCGCGGCTCGACCTGGCCCGCGACCGCGTGATCGTGGGGGAGCGCGCCAACGGCTACCTCACCCTGACCAACCCGAGCTCGCGGCGTTCGCGCCCCCTCGTGGTGGAGTTCCCGGTGGGAGCCGGCCGGGCTGCCTTCGAGCTGCCCGCGCTGGCTCCGGGCGCGGTCCACGAGGAGCTGTTCGCGATCCCGACCGAGCACCGCGCGGTCCTCGACGTCGGCCCGGTGACCGCCGTCCGCGCCGACCCGCTGGGCCTGCTGCGCCGTGAGGCCCACCTCAGCCAGATGGACACGCTCTACGTGCACCCCAAGACCCTGCGGGTGGAGGGCTCGGCCGCCGGCCTGGTGCGCGACCTCGAGGGCCGCACCGTGCCGAAGGTGTCCGACAACGACGTGTCCTTCCACGCGCTGCGCGGCTACGTCGCCGGCGACGACCGCCGCCACATCCACTGGAAGTCCAGCGCGAAGACCGGCACCCTCATGGTCCGCCAGTTCGAGGAGACCCGGCGCTCGCACCTGCTGACGATGGTCAGCTCGCGGCTGGAGGACTACGCCAGCGACGACGAGTTCGAGATGGCGATCTCGGTCGCCGGCTCGCTGGGCACGCAGGCGCTCGCCGACGGCCAGCAGCTGAGCGCCGTCGCCTCCCACGCCTCGCTGCCGTCGGCCGGCGCCCAGCGCTTCCTCGACGGTCTCTCCGGGCTGACCTACGACTGGAAGGCGAAGCACCTCGTCGACGTCGCCCGCTACCTCAGCCTCGACGAGCTGGCGGCCAGCGTGATCGTGCTGTGCGTCGGGTCCGGCGTCAGCATCACCGAGCTGCGCCGGGCACGGCAGTACCTGCCCGTGGACACCCGGGTGATCGCGATGCGCTGCCTGGTCGGGCAGGAGCCGTCGGTGCGCTGGTTGGGCGATCTCGCCGTGTCCACCGTCGGCCGGCTCGAGGAGCTCGGTGTCGCCGTACGACGGGTGTCCGCATGACCGCGCTCAGGCCGCCGCCCGGCCCGCCCGGCCCGCCGCCGGGACCCCCGCCCGTCGGCCCGCCGGTGCGCTCGGCCAGCACCAGCACCAGCGGCCCGGTGGTGGTCGTGCCGCAGCGCCGCGGCCGGCCGGGCACCCTGCCCTCGTGGTGGCTGGTGCTCGTCGACGCCGTGCTCGTCGTCGGACTCGGCGTGCTCTGCGCGTGGCCGCTCGGCGAGGCCTACCTGGGTCACCGCTGGCTGGTGGCCCTCGTCGCGGGGCTGGGCCTGGGCGTCCTCGTCGCCTGTGTCAGCGCACGGCTGCGCTGGGGGGCGTGGCTCACGGTGCTCGTCGCCGTGGCCGGCTACCTCGCGGTCGGCTCCGCCGTCGTCGTCCCCGATCGCACGAGGGGCGGGGTGCTGCCGACGGCCGACTCGCTGCGCGACCTCGTCACCGGGGCGACCCGCACCTGGCGGGAGTCGCTGACCCTGCCGGTGCCCCTCGCCGAGACCGGCACCGTGCTGATCGTGCCGTTGCTGACCGGTCTGGCCGGCGGGCTGGCGGCCGCCGTGCTGCTGTGGCGCACCCGCCGGGCCGGGCTCGCGGGACCGGTGCTCGGACTGGTCCTCGTCGTCGGCTGCGCGTTCGGCGACATCACCGCGGAGGCCACCTTGCTGCGTGGCCTCGCGGTGGCGGCCGTCGCCGTCGTGTGGCTGCGGTGGCGCGAGCAGCGGCACGTGCGCGCCCGCTGGGGACGCCGCGTCGTGGCGACCCTCGCGGTCGTCGCGCTCGCCGGCGGTGCCGCGCTGGGCGTCGCCGCGATGGCCGGGACCGGCGACCAGCGCGCGGTGCTGCGCGACCACGTCGACCCGCCCTTCGACCCCCGGGACTACCCGAGCCCGCTCGCGAAGTTCCGCGCCTACAAGAAGAAGGAGGCGCTGCGCGACACCACCCTCTTCACCGTCGACGGTCTCGACAGCGGCACCCGCGTCCGGTTCGCGGTCATGGACTACTACGACGGCATCGTGTGGAACGTGTCCGGCGGCCCCGGCTCGGTGCACGACTCCGGCACCTTCCGGCGCCTGCGCAACGACCCGGAGGCCAACCTCGAGGCGACCACCCGCGGGACCATCACGATCGGCGCCTACACCGGCGTGTGGGTCCCCAGCGTGGGCACCACGCTGTCGATGACCCCGCTGACCAACGGCGAGGTCGACGGCGAGGCCGCGGGTGAGCTGGTCATCAACCGCGAGACGGAGACCGTCGCGCAGATCGGTGGGGTCAAGCAGGGCACCACCTTCGAGATCGAGGCCGAGGTCGCCCCCGAGCTCGCCGACGAGGAGGTCAGGGAGCTGCGCGCCGCGTCCGTCGCGCTGCCGCGGCCGAAGATGGTGCCCGAGGAGCTCGTCGAGCGGGTCCAGCGCTGGCAGGTGGAGGCGGGGTTCGACCGCGGCACCGACGGCGAGGTCGCGCTGTTCCTGCGCGACGCGTTCCGCGAGCACGGCTACTACTCCGACGGGGTCGACGACTTCACGCCCTCCGGCCACGGCTTCAGCCGGCTCGCGGTGCTGATGAAGACGGCCACGCCGGTCGGCAACGCCGAGCAGTACGCCGCCGCGATGGCGCTGGCCGGGCAGCAGATGAACCTGCCGATCCGGGTCGTCATCGGCTTCAAGGTGCCGCCGGGCGGCGGCGAGGTGCGGGGCGAGGACGTCACGGCCTGGACCGAGGTGAAGTTCGACGGCGCGGGCTGGGTCGCCTTCGACCCGACGCCCGAGGAGGACAAGAAGCTCCGCAAGCCGAACGACGAGCCCAACGAGGAGCCGCAGCCGCAGGTGCTGCAGCCGCCGCGGGTGCCCGGCGAGCCCAAGGAGGCGAGCGACAACCTCCAGCAGGGTGACGGCGAGCGAAGCGACATCGACATCCTCGAGGTGCTCGGCACGATCCTCGGCATCCTCCTCGACGTCGCGAAGATCGCCCTGCTGACGCTGCCGCTGTGGGGCGTCCTGCTCTACAAGTTCCTGCGCCGCCGCCGGCGCCGCAGGGCCGGCGACGCGACGGTGCGGCTGACCGGTGCCTGGCGCGAGCTCGCCGACCGGATGCGCGACCTCGGCGTCCGGCCGGCGCCGGGGGCCACCCGCCGCGAGAGCGCCTACGCCGCCGCGGACCGCTACGACGTCGTACCGGTCGTGACGCTGGCGCACACCGCCGACCGGCACGTCTACGGCGCGGACGAGCCGACGCCCGACGAGGCCAGCGCCTACTGGGCGGACGTCGACACGGCGCTGAAGCGGATCCGCAAGGCGACGCCGTGGTGGCGGCGCCTGCTCGCCCGGTTCTCGCTCGCCTCGGTGCCCTGGCGCGCAGCCCTGGCCCGGGCGCGGGCCCGCCTGCGCCGGATCGGTGCAGCCGTCGGGCGCCGGGTGCTGGCGTTCTGGCCGGTGGCGCGGGTCCGGGCCGGCGTGCGGCGGCTCGCACGGCGCGAGGGCACTGGTAGTTTCCGGCGCAAGCGTTGATCGTCGCCGGCCGTCGCGGCCGGCTGTCCCGGGGGAGCACTGCCATGTCCATTCGCCGTTGGGCGGGCGCTGTCACGGTGCTGGTGCTGGGCGTCACCACCGGGCTCGCCGCGCCACCGGCGGCGCACGCCGCGGTCGGTTCCGCCGTGCTCGGCTCGTGGGACTACGTCTCGGTCCCCTCGGGCTGCGCCAACGCCCTGAACGGCACGGAGCCCGGTGACGTCACCGTGAAGGCGGACGGCGCCTGGCGCACGGTTCGGCTGCGGAGGTCCGGCACGCTGAGCAGCAGCGCCGTGTCCGGGGCGACCACGGTGACCGGCCGGATCGCCACCGACAGCCGTGGCTCGACGAAGGTCGGGATCAAGGTGTCAGCCTCGGCCACCGCCAAGCCGCGCAGCCCGTCGATCTGCGCGGTCGACAACTACGCGGTCGACGCGACCGTCTCCGCCCGCCAGGCCGTCACCCCGGCGCGGTCCTGGCTGGTCGTCCGCAGCAGCGGGAGCACGCGCGGGAGCTCGCAGACCGGCTTCGGGTCGCCCGACGTCACCGGCGGGTTCGTGGCCCTCGGCCGCTCGCTCACCAAGCTCGTCCCCGCCGGCACCTACACCCTGGGCGGGGGCGTGGACGCCTCGGTCAACGTGCCGGCGAACTCCACGACCGCGCGCTCGGCCGCGGCGAGCGCGACCGCCACCGTCGCCCTCTTCCCGATCGGGACCCTGCGGGCGCGTTCCGGTGACGGCCTGGGCTACGTCAAGGCCGGTCACCGCGACTGCACCCACAACCGAGTGAAGGCCTACTTCAGCGATGCGGCCCGCACCACCGTCCGCTCGGCCACCTTCTCGGTCGAGGGCGACCGGAGGTTCACGCTGACCGGCAGCCAGCTCCAGCGCGACGCCGTCTTCGTCTCCTCCGTCCCACGGGCTTCGAGCGGCGCGATCCGGGTGGACATCGTGCTGAGGTCGGGAGCCCGCCGGACGTCGTACGCGACGTCCTGGCCCTGCGCCTGAGCGTCCGCCCGGTCGCGGCGACCGTTGACAAGTGACAGGACTGTCACTAATCATGGCCAGCGGTTCGTGACGACGGTCACGGGGAGGGTTGGTCGGTTCATGGGGTCCTGCACGTCCCGCCGTGCTCGGTTCGCGGCGTCCTTGCTCGCGATCGCCGTCGCGTTCGGCGCATCGCTCACTTCGGTCGCGCCGGGCGCCCAGGCTGCTCCGGCAGCTGCTCCGGCTGTCCGGGGTGCCGCCGCGACGCCGGACCCGTTCTTCACCTACACGGGCACCAAGCCGCTGGCGGACTACGCGCCCGGCACGGTGCTGAGGACGCGGACGGTGCCCTACAGCGTGGCGGGCCTCGACCTGCCGCTCACCGTCGTGCAGGTCCTCTTCCGCACGACCGACGCCCGCGGCCGGGCGGTCGCCGGGGTGACCTCGGTGATCAAGCCGCCGACCGGTACGGCGACCCGCGTGGTCTCCTACCAGTCGTTCTACGACTCCCTCGACCCCGAGCACGGGCCCTCGCGCGCCTTCACCGGTGCGCGGACGCTGGGCGCGATGCCCGCGCACGTCGAGACGCTGCTGGTGTCGTCCTTCCTGCTGCAGGGCTACGCGATCGTCATGGCGGACACGCAGGGGCCGACGGCCGACTTCGCCGCCGGTCCCGAGTACGGCTATGTCACCCTCGACTCGATCCGCGCGGTCCTCCGGGCGAGCGGCACCGGCATCGCCCCCACCGCCAAGGTCGGCCTGCTCGGCTACTCCGGCGGCGCGATCGCCACCAACTGGGCGTCCACGCTCGCGCCGTCGTACGCGCCCGACGTCAACCGCCGGCTGGTCGGCGCCGCCGAGGGCGGCGTGCTGGTGCGGCCCTCGGCCAATCTCGGGTACGTCGACGGCTCGATGGTCTGGGCCGGCGTGATGCCGATGGCCGTCGTCGGGGTGGCCCGGGCCTACGGGATCGACCTGACGCCGTACCTCAGCGACTACGGCAAGCAGGTCTACGCCAAGCTCCAGAAGGCCTCGATCAGCCAGGTGCTCGGCGCCTACCCGGGCCTGACCTGGAAGCAGCTCACCAAGCCGGCGTACGCCGACCCGGCCGACATCCCGGTCTTCGTGACGACGGTCAACAAGCTCAACCTGGGCAGCCGGCCGAGCCCGACGGTGCCGATGTTCATCGGCCAGGGCACCGGCGGCGAGCTCGAGGGCACGCCGGGCACCAAGGCCGGGCTCGGCCGGGGCGACGGCGTGATGGTGGCCGGCGACGTGCGCACCCTCGCGCGGCAGTACTGCGCCGACGGCACCCGCGTGGTCCACCGCGAGTACCCGCTGAGCCACTTCACGTCGGTGCCGCTGTGGCTGCCCGAGGCGATCGGCTGGCTGGGCGCGCGCTTCGCCGGCACGCCCGCGCCGAGCAACTGCGCGACGATCCGGCCGGGCAACCCGCTCACGCCGCTCGCCGCCTCCTGAGCGGGGCCGGCGCGCGCCGAGGCGCGGGCGCGTGGGTGTGATCTGTGACCCTCGCGCTTGCCGTCGTCGCAGGTCAGCGGCCATACTCCCAGAGAACTAGAACACGTTCTACATGGGGGCAAGGGTGTACGACTTCGAAGGCGAGCACGGAGGTGCTCCGGGAGGCGGGGCACCTGCGCGTGCCCTGATGCTCCTGGAGCTGCCGCGCTGGACGGTCGAGTACGGCGCCTCGCGCCTGCTCGACCTGGCCGCCGTGGCCCTGCCCGATCGCGACCTCGGCGCGGGCCGGCCGGTGCTGGTGCTGCCCGGGTTCTCGGCGCACGACCGGCTGACCGGACGCCTCCGCGGACACCTCGCGCAGCGCGGGTGGCAGGTGCACGGCTGGGAGCTCGGCAGCAACCACGGGCTGACCGAGAGGATCGTCACCGGCCTGCCGCAGCGCCTCGCCGAGGTCGCCGACCGGTACGACGAGCCGGTGGCCGTCGTGGGCTGGAGCTTCGGCGGCCTGCTGGCCCGCTGGCTCGCCCACGAGCACCCCGACCGGGTCCGGCAGGTCGTCTGCCTCGGCTCGCCGTGGCGCGCCGAGGGGGAGCGGACCCGTGCCACCGGGATGTTCGAGAAGTCGCGCGAGAAGCACGGGATCGTCGAGAACGCCCGTGAGATCGTCGACCTGCTGCGCGGGCCGGTTCCGGTGCCGCTCACCGCGGTGTGGTCGAGGACCGACGGGATCGTGCCCTGGCGCGGCTGCACCGTGGACGAGCAGGTCGAGCCTCCCGCCGAGAATGTGGAAGTCGTGAGCAGCCATGTCGGGATGGTCGCCAACCCGCTGGTGCTCTCCGTCGTCGTCGACCGGCTCCGGCAGGACCCGGCCGCGTGGGAGCCCTTCGCCTGGCGCAACGTCCTGCCCGGGCTCCCCGGAGCAGCGTCGTGAGCGCGCTGGAGCGACGCGACCCGACGTACGTCGCCAGCGCGCTGCCGCTGCTCAAGCTGGCCATGAAGGCCTACTTCCGCTCGAGCGTGTCCGGCATGGACAAGGTCCCCGACGGCGGAGCCCTCATCGTCGGCAACCACTCCGGCGGGCTGATGCCGATGGACGTGCCGATCATCGCGGTCTCCTTCGCCGAGACCTTCGGCGCCGACCGGCCGCTCTACTGCCTGGCGCACGACATGCTGTTCACCGGAGCCGCCGGCCCGGTGATGCGCAAGTTCGGGTTCGTCAACGCCACCCGGGAGGCCGCGCACGAGATCCTCACCGCCGGCGGTGTCACGATCGTCTTCCCCGGCGGCGACTACGACACCTTCCGGCCGACCCTCAAGGCCAATGTCGTCGACTTCAACGGGCGCACCGGCTACCTCCGCACGGCGTTGCGGGCGGGCGTGCCGATCGTGCCCGTCGTGTCGATCGGCGGCCAGGAGTCGCAGCTCTTCCTGACCCGCGGGGAGTGGCTGGGCAGGTACTCCCCGCTGCGCAGGCTGATGCGGACCGACCTCTTCCCGATCGGCTTCGGCTTCCCGTTCGGCCTGGTGCCCGCACCGCTGAACTTCCCGCTGCCGACCAAGATCACCACGCAGGTGCTGGACCCGATCAACATCGAGGCGGAGTTCGGGCCGGAGCCGGACCTCGCCGAGGTCGACGAGGTCGTGCGCGGGCGGATGCAGGACGCGCTGACGGAGATGTCTCGACAGCGACGCTTCCCGGTGCTGGGGTGATGGTCGTGCTCCACCGGATCCGCACGCAGCTGTGGGTGTTCAAGGTCCTCGTCGCGACGCGGATGCTGGTGCTGATGAGCCCGGCGAAGTACGTCCGCCTGGTGCGGATCCTGCGCGAGCAGGGGACCAACGCCACGACGAGCTTCGCCCTCGCCGCCGTACGACGCCCGCACGGCACCGGCCTCGTGGACGAGCGCGGCGCGCTGACCTGGCAGGAGCTGCAGGACCGCTCCGCGGCGCTGGCCGCCGGGCTCCTCGCGACAACCGGTGCTGACGACGCGCGCATCGAAACCGTGGCGATCCTGTGCCGCAACCACCGTGGCTTCGTCGACGCGCTGCTCGCCAACTCGCGGCTCGGCGGCAGCGCGCTGCTGCTGAACACCGGCTTCTCCGGACCGCAGCTGGCCGACGTGATGGAGCGCGAGGGCGCCCGCGTCATCCTGTACGACGAGGAGTTCGCCGGCGTCGTCGCGGACGCCCGGTCCCGCATCGACGGACTGGTCGAGGTCCTCGGCTGGACCGACTCACCCGTCCCCACCGGGGTCCTGAGCATCGAGGGCCTGATCGAGGCACACGCCGGACAGGCGCCGCCGAAGCCGGCCACCCGCGGCCGGGTCGTGCTGCTCACCTCCGGCACGACCGGCACGCCGAAGGGCGCCCGCCGCAGCGGGGGCGGCGCGGACGAGCTCGCCGGCATGCTGGAGATGATCCCGTGGCGCGGGGAGGAGACCGCCGTCGTCGCCGCGCCGATGTTCCACGCCTGGGGCTTCGGCCAGCTCGTGATCGCCGCGACCATGACCACCACGGTCGTCCTCCGCCGCAAGTTCGACCCGGAGGCCACGCTGGCGCTCGTCGACGAGCACCGCGCGACCGGCCTCAGCGTCGTACCCGTCATGCTGGAGCGGATCATGGAGCTGCCGCCCGCGGTCCTGGACCGCTACTCCCTGCGCAGCCTGCGCTTCGTGTCGGCCAGCGGCTCGCGGATGAAGCCGCAGTCGGTCATCGCCTTCATGGACCGCTTCGGCGACGTCGTGCACAACAGCTACAACGCCACCGAGGCGGGGCAGATCAGCGTCGCCCAGCCGGCCGACCTCCGGCACGCGCCGGACACCGCGGGCCGGCCGGTGCGCGGCACCCTGCTGCGGGTGGTCGACGACAACGGCCGCGATGTCGGGCCCGAGGTGGTGGGACGGATCCTGGTCCGCGGTGCCTCGCCCTTCGACGGCTACACCGCCGGCGCCGAGAAGGACTTCATCGACGGCTACATGGTCAGCGGCGACGTCGGCCGGCTCGACGCCGACGGGCGGCTCTACGTGGTCGGGCGCGACGACGACATGATCGTGTCGGGCGGCGAGAACGTCTACCCGATCGAGGTCGAGAAGGTCCTCGGAGCCCACCCAGCCGTCCGCGAGGTGGTGGTCGTCGGGGTCGACGACGAGGCGTTCGGCCAGCGACTGGCGGCGTACGTCGCCGTGCAGCACGGCAGCGAGGCGCCCACCGTCGACGACCTGAAGGCCCATGTGCGCGACCGGCTCGCCGGCTACAAGGTGCCACGCGATGTCGTCTTCCTCGACGCGCTGCCCCGCAACGCCTCGGGCAAGATCATGGTCCGCGAGCTGCCCGGGTTGGCGTCGTGAACGGCGGGAGGGTCCGCCCGGCGATCGAGCGGATGACGGGCTTCGACGCGGGCTTCCTCTACATGGAGACCCCGTCGGTCCACATGCACACCCTCAAGATCGCCATCCTCGAGGCCGACGACGCCCTGTCGTACGACGCCTTCGTGGCCGGCATCCTGGCCCGGCTCAAGCGGCTGCCACCGCTGCGGCGCCGGGTCGTGGAGGTGCCCTTCGGGCTCAACCACCCGGTGTGGGTGACCCAGCGCCGGATCGACGTGCCCCACCACATCCGCCGGCACCGGATCGGCGGCCCCGACAACGAGGGGAGCATGCACGACCTCGAGCAGCTCATCGGGATCATCGCCAGCACGCCGCTGCACCGCGACCGGCCGCTGTGGGAGCTGCACTACTGCGAGGGCCTGGAGGGCGGCAGGGTCGCCGTCGTCGGCAAGATGCACCACGCGCTCGCCGACGGCGCGGCCGCCAACGCGCTGCTCGCCAATGTCACCGACGTGCGCTCCGCCGCCACGCCCGAGGCGGTGCAGGAGGAGTACGCCACCACCGACAGGCTGCCCAGCAAGGTCAACCTGCTGCGCCACGCCTGGGCCGACGCGGCCCGCCAGCTCCTCGACCTCCCCGACCTGCTGCGGCGTACCTTCCGCGGTGTGCGCGGTGTGGTCCGCGCCCGACGTGCCGGGGCGAACGCACCGGTGCCGGTCCTGCACGCGCCCCGGGTCTCCTTCAACGGCGCGCTCACGCCGCTGCGCTCCTTCGCCACGGTGACGCTCCCGCTCGCCGAGCTCAAGCGGATCCGCCTGCAGCACGACGGCGTCACCCTCAACGACATCGTCCTCGCCACGACGTCGGGTGCGCTGCGCCGCTGGCTGGCCGCCCACGACGAGCACCCGGCGTCCTCCCTGCTCGCCGGTGTCCCGGTGAGCACGGACGAGCGCGGCGCCGTCCCGCGGCTCGGCGGCAACCAGGTCTCCAACCTGTTCACCACGCTGGCCACCGACGTCGACGATCCGGTCCAGCGGCTGCGCAGGATCTCCGAGACCACGGCCCACGCCAAGGAGATCCACGCCCAGCTCGGCGCCTCGATCCTCGTCGACTGGTCGCAGTTCACGCCGCCGCGCCCGTTCGCCGCGGCGGTGCGTGCCTACTCGAGGCTCCGCGCGGCATCCTGGCACCCGGCGGCCTTCTCGGCGATCGTGTCCAACGTCCCGGGACCGCGCGAGCCCGCCGCCGTCGGGGGAGCGCGCCTGGCCGACCTGTTCAGCGTCGGCCCGCTCGTCGACGGCATCGGCCTCAACGTGACCGTCTGGTCCTATGTCGACCGGATGAACTTCTCGCTCCTCGCCTGCCCCGACCTGCTGCCGGACGTGCAGGTGCTGGCGTCGTACTTCCCCGCGGCGCTGGCCGAGCTCGACCTCGAGCCGCCGGCGTCCTCCGAGACCCCCGACCAGAGGATCAGTTCTTGACGACGCAGGTGATGAAGTCCGCCGGCCGCCACGCGCTGAAGGGCTCGTTCGTCGCTGCCCGCGCGGGCGGCAAGGCTGCCGTGTACGGCGTCCGTGCGGGCATCCGCCGCACCCAGCGCTTCCCGGCGCTGCCCGACCTGCCCGACGGCCGGTACGTCGACCTGCCGGGCCGCGGCGAGGCGTTCGTCGTCGACACCGGGGCGCCCGAGGGTCGGCCCGACGCGCCGGTGCTGCTGCTCTTCCACGGGCTCGCCACGACGTCGTACCTCACGTGGTTCAGCACGATCGACGAGCTGCGCGCCGACCACCGCATCGTGATGCTCGACCAGCGCTGGCACGGGCGCGGGATCGTGTCCGAGCGGTTCTCACTCGAGGACTGCGTCGACGACGCCGCGCTGGTGCTCGACGAGCTCGGCATCGACCGCGTGATCGCGGTCGGCTACTCGATGGGCGGCGCCCTGGCCCAGCTGTTCTGGCGTCGGCACGGCGAGCGGACGGCGGGCCTCGTGCTCGCCTCGACCGCGGCGTGCTGGAGGGCGAACCTCGGCGACGCGATGTTCTACCCGGTCCTCGGGGCGGCCAACGCCCGCTTCCGCGAGCACTACCGTGCGCGGGTCCAGGAGGTGCGTTCCTCCCTGGCCGAGGCCGCCGTCGTCGGCGGGGAGATGTCGACCTGGGCGTGGGCGGAGTTCCGCAGCACCAGCGCCTGGGCGATGCCGGAGGTGCTCGGCACGCTCGGCGGCTTCGACGCCCGGCCGTGGCTGGGGGAGATCGACGTCCCGACGGCCGTCGTGGTCACCGCGCGCGACCACGCGATCGCGACGGCCCGCCAGCGGGCGATGGCCGCCGCCATCCCGGGCGCGAGCGTGCACGAGTCACCCGGCGGGCACGCCTCGGTGGTCTTCGACGTGCACCGCTGGCGGCCGGTGTTCCTCGCGGCCGTGGCGGAGGTCGTGGAGCGGGTCGGCTGACTCAGCTCTGGTGCACGTAGGAGTCGAGCTGGTCGCGCTCGAACTGCAGCTGGTCGATCTTGTGCTTGACCAGGTCGCCGATGCTGACGATCCCGACGACCCGGCCGTCCTGCGCGGCGGGGATGTGGCGGAACCGGAGCTCGGTCATCACCTGCATCACCTCGTCGAGGTCGTCGTCGGGGGAGCAGGTGCGCACCTCGGTCGTCATGATCGCCGACACGACGTTGTTGATCACGGTGCCGTCGTGGTGGAGGGTCCGGACGACGTCGCGCTCGGAGACGATGCCGTCGAGCGTCGTACCGTCGGAGCTGACCACCACCGCACCGATGTTGTGCTCCGCGAGCGTCGCGAGCAGCTCGCGCACACCCGCGTCGGGACGGATGGTCACGACGTCCTTGAGGGACTTCGACTGGAGCACGTCACTGATGCGCATGTGACGCAGGTTACTCGGAGGTGGGTGTTCCGTCACTGGTCTCGTCGGACGGGCGGTGGCGGCGCGAGCGCAGGTCGGACACGCTGCCCGGCCCGGTCCGCGGCCAGTCCGGGTCGTCGTCGCCGCCGGTCGTGCTGCCGATGAAGGACAGGGCCGCCTCGTGCAGGTGGCCGTTGGTGGCCAGCGCGTTGCCGCCCCACGGGCCCTCGCGGCCGTCGAGAGAGGTGAACCGGCCCCCGGCCTCGCGCACGATGATGTCGAGCGCGGCCATGTCGTAGACCTCGAGCTCCGGCTCGGCCGCCAGGTCGACGGCGCCCTCGGCGAGGAGCATGTAGGACCAGAAGTCGCCGTAGGCGCGGGTCCGCCACACGCGGCGCAGCAGGGCGAGCAGGTCCTCGCCGATGCCGCGGTCCTCCCAGCCGCTGATGGAGGAGTAGGAGAACGACGCGTCCTCGAGGCGGCGTACGTCGGAGACGTGGCACTGCGTGGCCTTCATCAGCGACTTGCCGGTCCACGCGCCCTGGTCCTTCGAGGCCCACCAGCGCCGCTGCAGGGCCGGCGCGGAGACGACGCCGAGCACGACCTCGTCGTCGACGACGAGGGAGATCAGCGTCGCCCAGACGGGCACGCCGCGCACGTAGTTCTTGGTGCCGTCGATCGGGTCGATGATCCAGCGTCGCTGCGAGTGCCCGGACGTGCCCTGCTCCTCGCCGGTGACGGCGTCGCGGCTGCGCGCTCGGGAGAGGGTACGACGGATCGACTCCTCGACGGCCTGGTCGGCGTCGGTCACGGGGGTGAGGTCCGGCTTGCTCATGACGTGGAGGTCGAGCGCCCGGAAGCGAGCCTGGGTGAGCGAGTCCGCGTCGTCGGCGAGCAGGTGCGCCAGGCGCAGGTCGTCGGTGTAGTCGGGTGCGGCCACAGGGGCACCCTAGCCGTGTCGCCGCTGGTGGCGGTTGGCGCGGTAGTGCACTCTTCAACCATGGAGATCAACGGGGTCCCCCTCCACCCGCTCGTCGTCCACTCGGCGGTGGTCTTCACGCCGCTCGCCTGCCTCGCGGCCCTGGCCTACGGCGTCCCGTCGTGGCGCGACCGGCTGCGCTGGCCCCTGGTCGTCCTCGCGGTGATCTCGGTCGTCAGCATCTGGGTCGCCTACCTGTCGGGCGAGGACCTGCGCGACGAGCGCTTCGCCCAGGCGAGCGGGCCGTTCCTCGAGCGGCTGCAGGACCACGAGGACTGGGCTGCGAAGCTGCGCATCGGCGCCACGGTGTTCGGCGTCCTCGCCTTCGCCGCCGCGTGGTTCCACACCCGCACCGGCGCCGTCCGCACCACCCTGACCGGCCTCACCGCCCTCGGTGCCGTGGTCACCCTCGTCCTCGTCTTCCTCACCGGCGACGCCGGCGCCCAGGCCACCTGGGAGATCGACTCCTGACCCTTTCAGGCCGACTTGCCACTTTCGCTGGTCGACTTGCCACCCATCGGGGGCGAGTTGCCGGCGAATCGGGTCGAGTCGCCGGGCGGCGGGTCAGTAGTCGGTGACGGAGCGGGCGGCGAGGAGCCGCCGGAAGGACGCGACCCGCTCGGGATCGGCCTCGCCGTTCGCGACCGCCTCGTCGAGCCCGCACTCGGGCTCGTCCTCGCCGTGGGTGCAGCCGCGCGGGCAGTCCTCGGTCATCTCGTCGAGGTCGGGGAAGGCCTCGATCAGGTGCTCGGGCTGGACGTGGGCGAGCCCGAAGGAGCGGATGCCGGGGGTGTCGATGATCCAGCCGTCGCCGTCGGTGAGCGGCAGCATCAGCGCGGACGTCGAGGTGTGCCGGCCCTGACCGGTCACGGCGTTCACGTGGCCGGTCTCGCGTCGCGCGTCGGGCACGAGGGCGTTGACGAGGGTGGACTTCCCGACGCCGCTGTGGCCGATCAGCACGCTGGTCTCGCCGCGCAGCCGGTCGTGCAGCGCGTCGAGCCCGATGATGGTCCGGTCGGCGTCGCGGCGGGTGACCTCCCACGGCACCCCCAGCGAGCGGTACGTCGACAGCAGGGTCTCGGGGTCCTCGAGGTCGGCCTTGGTGAGGCAGAGCAGCGGGGCCATCCCGCCGTCGTACGCCGCCACCAGTGCGCGGTCGATCCACCGTGGCCGGGGCTCGGGGTCGGCGAGGGCGGTGACGATGACGAGCTGGGTGACGTTGGCGACGATCACCCGCTCGACCGGGTCGTCGTCGTCGGCGGTACGACGAAGGGTGCTGGTCCGCTCGAGGACCTCCACGATCCGGGCGAGTGACCCGTCGGCGCCGGACACGTCGCCGACGACGCGCACGCGGTCACCCACGACGACGCCCTTGCGGCCGAGCGGGCGGGCCTTCATGGCCATCACGGTGCGGTCGTCGATCAGCAGCGTGAACCGGCCGCGGTCGACGGTGACGACGAGCCCCTCGACGGCGTCGTCGTGGGAGGGCCGGTCCTTCGTCCGGGGGCGGGTACGACGGCGCGGACGGTCGTAGTGCTCGACGTCGTGCTCGTCGTACCTGCCCATCAGATCCTCAGAACAGCCCGGACCAGAAGCCGGCGAAGTCGGGGAAGGTCTTGCTGGTGGTGGCGACGTTCTCCACCAGCACGCCGGGGACGGCAGCGCCGATGATCACGCCGGCGTGGGCCATCCGGTGGTCGGCATAGGTGTGGAACACCCCGCCGGTCAGCGGGGCGGGCCGGATCGTCAGGCCGTCCGGGTGCTCGTCGACGTCGGCGCCGAGGGAGCCGAGCTCGGTCGCCAGCGCGGCGAGCCGGTCGGTCTCGTGGCCGCGGATGTGCGCGATCCCGGTGAGCTGCGACGGCGTCTGCGCGAGGGCGCACAGCGCGGCGATCGCGGGCGCCAGCTCGCCGACGTCGTGGAGGTCGGCCTGCAGGCCCTGCAGTCCCCGCCAGCCGTCCGTCGGCCCGGTGACCCGCAGCCCGTCGTCGACGCGCGCGACGGTGCAGCCCATCTGTGCCAGCAGGTCGCGCAGTGTGTCGCCGGCCTGGGTGGTCGAGGACGGCCAGTCGCGCACGGTGACGGATCCGCCCGAGACCGCCGCCAGAGCAAGGAAGGGCGCGGCGTTGGAGAGGTCCGGCTCGATCGCCTCGTCGTACGCCGCGACCGGGCCGGGGGCGACCGCCCAGCGGTTGGCCTCGCTGTCGTCGACCGCGACGCCGCGGTCGCGCAGCATCGCGATCGTCATCTCGATGTGGGGCAGTGAGGGGATCGGCTTGCCATCGTGGCGTACGTCGACGCCGGCGCCGAAGCGCGCCCCGGCGAGCAGCAGCGCGGACACGAACTGCGACGACGCCGACGCGTCGATGACCACCGTGCCGCCCGCGACCGAGCCGGTGCCGGCGATGGTGAAGGGGAGCGCGTCGGCGTCGGAGACGGGCACGCCGAGTCCGCGCAGGGCGGTGAGGATCTCGCCGACCGGGCGCTTGCGCATGTGCTCGTCGCCGTCGAAGGCCACCTCGCCGGCGACGAGCCCGGTGATCGGCGGCACGAAGCGCATCACCGTGCCGGCGAGCCCGCAGTCGACCTCGGCGCGACCGCCGGGCACGGAGCCGCCGAGCGGCGTGACCGCCCAGTCGTCGCCGCTGGTGTCGACCGTGGCGCCCAGGGCGGTGAGCGCCTGCGCCATCAGGAGGGTGTCGCGCGAGCGCAGCGCCCGTCGTACGACGGACGGGCCGTCGGCGATCGCGGCGAGGACCAGCGCGCGGTTGGTGAGCGACTTGCTGCCCGGGAGGCTCACGGTCGCGTCGACGGGGGAGGTGACGGTGGGCGCGGGCCAGGGGTCAGGAGTGCTCATCTCCCGCGAGAGTCTAGTGAACGCGCGCCTTGACCTTGGTGCCGAGGAGCGCGGCCTCGCGACGGGCGTCGTGCGCCGCGTGCGAGGCGCGCCACGCGATGCCCGGCTTGCCCGCCGTGTCGAGGGACGCGATGAGCAGTCCACCGGCCAGCGAGACGTTCTTCGCGAAGTGCACCAGCTGTGCCTTCCGGTCCTCGGGGGAGGACGCCTCCCAGAACCGGTGGTGCGCCGCGGTCGAGGGCAGCAGGGACGCGCCGAGGACCGCCGCGGAGAGTCGCGGTGCCTTGCCGGTGGCGAGCGCCGCGCCCGCCAGGAGCTGCAGCGCGCCGCTGACCCGGACCCACGTCGTGGGGTCCTGCGGCACGTGGACGGAGTCGGGCGTCGCGTTCTCGATCACGGGTCCGACCGCCTCGGCCACCGGGGCGACCTCCTTGGCGCGCGCGGGGGCGTCCTTGAGGTCCTGCACCCCGTTGGCGAGGAAGTACGACGCCAGGAGGGGACGGGCGAGGAGTCTGCTCAAAGCCATGGCTTCGCGGTACCCGGGGCGCGTCGGCCCACACAGATACATTGGCAGCCATGTGCGGTCGCTACGCCTCGAGCCGGAGCCCCGAGGACATCGTCGAGGAGTTCGAGGTCCTCGACCCCCGTCTGGAGCGGGCGATCCCGCCGTCGTGGAATGTCGCGCCCACCGACGAGGTGTACGCCGTCATGGAGCGCCAGCCGCGCAACGAGGCCGGTGAGCGGGAGGGCGACCCGGTGCGCCAGCTGCGTGCGCTGCGCTGGGGGCTGGTGCCGTCGTGGGCGAAGGACGAGAAGATCGGCAGCCGGATGATCAACGCCCGGGTGGAGACGGTCGCCGAGAAGCCGGCGTTCCGCAGGGCGTTCGCCTCCCGGCGATGCATCGTGCCGGCGGACGGCTACTACGAGTGGTACGAGACCGAGCACAAGGACGCCAAGGGCAAGCTGCGGAAGCAGCCCTTCTTCATCACCCCCGGGGACGGCTCGATCCTCGCCATGGCGGGGCTCTACGAGATCTGGCGCGACAAGTCGGTCCCGGAGGACGCCGAGGGCGCATTCCGCTGGACCTGCACCGTGCTCACCACCGAGGCCACCGACGCGCTCGGCCGCATCCACGACCGGATGCCGCTGCTCGTCGACCGGGCCAGCCGCGAGCAGTGGCTCGACCCGCGGCACACGATCGACGACCTCTCCGCGCTGCTCACGCCGGCGCAGCAGGCCGGCCTCCGCGCCTACCCGGTCTCGACGGCCGTCGGCAATGTCGCCAACAACGGCCCCCAGTTGGTCGAGCCGCTGCCGCTCACGGGCGACACGGGCGACACGGGCGACACGGGGGAGCCGGACGAGACCGACGACGGCCAGGGGACGCTGCTGTGAGCGACGAGCGCCTCCTCCCCACCGTGTACGGCGAGGGCCGGCTCGTGATGCGCCGGGCGCGCCGGCCCGTGGTGACCCTCCTGCTGAGCCACGGCGCGGGAGGGGGCATCGAGGCGCGGGACCTCGCCGCCCTCGCCGCGGGGCTCCCGGGGCAGGGCGTCAACGTCGCGCTCTTCGAGCAGCCGTGGCGCCGGGCCGGCAAGAAGGTCGCCTCGCCGCCGGCCACGCTGGACGTCGGTCTCCGTGCGGCGGCCGACGCGCTGCGGGTGCGCACCCCGCTGGTGGTGGGGGGCCGCTCGGCCGGCGCCCGGTCGGCGGCCCGGACCGCGCGCGAGCTCGGTGCCCGCGGCTGCCTGGCGCTGTCGTTCCCGCTGCACCCGCCCGGGAAGCCGGAGAAGTCGCGGCTGGAGGAGCTCGAGCTCGCCGGGGTGCCGACGCTGGTGGTGCAGGGGGAGCGGGACCCGTTCGGGCGGCCCGAGGAGTTCCCCGACCCGCTGCCGGGTCGCACGGACCTGGCCGTCGTCCCGGGGGCCGACCACGGCCTCGCCGTACCCAAGCGGGGGCCGGTCAGCGAGGACGAGGCGATGGCGATCGTGGTGGAGTCGACGCTCGAGTGGATCATCCGCGAGGTCGTGGGGAATGCCGTCGCCAGGTGACGCGTTCCCTATTTCATGATCGCGACGCTCGAGAGGCCGCAGGCGACCAGCCGCGTAGGCTGGGACGCGATGACCGAGACCTCTGACCTCTCCTCCCTCGAACCCGACACGTTCGACTCCCTCGGTGACCCCGAGGTCGTCGACGTCGCCACCGAGACCCCCGAGGAGCGCGCCGCCCGCTTCGAGCGTGACGCGCTGCCCTTCCTCGACCAGCTCTACGGAGCGGCGATGCGGATGACCCGCAACCCCGCCGACGCGGAGGACCTGGTCCAGGAGACCTTCGCGAAGGCGTTCTCGGCCTTCCACCAGTTCAAGCCCGGCACCAACCTGAAGGCCTGGCTGTACCGGATCCTGACCAACACCTTCATCAACAACTACCGGAAGAAGCAGCGCCAGCCGCAGCAGTCCCTGGCCGGCGACACCGGTGACGTGGAGGACTGGCAGCTCGCGCGTGCCGAGTCGCACACCTCGACGGGCCTGAAGTCCGCCGAGATGGAGGCGCTCGAGCACCTTCCCGACAGCCAGGTGAAGGACGCCCTGCAGCGGCTGCCCGAGGAGTTCCGGCTCGCGGTCTACCTCGCCGATGTCGAGGGATTCGCCTACAAGGAGATCGCCGAGATCATGGACACCCCGATCGGGACCGTGATGTCCCGCCTGCACCGCGGTCGCCGCCAGCTGCGCGACATGCTCTCCGACTACGTCCGCACCGGCGGCGACGCGCCCCTCGAGGGAGGCAAGTGATGTCCCTTTCCACCGACGGGCACGCCGAGGGCCACGAGGGCCACGTCCACCTGCACGACGACCCGACGGGCGCCGACTGTGCCGACTTCCTCGAGCGCATCGTCCGGCTGATCGACAATGAGCTCGAGGCCGGTGACTGCGCGGTCGTCCGCGCCCACATCGACTCCTGCAGCCCCTGTCTGGAGCGCTACGACCTGCAGCGCACCGTGAAGGCCGTGGTCGCCCGCTCGTGCGGCGAGACCGCCCCCGAGGAGCTGCGCGCCAAGGTGCGGATCCAGATCCAGCAGATCCAGGTGCAGATCAGCGAGGGCTGACCCCTCGGCCGGACCGCCGGCTTCTGCCATGATCGCGGGATGACGAAGACCGTCCTGATCACCGGCTGCTCCTCCGGTATCGGCGCCGCCACGGCGTCCCGCCTCCTCGACAGCGGCTGGGAGGTCTGGGCCAGCGCCCGCCGTCCCGAGACGCTCGCCGACCTCGCGGCAGCGGGCTGTCGCACCGTCGCCCTCGACGTCACCGACGAGGGCTCGATGAGCGCCGCCGTCGACACCGTCCTCGACGGGTCCGGTCGCCTCGACGCGCTCGTCAACAACGCCGGCTACTCCCAGTCCGGCGCGCTCGAGTCGCTCGACGTCGATGACGTACGCCGCCAGTTCGAGACCAACGTCTTCGGCCTGCTGCGCCTGACCCAGCTGGTCCTGCCGGTGATGCGCGAGCAGCGCTCGGGCCGGATCGTGAACATCGGCTCCATGGGCGGCAAGCTCACCTTCCCGGGCGGCGGCGCCTACCACGCCAGCAAGTACGCCGTGGAGGCGCTCTCCGACGCGCTGCGCTACGAGGTCTCGGGCTTCGGCATCAAGGTCGTGCTCATCGAGCCCGGCCTGATCACCACGAACTTCGAGGCCGCCGTCGCTGCGGGCATGCCGGCCGGAGAGGGCCCCTACGCCGCCTTCAACGAGCAGGTCCAGGCGGCCACCACCGAGGCGTACGACGGCCCGATGGCCCGCTTCGGTGGCCCGCCCGAGGCGGTGGCGAAGGTGATCGAGAAGGCGCTCACGAAGGCCAACCCGAAGCCCCGCTACACGGTCACCATCTCGGCGCCGGCCGCGATGGCGGCCCGCAAGGTGCTCGGCGACCGGGGCTGGGACCTCGCGATGCGCACCCAGTTCCCGCGCCCGGAGTGATTCGCCGTTGATCCGAAGGCCCGAGCCGGGCCCGTGAAAAGCAGCGAACCCCCGGACGCAGGTCCGGGGGATTCGAGCGAACGCTGAGCGGGCTCAGCTGTTCGGGCGCTTGCCGTGGTTCGCGCCCTTCTTGCGGCGCGCGCGGCGCTTGCGGCCGGTCTTGCCCATGGTTCCTCCTAGAGTCGATCGGTCCAGTGTCTCAGGTGCCTGCGCCGACGTGGAAATCGGCCCGCTGCGACGATCCGGGCAAGGGTTCTCCGATTCTGCTGTGACGGCCCTCACCCCGGTGTTAGTGTCCGCGCGTCTGCTCCCCCTCTCGGGACGAAACCCACGAGGCCCACCATGCCGGTCCGTCCTGCGCGCGCTGCGCGCTCCGCTGCTCCCCGCCACCGCCTCCACCGTGAGGCGTCCCCGCGCCGGCGGCGTACGACGCTGCTCGCGGCGGCGGTCCTGGCCGCCAGCACTTCGCTCGGCGGCGTCCTGGCCGCCTCGCCCGCCCAGGCGGCCGGGCCGTGGTTCGTCGCGGAGAACGGCGCCAACGGCAACACCTGCCTCAGCGCCGCCGCCCCCTGCGCGACGCTGACCGCCGTGCTCGCGAAGCCGGGCTTCCAGGCCGGCGACACCGTCAACGTGGCGGCGGGCAGCTACGCCGACCGGCCCCTGGTCACCAAGGGCGTGAAGGTCGTCGGTGGCGGCGCCGGCGCGACCTTCACCGGCAGTGCCAGCACCAGTGCGGGCTGGGCCCTCGCGGTCAACGCCGGCACCGCTACGGTCGAGCTGCAGAACGTCAGGCTGACCGGTGGCAACTACCAGGCCGGCGGTGCGCTGCCGATCGTCTCCGGCAACGTGCGGACGACGAACACCTCGATCACCGGTAGCAAGTCGACCGCCGGCGGCGGGGTCTACCTCTGGGCCGGCTCCGCGACGCTGACCATGACCGGGGGAGAGGTCAGCGGGAACCGCGCGACCGCGACCGGCGCCAACCTCGGCTGGGGCGGCGCCTTCTACGTCGGTGCGGGGACGTCCCTGACCCTCGACGGCGTCACCGTGCGCGACAACGTCGCCGACGGCGCCGGGAAGGCCTACGGCCTCGGCGGCGCGATCCTCAACGTCGGCAGCACGACCGTCCGCAACTCCACGTTGCGCGCCAACGAGTCCACCGGTCCGAGCGGCACCAGCTTCGGCGGGGCGATCTACCACAACGGCCCCAGCCTGGTCCTCGCCGACGACGACTTCATCGCGAACAAGTCCGCGATCGGTGGCGCGCTGGCCACGGCGCAGCCGGTGAGCGTCACGAATGTCGACTTCGACGCGAACACCGCGCTCGCCGCCGGCGCGGTCTACCCGACCGCGGGCTATACCCAGACCGGCGGCTCGATGACCGGCAACAGCGCGACCACCAACTACGGCGGAGCCATCTACGCGCCGGCGTCGGCCTCGGCCCCGACGAGCCTCTCGCTCACCGGCGTCACGCTCACCGGCAACAGCGCGCCCACCGCCGGTGGCGCCCTCTACGCCACCGCCAACGTGACCACCACGATCCGCGACAGCGTGGTCGACGGCAACAGCTCGCAGAGCGGTGGAGGCATCTACAACGCCGGCACCATCACGGTGCGCGACTCGAAGGTCCGCAACAACGCCGCGTCCTTCCAGGGTGGCGGCCTCACCAACGGCTCGACGGTCGTCGCGGACACGCCGTCGGCGACGGTCATCGACACCGTGGTCACCGGCAACTCGGCCGCCGTGGCGGGCGGCGGCCTGCAGAACCTCACCCGCGCGACGCTCGCCGTCACTGGCGGCCGCGTCGAGGGCAACTCCGCCGCCGGCGGTGGCGGCATCGTGGTCGGCGACGCGTCGACCGCGACGCTCACCAGGGCGACCGTCTCGGGCAACACCGCGACCTCGCTCGGCGGTGGCGGCGTTTTCAACGCCGGCAGCCTGTCCGTGGTCCGCAGCCAGCTCGCCACCAACAAGGCGCTCGGCTCCAGCGGCATCGGCGGCGCGATCTACAGCGGCTCCAGCACGGCCAACGCCACGACGAGCCTGCAGGTCGACGCCAGCACCCTGTCGGCCAACCAGGCGTACGGCGGCTCGGCGGTCGTCGTCTACTCGACCGGCTCCGGCGCGACGAACACCGCGACGATCGCGCGCAGCACGATCGACGGCAACACCAGCACCTCCCAGTACGGCGCCATCGAGCAGGTCGGTCGCCCGGTGACGATCACCGACAGCACGATCACCGGCAACACGGCCGCGGCGGGCGGTGCGGGCGGCCTGGCCACCGGCGCACCCGCGGGCGGCGGCGTCAGCGGCACGGTCTTCTCGGGCAACACCCCGAGGGCCTGCTCGGGCCCGGTCGTCAACAACGGAGGCAACCACGCCGGCCCGGGTGACACCGGCTGCGGCGTGGCCACCTCGGCCGACCCGGAGCTCGGCCCGCTGGCCGACAACGGCGGTCCGACGCCGACCCGCCTGCCGTCCTCCTCGAGCCCCCTGCTCGACCGGCTGACCTGCGGCTCGGGCGCCGACCAGCGCGGCACGGCCCGACCTCAGGGCGCGAAGTGCGACATCGGCGCCGTCGAGCGTGAGCAGGTCGTCCCGACCGTCGACGGCCCCGACCACGTCGACCTCGCCGTCGGCAGCCCGGCGAACCCCGCCGCCACGGTCACCGCGACCGGCTCCCCGGAGCCCACGCTCTCGGCGCGCGGCCTCCCGGCCGGGCTCTCCTTCACCGACAACGGCGACGGCACCGGCACGCTGTCCGGTACGCCGGCGACCGGCACCGGCGGTGTCCACACCGTCACGGTGACCGCCACCAACGAGGCCGGCTCGGGCCACGCCGACATCGAGGTGGAGATCGCCGAGGCGCCGAGGCTCAGCGGACCGAGCGCGTCGACGTACACGGTCGGGGAGCCGGGCGGACCGGACGTCTTCGAGCAGACGGGCGGCCACCCGGTCGCGACCATCACGACCGGCAGCGACCTGCCCGACGGTGTCGCCCTCACCGACAACGGTGACGGCACCGGCACCCTCGCCGGGACGCCCCAGCCGGGCACCGGCGGCGAGTACGCCATCACGGTGAAGGGCAGCAACGGGGTGGGCGCCGACGCCACCTGGCCGTTCGCGCTGACCGTCGAGGAGGCTCCGTCGCTCGACGTCGCGGCGGTGACCACCGCCCGCGTCGGTACGACGACCGGCATCGACCTCACCGTCGGGGGCTTCCCGCACCCGGAGGTCACGGCCGAGGGCCTGCCCGCCGGGCTCGCGGTCGACGGCGACACGATCACCGGCACCCCCGCGCCCGGGACCGGGGGCGTCCACGAGGTCAGCCTGACCGCGACCAACGGGGTCGGCGACGACGCGACCGCGACCACCTCGCTCACCGTCGAGGAGGCCGCCTCGGTCGAGGGCCCCGCGGCCGTGCGCTTCGTGTCCGGCCGCGCCGGCTCGTTCACCTACGCCGCCGGCGGCTTCCCCGTCGCGGCGCTGACGGTGACCGGCAGCCTGCCGGCGGGCCTCTCCTTCGTCGACAACGGCGACGGCACGGCGACGCTGTCCGGGACGACCACCGCCGTCGGGGAGCGCACCGTCACGGTCCGCGCGTCCAACGGCATCGGCGCCGTCGCGACCCTGGAGGTGACCCTGGTGGTCGCCCCGCCGGTCGCGATCTCCACGACCTCCCTGCCGGACGCCGCGGTGGGCACGGCCTACGACGTGACCGTCGGGGTCACGGGCGGGGACGCGCCGTACACCTTCTCGCTGGCGTCGGGCTCGCTCCCGGCCGGCCTGCAGCTCACCGCCGACGGCCGGATCTCCGGCACCCCGACGGGGGACCCGGGCACGTCGACCTTCACGGTCAAGGTGACCGACGGCGGCACGCCGGCGGCGAGCGCCACGCGGCAGCTCTCGATCACGGTCGGCAAGGGGGCGACCTCGCTGGTCGGCGGACCGGTCGTGATCCTCGGCAAGGTCCTGCTGGGCGGCGAGCTGACCGCGGTGCTGACCGGCGGCACGGCCACCCCGATCGCCGGCGCCACGGTGACCTTCCGCGGCACCAACGCGATGCTCGGCGACCCGCTGCTGTGCACCGCGACCACCGACGCCAACGGCGTGGCCCGCTGCAAGCCCTCACTGGTCGCGATCACGCAGATCCTGCTGCTGGTGCCGTCGGTGAAGATCGCGTACGCCGGCAGCGCCCGCTGGCAGCCGTCGTCGACCGTCGTCGTCAAGAAGCTCGGCTGAGAATCAGAGGAGAGGGGTCACCCGGGCAGGCGGCCGAGGAAGCGCTCGGCGTCCACGACCACCCGGGTGACCTCCCCGGAGCCGGCGAGCCTGCCGGGCCGACCGTCGGCGCCGACGTTGCGGGCCGAGACCGCGAACCGGCGCAGCCGGCCGTCGGCGTACACCTGACGGGCGGTGACCTCGACCGTCCCGCCGACGGGGGTCGCCGCGAGGTGCTCGAGCTCGATCCGGGTGCCGACGCTCGTCTCGCCGTCGGCGAGGTCGGCCTCGACGGCAGCACAGGTCGCGGCCTCGCACCAGGCGAGCAGCCGCGGCGTGCCGAGGACGGGCAGGCTGCCCGAGCCGACGGCGAGCGCCGTGTCCGCCTCGGTGACCGTGAACGTCAGCGTCGCGCTCGGTGTCATCGCCGCCCTCAGATGCCGAAGGTGTTGCGCGGGTAGGGCGCGTTGACGTCGGTGATCACGTTGACCAGGTACGGCGCGTCCGCGGCGAAGGCCCGGTCCAGCGCCGCGCCGATCTGGCGGGGGTCGGTGACCGTCTCGCCGGCACCACCGAGCGCGGAGACCACCTGGTCGTAGGCCGTGCGCGGCGCGAGGTCGGCCGCGACGTCGTACCCGTAGAGCAGCTGCATCGGGCCCTTCTCCAACCCCCAGGCGGAGTTGTTGCCCATCACCATCACGACCGGCAGGCCGTGCCGGACCAGGGTGTCGACGTCCATCAGCGAGAAGCCGGCCGCGCCGTCGCCCAGGAGCAGCACGACCTGCGACGACGGCCGCGCGATCCGCGCCCCGATCGCCGCGCCCAGGCCGGCGCCGAGGCAGCCGTAGGGACCGGGGTCGAGCCAGCAGCCGGGGCGCTTCGGCTCCACGAACTTGCCGGCGAAGGACACGAAGTCACCGCCGTCGCCGATCACGACCGCGTCGTCGGCGAGCCGGGGGACCAGCTCGCCGTAGATCCGCGCCGGGTGCACCGGGTCCGCCTCGGCGCCCAGCAGCTCCGCGTCGCGGGCCGACGCGGCAGCGACGGTGTCCTGCAGCGAGGTGATCCAGTCGGAGCGGTCGGGCTGGGCAGCGCCGGCGAGCGCCTCGAGCAGGCCGTCGAGCACGGCCGTCAGGTCGCCCGCCACCGACCCCGCCAGCGCCGCGTGCTGCGAGAGCTGGCCCGCCGAGTCCGCGATGTGTACGACGCCCGCGGGCTCGGCCCCGTCCTTCCCGCCGAACACGCCGTAGCCGAGCCGGAAGTCGAGCGGCGTCCCGACGACCACCACCAGGTCGGCCCCACCGAGCGCGGCCCCGCGGGCCTTCGTCACGAGCAGCGGGTGCCCGCCGGGGACCACCCCGCGGCCCATCCCGTTGGTGATCGCGGGCAGCCGCATCTCCTCGACCAGGCGCAGCGCGGCGTCCTCGGCGTGGTCGGCCCACACGTCGGTGCCGAGGACCAGCACCGGTCGCGCGGCGCGGGCGAGCAGCCCGGCGATCCGGTCGATCGCGTCGGTGTCCGGCGCGGCCCCGCGCAGCTCGCCGACGACGGGGACCCGACCGGTGCCGACGTTGAAGAACTCGTCCATCGGGACGTCGACATAGGTCGGACCGCGGTGCGACGAGCGGGCCTGGGTGAAGGCGGTGTCGAAGCCGGCGGCCACGTCGTCGGCGGTCATCAGCGTGGCGGCGTGCTTGGTGACCGGCGTGACGATCGGCAGGTGGTCGATCTCCTGCAGCGCCCCGGTGCCCCAGCGGTTGTTGGGGGCGCGGCCGCCGACGACGACCATGGGGGAGCCGGCGAAGGTCGCCTGCGCCATCGCGCTCACCCCGTTGGTGACCCCGGGCCCGGCCGTCAGCACCGCGAGACCCGGCACCCGGGTCAGCTTGCCGGTCGCCTCGGCCGCGAAGGCCGCTGTCTGCTCGTGGCGGACGTCGACGAGGCGCACCGGCGGCCCACCGCCGTCCGCCTGGCTCTTGACGGCGCCGTCGTACATCGGGAAGACGTGGGCGCCCGACAGGGTGAACATCGTCTCGACGCCGTGGGCCTGCGCGACGGCGACGGCGAGCTCGCCGGCGTGGCCGTGGCGCTCGGTGCCCGCAGCGGAGGTGTCGTCCGTGGTGGTGGTCACGTCCGCACCCTAGCCAGCAGGGGCGACGAGGAGGAGGGGGTCAGGCGAGGAAGACCGGGTGCACCCGGCGCAGCGACGCGACGAGGGCCAGCAGCAGGTCCGGCCGGATCGAGGGGTGGCGCGGCGAGATCGTCAGCTGCAGGTAGAGGGCGCGCAGCACCGCCTGGGCGTTGCCGTTGACGAGATAGGGGTCGGCGCCGGTCAGCACCCGCTCGCGGGCCCCGGCCTCGAGCCGGCGCACCCACGGCTCGACGATGTTGAGCGGCACCCGGTCGCGGCGCAGCACCTCCATGACGGCGTGCGCGATCCGGTCCGGCTCGCCGTGCACGAGGATCGGGGTGTCCCGGTCGAGCACGCGGTCGGCGATGACGTCGAGCACCACGGTCAGCTCGGTCGACCCGAAGTACGGCGACCGGGCGAGCGCGCCCAGGGCGTCGGCCCCGTTGGCGGCGGCGTGCGCCCAGCCCTTGCCCGGCACGAAGCCGCGCAGGTCGCGCTCGCGGACGTACCAGGCCATCAGCCGGTCGCCCCACTGCATGATCCGGCTCGGCGGCTGACGGCGCACCCGCGTGTCGCGGTCGATGCACTCGGCGAGGACCAGCGCGGAGAAGCTGCGGCGGAAGACGCTGTCGGTGTCGCGCTCGCCGATGCCGACCTCCAGCCCGGCGCACATCCCGTCGCCGAGGCCGGCCAGCAGGTCGTCGTACACGCCGTGCTCGGTCCAGGTGGCCAGGAACGGGTAGGCGAGCCCGTCGCGGACGTGCGGGTCGGGGTCGCCCAGCATCCGGGTCAGGTCGGCCGTCAGGTCCGAGAGACGGTGCTCGGCAGGGGGAGTCCGCTCACCGTTGCGGAGTCCCTGCTGCAGGCGTGACCAATCCACCGACGCCATCAAGAAAAACCCCTCACGGACCAGCCCGACCTGAATCCCCCCACGGATACCTGGAGACAGGCTCCGGGATCATTCTGCCAAACGCCGTGAAGCGAGCGTGAGTCCGGTCGGTAACGTTCGGTGACGTGCCCTCCCTGTCTGCCATCGCGCGGCGCCACACCGACCTCGCGCCGGGCGACATCGCATGGCTCCAGCTGCTCCAGGCCGACTGGCAGGTCATCGCCGACCTGTCCTTCGCCGACCTCGTCCTGTGGCTCCCCGACCGCGACGGCAGCGGCTTCTGGGCGGGTGACCAGATGCGGCCGACGACCGGTCCGACGGCGTACGTCGACGACATCGTCGGCAGCTTCCTGCCGATCGGGCGCCGGACCCTCGTCGACGCGGCCTACGAGCTCGGCCGGATCGCGCGCGAGGGCGACCCGGAGTGGCGCGACGACGTCCCGGTCCGGGTCGAGGCGATCCCGGTGCGCCACGAGGGTCGCGTGATCGCGGTCGTCAGCCGCAACACCAACCTGCTCGGCGTACGGACCCCGAGCCTGCTCGAGATCAACTACCTCCAGGCCGCGTCGGACCTCGCGCACATGATCTCGACCGGCCTCTTCCCGAGCGCCGGCCAGCGCAGCGACCACGCGGACTCGCCGCGCGTGGGCGACGGCTTCCTTCGCGTCGACGCCGAGGGCCGGGTGGTCTACGCCAGCCCCAACGGCCTGTCGGTCTACCGCAAGCTGGGGCTCACCGGCGACCTCACCGGCCACCGGCTCACCGACCTGACCCGCGAGCTGGTCCCGTCGAAGAAGCGGCCCGACGAGGAGACGCTGAGCGCCGTCCTGGGCGGGCGGGCCCACCGCGACACCGAGCTCGGCTCGGCGGGCGGGCCGGGCGACGGCGTGTCGGTCATCGCGCGAGCGATCCCGCTGCGGCCCAAGGGCGAGCACATCGGCGCGATGATCCTGCTCCGCGACGTCACCGACCTGCGGCGGCGCGACCGCGAGCTGGTCACCAAGGACGCCACCATCCGCGAGATCCACCACCGGGTGAAGAACAACCTGCAGACGGTCGCGGCCCTCCTCCGCCTCCAGGCCCGCCGGATCGGGTCCGAGGAGGCGGTCTCGGCCCTCGAGGAGGCGGTACGACGGGTCGGGTCGATCGCGATCGTGCACGAGATCCTCAGCCAGGCCGTCGAGGAGACGGTCGCCTTCGACGACATCGCCGACCGGCTGGCCCGCCTGGTCACCGACGTCGGCTCGACCACCGCCCAGGTCGGCGTGCGCCGCGAGGGCAGCTTCGGCGTGCTCACCTCCGAGATCGCCACGCCGCTGGCCATGGTCGTGATGGAGCTGATGCAGAACGCCGCCGAGCACGGCTACGAGAACGGCGCCAAGGGCGAGATCGTGCTCCGGGCCGAGCGGCACGGTGCCGTGCTCGAGGTCGCGGTCGAGGACGACGGCAAGGGCCTGCCCGCCGACTTCGACCTCGACGCCGCGACCAGCCTGGGCCTGTCGATCGTGCGCACGCTCGTGGAGTCCGAGCTGGGCGGTCACCTCACCCTGGGCCACGCCCCGGACGGGGGCACCCGGGCCGGCTTCACGCTCCCCGTGGAGTGAGGCTCAGCCTCAAACCGGCTGGCGGACCCTCGCGCGGGCGTTGCGGCGCTTCAGCGCGCGGCGCTCGTCCTCGCTGAGCCCACCCCAGACACCGTGGTCCTGTCCCGCCTCGAGCGCCCACGCGAGGCACTGCTCGCGCACGTCGCAGCGCCGGCAGACCGCCTTGGCCTCCTCGATCTGGAGGATGGCCGGGCCGGTGTTGCCGATCGGGAAGAACAGCTCCGGATCCTCGTCGAGGCATGCGGAACGGTGTCGCCAATCCATGGGGGAGATGCTCGCTTTCCATACGTTCGGAAGGCCCGGTCAGAGGGCACACGTGAAACCGCAAAAGTGAACGGCTTCACGATCGCTCCGGCAAGAGTTCCAAGGATTCGTTCGCGAATCAAGCAATTCCGGTGGTCTGATGGGTCACAAATAGCTGGTGGCCGGTGATGGCCTAGGGTTCGGGACCGTGACCGAGGGGCCCCAGGAACCGTCCGGCGCGGCTGCCGGCAACCCGCCGCCGCTGACCGCAGCGGCCTCGCTGGTGGGCGTCCAGGCCCTGGTGCTGCTCATCCTGGCGGTGCTGGAGACGGTCAACCTGGTCGATGAGCGGCGCTCGATGGGACTGTCGGTGACGGTCTTCTTCGCGGCGTACGGCGTCGTCCTGGTCGCCGCCGCGTGGGGGCTCCACCGGCGGGCGACCTGGGCGCGCGGCCCGGTGCTGATCACCCAGCTGATCATGCTCGGCCTGGCGTGGAACGTGCGCGAGCACGTGGTCGTGGCGATCGCGCTGGCGGTGTGCGCCGGCATCGTGCTCGCCGGGATGCTGCACCCGGACACGCTCGCCGCCCTCGACCGGGACCCGACCGCCGACGAGGACTGACCGGGCGAGCGGCTCAGCCCTCGGACTCCAGCGACTGCCGCAGCTGCTCGAGGGTGCGGCTGAGCAGCCGGGAGACGTGCATCTGCGAGACGCCGATCTCCTCGGCGATCTGCGACTGGGTCATGTTCTTGAAGAACCGCAGCAGCAGGATCTTCTTCTCCCGGGCGGGGAGGTTCTCCAGCAGCGGCTTGACCGACTCGCGGATCTCGACGTGCTCGAGCGCCTCGTCGTCGACGCCCATCGCGTCGAGCATGCTCTGCCCGGCGCCGCCGTCGGAGTCGTCGTCGGTGGCGTCGAGGGAGAGCGTGGAGTAGGCGTTGCTCGACTCCATGCCCTCGACGATCTCCTCGACCGAGCAGCCGATTGCCTCCGCGAGCTCGCGGGGCGTGGGGGAGCGGCCCAGGCGCTGGGTGAGCTCGGCGGTGGAGGCGCTGATCTGCATCCGCAGCTCCTGCAGCCGCCGCGGCACCCGGATCGCCCAGCCCTTGTCACGGAAGTAGCGCTTGATCTCGCCGATGATCGTGGGCGTGGCGTAGGTCGAGAACTCGACGCCCCGCTCGGTGTCGAAGCGGTCGACGGACTTGATCAGGCCGATCGTGCCGACCTGGACCAGGTCCTCGTAGGGCTCGCCGCGGTTGCGGAAGCGGCGCGCGCAGTGCTCGACGAGCGGCAGGTGGAGGTGGACGAGGGCATCGCGCGCGGTGTCGCGCTCGGCGGCCGAGCGCTCCTCGTCGCGGAAGACGACGAAGAGCTCGGCGCTGCGGCGTCGGGTCTCCTCGATCGACATCGACCGCCGATCGCCCCGAGACAGGTCGGCGGTCATGACTCGAGCGAGGACCGGAGGGTCAGCCGCACCGTGTAGGTGTCCGCGGTGGCGTCGATGGCGGCCTCGGCGGCCAGCGTGGCGAGCACCTGCCAGCCGAAGCTCTCGTAGTCGGGTGCCTCGGGCGCGCTCGCCACGGCGCTGATCGCGATCGCCAGCTCGCCGGGCTGCAGGCGGAACACGCAGTCGAGCACCGAGCCCTCGGCCGCCTCGTCCAGCACCATCGCGGCCGCCTCGGACACCGCGATCCGCAGGTCCTCGATGTCGTCCATCGTGAAGTCGACCCGGGCAGCCAGGCCGGCGGCGAGGGTGCGCAGGACGGACGCGTAGGCGCCGTCGGCGGGCAGCCGCAGCTCGACCTCCGCGGGGTCGCCGGTCATGGGCGTGGCGCCGGCCGCGGGGACGCTCGTCTCGGACATGCCGCTCCTCCGAGTGAAGTGGGGACCTGAACGCGGCCGAGCCTACGGCACCGGTACGACGAACGGCCGCGCCCCGGGTGGGGTGCGGCCGCTCGTCGTACCGAGGGGTCGGGATCAGCCGCCGAGCAGGCCGCCCAGGCCGAGCAGGTCGAGCAGGTCGCCCAGGCCGGTCGGGTCGAGCACGGTGTCGAGGCCGAGGCCACCGAGCAGCTGGTCGAGCAGGTCGTCCAGGCCGAGGGCGGTGAGCACCGTGTCGAGGACGCCGAGCAGGACCTCGGGGTCGGGAGCGGTGCCGGTCTCGAGCAGGTCGCACAGCGGCTGGGCCTGCGGGGCGCTGCTGCACAGCAGGGCCAGCGGGCTGGCGGTGCTGCCGCTCGGGATCAGGGTGGCCAGGGTGTCGCAGATCGGCTGCGGGACGCCGGCGTCGCACAGGCTCTGGACCGGGCTGGCCGTCGGGCCGGCCGGGACCGCCTTGCAGTCGTTGTAGCGGGTGCGGGCGGTGTCGTTGGCCTTCTTCGCCTTGGCGAGCTCGGCCTTCGACTTGTTGTAGGTCCGCTTCTTGGCGTTCAGCGAGCGCTTCGCCTTGGCGACCGACGCCTTCTTCGCCTTCTTCGCCTTCTTGCCCTTGGCCTTCTTGGCCTGGGCCTTCTTCAGCGCCTGCGACGCCTTCGCGACGGCGTGCTTGGCCTTGGAGTAGGCGCGCTGGCGCTTGGCGAGCGTCGAGCGGCTCTGGCCGTACGCCGCCTCCTGGCTCGAGCAGTCGGGGGTCGCCGCTGCGGCGGCGGGTGCCGCGGCGGCCGGGGCAGCGGCCTGGGCCGGCGTGCCGACCCAGGTCAGGGTGAGGCCCAGGCTGACGGCCAGGGCGAGGACGATCTTGATCAGGGCGCGATGCATCGCGGGGTGTCTCCCTCCGGTTGGCCCGCGCTCAGGGGAGAGCCCGGGTGTGCGAGGAGGGATCGGCCCCGGAGGCCGAAATGACAGGAACCGCGCACCCCGAGGGGTGCGCGGCTCCCGAAATCAGGACCTAGGTCCCGGAGGCGAGGGGCTCAGGCCTTCTTCGTCTCCCAGAAGATCTCCGCGATCTCGTCGATCTTGGCGAGCAGCTGGTCGGCGACCGCGGCGTCGAGGGTGCCCTTGGTGCCGGCGGCACCGGCGAGCTTCGTGGCCTCGTTGACGAGGGTGTGCAGCTGCGGGTACTTCTCGAAGTGCGGGGGCTTGAAGTAGTCGGTCCACAGCACCCACAGGTGGTGCTTGACCAGCTCGGAGCGCTGCTCCTTGATCAGGACCGCGCGGGTGCGGAAGTCCGGGTCGTCGCTGTCCGCGACCTTGGCGATGACGGCCTTGATCGACTCGGCCTCGATGCGGGCCTGGGCCGGGTCGTAGACGCCGCACGGCAGGTCGCAGTGGGCGGAGACCTCGATCGTGGGGGCGACGAGCTTGCGGGTGAGACGCGAGAACATGTGGGTCCTCTCCTGGAGAGCGACGTGGCCGACGCGGTCGACACGTCTTCGACGGGGAACGAACTGCTGACTGCGACACTACTCGGCATGGCAGCCGGGGCAACGGGAGGTCGGGAGTCCGGACAGGCGCCGGTACGGCGCAGGGTGGGCCTGGCCGTCGTCCACGGCGACTCGATGCGGCCGACGCTCGCACCTGGGGACCGACTGCTGGTGCTGTGGGGCGCGCGGGTCCGGCCCGGGCGGGTGGTCGTGGCCCGTTTCGCCGACGGGACCGTGGTGGTCAAGCGGGCCGCCGAGCGCCGCGACGACGGATGGTGGCTGCGCGGGGACAACCCGGACGCCGGCGTGGACTCGCGGCACCGGGGCGCGGTGCCCGAGGGCGAGGTCTGGGCGGTCGCCCGGGCCCGGCTCTGGCCCCGTCCGCGCCTGCTGTGACCGTTGTCATCCGGACGCGGTCCGGGCCGGGGTCGGCGGTGTGGAAGGATTGTCGTCCGTGGCCGCTGACGTTTCCTCCCCGCACCCGCGCGCGGGTGACCCGGTGTTCGACCTGCACCTGGGCGGCAAGATGGCGACGGTACCCACGGCCGACGTCAGCACCAAGGACCAGCTGTCCCTCGCCTACACCCCCGGCGTCGCCGAGGTGTGCGAGGCGATCGCGGCCGACCCGGAGCTGACCCGTCACTACACCTGGGTGCCGAACACCGTCGCGATCGTCACCGACGGCACCGCCGTGCTCGGCCTGGGCGACATCGGCCCCGCCGCCGCGATGCCGGTCATGGAGGGCAAGGCGGTCCTGTTCAAGCAGTTCGGCGGTGTCGACGGCATCCCGATCTGCCTGGCGACCACCGACGTCGAGGAGATCATCGAGACCGTCGTCCGGCTCGCGCCGAGCTTCGGCGGCATCAACCTCGAGGACATCTCGGCACCGCGCTGCTTCGAGATCGAGGACCGCCTCAAGGAGGCCCTCGACATCCCGGTCTTCCACGACGACCAGCACGGCACGGCCGTGGTGACGCTCGCGGCCCTGGTCAACGCACTCAAGCTGACCGGCCGCAGCGCCGAGTCGACCCGCGTGGTCATCTCCGGCGCCGGCGCCGCCGGTGTCGCGATCGCGAAGATCCTGCTCGCCGCCGGCATCAAGGACATCGCGGTCACCGACCGCAAGGGCGTGGTCAGCTCCGACCGCACCGACCTCACGGCGTCGAAGAAGGCCCTGGCCGAGCTCACCGCCGACCTGTGCGGTCGCCGCGGCACGCTCGCCGACGCCTTCGACGGGGCCGACGTCTACATCGGCGTCTCCGGCGGCACCGTGCCCGAGGAGGTCGTCGCGACGATGGCCGACGACGCGATCATCTTCGCGATGGCCAACCCGAACCCGGAGGTCCACCCGGAGGTCGCCCACCGGCACGCCCGGGTCGTGGCCACCGGCCGCTCGGACTTCCCGAACCAGATCAACAACGTGCTCGCGTTCCCGGGCATCTTCCGCGGCGCCTTCGACGTCCACGCCAGCTCGATCACCGAGAACATGAAGGTCGCGGCCGCCGACGCGCTGGCCGCGCTCGTCGGTGACGACCTCTCCGAGGACTTCGTGATCCCCTCGCCGTTCGACCCGCGGGTCGGTCCGGCGGTGGCGGCCGCGGTCGCCGAGGCGGCGCGCCGCGACGGCGTCGCCCGCGCCTGAGCCGGAGCCGTCCGGCCCCCGAACGGGGGTGCCCGACGTCCGTGGCGCCTCGATAGGTTGGGACCCGTGTTCGCCGTCTACGCAGACTCCTTCGCCAGCTCCGCCGACGACCCGCTGACCGGCCTCGTGCTCGGGGAGCGCCCCGACCCGGTCGCTCCCGAGGGCTGGACGACGGTCACCGTGAAGGCGGCCTCGCTCAACCACCACGACCTGTGGTCGCTGCGCGGCGTCGGCCTCAAGGCCGAGGCGCTGCCGATGATCCTGGGCTGCGACGCGGCCGGGTACGACGAGGACGGCAACGAGGTCGTCGTCCACGCCGTCGTCTCCGACCCGGCGTGGATCGGTGACGAGACCCTCGACCCCCGCCGCTCGCTGCTGTCCGAGCGCCACCAGGGCACCCTCGCCGACAAGGTCATCGTGCCGACGCGCAATGTCGTGCCGAAGCCCGCGTCGATGTCCTTCGAGGAGGCTGCCTGCCTCCCGACGGCGTGGCTGACGGCGTACCGGATGCTCTTCACGCAGGGCGGGCTCAAGGCCGGCGACACGGTGCTCGTGCAGGGCGCCGGAGGTGGGGTCGCGACCGCGCTCGTCGCGCTGGCCCGCGCCGGTGGCCTGCGGGTGCTGGCCACCAGCCGCGACGAGGCCAAGCGCGCCAAGGCGCTCGAGCTCGGCGCCCACGAGGTGTTCGAGTCCGGCGCACGCCTGCCCGTGAAGGTCGACGCCGTCATGGAGACCGTCGGCCGCGCGACGTGGTCGCACTCGATCCGCGCGCTGCGTCCCGGGGGCAAGATCGTCATCTCCGGCACCACCTCCGGCCCGAACCTCGACGACGCCGAGCTGACCCGGATCTTCTTCCTCCAGCTCTCCGTGATCGGCTCCACGATGGGCACCCGCGACGAGCTGGCCAGCCTGGTCACGATGCTCGACGCCACCGGCGTGCGTCCGGTGATCGACCGGGTGCTGCCGATGACCGAGGCGCGCGAGGGATTCGCGGCGATGGCGGCCGGTGACGTCTTCGGGAAGATCGTCTTCACGCGCTGAGGTGGTGGGAGTTTCACCGGCCGGCCGGTGAAACTCACGGTTGGACGACGAAGCTTCATCGTCCAAGCGTGAGTTTCGTCGTCCAGGCACGGGAGAAACACCGGCCGGCCGGTGAAACTGGCGCGGCCCGCAGCCGCCCGCCCGCCGACGGATTTAACCGTTGGCGGGAATGGCTGTCGGTGCTGGACGATTGACTCCTGACAGCGCCGTGGGAAGTCCGATGACTTTTTCTCGCGGCACCTGTCGAAACAGTGTCGGCCCGTTCGTGGAACTGGTGAAGCGAGGGCCGCACCGATTCGTCCGGCAGCACCAGGTCGGCCACCGCTGGACCATGCCTCCCAACCGATAGGACCCGCCATGACTGCGCCCACCGGGCCCACCGAGACCGGCGACGCCAACGACGTCACCGAGTTCGAGCAGGAGTTCAGCGCCCCGGCGACCCCGGGTGCCGCCACCGCTCCCGTCGGCCGCACCCCGCTCGTGATCAAGCTGCTCGTCGCGGCGACCTTCGTCGTGATCCTGAACGAGACCACGCTGGTCAACGCCGTCCCCAGGCTGATGACCGACTTCAACATCACCGAGACCACCGCCCAGTGGTCGCTGACGGTGTTCATGCTGACGATGGCCGCGGTCATCCCGGTGACGGGCTGGTTCCTGCAGCGGGTGACCACGCGCACGGCGTACGCCACCGCGATGATCACCTTCAGCCTCGGCACCCTCGTCGCGGGGGTCGCCCCCACCTTCGGGGCGCTGCTCGTCGGCCGGGTCGTCCAGGCCGGTGGTACGGCGGTCATGATGCCGCTGCTGATGACCACCCTGATGACGGTCGTCGCCGCGGAGGACCGCGGCCGGGTCATGGGCCAGGTCACCCTGGCCATGTCCTGCGCCCCGGCGCTCGGCCCCGCCGTGTCCGGCGTCCTGCTCCACTTCGGCTCGTGGCGGCTCATCTTCGCCGTCGTGCTCCCGATCGCCGTGCTGGTCGGCTTCTTCGGCTTCAAGCAGCTCGAGAACGTCGGTGAGACCACCTCGAGCCCGATCAGCTGGGCGAGCGTCGTGCTGGCCGCGGGCGGCTTCAGCACCTTCGTGTTCGGCCTCAGCAAGGTCGGCCACTCCGCGTGGGAGACCGTGGCGGCCTTCATCGGCGGCGGCGTCGCCCTCATCGCGCTGTTCGTCCTGCTGCAGCTGCGCCTGCAGCGCTCCGACCGACCGCTGATGGACCTGCGCACGCTGAAGACCCGCAACTTCACGGTGTCGCTGATCCTGATGTCGGCCGGCTTCATGGCCTTCCTCGGCTCGATGCTGCTGCTGCCGCTCTACCTGCAGAACCTGCGTGGCCTCAGCGAGCTGCAGACCGGCCTCCTGGTGATGCCGGGTGGCCTGGCGATGGGTCTGCTCGGTCCGCAGGTCGGCAAGGTGTTCGACCGGATCGGCGCCCGCCCGCTGGTCATCCCCGGCTCGATCGCGATGGTGGCGCTGCTGTTCGGCCTGAGCAGGATCGGCGCCGACACGCCGTACCCGGTGCTCGTGGCGCTCCACGTCGCGCTGATGGCGAGCCTCGCGACCATCTTCACGCCGGTCTTCACGATCGGCCTGGGTGACCTCGCGCCGCAGCTGTACTCGCACGGCAGCTCGCTGCTCGGCACGCTGCAGCAGGTCGCCGGCGCCATCGGCACCGCGCTGCTGGTCGTCATCATGACCAACCGCACGGAGAGCCTCGCCGAGGACGGCGCCAGCAAGGCGGACGCGTTCATGGGCGGTCTGCAGTGGGCGTTCTTCGCCGGCGGCGTGATCGGCCTCGTCGTGATCGCCATGTCGCTGCTGCTGCCGTCGAAGGCGGAGACGCCGGCTGGTGCGCACGGCGGGCACTGAGTCCAGGCGCATGTGCATGAATCCCCGGTCGACCGGGGATTCATGCACATGTCGGGCGTTGCAACCCCTGACAAGCGCAGGAACCGCCTGTCCGCTGTGACCTGAGGTGCGGAAGTGACGCCCTCAGCCCAGGAACTCGTCCATCACCGGCCAGCTCACCTGCGCGGCCCGCGGTCCGGCGACGAGGCCGAGGTGGCTGAGGCCGTCGGCGGCGGCGTACCGCGCCCCCGGTACGACGTCGGCGCCGGCCCGCACGGCCGGACCGTCGGCGATGTTGTCGGTCTCGCTGCCGACGAAGAGCACGCGGGTGCGGATGTCGCCGAGGCTGACCTTCCGGTCCCGGCCCAGCTGGACGGTGCCGGTGGCCAGCTCGTTGCGGACCATGAGCCGGGTGTGGATCTGGTGGTAGGCGCGGCCCGGGTAGCCGGGCATCTCGGCGATGAAGCCGTCGATGGCGGTGGTCCGGGCGAGCGTCTCCGCGTCGAGGATGTTCTTGGCCAGGTGGTAGGCCTTGGTGAGCTCGCGCCTGGGCGCCATGGCGCGATAGCTGGCCCGCACCACGTGCCGCGGGACGCCGCCCAGCGCGGCGGTCGGCGCGGTGACGGCCCGCGAGCCGAGCAGGCGGTCGGCGACGATCAGCGGCTGGACCGCCGGGATCAGGGAGTAGTCGATCGGCGTGCCGAAGGCGGTCAGCGACGCGATCGGCAGGTCCGGGTGCGCGGCGGCGGTGAGCAGGCTCAGCGTCCCGCCGAGGGACCAGCCGACGAGGTCGACGCCGTCGGCCCGGTCGCCGGCCTCGGCGTGGTCGTCGAGCACGGCGTGGATCGCCGTCGGGAGGATGTCGTCCATCCAGGTCTCGAAGCCCATCGCCCGGTCGGCGAACCCGATGGCGCCGTAGTCGACGAGGTACGTCGCCCGGCCGCTCTCCAGCAGGTGGGCGGCCAGGCTCTGGCCCGGCCGGAGGTCGAAGCACCGGGCCGAGACGGCCAGGGGCGGCACCAGCAGCACCGGCCGCGGCGCGGTCGCCGGCGTGGTGCGGTCGTACCGGGAGAGCCGGCGGTGCGGGGCGTCGCTGAGCACGGTGGCCGGCAGGCCGTCGTACTGCTCGATGCCGGGACCGAGGGGGGAGATCGCCCACGCGTTGCGGGCGGCGGTGGTCAGGCTCTGGACTGCGGTGGGCACCGCGCCATGGTGACTGGTCGGTAACTTCGCGTCCACCGAACGTGACGAGCGTGACGCCGCCGCCCACCGCGGGTGTGAGCGGGACCTCCCCGGACGCGCCTCAGAAGCAGGGGACGACGTCCTGGGCGCCCTGGATGCCGTGGAAGAGGCGCTGCTGCGTGCCGGCCATGGTCCGGGTCTGCGGGCTCGCCCAGGCGAGCGTGCTCAGCGCCGGGCCACCGTTGCCGGGGATGCGCACCTTGCGCGCCTCGACGCGGAGGACCAGGTGATCGGCCGTCGTACCGGGGAAGCAGGCGGAGCCGTGGGCCTTGCCCTGCGCGACGGCGCGGCTGACCCGCTCGCCGGCCGCGATGCCGCGGTGGCGCAGGGTCACGATCGACTGGAAGCCGGACGGGTGGGGGCTGCTCGCCTCCCACGTGCCGGTGATGCCGACCGACATGCCGCGGGTGTGGCCGGACCGGATGTCGAAGACGGCGCGCCCGTCGCGGACCCGGTGGGCGCGGCTGCTCCACCAGCGGTCGCGCAGGCCCTGCTGCAGGAACACCTGACAGCCCTCGCAGTTGGCCACGCGGACCACGACCCGGGTGCGGTGGGGCCCGGCGGAGGTGGCGGTGGTCGAGGACGTCGCCGCTGCGGCCGGTGCCAGGAGGCAGCCGACGAGGGCGAGGAGGGCGAGCAGTCGGGCGGGGACGGACATGGGGGCTCCCTGGGGTCGGAACGGATGACACCAGGGGAGACGCCGCGAGCGGCCGGTTGGTTGTGGCCGGTCCGCGACGGCGATGGCCGGGTCAGGGGCGGGAGCGCCAGTGCATCGCGCCGATGAGCATCATCCGCAGCTGCGTACGGGCGGTCGCGGCGATCCTCTGCTCCTCCGCGGAGCCGGGGCCGGCGGTCAGCAGTCGCTCGGCGGTCGCGACCATCGCGCCCACGATCAGGGTGGACAGCACCCGCAGGTCCTCCTCGGACCACTGGTCGGTGCCGGGCAGGTGGGCGAGGTCGATGGCGAGCTCGCGCTCGGCCAGCTCGATGCCGCGCGCGATCGCCTCCCGGACGGTGGCCGGCCCGGCGAACCGCTCACGGGCGATGAACCCGAAGTGGGCCTGGTCCTGGTGGACCTGGGTCACCAGCACGGCCACGGAGCCGTCGATGATCGAGCGGAAGTCGTCGCCGGCCGTACGCCGCAGCTCGCGCAGCAACGCGCGCAGCGTGTCGAGCGACTCCTCGACGAGCGCCAGGCCGAGGTCCTCGATGGAGGGGAAGTGCCGGTAGAACGCGGTCGGCACGATGCCGACCTCCTTGGCGACCTGGCGCAGCGACAGGGCGACCAGGGTGGTGTCCTCGGACAGCGCGAGCGCCGCGTCGAGGATCGCGCGGCGGGTGCGCTCCTTCTGCTCGACGCGTGACCCGGTCATGTACCCACTCTAACTTGAGTGAACATGTGTGCACTGTCACGGCCCGAGGTCGTTGACCTGGGTGCGGGCGGCTTGCGAGAGTTTCGGTGTACAGACGTACACCCAAACTTTCCGCAACGAAGGAGGCGCGATGTCAGCGCTCATCTCCCCGCCCGCGCCCAGCGGCGCCGTCGGGCGGCTCCTGCGCTCGCGGCTCGCCGCGGCCCTCGCCACGCCCCACACCGTCGACCGGTACCTCGAGCGGTTCAACCCGATGTGGGCGGCCCACGAGGTCCGTGCCCGCATCGTGTCCGTCCACCGCGAGACCGCCGGACAGGACACCGCGCCGGTCGCCACGCTGACCCTGCAGCCGACGAGCACCTGGCGCGGCCACCGCGCCGGCCAGCACGTCCTCGTCGGCGTCGAGCTGCCGGGCTCGGCCAAGCGGCTCACCCGCGCGTTCTCGATCTCGTCCGCCGCCTCGGCGCCGGGCGAGCAGATCACGCTCACGATCCGCGCGCACGACGAGGGCCAGGTGTCGTCGTACCTGGTCCGGGAGGCGCAGCCCGGCACGATCCTGCACCTGTCGCAGGCGCAGGGCGAGTTCACCCTCGTCGAGAGCCCGGCGACGCCGACCAACAACCACCTGCTCTTCATCACCGGCGGCTCGGGCATCACGCCCGCGATGTCGATGGTGCGGACCCTCCTGCGCGACGGGTACGACGGCCGCGCCGGCCGCAAGGTGACCTTCCTCCACTTCGCGCGCAGTCCCGAGGACCAGATCTTCGCCGAGGAGCTCGCCGGGATCGCCGCGGCCGACAACGACGTGACCGTCCACCTGCGCCACGGCGACCAGGTCTTCAGCGAGTTCGAGCTGCGCCGTCTGGTGCCGGACCACCGCAACACCGACACCTGGCTGTGCGGCCCCGCCGGGCTCGTCGACCTGGTCCGCGACGCCTACACCGACGGCGAGGGCGAGCTCTCGCCGCGCCTGCGGATGGAGTTCTTCAAGCCCGCCGTCGCGCGTACCGCCCAGCCGGGCGAGACCGTCGAGGGGGAGGTGTCCTTCACTCGCTCCGGCAAGTCCGCCGCGGCCACGGGGGCCAGCCTGCTGGAGCAGGCCGAGGAGCTCGGCCTGAAGCCGGAGTTTGGCTGCCGGATGGGCATCTGCTTCTCCTGCACCCGCACCAAGACCGCCGGCACCGTCCGCAACGTCCTCACCGGCGAGGAGTCCTCCCTGCCGGACGAGGAGATCCGGATCTGCGTCACCAGCGCCGCTGGTGACTGCCACATCGACCTCTGACCCCCCACTGATGACGAAGGAGCACGACATGACCGCCACCGTCACCGAGCACGACGAGAAGTACCACGGCCTCACCGCCGAGCAGATCGAGAAGCTGGGCGAGGAGCTCGACGCCATCCGCCAGCGCGTCATCGCCGACCTCGGCGAGACCGACGCGGCGTACCTCCGCAAGGTCGTGACGACCCAGCGCAAGCTGGAGATCGCCGGCCGCGCGCTGTTCTACCTGCCCGTCGTCGGCTGGGTGCCGGCCGTGGCCTGCCTGAGCGTGTCGAAGATCCTCGACAACATGGAGATCGGGCACAACGTGATGCACGGGCAGTACGACTTCCTGGGCGACCCGGCCTTCAACTCCCGCATGTTCGACTGGGACACCGTGTGCCCGGGCGAGCAGTGGAAGTACTCGCACAACTACATCCACCACACCTTCACCAACATCGTCGGCAAGGACCGCGACGTGGGCTACGGGATCCTGCGGATGGACCCCGAGCAGAAGTGGCACCCGTACTACCTCGGCAACCCGCTCTACGCGTTCCTGCTGATGACCTTCTTCGAGTGGGGCGTCGCGCTGCACGACCTCGAGGTGGAGAACATCGTCTCCGGCAAGCGGAAGCTCGCCGACAACAAGCCGCTCTACCCGGGCCTGATGCGCAAGATCCGCAAGCAGGCGCTGAAGGACTACGTCCTCTTCCCTGCCCTGACCGGCCCGCTCTTCCCGCTCACCTTCGCCGGCAATGCGGTCGCCAACCTGGTCCGCAACGTGTGGGCCTTCAACATCATCTTCTGCGGCCACTTCCCGGCCGGCGTGGCGTCCTTCTCCGAGGAGGAGACCGAGAACGAGACGCGCGGCCACTGGTACCTGCGCCAGATGCTCGGCTCGGCCAACATCAAGGGCAGCAAGCTGATGCACGTGATGAGCGGCAACCTGTCGCACCAGATCGAGCACCACCTGTTCCCGGACCTGCCGGCACGGCGCTACCCCGAGATCGCGGGAGAGGTGCAGGAGATCTGCGAGCGCTACGGCCTGCCCTACAACACCGGTCGGCTCAGCCAGCAGCTGTTCAGCGTGTTCCGCAAGATCGTGCGCTACTCGTTCCCCGGCGGTACGGCGAAGGTGTCGCCCGTGCGCGGCCCCGGGTCCGTGACCGAGGACTCGTTGGCAGCCTGAGGTCCGCCAAGGGAGACTGGCGCCATGAGCGGACGTGACCACCTGAGCAAGGGCGAGATCGCCAAGGACGCCATCCAGGCGGGCGCCGAGGCGGCCGCCAGCACGGTCGGCGAGGTCGCCACGATCCTGACCAGGGCGGTCGGCGACGTCGCGGCGGCGGTCGGCGGGTTCGCGACCGAGGTCTTCGAGATCCGCGACTCGTCGCGCCGGGCCCTGGCCGAGCACGCGCTCGAGAAGTCCGACGAGCAGACCCCCGCCACCGAGGCCCCCCAGGCCCCGGCGGCGGAGGAGATCGACCCGGCCTGACCGGTCAGGCCAGCACGGCGCGCGCGGCGTCGCGTGCCGCGGAGGGATCCGCGGCCGCGAGCGCCGCGTTCGCCATTTCCCGGCACTGCTCGAGCGTGGCCGTCGCGAGGCGCGCCCCGACCGGACGTACGGCGGCCGCCGCCATCGACAGCGACGTGACGCCGAGCCCGACCAGGACGCAGGCGAGCAGGGGGTCGGCGGCGGCCTCGCCGCACACGCCGACGGGCTTGTCGGCCCGTTCGCCGGCGGCTGCCGTCATCGCGATCAGCTGCAGCACGGCGGGCTGCCACGGGTCGGTGAGGTGCGCCAGGTCGGTGCACAGCCGGTCGGCCGCCATCGTGTACTGCGTCAGGTCGTTGGTGCCGATCGAGAGGAAGTCGACCTCGGCGAGGATCCGGTCGGCCAGCAGGGCCGCGCTCGGCACCTCGACCATCACCCCGGGCACCAGCCCGCGCGCCCGCGCGGACTGCGCGAAGTCCCGTGCCTCGTCGACGGTCGCCACCATCGGCGCCATCACCCACGTCGTCGCCCCGCTCTGCCGGGCCGCCGCCGCGACCGCGTCGAGCTGGCGGTCCAGCAGGCCGTGGTCGGTGAACGAGAGCCGGAGCCCGCGGACGCCGAGGGCGGGGTTCTCCTCGTCGGGGTGGGTTGCGAAGGCGATCGGCTTGTCCGAGCCGGCGTCGAGGGTGCGGACCACCACGTAGCGGTCGTCCCCGACGAAGGGGGCCAGCACGTCGGCGTACACGGCGGTCTGCTCCTCGACGGTGGGCTCGGTCTCGCGGTCGAGGAAGCTGAGCTCGGTGCGGAACAGGCCGACCCCGCCGACCGGGCCCTCGGCCGCGGCGACGGCGGACGACGCGTCGGCGACATTGGCCAGCAGCTTCACCGCGTGGCCGTCGGCCGTGCGGCCCGGGCCCTCCCAGTGCGCCAGTGCGGCGCGCTCCTCGACGTCACGCGCGACCCGGTCGGCGGCCTCGGCAGGGTCGGGGTCGAGCTCGATCGTGCCGGCGGCACCGTCGAGGAGCAGCGTGTGACCGGCGGCAGCGGCCACGACGCCGGTCGCGCCGACGACGCAGGGGATGCCCAGCTGCCGGGCGATGATCGCGGTGTGGCTGGTCGGTCCGCCGCGCTCGGTGACCAGGCCGAGCACCAGCCTCGGGTCCAGGCCGGCGGTGTCGGCCGGGGCGAGGTCGGTCGCCACGAGGACGACCGGCTCGTCGGGCAGGGTGACTCCCGGCTCGGGCTCGCCGACGAGACGTGCGACGACGCGGGTGCGGATGTCGCGCAGGTCGGTGACCCGCTCCGCCATCAGGCCCCCCATGCCGGTGAACACCGTCACGAACTTCTCGACCGCGTGGTCGACGGCCGTCAGCAGGGGCTCGCCGGCGCGCAGGTTCTTGCCGACGGCGGAGCGCAGTCCGCGGTCGGTCGCGAGCCCGGCGCTCGCGGTGAGGACGCCGGCTGCCGCGCCGTCTGCCGAGGCCGCCTTGCGGCGGAAGCCCTCGGCGACCGACTCCACCGCCGCGTCATAGGCGGCCAGGGCGGCGTCGGCGTCGGGGTGCCCGCCGTCGCCGTACCGCGCGAGGGCGTCGGGGGAGATGTCCGAGACGGTGACCTGTGCCGGCCCGTGGGCCAGGCCGGGGACGACCGGTGTGCCGTGGATCGTGGTGACCATGCTCACACGCTAGACCGCCAACCCCTTGACAAGCAACAGAAACGGGCATAAAACAACATAAACACAGATCCGTGAGGGAGGTCACACGATGTACGCCGAGGAGCGCCAGCAGGCCATCGCCCGTCAGGTCGGGGACCGGGGCCGGATGTCCGTCGCCGAGATCGCCGAGCTCTTCGACGTCACCACGGAGACCGTACGGCGCGACCTGACCGCGCTCGAGGCACTGGGTGTCCTCCGGCGGGTCCACGGGGGAGCCGTCCCGACGTCCGCGCTCTCCACCCTGGAGCCCGGACTCGTGGAGCGCGACGCGGCCAACACCGAGGCCAAGGCGCAGATCGCCCGGGCGGCGCTCGACCAGCTGCCGCCGCCGGGCGCATCCGTCCTGATCGACGCGGGCAGCACCACCGCCCGCTTCGCCGACGCGCTGCCGGCGAGCCACCGGCTCGTGGTCTTCACGCACAGCGTGTCGATCGCGGCCCGGCTCGCCGGCAACGCGGGCATCGAGCTCCACCTGCTGCCCGGCCGGGTCCGCACCAACACGCACGCCGCTGTCGGCGCCACGACCGTCGCCGCGGTCGGTGCCCTGCGGGTCGACGTCGCCTTCCTCGGTGCCAACGGCGTCACGGCCGGCCACGGCCTCTCGACGCCGGACAGCGAGGAGGCCGCGACGAAGCGGTCCTTCGTGCTGGCCGCCGAGCGGGTCGTCGGACTCGTCGACTCCTCCAAGGTGGGCGTCGAGACCGCCGTCCGGTTCGCCGCGCTCGACGAGGTCGACGCCCTCGTGACCGACCGCGAGATCCGGGCGGTGGACCGCAAGGCCATCGCCGCGACCGGCGTCGAGGTGGTGACCGCGTGATCATCACCGTCACCCCCAACCCCAGCATCGACCGCACCCTCGCGCTCCCCGGCGAGCTCGTCCGCGGCGGCGTGCTCCGCGTCGCCGCGTCGCTCGACCAGCCCGGTGGCAAGGGCGTGAACATCTCCCGCGCCTGCGTCGCGGCCGGTGTCCCGACCTGCGCCGTGCTGCCGGTCGCGGCGGACGACCCCTTCGTGCGCGAGCTCGACCGCCTCGGCGTGCCCAGCGCGCCGGTGCCGCCGGCCGGGCCGATGCGGGTCAACCTCACCCTGACCGAGCCCGACGGGACCACCACCAAGCTCAACGCCGCTGGGGCCGAGGTGTCCATCGCGGACCTCGACGTCCTGGCGGACCGGGTTCTCGCCCTCCCCGGCGACGGATGGGTCGTGCTCGCCGGCTCGTTGCCGCCCGGCGCCCCCGACGGCTGGTACGCCGACCTCGCGGCCCGGCTGCGCGCGACCGGCCGCCGGGTGGCGGTCGACACGAGCGATGCCGCCCTCGATGCCGTCGTCGCCCAGCTCGCGCCCGGGTCCGCGCCCAGCCTGCTCAAGCCCAACGCCGAGGAGCTCGCCTCCGTGGTCGGTGCCGACGCGGCCGAGCTCGAGGACGACCCGCAGCGGGTCGCCCTCGCCGCCCGGACCCTCGTCGACCGGGGCGTCACCACCGTCCTGGCCACGCTCGGCGGCGCCGGTGCGGTGCTCGTCGACGCGACCGGCGCCTGGCACGCCGTACCCCCGCCGACCCGGGTCGTCAGCACCGTCGGCGCCGGCGACAGCAGCCTCTTCGGCTACCTCGCCGCCGACCTGCGCGGCGCCGCGGCGCCCGACCGGCTGGCCGCCGCCGTCGCCTACGGCAGCGCCGCCGCCGCCCTCCCCGGCACGACCGTGCCGACCCCCGATGACGTCCGGACCCACACGGTCCGGGTCCGTGCGCTCGACCTGAGCGCCACCGCCCACGAAGGAGAACCCTCATGGCAGAGCTGATGACCACCGCCCTGGTCAGCCTCGACGCCGTCCTCGGTGCCGACAAGGACGCGGTGATCGCCGCCCTCGCCGCACGTGTCGCCGAGGCGGGTCGTGCCACCGACGTCGAGCAGTTGAAGGCCGACCTCTACGCCCGTGAGGCGAAGTCGTCCACCGGGATGAAGGACGGGATCGCCATCCCGCACTGCCGTTCCGTCGCGGTCACCGAGCCCACCCTCGCGTTCGCCCGGCTGGCGCCGGGCGTCGACTTCGGCGCGAAGGACGGTGCGGCCGACCTGGTCTTCCTCATCGCGGCGCCCGAGGGCGGCGGCAACGCCCACCTGCAGATCCTGGCCAAGCTCGCCCGGTCCCTGGTGAAGCCCGAGTTCACCGACGCGCTCCGCGCTGCCACAACGCCGGAGGCGGTCGTCGCCCTGGTGCAGGGCGTCGTGGCCCCGCCGGCCGACGCAGCGCCCGCCCCGGTCGACGTCCAGAAGAAGACCACCCCCGCCGTCGTACGACGCCTGGTGGCCGTGACCTCCTGCCCGACCGGCATCGCCCACACCTACATGGCGGCCGAGGCGCTCGAGGCGGCCGCGGAGCGGGCCGGCGTCCAGATCGACGTCGAGACCCAGGGCTCGGCAGGCTCGAAGCCGCTTCCGCAGGCGACCATCGACGCCGCGGACGCGGTCGTGTTCGCGACCGACGTGGGCGTGCGGGACAAGCACCGCTTCGCGGGCAAGCCCGTCGTGGCGACCGGGGTGAAGCGCCCGATCGACGACGGCGACGCCGTCATCGCGGAGGCGCTCCGGGCCGCGGACAACCCGTCCGCCGCCCGGGTCGAGGGCTCCGCCGCGGCCGGCGGCGCCGGTTCGTCCGCCGGCGGCTCCGCGTCCGCGGGGGAGTCGTGGGGCGGCCGGGCGCGCCGCGTGCTGATGACCGGCGTGTCGTACATGATCCCGTTCGTCGCGGCGGGCGGTCTGCTCATCGCGCTCGGCTTCCTGCTGGGCGGCTACGACAGCGCCAACGTCGCGGGCGACATCCTCGTCAAGCACAGCCTCCTCGACCGGCCCACGCCCGCCGACTACGGGCTCGACCACGTCGCCTTCGGCTCCGGAGCCATGCTCTACCTGGGCGTGCTGCTGTTCGTGATCGGCAAGGCGGCCTTCGCGCTCTTCGTGCCCGCGCTGGCAGGCTACATCGCCTACGCGATCGCCGACCGGCCCGGACTGGCGCCGGGCTTCATCATGGGCGCGCTGGCCACGAACCTGGCGGGCTTCGCCGCGGGCGACGCCACCGCGGCGCCCCAGACCGGGTTCATCGGCGCCATCGTCGGCGGCACCCTCGCCGGCCTGATCGCGCTGTGGGTCTCGAGCTGGCGGGTGCCGACCTGGGCGCGCGGCCTGATGCCCGTGCTGGTCATCCCGCTGGTCACCAGCATCGTCGCCGGCCTCGTCATGTTGCTCCTCCTGGGCCGCCCGATCACCTGGCTGATGGAGCAGTTGAGCGACGGGCTGAACAGCATGAGCGGCTCGAACGCGATCATCCTGGGCGTCGTGCTCGGCATGATGATGGCCTTCGACATGGGCGGACCGCTCAACAAGGTCGCCTACAGCTTCGCCGTGGTCGGCATCGGTGCAGCCAGCCTCAAGACGGGTGCTCCCGAGCTCAAGATCATGGCCGCCGTGATGCTGGCCGGCATGGTGCCGCCGCTGGCCATGGCGCTGGCGACGGTCGTCCGGCCCGGCCTGTTCACCAGCGCCGAGCGGGAGAACGGCAAGGCCGCCTGGCTCCTCGGCGCCTCCTTCATCTCCGAGGGCGCGATCCCGTTCGCGGCCGCCGACCCGCTCCGGGTCATCCCGTCGATCGTGCTCGGCAGCGCCGTCACGGGCGGCCTCGCCGAGGCGCTCGACGTGAGCCTGCGCGCCCCGCACGGTGGCATCTTCGTGCTGTTCGCCGTGGACGGCGTGCTCGGGTTCTTCGTCGCCCTGATCGCCGGCACGGTCGTCGCAGCGGCCGCCGTGATCGCGCTCAAGTCCGTGGGACGCGCCGCCCCCGTCGAGGCCGCGCCCGAGCCCGTCACCGTCTGACACCAGCCATCCGTCGTACCGAACGAGAGGAAGCATCCATGCACACCGTCACCGTCACCGTCGGCTCCGCCGTCGGCCTGCACGCCCGTCCCGCCGCGATCATCTCCGAGGCGGCCGAGGAGCTCGACTCCGAGGTCCTGATCGGCATCCCCGGCGACGAGGGCGTCGACGCCAGCTCCGCCCTGCTGATCATGACCCTGGGCGCGGGCAACGGCGACCAGGTCGAGGTCTCCGGCGAGAGCGAGGCGGACGTCGCGAAGATCGCCGCACTCGTCGAGCAGGACCTCGACGCGGAGTAGCCGCGGGCCCTCGATTGGGCACGAACTGCACGCCCCGGACCCTGATCTCTGCGGATTGGTCCCGAACCGCAGCACAACCGAACGGGATGTCAGTCGAACGCGAGCCGGAATCCCGCCATCCGGAACGACCCGAGCCGACGGGCCCCCTGCAGGAACGCGAGGGGCCCGTCGCTCGCGAAGCTCCACCGCGAGCGGCACGGCAGCGCCTTCGCGTTGCCCTTCATCACCACGTCCGCGACCTCGGGGTGCTCGGGGATGCCGGGCTGCTCGACCAGGCCGGTGAACGGCACCCGGATCGCCGCGCGCGAGACGTCGGTGAACTGCGCCGACACGATCGGCCGCCGCTCCACGGTCGCCGTCCAGTCGGTCGAGGTGACCGGGCCGCGGAAGCTGCTCTCCATGTCGAAGTCGCACAGCTGCTTCGGGATCGCCCACAGCTCCCGGCCGCCGGCCTGCGAGGCCGGGGAGTCGACCCAGATGTCGGTGATCGTGACCGCGCCCTTGCCGGCGCGGTTCTTCGTCGTCCGGGCCACGAGGAGCTCGTGGTAGGTCAGCGGGCTCGGGTCCTCGTACGAGACCAGCGCGACGCCGTACGTGCCGGCCGGGTGGCGGTCGTCGGCGTCCTCGCGCAGCCTGAAGGCAGACAGCCACAGGGAGCCGTGCATGTGCCACGGCGCCGGGGGATAGGGCTTCACTCGGTGTCCTCGCTCGAGTCGATGAGGAGCTGCGCGGTGTGCTCCAGCTCCGCCTCCATCGCGGCCGGCAGGTCGTCGGTCAGCTCGTCGGCCATCGGGCTCTCCTCGCGCGGGCCCAGCCCGGCGGCGGCCTTCTCGATGGCGGCGCCGACGTTGATCACGGTGGCGTCGCGCACGTAGGGCTTGTCGAGCTCCTTGGCGACGTACTTCGCGATGAAGCGGCGCAGCTCGCCCTCGACGTTGGCGGCCTTGTTCATCAGCGAGGCCCGCAGCCCCTGCGCCTTCAGCCGTACGACGACCTGGTTGGCCTCCGGCGGCGTGACCTCCAGCGCGATGGCGAGGTCGGACCGGCCGTGGGCGGTGATGACGATCGGCACCGTGATGTCGGCGTCGAAGTTCTGCTTGTCCATGCCGAGGTCGATGCTGAACTGCAGGGTCACCGGCAGGTCGACGTGGAAGGAGACGGGGGAGGAGCCGACCCGCTGGCCGGCGGCGGTGCCGATGGTGCCCTTCGCGGTCACCTTGGCGATCCGGCCCGGCCCGACGCCGAGTGGTCCGACGTCGATCTGGCGCCCGGACAGCACGTTGACGCCGGCCAGGACGCGCTCGGCGGTCACCGCGGTCGCGAAGAACCGCTCACCCCAGCTCGCGTAGTCGATCAGCTCCTCGCTCACCCGGCCGACACTAGTGCTTGGGCCGCGCCTTGGGGCCGGTGGCCAGTCCGCGGGTGGTCATCTCCAGGGTCCGCTCGACGGCGGCCTCGCGCTCGGCCTCCGTCATGTCCTTGAGCGGGCCGTCGATGAGCAGCATCGCGAGCCCGTGCACGGCGGCCCACGGCCCCGCCTCGGCGCCGGGGCGGTCCTCGGGTGCGAGGTAGCCGACCTCGACGAGGTCGTCGAGCATGGTGCCGAGCAGGACGTACGGCGCGGGGTTCCCCATGCCCTCGGGCTCGCCCTCGCCCTCGGGCTCGCGGAGCCGGCCGGTGAAGCAGGTGCGGAAGATCCCCGGCTCCTGGAGCGCGAACCGGATGTAGCCGCGGCCCGTCGACTCCAGCCGCCCGATCGCCCGGGCGACCGGGTCGGCGTCCGCCGGCACCTGCTGCAGGAAGTCCGACATCGCCGCGACCATGCCGTCCATCGCGAGTGCGCGCGCGGCCTCGAGCAGGTCGGACTGGTTGGCGAAGTGGCGGTACGCCGCCGTCGGCGTGACGCCCACCTGCCGCGCCGCGCCCCGGATGGTCACCGCGTCCGGGCCGCCGGTCGTGGCCAGCTCGGCCGCGGCCCGGGCGAGGGCGTTGCGCAGGTCGCCGTGGTGGTAGCTGGTCCGGCTGGAAGTCGTCACGAGGAACATGTTGACACCCGTACACATCCATGCCAAGTTAACACCCATAAAGTTTACGTTCGTACACATTGGAGGAGTGCCATGTTCCGCTGGATCGGAGAACTGGTCACCCGGCGGGCGCGCTGGGTGCTGGCCCTGGGCCTGGTCGCGGTCGTCGCGGCGGCGGTCGTCGGCGTCGGTGCGTTCAGCAAGCTGCAGACCGAGGGCTTCGACGACCCCGACTCCGACAGCAGCCGCGCCGCCGCGCTGCTCGAGGAGCGCTTCGAGGGCTCGGCCGACTACGTGTTCGTCGTGGAGGCGGCCGACGGCGACGTCGACTCACCGGCCTCCGCAGCGGCGGGCGCGGCGCTCACCGAGCGGCTGCGGTCCGACCCGGACCTGGCCGACGTGGCGTCGTACTTCGACGGACGGGCGGGCCCGATGCGCTCGACCGACGGCAGCCACGCCCTGGTGACGGCCTCGGTCGCCCCGGGCACGGAGGCCGACCCCGCCGCCGTCCTCGACGACTACGCGACGAGCGACGGGCCGCTCTCGGTCGACGTCGGCGGCGGTGAGGTCGTCGGCGAGGAGATCGGCGGCCAGATCGGCAAGGACCTCGGCCTGGCCGAGAGCATCGCGATCCCGCTGATCCTCGTCCTGCTCGTGCTGGCCTTCGGCAACGTCGTCGGCGCGCTGGTCACTCTCGGCGTCGGCATGGCCGCCATCCTCGGCACCTTCGCCGAGCTCTCGATCCTCGGCTCGACCACGGACGTGTCGATCTACGCGGTCAACCTGACGACCGGCCTCGGTCTCGGCCTCGCGGTCGACTACGGCCTGCTGATGGTGGCCCGGGTGCGCGAGGAGCGCGCGGCCGGGCGTGCCCACGACGCCGCGGTACGACGAGCGGTGGAGACCGCCGGCCGGACCATCGCGTTCTCGGCGACGACGGTGGCGGTCGCGCTCGCGTCGCTGCTGGTCTTCCCGATGTACTTCCTGCGCTCGTTCGCCTACGCCGGCATCGGGGTCATGCTGATCACCGCGTTCAGCGCGGTGGTCATCCTGCCGGCCGGGCTCGCCCTGCTCGGTGACCGGATCGACGCGTGGCGGGTGCCGAAGGTCCGCGGCATCCGCGGCGAGGAGGCCCCGGCGTGGGCGCGGCTCGCCCGGTTCGTCACCCGGCGCCCCCTGGTCAGCGCCCTCCCGGTCGTCGGCGCCCTGCTCGTCGTCGCCATCCCGCTCGCCGGCATCGACCTGGGCACGCCCGACGACCGCGTGCTGCCGACCAGCGCGTCCAGCCGCCAGGCCGGCGACGCGCTGCGCACGGAGTTCGCGGGCGACGGCACCCACCCGATCCAGGTGGTCACGACCCCCGCGCTCGACCAGGCCGACCTGGCGTCGTACGCCGACGACCTGGCCGGGCTCGACGGCGTCGTCCGGACCGAGGTCCGTCCCGGTGACGGTGCGTCGCTCGTCTCCGTGGTCACCGACCTCGACCCGCGCTCGGCCGCGGCCCGCGACCTGGTCGAGGACGTGCGCGCCGTGCCGGCGCCGGACGGCGTCGAGGCACTGGTCGGGGGCGCCAGCGCGGAGCTGCACGACCAGATGACCGGCATCGGCGACCGTCTCCCGATCGTCGCCGGGTGGCTGGTGCTGACCACGATGGTGATCCTGTTCCTGTTCACCGGCAGCGTGGTCCAGCCCGTCCGGGCCCTGCTGCTCAACGCGCTCGGCCTCGGTGCCACGCTCGGCGCGATGGTGTGGGTGTTCCAGGACGGCCACCTGTCAGGCCTGCTCGGCTTCACCCCGCAGCCGATGGACAGCTCGATGATGGTCCTGCTCTTCTGCGTCGCCTTCGGGCTCTCGATGGACTACGAGGTCTTCGTGATGGGCCGGATCAAGGAGATGCGCGACCTCGGCATGGACAACGAGCAGGCGCTGGTCCACGGCCTGGCTCACACCGGCCGGATCGTCAGCACCGCCGCGGCCCTGATCGCGATCAGCTTCTTCGCGTTCCTGGTCAGCTCGGTCAGCTTCATCCAGTTCTTCGGGCTGGGCACGGGGCTGGCGATCCTGATCGACGCGACCCTGATCCGCGGCGTGCTGGTGCCGGCGAGCATCCGGCTGCTGGGGGAGCGGGCCTGGTGGGCCCCGGCCCCGCTGCGGGCGCTCCACCGGCGCTTCGGGCTCTCGGAGTCGGTGCCCGAGGCGCCGCCGGTCCGGGAGGCGGCTGCGGTCGGCTGACCTCCCACGGCCGACTGGAGCTGAAAGGGACGAGGGCCCGGCGGAGAGATCTCCGCCGGGCCCTCGTCGCGTCTCGTGACGGTCGCTGACCGACCTCCTCGACGACCGCCGGGGCTAGTCCTCGGGGTCGTCGAGCCGGGCCAGCCAGGTCGCGAACCGCTCGACCGCCACCTCGAACTCCGGGTGGGTGTCCACGAACTCCTGCAGCCGCTCGCCGAGCCAGGCCAGGGTGACCTCCTCGTCACCCCGGCGCTGCTCGAGCTCCTCGATGCCGCGATCGGTGAAGTACATCAGCCCTCCACGTCAGGCGAAGGCCTCGCCGATGAGGACCTTGGCCTCCTCGAGGTGGCGCTTGGCGGTGCCGACCGCGGTGGTCGACGAGGCGGCGCGGGTCACCGGCTCGATCTCGCGGTCGAGGTGCGGCACCACGTTGAGGTAGTACGACGGCCACGGACCCTGGTTGTAGGGCTCGTCCTGGACCCACTTGACCTTGGCGTTGGGGTACTTGGCCAGCTCGGCCTTGATCGCCTCGACGGGCCACGGGTACAGCTGCTCGACGCGCAGGATCGCGACGTCCTCGCGGTTGGACTTCTGGCGCTCGACCACGAGGTCCCAGGTGAGCCGGCCGGAGACCAGCAGCACCGTGGTGACCTTCGCCGGGTCGACCGTGTCGTCGCCGATGACGGCGCGGAACTCGCCCGAGGTGAAGTCGGCCGGCTGCGAGGCCGCCTCCTTGCGCTTGAGCATCGACTTCGGCGTGAACACGATGAGCGGCTTGTGCTCGCCGCCGAGGGAGTGCTGGCGCAGCAGGTGGAAGTACGACGCCGGGGTGGACGGCTGGGCGACGACCATCGCGTCGTCCGCGCAGAGCGTGAGGAAGCGCTCGATGCGGGCGGAGGAGTGGTCGGCTCCCTGGCCCTCGTAGCCGTGCGGCAGGAGCAGCACGACACCGGAGTCCTGGTTCCACTTGGTCTTGCCGGCCGAGATGTACTCGTCGATGACCGATTGGGCGCCGTTCACGAAGTCACCGAACTGCGCCTCCCACAGGACGAGGGCGTCCGGGCGGGCGACCGAGTAGCCGTACTCGAAGCCGAGGGCGGCGTACTCGGACAGCAGGCTGTCGTAGACGAAGAACTTGGCCTGGTCCTCGGTGAGGTTGGCCAGCGGGGTCCACTCGTCGGCGTTGTGCCGGTCGATGATCGTCGCGAAGCGGGACACGAAGGTGCCGCGGCGCGAGTCCTGGCCGGCCAGGCGGACCGGGCGGCCCTCCATGAGCAGCGAGCCGAAGGCGAGGATCTCGCCGGTGCCCCAGTCGATCGGGCCGTCGGCGATGGCCGCGGCGCGACGCTGCAGCTGCGGCATCACCTTCGGGTGCACGGTGAAGCCCTCGGGCGGCGTGACGTAGGCGTCCGCGATCCGCTTCATGACCTCGGGCGTCACCGACGTCTGGGTCTCGCCGGTCGGCTTGTCCGGGTAGTCCGGGACGGTCGTCCACTCGTCGGGCTTCGTGTCGGCCTCGCGGACCTCGGTGAACACCCGCTCCAGCTGCTGCTGGTAGTCGCGGAGGACCTGCTCGGCCTCCTCGATCGTGATGTCGCCGCGACCGATGAGCGACTCGGTGTAGAGCTTGCGCACCGAGCGCTTCTGCTCGATGAGGTCGTACATCAGCGGCTGCGTGTACGACGGGTCGTCGCCCTCGTTGTGACCGCGGCGGCGGTAGCAGACGAGGTCGATGACGACGTCGCTCTTGAACGTCTGGCGGTACTCGAAGGCCAGCCGCGCGACGCGGATGCACGCCTCCGGGTCGTCGCCGTTGACGTGGAAGATCGGCGCCTGGACCATGCGGGCCACGTCGGTGCAGTAGAGCGTCGAGCGCGACGAGCCGGGGGAGGTGGTGAAGCCGACCTGGTTGTTGATGACGACGTGGATCGTGCCACCGGTGCGGTAGCCGCGCAGCTGGGAGAGGTTGAGCGTCTCCGCCACCACGCCCTGGCCGGCGAAGGCCGCGTCACCGTGGAGGAGGACCGGCAGGACCGGGAACTCCTCGCCGCGGTTGAGCACGTCCTGCTTCGCGCGGGCGATGCCCTCGAGCACGGGGTCGACCGTCTCGAGGTGCGACGGGTTGGCGGCGACCGAGACGGCGATGGTCTCGCCGGTGCCGGCGACGAACGCGCCCTCCGCGCCGAGGTGGTACTTCACGTCGCCCGAGCCCTGGACCGTGCGCGGGTCGATGTTGCCCTCGAACTCGCGGAAGATCTGGTTGTAGGACTTGCCGACGATATTGGCCAGCACGTTGAGGCGGCCGCGGTGCGCCATGCCGATCGCGACCTCCTCGAGGCCGGCCTGCGCGGCGGCCTCGGCGATCTCGTCGACGACGGGGATCGTGGTCTCGCCGCCCTCGAGGGAGAAGCGCTTCTGGCCGACGAACTTCGTCTGCAGGAAGGTCTCGAACGCCTCGGCCTGGTTGAGCTTCAGCAGGATCCGCAGCTGCTCCTCGCGGGGCGGCTTGCTGTGCGGCTGCTCGACGCGCTCCTGGATCCAGCGCCGCTGCTCCGGGTCCATGATGTGCATGTACTCGATGCCGGTGGTGCGGCAGTACGAGTCGCGCAGGATGCCCAGGATGTGGCGCAGCTTCATGAAGCGCCGGTCGCCGCCGCCGAAGGAGCCGGTCGGGAACTCGCGGTCGAGGTCCCACAGGGTCAGGCCGTGCGACTCGATCCGCAGGTCCGGGTGGCTGCGCTGCTTGTACTCCAGCGGGTCGGTGTCGGCCATCAGGTGGCCGCGCACGCGGTAGGCGTGGATCAGCTCGAGGATCCGGGCCTGCTTGTCGATCTCGTCGTCGTGGGACGTCGCGATGTCGGCGTTCCAGCGGATCGGCTCGTAGGGGATCCGCAGCGCGCGGAAGATCTCGTCGTAGAAGCCGTCCTGGCCGAGCAGGTACTTGTGCACCTGGCCGAGGAACTCGCCCGACTGCGCGCCCTGGATGACCCGGTGGTCGTAGGTCGACGTCATCGTCATGATGCGCGAGATCGCGTTGCGGGCGATGGTCTCCTCGGACGCGCCCTGGAACTCCGGCGGGTAGTCCATCGAGCCGACGCCGATGATGGCGGCCTGGCCCTGCATGAGGCGCGGCACGGAGTTGTTGGTGCCGAGGCCACCGACGTTGGTGAGGCTGACCGTCGTACCGGAGTAGTCCTCCATGGTCAGCTTGTTGTCCTTGGCCTTGCGCACGATCTCCTCGTACGCCGTCCAGAACTGCGCGAAGTCCATCGACTCGCACGCCTTGATCGACGGCGCCACGAGCTGGCGCGTGCCGTCCTTCTTCTGCTGGTCGATCGCCAGGCCCAGGTTGATGTGGGCCGGCGTGACCATCGTCGGCTTGCCGTCGATCTCGTCGTAGGTGTTGTTCATCGCCGGCAGCTCCTTGATCGCCTTGACGATCGCGTAGCCGATGAGGTGGGTGAACGACACCTTGCCGCCGCGGGCGCGCTTGAGGTGGCTGTTGATGACGATCCGGTTGTCCCACAGCAGCTTGACCGGGATGTTGCGGACCGAGGTCGCGGTCGGCACGGACAGCGAGATGTCCATGTTCTTCGCGGTCGCGGCCGGGATGCCGCGCAGCACCGTCAGGGTCGGCTCGTCGCTCGCGGTCACGGGAGCCGGGCGGGGAGCGTCCTTCGGGGTGGGCTTGGGGGCGTCGGCCTTCGGCGGGGTCGGCGTCGTGGTGGAGGCGGGGCTCACCTGCGGGGCAGGGGTCGCCTTCGGGGTCGGGGCGGCTGCGGGGGCGGCAGCCGGGGCGGCCGCGGCCGCGGGCGCCGCCGGAGCGGGGGCCGGGGCCGGGGCCGTGGTGGTGGCCGTGGCCGTGGCGGCAGGGGCAGCGGCGGCCTTCGTGCCGTTCGTGCCCGCGCCCTTGAAGTACGCGGCCCAGGCCGGATCGACGCTGTTCGGGTCAGCCTCGAACTGCTCCTTCATCTCCTCCACGAGCCACTCGTTGGCTCCGAAGTCGACGGGTTCTGGTGATCCGTGGGACTGGTCTGACGACTGCGTCACGACGTGCTTCGCCTCTTCCGAATGTGCGCGTTGGCCCCCCGCCGCCGGTGACGGGCGGTTTCGACCGCCAAGGCTAGTCCCATGCCGAAGCAAATGCCGCCCCTCGGTCACCCTTTGGCGCAGGGTGTTGCACAACAGGCGTCTGCCGGGTCGTGGTGGTGGGCACCGGACGGGAGTGAATGCCATGAGCACGGTTCCAGACGACGCCGGTGCCCGCGCGCGGAGGATGCCCGTGGGTACGGGGATTTCGGCCCTTGTCGTGGTCGCGGGACTGCTCCTCGGAGGCTGCTCGGGGGGCGAGGAGGAGCCCGCTCCGGCGCCTTCGAAGGAGTCGTCGGCCCCGGACGTGAGAGTGGTCACGGACAGCGGCATCGGCAAGGTCCGGGGGCCGCTGAGCCCCCCACGGCGCGCCGAGGTGGTCCGTGACGTGACCGCCGTCGTCGACGCCTGGTCGACGAGGGCGTACGGCGGCGACTACCCGCGCACCGACTTCGCCGACGCCTTCGCGGCCTTCACCCCGGACGCCCGGGCACTGGCCCTGAGGAAGACCTCGCTGCTGAGCAACGCCGCCGCCGGCGCCGACCTCGAGGCGGTGACGATCGCGCGGCGGGTCGTCCGGGTCGACGTACTCGCGCCGCGGGGGAAGGTCGCCGGGGCGACCGCGCGGATCCGGATCGTGCTCGACCTGTCGGGGCCGACCGACCGTCGCGAGGTGGTGACCGGCCGCCTGCTGCTCTCGCCGACGGCCAAGGGGTGGCGGGTCTTCGGGTTCGACGTCAGCCGAGGGAGGGATTCCTGATGCGCACCTTCATCCGCACGACGCTGCTGGCCCTGCTGCTCGGGGTCGTCGCGATCGTCGTCCCGGACAGCACGCCGGCGCCGACGCAGTTCACCATCGTGAAGCTCGACCGGTCCGACGGCGTGGACGTCGACCCGGACGTGATCTGGGTGCTCGCCGTCGGCTCGGACGCCCGGCCGCGCGAGAACCCGTTGCGGGTGCGCGGCGACGCCCTGCAGCTGGTCGGCATCAACACCCGGACCGGCGCGGCCACCGCGATCGGCATCCCGCGCGACAGCTGGGTCCCGATCCCGGGCGTCGGCTCCAACCGGGTCAACGCCGCCCTCTACTACGGCGGCCCCGAGCTGCTCGGCCGGACCGTCGGCAACCTCGTCGGCCTCCAGCCGGACTACGTCGTCGTCGCGACCTTCAGCGGCCTCGCCGAGCTGGTCAAGGGGATCGGCGGGATCACCGTCAACAACCCCCGCGCCTTCTCCGACGCCCACCTGCACCCGCGGGGCTGGCCGAAGGGGAGGGTCCGGCTCAACGGGATGAAGGCCGTCGAGTTCGCCCGGGTGCGCAAGTCGCTGCCGCGCGGCGACTTCGACCGGTCCGCCAACCAGCAGCGCGTGATCCGCGGCATCCAGCGCCGGGTCGCCGAGCGGGCGGCCGAGCCCGGGTTCATCGAGGGCCAGGTCATCAACGTGCTGCGCCACCTCTCCACGAGGGGGCTCTCCCCGGCGGAGCTGTTCCGCGTCGCGCAGGCGATCGCCCAGGTCGATCCCGCCAAGGTCACCGGCTGCGTCCTGCAGGGCAGGGGCGCCAGCATCAACGGGGCGAGCGTGGTGCTGCCCGACACCCGGGCGGCGCGGCGCTACGGCGACGACGCCCGCAAGGACGCCGTCATCCGGCGGTGCTGAGGTCCCGTGCCTCGCGGGCACCCTTCCCGGCGAGCGCGTCGGCGCGCTCGTTGCCCGGGTCGCCGGCGTGGCCCTTCACCCAGTGCCAGGTGACGTCGTGCGCGGCCGCGGCGACGTCGAGGCGGCGCCACAGGTCGTCGTTCTTGACCGGCGCCTTCGCGGCCGTGCGCCAGCCGTTGGCCTTCCACTTCACGACCCACGACATGATCCCGTTGCGGACGTAGCTGCTGTCCGTGTGGAGGTCGACGGCCGACGGGCGGGTGAGGGCCTCGAGCGCCTGGATGGCCGCCATCAGCTCCATCCGGTTGTTGGTCGTGGCCGGCTCGCCGCCGCGGAGCTCGAGCTCGTGGCCGCCGTACCGGAGGACGGCGCCCCAGCCGCCCGGCCCCGGGTTGCCCAGGCAGGCCCCGTCGGTGTGGATGGTCACGCGGGAGGTGGACGGGCTCGGCACAAGGCGAGGGTACGGCGATCTGCTGGCGGCCCGGGCACCGCCACGGCACGATGGGCGGGGTGACGAAGAAGGCCAGGCGCTCGGACCGGGCGCGACGCAGGAAGGTCGTCGGCCGGCTGCGTGCCGCCGAGGCGAAGCAGCGCCATGTCGAGCTCCGGCTCCGTGACGCAGACCCGCTGAGCGGGTTCGTCCTCGGGGTCGACGACAAGCACGTCGAGCTCACCCGGCTCGGTGAGCCTGGCGAGGCCGACGGCGTCGAGGTGGTCCGGGTCCGCGACGTGGAGAAGGTGCGCCGGACGTCGGCCCCGGCCGACCCCGGGCCGCTGCGCGGCCGCTTCACCCACCTCGAGGAGGTCGAGGAGCTGGCCCAGGCGGTCGTCGACGAGGCGTTCGAGGAGGGCTGGCCGTACGACGCCCAGGGGATCGACCAGCTGACCGGGCTGCAGCGGGCGATCCGCGAGCTCGCGTGCGTCGTACGACGTCCGGCGGAGCCGGCGGGGGACTGACCCGAAAAACAGAAGGGCGCCTCCGGCAGGATTCGAACCTGCGACACCTGGTACCGGAAACCAGTGCTCTATCCCCTGAGCTACGGAGGCATGCGACCGAGACGGGCTCGGCGACGCGAGGCAGAACACTACCGGGCGATACTCACGCGAAGGAAACCGGCACGCGCCGATAGGCTTCGGTCGTGACTCCAGCCCAGCTCTCCTCGACCATCGTCGCGGCCCTCACGTCGCTCGTCGACGACGGTGCCCTGACCCTTCCCGACGGCGTCCCGGCGGAGGTCACGGTGGAGCGACCCCGGCAGAAGGGGCACGGCGACTACGCCACCAACGTCGCGCTGCAGCTTGCGAAGAAGGCCTCGACCAACCCGCGGGCCCTCGGCGAGCTGCTCGCCAAGCAGCTCGAGCAGGCCGACGGCATCAGCGCCGTCGAGGTGGCCGGGCCCGGCTTCCTGAACATCACCGTCGAGGCGGGTGCGCAGGGCAAGGTGGCGGCCGAGGTCGTCGCCGCGGGTGCGGCGTACGGGCACAGCGAGCTGCTCGGCGGCGAGAAGATCAACGTCGAGTTCATCTCCGCCAACCCGACCGGTCCGCTGCACCTGGGCCACACCCGGTGGGCGGTGCTCGGCGACGCGATCGCGCGCGTGCTCGCGGCGGCCGGCGCGGAGGTGACGCGGGAGTTCTACATCAACGACCGCGGCGTGCAGATGAACCACTTCGCCGACTCGATCATCGCCGCGGCGCTGGGGGAGCCCAAGCCCGAGGACGGGTACGCCGGCGAGTACATCACCGACCTCGCCAAGGCCGTCGAGCAGGCCAGCCCCGGCATCTTCCAGCTCGAGGGCGAGGAGCGGCGTGCCGCCGTACGGGCCCAGGGCTACGCGATCCAGCTCAAGGAGCAGCAGGACCAGCTGGACGGGTTCAACACCCACTTCGACGTCTGGTTCTCCGAGCTGTCCCTGCACGAGTCCGGCTCGGTGCCGGAGACGCTGCAGCGGCTGAAGGACCTCGGCCACGTCTACGAGGAGGGCGGCGCGCTCTGGATGCGCACCACCGACTTCGGCGACGACAAGGACCGGGTGCTCATCAAGTCCGACGGCGAGCTGACCTACTTCGCCTCCGACACCGCCTACTACCTCGACAAGCGGGCGCGCGGCTTCGACCACTGCATCTACCTGCTCGGCGCCGACCACCACGGCTACGTCGGCCGGCTCCGGGCGATGGCGGCGTGCGTGGGCGACGACCCCGACAAGACGCTGGACGTGCTCATCGGACAGCTGGTGAAGATCCTCAAGAACGGCGAGGAGCTCAAGCTGTCGAAGCGGGCGGGCAATATCGTCACGCTCGACGACCTGGCGCGTGAGATCGGCGTCGACGCGCTGCGCTACTCGCTGGCGCGCTACCCGGCCGACTCGCCGCTGGTGCTCGACGTCGCCGAGATCACCAAGCAGTCCAACGACAACCCGGTCTACTACGTCCAGTACGCCCACGCGCGGACCTGCCGGATGATCGAGAACGCCCGCGACCTCGGGATGGCGCTGCCCGAGCTCACGGCAGCCGATCAAGGCGGCTTCGACCCGAGCCTGCTCGGCCACGAGCGCGACGGCGAGCTGCTGCGCGCGCTGGCCGAATACCCGCGCGTCGTCGCGAGCGCTGCCGAGCTGCGGGAGCCGCACCGGGTCGCGCGCTACCTGGAGGACACCGCGTCGGTGTTCAACAAGTGGTACGACACCAAGGAGTGCCGCATGCTGCCGCAGGGCGACGAGCCGGTGCGGCCGGTCAACGAGGCGCGCCTGGTGCTCACGGTCGCGACCCGGACCGTGATCGCCAACGGCCTCGACCTGCTCGGCGTCTCCGCGCCCGAGCGCATGTGATGGCAGGTCGCGTCCCGCCCGGCGACTACGCCGGCTCCTCCCCGCACTGGCTGCGCGAGCCGGCCGACGTCAACGCCCTCGTCCCGGCGCTCTGGTCGAGCACGGCGTCGAAGGACGCCGACGGCGTGCTGCACGTCGGCGGCCTGGCGATCCCCGACCTGGTCGCCGACGTCAACACCCCGGCGTACGTCTTGGACGAGGACGACTTCCGGGCTCGGGCCCGTGCCTTCCGCGACGCGTTCGAGGGCGTCGACGTCTACTACGCCGGCAAGTCGTTCCTGTGTACGACGGTCGCCCGGTGGATCGCTGAGGAGAACCTGTTCCTCGACGTCTGCTCCGACGGTGAGCTGACGGTGGCGCTGCGCGGGGGAGTCGAGGCCGAGCGGATCGGCTACCACGGCAACAACAAGACGCCGATGGAGCTGCGCCGCGCCATCGTCCTCGGCGTGGGACGGATCGTCGTCGACTCGTTCCACGAGATCGAGCGGGTGGCCGCCATCGCGGCCGAGACGGGCGTGCCCGCGCGGGTGATGGTCCGGGTGACCGCCGGCGTCGAGGCCCACACGCACGAGTTCATCGCGACGGCCCACGAGGACCAGAAGTTCGGCTTCTCGATCTCCTCCGGCGACGCGTTCGAGGCCGCCCGTCGCGTCATCGCCGCGGACGGCGTCGAGCTGCTCGGCCTGCACTCCCACATCGGCAGCCAGATCTTCGACACCGCCGGCTTCGAGGTCGCCGCCCGACGGGTCCTGGCCCTGCACGCGCGGATCGCCTCGGAGCTGGGCGTCGTCCTGCCCGAGATGGACCTCGGCGGCGGCTTCGGCATCGCCTACACCAGCCAGGACGACCCCAAGCCGGCCGCCGAGCTGGCGGCGGGCATGCGCGAGATCGTCGTGCACGAGTGCCGCGCGCTCGGCATCGAGGAGCCTCGTCTGTCGATCGAGCCCGGCCGTGCCATCGTCGGGCCGACCATGTGCACCGTCTACACCGTCGGCACGGTCAAGCAGGTCCAGCTCGACGGGGGCGCCGTGCGCACCTACATCAGCGTCGACGGCGGGATGAGCGACAACATCCGCACGGCCCTGTACGACGCCGACTACTCCTGCACGCTCGCGTCCCGCGCCTCGGCGGCGGAGCCGGTGCTCGCCCGGGTCGTGGGCAAGCACTGCGAGTCCGGCGACATCGTCGTCAAGGACGAGTTCCTCCCCGGCGACGTGGCCCCTGGTGACCTGATCGCGGTGCCCGGCACGGGCGCGTACGGCCGCTCCATGGCCTCCAACTACAACCACGCCCTCCGACCGCCGGTGGTCGCGGTCAAGGACGGCCAGGCGCGAGTGATCGTGCGCCGCGAGACGGTCGACGACCTGCTCGCGACGGACATCGGCTAGCGGGTCGGCCTTCGCCACGCAACAACCGAATTCGTCCTCGAACGGCGCAGGAGGCGACGAATTCGGTAGTTGCGTCGCGAGCTCAGGAGCGGCCGAGCAGCCGGACCGGCCCGTCGCCGTACTCGCTGAGGGTGTCGCCGGGGTTGGCGAGCCGGCACGACTGCATCGACAGGCAGCCGCACCCGATGCAGTCGTCGAGGGTGTCGCGCAGCTTCTCGAGCCGGGTGATCCGCTCGTCGAGGGTGGTGCGCCACGACCGCGACAGCCGGGCCCAGTCCGCCTTCGTCGGCGTGCGGCCCTCGGGGAGGGTGGCGAGCGCCGCGCGGATGTCGGCGAGCGAGATGCCGACGCCCTGCGAGACGCGGACGAAAGCGATCCGCCGGAGCACGTCGCGGTGGTAGCGGCGCTGGTTGCCGACCGTGCGCACGCTCGTGATGAGCCCCTCGCGCTCGTAGAAGTGCAGCGCCGACACCGCGACCCCGGCCCGCCGGGCCACCTCGCCGGGCGCCAGGTCGTGGGTGCGGATCTCCCGGTTGATGTCAGTCATTGACCTCAACCTTACTTGAGGTTGTCGGATGGTTGCCATGCACGCGATCCGTCACCACGCCTTCGGGCCCGCCTCCGTCCTCCAGCTCGAGGAGCTGCCCGACCCCGTCCCCGGCGCGGGCCAGCTCCGCATCGCGGTCGAGGCCGCCGGCGTCCACCTCCTCGACACCTACCTCCGCTCCGGCAACGGACCGGCCACGATGGCAGCACCGCAGCTGCCGGTGGTGCCCGGCCGCGAGGTCGCCGGCGTGGTCGACCGGGTGGGCGAGGACGTGGACGAGCGCTGGCTCGGGAGGGCGGTCGTGACGCACCTCGGCCCGCAGGGGAGCGGCGCGTACGCCGAGCTGGTCGTCGCCGACGTGGCGCGGGTGTACGAGCGCCCACCGGGCCTCGACGCCGCGACCGCCGTCGCGGCGATCGGCACCGGCCGGACGGCGGCCGGCATCCTCGACCTCGCCGGGATCACCGCCGACGACGTCGTCGTGGTCACCTCCGCGGCCGGCGGCCTCGGCACGCTGCTCATCCAGGGAGCGCGCAACGCCGGCGCCCGGGTCGCGGGCCTGGCCAGCGGCCCGAAGCTCCACGTCGCCCGCCAATTCGGGGCCGACACCACGGTCGACTACCGCGACCCCGAGTGGCCGGCCGTGCTCCGTGCCGCCGAGCCGCGCCTGACCGTGCTCCTCGACGGCGTCGGCGGGCCCGTGCCCCGAACGGTCCACGCGATGCTCGAGCCGGGCGGGCGCACCGTCCGCTTCTCCGGCGACGTCGAGGGGTACGACGCCCCCGGCCGCGCCGTCGTCGACGTGCTCGGTCCGCCGATCACCAGCCGCCTCGCCGAGCTGGAGAAGGCGGCCCTCGAGGCAGCGGCCGACGGCAGCCGGGTGCCCTACGTCGGCACGGTCCTCCCGCTCGCGGACGCCGCGCTCGCCCACGAGGCCCTGGAGTCGCGCACCGCCGTCGGGAAGGTCGTCCTCGAGGTCACCCGGTGACCGCGGTCGCCGACGCCGCGGTGGTCTCGCCGTGGCGGGGCCGCCATGCCCGGACGACCGTCGGGGTGTTCTCGCTCGCCTTCCTCTTCGCCTTCGAGGCGCTCGCGGTCGCCACGGTGATGCCCGATGTCGCCGCGGAGCTCGACGGCCTGCGCTGGTACGCCGTGGCCTTCGCCGCGCCGCTCGCCGCCGGAGTCGTGGCGCTCGCCGCCAGCGGGCCGCAGGTCGACCGGCTCGGCCCGGGCCCGGCGCTGCGGCGCGGGCTGGTCGTCTTCTGCGCCGGGGTGGTCATCGCCGGACTGGCCCCGGACATGCCGGTCTTCGTCCTCGGCCGCCTCGTGCACGGGTACGGCGGCGGCGTGCTCGGCGTCGCCCTCTACGTCGTGATCGCGCAGGCCTACCCCGAGGCGATGCGGCCGCAGGTGTTCGCGGTGCTGACGACGGCCTGGGTGCTGCCGGCCCTCGTCGGTCCCGTGCTCGCGGCGCACGTGGCCGAGCAGCTCGGCTGGCGCTGGGTGTTCCTCGGGGTGCCCGTCGTGGCCGTCGCCGCGTGGCTGCTCGTCGCCGACGCGCCGTCGGCGCCCGGCGTGGCTCGGGCGGAGCCCGGCCGGTTGGCGTGGGCGGTCGCGGCGGCCGGCGGCGTGCTGGCGGTGAGCGTCGGGGGCCAGCAGGTCGTGGCCTGGTGGCCGGTCCTCGTCGTGGCGGGCCTGGCCGCGGTGGTGCTGGGTGGCCGGCAGGTGCTGCCGGCCGGGTCCTGGTCGCTGGCGCCCGGCCTCCCGGCGGTTCTCGGCTCCCGGGCGGCGATCGGTACCGCGATGGCCGCTGCCGAGGTCTACGTCCCGCTGCTGCTCGTGCTCGAGCGTGGCCTGAGCCTCGCGCAGGCCGGCTGGGTGCTGACCACGGGTGCGGTCACGTGGTCGGCCGGCGCGGTGCTGGCTGCCCGGTGGCGGTTGCTCGCGGACCAGCCGGGTCGCGTGCGGACCGGTGCGCTGCTCCTGGGCGTCGGGATCGCCGCCTTCGCGACGGTGTCGCTGTCCGTCGTACCCCTGGGGGTGGTGGTCGTCGCCTGGGGCGTCGCCGGGCTCGGCATCGGGATGGCCTTCTCGACGCTGTCCGTGCTGGCGCTCGCGACAGCCGGGGACGGGGAGGCGGGGCGGACCTCGTCGGCGCTGCAGCTCAACGACTACCTGGCGAACAGCGCCGGCGTCGCGGTGGGCGGGGTCGTCTTCGCGGCCTTCGCCGAGACCGCGCCGGGTGCGGCCGCGACGGCGCTCGTGCTCGCCGCGGCCGGCATCGCCGGGCTCGCCCTGGTGCCCGCGGCGCGGCTGCGGTCCTGAGCCGGAGGATCAGTCGCCGGCGTACCGGTGGACCGCGACCCGCGCCGGCCGCACCGACCGGCCGACCTCGGCGAGCAGCAGGCCCGGCTCCAGCAGCGAGGCCACCGTGCGGTCCCGGGCGGCGACGTCGGTAGCGACGACCTCGACCGCCTCCATCAACACCGCGTCGAACGGGGTGCCCTCGGTGGGCGCGACCAGCCGGCCGCCCCGTCCCTCGATCAGCCGCTCGATGCCGCCGGCCATCGCACCGAAGGCCTCGCGCTCCCGACGCGAGCGGGCCGTGGCCGCGCAGGTGCTCGCGTCGCGGTGCAGCGCGAGCAGGTCGACGAGGAGCGGTACGTCGGCGCCGGCCCGGGCGCGCGCGGCGGCCGCACGGCTGTCGTCGACCAGCTGGTCCAGGCTCGCGGCCTGCCGGGCCACCAGACGGCCCACGTCGACCACCGCGTCGGCCAGGTCCTGGAGGCTGGGTTCGGGCGCGGGTTCGGACACGCGGGAATCGTATCCACGCGTTGCCAGCCGCAGGTACGCTCGCGCCCGTGGCCGTCCACGGAATCGACCTCGGGACCACCTGCTCGGCGATCGCCCGGACCGACAGCAGCGGTCGGCCGCAGGTGCTCGTCGGCATGACCGGCGAAGCGACCGTGCCCTCCGTCGTGCTCTTCGCCTCCGACCGCGAGCACCTCGTCGGGGAGGGCGCGCGCCGGCAGGCGCGCCTCGACCCCGAGCACGTCTGCGCGCTGGTCAAGCGCCGGATGGGCGAGTCGGACTGGCGCTTCGTGGCCCACGGCCGCAGCTGGTCGGCCGCCGCCGTGTCGTCGCTGATCCTGAAGTCGGTCTGCGAGGACGCCGCCTTCGGGTCGGGGGAGCAGGTCACCTCGGCGGTGATCACGGTGCCCGCCTACTTCGGCGACGAGGAGCGCCGGGCGACCACGCTCGCCGGCACCTACGCCGGCCTCGACGTGGTCGACGTCCTCTCCGAGCCGATCGCCGCCGCGCTGTCGTACGGCTTCGGCCGCCTGGACGGCTCCTTCGGCCTCACCAAGGACGCCGGCTACGAGACCGTCCTCGTCTACGACCTCGGCGGCGGCACCTTCGACGCCACGGTGATCGAGCTCGCCGACCGCCGGATCTCGGTGCTCGCCGTCGACGGGGACCACCAGCTCGGCGGCGCCGACTGGGACGAGCGGATCTGCCTGCACCTCTCGCGCCAGTTCTGCGCGGAGAACCCCGATGCCGAGGACCCGCTCGACGACTCGGCCGGCGCCCAGGAGCTGGTCATCGCCGCGCAGCGGGCCAAGCACGACCTCTCCGACCGCGAGTCCACCGAGGTCGTCGTCACCCACGACGGCGCCCGGTCGACGGTCACGCTGACCCGGGCCGAGCTGGAGGACATGACCTCCGCGCTGCTGCGCCGCACGATCGACCTGACCCGGTCCTGCCTCGAGGCGGCGTCGCGCCGCGGCGTCGGCCGTGTCGGCCGGGTGCTGATGGTCGGCGGCTCCTCGCGCATGCCGATGGTCGAGAAGGCGCTGCGGGCCGAGCTCGGCATCGCGCCGGAGCTGCACGACCCCGACCTCGCCGTCGCGAAGGGCGCCGCGCTCTACGGTGCGAAGAAGGAGCTGGAGCGGCTCGTCGAGGGAGACCTCGTGACCCGCGGCCGGCTGCGGGCGGGCGACCGGATCGAGGACGCCCCGCCCGACGAGCTCGACGCGGCCTGCCGCCGGGTCGCGGACGCTCTCGGCCAGCCGCTCGCGCAGGTCCGGCGCGCGATCGAGATCCGGGTCGACACGGTCGTGTCCCGTGGCTTCGGCGTGCTCGCGGCCAACCCGATGACCGGCGAGCTCGAGCCGGTCTGGCTGGTGCACCGCAACGACCGGCTGCCGATCAACGTGAGCCGCTCGTTCGGGACGGTACGACGCGACCAGGACGCCATCGAGATCCGGATCGTCGAGCAGCAGAGCCAGGCCGAGTCGATGCGCGTGCAGGACGTCAAGCTCCTCGTCGCCGGCACCATCGAGGGCATCCCGCCGGGCTACGACGAGGGCAGCGAGGTGCGGGTCCGGTTCCTCATGGGCTTCGACGGCCTGCTGACCGTGCTGGCCGACCACGTCGAGGCCCGGCTCCCGCTCACCCTCACCGCCCAGACCGGCGCGACGCTCTCGCAGGCGGAGGTAGCACGCGAGCGTGAGCAGCTCCAGCGGACGCGGCGGCGCGACGCGTGAGCGGCCGGCGCCCGCCCTTCGACGGCAACGACTACCGCAAGCGGGTCCTCGCCGCGATCCAGAAGCGCGGCGGCGCCGAGGGGGCCGACCCGTTCGAGGTCTACGACCTGCCCGTCGACGAGGTCGGGCGGTGGAGCGACGCCGACGTCGCCGCGCAGGTGGACGAGGTCTGGGGCTTCTGGCAGCGCCAGCGCGACCACCCCAAGTACGGCACCCTCGTCGGCATCCTCGTCGCGTTGCACGAGCAGAACAGCGCCGAGGTGCTCGACCCGCGCCGTCGGGGCCATCTCGTCGAGCAGGTCCGCCAGCAGCGCGCGGCGCGTGACTCCGCACGGTTCCAGCCGCTCGACGAGGCGATCGCCCGGCTGGTCCAGCGCCACGGCGGCATCCCGCGCGACAAGCTCGAGGGGCTCGTCGAGGTCGGCGCGCTCGGCGGGCTGAGCCGCGCCGAGGTCGAGCTGCGGCTGCGCCGGCACCGGGTCGTCGACACGGCCCCCGCGCCACCGCCCCCGCCGCCGGTCGCGAGCAGCCCGGTCAGCGACCACCGCCGCCAGCAGGTGCGCGACCTGCTCGACGAGTTCGGCCGGCTCCAGGAGCAGCCGCCTCCTCCCACCCTGCTGGCCCTGCTGGGCCTGGGACCGGACGCCGACGACGCGGAGGTCGCCCACCGCGCCGAGGCGTGGCGGGTGCGTTGCCGGGAGCTCCCGCCGCTGCGGATCCGCGCCGTCGCCGACGAGCTGATGGTGCACGTCGCCGAGTTGCTCGAGGCCGGCCCGATCGTCCGTGACGCCTACCTCGACGCCGTCGTGCACGACGTCCGGGCGCGCCTGCTGCCGCGGGTGCGCGCCGCCGTGCTCGTCGAGGACCGCCTGGTCGCCGACGACCACGAGCACCTCTACGAGGAGGCGCTCGACCTCGGTCTCGACCCCGGCCGGGCCCGCGCGGCGCTCGCGGCGATGGCTGCCGAGCTGGGCGTGGCCATCGAGCCGATGCGCGGCAGCGGCGTACCTGCTCCGGCGCCGGCTCCCGCGCGGCCGCCCGACCGGGTGTGGGAGGAGATGCTCCGGGCCGCACGGGCCGCGCTGCGACGCGGTGCGCTGCTGGAGGCCCGGCGTCTCGTCGCGCAGGCGCGGGCCACGGGCGACCCGGCGTCCGCCACCCCCGTCCGGGCGGTGTCCGACGAGGTCGACGAGGCGATCCGCGAGGCCGAGCTGCGCTGGCGTGCGGTGTCGGCTGCGCTCGGTGCGCGCCGGTTCGCGGAGGCCATCGACCACCTGGAGCACCTCGCCCGGGTCGCGTCCGACCTGCCGAGCCCGGCCGGGCTCGACACTGCCGAGGCCGAGCTGGCCCGGGCCAGGGGCGAGGTGCGCGAGGCCGACGCCCGCGTCGCCGATGCCCGCGCGGCGGCCGACCCGGTGGGCGCGCTGATGACGGTGCTCGAGCGGTGGCCCCAGCACCCGGCCGCGGTGGCGGCCCTCGCCGCGATGCCGCTGCACCCGCCTTCGGCCGTGCGCGCCGTCCGCGACGGGTCCGGCGCCGTCGTGGTCAGCTGGCAGCCGTCGCCGACCAGCGGCGCGACCTACAAGGTCTCCCGCGTCGAGCCGAAGGGGACGACGCGCGTCGTCGGCCGGACCGCGGCCCCGCAGATCGAGGACGGCGGCGCCCCGGCTGGTTCCGACGTTCCCGTGTACGTCGTCGTGGCGGTCCAGCCGGGACGGGTCTCCGACGAGGTCCGGTCCGACCAGGCCGTCGTACCGGCCCCGGCTCCGCCGGCACCCGCTCAGCCGGCACCCGCTCCGCCGCCACCCGCTCCGCCGCCGGCGGCAGCGCCACCACCACCTCCGCCCCCGGCCGCTCCGCCGACATCCGCTCCGGCGCCACCCGCTCCGCCGCCACCGGCAGCGGTCCCGGGCGCCACCGACGTCACCGCCGTCCGGGCTCCCGACGGCTCGGTGCACGTGCGCTGGAACGGACCGGCCGACGCCGAGTTCAAGGTGTCGCGCCGCGCGCCGGACGGGCGCTGGCAGGTCGTCGGCCGCACCCGTGGCCATGAGCTGGAGGACGGGGGAGCGGCGCCCGGCGAGGTGCCGCTCTACTCCGTCTCCGCCAGCAGCGCGGCGGGCTTCGCCGCGGACGCGTTCTCCGCGCCCGTCTGACCCTCAGGCGGGCACGGCGCGCAGCGAGAAGCGGGCCCGGTACTGCTGCGGCGAGAGCCCGACCCGGTCGCGGAAGTGCTTGCGCAGGGCCGCGGCGGTGCCGAAGCCTGCCTCGTCGGCGACGAGGTCGATGGTCGCGTCGGTGGTCTCCAGCAGCTCCTTGGCACGGTCCACGCGCGCCGCGACCAGCCAGTTGCCGAGGGTCAGGCCGGTCTCGGCGCGGAAACGGCGGGTGAGCGTCCGCACGCTCATGCCGAAGGCGGCGCCGACCTCGTCGAGGCTCACCGGCCGGTCGAGCCGGGCGAGCAGCCACGCGCGCACCTCGGCCATCGCACCGGCCTCGTCGGCCAGCGTCGGGCGGGGCACGAACTGGGACTGGCCGCCGCCGCGGTGCGGTGGGGCCAGGGTCAGCCGGGACACGTCGGCAGCCGCGGCGGCCCCCAGGTCACGCGCGATGATGTGCAGGGTGAGGTCGATGGCGGCCGACGCGCCGGCCGCCGTGAGGACGTCGCCCTCGTCGACGAAGAGCTCGTCGGGCCGGAACACGACCTTCGGGAAGGCGGCGCGGAACTCGTCCGCCGCGCACCAGTGGGTGGTCGCGGCGCGCCCGTCGAGCAGCCCGGAGGCGGCGACGGTGAAGGCGCCGGTGCAGTAGGAGACGACCCGTGGCGCGCCGAGGTCCGCGAGCCCGATCGGGTCGCCCGTCGTGGTCGACGTCTGCCAGGGAGGTACGACGACCGTGTCGACCTCGTCGAGGACCGAGCGGTCCGCGGTGACCGCCACCGAGAAGTCCGCCGCGGTCGGCACCGGCCGGCCGTCGAGGCTGCACGTCACGACCTCGTACGCCGCCCGTCCGTCCACGCTCGCCGCGCCGAAGAAGCGCGAGGCGATCCCGAGCTCGTAGGGGTAGACGCCGGGCAGCGCGACCACGCCGATCCGGTGCGGTGCGGGTGCTTGTCGGGTCATGGCCAGATCATGACACATGTCGTCCATCTGGCCACTGTCGTGCGGACCGCGCGGCCGGGAGGCTGGGAGCACCCCGGAGGAACCCGGGGCACTCCGGCGAGAAGAACCGACGAGAAGAAGACGAGAAGGAGCAGGTCATGCGTGCAGTCCGCTATACGGGTGCTGGTGCGGCAGCAGAGGTCACCGAGCTGGTCGAGGTGGCCGATCCCACCCCGGCGCAGGACGAGGTGCTGGTCCGGGTCGCCGCGGTCGGCCTCAACCCGGTCGACGTGAAGATCCGTGCCGCCGCGGTCGACTTCGGCCCGATCGAGTACACGACCCTCCCGGGCTGGGACGTCGCCGGCGAGGTCGTCGCGGTCGGACCGGCCGTCGACGGCTTCGCCCCGGGCGACGCGGTCTTCGGGCTCGCCCGCTTCCCGCGGGCCGCGCACACGCTGGCCGACCTGGTCGCCGTACCGGCCTCCGACCTGGCGCACGCCCCGGCGGCGTGGAGCGTCGCCCAGCAGGGCGGCGCACCGCTGGCCGTGCTCACCGCGTGGCACGCGTTCGAGGCGGCCGGGCTGACCGGCGACGCGACGGGCAAGCGGGTGCTCGTGCTCGGCGGCGCCGGCGGCGTCGGCCACCTCGCGGTCCAGGTCGCGAAGGCCCGCGGCGCCCAGGTCGTCGCGACCGCGAGCCGTGCGAAGCACGACGTCCTCACCGGCCTCGGTGCCGACGAGGTCGTCGACTACAAGGACGAGTCCGCGCTCGAGGAGATCGCGCCGGTCGACGTCGTGCTGTCCACGGTCGACAACGGCGTGCCGCCGCTCGGCGCGGTCCGCGAGGGCACGGCCGTCATCACCATCACCGGCTTCCCCGACGGCGCCGAGGAGGCGCTGCGCGCCGCCGGGGCGTCCGTCGTCCAGCGGATCATGGTGACCGCCGACGGCCCCGCGCTGGCCGAGGTCGCCGCCCTCGCCGACGACGGCCGGCTGACGGTGCTGGTCGACGGCGCGTTCCCGCTCGACGACGTGGTCGCCGCGCAGGAGCGGCTCGAGACCGGCCGGGTGACCGGCAAGGTCGTCGTCACCCTGTCCTGACCCGCAGTCCTGACCCGCACGACCGGCGACGTGCCGGGCGCCGAGGCCGCGGAGCCTGTCCGCGTTCTGCCATCGGTTCCCGGCACGAACCCGGGCGCCGATACGATCGCGGGGTGAACAGTCCCCTCAAGGTCGCCGTGCTCGGCTGTGGCTCCGTCGGGTCGCAGGTGGTGCGGCTCCTCGGTGAGCAGGCCGACGACCTGGCGGCGCGGGTGGGCGCCCCGGTGCAGCTCGCTGGTGTCGCCGTACGACGTCTTGACGCCCCGCGCGAGGTCGACGTCCCCGCGGAGCTGCTCACGACCGACGCGGCCGCGCTGGTGGCCCGCGACGACATCGACCTCGTGATCGAGGTGATCGGCGGCATCGAGCCCGCGCGCTCCCTCATCCTGTCGGCGCTGGAGAACGGTGCCTCGGTCGTCACGGCCAACAAGGCGCTGCTCGCCGAGGACGGGCCGACCCTGTTCGAGGCCGCCGAGAAGGCCGGGCGCGACCTCTACTACGAGGCGGCCGTCGCCGGCGCCATCCCGATCCTGCGCCCGCTGCGCGAGTCCCTCGCCGGTGACAAGGTCACCCGCGTGCTCGGCATCGTCAACGGCACCACCAACTTCATCCTCGACAAGATGGACACCCAGGGCAGCGGCTTCGCCGACGCGCTGGAGGAGGCCCAGGCGCTCGGCTACGCCGAGGCCGACCCGACGGCCGACGTCGAGGGCTTCGACGCCGCGGCCAAGGCGGCCATCCTCGCCAGCCTCGCGTTCCACTCCCGCGTCACCGCCGCCGACGTGCACCGCGAGGGCATCACCGACGTCACCGCGGCCGACGTCCGCTCGGCGCGCGAGATGGGCAGCGTCGTCAAGCTGCTCGCGATCGCCGAGCTCGTGCCGTCCGCCGACCCGGCGGAGGACGCCGGCGTCAGCGTCCGCGTGCACCCGGCGATGATCCCCCGGTCGCACCCGCTGGCCAGTGTCCGCGAGGCCTACAACGCGGTCTTCGTCGAGTCGGAGGCGGCCGGCCAGCTGATGTTCTACGGTCCCGGTGCCGGCGGCTCGCCCACGGCGAGCGCCGTGCTCGGCGACCTCGTCACGGTCGCCCGCAACCACCGCCAGGGCACGCGCGGCGTCGGCGAGTCGGCGTACGCCGACCGGGCGGTGCTGCCGATGGGGGAGACCCGCACCCGCTACCACGTCGCCATCGACGTCGACGACCGCGCCGGTGTGCTGGCCGCGGTGGCGCAGGCCTTCGCCGAGCACGGGGTGTCCATCCAGACCGTCCGCCAGGAGGGCCGGGGCAACGACGCCCAGCTCGTCGTGGTCTCGCACGAGGCGTCGGACGCGGCCCTGGCCGCCACCGTCGAGCAGCTGCGTGACATGGAGATCGTCCGCGAGGTCACCTCGGTGATGCGCGTCGAGGGAACCGAAGAGTGAGCATGAGCAACCCCGTCAACCGGGCGAACGGTCAGTGGCGTGGCGTCATCGAGGAGTACCGCGAGCTCCTCGACATCCCGCAGGACACCCCTGCCGTCACGCTCCGTGAGGGCGGCACGCCGCTCGTGCACTCGGGCTGGCTGTCCGGCCTGACCGGTGCCGAGGTCTGGCTCAAGGTCGAGGGCAACAACCCGACCGGCTCGTTCAAGGACCGTGGCATGACCACCGCGCTGTCGGTCGCCGTCCACGAGGGCGCCAAGGCCGTCGTGTGCGCCTCGACCGGCAACACGTCGGCGTCGATGGCGGCGTACGCCGCGAAGGCGGGGGTCACCCCGATCGTGCTGGTGCCCGAGGGCAAGATCGCCGCCGGCAAGATGGCGCAGGCCGTGCTGCACGGCTCGCAGGTCATCCAGGTCCGCGGCAACTTCGACGACTGCCTGCGGATGGCCCGCGAGATGGCGTGGAAGTACCCCGTCGCGCTGGTCAACTCCGTCAACCCGCACCGGCTCGAGGGCCAGAAGACGGCGGCCTTCGAGATCGTCGACTTCCTCGGCGACGCGCCCGACTTCCACCTGCTCCCGGTCGGCAACGCCGGCAACATCTCGGCCTACTGGCTCGGCTACACGCAGTACGCCGCCCTGGGCCGCGCGACGAGGAAGCCGGTGATGCGCGGCTTCCAGGCCGAGGGCGCGGCGCCGCTGGTGACCGGCGAGCCGTTCCCCGACCCGGAGACTCGCGCCACCGCGATCCGGATCGGCAACCCCGCGTCGTGGAAGCTCGCCGAGGCGGCCCGCGACGAGTCCGGCGGCCGCTTCGCCGCCCTCTCGGACGCGCAGATCCTGGCCGCCCAGAAGGAGCTGGCCTCGAAGGACGGCGTCTTCGTCGAGCCCGCCTCCGCCGCCGGTGTCGCCGGCCTGCTGGCCGAGCTCGCCGCGGGGGAGTCCTACACGGGCAAGACCGTCGCGATCACCGTCACCGGCCACGGCCTGAAGGACATCGCGACCGCGCTCGACGGCCTGGTGCTGCCCGAGGTCGTCGTCGACGCCGATGTCGACGCGGCCGCCACGGCCGCGGGTCTCTGATCCCGTGACCTTCGTGCAGGGCCCGGCCCGGGCCACCGTGCCCGCGACGTCGGCCAACCTCGGCCCCGGCTTCGACACCCTCGGCCTCGCCCTCGAGCTGCGCGACACCCTCGAGGCCGAGGTGCTCGACGGCGGGCTCGTCGTCGAGGTGAGCGGGTACGGCGAGGGCCAGGTCCCGCTCGACGAGCGCCACCTCGTGGTGCGCGCGATGCGTGCCACCTTCGAGCGGCTCGGCCAGCAGCCCGCCGGCCTCCGCCTCTCCTGCACCAACGTCATCCCGCACGCGCGCGGCCTCGGCTCCTCGTCCGCCGCCATCGTCGGCGGGGTGTGGCTGGCCCGCGAGCTCGTCGCGGGCGGACGCCTGCTGCTCGACGACGCCGCGCTGCTCGACCTCGCCGCCCGGCTCGAGGGCCACCCCGACAACGTCGCGCCGGCGCTGCTCGGCGGCTTCGTCATCTCCGGCCAGGACGCCGACGGCGGGTTCTGGGCAGTGCCCGGCAGCGTGGACCCGCGGGTCGGTGCCGTGGTCTTCGTCCCGCCGACCCCGGTCGAGACCGAGGCGGCGCGCGGGCTGCTGCCCGACGTCGTACCCCATGGCGACGCGGCGGCCAACGCCGGTCGCGCCGCGCTCCTCGTCGCGGCGCTGTCGGGCCGCCCCGAGGAGCTGCTGCGCGCCACCGAGGACCGCCTCCACCAGGAGTACCGCCGCCCGGCGATGCCGGAGAGCCTCGCGCTGGTCGAGGCGCTGCGCGCCGACGGCGTCCCCGCGATCATCTCCGGCGCGGGCCCCACGGTGCTGGCCTTCACCGACGGCCCCGGTACGACGACCGCCGACGCGCTGCTCGCCCGGTGCCCCGCCGGCTGGGAGGCCCACTCCCTCGCCGTCACCCGCCCGGGCGCCACGCGCGCGGACTGACCTCGCGCCCGGAATCCGCGGTGGTACATTGACGGTGCGCCGCAGTCATCGGCGCCCGCACGTCCTCACGGACGTGCCTGTTCTCCGGCGTGGAGCCGGACCCGCGGGACTTCCCGCTCGGTCGTCCGCGCTGGATCCAACCAGATGCCGTCCCGTGCCGATCTCCGCCGGGATGAGCGTGTATCCGTGGGAAGGGCTCACGTGACCGAGACTCTCGACTCCACCGCTGGCGCCGCCGAGACCCCCGAGGGGTCGGCGGCCAAGGCGCCCAAGAAGCGCACCGGTGGACTCAACTCCATGCTCCTCGCCGACCTCAAGGCGATGGCGGGCGGCATGGGCATCCCGGGTGCCGGGAGCATGAAGAAGGCCGCCCTGGTCGACGCCATCAAGGCGGCCCAGGCCGGCGGCGGTGCGCCGTCGCAGCCTGCGAAGGCCGAGCAGCCTAAGGCCGAGCAGCCGAAGGGTGATCAGCCGAAGGCCGAGCAGCCCCGGGGTGAGCAGCCCAAGGGCGATCAGGCCAAGGGCGATCAGGCCAAGGGCGATCAGGCCAAGGGCGATCAGGCCAAGGGTGAGCAGGCGAAGGCCGAGCAGGCGAAGGCCGAGCAGCCGAGGAAGGCCGACGAGCAGAAGGCCGACCAGAAGGGCGACCAGAAGAAGGGCGACGAGCCCAAGGGCGAGCAGCCCCAGCAGAGCCGCCAGCAGAACTCGCGCCAGCGCGGCAACCAGCAGGGCAACCAGCAGGGCGGCCAGGGCAACCAGCAGGGCCAGCCGAAGCAGGGTGGCCAGCAGGGCAACCAGGGCAACCAGGGCAAGGCCCAGCCCAAGCAGGACGAGCCCCGCCCGGCCGACGACGACGCCCACGACGACGGCGACGGCGCCGACGGCGAGGGCGGCAGCCGCCGCAACCGCCGCCGTCGTGGTCGCGACCGCGACCGCACCACGCGCGCCGGCCGCGAGCCCGACACCGAGGTGCGCGAGGACGACGTCCTCGTGCCCGCGGCGGGCATCCTCGACGTCCTCGACAACTACGCCTTCGTGCGCACGAGCGGCTACCTCGCCGGCGTCGACGACGTCTACCTCTCGCTGTCGATGGTCCGGAAGTACGGCCTGCGCCGCGGCGACGCCGTCGTCGGCCAGGTGCGCCAGCCGCGCGAGGGCGAGCGCCGCGAGAAGTTCAACCCGATGGTCCGTATCGACACGGTCAACGGCGTCGACCCCGAGCAGGCGAAGAACCGGGTCGAGTTCGACTCCCTGACCCCGGTCTCGCCGACCGACCGGCTGCGCCTCGAGACCGGTCCCGACGCCGTCGTGGGCCGGGTCATCGACCTGGTGACGCCCGTCGGCAAGGGCCAGCGCGGCCTCGTGCTGGCGCCGAGCGACGCGGGCAAGACGGCCACCGTGCAGGCAATCGCCAACGCGATCACCGCCAACAACCCCGAGTGCCACCTGATGGTGGTCCTCATCGACGAGCGCCCCGAGGAGGTCACCGACTTCCAGCGCGCGGTCAAGGGCGAGGTGGTCGCCAGCACCTTCGACCGTCCGGCGACCGACCACACGACGCTGGCCGAGCTGGCGATCGAGCGGGCGAAGCGCCTCGTCGAGCTGGGCCACGACGTCGTCGTACTCCTCGACGGGTTGACCCGCCTCGGCCGCGCCTACAACCTGACGGCGCCGGCCAGCGGCCGGGTGCTGCCCGGCGGTGTCGACGCGGCCGCGCTCTACCCGCCGAAGAAGCTCTTCGGTGCTGCGCGCAATATCGACAACGGCGGCTCGCTGACGATCCTGGCGACCGCGCTGGTCGACGGCTCCAAGATGGACGAGGCCGTCCTCGAGGAGCTCACCGGCACCGACAACCTGCGCCTCCACCTCTCGCGCGAGCTGGCCGACCGTGGGCTCGTGCCGGCGGTCGACGTCCACGCGTCGGGCACCCGCCGGGAGGACCAGCTGCTGACCAAGGAGGAGCTGGCCGTGCTCGGTTCGCTGCGCTCCGAGCTGGCCGGCAAGGACGCCGCGGAGGCGCTCGAGCAGCTGCTCGGCATGGTCCGCAACAGCCACACGAACTACGAGCTGCTGGTCCGCCTGCAGCGCGGCTGACCGGCGGCCGACGGCGGGAACAACCTCGCCTCCCCGGCGGTTTGGGGAGGCGAGGGATCTCGCCGTAAGATCTCCCGTTGGCTCCGGTTCACGTCCGCACCCCGCGAGGCGACCCGGGCCCCTTTGAGAGGACACCCATGAAGAAGGACATCCACCCCGACTACGTCGTGACCCAGGTGACCTGCACCTGTGGCGCCTCGTTCACCACGCGCAGCACCGCGACCTCCGGCACGATCCACGCCGACGTCTGCTCGCAGTGCCACCCGTTCTACACCGGCAAGCAGAAGATCCTCGACACCGGCGGCCGCGTCGCCCGCTTCGAGGCCCGCTACGCCAAGGCTGCCAAGAAGTAGCTGCCTCCGAGCGCCGGTCCGCCCCCACCACGGGGGTGGACCGGCGCTCGTCATTTGTCCGCGCTTGCTGACCATTCCCTGCGGTTGTTGACGGTTGCAACCGTCACCAACCGCAGGAATCCCCGGCCAGGCGGGGATTCCCACCACCCCGAGGAGCCAAGGTGTTCGAAGCCGTCGAGGGCATGCTCGCCGAGCACGCCGAGCTCGAGACGCGGCTCGCGCTGCCCGAGACCCACGCCGACGCCCGGCTGGCGCGCACGCTCAACCGGCGCTACGCGGAGCTCAACGCGATCATCGCCACCTGGCGCGAGTGGCGACAGGCGGGCGAGGACGCCCAGGCGGCCCGCGAGCTCGCGGCCGACGACCCGACGTTCGCCGAGGAGGTCGACGACCTGCTGGCGCAGCAGGAGGAGGCGGCCGAGCGGCTGCGCCGGCTGCTCGTCCCACGCGACCCGGCCGACGACAAGGACGCCCTGCTCGAGGTGAAGTCGGGGGAGGGCGGCGAGGAGAGCGCGCTCTTCGCCGGCGACCTGCTGCGGATGTACAGCCGCTACGCCGAGCGGCGCGGCTGGAAGACCGAGATCCTCGACGCCACCGAGTCCGACCTCGGCGGCTACAAGTCGGTGACCGTCGCGGTGAAGGCGAGCGGTGCCACCGAGCCCGGCCAGACGCCGTACGCGCTGTTGAAGTTCGAGGGCGGCGTCCACCGGGTGCAGCGGGTGCCCGTGACCGAGTCGCAGGGCCGGATCCACACGAGTGCCGCCGGCGTGCTGGTCATGCCGGAGGCCGAGCAGGTCGACGTCGAGATCAACGACAACGACCTGCGCATCGACGTCTTCCGCTCCTCGGGCCCCGGCGGCCAGAGCGTCAACACGACCGACTCGGCGGTCCGGATCACCCACGTGCCGACCGGCATCGTGGTGAGCTGCCAGAACGAGAAGTCGCAGCTGCAGAACAAGGAGCAGGCCATGCGCATCCTGCGCGCCCGGCTGCTCCAGGCCGCGCAGGACGCCGCCGACGCCGAGGCGAGCGATGCACGGCGCAGCCAGGTCCGCACGGTCGACCGCTCGGAGCGGATCCGCACCTACAACTTCCCGGAGAACCGGATCTCCGACCACCGCACGGGCTACAAGTCCTACAACCTCGACCAGGTGCTCGACGGCGACCTCCAGCCCGTCCTCGACTCCTGCGTCGAGGCCGACATGGCCGCCCGGCTCGCGGCGCTCGAGGAATGAGCACCGAGCCGATGAGCACCACGAGGGAGCTGGTCCGCGCGGCCGCCGACCGGCTCGCCGCCGCCGGCGTCGCCAGCCCCGAGTACGACGCCGCGGAGCTGCTCGCCCACGTGCTCGGCACCACCCGCGGCCGGCTCCTCCTGGTCGACGCGGTCGAGGAGCCCCAGCGCCGCCGGTACGACGACCTGGTGGCCCGCCGCGCCGCCCGTGAGCCGCTGCAGCACCTCACCGGCAGCGCCGCCTTCCGCCACGTCGAGGTCGCCGTCGGGCCGGGCGTCTTCGTTCCCCGCCCGGAGACCGAGCTCCTCGCCGGCTGGGCGATCGACCGGGCCCGCGAGGTCGTCGCGGCGGGGGAGGTCCCCGTCGTGGTCGACCTGTGCACCGGCTCCGGGGTGATCGCCCGCAGCATCGCCGACGAGGTGCCCGAGGCCCGGGTCCACGCCGTCGAGCTCGACCCGGGCGCGCATGCCTGGGCCGAGCGCAACCTCGCCGGCACCGGCGTCGACCTGCGCCTGGGCGACCTCGCGACCACGTTCGACGAGCTCGCCGGGCAGGTCCACGTGCTCGTGAGCAACCCGCCGTACGTACCGCTCGAGGCGTGGGAGTCGGTCGCCGTCGAGGCGCGCGACCACGACCCGCACCTGGCCCTCTTCTCGGGCGACGACGGGCTCGACGCGATCCGCGTCATCGCCGTCCGCGGCCTGCTCCTGCTGCGCCCCGGCGGCGTCGTCGGCGTCGAGCACGCCGACGCCCAGGGCGAGGCCGCCCCGGCCGTCTTCAGTCAGGACGGGCGCTGGGAGGAGGTGCGCGACCACCGCGACCTGGCCGGCCGGCCGCGCTTCCTCACGGCACGCCGCCCGCAGTCCTAGGAGGCCGTGGTGCGAGGATGGGCGTCGTGAGTGCCGAGCGGTTCCCGACCGAGACCGACGAGCAGCGCGAGGCCGCGCTCGAAGCCGCAGGACAGGCCGTGCGCCTGGGCCGCCTGGTCGTCCTCCCCACCGACACCGTGTACGGCGTCGGCGCGGACGCCTTCGACCCCTCGGCCGTGAGCCGGCTGCTCGCCGCCAAGGGCCGCGGCCGCGAGATGCCGCCGCCCGTCCTGGTCGGCACCAAGGGCACCCTGGAGGCGCTGGCCACCCGCGTGCCGCCGTATGTCGCGCCGCTGGTCGAGCAGTTCTGGCCGGGCGCGCTGACCATCGTGTGCCACCAGCAGCCCTCGCTGCAGTGGGACCTGGGGGAGACCCGGGGCACGGTCGCGATCCGGATGCCCGACCACGACCTGGCCCGCGCCCTGCTGGACCGGACCGGCCCGCTGGCCGTGAGCTCGGCCAACATCTCCGGCCAGCCCGCCGCGGTCGACGCCGACGAGGCCACCGAGATGCTGGGAGAGGCGGTCGCGGTCGTCGTCGACGGCGGTGCCGCTCCCGGTGGGGTCGCCTCGACCATCATCGACGCCACCGGGCCCCGCCCGCGCCTGCTGCGCGCCGGAGCCATCCCCGTCGAGGAGATCGACGCCGTCCTCGCCGACCTCGAGCTCACCGTGGAGACCGAGCCGGACGATGCGTGAGTACCTCGTCGTCTTCTTGGTCGCGGCCGTCGTCACCTACCTGCTGACGGTCGTCGCCCGGGAGATCGCCGTGCGCACGGGCGCGGTGGCGAAGGTGCGCGACCGCGACGTGCACGCCGAGCCGGTGCCCTACCTGGGCGGCCTGGCGATGCTCGGGGGCCTGTGGGCGGCGTACTTCGTCGCGAAGGGGCTGCCCTTCCTCGGCGACGACCGGCCCTTCGTCTTCGACGACGCGTCCGCGGTGCTGCTGGCCGGCACGCTGGTCTGCGCGGTGGGCGTCGTCGACGACATCATCGACCTCGACGCGCTCACCAAGTTCGGCGGCCAGGTCCTCGCGGTCGGGGTGCTGGTCTACTCCGGCATCCAGTTCCGCTACTTCTACCAGTCGCAGGGCGAGGTCTTCGCCCTCGACCCGGGCCAGGGTGCGCTGCTCACCGCGTTCGCGGTCGTCGCCACCGTCAACGCCGTCAACTTCATCGACGGCCTGGACGGGCTCGCGGCCGGCGTGATCGGGATCAGCTCGGCCGCCTTCTTCCTGTTCTGCTACTCGCTGTCGTTCCTCAACGACGTCACCCGGGCGACCACCGGTGCGCTGCTGTCCGCGGCGCTCGCCGGCGCCTGCGTCGGCTTCCTGGTCCACAACTTCCATCCCGCCCGGCTCTTCATGGGCGACAGCGGCTCCATGCTGATCGGGCTGGTCCTGTCGGCCACGGCGATCACGATCACCACCCAGTTCGCGCCGGGCGACCTCACCCAGGGCGCCGACGGGACCCGCGCGAGCCTGCTGCCGGTGCTGCTGCCGGTCCTGCTGCCGATCCTGATCCTGCTGGTGCCGCTCGCGGACCTGGTCCTCGCCGTCGTACGACGAACGCGGGCCGGGCGCTCGCCGTTCGCCCCCGACAAGCAGCACCTGCACCACCGCCTGCTGGAGATCGGGCACTCCCACCGCCGGGCCGTCATCATCATGTGGCTGTGGGCGGGCTTGATCGCCTTCAGCGTCGTCGTCGCCAGCCTGTTCACGGGGCCGGCGGTGTGGGGCGCGCTGGGTGCGAGCTTCGTCGTGACCGTCGGCCTCACCTTCGCCCTGCCGCTGGTGCACGCGCCCCTGGTCGACCAGGTGCTGGACCAGGCCCTGGAGCCGGCCGAACCACCGCTCCCGGAGGCCGTCCCGGAGCCTGCCGCAGACCGGGGGACCACCCCCGATGCGGGCTCCTCCGGGACCTTGTGATAACTTTCACGAACTCCCGGAGAGCTCCTTCCGGGCCCGACGACCGCGACGAGCAGAACGGCCGCCGATGATGACGACCGACACCCGGACCCACCGCGTGGTGACCCGTGCGGCCGTCGTGGCCGCGGTCGCCGCAGCGGGCCTGGTCCTGGTCGCCGCCCTCGTCTCCGGCGAGTCCGCCGCCCTCGGTGCCGCGGTCGGGGGAGTGATCGCCGTCGGCGTCTTCGCCTTCGGCTCCTTAGCCGTCGAGGCGGTCTCGCGCCTGATGCCGGCGGCCTCGCTGCTGTTCGCGATGGTGACCTACACCTTCCAGGTTGCGGTGATGGCGCTGTTGTTCGTCGCCCTCAACACCTCCGGCCTGCTCGACGACGAGATCGATAGCACGTGGGTCGGCGTGGCCATCATCCTCGGGGCCTTCGTGTGGATGGCCGTGCAGATCCTGCTGGCCACGACGGCGCGCATCCCGGCGTTCGAGACCCCTCCGTCCACCCCGTCCGAGGGCGGTGCGCGATGACCGTTCGCGGCTGCTATTGTCCGGGGCGCAATGAGTCAGCCCGAGGAGAAGCCCAAGGGCGATCCGTGGCATGCGTTCGGCTACATCGTGGCCGGGGTCGCGTTCTACGGCTTCGCGGGGTGGCTCGTGGACCGATGGCTGGGCACCACGTTCCTCGTTGCGGTGGGCATCCTCGTGGGTGCCGCGCTGGGGATCTACCAGACAGCCGCACGGTTCCGCGTGGATCCACCAGACCAGCCGCACAGCACCCCGCCCGACAGCACCGACGAGCAGTGAACGCAGAGGAGACCTGGTGATCACCGCAGCCAGCGCCACCGTCCGAGCCGAGGAGTTCCACGCTCCTGGCCCGAGCCTGTTCGACCTGCCCGGCATCGCCGGCTCCGAGGTCACCAAGCCGATGGTCCAGCTGTTCCTCGCCGCGATCCTGGTGTTCGGCTTCTTCTACCTCGCCTCGCGCAAGCGGGCGCTGGTCCCGGGCAAGCTGCAGTTCGCCGGTGAGGGCGCCTACGGCTTCGTGCGCAACAGCGTCGCGCGCGACATCATCGGCAGCCACGACTTCCAGAAGTTCGTGCCCTACCTCGTCACGGTCTTCTTCTTCATCCTGGTGAACAACCTCTTCGCCAGCATCCCGTTCATCCAGTTCCCGACCTTCAGCCGCGCCGGCATGGCCTACGCGCTGGCCGGTCTGTCCTGGCTGGTCTACAACGGCGTGGGCGTGGCCCGGCACGGCCTGCTCGGCTACCTCAAGCTGCAGAGCGTGCCGTCCGGCGTCAGCCCGGTGATGTACCCGCTGCTCGTCCCGCTGGAGTTCTTCTCCAACATCCTGGTCCGCCCGGTCACGCTGGCCCTGCGTCTGTTCTGCAACATGTTCGCCGGCCACATCCTGCTCGCGCTGTTCGCGACCGGTGGTCTCTACCTGATCGAGCACGTCGGCGGCATCGGGTACGTCGCCGGCCCGCTCGCCTGGGTCCTCGCGATCCTGGTCAGCTTCCTCGAGATCCTGGTGCAGTTCCTGCAGGCCTACGTGTTCGTCCTGCTGAACGCCATGTACATCCAGGGCGCGCTCGCCGACGAGCACTGATCCACAGCTTTCTGCACCGCACCACCAACCCACAGTTCTCTGCACGAGAAAACAACCCGAAAGGAAAGTAGCCATGGGTGGCTCTCTCAACATGATCGGTTACGGCCTGGCCGCCATCGGCCCGGGTATCGGCATCGGTCTGATCTTCGCCGCGTACATCAACGGCGTTGCCCGCCAGCCCGAGGCGCAGAGCCGCCTCCAGTCGATCGCGATCCTCGGATTCGCGCTCGCCGAGGCGCTCGCGATCATCGGCATCGCCCTGGCGTTCGTCCTCAAGGCCTCGAACACCTGAGCCGTACCGGCCTCCTCCTGTCAGTACGAGATCTAGGTCAGGTCCATGAAGTCACTGTTGATCGTCGCCGCCGCTGAGGCGGAAGAGCACAACCCGCTCGTCCCTGAGTGGATCGAGGTCGTCCTCGCCCTCGTGGTGTTCGCGATCCTCTTCTTCGCCATCAAGAAGTTCGTCGTCCCGAATTTCGAGACGACGTTCGCCGAGCGTTCGGCGGCGATCGAGGGTGGCATCGCCGCGGCTGCGACCAAGCAGGCCGAGGCGGACGCCAAGCTGGCCGAGCTCGAGCAGCAGCTCGCTGACGCCCGTCACGAGGCGGCTCGCATCCGCGAGGAGGCTCGTGAGCAGGGTGCCGCGATCGTGGCCGAGATGCGGGAGCAGGCGCAGGCCGAGGCCAACCGCATCGTCGAGCACGGCAAGACGCAGATCGAGGCCGAGCGCCAGCAGGCGGTCACCTCGCTCCGCGCCGAGGTCGGCTCCCTCGCGACCGGCCTCGCCGGCCGCATCGTCGGTGAGTCGCTCGAGGACGACGCGCGCCAGTCGCGCGTGGTCGAGCGCTTCCTCGCCGAGCTGGAGACGGCCAACGCGGCTGACGCGGGCAAGGACGCGTGATGGTGTCCTTCCGCGGCGCCTCCGCCGACGCCATGGCCGCCCTCACCGACGTCGTCGGTGGGGTGGCCGAGGCGTCCGCAGCAACGGTGGCGGGGGACCTGTTCTCCGCGGCCGCTGCCTTCCGGTCCGAGGCGGCGCTGCGCCGCGTCGTCACCGACCAGTCGGTCCCGGCCGAGGCCCGCACGGGCCTGGTCGGCGACCTGTTCACGGGCAAGGTCGACGCGGCGACGCTCGGCCTGCTCCGTGACGCGGCCGGTCGGCGCTGGACGCGCGCCCGCGACCTCGCCGACGCGCTCGAGCAGCTGGGCGTGGTCGCCATCGTGCGGTCCGTCGGGCTGCAGGCCGGCACCCTGGTCGACGAGCTGTTCGGCGTACGCCAGCTGGTCACCGGCAACAGCGACCTGCGCAACGCGCTGTCCGACCCGGTCCGCTCCGCGGCCGACAAGGGCGGGCTCGTCGAGTCCCTCCTGTCGGGCAAGGTGCTGCCGGCGACGGTCCAGCTCGTCAAGCAGGCCCTCTCGGGCTCCTACCGCACCGTGGTGGCGGCGCTCGAGGACTACGAGCGCACCGCTGCCCAGGTGCAGGGCGAGAGCGTGGCCACCGTCCACGCCGCACGGGCCCTGTCCGCGGACGACGAGCAGCGCCTCGCCTCCGCACTGACGCGGCAGTACGGCCGCCCGGTGCACCTCAACATCGTCATCGACCCGCAGGTCCTCGGCGGCCTGCGTGTGGAGATCGGCGATGACGTCATCGACGGCACCGTCGTCAGCCGCCTCGATGACGCCCGCCGGAAGATCGCCGGCTGACGCCGCGCGGCACCACGCACACCCACGACTTCACAGCTGTAGAGAAGGAAGAAGGCACCTGAGATGACGGAACTCTCCATCCGTCCGGACGAGATCCGCGACGCCCTCGCCAAGTACGTCGCGGACTTCGAGCCCGCGGCCGCCAGCAAGGAAGAGGTCGGCACCGTCGCCTCTGCCGCGGACGGCATCGCCCGCGTGGCGGGCCTCCCGTCGGCCATGGCCAACGAGCTGCTCGAGTTCGAGGACGGCACGCTCGGCCTCGCGCTGAACCTCGAGGACCGCGAGATCGGTGTCGTCATCCTCGGTGACTTCGACAAGATCGAGGAGGGCCAGACGGTCCGCCGCACCGGCGAGATCCTCTCGGTCCCCGTCGGCGAGGGCTACCTCGGCCGCGTGGTCGACCCGCTCGGCAAGCCGATCGACGGCCTCGGCGAGATCGCCACGGAGGGTCGCCGCGCCCTCGAGCTCCAGGCCCCCGGCGTGATGATGCGCAAGTCGGTCCACGAGCCGCTCGCCACCGGCATCAAGGCCATCGACTCGATGACCCCGATCGGCCGTGGCCAGCGCCAGCTGATCATCGGTGACCGCGCCACCGGCAAGACCACGGTCGCGATCGACACGATCATCAACCAGAAGCAGAACTGGGAGTCGGGCGACCCGACCAAGCAGGTCCGCTGCATCTACGTCGCCATCGGCCAGAAGGGCTCGACCATCGCCTCCGTGCGTGGCGCCCTCGAGGAGGCCGGCGCCCTGGAGTACACCACCATCGTGGCGGCTCCGGCGTCCGACAGCGCGGGCTTCAAGTACCTCGCCCCCTACACCGGCTCGGCCATCGGCCAGCACTGGATGTACGACGGCAAGCACGTCCTCATCGTGTTCGACGACCTGACCAAGCAGGCCGAGGCCTACCGCGCCGTGTCGCTGCTGCTGCGTCGCCCGCCGGGCCGCGAGGCCTACCCGGGTGACGTCTTCTACCTGCACTCCCGCCTGCTGGAGCGCTGCGCGAAGCTGTCCGACGAGCTCGGTGCGGGCTCGATGACCGGTCTGCCGATCATCGAGACCAAGGCCAACGACGTCTCGGCGTTCATCCCGACCAACGTCATCTCGATCACCGACGGCCAGATCTTCCTGCAGTCGGACCTGTTCGCGGCCAACCAGCGCCCGGCCATCGACGTCGGCATCTCGGTCTCCCGCGTGGGTGGTGCCGCGATGACGAAGGCGATGAAGGCCGTCACCGGCTCGCTCAAGGTCGACCTGGCGCAGTACCGCGCCATGGAGGCGTTCGCCATGTTCGCCTCGGACCTCGACGCCGCGTCGAAGCAGCAGCTGGCCCGCGGCCAGCGGCTGATGGCGCTGCTGAAGCAGCCGGCCTACTCGCCGTACCCGCTGGCGGACATGACCGTCTCCCTGTGGCTCGGCACCTCGGGTCGCCTCGACGTCGTCGACACCGGTGACGTGCTGCGCTTCGAGCGTGAGTTCCTCGACTACCTGCACCGCTCGCACGACGGCATCCTCGCCGCGATCCGCGAGACGCAGAAGTTCGAGGACGAGGACGGCCTCGCGGCGGCGTACGACTCCTTCCTGACCCAGTTCGAGACCTCGGACGGTGGCAGCATCAAGGTCGGGCACGAGCCCGAGGCCGAGGCGCTCGCCGACGACGAGCTCGAGCAGGAGCAGATCGTCAAGCAGAAGCGAGCCTGAGCATGGCCGTATCGCTGCGTGAGTACCGCGCGCGGATCAAGTCGACGGAGTCGATGAAGAAGATCACGCGTGCCATGGAGCTCATCGCTGCGTCCCGGATCATCAAGGCGCAGCAGCGGGCGACGGCGGCAGCGCCGTACGCCCGGGAGCTGACGCGCGCCGTGTCGGCGGTGGCGACGTTCTCGAACGTCGACCACCCGCTGACGCGGGAGCAGGAGAACCCGAAGCGGGCCGCGGTCCTGGTCATCACCAGCGACCGGGGTCTGGCGGGTGCCTACTCCTCGAGCGTCATCAAGGAGACCGAGCGGCTCAGCGAGCGGCTGCGGGCCGAGGGCAAGGAGCTCGACTTCTACCTCGCCGGGCGCAAGGCGGAGGCCTACTTCAAGTTCCGCAACCGCCCCTACGTCCAGGCCTGGACCGGGTTCTCCGACCAGCCGACGTACGACAAGGCGGCCGAGATCGGCGCCGCCCTGATCGAGGCGTTCCTCAAGGAGCAGGGCGAGGACGGTGACGTGGACGAGGTCCACGTCGTCTACACCCGCTTCCGCTCGATGCTCACCCAGGAGCCGACCGCGATCCGGCTGCTGCCGCTCGAGGTCGTCGAGGGTGAGGAGGCCCCCGAGGCCGACGAGCTGCTGCCGCTCTACGAGTTCGAGCCGTCGGCGTCCGAGGTCCTCGACGGGCTGCTCCCGCAGTACGTCCAGAGTCGGATCTTCTACGCCCTCCTGCAGGCCGCGGCCTCCGAGCTCGCGGCTCGCCAGAAGGCCATGAAGTCCGCGACGGACAATGCTGAGGAGCTGATCAAGAAGCTCACCCGGATCGCCAACCAGGCGCGCCAGGCGGGCATCACCCAGGAGATCAGCGAGATCGTCGGTGGCGTGAACGCCCTCGCCGACGCCCAGGCTGCGAACGACTGACCCACCAGAGAAAACACCAAACGGAGTAAGACATGACTGCAACGGTTGAAGAGACCACCGCCAGCGGTGCGGCCTCGGTGGGTCGGATCGCACGGGTCATCGGCCCGGTCGTCGACATCGAGTTCCCGACCGACTCGATGCCCGACATCTACAACAAGCTCGAGGCCGAGATCACCCTCGACGGCGAGACCACGGTCCTGCCGCTCGAGGTGGCCCAGCACATCGGCGACGGCATGGTCCGCGCCATCTCCCTGAAGCCCACCGACGGCCTGGTCCGGGGCCAGAGCGTCTCCGACACCGGCGAGCCGATCTCGGTGCCGGTCGGCGACGTCACCCTCGGCAAGGTCTTCAACGCCACCGGTGACTTCCTCAACCTCGCCGAGGGCGAGACGGTGGAGGTCAACGAGCGCTGGGGCATCCACCGCAAGGCGCCTGCCTTCGACCAGCTCGAGTCGAAGACGCAGATGTTCGAGACGGGCATCAAGGTCATCGACCTGCTCGCGCCGTACGTCACCGGTGGAAAGATCGGCCTGTTCGGTGGTGCCGGCGTCGGCAAGACCGTGCTCATCCAGGAGATGATCGCCCGCGTCGCCAAGAACCACGGTGGTGTGTCGGTGTTCGCCGGTGTCGGCGAGCGCACCCGTGAGGGCAACGACCTGATCGTCGAGATGCAGGAGGCCGGCGTCTTCGACAAGGTCGCCCTGGTCTTCGGCCAGATGGACGAGCCGCCGGGCACGCGTCTTCGCGTCGCCCTGTCCGCGCTGACGATGGCGGAGTACTTCCGCGACGTCCAGGGCCAGGACGTGCTGCTGTTCATCGACAACATCTTCCGGTTCACGCAGGCCGGCTCCGAGGTCTCGACGCTGCTCGGCCGCATGCCGTCCGCCGTGGGCTACCAGCCCAACCTGGCTGACGAGATGGGCACGCTGCAGGAGCGGATCACCTCGACCCGCGGTCGCTCGATCACCTCGATGCAGGCGATCTACGTCCCCGCCGACGACTACACCGACCCGGCCCCGGCGGCGACCTTCGCCCACCTGGACGCCACGACCGAGCTCTCCCGTGAGATCGCGTCGCTCGGTATCTACCCGGCGGTGGACCCGCTGACCTCGACCTCGCGGATCCTCGACCCGCAGTACATCGGTCAGGCCCACTACGACTGCGCGATCCGCATCAAGCAGATCCTGCAGCGCAACAAGGAGCTCCAGGACATCATCGCGATCCTCGGTGTCGACGAGCTCTCCGAGGAAGACAAGATCATCGTCTCCCGCGCGCGTCGTATCCAGCGGTTCCTGTCGCAGAACACCTACGTCGCCAAGCAGTTCACCGGCATCGAGGGCTCGACGGTCCCCGTGGCCGAGACGATCGAGGCGTTCAACAAGATCGCCGACGGTGAGTACGACCACGTGGCCGAGCAGGCGTTCTTCATGTGCGGCGGTCTCGACGACGTCGAGCGCAACTGGGCCGAGATCCAGAAGAGCCTCTGATCATGGCTGAGACCGCAGTCGAGCACCTGCACGTCGAGCTCGTCGCTGCCGACCGGACCGTGTGGTCCGGTGAGGCGGCGATGATCATCGCGCGCACGCTCGAGGGTGACATCGGCGTCCTGCGCGGTCACGCGCCGACGCTGTCGCTGCTGTCGGCCTCGGTGATCGAGATCCAGGTCGCGGGCACCAACCAGCTCGTGGTCGCCGCCGTCGACGGTGGCTTCCTGTCGGTCGCCCACGACCGGGTCTCGATCCTCGCCGAGCACGTCGAGAAGGGCGAGGACATCGAGGTGGAGCAGGCGCGGATCGACCTCGAGGAGGCGCGTCGCCTCCTCGACTCGAGCAACGAGGCGGAGCAGCGCGTGCGGCACGCCGAGGCCCGCATCCGCGCCGCAGAGAAGGTCAGCTAGCACGCAGATGGCTTGGTGGGAGTGGCTGCTCGACATCTGTGGCGCCCTCCTGCTGCTGTGTGTGCTGTACGGCGCCGGACTGATCGTCCGGCGCCGTCTGCTGTCCCGGCACGGTGGCACCTTCGAGCTGAGCCACCGCTACCGCATGGACCGGCCCGAGCGCGGCTGGGTCCTGGGCCTCGGTCGGTACTCCGACGAGACGCTCGAGTGGTTCCGCGTCTTCTCGCTGTCGCCACGCCCGAAGCAGACGTGGACCCGCGAGGAGCTCGACTACGACGGTCGGCGCGAGCCGCTGGGTGCCGAGCAGGCCTCGTTGTACCCCGACCACCTGGTCATCCGGTGCCAGTCGCCGAACGGCCTCGTGGAGCTCGCCATGAGCGTCTCGTCGCTCACGGGCTTCCAGGCGTGGCTGGAGGCCATGCCTCCCGGCACCGACTGGAACCGGGTCAAGGGCTCGTCCTAGATGGAACCCACCTGCGCTGACGTCACGTTCGGCTCCCGCACCGGACGCGCGGTGCTCGCGGCGGCGACGCTCGGCAGCGCCATGGCGCTGCTCGACAGCACGGTCGTCAACGTCGCGCTCCGTCAGGTCGGTGAGGACCTCGAGGCGAGCCTCAGCGACCTGCAGTGGGTGACCAACGGCTACCTGCTCACCCTCGCCGCCCTCACCCTGCTGGGTGGCTCGCTGGGCGACCGCTTCGGCCGGCGTCGCATCTTCGTGCTCGGAGTCGTCGGCTTCGCGGTCACGTCCGCGGCGTGCGGACTGGCCCCGTCGGCGCCCTTCCTCGTGGTCGCGCGGATCGCCCAGGGGGCCGCTGCCGCCTTGTTGACCCCGGGAAGCCTGGCCATGATCCAGGGTTCCTTCGCACCGGGCGACCGGGCACGGGCGATCGGGACCTGGTCGGGCTTCGGGAGCGTGGCCGCCGCGGTGGGACCGTTCGTGGGTGGCTGGCTCGTCGAGGCGGCCAGCTGGCGGTGGGTCTTCCTCATCAACCTGCCCGTCGCGGCACTGGCGCTCCTGGCGGCGCGCGCCGTGCCGGAGACGCGTGACCCCGAGGCCGTGCCGGGCTTCGACACCCGGGGCGCCGTGCTCGGCGCCCTCGGCCTCGGCGGCGTCACCTACGCGCTGATCCAGTGGACCACGACCCCACCGGCAGCCGCGGTCGCGCTCGTCCTCGGCCTGCTGGCGGGCGTCGCCTTCGTCGTCGCCGAGCGGCGCAGCCCGCACCCGATGCTGCCGCTGTCGCTCTTCGGGTCGCGCCAGTTCTCCGCCGCCAACGGGATGACCCTGCTGACCTACGCCGCGCTCGGTGGCGTGCTCTTCTTCCTCGTGCTGCAGCTCCAGACCGTCGGTGGGTACGGCGCGCTCCGCGCCGGTCTCGCGACGCTGCCCATCACGGTCGCGATGGTCCTGCTGGCCGGTCGCGGGGGAGCGCTCGCCGCGCGGATCGGCCCGCGGCTGCCGATGACGGTCGGGCCGCTGCTGTGCGGCGTGGGCACCTTCCTGCTCGCCCGGGTCGACGCCGACGTCGACTACTGGCTCGACGTAGCCGTGCCGCTCACGGTCTTCGGCCTCGGCCTGGCCTCGCTGGTCGCTCCGTTGACGGCGGCGGTCCTCGCCGCCGCGCCCGACCACCACGCCGGCGTCGCGTCCGGCATCAACAACGCCGTCGCCCGTGCCGGCTCACTGCTGGCCGTCGCGGCCCTGCCACTGCTGGTCGGGCTCTCGGGGGAGGACTACCAGGTGCCGAGCGAGTTCGCGCACGGCTATCGCGCGGCGATGCTGTGGTGCGCCGGCCTGCTCGTGGTCAGCGGCGTCTTCTCCTGGCTGACCATCCGCAACCCCTCCACGGTCGTCGAGTAGCCCGCGCCGCTGCTCACTCGAACAGCCCGCGGATGTCGTCGGCACCGATCGAGGTGCTCATCGCGCCGTCGCCGTCGATCACCTGGGCGAAGAGCTCGGCCTTGCGTGCCTTGAGCTCCATGACCTTCTCCTCGATGGTGTCGCTCGCGACCAGCCGGTAGACGTGGACGTGCTTGGTCTGGCCGATCCGGTGGGCGCGGTCGACGGCCTGCGCCTCGGCGGCGGGGTTCCACCACGGGTCGAGCACGAAGACGTAGTCGGCCTCGGTCAGGGTCAGGCCGACACCGCCCGCCTTGAGCGAGATGAGGAAGACCGGGGCGGAGCCCGACCGGAACTCCTCGATGACCGCGCTCCGGTCGCGGGTCGCGCCGTCGAGGTAGGTCGTGGCGATCCCGGCGTCCTCCAGCCGCGACCGGACCCGGCGCAGGAAGGAGGTGAACTGGCTGAAGACGAGCGCGCGATGACCCTCCGCGGTGATCTCGAGCAGGTGGTCGACGAGGACGTCGAGCTTGGCCGACCCGACCCGCTCGTGCTCCTCGTCGACCAGTGCCGGGTCGAGCGCGAGCTGGCGCAGGGTGGTCAGGGCGCTGAAGATCGCGACCCGGTTGCGGTCGAAGTCCTCGACCAGGCCGAGGATGCGCTGGCGCTCCTTCGCGAGGTGGGTGTCGTAGATCTTGCGGTGCCGGGGCGCGAGCTCGACGGGCAGCACCTGTTCCTGCTTCGGCGGCAGGTCGTCGGCGACGAGCTCCTTGGTCCTGCGCAGCAGGAACGGCTTGACCCGCGCCCGGAACCGGTCGAGGACGGCCTTGTCGGCGTCGCGCTCGATGGGGCGCACGACCTTCTCGGCGAACCGGCGCGGCCACGGGTAGAGGCCGGGCACCGTGATGGAGAGCAGCGACCAGAGCTCCATCAGCCGGTTCTCGAAGGGGGTGCCGGTGACGGCCAGCCGGAAGGGCACCTCGAGGGTGCGCACGGCGGTGTAGGTCTTGCTCTGGTGGTTCTTGACCTGCTGGGCCTCGTCGAGGACCAGGCCCGCCCACGTGACGGCGGCGTACTCCTCCTGGGCGAGGCGGAGCAGGGTGTAGGTCGTCACGACGACGTCGGCATCGGCGGCGAGCTCCGCGACGTCGTCGGTACGGCGGCTCGCGACCCGCACCCGGAGGCCGGGCGCGTGCCGGGCGGCCTCGTCGGCCCAGGCGGTCACGACGCTGGTCGGCGCGACGACGAGGAAGGGACCCTCGTCGGGCCGCTCGGACCGGGCATGCGCGATCAGCGCGAGCACCTGGAGCGTCTTGCCCAGGCCCATGTCGTCGGCGAGGATCCCGCCGAGGCCGTGCTGCCAGAGGAAGGCCAGCCACCAGAAGCCCTCGCGCTGGTAGCTGCGCAGCCGGGTGGCGAGACCCTGGGGCTCCGGACGGGGGATGTCGGTCAGGTCGCGGAGGGCCTCCGCCCGCCGGACCCACTCGGCGACCTGGCTGTCGACCAGGCCGGTCTCGGCGAGCTGCGCCCACAGGCCGAGGTCCTGGCGGCCGACGGCGATCCGCTCGCCGTCGTGGTCGTGCAGCTCGGCGGCCGCGGCGACGACCTCGCGGAGCCGGTCGAACTCGGGGCGGTCGGTGGTGACGTACATGCCACTCGGCAGCACGAGGAACTCCAGGCCGAGCGTGAGCGCCGCGAGCACGTCCGGCAGCGGGATCGACTCGTCGGCGACCCGCACGCTCACGGCGAGGTCGAACCAGTCGGTGACCGGCTTGTCGTCGTCGGGCTCCACGACGTCGAAGCGGATCTCGGGGGCGACGTCGACCTCGCGGAAGTCGGGGCGCTCCTCCTCCACGACCCGCACGTCGGGGAGGGTGCGCAGGTGGGGGAGCTCGTGGATGGCCAGCGCGAGGGCCTCGCCGTCGGTGGCCGTGGTGGTGCCGAGCAGCTCGGGAGCGACCTGACCGACGATCTCGCGCTCGGCCGCCCGGTCCCGGACCCCGCCGAGCGGGTCGCGGCTGCCGAGCGCGCAGGTGCGGCTCCCGTCGTCGCCGTACTCCCAGGTCCAGGCCAGCCCGGCCTTGGTCGCGGTGTGCCAGGTGACCGTGAGCACCAGCGTCGGGCGCAGCGGCTCGGGCAGCTCGATGGCCGCCGTCTCCGTGCGCACCGTCAGGTGGCGCATCAGGACCGGCAGCTCGGCGCGCAGGTCGTCGGCGTCGGCGGGCGGGACCGTGAGCCCGGGCCCGTCGACGAGGTGGCGCACCGACAGCGGCATGGGGGAGTCGAGGGCGGCGATCAGCAGGTGGCCGTCGGCGTCGAGCAGGCCGACCGACGTGGCCGGGTTGCCGATCGGGATGACGTCGTCACCGCGCCACGACTGGTCGCCGAGGGTCACCGCCGCGTGCACGGCCGTGCCACCCGACGCACTGTCGGACAGCAGGACGACGACCTCCGCCTCGTCGTCGGCGACGCTGACGCCCGCGGTCCCCCTGCCGCCGAGCAGGGTGACGCCGGCGTCGCGGGCCGTGCGCAGCGCGCGCACGACCTGGCCGCCGAACTCGTCGAGCGAGGGCGCCACGCCGGCGTAGTAGTAGGAGCGGTGGCCCATCCAGAGCTGGTGCAGCGCCGCGACGGCGTCGGCCTGCGCGCGGGGGAAGCCGCCGGTGACCTCGGCCGCCGCCACGTCGGACCAGTCCGCGCCGGTCTTGACCCAGGGCTTGTTGCGGCCACGCCGCAGGGGGCGCACGTGCAGCGTCCGTCCGACGCCCTGGTAGCCGCGGCGCGGCTCCTGGAGGCTGATCTCGAGGGCCAGCGGGACCTCGTCGACCGGCTCCCGGTGCTGCCGGTCGAGCTCGGTCACCACCCGTTCCAGCGTCCGTCGCCAGGTCGAGCCGATCGAGGGGATGCTCGCGGCCGGCGCGAAGCTCTGGCGCAGGGTCAGCGCGAGGGCGGCGCCGTGCTTGCACACCGAGCGCACGGGGCACGTGCAGACGGTGAACAGCCAGCCCGCGTAGTCGGCCGTGGGCGCCTCGACGTGCAGCTGCACCTGGTAGGGCTCGACCCGCGAGCCCAGCACCTCGGCCGTCGCGGTGACCGACGCGGCGGACAGCATCCCGATCTCGGGCCGGCGCACGGCGCCCCGCTCGACGACCTCACGGGCGCGCGCCAGCGTCCCGGGGTCGAAGTGACGCTCCAGGAAGGTGTCGGTGAGCTGGGCGAGGACGTTCACGATCCGTCCAGAATGTCACGGGGGACCGACGTCTCCCGCATCCATCCACAGCCCCTCCCGGGGCGGGCGGATCAGTCCCCGCGGCCGCGGTCGTACCCGCGCTCGCCGCCCGGCACCCACAGCACGTCGCCGACCTCGCGGTTGGCGTGCCGGGCGAGGATGAAGAGCAGGTCGCTGAGCCGGTTGAGGTAGGTGATCGCGAGGGGGTTCATGGTCTCGGCGTGCACGGCGTGGGCGGCCCAGGCGGCCCGCTCGGCCCGTCGTACGACGGTGCGGGCGACGTGGAGCTGGGCCGCCGCGGGCGTGCCGCCGTTGAGGATGAAGGACCGGAGCTTCTCGAGGTCCTCGTTGAAGTGGTCGCACCAGTGCTCGAGCCGGTCGATGGAGCCCTGCTCGATGCGCAGGGGCGGGAACTCCGGGTCGGTCACCACCGGGTTGCAGAGGTCCGCGCCCACGTCGAACATCTCGTTCTGGACGTGGGTGAGGACGGCGACGACGTGGTCGGTCAGCCCGCCGGTGGCGACCGCGACCGCGATCTGCGCGTTCGCCTCGTCGACCGTCGCGTAGGCCTCGAGCCGCAGGTCGGTCTTCGTGGTCACGCTCATGTCGCCCAAGCGGGTCTCGCCGGCGTCGCCGGTCCGGGTGTAGATGCGGGTGAGGTTGACCATGGTCGGGAGCCTACTTCTGCAACTCGCCGAAATTTTCCGGGGCTCGGTGCAACCGAATCGGGTACCCGAGCGTCATGGTGGGTAGAAGGCCGTGAGGGACGGCCCGCACGGATCTCGGGAGGCACGGATGGGCGCGACGATCAGCACCGACCTGCAGACGACCGGCGCCGTGCTCGTGCTCGCCGGGGAGCTCGACGTGCGGAGCACGGGCGAGATCCGAACCGCCCTCTACGAGCACCTCCGCGTCCACGGCTCCTACACCGACGGCCGCGTGCTGGTCGACCTGAGCGACGTGACCTCCATCGACGAGACCGCGCTCAAGGTGCTGGCTGCCGCCAGCCGCCGGGCCCGCCGCCGCGGCGGGGCCGTGGTGCTGCGCGGTGCCTGCCCCGCCGTACGCCGCATGCTCCACCTGACCCACCTGGTCCGGCTGTTCGAGCTCGAGCGGCTCCCGGTTCCCGCCTGAGCGCGATCCTCGCCGGGCGGACGACCAGCCCCTTCCGCGGGTGTGGCGTTGTGCACAACCACACACCGAACGGCGGTTACCAAGCGGTAGTGATCCGCCTAGTCTTCGCTCTATGAGTTCGATGCCTGACGCCTCCGCCACGCCCGAGAAGGCCTCGCACCCCAAGGACCGCCCCTGGGTGATGCGCACGTACGCCGGCCACTCGACCGCCGAGGCGTCCAACGCGCTCTACCGCACCAACCTGGCCAAGGGACAGACCGGCCTCTCGGTCGCCTTCGACCTGCCCACGCAGACCGGCTACGACCCCGACAGCCCGCTCTCGCGCGGCGAGGTCGGCAAGGTCGGCGTACCGGTGCCGCACCTGGGCGAGATGCGCAAGCTCTTCGACCAGATCCCCCTCACCGAGATGAACACCTCGATGACGATCAACGCGACCGCCATGTGGCTGCTCGCGATGTACCAGGTCGCGGCGGAGGAGCAGAACCCCGACCTGTCGCCGTCGGAGGTCGCCCACAAGCTCGCGGGCACGACCCAGAACGACATCATCAAGGAGTACCTCTCGCGCGGGACCTATGTCTTCCCGCCGGAGCACTCCCTGCGCCTCATCGGCGACATGATCGCCTACACGGTCCACGAGATCCCGAAGTGGAACCCGATCAACATCTGCAGCTACCACTTGCAGGAGGCCGGCGCGACGCCGGTGCAGGAGATCGCCTACGCGATGTGCACGGCGATCGCCGTCCTCGACCAGGTGAAGAACTCCGGTCAGGTCTCCGACGACGACTTCGAGAAGGTCGTCGGCCGGATCTCGTTCTTCGTCAACGCGGGCGTCCGGTTCGTCGAGGAGATGTGCAAGATGCGCGCCTTCGTCGAGCTGTGGGACGAGATCACCCGTGAGCGCTACGGCGTGCAGGACGAGAAGATGCGCCGCTTCCGCTACGGCGTCCAGGTCAACAGCCTCGGCCTCACGGAGGCGCAGCCGGAGAACAACGTCCAACGCATCGTGCTCGAGATGCTCGCCGTGACGCTGTCGAAGAAGGCTCGCGCCCGCGCGGTGCAGCTGCCCGCGTGGAACGAGGCGCTCGGCCTGCCGCGGCCGTGGGACCAGCAGTGGTCGCTGCGCCTCCAGCAGGTGCTGGCGTTCGAGTCCGACCTCCTCGAGTACGAGGACATCTTCGACGGCTCCCCGGTGGTCGAGGCCAAGGTCCGCGAGCTCGTGGAGGGCGCCAAGGCGGAGATCGACCGGGTGCAGGCGATGGGCGGCGCGATCGCCGCCGTCGACTCGGGCTACATGAAGCAGGAGCTGGTCTCGTCCCACGCCCGGCGCCGTGCCGCGATCGAGGCCGGCGAGGAGATCATCGTCGGCGTCAACAAGTTCGACACCACCGAGCAGAGCCCGCTGACCGCCGACCTCGACGGCGCGATCATGGTCGCCGACCCGGAGGCCGAGAAGGCCGCCCTGGCGTCCGTCGAGGCGTGGAAGGCCCAGCGCGACCAGGCCGAGGTCGACGCCGCGCTGGCCCGCCTGGCCGAGGACGCCAAGACCGGCACGAACCTGATGGCCGCCACCCTCGCCGCCGCCCGCGCGGGCGCGACCACGGGGGAGTGGGCCGGGGTGCTGCGCGAGGTGTTCGGCGAGTTCCGCGCCCCCACCGGCGTCGCCGGCGCCGTGGGCGTGGCTGAGGCCGGCGCCGAGCTGACCGCCGTCCGCGAGGCCGTGCAGCGCACCGGTGACGAGCTCGGCGGCCGCCTGCGGCTGCTGGTCGGCAAGCCCGGGCTCGACGGCCACTCGAACGGCGCCGAGCAGGTCGCCGTACGGGCGCGCGACGCCGGCTTCGAGGTCATCTACCAGGGCATCCGGCTCACCCCCGAGCAGATCGTGGCCGCCGCGGTCGCCGAGGACGTCCACTGCGTGGGCCTCTCGATCCTGTCCGGCTCGCACATGGAGCTGGTGCCGGCCGTGCTCGACGGCCTCAAGGCCGCCGGGATGGGCGACGTGCCGGTCATCGTCGGCGGGATCATCCCCGAGTCCGACGGCAAGGCGCTCCTCGAGCTGGGCGTGGCCGCGGTCTACACGCCGAAGGACTTCGGGCTGACCGAGATCATGGGCGGCATCGTCGAGGTCATCCGCAAGGCCAACGGCCTGGCGTAGCCCGGTCGTCGGGGAGGTTGCACCGCAACCGGCCCGGAGGCGAGACCCTCAGTCGGCCGCGATCACCCGAGCCACGGACTCGGGGTCGCGGCCGACGACCGTCGTACCGTCGGCGGCGGTGATGATCGGCCGCTGGATGAGCCGCGGGTTCTCGGCGAGCAGGCGCAACCACGCCGCACGCTGGTCCGCGGCCTTCGGCGGCAGCGTGCGCTCCAGCTTCCTCGCGTCGGCGGTGCGCGCGATGTCCCAGGGCTCCAGGCCCAGCCGGCCCAGCACGTCCTCGAGCTCGGCGACCGTCGGCGGGTCGTCGAGGTAGCGACGGATCGTGTACTCGACGCCGGCGGCCCTCAGCTCGCTCTCCGCGGTGCGGCACTTGGAGCAGGCGGGGTTCAGCCAGATCTCGATCACGGCGTGACTGTAGCGACCCGCATCACCTGTGACGCCGGTCACGTCAGTTAGGTCTGCCTACCCTCATCCCTTACCCTCGTGACGTGGGCAAGGACAAGAAGAAGTCGAAGGGGAAGCAGAAGCTCCCCAAGACGAAGTGCTGCGTCTCGAAGTCGAAGTGCGGCCGCTGCCCCCTGCGCATGCTCAAGGAGGGCACCCTCCCCGACGGCTTCACCGTGAAGCGGCGCGTGCTGGTCACGACCAGTGGCAAGAAGGTCACCAAGAAGGCGCTGCAGAAGGCCGCCTGAGCCGCGACCACCGACTCTGATGGATAGGGTGGCCCGCATGGCTGCACCACGCTTCACCGACCAGCTCAACGTCCAGATCGGCAACGAGTTCGCCGCGCACAACCAGTACCTCGCGTGCGCCGTCTACTACGACGCCCTGACGATGCCGCAGCTGGCGGGCTTCTTCTACGCCCAGGCGCTGGAGGAGCGCGAGCACGCCATGATGATGGTGCAGTACCTCCTCGACACCGACGCCGACGTGGCGATCCCCGGCGTCGAGGCGCCGGTCTCCGGCTTCGCCGACATCACGGCGCCGATCTCCCTCGCCCTCGAGCAGGAGAAGCGCGTCACCGAGCAGATCTACGGCCTGCTGCGCATCGCGCGCGAGGAGAGCGACTTCGCCTCCGAGCAGTTCATGCAGTGGTTCATCAAGGAGCAGGTCGAGGAGGTCGCGACCATGAACGACCTGCTCGCCGTGGTGACCCGGAGCAAGGACGACATCAACGCGATCGAGGACTGGGTCGCCCGCGAGCAGGGAGCCGGCGCCGCCGACCCGACGGCTCCGGCCGCCGCCGGCGCCTGATCCCTACGCCTTGCGCGGATGGCGGCGCCGGTAGACCAGCACCGCCACCACGACGCCGAGCGCGAGGCCGACCAGGCCGCTGATCCCGGGCGCGCGGTCGCCCCCGATGGCCATGCCGATGCCCAGCCCGGCGGTGCAGATGACCAGGGCCAGGCTGACGACGAGCACGTTGAAGAACATCTCGCGGAAGTAGGTCCGGGAGAAGCTCTCGCCGGGCCGCGCGGAGGCCGCGGGAGCGGCGGTGGCCGCAGGTGCGGTGGCCACGGCCGGGGCCGCGGGACGCGGTGCGGCGGTCGTCGTACCGGGGGAGAGCGGGATGGCCTTGACGACCGCACTCGCCGGCAGCCGCCCGTAGATGTGCGGGAAGGTCTCCTCGACGCCCGGAGCCGGCGGCTCCTCGACGACGGGTACGTCGAGCAGGTCGGTGTCGATCTCCAGCAGCACGAGCGGCTCGGCGACATCGGCGTAGAACCGGTCGCGCACGGCCGTCCACTGGTCCGCGCGACTGGCGTGGATGAAGCCCTCCTCGGCCAGCGACCGGCCGAGCGTCGACGTGGTGTACGCGCCTGACGCCTCGGCGGCCGCCCACTCCGAGGCGAGGGCGAGGTGGAAGATCGTGGCCATGGCCGCGATCTTGCCAGCACGGCTTGGTTCGCTTCCCTACGGTGGGGTGCGATGACCGACACAACGGCAGGACCCCGGCGGCGCGGCAGGCGGAAGGCCCCGCAGCCCGGGCGCACGGTGGCGCGTGTGATCGTGGCGAGCCTGGTCAGCCTCGGGCTGGTGACCGGCGTGGGCGTGGCCCTCGTCTACGCCCACTGGAACGGCAACCTGACGGTCAAGAAGGTCGACGACCTCGTGACCGACCGACCGGACCGGTCGGGTGGCGAGGAGGTCAACATCCTGGTGATGGGCGACGACACCCGCGCGGGCAAGGGCAACAAGATCGACGGCGCCGGCGGGGGTGGCTCCGACACGACGATCCTCTTCCACCTCTCGGCCGACCGGGAGTTCGCCTACGGCATCTCGATCCCGCGCGACACGCTCGTCGACCGGCCGGAGTGCAAGAAGGAGGACGGCTCGGTCACGCCGGCCAAGGCCGACGCGATCTGGAACGAGGCCTACGCCGTCGCCGGCCCCAGCTGCACCATCCAGCAGTTCGAGAGCCTGACCGACATCCTCGTCGACAACTACGTGGTCGTCGACTTCAACGGCTTCAAGGACATGGTCGACGCGCTCGACGGCGTCGAGGTCTGCATCCCCGAGGACATCGTCGACGAGGACGCCGGCATCACCCTCAAGGCGGGCACCCGGGAGATCGAGGGAGACGAGGCGCTGAGCTACGTGCGCGTGCGCAAGGGCGTCGCCGGTGGCGACGGCACCGACCCCCAGCGGATCAAGCGCCAGCAGGCGTTCATGGCGTCGATGATCAACGAGGCGCTCCGGGCCGACATGCTGGCCCGTCCCGACCAGCTGATCGGCTTCATCAACGCCACCACCAAGTCACTCACCACCGACTTCGAGAACATCGGCCAGATGGCCGACCTCGCCCGCTCCTTCCAGGGCATCGGCCTCGACAACATCTCCTTCGTGACCACGCCGTGGGTGTACTCGACCGCACAGGAGGGCCGCGTCGAGTTGACCGACGACGTCGCGAAGCTGTGGCGTCTGGTCCGCCAGGACAAGGAGCTGACCCGCGACTTCCGCGACGACTCCATCAACGCGGCCGACGACCCCGACGGCAGCCCGTCGGCCTCCGGCAGCGCCTCCGGTACGCCGGAGGGGTCGGCCTCCGCGTCCGCCGGCGACCCGTCGACGGACGCGACCGAGGAGCCGGTCGAGGAGGAGCCGGCGTCGCCGGGGCTCTGCTAGACCCGCCGCCACCTCTGCCCAGGAACACGCGGCGGAGCGCTCCGCCCGCGGGATCAGAACAGCCGGTCCTCGGCGTTGTCGAGCCCGCGCAGGGCGTCGTAGTCGACGACGGCGCAGGTGATGCCGCGGTCCTCGGCGAGCACGCGGGCCTGCGGCTTGATCTCCTGCGCGGCGAAGATGCCGCGGACCGCGCCCTTGGTGGTGAGCAGCGGGTCGCGGTTGAGCAGCTCGAGGTAGCGGGTGAGCTGCTCGACGCCGTCGATCTCGCCGCGCCGCTTGATCTCGACGGCGACGCTGAGGCCGGCCTCGTCGCGGCACATCAGGTCGACCGGCCCGATCGCGGTCGGGAACTCGCGCCGCACCAGCGTCAGCCCCGCCGACAGGGTCGCGGGGTGCTCGGCGAGGAGCTCCTGGAGGTGCTTCTCGACGCCGTCCTTCTGCAGGCCGGGGTCGATCCCGAGGTCGTGCTCGCTGTCGTGGAGGATCTCCTCGACGAGGATCCGCAGTGTGTCCGGCGTCTGGCCCTTGGGTGCCTTCGCCGTCACGGTCCACTCGACCTGGCCGTCGTCGGTCGTGCCCTCGCGCACGGTGCACGGCGGCGACATCCAGTTCAGGGGCTTGTACGAGCCGCCGTCGGAGTGCACGAGCACCGACCCGTCCGACTTCAGCATGAGCACCCGGGTCGCCATCGGGAGGTGTGCGGTCAATCGGCCTGCATAGTCCACCTGGCAGCGCGCCACGACGAGTCTCACGGGGAAGGAACATACCCTCAGCCCCGTGGAGATCGAGCCCGACCAGCCCTGGTGGCGTCCCGAGCAGGGGAGTACGACGACCTGGCTGCTCTCCGTCCGGGTGCAGCCGGGCGCGTCCCGCACCGGCGTGGCCGGTCCGACGGGCCCCGAGGGCGCCGAGCTGAAGGTCCGGCTCGCGTCGCCCCCGGTGGACGGTCGGGCCAACGAGGAGCTGGTCCGCTGGCTGGCGCGCGAGCTCGGCGTACCGCGCTCGGCCGTGACGCTGGTGCGCGGCCAGACGTCGCGGTCGAAGCAGCTGCGGATCGACACCACGAACCGGCGGAGCTGAGCACGTCGTGTGACTTCCGTCTCGATGTGTCCACATGGTTACCGACGGGTAGCCGCAGGCCCTTCGGGCTGCCAGAATCCGGCGCATGACTTCGAGCGAGCAGATCTTCAACACGCTGGTGCTCCCGTACCTGAACCACGCGGTGCGCACCTACGAGTCGGGCTACGCCTCGGTGGCCGACATCGACGCCGCGATGCGCTTCGGCTGCGGCTACCCCAAGGGCCCGCTGACCGTGGTCGACGAGATCGGCGCCGCCCAGGTCCGTGACCTCCTCGCCGCGCGCTACGCCGAGACCGGCGACCACCTGCACCAGCCGGCCGACCTGCTGGAGAAGCTCGTCGCCGAGGGGCGCACCTTCGCCGACGAGGCGGCCGCTGCCGGCGAGTCCGCCGCGCCGCAGTTCAAGCACGACATCAACCGGGTCGGCGTCGTCGGCACCGGCACGATGGCGTCCGGCATCGTCCAGGTCTTCGCCCAGGCCGGCTACGACGTCGTCTACGTCGGCCGCACCCAGGAGAAGCTCGACGGCGTCATCGGCTACATCACCAAGAACCTCGACCGGGCCATCGCCAAGGGCAAGGGCACCGAGGCGGACAAGGACGCGCTGCTCGGCCGCCTGACCGGGGCCGTCGAGCGCGAGGCGCTGGGCGACGTCGACATCGTCATCGAGGCCATCGCCGAGGACCTCGAGATCAAGCTCGAGCTGTTCCGCGACCTCGACAAGATCGTCAAGCCGGGCGCGATCCTCGCGACCACGACGTCGTCGCTGCCGATCACCAAGCTCGGCGAGGCCACCGGCCGCCCGCAGGACGTCATCGGCATGCACTTCTTCAACCCGGCCCCCGTGATGAAGCTCGTCGAGATCATCACCACCGCCGACACCTCCGCCGACGTCGACGAGACCGTCCGCGCGCTGACCGCCAATGTCGGCAAGGTCGGCGTCTCGGCCGGCGACCGCTCGGGCTTCATCGTCAACCTGCTCCTCTTCCCCTACCTCAACGACGCCATCAAGCTGGCCGAGGGTGGCGAGGAGCTGGCCACGATCGACGCCGCGATCAAGGAGACGGCCGCCTTCCCGATGGGCCCGTTCGAGCTGCTCGACGTGGTCGGCAACGACGTGTCGCTGGCGATCCAGAAGGAGCTGTACGGCGAGTTCGGCGAGCCCGGCTTCGCCCCCGCGAAGACGCTCGAGGACAAGGTCGCGGCCGGCGAGCTCGGTCGCAAGACCGGCAAGGGCTTCCACGACTACTCCTGATGGTGCGGGCGCGTCTCCGGCGCGTTGATGGGGGCAGCAAGCTGCCGTCGCGCGCCTCCAGCCGCGCTGCCGCACTGGCTGCTGATGCCGCCACGCCCGCCCGATAGGGTCGGCGCATGACGCTTCACCACACGGCTCTCGGTTCCACCGGGAGCCGTGTGGTCTTTCTCCACGGCCTCTTCGGCCAGGGCAAGAACTGGACCGGGATCGCCAAGCAGCTCGCCGAGAAGCACCGCGTGCTGCTGCTCGACCTGCCGCACCACGGCCGCTCGTCCTGGCCCGAGCGCTTCGACTTCGCCGAGTCGGCCGGGCTGGTCGCGGAGGCGATCACCGCGCACGGTGGTGACGAGCCGGTGACCCTCGTCGGCCACTCGCTCGGCGGCAAGGTCGCCATGGTCCTGGCCCTGCTGCACCGCGAGCGCGTCGAGCGCCTCTGCGTCGCCGACATCTCGCCGGTGCGCTACGACGAGAGCCGGGAGTTCCCGGGCTACATCGAGGCCATGCGCGGCATGGACCTCGCCCAGGTCGTGCACCGCTCCGACGCCGAGCGCCTGCTGGAGCCGGCGGTGCCGGACCCCGTCGTGCGCTCGTTCCTGCTGCAGAACCTGCGCCGCGACCCCGAGGCCGCGTCGGGCTGGAGCTGGCAGGCCAACCTCGACGTGCTCGACCGCGACCTCGGGGTCATCAGCGACTGGCCGGAGGAGGAGCTGGCCGGCGCGGCGCCGTACGACGGACCGGTGCTGTGGCTCGCCGGAGGCCGGTCGAGCTACGTCCAGCCCGCGTACGACGCCGCGATGGACCGCTGGTTCCCGCGCAACCGCAAGGTGACCCTGAAGGACACCGGCCACTGGCTGCACTCGGAGCGCCCCGAGCTCTTCCTCGAGGTGCTCAAGCGGTTCCTGGGGGACTGAGCGGGGCGCTCACCAGATCGACTCGGCGTACTCCGGGTGGTCGATGAAGGGGTTCCGGTTGCCCTGGTAGCTGCCGTAGATGAGGTTGTTGCGCGCCCGCTCGGCCGCCGACACGGGGTCGGCCGCGTGCCAGGCCAGCAGCACCGAGATCTTGCCGAGATAGGCCGTCGACCCGTTGATGCTGTCGTTGAGCTCGAGGTCGGCGAAGCCGTCGCCGCCCTCGTAGCGCACGGCCATGTACATCAGCCCGCGGGCGACGTCGCCCTTGACCGAGTCGCGCGGCTCGAACGAGTCGGCGTCGGAGAAGCAGTCGGGACACTGGGCGACCGCGGAGCCGCCGTTGTCGAAGTCCTTGTTGCCGCGGGTGGAGTTGACCGTGACGTCCTCGGGCCGCAGGTGGTGGAGGTCGGTGCCGGGACCGTTGCTCGTGCCGAAGCCGCCGTGGCTCTGCGGCCAGGTGTGCTCACGGTTCCAGTCGTCGGGGTCGCCGCCGTTGGTGGTCTTGGCGATCGAGCGCCCGGAGTAGAACTCGATCACGTTGCTGGAGTTGTTCGGGTCGGCGTCGGTGACCTTCAGCGCCTCCCAGACCTGGGCGTAGGTCAGTGTCGTGTGCCCGTCGATGATCCCGTGCAGCGCGGTCGCCAGCGCGGCGCCGCTCTTGCCGGCAGCGGGGTCGTAGTAGCCCGCGGGGATCGAGGGGTCGGTGCCGCCGCCCCCGCCTCCGCCGCTGCCGACGACGGCGAACGCGGTGCCGTCCTTCAGGCCCGGATGCGAGAAGTACGCCGCCAGCGTGCCGGTGACGTCGATCTGATTGCCCATGAGCGAGGGGTTCGACCGCAGCCCGAAGGACGCGCGGAAGGCCGACGGGATCTGCACGTAGACCATCTGGCTGGTCGAGGTCGTGCCGGGGGAGTCCGCGAGCGCGAGCGCGTAGTCGTTGGGGAAGCCGCTGGTGACGACGGTCGAGGTCGCGGTCGGCTGCCCGACGACGTACCCGCGGACCGTCGCGACGGACGAGTTCTGGGTGGCGATCGCCTGCGTCACGGTGATCGGCGTCGCCGCGGCGGCCGTGTCCGGTCGCGGGGCGACGAGCAGCAGGGACGAGAGGAGGAGGGTGAGGACGAGCGCGCCCAGAGGGCGTCGTCGCATCCCGAGCATGCGAGTCATGGGCAGATCCTGCCCCGCGCGGGCCGGCCCGGCCAGACCCCCGGCCGAGATGTCACACGGACGTCACTCGCCGGCCTCCTCCGCCTCCGCCTGCCGGGCACGGTACGCCGCGACCGCGTTGCGGTTGCCGCACGTGACCGAGCAGAAGCGGCGGGAGCGGTTGCGGGACAGGTCGAGCACGATGCCCTCGCAGGTCTCGTCGGCGCAGATCGCGAGCCGGGACATCTCGTCGGCGCGGATCACGTCGATCATCGCCATCGCGGTCTCGACGACGATCCGCTCGGCGAGGGGACGGTCCGGTGCGATCGCGTGCAGGTGCCAGTCCAGGCCGTCGTGGCGCTGGAGCTGGGGGAGCGCCTGCGCGTCCCGGAGCATCTCGTTGACGATCCGCACGGCCTCGTCGCGGTGTGCCGTCAGCACCGCCCGCAGGCGGGGGACGATGGCGTGCACCTCGTCGACCTCGGCCTGGTCGCCGTCGTGGCGACCGGTGTAGCCGAAGTCGGCGAAGAAGTCGTCGAGCTCCTCGGGCGTCCTCAGCCCGACCGGCTCCAGCTCGGAGTTGACGAGCGTGACCGCGGCCTGGAGCGATGCGGCGGTGTCATGGGTGAAAACCACTTTGACAGGTTACCGCAGTCAGGACTACCGTCATGAGTCATGACGACCTTGACTCGTGACGCACCGGTGGTGGCCCGCCGGGACGCCGGGACCGGCCTGCTGCTCGCGATCGTCTCGGCCGCCACCTTCGGCATGTCCGGCGCGCTCGCGCGGCCCCTGCTCGACAGCGGCTGGACCGCCGGCGGGGTCGTCCTGCTCCGGATCGCCGTGGGCGCCCTCGCCGTGCTGCCCTTCGGCATCGCCGCGATGCGGGGTCGCTGGCACCTGCTCGGGAAGGCGCTGCCGACGGTCGTCCTCTACGGCATCCTGGCCGTCGCGGGCGCCCAGTTCTGCTACTTCTCCGCCGTGCAGACGATGGAGGTCGGCCCGGCCCTGCTCATCGAGTACACCGCGCCGGCCGCAGTCGTCGTGTGGATGTGGGCCGCCCACGGCCAGCGTCCCGGCCGGCTCACGGTCGTCGGCGCCGCCGTCGCCGCGCTCGGCCTGCTGCTGGTGCTCGACCTCTTCTCCGGCGCCGACTTCGACGTCCGCGGCGCTGCCTGGGCGCTCGGCGCGATGGTCGGCGCGGCGGCGTACTTCGTCATCTCGGCCGACGACCGCAGCGGCCTGCCGCCCATGGCCCTGGCGACCGGAGGGTTGATCGTCGGCGGTGCCTTCCTGGGCCTGATCGGCCTGCTCGGGCTGATGCCGGTGCGGACCGCCTCCGCCCACGTCGAGTACGCCGGCCTCGTGGTCGCGCCCTGGGTCGCGATCCTCGCGCTCGGCCTCGTCACGGCCGCGCTCGCCTACGGCACCGGCATCGCGGCGAGCCGCCGGCTCGGCTCGCGGCTCGCGTCCTTCGTCGCGCTGAGCGAGGTCGTCCTCGCGGTCCTGTGGGCCTGGGCGCTGCTGGGCCAGCTGCCCGGACCGGTCCAGTTCGCGGGCGGGGCGCTGATCCTGGTCGGCGTCGTCGGGGTCAAGCTGGGGGAGCGGACTGTCGAGCACGAGGAGCCCGTGCTCGCCTGACCGACGCGCGCCCGCTGCGCAGGGCCAGGTTGATGAGCACGCTCGTCGACGCCGCCCACACGCACCACAGCGAGATCACGGCGTTCTGCTGGAGCCACGCCAGCAACGAGACGACGAGCAGGTTGCCGATCCCGAACCACCGCAGCTCCGGGCTGCGCGCGAACAGGCTCGGTCCGCAGGTCGCCAGGACGTACGCGGCCAGCACGACGCCGGACCACGCCACCCCCGGGTGGTAGGCGATGTGGTGGCCGTCGATGTGGCGGCCGACCGGCTCGAAGCCGATCGCGAACAGCCCGGCGCCGGCGGCGGCGAGGCCGGAGGCGAGGAAGAGCCGGTCGAGGACCGGGCGGTTCGTCGTACCCAGGCGCAGGAAGGCGTAGGGAACCAGCGCCGGCACGACGACCAGCGCGATCGCCACGTAGGTCCACGCCGCGAGGTCGGCCGCCGGCGTGGACACGTGGCCCTCGAGGTTCCACCACACCCATGTCTCGACCAGCTGGTGCGCGCCGAAGACCAGGGGCAGCAGCCCCAGCGCGAGCTGGTCGCGGGTGCGCACCTGCCGCAGCGTGTCGACCCCGATGCCGGTCACGACCAGGCCGGCGGCCAGGTCCATCTCCGCCGAGAAGCACATGCCGGGTCCTCCTAGCGAAGATCCTGCCTCTTGACGACGACCTCGCGCACCACCAGCAGCACCGCGGCGGCCGCCGGGATCGCGAGCAGTGCGCCGACGACGCCCAGCAGGGCGGTGCCGACGAGGGCGGCGATCACGATCACGGCACCCGGCAGGTCGACCGACTTGCTCATCACCCGCGGGTAGATCACGTAGTTCTCGACCTGCTGGTAGACCACGTAGAAGACGACGCAGATGATGCCGGTCTTCACGTCGGTAGCGAACGCGATCGCGCAGACGATGACCGCGCCCAGGGTGGCGCCGATCATCGGGATGACGTCGAGCACCGCGACGACGAAGGCCAGCGCGACGGCGTACTTGCCGATGGGTGTGAACCAGAGGAAGACGAGTGAGGTCAGCCCGGCGCACAGGGCCACGAGGAAGGCGCCGGAGACGTAGCCGCCGATGTTGGCGATCACCTTGTCGCCGAGCTTGGCCACCCGGTCGCGGCGCGAGGCCGGGGCGAGGTTGTACATCGCGCCCGTGGTCGTCTTGAGGGAGGCGAGGAAGTACAGCGTCAGCACGACGATGACGAAGAGGTTGAACAGCGCCGACACGATCTTGAGGCCGAAGCCGAGCGCACCGCCGAACAGCGCGGAGACGAAGTTCTCGTCGGTGATCTTCGCCTTGATCTTGTCGATGATGTCGTACTCGCGGTTGAGCTCCTGGATCCGCTTGTTCTTCTGCAGCTCGTCCAGCCAGCCGGGGGCGCTCTTCGTGATCGACTGCACCTGGTCGGTGATCACCGGGACGATCGCGACCACGAACAGCGCCACGGTCGCCAGCGCGATGACGATCACCAGCGTCACGGCGAACGAGCGCCGCAGGTTGTGGCGCTCGAGGAACTCGACCGACGGGTTCAGCCCCGCGGCGAGGAAGAAGGACACGACGACGAGCATCAGCACCGAGCCGATGCCGGCGACGGCCTGGAACAGCCAGAACGCCGACAGGGCGCCCAGGGCACCCACGAAGCCGTAGTAGAACGGCGAGCGCCGGTCGAACGGCTCACCCATCGTGCCGTACGGCGCCTCGGGGTCGTTCGGCGCCGGGGCGGCGGGGTCGATCCCGCCGTGCTCGCTCACCCCGTCGACGGCGCTGGTCGCGTCGTCGACGGGGTCAGCGGCGACATCGTCGCTTCGGCTCAACTGTCGTCCTCGCCGAAGCCGGCGACCAGGTCGGCGAGCGAGGACAGCTGGGCGGTGATGGCGGCGCGGCGCTTGGTGAGCCGGTCGAGCTCGGCCCGGCGGGCCGAGATCTCACGCTCGACCTCGGAGTTGCCCGAGGCGGTGACCGCCTCGGCCTGCGCGCGGGCGGAGGCCACGATCTGCTCGGCCTCGCGGCGGGCCCGGAGGAGGGCGGCCTCGGCCTCCGACTGTGCCGCGGCGCGGTTCTCGGTCGCCTGCTTGCTGGCCTCGGCAGCACGCGCCTCGGCCGCGTTGGCCCGCTGCTCGGCCTCCTCGACCAGGCGGCGGGTCTCGGCGACCGCGCTGTTGTGGTGGTCGGTCGCCTCGCGGGCGAGCCGCTCCTTCTCCACGGCCAGCGCCCGGCGGGCCTCCTGGACCTCGCGGTCGACCGCGGCGCGGGCCTGCTCGACCTCGCGCTGGGCCTGGCTGCGCTGCTCGGAGACCTCCTGCTGGGCGGCGAGGCGCAGCTGGTCGGCCTCGCGCCTGGCCGAGGCGAGCACGTCGGCCGCCTCGCTCTTCGCCAGCGCCCGCTCCTGCTCGGCGTCGGTGAGCAGGCGGGTGCGGTTCTCCTCCAGCTCGCGCAGCTGGACGGCGCGCATGTCGTCGGCCTCGCGGGCCGCCTCGGCGCGGATCGCCTTGGCGTCGCGGGTGGCCTGCTCGCGGATCTCGAGCGCGTCGGACTCGGCGACCGTGCGGATCTCGGCGGCCTCCTCCTCGGCGAGACGGAGCATCGCGCTGGCCCGCCCGCCGAGCCCGGCGTACGACGGGTTGTCGGTCTCCGCGAGCTCGGCGCGCACCTTCGCCAGCTCCTGCTCGAGCTCGATGACGCGCTGCTCGGACTCGGTCAGGCTGGCGCCGAGCGTGGCCTTCTCGCTGGACAGCTGCCGGATCTGGGCGTCGACCGCGTCCCGGTCGTAGCCGCCCTTGCGGACGATCGGCAGGCCGCCGGAGGGGGCGGTGAAGCCGACCGGGCGGGGCGAGGCCGCCTGCGACGCGGCGCCGCGCGGCGCGCCGGACGGACGGGGCGACGTCGCCGCGGCGCGGTCCGGCTGCGTGGCGGTCGGCCGGTCGGAGGGGGCGGCCGGGGCGGCCTTCGGGCGCGCCACCGGCGTCTCTGCGGTCTTCGTGGCCGGGATGACCTGCGTCGGCTCCTCGTCGGTGGACTTGGTCGTCACGGGGGTGGACTCCTCGGGGGTGGTGGGCTCGTCGTCGAAGATGGACAGACCCTGGTCGCTCATGGGGACGGAGCCTCCCTGGCTCTCGGTGGCGTACATGGGGGGATTGGCCCCCATGATCCCCGATGAGCCTGAGCTTTCCCAGCCCGCCCCGCCGGATCGGTCAGGTGTCGGCCGCGAGGCGTCGTACCTGCCGAAAAATGCCGGGAGGCCGGCGCGTCGCCGCGCCGGCCTCCCGGTCCCGCTCCGTGGCTCAGATGCCGCGGAAGAGGTTGATCTTGTCGAGGTGCTTGGCGCGGAGCTCCTCGTTCTTGACGCCGAGGCCCTCCTCGGGGGCCAGGCACAGGACGCCGACCTTGCCCTGGTGCTTGTTGTGGTGCACGTCGAGGGCGGCCTGGCCGGTGTCCTCGAGCTTGTAGGTGCGCGACAGGGTGGGGTGGATCTTGCCCTGGGCGATGAGGCGGTTGGCCTCCCACGACTCGCGGTAGTTGGCGAAGTGGCTGGAGATGATCTTCTTGAGGTTCATCCACAGGTAGCGGTTGTCGTACTCGTGCATGTAGCCGGTGGTCGAGGCGCAGGTGGTGATGGTGCCGCCCTTGCGGGTGACGTAGACCGAGGCGCCGAAGGTCTCGCGGCCCGGGTGCTCGAAGACGATGTCGATGTCCTCGCCGCCGGTGAGCTCACGGATGGCCTTGCCGAAGCGCTGCCACTCCTTCGGGTTCTGCTTGGTGCCGTCCTCGTTCCAGAACTTCGGGGCGAGCTCGGAGCGGTTGATGACCATCTCGGCGCCCATGTTGCGCACGATCTGGGCCTTCTCCTCGTTGGAGACCACGCAGATCGGGTTGGCGCCACCGTTGAGGGCGTACTGGGTGGCGAAGCCGCCGAGGCCGCCGGAGGCGCCCCAGATCAGGACGTTGTCGCCCTGCTTCATGTTGCCGCCGTTAGAGGAGACGAGCTGGCGGTAGGCCGTGCAGTTCACCAGGCCGGGGGAGGCGGCCTCCTCCCAGGTGAGGTGCTCGGGCTTGGGCATGAGCTGGTTGGCCTTGACCATCGCGACGTCGGCGAGGCCGCCGAAGTTGGTCTCGAAGCCCCAGATGCGCTGGGAGGTGTCGAGCATCGTGTCGTTGTGGCCGTCGGGGGCCTCGAGCTCGACGGAGAGGCAGTGCGCGACGACGCGGTCGCCCGGCTTCCACTTGGTCACGCCCGCGCCGACGGCCAGGACGACGCCGGACAGGTCGGAGCCGACGATGTGGTAGGGCAGGTCGTGGCGCTTGGAGAGCTCGGACTCGCGGCCGTAGCGCTCGAGGAAGCCGAACGTGGAGACGGGCTCGAAGATCGAGGTCCACACGGTGTTGTAGTTGATCGCGGAGGCCATGACCGCCACGAACGCCTCGCCCGGTCCGAGCTCGGGGAGGGGCACCTCGTCGACGTGCAGGGACTTGCGGGGGTCCTTGTCACGCGAGGCGATGCCCTCGAACATGTCGACCTCGTCCTTGTGGACCGTCACGGCCCGGTAGGACTCGGGAAGCTCGAGGTTGGCGAAGTCCTCCGCGGAGGCCTCCGCCTGGATGGCGTCGAGGATGTGCTGCACGGTCGTCGTCTCCCTGGGAATCGGTGGCGCACCTCCGGCGGTGCGCGTTGGGGTGGCAATACGGCCGCGGCGAAGATTACCCATCGGTAACCGGCTGGTGGCGGTTCCGTGACAGGCGTCTCACTTGCGGCGGCTGCACCGTCCTGGGCTCGGCGGCGCTCGGCAGCCCCGATCAGGGCTCGATGGGCCACCATAGGCCCGTGACGTTGCATTCGGGTCGCCCGTCCACGACTTCCACCCCGAACGGGGGTGACGTGGATCTCAACGCCGATGTGGGCGAGTCCTTCGGCCGGTGGCAGCTCGGCGACGACGCCGCGCTGCTGCCCCACCTGACCAGCGCCAACGTCGCCTGCGGCTTCCATGCCGGCGACCCGCTGACGCTGCGGCGTACCTGCGAGCTGGCGGTGGAGCACGGCGTCGTGATCGGGGCGCAGGTGGGCTACCGCGACCTCGCCGGCTTCGGGCGGCGTGACATCGACATCGATGCCGAGGACCTCGAGGCGGACGTGCTCTACCAGCTGGGCGCCCTCGACGGGATCGCGCGGGTCGCCGGGTCCGCCGTCCGCTACGTCAAGCCGCACGGTGCGCTCTACCACGCGGTGAACCAGCGCGCGCACAAGGCGCGGGCCGTGCTGCGGGCGGTGGTCGCCTTCGGCGACGCCCGGGGCGAGGCGATCCCCGTCCTGGGCCTCCCGGGCTCGCAGTTCCTCCGCTTCGCCGAGGAGGCGGGCCTTCCGGCAGTGGGCGAGGGCTTCGCCGACCGCGCCTACCGATCCGACGGCGGCCTGGTGCCACGCTCCTCGCCCGGGGCGCTGCTGACCGATCCTGCCGAGGCCGCCGCCCAGGCCGTGCGGCTGGCCTCCTCGGACGGGGTGCGCTCCCTGTGCGTGCACGGCGACTCGCCGGGGGCCGCCGCGCTGGCTGCCGCTGTCCGGGAGGGGTTGTCGTCCGCCGGGATCACCGTCGCGCCCTTCGCCGGCCGATGAGGCTGCTCCCGTACGGCGACCGCGGGCTCCTCGTCGAGCTCGCGGACACGGCCGCGGCGGTCTCCGCGGCCGCCGCCCTGCGGACCGACACCGCGGTGGCCGAGCTGGTCGCCGACGTCGTCCCGGGCGCCCGGACCGTCCTCCTCGTCGCCCGCCCGGGGGTGTCGGTCGACCGCCTCCGGACGGTAGTCCCTGACGAAAAGCACCTTCTGGGGGCCGGGAACGGTGCTTTTGGTCAGGGACTACCGGGCCCGGAGGTCATCATCCCCGTCGTGTACGACGGCCCCGACCTCGCCGCAGTGGCGGAGCTGACCGGGCTGAGCGCCGAGGAGGTCGTCGCGGCCCACACCGCAACGTCCTGGCAGGTCGCCTTCGGCGGCTTCGCGCCCGGGTTCGCCTACCTCGTCGGCGGCGACCCGCGGCTGCGGGTGCCGCGTCGCGACCAGCCCCGGACGACGGTTCCTGCCGGGTCGGTCGGACTGGCCGGGGAGTTCAGCGGGGTCTACCCCCGTGCCTCGCCCGGCGGCTGGCAGCTGATCGGTCGCACCGACGCGGTGCTGTGGGACATCGAGCGTGATCCGCCTGCGCTGCTCGCGGCCGGCATCACCGTGCGCTTCGAGGCGAGCGAGCGGTGAGTGCGCTGCTCGTGAGGGCCGTCGGCGGACCGGTGCTGGTGCAGGACGCCGGCCGACCCGGCCACGCCGCGATCGGGGTCGGCTCCGCGGGAGCGGCCGACCGGGCGTCGTACACGCTCGGGGGGAGGCTGGTCGGCAACGAGCCGGGCGCCGCGGCGCTGGAGGTGGTGCTCGGCGGGCTGGAGGTCGAGGCAGACGGTCACGTGACCGTGTGCGTGACCGGCGCTCCGGCGCCGCTGGAGGTCGAGGGGCGCCCGGAGCCGTCGGGTGCCGTGCTCACGCTGCGCCCCGGCCAGCGGCTGCGCCTGGGCACCCCGGCGTCGGGGCTGCGCAGCTACCTCTCGGTCCGCGGCGGCCTCGAGCTGCCACCGCTGCTGGGCTCACGCGCCCGCGACACCCTGGCCGGCCTCGGCCCGGAGCCGGTCCGTGTCGGTGCCGTGCTGCCCGTCGGCACCCGGGCCCCGGGGGAGGTGCTGGTCGACGCCGTCCCGCCCAGCAGGTACGACGCCGTGCCGGTCGTCCGCGTCGTGCGAGGCCCCCGCGACGACTGGGCGGCGGACCCGGACGCCCTGGTGGCCCGCACCTGGCGGGTCGGCGGGGCCAGCGACCGGGTCGGGCTGCGGCTCGAGGGGGATCCCCTGGGCGTCGTACCCGGCAAGGGGGAGCTGCCCAGCGAGGGCGCCCTCCGCGGCGCCGTGCAGCTCCCACCGGACGGTCACCCGGTCGTGTTCGGCCCCGACCACCCGGTGACGGGCGGCTATCCCGTCATCGCCGTGGTGGTCGACGCCGACACCGACCGGCTGGCCCAGCTGCGCCCCGGCGAGGAGCTCCGGTTCCGCTGGGTCTGACACGAAGTGGCGCGGTTTCTCCGCCGAAGTGGCGCGGTTTCTCCATCGAGGTGGCGCAGCTTCTCCATCGAGGTGGCGCAAGTTCTTCGCCCCGCGGAGAAGGTCGCGCACCTCGGCGGAGAAAGACTCACACTTCGGCGGAGAAAACCTCACACTTCGCGGGCGATCAGTGGCCGCCGTCGGCGGCCGGCTCCACGAGCTCGACGAGCACGCCGCCGGCGTCCTTCGGGTGGACGAAGTTGATCCGGCTGTTGGCCGTGCCGCGGCGGGCCTCGGGGTAGAGCAGGCGCAGGCCGCGCTCGCGCAGGATCGCGGAGACCTGGTCGAGGTCGGTCACGCGGTAGGCGAGCTGCTGGAGGCCCGGGCCGCTGCGGTCGATGAACTTCGCGATGGTCGACTCGGCGTTGAGCGGGGCGAGGAGCTGGATCTTCGAGTCGGTGTCGCCGACGGCGACCATCGCCTCGCGGACACCCTGCTCCTCGTTGGTCTCCTCGTGCGCGACGTGCATGCCGAAGTTGTCGCGGTAGAAGGCGATCGCCTCGTCGAGGTCGGGCACCGCGATGCCGACGTGGTCGATGGCGGTGAAGAGGTGCGTGGGAACGCCGTCAGTGATGCTCATGCGCGCCATTGTGCCGTTGCGCCTCCGTTCGGGGGGTGTGACGAGTGCCTCACCGACCGCACGATGGACCCCTCGCCGGGTCCGGATACCCGCGAGTAGAGTCGAAATGTTCCGACCACACGTCTGCACGGAGGATCCATGTCCGACAACCCCAGCGTCATCGTCGCCGGCGCTCGTACGCCGATCGGTCGCCACCTCGGCGCCCTCAAGACCCTGTCGGCCGCCGACCTCGCGGGCGTCGCCATCAAGGGCGCGCTGGAGAAGGCCGGCGTGTCCGGTGACCAGGTCGACTACCTGATCGTGGGCCAGGTGCTCCAGGCCGGCGCCGGCCAGAACCCCGCCCGCACCGCGGGTCTCGCCGCCGGCCTGCCGCCGCAGGTCCCCTCGATCACCATCAACAAGGTGTGCCTGTCGGGCATCAACGCCATCGCCCAGGCCGACCAGCTGATCCGTGCCGGCGAGGCCGAGATCGTCGTCGCCGGTGGCACCGAGTCGATGACCCAGGCGCCGCACCTGCTGCCGAAGTCCCGCGAGGGCTTCAAGTACGGCGACACCACCCTCGTCGACTCGCTGGCCTACGACGCCCTCTTCGACCAGGCCACCCAGCAGGGCATGGGCAACCTGACCGAGGCGACCAACGCCTGTCGCGAGACCCCGCTGACCCGTGAGGAGCAGGACGCCGTCGCGGCCCGCTCGCACCAGCTCGCCGCCGCCGCGCAGAAGAACGGCATCTTCGACGACGAGATCGTCCCGGTGACGATCCCGCAGCGCAAGGGCGACCCGATCGTCGTCAACAAGGACGAGGGTGTCCGTGGCGACACCACCGCCGAGTCGCTCGCGGCCCTGCGCCCGGCGTTCGCCAAGGACGGCACCATCACCGCCGCGTCCTCCTCGCAGATCTCCGACGGTGCGGCCGCCGTGGTCGTCACCTCGAAGAAGAAGGCGGAGGAGCTCGGCCTGCCGATCCTCGCCGAGATCGTGAGCCACGGCCAGGTGGCCGGCCCGGACTCGACGCTGCAGCTGCAGCCCGCCAACGCCACGAAGAAGGCGCTCGACAAGGCCGGTCTGAGCGCCGCCGACCTCGACCTGGTCGAGTTCAACGAGGCGTTCGCCGCCGTCGGCATCGAGTCGGCCCGCGCGCTCGGCATCGACGAGGACAAGGTCAACGTCAACGGTGGCGCCATCGCCATCGGCCACCCGCTGGGTGCCTCCGGTGCGCGCATCACGCTGCACCTCGCGCTCGAGCTCAAGCGCCGCGGCGGTGGCCTCGGCGCGGCCGCCCTCTGCGGCGGTGGCGGCCAGGGCGACGCGCTGGTCCTCCGGGTCCCGGCCAGCTGACCGACCGAGCGGACTGCGTTGCCTGACGCAAGCAACATCCAGGGCGGCCGTCGCGGGATCACCGCGGCGGCCGTTCCTGCGTTGGTCGAGAAGGCCCGCGAGGGCGACCCCCGATCGGTGGGTCGCCTCGTGTCACAGGTCGAGGACGAGTCGCCGCTGCTGCCGGACCTGATGCGCGCCCTCGCGCCCCATGCCGGGCACGCGCGGATCGTCGGTCTCACGGGTGCTCCCGGCGTCGGGAAGTCGACGTCGACCAACGCCCTGATCGGCGAGCTGCGGCGGCGGGGCAACCGGGTCGCCGTACTCGCGGTCGACCCGTCGTCCCCGTTCTCCGGCGGTGCCCTGCTGGGCGACCGGATCCGGATGGGCGACCACGTCCTCGACCCGGGCGTCTTCATCCGGTCGATGGCCGCGCGTGGGCACCTCGGTGGCCTGGCCTGGACGACGCCGCAGGCGCTGCGGGTGCTCGACGCGGCCGGCTTCGACTACGTGCTCGTCGAGACGGTCGGCGTCGGCCAGAGCGAGGTCGAGGTGGCCGGGCAGGCCGACTCGACGATGGTCCTGCTCGCGCCCGGCATGGGCGACGGGATCCAGGCCGCGAAGGCCGGGATCCTCGAGATCGGCGACCTCTACGTCGTCAACAAGTCGGACCGCGACGGCGCCGACAAGGTACGCCGCGACCTGCGCTCGATGCTCGGTCTCGCCGAGCGCCGCGAGGGGGCCTGGCGCCCGCCGGTGCTCAAGACCGTCGCCTCCAAGGGCGAGGGCGTCGCCGACGTGGTCGACGCGCTCGAGGAGCACGGCACCTGGCTGCGCGAGAGCGGCGAGCTCCAGCGCCGGCGTGTCCGCCGCGCGCGCAACGAGATCGAGACCCTGGCGCTGACCGCGCTGCGCCGTCGTTGGGGCACCGTGGGCGGGGGCGACCGCCTCGACGACCTGGCCGCGGCCGTCGTCGCGGGGGAGACCGACCCCTACACGGCGGCCGACCAGCTCACCGGGTGAGCTCGGGCGACCACGGCCGCGTGCCGTGGCCGGCCCTGCCGGTCCCGGTCTGCGACCGGGACGCCGTCCGGCCGGTGCTTCCCCCGGACCGTGCAGGCCGCGAGCCGGCCAGCGACGGTCGCCCGTGCCGGTCGAGCCCCGTGAAGCAGAACCCGCGGTTGCGTGCGCCCCGCACCACCTTGGCCACCGCGGCGACAGAGATGGGCGAGCGGTCGACGCCGTCGTGCTGGAGGACCACATTGGGGCCGGGCCGCAGGTCGCGCAGGATCCGCGAGGCGATCTGGTCGGCCGAGCCGTTGGCCCAGTCGCGGGAGTCGATCGTCCAGAGCACCGGGACGTAGCCCGCGCCCACCAGCTCCCGCCGCACCCGGCGGTCCATGGCGCCGTACGGCGGTCGCATCAGCGTCGTCGGGTGCACACCGGCCCGGCGCAGCTCGCGCTGCGTCGCGGTGATCGAGGCCCGGACCTGCCTGCTCGAGCGGGCGGTGAGCTGCTCGTGGGCCCAGCTGTGGTTGGCGATCTGGAAGCCGCCGCGCTCGACGGCCCGGGCGAGCTCGGGGTGCTGGCGCACCCGGCGCCCCACCATGAAGAAGGTCGCGGGCACGTTGGCCGCACGCAGGACGCTCACCAGCCGCGGCGTCGTCCCGGGCACCGGGCCGTCGTCGAAGGTGAGCGCGATCGTGCCCGTGCAGCGCCGGTTCCGGGCGGTCTGGCCTGTCCGGTTGGTCCGGGTGCTCCGGTTGGCCCCCGGCTTCGCCTGGGGCGCCGGCCGGGCGCGCACGCTCGAGGCCAGCTCGGCCGCAGGCCGGTCCTCGCCCGCGCCGTTCGGGCGCGCGTGGTGGGGGCCCAGCACGAGGGCAGCGAGGAGCAACATGGCGGCGGCACAGACGGGCCCGAGTCTCCGTCCCGTGACCTCCGTCCGGACACGGGGGGGAAGCACGGGGCAAGCATGCGGGCTGAGGGGGTGCGGTCGTCGGATTTCGCCGCTGTGTTGAGAGGATTGTGACGTGAAGGACGTCGTCATCCTCGGATCCACCGGCTCGATCGGCACCCAGGCGCTCGATCTGGTGCGGGCCAACCCCGACCGGTTCCGCGTCGTGGGCCTGACGGCCGGCGGCAGCAACCCCGATCTGTTCGCCCGTCAGGTCGAGGAATTCGCGCCGCGCTTCAGCGGCCTGGGCGAGGAGGCCAGCACCGACGCGGCCGCGCAGGAGTGCGACGTCGTCCTCAACGGGATCACCGGGGCCGTGGGCCTCCGACCGACGCTGGCCGCGCTCGATGCCGGCAACACCCTCGCGCTCGCCAACAAGGAGTCGCTCGTGATGGGCGGTCCGCTCGTGCTGGAGCGGGCGGAGCCCGGCCAGATCGTGCCCGTCGACTCGGAGCACAGCGCCCTCGCCCAGTGCCTGCGCGGCGGCAGTGCTGCGGAGGTACGACGGCTCGTGCTCACCGCCAGCGGCGGTCCCTTCCGCGGGCGCACCCGCGCCGAGCTCGTCGACGTCACTCCCGAGCAGGCCGGCAACCACCCGACCTGGGACATGGGTCCCGTGATCACCATCAACTCCGCGACCCTGGTCAACAAGGGCCTGGAGGTCATCGAGGCGCACCTGCTCTTCGGCATCCCCTACGACCGGATCGAGGTCGTGGTGCACCCGACGAGCGTCGTGCACTCGATGGTCGAGTTCGTCGACGGCTCCACCCTCCTGCAGGCGAGCCCGCCGACGATGCTGATCCCGATCGCGCTCGGCCTCGCCTGGCCGGATCGGGTGCCCGACGCCGCCCCGTCGGTCGACTGGTCCAGGCCCGAGACCTGGGAGTTCTTCCCGCTCGACGACGAGGCGTTCCCGTCCGTCGCCCTCGCCCGCGCGGCGGGGGAGCGCGGGGGCACGGCTCCCGCCGTCTACAACGCCGCCAACGAGGTCGCGGTCGACGCCTTCCGCCGCGGTGAGCTGGCGTTCACCGGGATCGTCGACGTCGTGGCGGACGTGGTAGCCGCCCACGACGTACCCTCGAACCAGCAGATCTCGCTCGACGACGTCCTCGCGGCCGACGCGTGGGCGCGCGAGGCTGCCGCCCGCTCCGTCACCGCCTCGAGGACAGCCGACCGCCCGTGATCACCGTACTTCTCTACACGCTCGGCGTCGTCGTCTTCGCGACCGCGATCCTGGCGTCGATCGGGCTCCACGAGCTCGGCCACATGATCCCGGCGAAGAAGTTCGGCGGGAAGGTCACGCAGTACTTCATCGGCTTCGGGCCGACGGTGTGGAGCAAGCAGGTCGGTGAGACCGAGTACGGCATCAAGGCGGTGCCGCTCGGCGGCTACGTCAAGATCGTCGGGATGCTGCCGCCCGCGGCCGACGACCTCGTCGAGGAGGTCGAGTACGACGACCAGGGCAACCAGGTCTTCAAGGTCCGCAAGTCCAACACCGGCCTGTTCACCCAGCTGATCTCCGACGCACGTGCCGCCGAGTGGGAGCACGTGAAGCCCGAGGACACCGACCGGCTCTTCTACAAGCTGCCGTGGTGGAAGAAGGTCATCGTGATGGCCGGCGGGCCCACGGTGAACATCCTGATCGCGTTCACGATCTTCGCCGCCGTCTTCGCGACCTACGGCAACGGCGGCGACGAGAAGGTCGACACCACGATCAAGATCGTCCACGCCTGCGTGAAGCCGGCCGACGAGTCGGGCGAGGTGTGCACCGCCGCGGACCAGCCCACCCCGGCCTACGCAGCCGGGCTGGAGGAAGGTGACCGGATCGTGTCGTTCAACGGCACGTCGATCACCAGCTGGGACCAGATGCAGGAGCTGGTCAAGGCCAACGGGACCGATCGGGCGACGGTCGTGGTCGAGCGCAACGGCGAGAACCTCACCTTCCGCACCAAGACGACCGTGCGCCCGCCCGACAAGGCGGGTGACGAGGCGGACGAGGAGGTCGGCTTCCTCGGCGTGACGCCCGACTCCCACCTCGCCAAGGGCGGTCCCCTCTACACGATCGGCCAGATGGGCCACATGACCGTCGACGTCGCGAAGTCGCTCTCGACGCTGCCGGCCAAGGTGTGGGGCGTGGCGCAGGCGATCGTCGGCGTCAAGGAGCGCGACCCGCTGGGACCGGTGAGCGTGGTCGGCGGCGGCCGGCTCGCGGGCGAGGTCGCCTCGCACGACGAGATCAGCGTCAACGACAAGCTGGTCTCGCTGCTGATGCTCATCGCGGGCTTCAACTTCTTCATCGGCATGTTCAACTTCGTGCCGCTGCTGCCCCTCGACGGCGGCCACATCGCCAGTGCCCTCTGGGAGGCCGTACGCCGCGGCCTCGCCCGGCTCCGCCGGCGTCCCGACCCCGGTTACGTCGACGCGGCGAAGCTGCTGCCGGTGGCCTATGTCGTCGCAGGCGCCCTGCTCGTGATGGGTGTCGTGCTGATCGTCGGCGACCTCGTCGTCCCGGTCCACCTCGAATCCTGATCCCGCCCGGTCGGCGACTAACCTTGGGGTCATGACGTCGATCAGCCTGGGCATGCCGGCCGCCCCGCCGCCGGTGCTCGCCCCCCGTCGTACCACCCGCCAGATCCAGGTGGGCAAGGTCGGGGTCGGCAGCGACCACCCGATCTCGGTGCAGTCGATGACCACGACGCTCACCTCCGACGTCAACACCACGCTCCAGCAGATCGCGGAGCTCACTGCCGCGGGCTGCGACATCGTGCGGGTCGCCTGCCCGAGCCAGGACGACGCGGACGCGCTGCCGGAGATCGCGAAGCACAGCCAGATCCCGGTGATCGCGGACATCCACTTCCAGCCGAAGTACGTCTTCGCGGCCATCGAGGCCGGCTGCGCGGCGGTGCGGGTCAACCCGGGCAACATCAAGAAGTTCGACGACCAGGTCAAGGAGATCGCCAAGGCGGCCCAGGACCACGGCACGTCGATCCGGATCGGCGTCAATGCCGGGTCGCTCGACAAGCGGCTGCTCGAGAAGTACGGCAAGGCCACGCCCGAGGCGCTCGTCGAGTCCGCCGTCTGGGAGGCCAGCCTCTTCGAGGAGCACGGCTTCCGCGACTTCAAGATCTCGGTCAAGCACAACGACCCCGTCGTGATGGTGCGGGCCTACGAGCTGCTCGCCGAGGCCGGCGACTGGCCGCTGCACCTGGGTGTCACCGAGGCCGGGCCCGCCTTCCAGGGCACGATCAAGTCGGCCACGGCCTTCGGCGCCCTGCTCTCGCGGGGCATCGGCGACACGATCCGGGTCTCCCTCTCCGCCCCGCCGGTGGAGGAGGTCAAGGTCGGCATCCAGATCCTGCAGTCGCTCAACCTGCGCCCCCGCAAGCTCGAGATCGTCTCCTGCCCGTCGTGCGGCCGTGCCCAGGTGGACGTCTACACGCTCGCCGAGCGGGTGACCGCCGGCCTCGACGGCCTCGAGGTCCCGCTGCGCGTGGCCGTCATGGGCTGCGTCGTCAACGGCCCGGGGGAGGCCCGCGAGGCCGACCTCGGCGTCGCGTCCGGCAACGGCAAGGGCCAGATCTTCGTCAAGGGCGAGGTCATCAAGACCGTGCCCGAGGCCGAGATCGTCGAGACCCTGATCGAGGAGGCGATGAAGATCGCCGAGACGATGGAGCCGGTCGAGGGCGCGGAGGCCACGGTCTCCATCAGCTGACCCGTCAGCCGACCCGTCAGCCGACGCCCCACATCGCGGCCACGTGCCGCGCGTCGGTGCCGCAGCAACCGCCGAGGACCTCGAGGTTGCCGAACGCGTCGAGCAGCGGCTGCTGGTCGGCCGCGAGCTGCACGGGGTCGCCGTCGTCGAGCGTCTCGGCCTCGTCGAGCTCGGCGTGGCTCATCGTCGACGCGTTGACCCGCAGGCCACCGACCCGCTCGCGCCACGCACCCTCGTCGAGGCCGCGCAGCACGTGGCTCGGGTGCGCGCAGTTGACCAGGTAGTACGCCGGGGGAGCGGCCGCGTCGACCTGCTCGATCGCCGACGCCAGGCTGGTGCCGTCGGGCAGCCGGCCGTCGGTCTCGACGGTGAAGCCGATCCCCGCCGGCAGGCCCACGTCGGCCGCGGCGCGGGCGATCCCGATCGCCTCGCCGACCTCGGTCAGGGTGAGCACCGTAGCCCGGCTCGCGCCGGCCGCCGCGAACGAGGCCAGCTGCGGACGGTGGTAGTCCGCGGCGGCGTCCGGGTCGACCGGCCCGGCGCTCGCGTAGCCGTCGCCGCGGGGTCCCAGCATCCCGCCGACCTCCCAGCCGACGAGCTCGTCGGCCCGCTCGGCCGCCACGGAGGAGAGGAAGTCGACGCTCTCGCGGTTGACGCGGTCGAGCGCCGCGTCGTCGTACCCGAGCAGGGCGGCGTGGTCCGGGTTCGCCCGCCACGTCGGCGTCTCCAGGAGCAGCGGCGCGCCGACGCGGACGGCGATGTCGGCGTAGGCGAGGTAGTAGTCGCGCAGGGCGGCGCGGCCCTCGTCGGTGTCCAGGAGCGGGAACGAGGCGAACTCGGGGAGGTCGAAGCCGCGCAGGAAGATCAGGTCGGTCTCCAGACCGCCATCGGTCACGTGACGTGCAGGCATCGGCACCACCTCGCTCCGGGGGACTCCAGTGTGGACCTGATCGCCGGTCCGTGTCCCGTCCTCACTTCGCGTGGGCCGAGGGCATAGGCTCCGATCGTGTTGACGACCCGGCACGGCGTGCGCGTCCTGGCGACGGCGGACGTCCCTGCGTTCCTGGAGCTGGCCAACCAGGACCCGGTCGTCAACGTCTTCGCCGTCCACCGGGCACACACCACCAACCTCGAGCCGCGCTGGCTCGGTGGCGAGATGTGGGGCCGCTTCGACGGAGGTCACCTCGTCGCGGCCTGCCACGTCGCCGCCAACCTGGTGCCGGTCCAGGCCGGCCCGGAGGACGCTGCCGCCTTCGCCCAGCGCGCGCTGACCCGCCGTCGTACCGCCTCGACGATCGTCGGGCCGCAGTCGGCCGTGCGCCCGTTCTGGGACGAGGTCGGGCCGTCCTGGGGGCGGGCCCGGGACACCCGCTGGGACCAGCGCCACCTCGAGATCGCCGGCCCGCCGGCCGTCCGGCCCGACCAGGGCGTGCGGGCAGGGGTGCAGGGCGACCTCGGCACGCTCTACCCGGCCTGTGTGGCGATGTACACCGAGGAGGTCGGGGTCTCGCCCGAGGCCGGTGGCGGCGCCGACCTCTACCGCGCCCGCGTCGCCCAGCTGGTCGGCCGCGGCTGGTCCTTCGTCCGGTACGACGGCGACGAGCTCGTCTTCAAGGCCGAGGTCGCCTGCGCGACCGAGCACGCCGCCCAGATCCAGGGCGTGTGGGTGCCGCCGCACCGCCGGGGCGAGGGGCTCGCGACCGAGGGCATGGCCGCGGTCGTGCACCAGGTCCGGGCGCGGATCTCGCCGACGGTCTCGCTCTACGTCAACGACTGGAACCACGCGGCGCGCGGCGTCTACGAGCGGGTCGGGTTCGTGGAGACGACCCGCTTCGCGACCGTGATGTTCTGAGCGACCGCCGCTACCGGGCGAGCCGGGGGAGCCCGTTCCAGAGCAGCCGGCTGGCGATGTCGGTCACCTCGTCCAAGGTCGCGGTCGGGTGGTCCTGCCACCAGCGGGCCACCCCGTCGACACCGGTGATCAGCAGCTCCACCACGACGGCCGAGGCGGTCGAGCCCGCCGTCACCCCGGAGCGCGCGAGGTCGGGGGCGAGCATCGCGGCCACCGCCTGGGTGCGGGCCGTGCGGTAGGCCGCGATCACCTGGTCGAGCTCGGTGTCGCCGGTCGGGATCGGGTCGACGAGCAGCCGGCGGGCGGCGGGGCGCTGCCGCGCGAAGGAGAGGTACGCCGCCACGGTCGAGCGCAACCGGTCCGCGCCCGCACCGGCACCGGTGATCCCCGCGCCGACCTCGGCCAGCATCGCGGCGTTCTGCCCGTCGAGCACCTGCAGGTAGAGCTCGCGCTTGGAGCGGAAGTGGTCGTAGAGCACGGTGCGGGTGACGCCGGCCGCGGTGGCGATCTCGCCGACCGACGTGGCGTCGTACCCGCGCTCGGCGAAGACCTCGACCGCGGCGGCCTCGATGCGCTGGCGGCGGGCGGGCCCCGTCAACCGGCGACGCACGGTGTCCGTCGTCATGGTCGGCTCCTCTCGCTCGGTGCTAACCCACACCTGTGTCGGCTGACTCCGCGAAGGGCCTTGACCGTTGTGGTGGGAATCACTCTATCCTCAGGTCGACAGTAACCGACACCTGTGTCGGTTGGATCTCATGGGGGAGACCACGATGACCCACCGCCTCGACCGCCGTACGCTCCTCAGCTCGTCCCTGGCCGCCGGCGCCGGTGCCGCGCTGGCGACCACCGGCCTGGCGCCCGCCTTCGCCGCGACTCCCGGCAAGGAGGCGGTGGTGCTGGGCGGCGGCATGGCCGGCCTGACAGCGGCCCACGAGCTCGTCGAGCGGGGCTTCTCCGTCACGGTCTTCGAGCCGTCGGCGTGGGGCGGCAAGGCGCGCAGCATCCCCTTCGCCGGCACCGGCACGGGCGGTCGCGCGGACCTGCCCGGTGAGCACGGCTTCCGGTTCTTCCCCGGCTTCTACCACCACGTGCCGGACACGATGCGGCGCATCCCGTTCGGCTCCGGCACGGTCGGCGACAACCTGGTGGCCGCGACGGGCGGCAAGTTCCTGCGCGGCGGGGACCACGCCGACGCCTTCGTCTTCGGCGTCGGCCCCGACCCGGAGCAGCTGCTCACGGTCGACGGCCTGCGCCGGTTCCTGCTCGACAACCTCGGCGGCCACTCCGTCCCGCCGCACGAGCTGACCTACTTCGTCGAGCGGCTGCTGGTGTTCCTGACCAGCTGCGACGAGCGGCGGCTGGGTCAGTGGGAGAAGGTCAGCTGGTGGGACTTCGTCGGCGCGGCGAAGCGCTCGCAGCCCTACCAGAAGATCCTGGCCGCGGGGCTGACCCGCAACCTGGTCGCCGCCAAGGAGACCATCGCCAGCACCCGCACGATCGGCAACATGGGCGAGGCGTTCGTCTACAACATCATGGGCCGCGGCAACGACGGTGCGCTCGACCGCGTGCTCGACCTGCCCACCAACGAGGCCTGGATCGACCCGTGGATGACCTACCTCCGGGGCCGTGGCGTCCGCTTCGTCAGCGGCCAGCGCCTGGTCCGCTACGAGACGTCCGCCGGGCGGATCAGCGCCGCCGTCCTCGCCGACGCCGCCGGTACGACGAGCCGCGTCGAGGCCGACTGGTTCGTCAGCGCCATGCCGGTGGAGCGCGTCGTCCCCACCCTGACCTCCGACGTCCTGACGCTCGATCCCGGCCTGCGGGGCCTGTCCGCGCTGAAGACCGACTGGATGGTCGGCATCCAGTACTTCCTCCGGGACCACGTCGAGGTCACCAAGGGGCACATCACCTTCATCGACTCGCCCTGGTCGCTGACCGCGCTCACCCAGGGCCAGTTCTGGGCGGACCGCGACATCCCCCGCGACTACGGCGACGGCGAGGTGGTCGACATCCTCTCGGTCGACATCTCCAACTGGGACGCCCCGGGCATCCTGTTCGGCAAGACGGCCAAGGAGTGCACCCGCGACGAGATCGCGGCCGAGGTGCTCGCCCAGATCAAGGACCACCTCACCGTCGGCGACCTGCTCCCCGACGGCATCGTCCACTCCTGGTTCCTCGACCCCGGCGTGCAGTGGGACGGCGCGGCCGGCCGCAACACCAACGAGACGCCGCTCCTGGTCAACACCGTCGACTCGTGGAAGAGCCGGCCGACGGCCCGCACGAGGATCCCCAACCTGCTGATGAGCGGTGACTTCGTGCAGACCGACATCGACCTGGCCACGATGGAGGGCGCCAACGAGTCGGCCCGGCACGCGGTCAACGCCATCCTCGACGAGTCCCGGTCGACCGCGGCCCGGGTGAAGACCTACCGGCTCTACGACCCGCCGGAGTTCGCCGCGCTCAAGGCGACGGACAAGCTGCTCTACAAGCTGGGGCTGCGCAACGCGCTCGACCTCGGCTGAGCCACGCCGGGCGGGGCTGTCAGGATGGCCCCATGAGCCTGCCCACCGGCGCCAAGGTCGTCACCGGAGCCTTCCTCGTCAGCGGGACCGTCCACCTGGTCAAGCCCGAGGTCTTCGAGCCGCTGATGCCACGCCAGCTGCCCGCCCACCGCGAGATCATCGTGGCCAGCGGGGTGGCCGAGCTGCTCTGCGCGGCCGGGCTGCTCAACCGTCGTACGCGCAAGGTCGCGGGGTACGCCAGCGCGGCCCTGCTCGCCGGCGTCTTCCCGGGCAACGTGCAGATGGCGGTGGACGCGCTCCGCGGCGACAACACGCCGTTGAAGGCCGCGTCGGTCGCCCGGCTCCCGCTGCAGTGGCCGATGATCCGGGCGGCGCTGAAGGCCGCCCGCACCGCCTGAGCGTTACTGGTTGGGCCGCCGTCCCGTCCCGGCCGTAGGCTTCGGCCGTGCTGATGAGGATGTCGACCCTGTTCGTCCGGACCCTGCGTGAGGACCCCTCGGACGCGGAGGTCCCGAGCCACCGGCTGCTCGTGCGCGCGGGCTACATCCGCCGCGCCGCGCCGGGCATCTACACCTGGCTGCCGCTGGGCCTGAAGGTGCTGCGCAAGGTCGAGGGCATCATCCGCGAGGAGATGGACGCGATCGGCGCGCAGGAGGTCAGCTTCCCCGCGCTGCTGCCCCGCGAGCCCTACGAGGCCACCAACCGCTGGACCGAATACGGCGACGGCATCTTCCGGCTCAAGGACCGCAAGGACGCCGACTACCTGCTCGGTCCCACCCACGAGGAGATGTTCACGCTCCTCGTGAAGGACATGTACTCGTCGTACAAGGACCTGCCGCTGAGCCTCTACCAGGTGCAGACGAAGTACCGCGACGAGGCGCGCCCGCGGGCCGGCCTGCTGCGCGGGCGCGAGTTCATCATGAAGGACTCCTACTCCTTCGACGTCGACGACGCGGGCCTCGAGGCGTCGTACGAGAAGCACCGTGACGCCTACGTCCGGATCTTCGACCGGCTCGGCTTCGACTACGTGATCGTGAAGGCGACCGCCGGCGCGATGGGCGGCTCGAAGTCCGAGGAGTTCCTGGCCAACGCTGCCGTCGGCGAGGACACCTACGTGCGCTGCACGAAGTGCGACTACGCCGCCAACGTCGAGGCCGTCGAGGTGCGCGCGCCCGCGCCCGTGGCGTACGACGGCGTGCCCGCCGCGCACGCCGAGGACACCCCCGACACCCCCACGATCGACTCCCTCGTCGACCACCTCAACGCGGCCTTCCCGCGTGAGGACCGGCCGTGGACGGCCGGCGACACCCTCAAGAACGTCCTGGTCGTTCTCAAGCACCCCGACGGCAGCCGCGAGCCGCTCGCGATCGGCCTGCCCGGCGACCGCGAGGTCGACCAGAAGCGCCTCGAGGGCCAGTTGGAGCCGATCGAGGTCGAGGCGATGGACGAGGCCGAGTTCGCGAAGCACCCCGCGCTGGTCAAGGGCTACATCGGTCCCGGCGTGCTGGGGGAGGAGGGCAAGAGCGGCATCCGCTACCTGCTCGACCCCCGCGTCGGCGAGGGCACCCGCTGGGTGACCGGCGCCGACGAGCCCGGCCGCCACGTCATCGACCTCGTCGCCGGCCGCGACTTCACCGGCGACGGCACGATCGAGGCCGCCGAGGTGCGCGACGGCGACCCCTGCCCCAACTGCGACGGCGGCACGCTCGAGTCGGCCCGCGGCATCGAGATGGGCCACGTCTTCCAGCTCGGCCGCAAGTACGCCGAGGCGCTCGACCTCAAGGTCCTCGACGAGAACGGCAAGCTCGTCACCGTCACGATGGGCTCCTACGGCGTGGGTGTCTCGCGTGCCGTCGCCGCGATCGCGGAGGACACCCTCGACGAGATCGGCCTGTGCTGGCCGCGCGAGATCACGCCGGCCGACGTGCACGTCGTGGCCGCCGGCAAGGACCAGGCCGTGTTCGACGCAGCCGAGTCCCTCGTGGCCGGGCTCGTCGACGCCGGTGTCGACGTCCTGTACGACGACCGCGCGGGCAAGATCAGCCCCGGCGTGAAGTTCAAGGACGCCGAGCTGATCGGCGTCCCGACCATCGTCACGGTCGGCCGGGGCGTGGCCGACGGCCTGATCGAGGTCAAGGACCGCCGGACGGGCGAGAAGCAGGAGATCGCGCTCGACGGTGCGGTCGAGGCGATCCGCGCGATCATCACGGCCTGACGATGACGGCGCCCGGACCGGTCGAGATCACCGACCTGGTCCGGGGCTGGCTGCCCGACGGCGGCCGTGAGCCCATCCGCCGCGACGACGTCGTCGGGGCGCTGCTCGAGCGGGGGCAGCGCCGCGGCGCGCGGATCGCAGCCGCCCTGCCCGCCTCCGACGACGGGCTCCTCGACCTCGCCGTCGTCGACGCGCTCGTGCTGCGGGTGCACGCGGAGCTCCAGCGGTTCACCGAGGAGCTCAGCCAGGGCCGTCGTACGGCGGCCCGGCTCCGGCCCCTGCTCGACGGGCTCGGTCCCGGGCCGGTCCGCGTGGTCGACGTCGGCTGCGGCCTCGGGCACGTCATCCGCTGGCTCGCCGCGACCGGCGCCCTCGGCCCCGACGTCGAGCTGGTCGGCATCGACCTCGACCGCACCCTCGTCGCCTCGGCCGCGGCGCTCGCCGCCGAGGAGGACCTGCCCTGCCGGTTCCTGGCCGCCGACGCCTTCGCCCCCGACGGCGTCATCACGGACCCGGACCGGACCGTGGTCATCTCCTCGGGCCTGCTCCACCACCTGCGTGGCGACGACCTGGCGGACTTCTTCGCCGCCCAGACCCGCCTCGGCGTGGCCGCGTTCGTGCACTGGGACCCGGTGCCCGGGCCGTGGCCCGTGCTCGGCGCGTGGGTCTTCCACCGGGCCCGGATGCGCGAGCCGCTGTCGCGCCACGACGGGCTGCTGTCCGTGCGCCGCTCGCACCGCGCCCCCGAGCTCCTGGCCGCCGCGCGGCACCCGGACTACGACGTCACCTGCACCGACCCGCGCCGGGCGCTGACCACGCAGGTGGTCCGCCCCGTCGTCGGGGTACGACGATGACGGGGCTCGCCCTCGCGCTGGTGGTCCTCGCCGCGCTCGACGGGATGCTCAGCGGGTTCCGCTCGGCGGCCGGCCGGGACGGCAGGATCCGCACCACGCGGCGGGACGGGATCGCGCAGGCCCGCGGCCTGCTCGTCGTCGCCGTCCTGCTGCTCCCCGCCGCGGCGCTCGGCGCGGCCGGGCTGGCGGGGGAGCGCCACGACGCCTGGCGCCGTGCCGCGGAGGCGCTCGTGGCGTCGTACCTCCCGTTCGGGCTGCTGGTGCTGCTGGCCCTGCTCGCCTACGCGACAGCAGGCTGGGAGCGGCGCTTCCTGGCCAACGCGGCGATCCTCGGGCCCGGCACGTTCCTGCGCCCCGCCGTCGCGGTGCTGGGTGGTGCCTGGGCGATCACCCGGGCCGACGACCCGCAGGTGAGCCTCGGCGTGGTCGCGGCCGTGGCGGCCGTGCTGGCGGTCGAGCCGGTCTGCGGCCGGCTCTGGTACGACCGGCTCACCCCGCCTCCCGGCGCTGTCGGCACGGTCTCCTAGGGTCGGCGCATGGCGATCGAGGCGGTCATCTTCGACTGGGGCGGCACGCTCACCGCGTGGCACGACATCGACTTCCACGCGGAATCCCTGGCCCTGGCGCAGGCGGTGCTCGCCACCACCGACACCAGCGACGACCACCACGCACACGCCGCGCGGCTGCACAACGCGGGCAGCGTGATCTGGGGCCGCAGCCGCGACCACCAGCAGAGCGCGACCATCGCCGACCTGTTCACCGAGGCCGGACTGGACCATGATCCCGACCTCCTGGAGGCCTACTACGCGTTCTGGGAGCCGCACACCCTGACCGACCCGGAGGTCGTGCCGCTGTTCACGTGGCTGCGGGCCGAGGGCATCCGGGTCGGCGTGCTGTCCAACACGATCTGGCCCCGGTCCTGGCACCGCGGCTTCTTCGAGCGCGACGGTGTCCTTGACCTCATCGACGGCGACGTCTACACGAGCGAGGTCCCGTGGACCAAGCCGTCACCCGACGCGTTCCGCGCCGCGATGGACGCCGTGGGGGTGAGCGACCCCGCCGCCTGCGTGTACGTCGGCGACCGGCTCTTCGACGACGTCTGGGGCGCCCACAACGCCGGGATGCGGGCGATCCACGTCCCGCACAGCGACATCCCGGTCGACCAGGTCGGCCACACCGAGGGCGAGCCCGACGCGGTCGCCCACCGGCTCGCGGACATCCCCGGCCTGATCACCCCCTGGCGCTGACCCCGCCACGTCCCGATGGCGGCTCGGCCGGGCGGGGTGAGGCGGCCCTGACTGCAGGTTTGTGCAGTGCATGTTTATGAGGATCGCTTTCCGCACACCCGGGCGACGTTCTGTTGCATGATTGTGCACAGGTGATCGGTGAGCCCCACCTCTCCCGTCACTCAATATGACCGTTGTCCCCGGTCACCAGTGGTTCGCGGCCCCGTCTTCGGGGGACGTCTCGGGAGTTCCCCGGAGCGCGGAGGCCGCGAACCACTGGCGTTTTTACCGCCCGGCAACGATCAGGGGAAGGTCGCTCGCCCCACCTGACCGGCGGCGAGGACGGTCGGGGCCTCAGAGCCCCGGGAACGTCTCCGGCCTGCCGCCGAAGCCCAGCCCGCGCACCGCGGCATCGAGCAGGGCCGTCACCGCCCAGGCCCGCGTGGCGCCCGTGCTGCTCGCGACCAGGTAGGCGTAGGTCGAGGCGGCGTCCTGCTCCAGGCGCAGCGCCCGTGCGGTGAGGGCCGCGGGGGTGCCCAGGTCCGCGGGCAGCTGGTAGCCCGGCTCGGCCGCGACCGGCTCCCCGCCTGCGGCCCGGACCAGGCCGATGAGCTCGTCGCGACGGGTGCGGTGCAGGCGGTAGGCCGCCGTGATCCGGCCGTAGAGACCGGGCTGGGCCGACTGGGAGGCCTGGCCACCCAGGGCGGCGTACACGAAGACGGCGGCGTGCTCGGCCGCGAGCGTCGCCTGCAAGGCCTCCGTGGCGCTGTCGGGAACCGCGCCCGGGGTCGCGGGGGAGGAGGTCGGCGTGGAGGTGGTGTCGCTCATGCCAGCACCGCCCGCTGCTGGGCGACCGCGGCCGCCATCGACGCCAGCACCTGCGCCAGCGCGCCGCTCTCGGCCTGCCCGGCCGCCCGGACCAGCCGGTCCTGCAGCCGCGTCTCGGCCTGGGCCAGCCGGCGCAGGGCCGCGGCGCGACCCGCGGGTACGGCGGGCGCGTCGGCCTGCTCCGCGCCGCCGAGCTCGGTCGCGTGCGCGTCGTGCAGGCGGGCCAGGCGGGTGGCGACGCCCGCGAGGGCCGGGACCGTCGTACCGACCGCCGTGGCGAGCGCGCCCGTGGCCGTGACCGCGTCGAGGACGCTCGCCACCAGGTCGCTGTCGGCGTCGACCGCGGGTGCCGTCGGGCTCACGGCGCCCGACACGCCCGGGCTCTCGTCGTCGTCGAGCAGGCCGTCGACGGCGTCGCAACCGACCAGCGCCAGCGCCGTTCCGGCGAGACCGCCGGCCATCAGTGCGCGGCGGGAGAGCGGTGTCGGTCGTGCGGGCACCGGGGAACCCTATCCGCACCCGCGGATCGTCTAGAGTTGCCGGGCACAGCCACAACAGGACACGGGAGGACTCGTCATGGGTTCGGGCCAGGGCGCGCAGCGCGCGACAGCCGAGCGGATCGAGCAGGTTCTCACCGGACCGCTCGCCGAGCTGGGCCTCGACGTCGAAGCGGTCGAGATCACTCCGGCAGGCAAGCGGCGGGTGCTGCGGGTCGCGCTCGACACCGACGGCGGGCCCACGCTCGACGACGTCGCCGCCGCGACGAAGGTGATCGACCGGGTCCTGGAGTCCGACGGCCCCGACGGGGCCGGCGACGTGATGGGCGAGCTGCCGTACACGCTGGAGGTCACCTCCCGCGGGGTCGACCGGCCGCTGACCCTCCCGCGGCACTGGCGGCGCAACGAGACCCGGCTGGTCAAGGTCACCCTGGCCGACGACTCGACGGTGACCGGCCGGATCGGCGCCTCGGACGACGACGGCGTGACCGTCGCCGTCGACGGCGCCGAGCGGCGGATCCCGTACGCGGACGTGCGCAAGGCGCTGGTCCAGATCGAGTTCAACCGCAAGACCCGTGACGACGAGAACGACGAGAAGGACGCCGACTGATGGACATCGACCTCAGCATCCTGCGGACGCTGGAGCGCGAGAAGGAGATCAAGTTCGACGTACTCGTCGAGGCGATCGAGCAGGCCCTCCTGACGGCCTACCACAAGACCGAGGGCTCGCAGGCCCAGGCGCGGGTCGAGCTCGACCGCAAGACCGGTCACGTCAGCGTGCTCGCCGCGGAGCTCGACGGCGAGGGCAACAAGGTCGGCGAGTACGACGACACGCCGGCCGACTTCGGTCGCATCGCCGCCACGACGGCGAAGCAGATCATGCTGCAGCGGCTGCGCGACGCCGAGGACGAGATCAGGTTCGGCGAGTTCTCCGGCAAGGAGGGCGACATCGTCTCGGGCATCATCCAGCAGGGCCGCAACCCCGACGACGTGCTCGTCGACCTCGGCAAGCTCGAGGCGCAGCTGCCGTCGAGCGAGCGGGTGCCGGGCGAGGACTACAGCCACGGCACGCGGATCAAGTGCCTGGTCGTGTCGGTCCGCAAGGGCATGCGCGGCCCGCAGATCACGCTGTCGCGCTCCCACCCGAACCTGGTGAAGAAGCTGTTCGCGCTGGAGGTCCCCGAGATCGCCGACGGCACCGTCGAGATCGCCGCGATCGCCCGCGAGTCGGGTCACCGCACCAAGATCGCGGTCCGCTCCACGGTCTCCGGCGTCAACGCCAAGGGCGCCTGCATCGGCCCGATGGGCCAGCGGGTGCGCAACGTGATGGCCGAGCTGCACGGCGAGAAGATCGACATCGTCGACTGGTCCGACGACCCGGCGACGCTGGTCGCGCACGCGCTCTCGCCGGCCCAGGTCCAGTCGGTCACGGTCGTGGACGCCGCGGCGAAGTCGGCCCGGGTCGTCGTACCGGACTTCCAGCTGTCGCTCGCGATCGGCAAGGAGGGCCAGAACGCCCGCCTGGCCGCTCGACTGACCGGATGGCGCATCGACATCCACTCCGACGAGGAAGCCTGACAGGGCCGGATCGCCGCACAGGCCGTGCCGGTTCGTGATCCTGACCGCAGGAGCGGTAGAGTTGAGCCTCGGTGGCTCGCCGACTGAATTCCCCTGCACGCCCTGACGTCCTCCCCATCGTGGGACCCGTCCGGACCTGCATCGGATGCCGTCAGCGGACTGCCAAACGCGAGTTGTTGCGGGTGACCGCCGGCTCGGGACCCGATGGCCGACCGGCCGTCGTCCCCGATCCCGACGGCACCGCGCCGGGACGTGGAGCGCACCTGCACCCCACCACCGGTTGCTACGACCTCGCGGTGCGGCGGAAAGCCTTCTCCCGCGCGCTCCGGTTCACGCCGGGCGCGGGTGGGCTCTCCACTGCGCCGGTGGGGGAGTACGTCGCCGACCTGGCCGCAACGACCCGGACCGATCCGACCGACAGAAACTGGAGCAACAGCTCATGAGCACTCGATGAGTACCTCGCGATGAGCCAGTTCGTTCTGCACCACCCACCAACGGTCTGAGATCCCGGGAAACCGGGTCCGGGCCAGAAGGAGAATTGTGGCCAAGACCCGAGTTTCCGAACTCGCGAAGCAGTACGGCATCCCCAGCAAGGAAGCGCTGGAGAAGCTGAGCGCGATCGGAGAGTTCGCCAAGACGGCGTCCTCCAGCATCGAGCTCCCCGCCGTGAAGAAGTTCGAGGCGACCTATGGCGCCGAGCTGCTCGCCAAGATGAAGCCTGCCGGCGACGCCGGCACCGCGGAGGCTGCCAAGCCTGCGCCCAAGCCTGCTCCGGCCAAGAAGGCCGCGGCCGCGCCTGCTGCCGAGGCTCCCGCCCCTGTCGCCGAGGCTCCCGCCCCGGCTGCCGAGGCTGCCCCTGCTCCGGCCGCGCCCGCTGCCGACAAGCCGGCGGCTCCGCGCCCCGGTCCGCGTCCCGGCCCGAAGGCCCCCGCGGCCGAGCCGGCGCCCGAGCCCCCGGCCGAGCCCGCCGCTCCTGCCGCTGCCGCTCCGGCTCCGGCTCCGGCGAAGCCGGCCGCGCCCAAGCCGCCGAGCCCCAAGGCCCCGGCCCCGGCTCCGCGCCCGGTCGGCAAGCCCGGCGGCACCCCGCGTCCGGGCAACAACCCGTTCGCGCCCAGCCAGGGCATGGGCCGTCGCCCCGCCCCGCCGCCGCGTGAGGGCGAGGCCGGTCCGGCCGGCCCGCGTCCGCCGGCCGGTGCCGGTGGTCCGCGTCCGGGCATGCCGCGCCCCAACCCGGCGATGATGCCGAAGTCCCCGGCCGCCTTCGGCTCGGGCCCCGGCGGTCGTGGCCCGGGTGGTCCCGGTCGTCCCGGTGGTCCGGGTCGCCCCGGTGCCCCCGGTCGTGCCGGTGCTCCCGGCCGCGGTGGCGCGGGTGCGGGCGCTCCCGGCGGTCGTGGTCCCGGCGGTGGCGGCTTCGGCGGCCCCGGAGGTGGCGGACGTCCCGGTGGCGGTGGCCGTCCCGGCCAGCGTGGCCAGACCCAGGGCGCCTTCGGTCGCCCGGGCGGTCCGGCGCGCCGCGGTCGCAAGTCGAAGCGGGCGCGTCGCCAGGAGTTCGAGGCCATGGAGGCCCCGACGATCGGCGGCATGCGGGTCCGCAAGGGCAACGGCGAGACCGTTCGCCTGGCGCGTGGCTCCTCGCTGACCGACTTCGCCGAGAAGATCGGCGTCGACGCCGCTTCGCTCGTGCAGATGCTCTTCCACCTCGGCGAGATGGTCACGGCCACCCAGTCGGTGGGCGACGAGACCCTCGAGCTGCTCGGTGAGGAGCTCAACTACGTCGTCGAGGTCGTCTCCCCGGAGGACGAGGACCGCGAGCTGCTGGAGTCGTTCGACATCGAGTTCGGTGCCGACGAGGGCAGCGAGGACGACCTGGTCATCCGCCCGCCGGTCGTGACCGTCATGGGTCACGTCGACCACGGAAAGACCAAGCTCCTCGACGCGCTCCGCGACGCCAACGTCGTGGCCGGCGAGGCCGGTGGCATCACCCAGCACATCGGTGCCTACCAGGTCCACACCGAGGTCGACGGCAATGACCGTCGCATCACCTTCATCGACACCCCGGGTCACGAGGCGTTCACCTCGATGCGTGCCCGTGGTGCGCAGGCGACCGACATCGCCGTCCTGGTGGTCGCGGCCGACGACGGCGTCATGCCGCAGACGGTCGAGGCGCTCAACCACGCCCGGGCGGCCAACGTCCCGATCGTGGTGGCGGTCAACAAGATCGACAAGGAGACGGCCGACCCGACCAAGGTCCGCGGCCAGCTCTCCGAGTACGGCCTCGTGCCCGAGGAGTACGGCGGCGACGCGATGTTCGTCGACGTCTCGGCCAAGGCCGGGCTCAACCTCGACAAGCTGCTCGAGGCGATCGTGCTCACCGCCGACGCGTCCCTGGACCTGCGGGCCAACCCGGTCCAGGACGCGCAGGGCCTCGTCATCGAGGCGCACCTCGACCGCGGTCGCGGTCCGGTCGCCACGGTGCTGGTCCAGCGCGGCACGCTGCGCGTCGGTGACTCGATCGTCGCCGGTCCGGCCCACGGCCGCGTCCGCGCGATGCTCGACGAGCACGGCAACGAGCTGACCGAGGCCGACCCGGCCCGGCCCGCGATGGTCCTCGGCCTCTCGTCCGTCCCGGGCGCCGGCCAGAACTTCATCGTGGTCGAGGACGACCGGATGGCGCGCCAGATCGCCGAGAAGCGGGAGGCGCGCGAGCGTGCCGCCCTGCAGGCGAAGCGCCGTGTGCGTCGTACCCTCGAGGACTTCATGGCCTCCATGGAGAAGGGCGAGAGCCAGGAGCTCAACCTCATCCTCAAGGGCGACGTGTCCGGTTCGGTCGAGGCCCTCGAGGACGCCCTCGCGCAGATCGACGTGGGCGAGGAGGTCAGCCTCCGGGTCATCGACCGTGGTGTCGGTGCGATCACCGAGACCAACGTCGACCTGGCCGCCGCCTCCGACGCCATCATCATCGGCTTCAACGTCCGGCCCCAGGGCAAGGCGGGCCAGATGGCGGAGAAGGAAGGCGTCGAGATCCGCTACTACTCGGTCATCTACCAGGCGATCGAGGAGATCGAGGCGGCCCTCAAGGGCATGCTCAAGCCGGAGTACGAGGAGAACACCCTCGGCCAGGCCGAGATCCGTGCGATCTTCCGCTCGTCGAAGATCGGCAACATCGCCGGCTGCATGGTCACCAGCGGTGTCATCCGGCGCAACGCCAAGGTCCGCCTGCTCCGCGACGGCGCCGTCGTCGCGGACAACCTCGACCTCGCCTCGCTCAAGCGGGAGAAGGACGACGCGGCGGAGGTCCGGGAGGGCTTCGAGTGCGGTCTCGTGCTCCGGAACTTCCAGGACATCAAGGAAGGCGACATCGTCGAGGCCTTCGAGATGCGGGAGATCCCGCGGAGCTGACCTGCTCCACCGCACCATCCGAGCTGTGCCGCCCGTCCCGACACCGGGGCGGGCGGCGCGGCCGTTCCAGTGATAGGAAGACCCCATGGCAAGCCCCCGCGTACGCAAGATCGCCGACCGGATCCAGGTGATCGTCGCGGAGATGCTCGAGCGCCGGATCAAGGACCCGCGGCTCGGGTTCGTGACGGTGACCGAGGTTCGGCTCACCGGCGACGCCCAGAACGCCACCATCTACTACACCGTGCTCGGCGAGGACGCCGACCAGCAGGCGACCGCCCAGGCGCTGGAGTCGGCCAAGGGCCTGCTCCGCTCCGAGGTCGGCAAGCAGCTCGGCATGCGGCACGTCCCTTCGCTCGCCTTCGAGTTCGACGGCGTCCCCGAGAGCGCCCGGCACCTCGACGAGGTGCTCGCCCGCGCCCGTGCGGCCGACGCCGCGGTCGCGGCCGCCCGCGAGGGTGCCCAGCCCGCGGGCGAGGCGGACCCGTACAAGAAGCCCCGCGAGGCCGCTCCGGAAGAGGAAGTCGACAGCGACGACTGATCGCACGGTCGTGCCGTTTGGTGACCCTTCGCTGACGTAGGCTCGACGGTGCCCGTCACACCGGGGTGGCGGCGCAGCGGGAGGGACACCGTCATGAGGACATCGATCCAGGGGCTCGTCGTCGCGCTGTGCGCGACCTTCCTGCTGCTGCCGGCGCCGCGCGCCGAAGCGGCAGGAGTGGACGTCGACATCCCGACCGGCACGTGGTCGGGCGTCGAGACGGTGACCTTCACCAGCGCCGACCCGACGGTCCAGTCGTTCGCCGTGCAGATCGGCGGCGCCCCGCACCCCGTGATCCGGGCGGCCAACGCCGTTCCGGGCGAGCCGGTCGAGGTGCAGGTGCCGACGTGGGGCTTCCACGGGCGGTGGAACGTCGCCGCCACCGGCTGCTCGGTCCCCGTGGACCAGCAGTGCAGCCCGAGCGTCCTCTACACCCGCACGTTCGAGCAGGACCCGGCTGACGCCGTGGCGGCCGCCTTCGACCTGCCGGGCGAGCCGGTCTTCCTGCCCGAGGAGGCGGACGACGCCCGCATCACCCTCACCAGTCCCGGTGGCCGGCACTTCCTGGTGACCAGGACCGAGTACGGCGGACGGGAGCTCTCCGACCTCGTCCCGGCCGGCGGCAGCGCGCCGCTCCCACTCGCCGGCACGGGTCCGATCGACATCGAGTCGGTCGCCCGCTGCCCCGAGGGCGTGACGCCCGGCCTGGTCCGCCTCGGCACGTCCTGCGAGGTGTTCCCGATCGGCCGCACCGTCACCGTCGTCGGCAACCTCGGGCTCTCGGTGAGTACCAGCAGCGCCGGAGCGATCATCGACGCGCAGGACGGGACCTCGGTCGACATCCGTGCCCGCGTCGTCGACGGCCTCGCCGCCGAGCTGTCCTACGAGCTGCTCGACTCCGCCGACCGGACCGTCCTCGGCCCGGTGGCCTGGCCCGGGACGGGCGACGTGGCCGTCTTCGACCCCAACGCGCCCGGAGTGGCGCTGGCCGGCGGCGACCACACGCTCGAGGTGACGGCCACGATCACGAAGGGCGACCTGGTCCGGACGGAGACCGCGACGGTCCCGCTGGCGCTGACCACCGACCCGCCGCCGGTGGACCTGCCCTCCTACTGGCTCTCCGGCATCGCTCGCGACGTGCGGGGCGACCGTCCGGCGTCGGTCTCCGTCGGTGGGACGAACGATCCCCGCTACCTCGGCACCCTGCATGTCACTGATGCGGCCGGCAACGAGGTGTGGACCGCCAGGACCGGCCCCGACTGCCGCGGGGACTCGTGCCAGATGGCGCCGGACCCGAACGAGCCCGCCTGGTACGACTTCTCCTGGCCCGGTACGACGACCGCCGGGGCCAGGTTGCGGGCGGGGGAGTACCACGCCGTGATGACCGTGGTGGACGCCTGGGGGCGCACGGTCGAGGTCGCCGACGTCGGCTCGCTGTACATCGACCACCTCGAGACCGTGACGACGACGAAGCGCTACACCCCGGCGAGCACGACCTGGGCCGACAGCATCATCGGACGATGCTCGTCCTCACCGAAGCCGGGGCCGCACGGTTGGGCCGGCTCGGTCGGCGTGCTCTCGCTGAGCAGGTGCCGCAACACCGCTGGGCGCTACGACTGGGCGTTCCGGTCGTTCCTGCTGGAGCACCGCAAGGCGCCGGACCAGCAGCGGCTGATCAGTTACCAGGTCGCCGCGTACGGCGCGCCGGTGCGGCGCGGGATGCGCGGAGGCATCGTGTACGACGCCAGCGGCGGCCGCGGACCGGTGTGGAAGAACGTCGGGACGCTGTCGGGCGGGCTCGGCTGGCACACTGCTGCCCGGGTGGCCGCGCCTCCCGGCAACGAGGGGACCAACTACTTCGCCCTCGTGCAGGCCCGGACGACCAGCGGCAACAAGTGGGACATCAGGTACTGGCGGGTCTCGTGGACCCACCGCGCATGGAGGAGATGAGTTGGCAGAGGTCCCGTCCGGGCTGGTCGTGGTCGACAAGCCCGGTGGCATGACGTCCCACGCGGTCGTGGCTCGCGTCCGTCGTACCCTCGGCACGCGGAAGGTCGGGCACGCCGGCACCCTCGACCCGATGGCGACCGGCGTGCTGGTCCTCGGCGTCGAGCGCGCCACCCGCCTGCTCGGCCACCTGATGCTGACCGAGAAGGCCTACACGGCGACGGTCCGGCTCGGCGCGTCCACGACGACCGACGACGCCGAGGGCGAGGTCACTGCGACGACCGACGCCTCCCACCTGACGGAGGCCCAGGTCCGCGACGCGCTGGGCGCGTTCGCCGGTGAGATCGACCAGGTCCCGTCGACGGTCTCGGCGATCAAGGTCGACGGCAAGCGCGCCTACGCGCTGGCCCGCGCCGGCGAGGAGGTCGAGCTGAAGGCGCGGCGGGTGACGATCCACGAGATCGAGGCCGACGGGTTCCGGGGCGAGGACGGCTTCCTCGACCTGGACATCCGGGTCCGCTGCTCGAGCGGGACCTACATCCGTGCGATCGCGCGCGACCTGGGCGCCGCGCTCGGCGTCGGCGGGCACCTGACCGCGCTGCGCCGTACGGCGGTCGGACCGTTCACCCTCGACGGCGCCAACACCGACCTCGACGACCTCGCCGTCACCCCCCTGGCGGTCGCCGCGCGGGCGTCCTTCCCCGCGCTCGACCTCGACGACGAGCAGGCGCAGGCGGTCCGCTACGGCCGTCCGCTAGCGCTCCCGATCGACGGCCTGACGGGGGTCTTCGCGCCCGGCGGCGAGTTCCTCGCGCTGTACCAGCCGAACGGCGGCAAGGCGAGGCCTGCTGCCGTCTTCGTCGGGTAGTGGCGGCCGGCGAGGGCGGGTGTGGGAGAGTTGCCGCCGTGCGAGTGTGGCGCGACTTCTCCGAGGTGCCGAGCGATCTCGGCCGCACGGTGGTGACGATCGGCAACTTCGACGGCATGCACCTGGGGCACCAGCACGTCGTACGACGTGCGCGCGAGGTGGCCGCCGAGGTCGGCGTCGACCACGTGGTGGCCGTGACCTTCGACCCGCACCCGATCGCGGTGCTGCGGCCCGAGCACGCCCCGCCGACGCTCACGACGATCGAGGAGCGGCTGCGGCTGCTCGGTGAGGCGGGGGTGGACGACGTCCTCGTCATCCCCTTCTCCCGCGACATCGCCGCGTGGACGCCCGCGGAGTTCATCCAGCGGATCCTGCTCGACACCCTGCACGTGCGCGCCGTCGTCGTCGGCGCCAACTTCCGCTTCGGCAACCGCGCCGCGGGTGACTGCAACCTGCTCCGCGAGGCCGGCGCCGCCCACGACTTCGTGCTCGAGGAGGTCAGCCTCGACGGCGGCCCCCAGGTCTGGTCGTCCACCTACGTCCGCACCTGTCTCGCCGCCGGTGACGTCACCGGTGCGGCGGAGGCCCTCGGCCGCCCGTTCACGACCCGCGGCGTCGTCGTCGAGGGCGACAAGCGGGGCCGCGAGCTCGGCTACCCGACCGCCAACGTGCCGGTCCGCCCCGGCGCGGCCGCGCCCGCCGACGGCGTGTACGCCGGCCGGCTGACCGTGCTCGACGGGCCGGACGCCGGTTCGTCGTACCCGGCCGCGATCAGTGTGGGCACCAACCCGACCTTCGCCGGGGAGCGCGAGCGCCGCGTCGAGTCCTACGTGCTCGACCGCACCGACCTGGCCCTCTACGGGCGCGAGGTCGAGGTGGAGTTCGTCGAGCGGCTGCGCGGCATGGTGCGTTTCGACTCGGTTGACGACCTGCTGAAGGCGATGGCCGACGACGTGGCGCGGGCCCGCACGATCCTCGCGGGCTGACAGGGCCGGCGGACATGGCGGACCTGCAGGACGAGGTCGCGGCGGCCGAGCGCTGGTTCGCCGACCACGGGCTGCCCTACTTCGTCGACGACCAGCGCGCGGCGGTCGCCCGCGGCCTCGGCCGGGCCCGGCTCGTGCCGGTGTTCGCGCTGGCGGTCCTCGTCGGCGCCGCAGGGGGAGTCGCGGTCGGTGCCGTGGCCGGTGCGGGGGCCGCGGCCGGCATCGGTGCCGGCATGACCGTCGCCGGCGTGGTCCTCGCGGCCTACGCCGTCGCCACGCTGCGTGCCTGGATCGTCGTGGGCTGGGCGGTGCGGCGCACGCTGCGCTCCTTCGGCCTCGTGCTGCCGCTGGTGACCCGGGCGCTGCCGTTGCTGCTGCTCTTCATCACCTTCCTGTTCATCAACACCGAGGTGTGGCAGGTGGCGGCCAGCCTCGACGGGGGAGTGCTGTGGGTGACCGTGCTCCTCTTCGCCGCGATCGCGGTCGGCTTCCTGCTGACCCGCCTGCCCGAGGAGCTCGACAGCGTCGACGACGAGGTCGAGGCGCAGCAGCTGATCGAGGCCTGCGCCGGGACTCCGCTGGAGCCTGCGGCGCGGGAGATCGCGGCCCGCGTCGAGCGCGTCGGTGCGGTCGATGCCGAAGTGGGTGGGCTGCAGAAGGCCAACCTGGTGCTGGTCCTGCTCGTCGCGCAGGCCGTGCAGGTGCTGCTCCTCGCCCTCGCCGTCTTCGTGTTCTTCATCGTGTTCGGCGTCGTGGCGATGAAGCCGGACGTGCTCGAGCTCTGGCTCACGCATCCGGTGCACCCGCTGCGAGGCCCGCTCGGTGACGCCTTCGGGCAGACCCTGAGCCTGGAGCTGTTGCGGGTCTCCACCTTCCTCGCCGCCTTCAGTGGCCTCTACTTCACCGTGTACGCCGTCACCGACGAGCTCTACCGCAAGCAGTTCTTCTCCGTGGTGATCCGCGAGCTCGAGCGCGCCGTGAGCGCCCGGGTCGCCTACCGCTACATGCGCGACGCGCAGCGGGACCCGGACGCGGCATGACCCGGCTCCCGGTGGTGCTCGACTGCGACACCGGGAGCGACGACGCCGTCGCGATCCTGCTCGCGGCGCTGCACCCGGGCCTGGACCTGCTCGGGGTGACCACGGTGTGGGGCAACCACGACGTGCGGCACACGACCGACAACACCCTGCGGGTGCTGGACCTGGTCGGCCGGGGTGCGGTCGGCGTCCACCCGGGGCGCAACGAGCCGGTCCGGCCGCGGATCGAGGACCTGCCCAGTGGGCGGTCGGACCTGCCCTCGAGCCTCGACCTGCCCGCGCCCGTGTCGGCCGCGGGTGGCGAGGCCGTCGAGTGGCTGGTCACGACGCTGCGTGGCGCCGCCGACCCGGTCGCGCTGGTCGCGACCGGCCCGTTGACGAACGTCGCCGCGGCTCTGGCCGCCGACCGGTCGATCACCGGAGCGATCGGCCGGCTGGTCGTGCTCGGCGGGACGCACCGGCAGCCCGGCGTGACGCCCTACGCCGACCGCAACGTCTGGTGCGACCCGGAGGCCGCCGCCGACGTCCTGGCGGCGCCGTTCCGCGACGTGCTGATGGTGACGATGGACGCGACCTTCTCGGCTCCGCTCACGGGTGCCGACGCCGGCCGCCTCCGGTCCGTCGGCACCCCCGCCGCCCGGGCCGCCGCGGACCTCGTCGAGACGCGGATCGACTGGTACCGGAGGGACCGGGCGATGGCTGCGCTGCCGGCGGCGCCGCTCCACGACCCGCTCGCGGTCGCGGCCCTGGTCGCACCGGAGATCCTCACCACGGTGCGCGCCTCGGTGGAGGTCGAGCGCACCGATCCCGAGCGGTACGGCGCCACGCGGTTCAGCGCCGAGCCGGACGAGCGCCGAGGTCGGCTCTCCGTGGCGGTCCGCGCGGACCACGACAGGTACGTCGCCCTGCTCTGCGACACCTTCGGTCCTTCAGCACGAGTGACTTAAATGTAGTAAGTCGATGGTGTTAATCTGCTGGCATGGTGGACACCTCGCTGCGACGTCGCTCGGTCCTCGGACTCCCGCTCGCCGGCCTCGCGGTCGCCGGCACGACCCAGGTGCTCGGCGCGGCCCCGCGGGCGTACGCAGGTGCCCCGGCCATCCAGAAGCCGCTCCCGCCGGAGTGGTTCATCGACTACGGGACCAACGCCGAGACCCGCTGGGACTCCGTGGGCCCGCACCGCTACGCCACGCCCCAGTCGCGGCTGTTCGTGCGCAACCACACGCGCACCCCGCAGATCGACGCGGCGTCGTACCGGCTGCGGGTGTTCGGCGACGGCCTGACCGACCCGGCCGGGGTCACCCTCGGCCTCGCCCAGCTCCAGCGGCGGTTCCGCACGGTCGAGGTCACCTCCGTGCACGAGTGCACCGGCAACGGTCGCAGCTTCTTCGACGTCCAGCAGGGCACGAAGGCGTCCGGCACGCAGTGGACGCTCGGCGCGGTCGGCACGGTCACCTGGCAGGGCGTCCGGCTGCGCGACGTGCTGCGGTGGGCGGGCCTGCGCAGCGACGCGGTCTCGGTCCAGGGCTCCGGGCTCGACGACGAGTACGTCGACAAGGGCGAGAACCTCGGTCGGGTACGACGCCCGTTCCCGATCGCCAAGGCGCTCGACGACGCGCTGCTGGCGTGGGGCGCCAACGGCGAGCCGCTGCTGCCCGACCACGGCTACCCGCTGCGCCTGGTCCTGCCCGGCTGGGTGGGCATCGCCAGCATCAAGTGGCTCGGCGAGCTGCAGGTCTCGACGTCGGAGCTGACCTCGCCCTGGAACACCCGCTGGTACAACATCGGCGGTCCGCTGGGCGTCAACCCGGTGCGCTCGGCCTGGGAGCTCCCGCGCGACGCGCAGGTGCCGGCCGGCCGCACGACCGTCCTGACCGGCCGCTCGTGGTCGGGCGCCGCCCCGATCGCCCGCGTCGACGTGAGCACCGACGGTGGCGCGACCTGGCAGCCGGCCCGGCTGCGGCCGGCCCCGGGACCGCGGACCGAGGGGCACGGCTGGACCCGCTGGGCGCACACCTGGCACGCCCCCGAGCCCGGGCGGCACGAGCTGCTGGCGCGCGCCACGGACCTGCACGGCCGCACCCAGCCCGACGTCGCGACGTTCAACCCCAACGGCTACTTCTTCGACGCGGTGGTCCGCCACCCCGTCACGGTCGCCTGACCCTCACTCGTCGACGCGCCCACGCAGCTGCTTGGTCTGGCCACGCTGGCGCTTGGCCTCGAGCCGGCGCTCCTTCGACCCACGGGTCGGCTTCGTCGCCCGCCGCGGCGGGGGTGGGGGAGCCAGCAGCTCGCGGACCCGGCCGGCGAGCCGCTCACGGGCCGCGCTGCGGTTGCGGTGCTGTGAGCGGTGCTCGTGCGCGACGACGACGAGCGGCACGTCGGTGCGCCCGAGGATCCGTGCCCGCTGGCGCTCGTCGAGAGCGGCGGACCCGGTCGGGTCCCACGCCAGCTCGACGCGCGAGTCGGTGGTGTTGACCGACTGCCCGCCGGGGCCGGGGGAGCGGGAGAAGCGCTCCACCAGCTCGCTGTCCGGGATGACGAGGCCGTCGGGCAGCCCGGGGCCGGGCGGGACGATCAGGTCCACGACCGCCCTAGGAGACCGTGACCGGTACGCCGGACAGGGCGGCGTTGCCCGAGACGTCCATCCGCTCCGGGTCGGTCAGGTCGTTGATGGACACGCCGGCGACCCCCGTCGCGATCCCCAGCCGGACGCCGTCGCGCTGGTGGCCGTAGCCGTGGGGGAGGGACACCACGCCGGGCATCATGTCCTCGGTCGCCTTCACCTCGACCTCGACCTTGCCGACCCGCGACGTCACGGTCACCACCGCGCCGTCGGCCAGGCCGCGGGCGTCGAGGTCGGCCGGGTGCATCAGCAGGTGGTGGCGCGGCCTGCCCTTGGTCAGCCGGTCGGTGTTGTGCATCCACGAGTTGCAGTCGCGCTGGTGGCGGCGCCCGATCAGCAGCAGCTCCTCGCCGGTCGGCAGCTCCTGCGCCCGCAGGCGCGTGAGGTCACCGGCGACCAGGTCCGGCAGCGCCTTGATCCGCTTGTCCTTCGTGAACAGCCGCCCCGGCAGCTGGCCGCCGCGGAGCGGGCCGATGTCGACGCCCTCGGGGTGCTTGCGGAGCTGGCTGATCGTCACCCCGGACCTCCCGGTGCGCAGCAGCATGCCGATCATCAGGGTCGGGCTGAGCCGCAGGCGTGCCTCCGTCATCAGGCGACGCTTGAGCGGTGCCTTGCGCTCCAGCCGGCGCGCGACGCGGGTGTACAGGTCGCGGAAGATCTCCCAGTCGTGGCGCTGGTCGCGTCCCTTCGGGAACACCGCCGGCGTGAACCGCGCGGTGTCGCGCACGGCCAGCACGTGGAACGGCAGGTCGTAGTGGTCGCGCTCCAGCAGCGTCGTCGGCGGCAGGATCACGTCGGCGTGCCGGGTCGTCTCGTTGAGGTAGATGTCGATCGCGGCGCAGAAGTCGAGGCCCTCGAGCGCCTTGTCGAGCGCCGCGCCGTCCGGCGTCGACAGCACCGGGTTGCCGGCGATGGTCAGCAGCGCCCGCACCTGGCCCTCGCCGGGGGTCTCGATCTCCTCGCGCAGCACGGACACCGGCAGCTCGCCGCCGAACTCCGGCGCCTGGCGCACCCGCGACCGGAACCGGTCGTAGTGCCCCCGTCCGAGCAGGCCGCGCCCGACGGCGTCGATCGCCGGCGACGTCAGCATCGCGCCGCCGACCCGGTCGGTGTTGCCCGTGACCAGGTTGAGCAGCTGCACGGCCCACTGGCAGACCAGGCCGAACTCCTGGGTCGAGACCCCCATCCGGCCGTACGCCGCCGCCCCGTCGGCGGCCGCGAGCTCCCGCGCGATCCGCACGATGACCTCCGCGGGCACGCCGCTCGCGCGCTCGGCCGCCTCAGGGGTGAAGTCGGCGACCGCCTCGGCGACGGCGTCCAGCCCGTCGACGTACGACGCCGGGCTGGTCAGGCCCTCGGCGAAGAGCGTGTTCAGCATCGCCAGCAGCACCCAGGCGTCGGTGCCGGGCCGGACGAAGTGGTGCTCGTCGGCGACCCGGGCGGTCTCGGTGCGGCGCGGGTCGAAGACGACCATCCGGCCCCCGCGCGCCTGCAGCTCGCGCAGGCGGCCCGGGAAGTCGGGGACGGTCATCAGGGAGCCGTTGGACGCCATCGGGTTGGCGCCGAAGACGAGGAAGTAGCTGGTCCGGTCGATGTCCGGCACCGGCAGCAGCAGCTGGTGGCCGTAGAGCAGGTTGCCGATCAGCTGGTGGGGGAGCTGGTCGACCGACGTGGCGCTGTACTTGTTGCGGGTGCGGAACGACTGGGCGACGGCGATGCCGTGCGTCAGTGCCCCGAGGCTGTGCGCGTTGGGGTTGCCGAGGTAGAGGGCGAAGGCGTCGTCGCCGTGCTCGTTGATGGTCCGCGCGATCCCGTCGGCCACCAGGTCGAGCGCCTCGCCCCACCCGATCTCCTCCCAGCGCGCGTCGGCGCCGCGACCGATCCGCCGCACCGGGCGGCGCAGCCGGTCGGGGTCGGCGTGGATGTCGCCGATCGCCACGCCCTTGGGGCAGATGTGCCCGCGCGAGAGCGGGTCGTCGGGGTTGCCCCGGACGCCGGTCACCCGGCCGCTCTCGATGGTCAGGAGGAGACCGCAGGTCGCCTCGCACAGGTTGCACACGCCGATGTGTTGCTCAGCCACGCCCGCATCGTCACACGTCTGCCCAGGCGACGCCATGACCCCGGCGGTCAAGGATTCGGCTCCCGACCCGGCCCGTTGATAGTCTTCTGCGGTTGCCGTCAGGACGGCCGCGGACAAAGAGAGCTCCAGGAACTCAGGCTGGGGCGCCGCGCAACGAGCGAACCAGGAGATTACCCATGGCAGTCGGTACCGACGCTGAGACCAAGAAGAAGATCATCGCGGAGTACGCCACGACCGAGGGCGACACCGGTTCGCCGGAGGTGCAGATCGCGCTGCTGAGCCACCGCATCAGCCACCTGACCGAGCACCTGAAGCAGCACAAGCACGACCACCACAGCCGTCGTGGCCTGCTGCTCCTCGTCGGCCAGCGCCGTCGTCTCCTCAACTACCTGAAGAAGACCGAGATCGAGCGCTACCGCTCCATTGTCGAGCGCCTCGGCCTGCGTCGCTGATTTCCGCCGCCCGGCGGAGCGTCTCCGGCGTTGCGGGCCCTCGACGGCCCGCTCCGCTTGAAGGCCGCCTTCGGGCCCGCGCCTTGGAGCCGCACACGCCGGGCGACGGAAATGAACATCGAACGGGCGAGCCCTCCGGGGCTCGCCCGTTCTGCTTTTCCACCGCCGGTCGATAAGGTGGCCGGTGGCAATCAATCCATTCCCGCGGGGCAGCGCGTCCCGCACCGTACGAACAAGAGAAAACATTGACTGAACCCGTCATCTCCGAGGTCGAGACCGTTCTCGACAACGGCAAGTTCGGCACCCGGACCATCAAGTTCGAGACGGGCGTCCTCGCCCGCCAGGCCGCCGGTTCGGTGAGCGCCTACCTCGACGGCGACACCATGCTGCTGTCGGCCACGACCGCCGGCAAGCACCCGAAGGACCACTTCGACTTCTTCCCGCTGACCATCGACGTCGAGGAGCGGATGTACGCCGCGGGTCGCATCCCCGGCTCGTTCTTCCGCTCCGAGGGCCGCCCGGGCGAGGACGCGATCCTCGCCTGCCGCCTCATCGACCGTCCGCTGCGCCCGACCTTCAAGAAGGGCCTGCGCAACGAGGTCCAGGTCGTCATCACCGTGATGGCGCTCAACCCGGACACCCCCTACGACGTGCTCGCGATCAACGCCGCGTCGCTCTCGACCCAGCTCTCCGGCCTGCCGTTCAGCGGCCCGGTCGGCGCCACCCGCGTCGCCCTCATCGAGGGCCAGTGGGTCGCGTTCCCGACCCACAGCCAGCTGGAGAAGGCCGTCTTCGACATGGTCGTCGCCGGCCGGGTCACCGAGACCGGTGACGTCGCCATCATGATGGTCGAGGCCGAGGCCACCGAGGAGACCATCGAGCTGGTCCGCGGCGGCGCCCAGGCGCCGACCGAGGAGGTCGTCGCCGGCGGTCTCGAGGCCGCCAAGCCGTTCATCAAGCAGCTGGTCGAGGCCCAGGTCGAGCTCGCCAACGTGGCCGCCAAGCCGGTCCAGGAGTTCCCGATCTTCCTCGACTACGAGGACGACGTCTACGCCGCCGTCGAGGCTGCCGTGAAGGCCGACCTCACCTCCGCGATGAGCATCGGCGACAAGCAGGAGCGCGAGGCGCGCACCGACGAGCTCAAGGCCGAGGTGCTCGACAAGCTCGCCGGCGACTTCGAGGGTCGCGAGAAGGAGATCGGCGCGGCCTTCCGCTCGGTCAACAAGCAGGTCGTGCGCGAGCGCATCCTGCGCGACAAGGTCCGCATCGACGGCCGCGGCCTCGCCGACATCCGTCCGCTGCACGCCGAGGTCGACGTGATCCCGCGGGTCCACGGCTCGGCGCTGTTCGAGCGCGGTGAGACCCAGATCCTGGGCGTCACCACCCTCGACATGCTCAAGATGGAGCAGCAGCTCGACACGCTGTCGCCGGAGACCCACCGGCGCTACATGCACAAGTACATCTTCCCGCCGTTCTCCACCGGTGAGACCGGTCGCGTCGGCTCGCCGAAGCGCCGCGAGGTCGGTCACGGTGCGCTCGCCCGCCGCGCGCTCCTGCCGGTGCTCCCGAACCGCGAGGAGTTCCCGTACGCCATCCGCCAGCTCTCCGAGGCCATGGGCTCCAACGGCTCCACCTCGATGGGCTCGGTCTGCGCCTCGACCCTGTCGCTGCTGCAGGCCGGTGTGCCGCTGAAGGCCCCGGTGGCCGGTATCGCCATGGGCCTGGTGTCCGGCGAGATCGACGGCAAGACCGAGTACGTCGCGCTGACCGACATCCTCGGCGCCGAGGACGCCTTCGGCGACATGGACTTCAAGGTCGCCGGCACCAAGGAGTTCGTCACCGCGCTCCAGCTCGACACCAAGCTCGACGGCATCCCGGCCGAGGTCCTGGCTGCGGCCCTGACCCAGGCCCGCGACGCCCGCCTGGCGATCCTCGAGGTCATGGCCGAGGCCATCGACGCTCCCGAGGAGATGTCGATCCACGCGCCGCGGATCATCACCGTCAAGGTGCCCGTGGACAAGATCGGTGAGGTCATCGGGCCCAAGGGCAAGGTGATCAACCAGATCCAGGACGACACCGGCGCGAGCGTGTCCATCGAGGACGACGGCACGGTCTACATCGGTGCGACCAACGGCGAGGCGGCCGAGGCCGCCCGGGCCGCGATCAACGCGATCGCGAACCCGACCATGCCGGAGGTCGGCGAGCGCTACCTCGGCACGGTCGTCAAGACGACCAACTTCGGTGCGTTCATCGCGCTGATGCCGGGCAAGGACGGCCTGCTGCACATCAGCAAGCTGCGCGGCCTCGCCGGTGGCAAGCGCGTCGAGAACGTCGAGGACGTCGTCTCGGTCGGCCAGAAGCTCCAGGTCGAGATCGCCGAGATCGACGACCGCGGCAAGCTGTCGCTGATCCCGGTCGTCGAGGACGCCGAGGGCGCCGACGCCGAGTCCGGCTCGGAGGAGTCCGAGGACGCGTGAGCAACGCTCTCAAGTCGACGGCCGGTCAGCAGCACGCTGACCGGCCGTCGGCCGTTTCCCGTACCTCCACCAAGACGCTCGAGACGGTCCGTGACGAGGCCGGCCAGGTGACCTCCGTCGTACGACGTACGCAGCTCGCCTCGGGCCTGCGGATCGTGACCGAGCAGATGGCCGGCGCCCGCTCGTCGTCGATCGGCGTCTGGGTCGGTGTCGGCTCGCGTGACGAGACCGTCACGACCCACGGTGCGTCGCACTTCCTCGAGCACCTGCTGTTCAAGGGCACCGACGAGCGCTCGGCGCTGGACATCTCGATCGCCCTCGACGCGGTCGGCGGTGAGTTCAACGCCTTCACCTCGAAGGAGTACACCTGCTTCCACGCGCGGGTGCTCTCCGACGACCTCCCGCTCGCCGTCGACGTGCTCGGCGACATGGTCACCGGCTCCACGTTCACCGACCACGACGTCGAGGCGGAGCGGACCGTCATCCTCGACGAGATCGCGATGCACGACGACGACCCCGACGACGTGGTCCAGAACCTCCTCGCGGAGCTGGCGTGGGGCGCCGGCACCCCGCTCGGACGCCCGATCGCGGGCACGGACGCGTCGATCGAGGCGATGACGCCGGCACAGATCCGACGCTTCTACAAGAAGCACTACGTGCCGGCCAACACGGTGATCTCGATCGCGGGCGCCGTCGACCACGGCGCCGCCGTGAAGGCCGTCCGCAAGGCGTTCTCGCGCCACGGGTGGCTCGACGGCGACGCCGCACCGGCCGCGTCCCGGGTCGCGGCCACGAAGCGCCGCCCGCGGGCCGGCGCCGGCGAGGCGGAGGTCAGCCGCCCGTTCGAGCAGGTCAACCTGGTCATCGGCCGCGAGGGCGTCACCCGTGACGACGACCGTCGCTACGCGCTCGGCGTCCTCAACACCGCCCTCGGCGGCGGCACGTCGAGCCGGCTCTTCCAGGAGGTCCGCGAGCACCGCGGCCTGGCCTACTCGATCTACTCCTTCGCCAGCCAGTACGCCGACTCCGGCATCGTCGGGGTCGCCGTGGGGTGCCTGCCCGACCGCACCGACGAGGTGCTGGCCGTCGTACGCGAGCAGCTCGACACCATCGCGGCCGAGGGCATCACGGCCGACGAGCTCGCCCGGGGCAAGGGCCAGCTCGTCGGCGGCATGATCCTCGGTCTCGAGGACTCCGGCTCGCGGATGATGCGGCTCGGCAAGAACGAGCTGGTCCACGGCGAGGTGCTCGGCATCGACGAGGTGATCGAGCGGATCGAGGCGGTCACCCTCGACGACGTCCGCGCCGTCGCGGCCGACGTCTTCGGGCGACCCGAGCTGCTCGCCGTGGTCGGCCCGGCCTGACTGGACGGTTCAACTACCGAATTTGTCGTGATCAGGCCGATCGGGCGACAAATTCGGTAGTTGAACCGCGACCTCAGCTCTCGGACTCGGGCTCGGTTGGCTCGATCGACAGCACGAAGTCGTCGCCGTGCTCGGTGACGCCGGCGATGACGGCCTGCTCGACCGCCTCCTCGCCGTACCTGCGCCGGACCACGAGCGGGTCCTGGCGCAGGTCGCGGACGAGCGCGGCGGCGAGTCCGATCATGATCACGACGAACGGCAGGGCGGCCACGATCGTGATGGTCTGCAGGCCGGTCAGGGCGTCCTCGCCGCCGGCCAGCAGCATGACCGCCGCCACGGCGCCGGTCGCCACGCCCCAGAAGACCACGACGGACCGTCGCGGCTCGGTGGTGCCGCGCTCCGACAGGCTGCCCATCACGATCGAGGCGGCGTCGGCGCCGGACACGAAGAAGATGGCGACGAGCAGCATGACCACCACGGTGGCGACCGTGGCCAGGGGCAGGGCGTCGAGCGTGCCGAAGAGCTGCGCCTCGAGGCCGCCGGCGTTCGCGATGTCGGTGCCGTCGCGCTGGAGGTCGATGGCGGTGCCACCGAGGATGCAGAACCAGAGGACGCTGACGACGCTGGGCACGAGCAGTACGCCGGTGACGAACTGGCGGATCGTCCGCCCGCGCGAGATGCGGGCGATGAACATGCCCACGAACGGCGTCCAGGACAGCCACCACGCCCAGTAGAAGACGGTCCAGCTGCCGAGCCACTCCTCGGTCGCGGGCCCCTCGGCGCCGGTGCGGGCGGCCATCATCGCGAGGTCCTGCGCGTAGCTGCCGAGCGAGGTCGGCACCAGGTTGAGGATGAACACGGTCGGGCCGACCACGAACAGGAAGGCCGCGAGCACCATGTTGATGTTCGAGAGCCACTGGATGCCCTTCGCGACGCCGGAGACGGCGGAGAGGACGAAGGCGACGGTGAGCACGGTGATGATGACGACGAGCGCGCCGTTGCCCAGCGGGCCGACGTCGCCGACGATCTCGAGCCCGCTGCTGATCTGCAGCGCGCCCAGGCCGAGCGAAGTCGCGGAGCCGAACAGCGTCGCGAAGATCGCGAACATGTCGATGACCTTGCCGGCGCCGCCGGACGCGCGCTCGCCGAGCAGCGGGGCGAAGGCGGCCGAGATCAGCTGGACGCGCCCCTTGCGGTAGACGCCGTACGCGATGGCGAGGCCGACGACGGCGTAGATCGCCCACGGGTGCAGGGTCCAGTGGAACATGGTCGTCGCCATGGCGGTCTGCGCAGCGGTGTCCTCACCGCCCGTGCCGGGCGGGGGAGTGACGAAGTGCGACAGCGGCTCGCTGACGCCGTAGAACATCAGGCCGATGCCCATGCCCGCGCTGAACATCATCGCGATCCACGACGAGGTGCGGAACTCCGGCTCCTCGTCGTCGCGGCCGAGCGGGATGGCGCCGTACTTGCTCATCGCCAGCCAGACCACGAACACCACGAACCCGCTGGACGTCAGCACGAACAGCCACCCGGTGTTGGTCATCACCCAGTCCAGCGCGCGCCCGGAGGCCGTCGCGAGCGACGAGGTGCTGACGAGCCCCCACACGACGAACGCGATGCCCACGGCTGCCGCGCAGCCGAACACGACGGGGTCGAGCCCGCGTCGCGAGGGCTCCTCGGTGTCGACGGCGTGGTCCAGTGCCGGGTGCGGTACGACGTCCGCGGCCGGGGTGCTGAGCGCGCCGGCCAGCTCGGAGGCAGTGGTCTGCGGGATCTTGCTCGGGGTCTGGGTCACGTCTCTCCAGGGTGTCGCCGGTCAGGACGAGCACGCGCGCCGAGGCGGTGAGAGAGGACCGAGAGGTGAAGTCAGGCCAGCCCCGAGACGGGCATGCTGCCCCAGCACGTTAACAAGAGCTCACCCTGTCGTGTCGAATCGGTGGACCGCGGGTGAGCGGCCGCGGAAGGGTCAGCGGCGGCCGATGATGCCGATGACGGGAGGCATCTTGGAGTCGACGATGTAGACCCGGAAGCCGCCGTCGCGCAACTGCGCGGAGGTCTTCGCAAGGATGTCGGGCACCTGCTCGGGCCGGCTGGTGTCGAAGAACAGGTTGACCGAGCCGCCGGGCATCAGGCGCTCGTGGAGGAGGGCGATCTCCTCGGTTGCGTCGCGGACCCAGAACAGGTTGACGTCGAACGCGAACACCTTGGTGAGCCGCTTGACCGGCACCCGCAGGGTGGCCAGGTCGATCTGGCGCACGGTCAGCCGGCCGGCCTCGATGTGCGCCGCACAGCGCTGCTTCGTGCGGTCGACGCCCGCCTCCGACCGGTCGATGGCGAACATCTTGCCCTTGCCCTCGAGGCGCCGGCAGATGAGGTCGGCGGCCGCGCCACTTCCGCAGCCGATCTCCAGCACGTGGTCGTTGGGCTGGACGTCCATGAAGTCCACCGCCCACCGGATCCGGGCCGGGATCTTGTTCACCATGGGGGCCAGCCTGCCAGAACGGCGCGCCGGGTGACGCACTACCTTGGTCCCGTGAGCACTCGTGTCGCGGAGAACGCTGGACCTGAAAGCACCGGGAGGCTCCGTGTCGGAGTGCTCGGAGCACGCGGGAAGGTCGGCGCCGAGGTCGTCCGGGCCGTCGAGAATGCCGACGACATGGACTTCAGCGCGGGCGTCGACCAGGGCGACGCCGTGGCTGCGCTGGTCGACAGCGGCACGCAGGTGGTCGTGGACTTCACCCACCCCGACGTGGTCATGGACAACCTCCGCTTCTGCATCGAGAACGGCATCCACGCCGTCGTCGGCACGACCGGCTTCGACGAGGACCGGCTCGAGACCCTGCGTAGCTGGCTCGCCGACAGCCCGGGCACGGGCGTCCTGATCGCCCCGAACTTCTCCATCGGCGCGATCCTGATGATGCGCTTCTCCGCGATCGCCGCCCCCTTCTTCGAGTCGGTCGAGGTCGTCGAGCTGCACCACCCGACGAAGGCGGACGCGCCCAGCGGCACCGCCGGCCGCACGGCCGAGCTGATCGCCGCGGCCCGCCGCGAGGCCGGCAGCGCGCCCATCCCGGACGCCACCAGCACCGGCCTCGAGGGCGCCCGTGGTGCCGACGTCGACGGCGTCCGCGTCCACAGCGTGCGGGTCCGCGGCCTCGTGGCCCACCAGGAGGTCATCCTGGGTGGGCTGGGGGAGACCCTCACCATCCGCCACGACTCGCTCGACCGGGTGTCCTTCACCCCCGGGGTGCTGACCGGCGTACGCAAGATCGGCGCGTTCCCCGGCCTCACCGTCGGCCTGGAGCACTTCCTCGACCTGGGCTGACCCGTCCCGCCCGCGAAGTGTGACGGTCTCTCCGCCGAAGTGTGAGGGTTTCTCCGCCGAGGTGTGCATGTTTCTCCCTCGAGGTGTGTGACCTACTCCGGCGAGGTGGCGGAACTGTCGTCACAGGACGGAGAAGCTGTCACGCCTCGATGGAGAAAGTGGCCCACTTCGGCGGAGAAGGTCTCACACTTCGCGGGTCAGAGGCGCCGGTCGTCAGGCCAGCGCGGTGTGCAGGCGGACCTGCTTGACCGCGGTCCCGTCCTCGTCGGCCAGCTCCCGGCTCGCCCCGTCGGGCTCCCACCCGGCGCTCGTCAGGAAGGCGCGTACGACGTCGTCGGCCGCGTCGACCCAGCACACCGCGCGCGTGAACCGGTCGGCGACCAGCGTGTCGACGCAGGCCTGCAGCAGCCGGGAGCCGTGACCGGCTCGGGTCCCGTCCGGGTCGACGGTGAACTCGCCGATCTCGCCGTCCGCGGACGGGTCCGCGTCGGGGTCGGCGTTCGGGCCGGTGAGGGCGAAGCCGACGACGCGGTCGTGGACGAGCGCGACCAGCGCCCGCTGCCGGGCCTGCGGCGGTCGCGCGAGCGTGCCGCGCCAGGCCTCGGCCAGGTCGTCCACCCCGATGCCCTGCGCCGCGAGCCGCGCGGCCAGCCTGCCGTCGTACCGCTGCTGCCAGGAGCGGAGCTGGACGCCGGCGATCCCGGGGGCGTCGGCCGGCCACCCGACCCGGACGGAGACATCAGCAGCAACCACGCGGCCAGTCTGTCAGTGCGCAGGTGTGGACCCACCGCCTAGGGTCGGGAGCATGGAGATTCGCAACCTCGGCGCGAGCGGCCTGAGGATCTCGGCCATCGCCTACGGCAACTGGCTCACCCACGGGTCGCAGGTCGAGGAGGACGCCGCCCTGGCGTGCGTCCGGCAGGCCCTCGACGAGGGGATCACCACCTTCGACACAGCCGACGTCTACGCCAACACCGCCGCGGAGACGGTCCTCGGCAAGGCACTGGCGGGCGAGCGGCGGGAGGGGCTGGAGATCTTCACCAAGGTCTTCTGGCCCACCGGTCCGGGCGGGCACAACGACCACGGGCTCTCGCGCAAGCACATCCTCGAGTCCATCAACGGCTCGCTGCGCCGGCTCGGCACCGACTACGTCGACCTCTACCAGGCGCACCGCTACGACCACGAGACGCCGCTCGAGGAGACGATGCTCGCCTTCGCCGACGTCGTGCGCGCCGGCAAGGCCCTGTACATCGGGGTCTCGGAGTGGCGGGCCGAGGAGATCCGGGCCGCCGCCGAGCTCGCCCGCGAGCTGCGGGTGCCGCTCGTGTCCAACCAGCCGCAGTACTCCATGCTCTGGCGGACGATCGAGGCCGAGGTGGTCCCGGCGTCCCGTGAGCTCGGCATCGGCCAGATCGTCTGGTCCCCGATCGCCCAGGGCGTGCTGACGGGCAAGTACCTCCCCGGGCAGCCGCCGCCGGCCGGCTCCCGTGCGACCGACCTCAACGGCGGCGCCGACAACGTCGGCCGGTGGCTCAGGGACGACGTGCTCGAGCGGGTCCAGCAGCTGCGCCCGATCGCGGACGCCGCCGGGCTCACGCTGGCCCAGCTCGCCGTCGCCTGGGTGCTGCAGAACGACAACGTGTCGGCGGCCATCATCGGCGCGAGCCGGCCCGAGCAGGTCACCGAGAACGTCAAGGCCGCCGGGGTGACGCTCGACATCCAGACGTTGACCGCGATCGACCGGGTCCTCGACGGCGTGGTGACGACGGACCCGTCCCTCACCCGGTCGCCGCGGCGCTCCGAGGTGCTGGGCTGATCAGGTCCCGAGCAGGAAGCAGTAGCGGCTGGTCGGGACCAGGTCGAGCCCGTCGGCGGCACCGAAGCGCGCGCAGCTGTCCATCAGCTCGGTGAACCGTCGCTGCAGCTCGGCATCGTCGCCGCCGCTGCCGTAGAACGCGTGCTGGTCGCCCAGGGCGGCCATCGGGAAGAGCTCCTCGACGATCCCCGCGACGTCGTGCCCGCCCGGCGTCAGGACCTCGAGCACCGGGTTCTGGACGTAGCCGAAGGTGCCCTGGGTGTCGATGGCCACCCGGGTGTGCCGGTCGAGCCAGTCGCTGCGCCACGCCGCGTGGTCCATCGCCTCGGGCCGGCGCAGGAACGCGTAGTTGGCCAGGGCGTCGGCGCGCTCGCCGTCGGCGACCGCGGGCGGCACGAGCGGCTCGCGCTCCTCCACCAGCCAGGCGTCGGCCGTCCCGTCCAGGTCGTGTACGACGCCCAGCGCGTCCCCCACGGACGCGGAGGTCCACACGGCGACGACCGCGGTGATCGGCGTCCCCGGCCCGAACCGCATCGCCGGGGCGACCGCCTCGTCGTCGACGTTGACCTGGAGCCGCGTCGCGCCCGCGGCAGCGAGCGCGTCCCGGAACGGGGCGTCCAGCAGGCGGGGAGCGGCGGCGGGATCGTGGAGGGCGGCGATCAGCTTCACGCCGCCCAACCTACCCAGAACGCGTTCTAGTTCTGGCTGGTTCTGGCTAGTTCCGGTCGTAGTCCTCGGGCAGGGCCTGCCCGATCTTGACCCGGGCCTTGGGCAGCCGCATGAACTTCATCTGCATCGACCGGGTCAGGGCGTAGTAGGTGGTGCCCTTGAGCGACTCGTCGGGGAACCGCGTCCGGAGCTCACGGCGGATCCGGAAGCGCAGCACGAACATGTCGGTCACCACGAAGAGCACGGTGGCGAGCAGGACCAGGCTGCTGGCCTGCATCAGCGCGGAGTTGCCGGTGTAGCCGAGCAGCAGGCCGACGATCATCAGCGGGATGACCATCTCGACGATCGAGAAGCGGCGGTCGACGTAGTCGCGGATGAACCGGCGGACCCGGCCCTTGTCGCGCGGGAGGAAGTACCTCTCGTCGCCGCTCTTCATGCCCTGGCGGATCTTGCGGCTCTCCTCGGCGCGGAACTCGCGCTGCTTGCGCGAGGCCTCCCGCTTGTCGCGCGGGGCGCGGGCGCGCGCCTTCGCGGCGGCCTCGGCCTCCTTGCGGGTCGGCGTGGGCCGGCCCTTGCCGCCCGGCTTGGCGGGGGTGGCCGTCTCCTCGACGGCGGGGGACTTGGTGCGCTTGAACACGCTCAGGCCTTCCTGACCACGCTGGACTTGAGTTGCATCGGCCCGAAGCCGTCGACCTTGCAGTCGATGTCGTGGTCGCCCACGCCGCTGACGAGGCGGATGCTGCGGACCTTCGTGCCGGACTTGATCGGCTTCGGCGCGCCCTTCACTGGCAGGTCCTTGACGACGATGACGTCGTCGCCGTCGGCCAGGGGGTTGCCGTTGGCGTCGCGGACGACGCCGGCGGCGGCCTCGGCGTCAGCCGCAGCCGCGGCCTCGGCGGGCGACCACTCGTGGGCGCACTCGGGGCAGACCATCAGGTCGCCCATCTCGTAGGTGTACTCGCTGGAGCACTCCGGGCAGGCGGGAAGGGTGTCAGTCACGGTGGGTCTTCCCGGGCAGGTCGAGCATGCGCTGCAGGGCGACGAGGGCCTCGGCCTCGGTCTGCGGGTCGACCTCGATCTGGTTGACCAGGTTGCCCTCGGCGAGGTTCTCCAGGGCCCACACGAGGTGCGGCAGGTCGATCCGGTTCATCGTCGAGCAGTAGCAGACGTTGCGGTCCAGGAACATGATGTTCTTATCCGGGTGGGCGTTCTTGAGGCGCTGCACGAGGTTGAGCTCGGTGCCGATGGCCCAGCTGGAGCCGGCCGGCGCCTCCTCGACCGTCTTGATGATGAACTCGGTCGAGCCGACCAGGTCTGCCTTCAGCACGACCTCGTGCTGGCACTCGGGGTGGACGAGGACGTTGAGGTCCGACACCTTCGCGCGCAGCTCGTCGATGACGTCCGCGGAGAAGCGGCCGTGCACCGAGCAGTGGCCCTTCCACAGGATGATCCGGGCCTTGGCGAGCTCCTCGGGGCTGACCCCGCCGTCGGGCTTGTGGGGATTCCACACGACGCACTCGTCGAGGGAGTAGCCGAGCTTGAGCACGGCGGTGTTGCGGCCGAGGTGCTGGTCGGGCAGGAACAGGACCTTGGTGTCCTCGCCCTTCTGCTGGAACGCCCAGTCGAGGGCCACCTCGGCGTTGGACGACGTGCACACGACGCCGCCGTTGCGGCCACAGAACGCCTTGATCGCGGCGCTGGAGTTCATGTACGTCACGGGTACGACGACGTCCTGGACCCCGGCGGCCGCGAGCGCCTCCCACGCCTTCTCGACCTGCGCGATGCGGGCCATGTCGGCCATCGAGCAGCCGGCGGCCAGGTCGGGCAGGACGACCTTCTGGTCGGGCCCGGTCAGGATGTCCGCGGACTCGGCCATGAAGTGCACGCCGCAGAACACGATGAACTCCGCGTCCGGGCGGGCCGCGGCGTCGCGGGCCAGCTTGAAGGAGTCGCCGGTGACGTCGGCGAACTGGATGACCTCGTCGCGCTGGTAGTGGTGACCGAGCACGAACAGCCGGTCGCCGAGCTTCTCCCTGGCGGCCCAGGCTCGGGCGACCAGGTCCGGGTCGGAGGCCGGCGGCAGGTCGCCGGGGCACTCGACACCCCGCTCCGAGAGCGGGTCGGAGCCACGGCCGAGCGGCAGCAGCGGGAGGTCAACGGTGGTCATGGCCCCATCCTAGTTTGGGGCGGGGGAGTCCCCGTGATCGCCGTCCGTTCGCGGTCGGCCGCGCGAGCGGCTACAGCAGCGCCCCGTCGTGCAGGTACGGCGCCGGGGGCGCCATGCCGCGCACACCGAGGTAGCCGCGGGTGCCGAGCTCGAGCCGGGCGGCGAGGCCCACGTCGACCGCCCAGGCGTTGGCCGCCGTGACGTGGGCGGCCTGGAACGACTCCCCGGAGCGGGCCAGGCACTCCCACAGGAGCCGGCGCGCGGTCTGCTCGTCACGCGCGGCCAGCACCGCCAGGCGGCTCTCGCTGGCGTACGCGTAGCCGCTGTGGTCGTCGGCGACCAGCAGCGTGCCGTCCGCGGCGAGTGCGGTGTGGTCGGGGCCGTGCGGTCCGCCGCGCAGCGTGCGGTCCAGGTCGTCCATCCAGCCGAGGTCGTCCCCGCTGCCCTCGCGCAGCCCGGTGACGACGGGCAGGGCGCGCCGGTCGACGGTCCCGGTGAGGCGCAGCTGGGGGTGCAGCGCGAAGCCGGCCGCGTGGTAGCGACGCGCAGCCAGCGGGTCGGCCGACGCGGACAGCATCGCCCGCGGGCAGCCGTCGGCGTGCCGCTGGGCGGCATCGAGCAGGCGCGCCCCGATGCCTCCGCCCTGCAGGCCGGGTCGCACGGCGAAGGTCACCAGGCACCAGACCCGCTCGCGCCTGATGCTGGTGACGATGCCGACCACCGTCCCGGCGTCCTCGGCGACCCAGCAGCCGCGACCGTCCGTGGCCACGAGGCGCTCGGTGCGGGCGATCCAGGCCTCCGAGCGACTCGGCGGGCGGCGAACCGGCTCGGGCTCGGCGGCCGCGCGCAGCCGCACGTCGAGTGCGTGGAAGGCGTCGGCGCTGATCTCCTCGGCAGCGGGCACGTCGGCGGGCGTCATCGGTCGGACCAGCACGTTCCCGACCCTAGTGATTCATGCGCCGGACGCCTCGTCCTCCTCCGGGGTTCCGTCGGCGCTGCCAGCGTGGGCCGACGCCCCGGTCCCGGGAGCGGACCCTCCTCGGAAAGGTGCCGTCATGGCAGAGTTCGACCGCCGTCGCTTCCTCCAGATCACCGGAGCGTCCTCGCTCGCCGGCCTCACTGCGAGCCTGCTGGGCAGCGTCGAGCGGGCCGCGGCCGTGGCGCCCGCGCGTCGTACCGGCACGATCCGCGACATCGAGCACGTCGTCGTGCTCATGCAGGAGAACCGCTCGTTCGACCACTACCTCGGTGCCCTGCGCGGGGTGCGCGGGTTCGGCGACCCGCACCCCGTCCAGCTGCCGTCCGGCAAGTCCGTGTGGCACCAGCCGAAGGGCGGCGGCGCGGGCGACCTGCTGCCCTTCCACCCGGACGTCGACGACCTCGGCGGCGCCTACCTGCAGGGTCTGCCGCACTCGTGGCCCGACGGCCAGCGGGCGGTCAACTCCGGGCACTACGACCAGTGGGTGCCGGCCAAGGGCGCGGCGACGATGGCCTACCTCGAGCGCCAGGACGCGCTCTTCCACTACGCCCTGGCCGACGCGTTCACGGTCTGCGACGCCTACCACTGCTCGTTCATCGGCAACACCGACCCGAACCGCTACTACCTGTGGACCGGCTGGACCGGCAACGACGGCAGGGGTGGCGGCCCGGTCCTCTACAACGACGAGGTCGGCTACGACTGGACGACCTACCCCGAGCGCCTCGAGGAGGCGGGGGTGTCGTGGAAGGTCTACCAGGACGAGGGCACCGGCCTCGACGCCGCCGGCTCCTGGGGCTGGACCTCGGACCCGTTCATCGGCAACTACGGCGACACCTCGCTGCTGTACTTCAACAGCTTCCGCAACGCCCGGCCCGGCGACGCCCTCCACGAGAAGGCCCGGGTCGGCACCCGCAACCGTGACGGCGAGGACTACTTCGCCCGCCTCGCCGCCGACGTCGCCGCCGACCGGCTGCCGCAGGTGTCGTGGATCTCGGCGCCCGAGGCGTTCTCGGAGCACTCGAACTGGCCGACCAACTTCGGCGCCTGGTACATCTCGAGGGTCCTCGACACCCTCACCTCCAACCCCGAGGTGTGGGCGAGGACCGCCCTGTTCATCACGTACGACGAGAACGACGGCTTCTTCGACCACCTGGTCCCGCCGCTGGCGAGCGGACCGTCCGTCCCCGGCGCGTCGACGGTCTCGACGGAGAACGAGCACTACGCCGGCGGCGACCCGCGGGCGAACCCCGGCCCCTACGGCATGGGTCCCCGCGTCCCGATGTTCGTCGTCTCCCCGTGGAGCACCGGGGGCTGGGTGTGCTCGGAGACCTTCGACCACACGTCCGTGCTGCGCTTCCTCGAGGAGCGCTTCGGCGTCCGCGAGCCGCAGATCACGCCCTGGCGTCGTACCGTGGCCGGCGACCTGACGTCCGCCTTCGACTTCTCCCGCCGGCAGACGGCCGTGCCGTCGCTGCCGTCGACGGCCGCGATGGCACCGACGGACCGCAGGCGTCACGCGACCTACTTCCCGGCCACCCCGGCGACCGGCACGATGCCGACGCAGGAGCCGGGGACCCGGCCCGCCCGGCCGATCGGCTACTCGCTCGACGTCGTCGAGAAGGGGTCCGCGCCGCTGCGGCTGCAGGTCGTCAACGACGGGGCGCTCGGCGTCCACCTGCAGGCCCGGCTGCTCCAGCCCACCGGTGTGCCGCACAGCTACACGGTGGAGGCGGGCAAGCGGCTCGACGTCGACCTGCCGGTCACGGGCGGCTACGACGTCCACCTGCACGGCCCCAACGGCTTCTTCCGCCGCTACGCCGGTGACACCGCCGCCGAGCGCGTGCTGGTCGCCCTCGAGCCGCTGGCGCGCGGGGCGGGCGTCGGTCCGGGCAAGGTGCGCCTGGTCGTCGAGGGCGATGCCGACGTGGTCGCCACGGACGCCTACGCCGGCGAGCTCAGGCTCCGCGGCGGCCGCGCCGAGATCGACACCCGCGACTCGGGCGGCTGGTACGACGTCACGGTCACCATCCCCGGGACGTCCTTCGTGCGCACCCTCGCCGGCCACCTCGAGTCGGGACGTCCGAGCACCAGCGACCCGCAGCTCGGCTGAGCCGGGGCTCGGCTGAGCCGGGGCTCGGCCGGCCCGGAGCCGGCGCCCGCGTGGCGGTCCCGGCACCCGGGCCGGGTTCTCCGACATGATGGCGCCATGCGCGTGCTCGTGGCCCCCGACAAGTTCGCGGGCACCCTCACCGCGGTCGAGGCCGCGGAGGCGATCGCCGCGGGCTGGCGCCGTCAGGCGCCGGACGACGAGGTCGTGCTCGCGCCGATGTCCGACGGTGGACCGGGCTTCGTCGACGTCCTCCACGCGAGCCTGGGCGGCGAGCTGCTGGCCGTGGTCGCCGAGGCGCCGCAGGGCCACGAGGTGCCCGCGACCATCCTCATGGTCGGCGACACGGCGTACGTCGAGAGCGCCCAGGCCTGCGGCGTCCACCTGACCGGCGGCAAGCTGGGCGAGTTCGGTACGACGGTCGGCGTGGGCCGGCTGCTGCTGGAGGCCGTCAACGCCGGCGCGACCCGGGTGGTCGTCGGCCTCGGCGGCTCCGGCACCAACGACGGGGGAGCCGGCCTGCTCGCGGCGCTCGGCGCCGACGCCGACGTGTCCCTCGACGTCGGCGGCATCTTCCTCGACGGCGTCACCACGGCCGACCTGAGCATCGCGCGCGGCATGGTCGACGGGATCGAGATCATCGCCGCGACCGACGTCGACAACCCGCTCACCGGCCTGTTCGGTGCCAGCAAGACCTTCGGCGCGCAGAAGGGCCTCGACGAGGAGATGCAGGTCCTGATGGACGGCTTCCTCGAGCAGTGGGCCGCGGCGACCGACCGGCGCCTCGCCCTCGAGCCGGGCGCGGGGGCTGCCGGTGGCGTCGGCTTCGCGCTGCTGCTCCTCGGCGGGCACCGGGTCTCCGGGATCGGGCTCGTTGCGGACGCCGTCGGTCTCGCCGCGCGGGCCCGCGAGGCGGACCTGGTGATCACCGGCGAGGGGGCGTTCGACTTCAGCAGCCGGGCCGGCAAGGTGCCGGCCGGGGTCGCCGCGGTCGCCGCGGAGGCGCTGCGGCCCTGTGTCGCGCTCGCCGGACAGGTCCTCGTCGGGTCGCGGGAGATGCGAGCCCTGGGCATGGATGCGGCGTACTCGCTGGTCGATGCGGTGGGGGAGGAGCGGGCCTTCCGTGACCCCGAGGGGGCGCTGACCGAGCTCGCGGCGCGGGTCGCCCGGACCTGGTCCGGCTGAGCTCACTTCCGCCTCACTTCTGCCCGGACCCGTGTCCCGAGACTGGAACATGTTCTAGATTGGCGGCGTGAGCGACATCAGGCAGCGCTTCGACGCGCTGCGGCAGGCCGACCCCGCCGATCCCGCCGAGCTCGACGCCCTCTGGGCCGACCTGGCGACCGCGGAGGTCGAGGAGATCCTCGGGCCGTGGCGGGGTGGCGACTTCGCCACCGGCCACGTCGCGAGCGCCGTCCTCGAGAAGGTGCGCTGGCACGGGAAGCGGTTCGACAGCCCGCTGGCGGCCGTGCCGCTCGTGTGCCGCGCCGACGACGGCCGGCTGTACTCCAACAAGGAGGCCGGCGGTGGTGGTGAGGCCTCGCTGTGGCCGGTCGGCTTCCGGGGCGAGGTCACCGCGACCATGGTCTACGACCGGCTGCCCGTCCTCGACCACTTCAAGAAGGTCGACGACGACACCCTGATGGGGATCATGAACGGCAAGCTCGAGGCGGCCTTCGGCGTGAAGGACCTCTACTACTTCTGGCTGGAGCGTGACTCGTGAGGACCACTGCCTATCTCGTCGAGGAGCCCGGCGGCGACTTCGTGCTCGCCGAGGTCGAGCTCGAGGAGCCCCGTGACGACGAGGTCCTGGTGCGGGTCGTCGCGACCGGCCTGTGCCACACCGACCTCACCGTGCCGACCATGCTTCCCCAGGAGATGCTGCCGACGGTCGTCGGCCACGAGGGCACCGGTGTCGTCGAGAAGGTCGGCGCCGCGGTGAGCGGCATCGAGGTCGGGGACCACGTCGTGATGAGCTTCCGGTCCTGCCGGGCGTGCGGCCCGTGCACCGCCGGCGACGTCGGCTACTGCGAGCAGTCGCTGCTGCTCAACTACATGGGCATGCGGGCCGACGGCTCCACGACCATGAGGCGCGCGTCGGCCGACGGCGACGGCCAGACCGTCTTCGGCAACTTCTTCGGCCAGTCCAGCTTCGCCCGCCACGCGATCGCGTACGCCGACAACTGCGTCGTCGTCGACAAGCGGCTCGACCTGACCCGGCTGGCCCCGTTCGCCTGCGGCTTCCAGACCGGCGCCGGCACCGTCCTCAACGTGCTCGACCCGAAGCCGGACGAGCCGATCGTGGTCTTCGGCGCCGGGGCGGTCGGGCTCGCCGCCGTCGCGGTGGCCCGGGGGCTGGGCGTGGAGACGGTCGTCGTCGTCGACCCGGTCGCCTCCCGGCGTGCCGTCGCCGAGGAGTACGGCGCCACGGCCCTCGACCCGACCGAGGCGGACGCCGCCCCGGTGGAGGAGCGGGTCAAGGCGCTGACCGGCGGAGGTGCGGCGTACGCGATCGACACGACGGCCATCGCCTCGGTCGTCCTGCAGGCGCAGCGGGCCCTGCGCTCGCGCGGCCTGCTCGTCGCCCTGGGCCTCGGGGCGCCGGAGTACACCATCGACGCGATCGACCTGCTGCAGTCGGGCAAGGTGGTCCGCTCGTCCATCGAGGGGGAGGCGGACCCGCTGGTGACGATCCCGCAGCTGATCGGGCTGCGCGAGGCCGGCAGGTTCGACGTCGACCACCTCGTCACGACGTACCCCTTCGAGAAGATCGCCGACGCCGTCGCCGACTCGAGGTCCGGCAGCGTGGTCAAGCCCGTTCTCGTCTGGGGGGAATAACCACGTCTGTGCGACCATTGGGTAGTCGAACACCCAATCGACCCCAGAACTGACACACCCTGGAGTGAGCATGAGTGACAGCTGCTGCGGAGGCGGCCACAGCCACGAGGCCCCCGGCGCGACCACGACGGTCGCGGCGCCGGTCGACTTCGAGCGCCGTGAGGACCAGATCAACCTGAGCCCGGTGGCGGCCACCAAGGTCAAGAGCCTGCTCGAGCAGGAGGGTCGCGACGACCTCTCGCTGCGGATCTCGGTGCAGCCCGGCGGCTGCTCGGGTCTGCGCTACCAGCTCTTCTTCGACGAGCGCACCCTCGACGGTGACGTCGTCACCGACTTCGACGGCGTGGGCGTCGTCGTCGACCGGATGAGCGTCCCCTACCTCAACGGGGCCGTGATCGACTTCGTCGACACCATCGAGAAGCAGGGCTTCACGATCGACAACCCGAACGCCACGGGTTCGTGCGCCTGCGGCGACTCGTTCCACTGAGCCACGCCAACGCGAAAGCCCCCGCCCCGGTTCGTCCGGGGGCGGGGGCTTTCGCGTTGGCGTACTTGTTGGCGTACTAGTCGAGGTGCAGGTGCAGCGCGTTGGCCAGGCGCTGCGCGGCCTCGGAGATCTGGATCTCCCGCTTGCCGGTCTCGCGGGGCTGCTCGTCGAAGTGGAGGCTGGGGGCGGGGCGGGTGGCCTTCACCGCGGCGTGCTCGAGGCGACGGCTGACCGCCTCGCAGTCGGCGTGCAGGTCGCGGGGTGCGGCGATCTCCTCGTAGGGCGTCATGTCTCGACGCTAGGCGTTACCGAGGGGTAGACCCAGTGGTACCGGCCAGTACGACTGCAACGGCTCGGTTAATGTTCCGTGTCGTGACTGCACCCACGGGCTCCCTCCTCATCGCCGGCTCGATCGCGACCGACCACCTGATGACCTTCGGTGGCAAGTTCGCCGACTCCCTCGTCGTCGACCAGCTCGACAAGCTCTCGGTCTCCTTCCTGGTGAACGACCTCGAGATCCGCAGGGGAGGCGTGGCCCCGAACATGTGCTTCGGCCTGGCCCGGCTCGGCCTCCGGCCGGTGCTCGTGGGTGCCGCGGGCGAGGACTTCACCGACTACCGCTCCTGGCTCGAGCGCCACGGCGTCGACTGCGACTCGGTCCACATCTCCGAGAGCAAGCACACCGCCCGCTTCGTCTGCACCACCGACACCACGATGGCGCAGTTCGCGTCCTTCTACCCCGGCGCGATGAGCGAGGCGAGCCTGATCGAGCTCGCCCCGATCGTGGAGCGCGTCGGTGCGCCGACCTACGTCCTGATCGGCGCGGACGACCCGGCCGCGATGAAGCGGCACACCGAGGAGTGCCGCCAGCGCGGCTACCCGTTCATCGCCGACTGCTCCCAGCAGCTCGCCTTCGCCGAGGGCGACCTGATCCGCGACCTCATCGACGGCGCCGCGATCCTGTTCTCCAACGAGTACGAGTCGCACGTCATCGAGAAGAAGACCGGCTGGAGCGCCGAGGAGGTCCTCGCCAAGGTCGGGATCCAGGTCACCACCCTCGGCAAGGACGGCGTCCGGGTCACCTCCCAGGACGGCACCTCGTTCGAGATCCCGGCCGCGCAGGGCGTCGAGGCCGTCGAGCCGACCGGCGTCGGCGACGCCTTCCGGGCCGGCTTCCTCGCCGCGCTCTCCTGGGGCACCTCGCTCGAGCGGGCCGCGCAGGTCGGCTGCGTCCTGGCGGCGTACGTCGTCGAGACGGTGGGCACCCAGGAGTACGACTTCACGGTCGAGCAGTTCGTCGAGCGCGTGCGGGTGTCGTACGGCGACGAGGCCGCCGCCGAGGTCCAGAAGAACCTGGTCTGAGCGGCTCGCTCAGCCCAGGCGCCTGACCACGTAGCGCGGCGCACCGTCGTCGGTGAGCTCCTCGCCGACGTACTCCTGCCCGCGCAGGCGACACCACGCCGGCACGTCGTGGCGGGCGGCCGGGTCGCGGGCGACGACCGCGAGCAGGCCGCCCACCGGCACGTCCGGCAGGGCCTTCGCCAGCTCGATGATCGGCCGCGGGCAGGGCAGGTCGCGGCAGTCGATCTCGACGTCGGCGCTCACAGTCCGGCCCTCTCGCGGATCGTGGCCACCGCGTCCGCCAGCGCGGAGCAGAAGCCGTCGACCTGCTCGTCGGTCGTGTCGCGTGCCAGCGAGACCCGCACGTTGCCGTGGGTGAGCGCGCCCATCGCGGCGAGGACGTGGCTGGGCTCCAGCGTGGACGCCGTGCACGCCGACCCGCTGGCGACGCCGTAGCCGCGACGGGCCAGCTCGCCCACGATCTCGTCGCCGCCGGCGTAGAGCACCGAGAAGGTCACCAGGTGGGGGAGCCGGGCCGTCGGGTGGCCGACGACCTCCACGTCCGGCAGGGCAGCCGCCGCGGACCGGATCCGCTCGACCTGGGCGAACTGCCGCGCAGCCACCTCCGCGCGCTCGGCCAGCACGGCCTGGAGCGCGGCCGCGGCCGCCAGCGCGGCCGGGACGTCGGGGAAGCCGCCCATGTCGTCGAGCCCGTCGTCGCCGGGGAAGGGGTTCGTCCAGCGGGTGCCCCTGCGCACGGCCAGGACCCCGACGCCCGCCGGACCGCCCCACTTGTGCGCGGACGCCGTCAGTGCGTCCCACCGGGTGGGCAGGTCGACGTGCCCGAGGGCGGCCGCCGCGTCCACCAGCAGGGGTACGACGCCCGGCAGGTCGACCTCGTCGACGGGCTGCAGTGTCCCGACCTCCTGGTTGGCGGCCTGCAGCGCCACGGCGCCGACCCCGTGGGCCCCCGCGGCGGCGGCGAGGGCGGCCAGGTCCACGACGCCGTACGCGTCGACCGGGACCGACGCGTGGACGGGGGAGTCGCGCCACTGGGCGGCATGCAGCACGGCGGAGTGCTCGACCGCACTGTGGACGATCCCGTCCCGACCCGTGGCCGCCGTCAGGCCCAGCAGGCCGCGGTGGACGGCGTCGGTCCCGGAGGCGGTGAAGCCGACCTCGTCCGGGCGCACGCCGAGGCACTCGGCGACGACCGCCCGGGCGTTGTCGAGGAGCAGCCGTGCGTCGCGTCCGGCCCCATGGAGGCGGCGCGGGTCGGCGTACCCGCGATCGAGGGCGGCGAGCAGGGTGTCGCGCGCGGCGGGGTGCAGCCGGGTCGAGGACGCGCTGTCGAGGTAGACCTCGGGTGTGCTGCTCACAACCCGACCATAGAACCACGCCCGGGCAAGCGCGGGACGAGGCCGCGATGGTCCGAAACCACCCACCCGGCGCGGCGATCGGGGTCGCACTCCGCTAGTGTTCGCAATTGTTCTGACCCTCGAGAGGAAGGCTCGTTCGTGGGCTGGTGGCACCCCGAGCGTTCACGGGCGCAGCGACGATTCCGTCGTGCGATCCCGATCGCCGGATTCGTCGTACTCGCGACCGCGTTGTCTGGTTGCTCCACCGACTCCCAGTGGGAGCGGGTCGGCATGCCCGAGATCGTCACCGTGCAGGGTGAGCACATCCTGCAGCTGTGGCAGGGCGCGTGGATCGCGGCCCTGGTCACCGGTGTGATCACGTGGGCGCTGATCATCGGTGTCCCGATCTGGTTCCGTCGTCGCAGCGACGACGAGGTGCCGGTCCAGACGCGCTACAACCTGCCGATCGAGATCTTCTACACGATCTTCCCGGTCATCATGGTGATCGCGTTCTTCTCGCACACGGTGCGGGTCCAGAACGTCGCGTTGGAGATGGTGGACGACCCCGACGTCGTGGTGGAGGTCGTCGGCCAGAAGTGGTCGTGGACGTTCAACTACCCCGACACCGAGGCCGCCGGCGGCAAGAACGTCTTCGTCTCCGGCACCGGTGAGGACATCCCGCAGCTGGTGATCCCGGTCGACAAGACGATCGAGTTCGACCTCTACAGCCCCGACGTGATCCACAACTTCGGCATCCCGGCCTTCGCGATGCGCATGGACGTGGTCCCGGGCAACGACAACGCGTACCAGGTCACCCCGACCGAGACCGGCGTCTTCGACGGCAAGTGCTACGAGCTCTGTGGCGCCTACCACTCGCGGATGCTGTTCACGGTCAAGGTCGTGACCGAGGCCGAGTACGAGGCGTACCTCGAGAAGCTCGCCGCCGACCCCGACCACGTCTCCGACGAGCCGGTCAAGGGTGGCGTCTACTCCGAGAACCTCATCAACCACGACGAGGAGGGCCACGAGTGACGGCCACGCTCGCCCGCAACGCTGACCTGACCGAGCGCAAGCCGCTCGGCAAGCAGCTCGTGCGGATCATGACGACGACCGATCACAAGCTGATCGGCAACCTCTACTTCGGCACCGCCATGGCCTGGTTCATCGCCGGCGGCATCATGGCGCTGCTCATCCGGTCCGAGCTGGCCTACCCGGGCAGCCAGATCGTCAACGAGGAGCTGTACAACCAGCTCTTCACCATGCACGGCACGATCATGCTGCTGCTGTTCGCGACGCCGCTGTTCTTCGGCTTCGGCAACGCGATCATGCCGCTGCAGATCGGTGCGCCCGACGTCGCGTTCCCGCGCCTGAACATGTTCAGCTACTGGCTGTACCTGTTCGGTGGGCTCATCGCCGGCGCCGGCTTCCTCACCCCGCAGGGTGCGGCCTCGTTCGGCTGGTTCGCCTACACGCCGCTGTCCGACTCGGTCAACAGCCCCGGCGTGGGTGGCGACCTGTGGATCATGGGCTTGTGGATGGGTGGTCTCGGCACCATCCTCGGCGCGGTCAACTTCATCACCACGATCATCTGCATGCGTGCGCCCGGCATGACCATGTTCCGGATGCCGATCTTCGTCTGGACCGTGCTGATCACCGCGATCCTCGTGCTGATCGCGTTCCCGATCCTGGCCGGCGCGCTGCTCTCGCTCGAGGCGGACCGCCAGCTCGGCGCCCACGTGTTCGACACCTCGCACGGTGGCGCGATCCTGTGGCAGCACCTGTTCTGGTTCTTCGGGCACCCCGAGGTCTACATCATCGCGCTGCCGTTCTTCGGCATCATCTCCGAGATCCTGCCGGTCTTCAGCCGCAAGCCGATCTTCGGCTACATCGGCCTGGTCGGCGCGACCCTCGGCATCGCGATCCTGTCGGTCGCCGTGTGGGCCCACCACATGTTCGTCACCGGAGCGGTCAACCTCGCGTTCTTCTCCGGCATGACCTTCCTCATCGCCGTCCCGACCGGCGTGAAGTTCTTCAACTGGATCGGGACGATGTGGGGCGGGTCAGTACGCATGGACACCCCCATGCTCTGGTCGATCGGCTTCCTCACCACCTTCCTCTTCGGTGGCCTGACCGGCATCATCCTGGCCAGCCCGCCGCTCGACTTCCACGTCTCCGACTCCTACTTCGTGGTGGCGCACTTCCACTACACGGTGTTCGGCACGGTCGTGTTCGCGATGTTCGCCGGCTTCTACTTCTGGTGGCCCAAGCTCACCGGACGGATGCTCGACGAGCGCCTCGGCAAGATCCACTTCTGGCTGCTGTTCATCGGCTTCCACACCACCTTCCTCATCCAGCACTGGCTGGGCATCGAGGGCATGCCGCGTCGCTACGCCGACTACCTGCCGGGTGACAACTGGGAGTTCATGAACCAGGTCTCGACGATCGGCGCCTTCGTGCTGGCCTCGTCGCTCCTGCCGTTCTTCTACAACGTCTACGTCTCCCGCAAGGGCCCGCTGGTCAACACCGACGACCCGTGGGGCTGGGGTCGGTCGCTGGAGTGGGCGACGAGCTGCCCGCCGCCGCGCCACAACTTCCACTCGATCCCGCGGATCCGCTCGGAGTCCCCGGCGTTCGACCTCCACCACCCGGAGATCGCCGCGATCGAGATGTACGACGACGAGCCGGCCGTCGCGCTGGACAAGAAGGGAGCTGACGCCTGATGAAGATCGAGGCATGGATCTTCGGCGTGACCACGGTCTTCCTGGTCCTGGTCAGCCCCGCCTACTGGTTCATCACCGACGCCGGCGACTCCGGCGCCGACTGGACCGGCACCTCGGCGCTGGTCATGACCACGCTGCTGTGCGCGATGGTCACGCTCTACCTCGGCTTCCACGCCGGCCGGATGGACGCCCGTCCGGAGGACCGCAAGGACGGCGAGATCGCGGAGGGTGCCGGCGAGCTCGGCTTCTTCCCGCCGTACTCCTGGTGGCCGCTGTGGTGCGCCGCCACCCTGGGCATCATCGTCTTCGCGACGGCGGTGCTCGCCTGGTGGCTGATGATCATCGGCTTCGTGCTCGGCGCCCTCGCCGTCAGCGGCTGGATCTTCGAGTACTACCGCGGCGACTACGCCCACTGATCGACCGGGGCCCGGCCCCGACCTTGCACTGTTGGCGGTGTCACACATCAGGTGTGACACCGCCAACGTGCTTTTGAAACCGGTTTCCGAGGGAGCGCCAGTTACGATTTGGCGGTGTTCACGACCCTTCGCCGCTCCCGCCCCGTGCGCGGCCTCGCTGTGCTCTCGGTCCTGGCGGTGGCGGCGTCCGGCTGCGACGGCTCCGGCTTCACGCCCGGGGGCGGGGGAGACGACAGCCCCGAGACCACCGCTGCGGCCGTCGTCGAGGCCAAGCTCACGACCAACGTCAAGCCCGGCGCCACTGCCGTCCCGGTCAGCACCGTCCTGCGGGTCTCCGCGGTCGACGGCACGCTGAGCTCGGTCACCGTCTCGTCCAAGGCGGGCAAGATCACCGGCAGGATCGTCGACGGCACCCGCTGGGTGGCCAGTGAGCGGCTCGAGCCGGGCGCCCGCTACCGCATCCGCGCGGTGGCGGAGAACAGCGACGGCTCGACGGTCGAGAGCATCACCCCCTTCGCGACCCAGGCCCTCGGCCTCGACCAGCAGACCTACCCGTCCGTCGCGCCCCTGCAGGGCGAGACCGTGGGCGTCGGCATGCCGGTCATCGTCACCTTCGACCTGCCCGTCACCGACAAGGCGGCCTTCGAGAAGCACATGACCGTCACGGCGACGCCGAAGCAGGCCGGCTCCTGGCGGTGGGTGAGCTCGACGGAGGCGCACTGGCGCCCCAGGACGTACTGGAAGGCGGGCTCCAAGGTCAGCGTCGACGTCGACATCAACGGTGTCTCCGCCGGCGGAGGCATCTACGGCCAGGAGGACCGCGACGTCGACTTCGAGGTCGGCGACGCCCACATCTACAAGGTCAACGCCAGGACCCACCAGATGAAGGTCTTCGAGAACGGCAAGCTGCTGCGCACGCTGCCGATCACCACCGGCAAGCCCGGCTTCACCACCCGCTCGGGCGTGAAGGTGATCATGGAGAAGTTCGAGACCCGCCGGATGAACTCCGAGACGGTGGGCATCCCCGCCGGATCGTCCGAGGCCTACGACATCGACGACGTGCGCTGGGCGATGCGCCTGACCAACTCCGGCGAGTTCATCCACGCCGCCCCGTGGTCGGTCGGGTCCCAGGGCTACGCCAACGTCTCCCACGGGTGCACCGGCATGAGCACCGAGAACGCCGGCTGGCTCTACTCCATCTCGCGCCGCGGCGACGTCGTCGAGTACGTCGGCACGGACCGCCCGATGGAGCCCGACAACGGCTACGGCGACTGGAACATCTCCTGGGCCAGCTACCAGGCGGACTCCGCGCTTGGCTGATCCCCCTGCCGCTCAGGCCGCAGGAGGGCCCCACAGCGCCGCTGACGTCACGTCAGCGGCGCTGAGTGCTCTCCGGGGTCGCCGAGCGGCCCTCTGCAAGCCTCTCCGCCCTTCCCCGGCACGGGAACGCATCGAGGCCCTCCCGGGCCCGTCAGCGGCCGAACAGGTGCCGGAAATGCCCGAAGGGCGCCGCTCCCGGTGGGGGAGCGGCGCCCTTCGGCGGTGAATCAGTGGCCCTCGGTGGGACCGTGCCGGTTCGGGCCGGCGGCGATCTGCGACTCCAGCTCGTGCAGCTCGTGCTCGGCGTGGTGTTGGGCGTCGTGCAGCTCCTCGGCCGTGGGCTTCTGCACGTTGTCGGCGAAGAACGCCGCCTGCAGCCTGGCCCGCAGCTTGCGGAGGCGCACCTGGCGGCCCGCCAGGCCCGACGCCTCGATCTCCTCGACCGTCTCCGGCGTCGGGTCGTCGTCCCGGGCCGTGAGCGTGTACGCCTTGGCCGCGGGGAGCGGCAGGTGCTTCTCGGCGTACGCACCCTCGGGGGAGCGGACCAGCACGCCCGACTCGTAGCCGTGGAGCAGCTTCTCCTCATCGTGGCGCTGCAGCGAGATGCACCAGCGCTTGGTGATGATGAAGGCGATGACCGGGCCGATGAAGACCGCTCCGCGCATGAAGTACGTGATCTGGTTGATGCTCAGGTGCATCTTGATCGCGATGATGTCGTTGCCGCCCGCGGCCCAGGACAGGCCGTAGAAGGTCATCAGCGCGACCATGATCGCGGTCCGCGTCGGGGCGTTGCGCGGGCGCTGCAGCAGGTGGTGCTCCCGCTTGTCGCCGGTGATCCACGACTCCAGGAACGGCAGCGCGATCAGGACCATCAGCATCAGCGGCGGCATCACGAGGATCGGCAGCATGACGTTCCACGAGATCGTCACGCCGAAGATGTGCGTCTCCCACGCGGGGATGATGCGCAGCAGGCCGTCGGGCCAGCCCATGTACCAGTCGGGCTGCGAGCCCGCGGTCACCTTCGACGGGTCGTAGGGGCCGAACTTCCAGACCGGGTTCAGCGAGAACAGGCCACCCAGCAGGGTGATCACGCCGAACACGATGAAGAAGAAGCCGCCGGCCTTGGCGGCGTACACGGGGAGCATCGGGTAGCCGACGACGTTCTCCTCGGTGCGGCCGGGACCAGGCCACTGCGTGTGCTTGTGGTAGACGAGCAGCAGCATGTGGGCGGCGACCAGGCCGAGCAGGATGCCCGGGATCAGCAGGATGTGCATGACGTAGAACCGCGGGATGATCGAGTCACCCGGGAACTCGCCTCCGAAGAGGAAGAACGACATGTAGCTGCCGACGACGGGGGAGGCCTTCATGAAGCCGTCCGCCGCCCGGACGCCGGTGCCCGAGAGCAGGTCGTCGGGGAGCGAGTAGCCGGTGAAGCCCTCGATCGTGCCGAGGAGCAGCAGCAGGCAGCCGATCACCCAGTTGAGCTCGCGCGGCTTGCGGAACGCGCCCGTGAAGTAGACGCGGAGCATGTGGATCATCATCGAGGCGATGAAGATCATCGCCGCCCAGTGGTGCATCTGCCGCATGAGCAGACCGCCGCGGACGTCGAACGAGATGTGCAGCGCGGAGTTCATCGCCGACGACATGTGCACGCCGCGCAGCGGGTCGTAGGCGCCGTCGTACTGGACCTCGGTCATGCTCGGGTCGAACCAGAGCGTCAGGAAGACGCCGGTCAGCAGCAGGACGACGAAGCTCCACAGCGCGATCTCGCCGAGCATGAAGGACCAGTGGTCCGGGAAGACCTTGCGCAGGTTCTTCTTCATCGCGGTGCCGAGGCCGAGGCGCTCGTCCGCCCAGGTGGCGATCGCTCCCGCGGCCTTCGGGCCCTTGCCGGCGGGGGCCGGCGTGGTGCCGTTGGTCGTGGCGACCTTGCTCATGTCACCAACGGTCATAGTAGTCACGCTCCCAGAAGCTCGGGCCGACCGGCTCGTCGAAGTCACTCTGTGCGACCAGGTAGCCCTCGTCGTCGATCGCGATCGGCAGCTGCGGCAGCGGCCGGCCGGCGGGGCCGAACACCACCTTGCCGGAGTCGGCGAGGTCGAAGGTGGACTGGTGGCAGGGGCAGAGCAGGTGGTGCGTCGTCCGCTCGTTCAGCGAGATCGGGCAACCCACGTGGGTGCAGATCTTGGAGTAGGCCACGATGCCCTGGACGTCCCAGTTCTCGCGGCTGTTGCCCTTGGCGTCCTTGCCCGGCTTGATGTCGTTGGGATCCATCCGGAGGAGGACCAGCGACGCCTTGGACTTGTGGACCTGGAGGTTGACGCCCTCGACCTCGATCGGGTCGATGTCGTAGCGCTCTGGGTTGTGGAGGGCGTCGGGCTGGCAGTTGACCAGGTCGCCGATCTCCAGGTCGGAGGCGAGGATCGGCGTCCAGATGCCGTCGCGCACGATGCGCATCGGCTTGTCCGCGGTGCCCTCGCCCCAGATCGTGTGGTACAGCTTCTTGCCCGGCAGCGGACCGAGGTCGCGCAGCAGGACGACGGCCGGGAGGCCGAGGAGGCCGACCGCGCCGAGCAGCGAGTTGCGGATCAGGGGCCGGCGCGCGATGCCCGACTCCTCGATGCCGACGGTCAGCGCGTTGACGGTGGCCTCGCGGTCCTCGTCGCTCGAGCGGGCCGGGTGGCGCAGCTCGGAGATCTCGTGGTCGCCCATGAGCTTGCGTGCCCAGTGGATGACCCCGACGCCGATCAGCAGGAGGGCCAGGCCGAGGGTCGCGCCCAGCGCCATCGTCGAGGCGCCGAAACCGGCGACGACGTGCCAGTTGTCACCGATGTCGAGGGTGAAGTACGAGACAAGGAACAGGATGACGCAGACGGCCGAGAGGCCGAACAGCGCCGCGACCTGGCGCTCGGCGCGCTTCTCCTTGGCCGGGTCGACGTCGGTCGGTCGCCACTGGTGCTCGGGCAGGCCCGGGTCGGCGATCGGGCCGACGGTCGCCAGCTCTCCGCCGTGCTCGTCGTTGTTGTGTGCGTCGCTCACGCTGCCGCCTCGTCCTTCTTCTTGCTCGAGCGGGTGGTGTGGGCCGCGATCCAGACCGCGAAGCCGACGAGGACGCCGATGCCGCCGAGCCACGCGATGATGCCCTCGCTCACGGGGCCGAGGCCGCCGAGGGTGAAGCCGCTGTAGCTCGGGGCGTCGTCGAGGGTCTCGAGGTAGGCGATGACGGCCTTCTTGTCCTCGGGCGGGATGTTGCCGTCGGAGAAGGTGTCCATCGACTGCGGGCCGGTCAGCATCGCCTCGTAGATGTGCTTCGAGTCGACGCCGCGGATCTTGGGGGCGAAGCCGCCGCGCGGCATGGCGCCGCCGGAGCCCTCGAAGTTGTGGCACGCGGTGCAGTTGGCCAGGAAGATCTGGCCGCCGCGGACCACGAGGAGCTCGCGGTCGGCGTCGTCCTGCTTGCCGTCGCCGTTGAGGTCGCCGGGGTTCTCGGTGTCGTAGAGGTCACCGTCCGGGATGGCCGGACCGGTGCCGAGCGAGGCGACGTACGCCGCCAGCGCGGCGATCTCCTCGTCGTTGTAGACGACCTCCTTGCGGGGCGCCTGGGCGCCCGGCTGGGCCATCGGCATGCGTCCGGTGCCGACCTGGAAGTCGACGGCGGCGGCACCGACGTCGGTCAGGGCCGGACCGTACTGGGAGCCGCCCTGGGTCAGGACGCCCTCACCGTTCTGGCCGTGGCAGAAGGCGCAGCCGACGAGGAAGAGCTCGCGGCCCTCCTTGACCAGCTCCTCCTGGTCGGCGTTCGAGTCGGCCTGGGCCGGCGCGAAGGCGGCGTACAGGCCACCGGTCAGCAGCAGGCCGAGCACCAGCACCACCAGGCCGGCGAGCGGGCCGCGGCGGTGTCGTGACAGACGTCCGGCGGATCGGTTCAGGAGTCGCACAATCAGTCCTTGAGGTCCAGGCATGCGTGGTTCGGAGCGGCGGGGTGGATCGGATGGGTCATCGCGGTCGCGAACCTCACTTGATCAGGTAGATCGTCGCGAACAGGCCGATCCAGACCACGTCGACGAAGTGCCAGTAGTACGAGACGACGATCGCGCTGACCGCCTGCTCGTGGGTGAACCGGCGGGCGACGTAGGTGCGGCCGAGCACGAAGAGGAAGGCGATCAGACCGCCGGTCACGTGGATCCCGTGGAAGCCGGTCGTGAGGTAGAACATCGTGCCGTAGCCGTCGTGCGGGATCGTGACGCCCTCGTGGATCAGCTCGGCGTACTCCAGCGCCTGGCCGCCGACGAAGATGGCGCCCATGACGTAGGTCAGGATGAACCACTCGCGCAGGCCCCACTTGCCGACCTGCAGCAGCGTGCCGGTCCGTCCGACCTGCCCGCGCTCGGCCGCGAAGACGCCGAACTGGCAGGTGAAGGACGACAGCACGAGGATCGTGGTGTTGATGCTCGCGAACGGCACGTTGAGCAGGTCGGTGTTCTCCGCCCACATCTCCGGCGAGACCGACCGGATCGTGAAGTACGACGCGAAGAGCGCCGCGAAGAACATGAGCTCGCTGGACAGCCAGATGATGGTTCCGACCGCCACCATGCTGGGTCGGTCGTGCTGGCCGTGCAGGCGCGAGGCAGGAAGAGATGCCGAAGCTGAGATCGCCACGGGCGCCATTATGGCGGTAACCGTCGGTGACGGCATCCCGACCCCCCGTTATGGGCGGTCACCACCGCCCGCCTACGCTCGATCGGGTTGCAAAACGCGCCCGGAGCCGGGTGTGGCAGGTCGAGGAGGTGGCTGGTGGGACTGGTGATGACCGTCGCCGCGGCCGCCGAGGACCTGCCGCGGTTCGACGCGGGGGCGCTCGTGTCCCAGTGGGGGCTCGCGCCGCTGCCGCTCGTGGTGACGGTCTGGGCGACCGGTCTCTACGTCCTCGGGGTGGTCACGCTGCACCGCCGCGGCGACTCGTGGCCGGTCGGGCGGTCCATCGCCTGGGGCATCGGCATGCTGGCGTTCTACGTCGCGACCTCGTCGGGCCTCGCGGCCTACGACACGGTCCTGATCAGCGTCCACATGGTCCAGCACATGGTGCTGTCGATGGTCGTGCCGCTCTCGCTCGCGCTCGGCGCGCCGGTGACGCTGGCCCTGCGCACGCTGCCCCGTCGGCCGCGCGGCTGGCTGCTCGCCGTACTCCACTCGCGGCTGGCCAAGGTGCTGGGCTTCCCGCCGCTGGCCTTCGGCCTCTACGTGATCTCGCCCTGGGCGCTCTACTTCTCCGGCTGGTACGAGGCGTCGCTGCGCTCGACCTACGTGCACGAGATGATGCACGTGCACCTCGTGGTGGTCGGCGCGCTCTTCTTCTGGCCGATCGTCGGGGCGGACCCGCTGCCCGGCCGGGTGCCGCACCTGTTCCGGCTGCTCCTCACCGTGATGACGCTGCCGTTCCACGCGTTCCTCGGAATCACGATCATGGGCCAGAAGACGCTGCTCGGCGGCGACTGGTACCCCTCCCTGCACGACGGGCCGATGGCCGCCTGGCTCCCGGACCCCCTCGAGGACCAGCACCTCGCCGGCGGCATCCTGTGGGCGGCCGGCGACCTGGTCGGCCTGTCCTTCTTCTTCGTGCTGTTCGCGCAGTGGGTGCGCGCCTCGATGAAGGAGGCCGAGCGCGAGGACCGGCGCCTGGACCGGCTCGAACGCCAGGAACGGCTCGCCGCGGCGCAGACCCGGCCACCGGGCAGCGCCGAGGCCGAGTAGCATCGCGCGGGTGAGCTCTCCGAAGTCTCTGAAGGTGCTCGTCTACAGCGACGACGTGCACACCCGCGAGCAGGTCATCCTGGCGCTGGGCCGTCGCCCGCACCCGGACCTGCCGGAGCTGGAGTACGTCGAGGTGGCGACCGAGCCGGTGGTGATCCAGCACATGGACGCCGGGTACCTCGCCCTGGCGATCCTCGACGGCGAGGCCGTCCCCGCGGGTGGCATGGGGATCGCCAAGCAGCTCAAGGACGAGATCTACGACTGCCCGCCGCTGCTGGTGCTCACCGGCCGGCCGCAGGACGCGTGGCTGGCGACCTGGTCGCGCGCCGACGCCGCGGTGCCGCACCCGATCGACCCGATCCAGCTGGCCGAGGCGGTCGTGTCGCTGCTGCGCGCCCGCGTGCCTGCCTGAGCGCCGCGATGACGTGGCCCGACGTCCTCGGCACACTCGTCGCCGGGGAGGACCTGACGCCTGCCCAGGCGACCTGGGCGATGGGGGAGATCCTCGCCGGCGAGGCCACCCCCGCGCAGATCGCCGGCTTCGTCGTCGCGCTGCGGGCCAAGGGCGAGACGATCGACGAGCTCACCGGTCTCGTCGACGCGATGTACGGCGTGATGACGCCGATCTCGGTGCCGGGCCGGCTCCTCGACGTCGTCGGCACGGGCGGTGACCGGTCCTTCTCCGTCAACATCTCGACGATGTCCGCGATCGTCGCGGCGGGCGCCGGCGCCCGCGTGGTCAAGCACGGCAACCGGTCCGCGTCCTCGCAGGCCGGCACCGCCGACGTGCTCGAGGCGCTCGGTGTCCGGCTCGACCTGCCGGCCGACCGGGTGGCCGAGGTCGCGACCGAGGCCGGCATCACCTTCTGCTTCGCGGCGGCCTTCCACCCGGCCATGCGGCACGCCGCCGTCCCGCGCCGCGAGCTCGGCATCGGCACCGCCTTCAACGTGCTGGGCCCCCTGGCCAACCCGACGAAGCCGGCCGCACAGGCCATCGGCTGCGCCGACCCGAGGCTCGCCCCCGTCATGGCCGGTGTCTTCGCCGCCCGCGGCGTCGACGCCTGGGTCTTCCGCGGCGACGACGGCCTCGACGAGCTGACGACCACCACGACGTCCTCGCTGTGGGTCGTCCACGAGGGCACCGTGACCACCGCGAAGGTCGACCCCGCGGCCTACGGCCTCGCCCCGGCGACCGCCGAGGACCTGAGGGGCGGCGACGCACAGCACAACGCCGGCGTCGTACGACGGTTGCTGGAGGGGGCGCCGGGCCCGGTGCGCGAGGCGGTCCTGCTCAACGCCGGCGCCGCGCTGGCCGTGTACGACGCCCCGGGCGGCGCCGTCGACGAGGCGCTGGCCGCGGGCATCCACCGCGCGGCCGAGGCGATCGACTCGGGAGCCGCTCAGGCGACGCTCGAGCGCTGGATCGCCGCCGCCTCGGCCTGATCCAGGCCTCCGGTCCGCGGCAGCCGCCTAGTCCCAAGTGACCAGAGGGAAGCGACCAATTCCGGTCCCGCGCTCGCCCGCGCTCGGCTAGCGTGCGAGTGCCGGCCCCGGGAGGACGTCCGACTGACGGGCGCGTGGTCGGCGTTCCGGGACCTTGGAGGGGATCGTGTCGATGCGTCGTGCCTGCCTGTCTGCGCTCATCTCGGCGGTGGGAGCATCCGCACTGGTGGCGCTGCCGCCGGCCGCCCCGGCCCGTGCCGACGTCGACACCTCGGCGGCTGCCCTCGCGCTCGACCTGCCCGCCGGCGTGACCGTGACCTCGCTGGCCGGCGCTCCCGCCAGCCGTGCGATCGCGGACACCGGTGTCGACCAGACCGTCGACTTCAACGACTTCCCGTCGCGCGGCTCGAGCTACCTGATGTTGTCGACCGGTGACGCCTCGAAGGTGTTCGAGGGCGTTCCGACGTCCCAGCTGAGCACCGACTTCGGTGATGACGGCGCGCCTGATGCGTCGAGCATCACGATCAAGGTCGCCGCTGGCACGCCCGGCGCGGGATGCCTCTTCGTCGACTTCGCCCTCGGCACCGAGGAGCCGACCGGCTACACGGCATCGACCCCGGACGACGCGCTCTCGATCGTCAAGGACGGCACCAACTACGCGTTGAACGCGGGCGACGGCTACTTCAGCCAGGACGACCCGGACACCACGGCGTCGCCTGACTGGCCGGAGTCCGGCAAGCCGCCGTACGAGGTCAACCAGGTCGACTACTGGCACCGCCCGGGCGACCCCCTGGACCCGATCCCCGGGACCGCCGAGGACCCGCGGCTCCCTGCCGTCACCGGGCTGAACCACGTGACGAGCCTGGACACGGCGCGCGTGCCACTGGACGTCAGCAGCGACCAGGAGGTCGTGGTCACGGTGACGGACGCGCCGACCGGGGCGAACGGCGACCTCGACTCGGTCGCCTTCGTCGACGACGTGCGTCTGGCGTCGAGCTGCGGCAACGGGATCGGCGTGGAGCCGAAGCCCGAGAACCAGGAGTCGCCCACCGCCTGCTGCGGCGTGATCCGCGGTGTCCGCGGCGTCGGCAACGCCCTCGTCTACGACCCGATCCCCTCGACCCCCGCGGTCGAGATGTACGACGCCCCGGGCGTCGAGGCGAACGGGTGGAGGTCGCCGTCCAACAAGCCGGTCGAGCTCCGCTTCCGCTGGTACCGGACCGCCTCGGGCTATCGCAACAACGGAAGCATGCGCGCGTGGACCGCGATCCCGAACGCGGACCGGCAGAGCTACGTGCCGACCTCGGTCGACAAGGGCAAGGTCCTCATCGTGCTGGTCACCGGCCTGGTCGACGGACGTCGTGCGGAGACCTTCCCGTCCACCAACGACGCCGCGACCTGGTACGTGACCCTGCAGATCGACCTCGGCACCTTCGTCGAGGGCGAGGCGCCCGTCATCAGCGGACCTGCGGACGGCTCGGCCGCGGTCGGGGAGACGCTGACGGCGCAGATCGGGGACACCGTCCCGCGACAGGACACCTACGACTGGCAGTGGTACGCCAAGGCGCCGGGCGCGTCCGGTCTCGGGTCCTCGATCTCGGGGGCGAACGGCCAGTCCATCACGCTCGGCGAGGCCCAGGCGGGCAAGGTGCTCACGGTCAGGGCAACCGCGAAGCGCGACCAGTTCGCCGACAAGACCTGGACCAGCCCCGAGTACGGCCCCATCGAGGCCCTGACGTGGGGAGCGACCGGGACGCCGTCGATCGTGGACGACGGCAGCCCGCAGGTCAACGACGTCGTGACCGTCGACCCCGGCGCCTGGGAGCCCACGCCCACGTCGTACAGCTATCAGTGGCGCCGCAACGGGCTGCCGATCAGCGGGGCCGTGTCCGGCAACTACACGCTGAAGGCTGCCGACGCCGGTGCGTCGATCACGGTCGACGTCTCGGGCGTGCGCACCGGATATGCCCAGGTGCCGAAGACCTCGGCCCCCATCACGCCCCAGGGCGCGACCATGGCGGGAGCCGTGCCGACCATCACCGGTACCCCGAAGGTGGGCGTGCGCCTGACCGGGGCCGTGAGCGGCTGGTCGCCCGTCGGGTCCTCCCTCACCTACCAGTGGTACGTGGGTGAGACCCAGGTCCAGAGCGGGACGAGCCGCTACTTCACGCCGCCGGCGAGCGCCGTCGGGCTACCCGTCACGCTGCGCGTGACCGGCACCAGGACGGGCTACGAGCCGCTGACCGTGCCGAGCGCGCCGACCGCTCCCGTGGCCAAGGGCGCGCTGGCGGTGGGCACCGTCCGGATGTCCGGGATCCTGCGCGTCGGCAACACCCTGCGCGCGTCGACTCCCTACTGGGGTCCGTCGCCGGTGAGCTTCAAGTACCGCTGGAAGATCGGCAGCGCCTACGTCGCGGCCCCGGCCGGCACCCGGTCCTACCTGAAGTTGCCCGCACGGGCCCGAGGCAAGCGCATCACCCTGGTCGTGACCGCGAGCAAGGCCGGCTACGGCTCGGTGACCAAGTCGGTCGTCAGCGCCGCCGTGCGCTGAGCCGGGCGTCGTCGCGCCGGGTCAGTCGAGGCCCAGCGAGAACGTCGCCTCGAGGTCGTGGCGCGAGTAGGCCCGGTAGGCGATGTGGGTCTCGGTGTCGACGACGCCGTCGACCTTGTTGAGGCGGTCGGAGACCACCGCGGCGATGTCGTCGTGGTTGCGGACGCGCACGAGCGCGATCAGGTCGATCTGGCCCGTGACGGAATAGACCTCGCTCACGCCGTCCAGCGCGGCGATGGCGGCGGCCACCTCGGGGATCCGCGCGGTCTCGGCCTGGACGAACACGATGGCGGTGATCATGGGGCCAGCGTAGTGAGCGCCACGTGGCGCGCGGCACCCTGGACCGGGCAGGTCCACTCGCCGACGACGTCCACCAGGCGCACGCCCGGCGCCTCGAGCCAACGCAGGATCCGCTCGGTCTCCTCCGCCGTGGCGGCGGGCGTCGGTCCGAGGGCGGGGAGCACCGTCTCGGCGGTGAGCCGCAGCGAGTCGACCCAGGTGAGCGCGTCGGCGCCGGACGGGATGACGCCGGCCGCTGCCAGTCGGCCGTGCCGCACGACGTGCACCGCCCAGCGGCCGTCGTCCTCGCGTCGCGCTGCGACGACCTCCGGACAGCCGGTCAGCGCGGCGAGTCGCTGCGTCCGGGCCGAGCCGCGGATGAAGTCGGCGAGCCGGTCGCGGTGGTGGGCCGCCTCCTCGAAGCGCTCCTGCTCGGCCAGCGCCGACATCCGGGCCTGCACGAGGTCGACCACGTCGTCGGGGCGGCGCAGGAGGGTGTCCTGCAGCTGGCGGACCACGGCGCCGTACGACTTCTCGTCGACGCTGCCGTCGCAGGGCGCCAGGCAACGGTCCATCTCGGCGAGCGCGCAGGGGGAGCGCGAGGGCTTCCTGCCGAACCGCTCGTTGCACTGACGGATCGGGAAGACCTCGTGCAGCGCGGCGAGCGAGCTCTCGGCGCTCGCGCGGGAGGAGAACGGCCCCACGTAGTCGGCGTCGTCGTCGAGCACCCGCTTGACGAGCGACAGCCGGGGCCACGGCTCGCGGGTGAGCTTGAGCCAGGTGACCTTCTCCGGGTGCCGCGAGCGACGGTTGTACGGCGGCTTGTGCTCCGCGATCAGCCGCAGCTCGCGCACCTCAGCCTCGAGCGGGGTCGCGCACTCGATCCCGGTCACGGAGGCCGCAAGCTGGACCATCTGCCCGATGCGGGTGCGCTTCTCCGAGGCCGTGAAGTAGGAGCGGACCCGGCGGCGCAGGTCGCGCGAGGTGCCGACGTAGAGGACCCGCTCGCGCTCGTCCCGGAAGAGGTAGACGCCCGGGGCGTGGGGGAGGGTGTCGGCGAGGTGGCGCTTGCGTCGCGACGCCGAGGCGACGCGCGCGTTGTAGCCCTGCAGCTCCTCGAGGGTGTGCACCCCGAGCCCACCGAGCCGCTCCATCAGCCCGTGCAGCACGTCGACGGTGGCGCGGGCGTCCTCGAGCGCTCGGTGGTTGGGCGTCGTCGACGCACGGAACACGCGCGCGAGCGACGACAGCTTGTGGTTGGGCGCCTCGTCGCGGCTGACGACGTGGCGGGCGAGCTTGACCGTGTCGAGGACCTCGAAGTCCGGCCACACCAGGTCCTGCTCCTGCGCGAAGTGGCGCAGGAAGCCGACGTCGAAACGGGCGTTGTGCGCGACCAGCACGCTGCCCGCGGCGAACTCGAGGAACGCCGGCAGGGCCGAGCGGATCGACGGCGCGTCGGCGACCATGCGGTTGGTGATGCCCGTCAGCACGGCGATGAACGCCGGGATCGCGGTGTGCGGGTTGACGAGGGTCTGGAACTCGCCGAGCACCTCGCCGCCGCGGACCTTGACGGCGCCGATCTCGGTGATCCGGTCACCGTCGCCGACCGATCCGCCGGTCGTCTCCAGGTCGACGACGCAGAAGGTGACGTCGCGCAGCGCTCGCCCGAGCTCGTCGAACGAGCGCTGCTCCTCCCACCGCGGGGCGGGGAGTGCAGCCGTCGAGGTCATGCCGATGACGGTAGGCGGTGGCACCGACGCAATCGCGCAGGCATCCCGGTCGCGGGTCGATTCCGGGGTTGTGTCGGCCCCTCCTGCCACGCTCGCCCCATGACGACGAGGATCGACTGCGACACCTGCGTGGTGCGGGGTCTCGCGTGCCATGACTGCGTGGTGACCGTGCTGCTGGGGCCGCCACCGGAGCTGATGATCGACGACGACGAGCTGCGCGCGCTCGACGTCCTGGCCGAGGGCGGCCTGGTGCCGCCGCTGCGGCTGGTCCGGCCGGTGTCGGCGCCGGAGGTGGAGTCCGCGTGACTCCCCATGTGGCTCGTGGTGCTGGTGGGGCCGTTGGGGCTGGTGTGAGCCGTGTCTCCCGTCTTCCCTCCCCAACACGCTCGGCAGGGTTTGGCCTCGGTGCGGGCCACGATTAGGCTGCTCGCTCAGGTGTCCGTGGAAGTGGGTCGACCGATCCGCGCGGGCACCGCGCTGAGTCCGGGGTCGTTCGCGGCACCGGAGCCGGGGAACCAACCACATCTGGGGTGAATCCCGCACGAGGGGCGACCTCGCCAGCCCGACCGGGCTGCGGGGGAGCAGGGAGTGCGGGTAGGGCGAGTCGTGTCCGAATCCGTCAGCTCACCCGGTAGGCGTACGACACCAAGAGGGGACCGCCAGCACGTGCTGAACGGCCGCAAACGCACCACCGCTTCGCTTGCCGCACTGGCCCTGACGGGGACGATCGCCCTGTCGGTGAGTGCCCCGACCAACCCGGCGCAGGCCGAGCCCGACATCGAGACGGTGCGCGACCGCGTCGACCGGCTGCTCCACCAGGCCGAGCAGGCCTCGGAGCGCTACAACGACGCGCGCCTCGAGCTCGCCGAGCTCAACCGCGACCTCGACTCGCTCGAGGCCGACCAGTCGCGCCAGGGCGACGTCCTCGACGGCGTCCGCGCCGACGTACGGGACGCGACCATCCAGCGCTACCAGAACGGCGGCCTCGGTGCGACCGGCGAGCTGCTCGCCTCCGACTCCGCCGGCTTCCTCGACGAGCTCGCGACCCTCTCGACCGTCGACGGCATCCAGGACTCGCTCCTGTCGGACTACGACAACGAGCTCGAGGCCTACAGCATCCGGCGCGACCAGACCGAGGAGCGCCGTGCCGACGTCAAGGCCCTGAAGAAGGACCTGGCGAAGGAGAAGAAGAGCGCCGACGACAAGCTCGCCGAGGCCAAGTCCCTCCTCTCGAAGCTCGAGGAGGAGGAGCGCGCCGAGATCCTGTCCCGCGGTGGCTACCGTGCCCCCGCGGCCGGCTCGATCCCCGCGTCCGGCCGTGCGAAGGCCGCCATCGCCTACGCGCTGGCCCAGGTCGGCGACGCCTACGTCTACGGTGCGGCGGGCCCCAACGCGTTCGACTGCTCGGGCCTGACGATGATGGCCTGGGCCCAGGCCGGCGTCAGCCTGCCGCACTCCTCGCGGGCGCAGATGGGCTCCGGCACGCCGGTGTCGCGCAGCGACCTGCAGCCCGGTGACCTGGTCTTCTACTACAGCCCGGTCAGCCACGTCGCCCTCTACCTCGGCAACGGCATGATCGTGCACGCGGCCAACCCCGGCGCGGGCGTGAAGGTGTCGAGCGTCGACGAGATGCCGTACGCCGGAGCGGTCCGGCCTGGGTGACCCACCGGGTCCTCTCACCCGTCCTGGCGGGCGCGCTGCTGGTCGCAGCCCTGCTCGCCGGCGGGTGCTCGGGCGACGAGTACGTCGCCCCGCCTCCCGTGGAGCGCAGCGACGTCGCCGATCCGGCCGTCGCCGCAGCGACCGTGGCGGCCCTGCAGGACGACCTCGACGACCCGACCGCCGCGGGCGAACTCGGCACTGACGGCCCCGCCGCCGACCTGCTCACGGCGATCGCCCGCAATGTCGCGGCGATGCGGCTGACCGACGTCACGCTGGCCTATGTCACCGAGACCGGCACGACCGCAGGCGACGACGCCTGGGACGGCCTGGTCGCGGTCACCTGGCGTGTCGCCGGCTTCGACCGCGCCTCCGCCCGTGCCGAGGTCCCGGTGTCCTTCGCCGACGGCGGCCGCACGATCGCCGCCATCGGTGCCGACGCGAAGCGGCTCCCGTTGTGGCTGACCGGCCCCGTCGTCGTACGACGGGTCCCGGGGGCGCTCGTCGTGGTCGCCGGCGAGGCCACCGACATCGAGCTCCTGGCCCGCCGCACCCGTCGTGCCGTCGCGGCGACCCGGCCGTTGCTCGGGCGTGGTGACGGCCTCGTCGTCGAGGTGCCGGCCGACAGCCAGCAGCTGCGCCGGGCGCTCGGTGCCGACCGCGGTGCCTACGACGCGATCGCCGCGGTGACGGCCCCGGTCGACGGCTCGACGGCGCCGCGCAGCCCGGTGCACGTCTTCATCAACCGGTCCGTGTACGACGGCCTCGACCCGGTCGCCGCGCAGGTGGTCATGACCCACGAGGCCGTCCACGCCGTGACGGGCGCAGCGCTCGTGCGGGGCGCGCCGCTGTGGCTGGTCGAGGGATTCGCCGACTACGTCGCCCTGCGGGACGTCGCGCTGCCGGTGGCGCGGACGGCGGCCCAGGTCATCCGCCAGGTCCGGCGTGACGGCCTGCCCGACGCGCTGCCAGCCGACAGCGACTTCGACCCGGGGGCGAGCCACCTCGGCACGCTCTACGAGGCGGCGTGGCAGGTGGCGGTGACGCTGGCCGAGCACGGCGGTGAGGACGCCCTGGTGGCGTTCTACCGCGACGTCCTCGACGGGACGGCCCTCGACGCGGCGCTGCGCCGCCACTTCGCGTGGAGCGAGGCCGACCTCACGGCGGCATGGCGCTCCCGGCTGGCCGCCCTTGCGGGCGTGCCAGAGTAGGGGAGTGGACACGGCACCAGCGGCCCGGAGGATCGCGCTCGGCACCGTCGTCATCGGGCTCGCGGCCTTCGTGCTCATCGCCGCCTCGCGGGTGCCGTGGGAGCCCTTTCCCGGCGGCATGCCCAAGCCGGTGAGCGACACGTCGGTGTTCACCTTCTCCGAGATCGAGCGGGCCGAGCACTACGCCCGGTGGGCGCGGACGTGGAGCTGGTCGTCGCTCGCGGTGTCGCTCGCGGTCGCGTGCTGGCTGGGCTTCAGCCGCCGCGGTCGGGAGTGGGCCGAGCGGGTGCCGGGCTGGTGGTGGGTCCGGATCGTCCTCGTCGTGGCGGCGCTGACCGTCGTGGGCCGGGTGGTGACCCTGCCGTTCGGGATCGCCCAGCGCACGCTGGCCCTCGACGAGGGGCTTGCGGCCGGCTCCTGGGCGGACTGGACCATCGACGTCGTCAAGGGCGAGCTGGTCTCCGTCGTGACGACCTCGCTGGCGGTGGTGGCGCTCGTGGGCTGCGTGCGTCGCTGGCCGCGCGCCTGGCCGGCCGTCGCCGGGGGCGTCGCCGCGGTCCTGGTGGTGCTGGGCTCGTTCGTCTACCCGGTGCTGGTCGAGCCGGTGTTCAACCACTTCGAGTCGCTGCCGGACGGGCCGCTGCGCACGGAGGTGCTGGCGCTGGCGAACCGTGAGGGGGTCGCAGTCGACGACGTGCTGGTCGCCGACGCGTCACGCCGTACGACGACCCTGAACGCCTATGTGTCGGGCTTCGGCCACACCCGGCGCGTGGTGCTCTACGACAACCTCGTCGACGGCACTCCACGCGACGAGGTGCTCTCGGTGGTGGCGCACGAGCTGGCCCACGCGAAGCACGGCGACGTGGTGACCGGAACCGCACTCGGGGCTGCCGGCGCGCTGCTGGGCGTGGGCCTGCTGGGCCTCGTGATGGTCGGCGACGGCCGCCGTGACCTGCGCAGCGCCGGTGCGGTGCCCTGCCTGCTCGCCGTGGTCGCGCTCGCGACGCTGGCCACGGCGCCGATTCAGAACGGGATCAGCCGGAAGCTCGAGGCCCGGGCAGACGAGACGGCGCTGGAGCAGACGAACGACCCGCAGGCCTTCGTCGCACTCCAGCGCCGTCTGGCGCTGCGCTCCCACGCCGACCCCACACCCCCGGCATGGTCGCAGTTCTGGTTCGGCTCCCACCCGACCGTCCTGCAAAGGATCGGCATGGCCCGGGCGACCCCGGTCAGGGAGTGAAGTCCACGTCGAACAACGCGGCGACCTGGGGTCCGAAGGCGAGGAGGCCGGCGACGATCGCGAGCGCGATCATCGCCACGAGCAAGGCGTACTCGACGGCGGAGGCGCCGCGGTCAGCACCCGTCATCGTCGTCGCCCCCATGTCGTCGTCGGTTCGCAATGGTCTGGATGTGCAGGTGGCCGCGGACCTCGCGGTCCGCGGCCACCAGCAGTGGTTCGTTGCGCTCGTGCTCAGGCGCCGTCGGGGTTCGCGACCTCGTCGGCCGCGCCGTTGAACAGGTCGCTGAGGTTGCCGCCCAGCAGGAACACCGCGCCGATGATCAGCATGGCGATGAGGGCGACGAGCAGGCCGTACTCGACGGCCGTGGCGCCGCGCTCGTCCATCTTGGCGAGGCGGGCGTTGAGCAGGATCTGGAGGTACTTGACCATCGGGGTTCTCCTAGTGCACTGGTGTTCTGTGTCCCCGGGGAGTGCTCCCCGATGACGAGAACTCTGCCGGAACCCGAGGCCCGTCGAATCGGGAGTTCGTCTTCTCGCTCGTAGTCAGTTCTGACTACGGGACCCCCTGTGAACGGAGCGCCGCGACAGAGCCTCAGCGCGCCGCGGCCTGCACGGTGGACAGCAGCCCGATCCGCATGGCCGTGACCAGTGCCTGGGCGCGATTGGCGGCCCCCAGCTTCTGGTAGATCCGGGCGATGTGCGACTTGGTGGTCGACTCCGAGAGGTACAGCTTCTGCCCGATCGCCGCGGCGTTCAGGCCTTCCGCGAGGAGGAGCAGGACGTCGTGCTCGCGCTCGGTCAGGGCGGTCGACTCCGCCGACTGGCGGCGCATCATGGCCCCCACCAGGCCGGCGCACACGAAGGCCTTGGGGGAGACCGCTGCGTGCCGCGCCGCCTTGATGACCTCGGTGGACGGAGCGTCCTTGCCGACGAAGCCCGAGGCGCCGGCCTGCATGGCGGCGAAGATCTGCTCGTCGCCGGAGTGCATCGTCAGCACGATCAGGCCGACCTTGTCGTTCTCCTTGCGCAGGGTCCGTACGACGTCGAGGCCGGTCCCGTCCTGCATCTGGAGGTCGGTGACGACGACGTCCGGCTTGACCTCGTGGTAGCGCTGGATGCCCTCGGCCACCGAGCCGGCCGTGGCGATGACCTGGAGGTCGGGCTCGAGGTCGAGGACGGCCCCCAGACCGTTCCGGATCAGCTCGTGGTCGTCGATCAGCAGCACCGTGATCTTGTCGCTCATGGCATCTCCTAGGGAGCCGGGACGGCCGGATGTGACCCGACCGAGTGACGGGGGATCTTCAGGGACACCGACACCGTCAGGCCCCTGCTGGCATTGTCGCGAACCACGAGTTCCGCACCGACCAGTCTCGCACGTTCGCGCATGATCTTCAGGCCGTGCGAGTCGCTGCGCGCGCTCTGCAGGCCCACGCCGTCGTCGGTCACCGTGATGATCGCCTCGGGGGCGTACACCTGGCACCGGACGTCGATCGACGTCGCCCTCGCGTGCTTGACGGCGTTGTTCATGGCTTCCTGCGCGATCCGGAAGAGCTCGGCCTCCACCTCGGGGCGCAGGCGCTGCGGTTGCTCGTCGAGGCGCACCCGGATCGGTATCCCGGAGGACTCCGACAGGTGCCGGGCGACATTGCTGATCGCGGCCCCCAGGCTCTCGGCCTCGCCGATGGACGTACGAAGGTTCATCACCGACCGCCGTACCTCGGAGACGACGACCGATACCCGTTCGCGCAGCATGCCGAGGACCTTCGCCTGCTGCTCGTCCGCGGGGCGCGCGGCGAGCGCGTCGACCAGGTAGCCGAGCGAGGCGATGTCCTGGGCGACGCCGTCGTGCATCTCGCGGGCCAGGCGGTTGCGCTCGTCAGCCGTGGCAGCGTCGCGGAACTGGGCGAACAGCAGGGCGGCGTCGAGCTTGACCGCGTTGTCGCCCAGGCTGCTGGCGACCTCCGTGAGCGAGACCGCGCTCGGCTCGCTGTCGACCGGGCGCAGTCCGGCGACGATGGCCTGGTCGCTGACGCGGAAGGCGAAGCCGTGGCCGATCTCGACGGTCGCGCGCCGGTCCTTCGCCCCGTGGCGCACGTCGCCGGCCAGGGTCTCGCAGGCAGCGAGGTCCCCGGGGTCGAGGTCGCTGGTGGACGCGACGGGCGTCAGCGCCTCCCCGCGCGGCACGTAGAGGACAAGGCCCCGGTTGGGGATCCGGTCGCTGACCTCGCTGAGCAGCTCGCCACCGAGTGCACCCACGTCGAGGCCCGAGCTCAGGCTGCCGGCCAGCGCGAGCAGCTGCTTGAGGTGCTCCTGCGCGTCCCGGTACGGCGCCAGGGGGTCCGGTTGGCGGTCCGAGGAGAAGGTGACGCTGGCGATCAGGCTGAGGCCCAGGCCGGTCATCACCCAGGTGAAGATCGCGACCGCCTGCTCCGAGGTGACCCGCTCCCACCACATCAGGGCGAGGGCGACGACTGCGATCAGCTCGACGAGGACCGTGCGCATCATCGTGCGGGTGCCTGCGATCGCCGTCGCGTACAGCGGCGGTACGACGAGTGCAGCGAGGATCGCCGGCCCGTAGTTCATGCTGATCGCGCAGATGATGCCGATCGTCGCGGCCTCGGTCGTCGGGCTGAGGGACAGTTCGAGCTCGCGTCGGGTCGCGGTGATCCCCTGGTACACCCAGACGGCCGCGATGAGCAGCAACGCCACGACGCCCTCACTCTGGCGCAACCAGAGGATCGGGCCGCCGATGGCGAGCAGCGCGAACAGCCGGGCGGCAGCGACCACCGCGAAGGTCTGGCTACTCGGCATGGCCTGCGTTACCCCGTCTGGCTGAAGGCATCCATGGCGTTGAGCACCGCCGGCGCCATCACCACGATGAACAGGCACGGAAGGATGAAGAGGATCAGCGGCATCATGATCTTGACCGGGACCTTCTGCGCCTTCTCCTCGGCGTACTGCCGCCGCTTCAGCCGGATCTCCGCCGACTGGACGCGCAGCACCTGACCGATGGCGATGCCGAAGGCATCGGCCTGGACCATGGCCCCTGCGAATGTCTTGAGGTCGTCCACGTTGCTCCGCTCGCCGAGCGCTCGCAGGGCCTCCGAGCGCCCCATGCCGAGCTGCATCTCCCGCAGGACGCGGGAGAACTCCTCCGCCAGGGGTCCGTCGGTGTTGCGGGCCACCTGCTGGAGCGCCGCGTCGAAGCCGAGCCCGGCCTCGACGCTGATCGTCAGGAGGTCGACCGCGTCGGCGAGGGTGCGCTTGATCTTGTCCGCGCGGTGCTGGGCGAGGTTGTAGACGTAGAGGTCCGGCCCGAAGAAGCCGATGAGCACTCCGGCGATCACCACGATCAGGATCCAGGTCAGCGGGAGCCCGATCAGGACGGCGTACACGAGCAGGATCCCCGGCAGCGCGGCTGCGGCGATGACCTTCAGCGCGATGATCCGGTCGACGGTCCAGTCGCGGGGGTTGCCGGCGAGGTCGAGGCGGTGGCGCAGGCGCTCGGCCGCGTCCGCGCCACTGATGCGGCGACCGATGCCCACGGCACGGTGCTGCAGCGGTTCGATCACCCTCTCCCCGAACGACCGGTTGGCGTCCTCGGCGAGGTCGCGGGCGGAGTCGCCGTGCTGTTCGAGGGCACGCAGGGCGCGAGCGAGGCCGTCGGAGTTCTCGTCGCGGGCCAGCGCGGCGTTGATGGCCACCGCGGCAGCCACCAGGAGCAGAAAGGCTAGGAAGAGAAGCATCAGACGTCGACCTTCACGATCCGCGACATTGCGAACACCCCGATGGACAACCACACCACGCCGAACACCGAGACCGCAATGCCGCGCGCGTCGGCGTACAGCGGGCGGAGGAAGTCCGGGTTGGTCGTGATGAGGAACAGGGCGAACAGCGGCGGCAGGCCGCAGAGGATCACAGCGGACAGCCGCCCCTCGGCGGACAGCGTGCGGACCTGACGCCGAAGGTACGCGCGCTCACGCATGGTCGATGCCACGGTGGTGAGCAGCTCGGCGAGGTTGCCGCCGACCTGGCGCTGGATCCGGATGGCCATGACCGACCACGCGAAGTCCTTGCTCTGGAAGCGCTCGGCGACGCCGTCGAAGGCGTCCTCGAGTGGCATGCCGATCCGCGCCTCGACGAGCACTCGCTTGAACTCGGACGCGATCGGCTCCGGACCTTCACGGACCACCGTGTCGACGGCCTGTGCGAGCGAGAGCCCTGCGCTCAGCGCTCCGGAGATCAGCTGGAGCACCTCCGGAAGGGCGTCGTCGAACGCGCGTCGCCGTCGGGCGGCCTTCAGGCGGAGGTAGAACGGTGGAAGGGCGGCACCGATGGCCACGAAGATGAGGCCCACGACGATGCTGCCGCGACCGACGAGCAGCCCGAGGATCCCAGCCGCGATCACGACGCCGACGTGGAGGAGCAGCCACTCGGACGGCTTGAAGGCGCTGCCCGCGGCGGTCAGGCGCCGGGTCAGGTTGTCGTTGAGGCCCCGGTTGCGCTCCAGGACGCCGGCCGCGGCCGCCTTGGCCTGTTCGAGGACCGGCTCGGAGGGCGACTTCTCCGGCTTGTCCAGCCTGCTGACCTGGGTGCTGTAGGCCTCGACGCGCTCGGCGATGCTCATCGGTCCCGGCCGCCCGGGGACGAGGAGCATCGCGACGGCCACGAGACCGACGCCGAGGACGCCGACGCCGGCGTAGAGCAGCCACTCGGGGGCATCCCAGCCGCCGGGCCGCTCCAGCTGTGCCGTCGGATCGGACGGCGCTGGACCGTCGCTGCCCGACGCCGCCTGGATCGGTGCGAGTGCGCGCGCGATGACCGGCTCGTCGCTGGTGGGGAGGACGACCTCCACCGTCGCCTGGGTCGCATCGAAGCCACTCGGCAGGGGGGCGGTCACCAACACCTGGCTGGCCAGCACGTCCGCCTCGGCGCGGAAGTCCTCAGCGAGGGCAGCACCGCTGCTCTCGATGACGCGGCCGTTGCCCGCCTTCGCCATGGCCGACAGGGGCTCCAGGGCCTTGCCGGACTGGCCGAGGCTCACGACATCGACGAGCGTCCTCGTGACGGTGACGACATCGGTGACGTCGTCGATGGCCGCCGAGCTGCCGGTGTCCGCGCCGTCGGACAGCACCAGGATCGTGCGCTGGCCCTCGGTGCCGGCGGCGTCGATGGCCGCGACCACACCGTCGTACAGCAGCGTGTCCTTCGCCAGTCGCAGGCCGTCGACCACGGTGCGCGCGGCGTCGCGGTCGGTCGTCGGCTCGAGCGCGACGGCCACGTCGTTGTCGAAGGTCACGATGCCGACCTCGACGTCGGCCGGGACGGTGTCGAGGTACGTCGCAGCAGCCTCCTTGGCCGCGGCGAAGCGTCCCTGGCGGGCCATCGACTGACTGGTGTCGATCGCGAGGACCGTCGTGCGCTTGACGTCGGTGCCACTGCTCGCGGTGACCGCCGTCGCGGCGAGGTCCTCGCCGTCGAGTGTCGCCTCCACGCCGGACAGGTCGACCTGGGCGCCTTCGGGCAAGTTGACGAGGACTCGCAGTCCTTCGCCGGTCGACTCGACGTGCGCGATCGTGCCGTCCTCCGCCGAGGCCGCGCCCATCGGAAGCGTGAGCGCGGCAAAGGTGGCCGCGAGGAGGAGGAGGGGCCGTCGGGCGGCCATCAGATCCGCTCCGTCCGGAAGATCGTCGGGTCGACCGCGACGTTGGCGTAGGCGAGCTTCTCCAGGAACTTCGGACGGAGCCCGGTCGTGCGCAGCCGGCCGAGGATCCGGCCGTTCTCGTCGAACCCGGCGCTGTTGTCGAAGACGAAGACGTCCTGGAGGGTGATGATGTCGCCCTCCATCCGCTCCACCTCGGTGATGTGCGTGATGCGTCGTGACCCGTCCTTGAACCGGGTCTGGTGCACGATCAGGTCGACGGCAGAGGCGACCTGCTCCCGGATGGCGCGGATCGGCAGGTCCATGCCGGCCATCAGCACCATCGTCTCCATGCGGGCGAGCGTGTCGCGCGGGCCGTTGGAGTGCAGGGTGCAGATGGAGCCGTCGTGGCCGGTGTTCATCGCCTGCAGCATGTCGAGCGCGGAGGCGTCGCGGACCTCGCCGACGACGATGCGGTCGGGCCGCATGCGCAGGCTGTTGCGCACGAGGTCGCGGATCGTGACCGCGCCCTTGCCCTCGATGTTGGCCGGACGCGACTCGAGCCGGACGACGTGGTCCTGCTTGAGCTGCAGCTCGGCAGCGTCCTCGATCGTGACGATCCGCTCGTCGCTGGGGATGAACGACGACAGGACGTTCAGCGTCGTCGTCTTCCCCGCGCCGGTACCGCCGGACACGATCACGTTGAGGCGGCCACGGACGCAGGCGTCGAGGAAGTCCGCGGTCTGCGGGGTGAGGGACCCGAAGTTGATCAGGTCCTGCACGGTCAGCGGGTCGGTGGAGAACTTCCGGATCGTGAGCGCCGAGCCGTCGATCGCGAGCGGCGGCACGATGGCGTTGACGCGGCTGCCGTCGGGGAGGCGGGCGTCGACCATCGGCGACGACTCGTCGACCCGGCGTCCGATGCGCGACACGATCTTGTCGATGGTGCGTCGAAGGTGCGACTCGTCGGCGAAGTGCGCGTCCGCCTTCATCAGTCGGCCGTCACGCTCCAGCCAGACGTCGTCGTGCCCGTTGACCATGACCTCCGAGACCTCGGGATCGCGCAGGAACGGGTCGATCGGGCCGTAGCCGAGGATGTCGTCGGTGATCTCCTGGGTGACACGGGCGCGGTCGGCCGCGCTGAGCGGCCGGTCCTGTGCCCCGAGCACCTCGGAGAGCACGCTCCGCACGGTCTGGTCCAGCTCATCCTGGTCCATCTCCGCGTCGTACAGGTGGGGGCCGAGCTGCTTGAGCAGCTCGGCGTGGACACTCGCCTTGAGGTCCTCGATGCGGTCGATCTCCTGACCCGCGAGGGTACGACGGGAGGCCGGGCGACCTTCGGCGCCGGCTGCCGCGGCGCGGGCGGAGAGGGGCCCGGTGCTCGCCGCCGGGCCCGTGCCGGGCTGTGCCTTGTCGAGGCTCGGCGGCGCGGGGGCGTCCGGTGACGGCGAGGAGACGACCGTCGTCTCCTCCACCGCGTCGGCGGCGTGCTTGCCCTGTTGCGTCGCAGCCTCGGCGCGGGCTGCGGCGAGGCGCTCGGACAGGCTGCTCATGAGTTCCTCCCGCGCCGGAAGAGGCCGCGTGAGCGGGTGGGTTCGGGGGCCCCGGCGTGTGCGGCGGAGCCCGGAGCGACCACCGGCTCGCCGGTGACGGCCGACGCGAGGTGGAAGTAGGCCTGGCTCGCCGCGTGGTGCGGCTTGTGGGACACGATCGGCGTGCCCGAGTTGGTCGAGGCGGCGATGTCGACGGCCGTCGCGACCTGGGAGGAGACCGGCATGCCGAGGATGCTCTCCACCTTCTCCACGCTGATGCCGACCTCGTCGTCGGCGCGGTTGAGGAGGAGGTGGCGATGGCCGCGCGCGATGCTCAGCATGTCCATGGTCTCGAGCGCGACCTTGACGTTCTTCAGGGTCGGCACGTCGAGCGTCGCCACGATCACGCACTCGTCGGTCTCGTCGAGGGCGGTCAGCGTCGCGTCGTCGAAGGACGGCGAGGTGTCGACGACGATGTAGTCGAAGCCGTCGCGCAGTGCTCGGAGGATCCTCGAGATCAGCAGGGGAGTGATCCGCTCCCGGACGTCGGGGTGCGCCGGTGCTGCCAGCACGGTGAGCGAGTCCTCGTGCCGGGTGAGCAGGCCCTCGAGCATGGCCAGGTCGACCGAGTCCTCGGAGCCGACGGCCTGCTCGATCGAGTGGGTCGGGAAGAGCTGCATGGTGATCGCGACGTCGCCGAAGGCGAGGTCGAGGTCGACGAGGCAGACCTTCCGGGCACCGCGGTCGGTGAGCGCCAGGGCCAGGTTGACCGAGGACGTCGTCTTGCCGACACCGCCCTTGGGCGAGAACACCGTGACGACCCGTCCGAGCTGGCGCACACCGCCGGGGCCGCGCAGCGCCTGGTAGAGCTGGTGGGCGCGTTCGACCGCGCGGGTCAGCGCCTTGTCGTCGTTGCCGGCGACCACGACGTCGCGCACGCCGGCATGCATCGAACGCGCGAGGACGTCGGTGTCGAAGTGCTCGCGGACCAGGACGACGCTGACGGTGGGTCGCTTGATCCGGAGGTCCTCGGCACACTCCAGCGCGGTGGCCAGGCCGACGCCCGGGCCGAGCACGACGACGTACTCGTCAGCGTGCTGGTCGAGCCAGGCGTGCATCCGGTCGATCGAGGCGACCGAGTGGGACCCCGTCGGCATCTGGCCGAGCAGGGGAGCGATGGAGGCGGAATCCGCCTCGACGATGACGGGCATCTCGCTCAGCTCACTTGAAGAGGTTGTCGTTGTTGACGCCGTCGTCCCGCTTGACGTCGCTGCCGTCGTTCAGCAGTCCGATCGACAGGTCTCCGGCCTTCTCCGCGAAGCGGACCTTCTCGGCCTCGCGCTGGCTGACGGCGACCGTGATCAGGCGCCGGATCTCGTCGTCCGCGTTCTCGGTGGTGGTGTCCTCACCCTTGAGCGAGGTCTTCACGCCGTCCGCGAGGACCGTCACCCGCTCGAGCAGCACGCGGCTGTCGATCGGCGACGAGCTGCCCTTCGGGCGGGTGAGGATGATCGCCACCTGCGCACCGGCCCGGATGAACTCACCCACGCGGGCGTCGTCCTCGACCTCGATCGAGATGGCGAGCTTGCCCTCCGGGATCGGCAGCACCGCGGCGGCCTTCACGTCCTCGACGGCACCGAACTTGGCGGGGATCAGCTGCTCGCCGGCGTAGATGGTGGTGAGTGCGACCTTGTCGCGCAGCGGGTCCGAGTCCTCACTGGCTCCCTCGAGGAGCTGGGCCTTCGCGATGTGCGTCAGCTGGACCTTCCCGTTCTCGAGGGCGTCGTCCAGGCTCTCGCCCGGCTTGATCTCCTGCGAGGCGGTCAGCACCTCGACGGTGTCGTACTTGTCCGCGGCACGCGTGTCGGCGCCGCGCGCGTAGACGAACACCAAGGCAACGCCGAGCGCGGCGATCACCGCTGCGACGACGAGCAACAACCTGCGACGATCCACTTTCAGAGCCCTCCCGCTCCCCATGTGATGAGGCAACTGCTCCCCGGATGCAGCGCAGGCTGAGGCTAGCGAGACGAAGGCCACAGAGGGAGGGAAAAAGGCCGGAGCAGGCGATTGATGCCCGATCGAGATCTGGGACATGGCCCGTTGGGACTATGGACCCAGGACGGGAGGGACTTGCCCCGTCACTCGTACAGCGCGGCGATCTCCTCGCGGCTCTCCCGCATCACCACGTTGCGCTTCAGCTTGAGGCTCGGCGTCACCTGCCCGCCCTCCTCGGTCCAGTCGGTCGGGAGGATCGTGAACTTGCGGATCGACTCCGCCTTCGACACCGCCTTGTTGGCCTCGTCGATCGCCGCCTGGACCTCGGCCCGGAGGTCCTCGTCGTCGACGAGGTCGGCCACCTTGCCGGACTTGCCGTGCTGCTCGGCCCAGGCGGGGAAGGCCTCCTCGTCGATGGTGACGAGGGCGCCGATGAAGGGCTGGCCGTCACCGACCACCAGGCACTGGCTGACCAGCGCCGAGGCGCGCACCCGGTCCTCGAGGACCGCCGGGGCGACGTTCTTGCCGCCGGCCGTCACGAGGATCTCCTTCTTGCGCCCCGTGATCCGGACGAACCCCTCGTCGTCGACCTCGCCGACGTCGCCCGTGTGGAACCAGCCGTCCTGCAGCGCCTCGGCGGTCGCCTCCGGGTTGTTCCAGTAGCCCGTGAAGACCTGGCCGCCCTTGAAGAGGAGCTCGCCGTCGTCCGCGATCCGTACGGCGGTCCCGGGGATCGGGCGCCCGACGGTGCCGACCTTCTGGGCCTCGGGGAGGTTCACGGTGAGGGCGGCGGTGGTCTCCGTCAGGCCGTAGCCCTCCAGGACGGTGACCCCGATCCCGCGGTAGAAGTGGCCGAGCCGGTCGCCCAGCGGCGCGCCACCGGACACGGCGAACTCGCACCGGCCGCCCAGCGCGCCGCGGAGCCGGCCGTAGACCAGCCGCGAGAAGAGGGCGTGCTGCGCCCGCACGCGGACCGGCACCCGGCCGGCGTCCAGGGCGCGGGAGTACGCGATGGCTGCCTCGGCGGCGCGGTCGAAGATCTTGCCCTTGCCGTCGGCGGTCGCGCGCTGGGAGGCGGTGTTGAAGACCTTCTCGAAGACCCGGGGCACGGCGAGGATGAACGTGGGCCGGAAGGTCGCCAGCTGGGGGAGGAGGTTCTTGATGTCGGCGCTGTGCCCGAGGCGGGTGCGGGCCTTGATGCAGCCGACCTGGATGATCCGCGCGAACACGTGGGCGAGTGGCAGGAAGAGCAGCGTCGAGGCGCCGTCGGTGTCGAAGAGCCGCTCCAGCTCGGCCACCGCGACGCACAGCTCGTTCTGGAAGTTGTCATGGGAGAGCATGCAGCCCTTGGGCCGCCCGGTCGTGCCGGAGGTGTAGATCAGGGTCGCCAGGTCGGCGGGCCCGGCCGTCGTACGGCGGGCCTCGAGGTCGGCGTCGTCGACGCCCGTGCCGAGCCTGCGGATCTCCTCGACCGCCCCGCTGTCGATCGACCAGACGTGCGCCAGCTCCGGGAGGTCGCCGCGCACGGACCCGACGCGCGCGAGGTGCGTGGCGTCCTCGACGACGATCGCCCGGGCGCCCGAGTCGGACAGGATCCAGTGGATCTGCTCCTCCGATGACGACTCGTAGATCGGCACGGTTGCGGCTCCCGCAAACCAGATGGCGTAGTCGAGCAGGGTCCACTCGTAGCGGGTGCGCGAGATCAGGGCGACCCGGTCACCGGGCTCGATCCCCGCCGCCATCAGGCCCTTCGCGACCGCGGACACCTCGGCGAGGAAGGTCGCACAGGTGACGTCCGCCCAGCCGCCCTCGCCGTCCGGTCGGCTGAACTGGACCGCGTCCGGCGCCTCCGCGGCATTGCGGACGACGTCGTCGGTGAGGTTGCCGCTCGTGGGCACGGTCACGGTCTGCGGGGTCGAGTACTCGCGCACGATCGCAGGCTACCGCTCGTCGTACCGGCGAGTTCTGCGTCACGTCGGCCGCGCCCCCGGCCAGGCAGGCGGTCCGGTAGCCTTCCGGCATGGCCGAACAGACGTCTTCGTCGATCGTTGTCGACGCCCCCGCCGCGGACGTGATGGCCGTCATCGCGGACTTCCCGGCCTACCCCTCGTGGGCCAAGGGCGTCACGGTCGCCGACGTGCGCTCGTCGTACGACGCCGCCGACCCCAAGCAGGCCGGCCGCGCGCGCGAGGTGTTCTTCGCCCTCGACGTCTCGCCGATCAAGGACGAGTACACCCTCGCCTACGACTGGAGCGGTGACGACCAGGTCACCTGGACGCTCGTCGAGGGCAAGATGCTCAAGGCCCTCGAGGGCGCCTACGTCCTGCGTGCGACCGGTCCGACGACCACCGAGGTGACCTACCGCCTCGCCCTCGACGTCTCCATCCCGCTGATCGGCATGCTGAAGCGCAAGGGCGAGAAGATCCTGATCGACACCGCGCTCAAGGGGCTGAAGAAGCGCGTCGAGTCCGGCGCCTGAGCGCGGACACGGACCAGCCTGTGCGGATCGTTCTCTTCACCGGCAAGGGCGGCGTCGGCAAGTCGACCGTCGCCGCCGGCACGGCTGCGCTCGCGGCTGCGCGCGGCCTGCGCACGCTCGTCATCTCGACGGACGCGGCGCACTCCCTGGCCGATGCGTACGGCGCCGCCGCAACCGGGGCCCGGCACGGGGGAGCCGAGCCCACCGAGGTGGCGCCCGGCCTCTTCCTGCAGCAGGTCGACGCCCAGCTGCGCTTCGAGCAGTCGTGGGCCGACATCCAGCGCTACCTGCTCTCCGTCCTCGACGCGGCGGGGATGGACCCGGTCGCCGCGGAGGAGATGACCGTCATCCCCGGCGCGGAGGAGGTGCTGGCCCTCCTCGAGCTGCGCCAGCACGCCCGCTCCGGGAAGTGGGACGTGATCGTCGTCGACTGCGCGCCGACGGCCGAGACCCTGCGCCTGCTGGCCCTGCCGGAGGCACTCGGCTGGTACATCGAGCGGTTGCTCCCCATCCAGCGCCGGCTGGTCAAGGCGCTGCGTCCGGTGCTCAACCGCGCCGCCGGCGTACCGATGCCCGGCGACGCCGTCTTCGACGCGATCACCCGGCTGCACGCCGAGCTGGACGACGTCCACGAGCTGCTCTCGGGACCGGACGCCAGCGTCCGCCTGGTGCTGACCCCCGAGCGGGTCGTCCTCGCCGAGGCTCGCCGGGCGTTCACCAGCCTTTGCCTGTTCGGCTACCGCGTCGACGGTGTGGTCGCCAACCGGATCTTCCCCGCCGACGACGCCGACCGGTGGCGGGCGGCCTGGGTCGAGGCGCAGGCGGGCGTGCTCGCCGAGGTCGCCCAGTCGTTCAACGGGCTCCCGGTCTTCACCTCGGAGTACCAGCCGAGCGAGCCGGTCGGGGTCGCGGCCCTCGCCGACCTCGCCACCACCCTGTACGGCGACGCCGACCCGCTCGCCGCGCCCGTCGGCGACGGCCCCTTCCGGGTGACCCGGACCGACAGCGGCGGAGCGGTCGTGCACCTCGCACTCCCGTTCGTCACCCGCTCGGAGGTCGACCTCGCCCGCAACGGCGACGAGCTGGTGATGACCGTCGGCTCCTACCGCCGCCTGCTGACGCTCCCGCCGGGCCTGGCCCGGTTGCGGGTCGCGGGCGCGCGCGTCGACGACGGCGAGCTGCGGGTCCGGTTCGCCGAGCCCGTCCTGGAGGCACGATGAGCGACGACCAGCAGCCCGGACCCGAGCACCCGCACCACGACGTCGGCAGCGTGGGCGAGGAGGCGATGAAGCTCTTCGGCGCGCTCGCCGACCTGGCGAAGCAGCAGACCGGTGACGCCGCGGGCGGCCTGGGCGACCTCGCCGGCCAGGCGGCCGCGATGGCGCACGAGGTCAACGAGCACATCGCGACCGGCAGCGCCGAGTGCCGCTACTGCCCGGTGTGCCGGGTGGTGCACGCCGTCCGGCAGACCTCGCCCGAGGTGAAGGCCCACCTCGCCGTTGCTGCGTCGTCGCTGTTGCAGGCCGCGGCCGGTCTCATGGAGACGCTCCCGGCAGCGCAGGGGACCCCGGGTCAGGCTCGCGGACCGGAGGTCGAGAAGATCGACCTCGACGCCGACGAACCGGAAGCCGGAGACACACCGTGAGCAGTGCACTGACCTGTGGCATCGACATCGGCGGCACCAAGATCGCCGGTGCCGTCGTCGACGGCGAGGGCACCATCGTCGCCGAGGCGCGGGTCGAGTCGCCCGCGACCGATCCGTCCGCGATGGAGACCGCTGCCGCAGGGCTGGTGGCCGAGTTCGCCGCGGCGCACGGCATCGCCGCCGTCGGCGTCGGGGCCGCGGGCTATGTCGCCTCCGACCGGTCCACGGTGCTCTTCGCGCCCAACATCGCGTGGCGCAACGAGCCGCTGGGCGCCGACCTCGCCCGGCTCACCGGGCTGCCGGTCGTCGTCGAGAACGATGCCAACGCCGCTGCCTGGGGCGAGTTCCGGTACGGCGCCGGGCGCGACGTCGACGACCAGCTGATGGTCACGGTCGGCACCGGCGTGGGTGGCGGCATCGTCGTCGACGGCGCCCTGCTGCGCGGCGCGCACGGTGTCGGCGCCGAGATCGGCCACCTCAACGTCGTACCCGACGGGCGGCTGTGCGGCTGCGGCAACCGCGGCTGCCTCGAGCAGTACGGCAGCGGCACCGCGCTCGTGCGCTCGGCCCGTGAGGCGGTCGCCGCCAGCTCGCTGCTGGCCCGCGACCTGGTCGACCGCGCCGGCGGTGACCCCGCGGCCATCACCGGCCCGATGATCACGGCGGCCGCCCAGGAGGGCGACCGCTTCGCGATCGAGCAGTTCGAGCAGCTCGGCCACTGGCTCGGCCACGGCATCGCGTCGCTGGTCGCGGTGCTCGATCCGGCCGTGATCGTCATCGGCGGCGGCGTCAGCGAGGCGGGCGACCTGCTGGTGGCTCCGCTCCGGGCCACCTTCGAGCACGAGCTGAGCGGCCGCGGCTACCGCCCGACTCCGGAGATCCGCCTGGCCGAGCTCGGCAACCGCGCGGGCGTCATCGGCGCCGCCGACCTGGCCCGCATCTGACGGTCGCGACCGCGACGACCCCGCCATGGCCCCGGATCACTGGATCGGCGTCGACGTCGGCGGCACCAAGGTGCTCGCCGTGCGGATCGCGGCGTCCGGCGACGTCGAGCAGGTCGCGACCCGGCCGATGCCGGGGCGCGCCGCGCCGGAGTCGGCCGTCGAGCAGGCGATCGCCGACGCCGCGGCTGACGTCTCCCTGGCCCGGCCGCCCGTCGCCCTCGGGATCTCCGCCGCCGGGCTGGTCGACGCCGCGGGCGAGAACTACCTCTTCGGCGCCCACCTGCCGTGGCGGGACGCCCCCGTGCGCAAGCGACTCGAGGAGCTCACCGGCCTTCCCGTCGTGCTCGACAACGACGCCAACTGCGCGGCCTGGGCCGAGCTCACCGCCGGTGCCGCGCGCGGCTTCGACTCCGCGGTGATGGTCACCATCGGGACCGGCATCGGAGGCGCCCTCGTGCTCGGCGGACGACTGGTCCGCGGCGCCCACGGCCTCGCGGGCGAGTTCGGCCACATGCAGGCCGTCCCCGGCGGACTGGCCTGCGAGTGCGGCCTCCACGGCTGCTGGGAGCAGTACTGCAGCGGGCGCGCCCTCGAGCGGGTCACCCGGGTCGCGCTCGGGCGCCACCTCGACGGCCCCGAGGTCACCGCGATGGCGCTCGCCGGCAACGAGGTCGCCCGCCAGGCCTTCGCCTCGATCGGCCTCTGGCTCGGCGTCGGTACGGCGGCCCTGGTGTCGGCCTTCGACCCCCAGGTCGTCGTGGTCGGCGGTGGGGTCTCGGCGGTGGGCGACCTGCTGCTGGCCCCGGCCCGCGCGGGCCTGCGCGAGTCGTTGCAGGGCACGGACCACCGACCGGTGCCGGAGATCGTGCCGGCGTCGCTGGGCCCGGAGGCGGGCGCCATCGGGGCGGCGCTGCTGGCCCGCGACGGGCGCCCCTGAGCCACTCCTGTCACGCGGTCGGTCGGCGTGGCCGAGCGCGTGGTCGACCGGTCCTCGGCGCGGCCGCTTGGCCGTTCCCCTGGGTCGCCGGCGACGACCGTCATACGAAGCGAGCGTCATCGGGCGCGGTTCGTATGACGTCCCGCGCCTGAGGCGGCGCCCCGCTTCAGAGCACCGCGCCGTCGTCCCAGGGGTCGGGCGGGTCGCTCGGCATCCGCATCACGAGATAGCCGAAGCCGACCAGGAAGGCGCCGACGAGGGCCCAGCCGATCAGCTGCGGCATCCCCAACCCGGTGACCACGAAGAACAGCAGCACCGCGGGGGAGCCGAAGACGCCGACCCAGGCGAGCAGCCGGTCGGGGGCCGGGCGCGGCAGCGGCGGGGGAGCCGGCGGCACGAAGGACTCCTCGGCGTCGTACCGCAGCTCGTCGGGCTCCTCGTCGCGCAGGCGCGCGGGGAGCTCCGGCTCGGGGGTCGGCTCGGGGGTCGGCTCGGCCTCCGGTTCCAGCACCCGCTCGCCGTAGTTGTCGACGATGGCCTGCCAGGCGGCGTCCTCGTCAGGCTGCTCCCGCTGCACGTCGCCAGCCTACGCCGGGACCGGGCACCTCAGGAGGTGGTCACCCGGGCGATGAACGCGGCGGACTCCTCGAAGATCGTCGGGGCGTCGTTGTCGAGCGTCGCGACGTGGTAGCTCTCCGGCAGCTCGACCCGCGTGACGTCCGTCGAGGAGACGCCGTCGAGGATGATCGGCTCGGACTTCCCGTCGACGACGTGGTCCTCGGGGGAGCGGAGGTAGAGCAGCGGGGCCTTGATCCGCGGCAGGTCCGCGATCAGCGCCGGCCAGCTGCCGATGAAGGAGTGGATCGCCTTCAGCGGGGTGCGGCTGTAGCCCGACTCGTCGACGCCCGGCTTCTTGATGTCGTTGGCGATCGCCGGGAACGACGGCACGAGGTGCTTGAGGACCGGCAGCAGCTTCACGTCGAGCCGCTTCGTGGCGAGGGCCGGGTTGACGACCATGACGCCCGCGACCTGGTCGCCCCGGTCGGCGGCGAGGCGCAGCACGAGGGCCCCGCCCATCGACAGGCCGCCCACGACGACCTCGTCGTGCTCGGCGCGCAGAGCGTCGAAGGCCGTCGCGATCTCGCCGTACCAGTCGGCGAAGCGGTGGGTGTTGAGGTCCTGCCAGGTCGTGCCGTGCCCCGGGAGGCGGGGTACGACGACGCCGTACCCGAGCGCGCCGAGGTGCTCCCCCCACGGCCGCATCGACGCGGGCGAGCCGGTGAAGCCGTGGCTCAGCAGGACGCCGATCCGGCGGCCGCCGGTCAGCTCGGGGCGGGCGGCGACGGTCAGGGGCTCGGTCTGCGGCGCGGGGCTCGTGGACATGGCGCGATTGTGCCGCACGCCGGGTGTCCCTGCGGACACTGCCGGATACGTCCCGGACACGTGGAGGGACTACGCTGCGACGCAGGCGGTGCTCGATCGGGCGGGCGCCAGGTTGCAACGGGAAAGGTGCGGTCAGGGTGTTCTACTGGTTCCTGAAGTTCGTCGCACTCGGGCCGCTCCTGAAGGTCGTCTTCAGGCCGCGCGCCGAAGGTGTCGAGAACGTCCCGGCGACGGGTCCGGCGATCCTCGCCAGCAACCACCTCTCCTACGCCGACTGGCTGTTCATGCCGCTGGTGATCCCGCGGATGGTGCGCTTCGTCGCGAAGGCCGAGTACTTCACCTCGCCCGGCATCAAGGGCTGGCTGCAGAAGAACTTCTTCAGCGGCACGGGCAACATCCCGATCGACCGCACCAGCGGCGACGCCGCGTCCGGCGCGCTCGTGTCCGCGAAGCGGGTCCTGGCCGAGGGCGAGCTCTTCGGCATCTACCCCGAGGGCACCCGCTCCCACGACGGCCGCCTCTACCGCGGCAAGACCGGCATCGCGCGGCTGACCCTCGAGACCGGCGTCCCGGTCATCCCGGTCGCCGTCGTCGGCACCGACGTGGTGGCGCCCCCGGGCAAGAAGTTCGGCCGGATCACCCGCCCGACGGTGCGCTTCGGCAAGCCGATGGACTTCTCGCGCTACGCCGGCATGGAGAACGACCGCTTCATCCTGCGCTCGATCACCGACGAGATCATGTACGAGATCATGCGGCTCTCCCAGCAGGAGTACGTCGACATGTACGCCAGCCGCGCGAAGGCCGAGTCGAAGAAGGCCGACCACGGCGACGAGCGGAAGATCGCCTCCTGACCCCCACCCGTGCGGCCCTCGCGGTCGAGGACCGCATGTTCCGCGCACTCGCGGTCCTGCGGGTCGTGGTGCTCGCCTACGCGGTGGTCATCAACGCCTACCGCAACAACTACGACCGCCCGGTCCTCGGCTGGACCTGCGTCGCGGTGATGGTCGTGGCGACCATCGTCTCGATCCCCGTGTACGCCGCCCCCGAGCGCCGCGGCCCGGTGCTGCTGGGCGTCGACCTCGCCCTCGCGGTCGCGCTGCTGCTGGCGACGCCCGTCGCCAAGGGCCCGTGGTTCCACGCGACCATCCCGAGCTACTGGATCGTCGGCGCGCTCCTGGCGTGGGGGATCCGCTGGGGCTGGCGGGGCGGCACGGTCGCGGCGGTCGTCCTCGGCGCGGTCGACCTGCTCAGCCGGTCACAGGTCGCCCAGAAGGACTGGGGCAACGTCTTCCTGCTGCTGCTCGGTGGCTCGATGGTCGGCTTCGTCTGCGAGTCGCTCAAGGCGATGGCCGCCGAGCGGGACGAGGCGCAGCGCGAGGCCGCTGCCGCCGCCGAGCGGGCGCGCCTGGCGCGGGTCGTCCACGACGGCGTGCTCCAGGTCCTCGCCCTGGTCCAGCGCCGCGGCGGCGAGCTGGGCGGCGAGGCCGCCGAGCTCGGCCGGCTGGCCGGTCAGCAGGAGCAGGCGCTGCGCACGCTGATCCGTTCCCAGGACGCCGTCGCGGCGACCGGCCGGGCCTCCGAGCGGGCCGACCTGGCCGCCGCGCTGGGGCGGCTGGGCACACGTCCCGCGACGGAGGTCGCGTTGCCCGCGGGAGCGGTCGAGCTGCCCTCGCCCGTCGTCGACGAGCTCGTGGCCGTCGTACGGGCGTGCCTGGACAACGTCGACCGCCACGTCGGCGAGGGCGCCCCGGCCTGGGTGCTGGTCGAGGACCTGGGCGACCGGGTCGAGGTGTCGGTGCGCGACGACGGCCCGGGGATCCCTGCCGGTCGGCTGGAGGCGGCCTCGCGGGAGGGCAGGATGGGCGTGGCCGAGTCGATCCGCGGCCGGGTCCGCGACCTCGGCGGCACGGCCGAGCTCGAGTCCGGCGGCTACGGCACGGAGTGGACCTTCAGCATCCCCCGAGGACAGGCGGCACCGTGACCATCCACAGCACGCACCCGTTCGCCGACGACCGCCCCGACCCGGTACGACGCCTGCGTGGCCGGCTGGGCGGAGCGGTCACGCTCTGGACGGCCGGCGAGGGGTCCGGCCGCGCCGGGCTGACCGTCACGTCGCTCATGGTCGCGCTCGGCGAGGAGGCGCGGCTGCTCGCGCTGCTCGACCCGGACTCCGACCTGCTGGAGGCGCTCCGCGACACCGGGACCGCCGTCGTTCAGCTGCTGTCGTGGCCGGACCGCCAGCTGGCGGAGGCGTTCGCGGGCACCGCGCCCGCTCCCGGTGGCCCGTTCCGGCAGTCGGAGTTCCTCAGCACCCCGCACGGGCCCCGGCTCGCGTCGGCGGTGACCTGGGCCGACGTCCGCCTCGACGGCGAGCGCGAGGTCGGCTGGTCGGTGGAGGTGTCGGTGGTGGTGGAGCACGCGGAGGTCGGCGAGGACGAGGACCCGCTGCTCCACCGGCGCGGCCGGTTCCACCGGCTCTGAGGGGTGAGCGGGCGCTAGGGTCCTGACCATGACGGACCGGATCCGGGTGATGGTCGTCGACGACCACCCGATGTGGCGTGACGCCGTGGAGCGCGACCTGCAGGCCGACGGCTTCGAGGTCGTGGCGGTCGCCGCCACCGGCACCGAGGCGATCAACCGCTTCCGGGCGACCCGGCCGCAGGTCGTCGTCCTCGACCTGCAGATCCCGGAGCCCAGCGGTGTCGAGGTGACCGCGACGGTCCTGGCCGACGACCCGTCCTCGCGGGTGCTGATCCTGTCGGCGTCGGGGGAGCAGGACGACGTGCTGGCGGCGGTGAAGGCCGGCGCGACCGGCTACCTGGTGAAGTCGGCGTCGCGCGAGGAGCTGCTCGCCGCCGTACGCCGGGTCGCCGCGGGGGACAGCGTGTTCACGCCCGGGCTGGCGGCGCTGGTCCTCGGGGAGTTCCGGCGGATGAACGAGCCGGAGGTGCCGCCGGGGGAGAGGCTCACCGACCGCGAGACCGAGATCCTCAAGATGGTCGCGAAGGGCATGTCGTACAAGCAGATCGCCGAGCGGCTGGTGCTCTCGCACCGCACGGTGCAGAACCACGTGCAGAACACGCTGCGCAAGCTGCAGATGCACAACCGCGTCCAGCTGACCCGCTACGCCATCGAGCAGGGCCTCGACAGCGACGACGAGGACTGACGCCCTGACGCGGGCTCAGTCGCCCCGGGCGGGGTGCGGGCGCCCGCCGGACGGCGACGCGTCGACCAGGTCGTGCTGGACGTTCCAGTCCCGCCGCAGCCGCTGCTCCTGCTCCACCTCGTAGGCCTTGCCCCGGCGGGTGCGCCGCGGCAGCGACGTCGCGCGCAGGTCGCGGCGGTGGTTGACCGCCGACAGGAGCGGGCCGGTCCGGGCGATCACCCCGGTCAGGCGCGTGTGCGGGATGGCGAGGTCGTCGGCGATCTCGTCGCCGAGGAAGAGCCGCTCCAGGGCGTGCACGACCTGCGGCGCGCGCCTCGCGAGGCGACGCGGCAGCACGCCCTCGATCTCGGGCACGAGGAAGTCCCGGTTGATGCTCGCGACCAGCGCGCGGCAGTAGTCGTCGACGACCGGCCGGGTCAGCAGGTAGATCTCCTCGAGCCGCTCCTGCTCGGCCGCGTCGCGCGGGAGCAGCGCCTCGTCGATGCCGAGCAGGTGGCCGAGATAGCGCCAGCGGGCGTAGGCGGCGTCCTCCTCGTGCGGGAGGTACGGCGCCCCGATGCGCCGCATCGCGCGCAGCGGGATCAACGTGAACTCGACGAGGGTGTAGGCGAGATAGGCCTGGCAGATCGGTACGCCCCACGCGGCGCCGTCCCAGTCCGGACGGCGCGCCAGGTCGGCGCGGACCAGGGCGTGGATGACCCGGACCCGGAGCGTGAGCTCGAAGCCGTCGGAGAACCGGTCCAGCCCGCCCGGCTGGTTGACGGCGAGCAGCCAGGAGCCGACCTCGATCGTCCGGGCGCCGGCGTTCTCGACGTACCGGCCGGTCAGCTCCAACGGCCGGGAGGCCGCCGAGTTGGCGTAGCCACTGACCAGGGAGGCGGCGCCGAGCACGATGCCGGAGGCGCGGGAGTAGCGCGAGGTGTACTGGCTGTCGCGGTAGATCCGCTCCGCGTCCAGCCACGCCGGCACGTCGTCGAGCGCCGCGAAGAGCGCCCTGAGCGAGGCCGGAGCGTCGGCGACCGCGTCGATGCCCTCGCGGCAGGCCTGCCGCAGCATCCTCATCGCCCTGCCGTGCCCCACGTCCGGGAAGTCCGCCACGAAGGCGTCCGCGAGCGGGTCGCCCGCCCACATCGCCGCGAGGTAGGTGTCGGTGAAGGCGCCGAACCTGCGGTGCGCCTCGTCGACGCGGCGCAGGCTGGTCGGGACGGCCGTGGGCAGCTGCTCGGTCACCATGGACCGAGGCTAAAGTGAGGAAGTCTCATCTTCCATTCACTTCTTCCACGGGAGGCCGCGTGGTGCAGAAGCAGCGGGCCCGCCCGCGCCAGGACCGAGCGGTCCAGACCCGCCGGCTGCTGCTCGACACGGCCGTGCGGATCCTCGACCAGCGTGGCGCCGCCGGACTGACGACGACGGCCGTCGTCGAGCGGGCCCATGTCAGCAGCGGCACCTTCTACCGCTACTTCAACGACCGCAACGAGCTCGTCGAGGTGCTCCGTGACGAGGCGGTCCGCTCGATCAGCGACGACCTGATGGTGAGCGTGGTCGACGCGCTCGAGATGAGCCTCGACGACGCGCTCCGCCTGGTCGTCGTCACCCTGGTCGACGGGTTCGAGCGGCACCGCGGCGTGATCACCGCGATGGTCGACCAGCTGCCCGCCGGCAACAACGCCAACGTGCTGCCGGAGATCGAGGCCGACCTGCACCGGCTGGCCTCCCTGCTGCCACGCCGGCACCGGCCCGACCTGCCGCCCGAGCAGCTCGAGGGCGTCGTCTACATGCTGATGGGCGTGCTCGTCTCGACCTGCCTGCGGATCGCGCTGGGCCGCCCCGACGGCGTCGACCGCGAGCAGCTGGTCGACCTCACCGTGGCGATGATCGGGGCGGGCATCCGCGACCTTCCCGGCAGCTCCTGACAGGATCAGGGCTGTGGCCGACCTGCTGGAGATCGCCGACGAGCTCTACGCGCTGCCGCTCGCCGAGTTCACACCGGCGCGCGACGCGCGGGCCAAGGAGCTCAAGGGCACGCCGCTCGCCGCCCGGGTCAAGGCGCTGCGCAAGCCCAGCACCGCCGCATGGGTCGTCAACCTGCTGGTACGACGCGAGGCGGCCCAGGTCGACCAGGTGCTCAACGTCGGCGCGGCCCTGCGCGAGGCCCAGCAGGCGATGTCGGCGGGCGAGCTACGGGCCCTGACGAAGCAGCGTCGCCAGGTCACGGCCGCGGTGACCACCCAGGCCCGCCGCCTGGCGGCCGACGAGGGGCTCCGGGTGACCGAGGCCGTCGCCGAGCAGGTCGAGGCGACCCTGACGGCCGCCATGGTCGACGAGGGCTGTGGCCGGGCGGTGCGCAGCGGGCTGCTCGTCTCCGTGCTGTCCACGACCGGCGTGGAGGCGATGGACGAGGCCGACCTCGCCGCGGCCCTCGCCGTGCCGGAGGCGCTGGGGTTCAGTGCGACCCCGCGCGAGGCGCCGGTGCCGGGGCCGCCCGACCTGCACGTCGTACCGGACCCGGACAGGGCGGCGAAGGCGCGCGCCGCCGCCGAGGAGCGGTTGGCCGCGGCGGTCGAGGAGCACGAGGCCGCCCAGGCCACGCACGACGAGGCCGCGGAGGAGATCGCCCGGCTGGAGGCCCAGCAGCTGCAGGTGCAGGCGGGGATCGACGAGCTGCGCCGCAAGCTGGCCGACCTGGAGGACGAGGCCGAGGGGCTCGAGGAGGAGCTGGCCGAGGCCGAGGAGGTCCGCGACGGGGCGGCCGCGGAGCTGCGCACGGCCACGGCCGAGCGCGACGCCGCGCAGCGGGCGCTCGACCGGCTCGGCTGACGCCGGGACCTCAGAGGACCGTGAGCGGTCTCGCGGGAGGGCGGCCGGTGGCGGCCAGCAGCAGGGCGCCCGCGGTGCCACCCTCGATCGCGAGCTCGCCGGCGATGGCGAGCGCCTCCCGGGCCGCTCCCGCAGGGACGTCCAGCGGCGCGCCGATCGCCGCGGCGATGTCGGCCGTGTGCACCGCCAGCTCGAACGTCCGGGTCGGCAGGTAGTCGACCAGTCGCATGCCGCCGACGATCGTGGTCACCCGTTGCTCCGGGTCGAGCCCCCGGACCAGGGCCACGACCCGCGCCGCGGTCGCGGCCACCTCGGCGGCCGGGTCGGTGCCCAGCGCGCGGCCCGCGGCACGCCCGCGCTCCGCCACGTCCGGGCCGTTGGCGAAGACCCGCGCCGCCCGGAAGTACGACGCCGGGGAGTCCGCCACGACGTCGTCGGCCGGGCGGGCGGCGTACTCCTCGACCGTGAGCAGGGCCCGGCTGGTGTGGCCGACGAGCGCGCGGAGGTCCCAGTCGCCGAGTCCGGGCCCGTCCCAGCGGTCGCCGACCTCTGCACAGGTCGCGACGAACCAGTCGGCCGCCTCGGCGAAGGCGGCGCAGCGGTCGGCCCAGTCGGTCATGCGTCGCCCCGCACGACCGCCAGGATCCGCCGGTCGATCCACGCCAGGTCCGGCGCGACCCGCATCTCGTAGTTCTCCGTGCCGACCCAGGTGAGGAAGTCGCGGTGCCCGGCGGCCGCGGCGAACTGGTCCAGCTCGGTGCGCAGGGCGGCGTCGACGACCACCTTCTCGTCCTCGGTGGAGGCGGTCAGGTAGAGCTCGTGGAGGTCGAGCAGCCGCTGCAGCTCGCCGATCGGCGCCTCGTGGTCGTCGACGCGCAGGTCGACCGCGACGTCGTCGAGGCCGCCGTAGCCGGCCTCGTCGCGGACGACGAGGATCGCCGCCGACTGCCGCCCCCGGCGGTCCCCGCCCGCGTCGTCGCCGGCCGAGAGGGCCGCCATCAGGCGGTCCTGCAGGGGAGCGGTGGCGTCGCTCTCCAGCCAGGCGCGCTCCATCTCGTCGACGACCTCCTCGCCGGCGAGGCAGTTGCCCTGGATCGCGTAGCCCTCGCCGGTCCGGCCGCCGGCCCACGGGATGCACTCGGTCCCGGTGTGCGAGGCGGCGTTGCCGTCGAGGTCGACGATGCCCACCTGCCGGTGCGGGTAGCCGGGGTCCTCCTCGATCAGCCGCTGCAGCGCGACCGGCGCCGTGGCGCCCTCGTCGAGGTGGGACAGGGCCAGGCCCTTGTAGGCGACATTGGCGTCGGCCTGGGTCGCGAGCGCGCCGACGCCGGCGACCGCGGCGGGCACGGCCGAGCCGACCGCGAGGAACTTCGAGGCGACGGCGACACCCCACGACTCTCCGTCGGTGGAGCGGGCAACGATCGAGAAGGTCATGCGGGAAGCCTAGGAGCCCCCGGGGGTCAGGCGGAGTCGCGGCGCACCAGGGACGGCGGGAAGATCACGCGGATCGGGCGGGGACCGCGCTGGTCGTCGATCTGCTCGAGGAGCAGCCGGACCGCCTGCTCGGCCATCTCGCCGATCGGGTTGCGGACGGTGGTGAGTGTGGGGGTGGTGCGCTCCGGGACGCCCACGTCGTCGTACCCGACCACGGCGACGTCGTCGGGCACCCTGCGCCCCGCCTCGGCGAGGACCCGGAGCGCTCCGGCAGCCATCAGGTCGGAGGCGGCGACGATGCCGTCGAGGTCGGGCGCGCGCGCCAGGAGCAGCCGGGCCGCGGCCTCGCCGCCGACCTCGGTGAAGTCACCGTGCTCGACGAGGTCGTCGGGGAGCCCGGCGGCGCGCATCGTGGCCCGCCAGCCCTCCAGCCGGTCGATGCCGGCCGCCATGTCACCCGGACCGGCGATGGTCGCGATCCGGTGGCAGCCGCGCTCGACGAGCAGCTCGGTGGCGGCCCTCCCCCCGGCGAGGTTGTCGGTGTCGACGTAGGCGACCTTGTCGGCGCTGGTCCACGGCCGGCCCACGAAGGCGCAGGGCAGCGAGAGCGCCGCGAGGTGGTCGGCGAGCCGATCGTTGCGGTGGTGGGACACCACGATGGCGCCGTCGATGTGGCGGCTCCCGAGGTAGCGCAGCAGCCGACGCTCCTCCTCGCCCGGTCGGGCCAGGAGGAGGACCAGCTGCAGGTCCCGGGTGGCCAGCATCCGGTTGACGCCGCGCAGGGTGTGCACGAAGAAGGGGTCCGAGAACACCCGCTCGTCGGGCTCGGGTACGACGAGCGCGACCGAGTCCGTGCGCCGGGTGACCAAGCTGCGCGCCGCGGGGTTCGGCGTGTAGCCGAGCTCGCTGACCGCGGCCTCGACGGCGGCCAGGGCCGAGGGCGAGACGCGGTTGCCGCCGTTGATCGCCCGCGACGCGGTCGCGCGCGAGACGCCGGCCCGTGCGGCGACCTCGTCCAGCGTCGGCGCCGCGCCCTGGCCGGAGGAGTCGCTCGACGGTCGGTTCACCCGGGGCACGTTAACCGACTTCCGGCAGGCGCCCGGTGCGGGCGACCTCGGCGAGATGGAGCGCGCTCGCCTTGGGGGTCCGCCGCTGCGTCGGGAAGTCGCAGTGGACGATGCCGAAGCGCTGCTCGTAGCCGTAGGCCCACTCGAAGTTGTCGAGCAGCGACCACGCGAAGTAGCCGCGGACGTCGACGCCGGCGGACATCGCGGCGTGCAGCGCCCGCAGGTGGCTGTCGATGTACGCCAGCCGCTCGGGGTCGGTCACGCTGCCGTCGGCTGCGACCTCGTCCGGGTAGGCCGCGCCGTTCTCCGTGATGTAGACCGGCGGCAGGTCGTACTCGCGGTCCAGGCCGACGAGCAGCTCGGTGAGTCCCTCGGGCTGCACCTCCCAGTCGATCCCGGTGACCGGCAGCCCACGCCGGGGGAACACGATGCCCTCCCCGCCCGGGAAGGGGCTGCTGTTCGGCCGGGTCGGGTGGGGGATCAGGGAGCCGAGCAGCTCGGCAGCGGGGCGGGCCCGGCCGGAGGCCGCGTCGCCGTGGTAGTAGTTCACGCCCAGGAAGTCGAGCGGGGCGCTGATCGTGGCCAGGTCGCCGTCGCGGACGAAGTCCTGCCAGGCCTTCCCGCGCCAGGTCATGCCCTCGGTGTGCGCGGCGAGCCCGTCGTCGTACCTGCCGCGGAGGAGGGGGTCGAGGAAGACGCGGTTCCACAGCTGGTCGACCCGTTCGGCAGCCGCGACGTCGGCGGGCTCGCTGGCGTCGTACGGCTCGGCGACGGTGAGGTTGAGCGTGATGCCCAGCTGGTCCTCCGGCGCGCGCCGGCGCAGCTCGGCGACGGTCCGGCCGTGCGCGAGCAGCAGGTGGTGCGCGGCAACCACGCCGGCGACGCCCTCCTGCCGGCCCGGCGCGTGCTGGCCGCCGGTGTAGCCGAGGAAGGCGCTGCACCACGGCTCGTTGAGGGTCGTCCAGTGGTGCACACGGTCGCCGAGTGCCTCGTGGACGGTGAGGGCGTACTCGGTGAACCGGTCGACGGTGCCGCGGTCCAGCCAGCCGCCGGCGTCCTCCAGCGCCTGCGGCAGGTCCCAGTGGTAGAGGGTCGCCCACGGCAGCAGGCCGTGGCCGAGGAGCTCGTCGACGAGGCGGTCGTAGAAGGCGATGCCGGCCGGGTTGGCAGCGCCGCCGTCGGGACGCACCCGGGGCCAGGCGATCGAGAAGCGGTAGGAGCCCAGGCCGAGCTCGCGCATCAGGGCGACGTCCTCCGGCATCCGGTGGTAGTGGTCGCACGCCACGTCGCCGGTGTCGCCGTTGCGCACGGCGCCGGGCAGGCGGCTGAACGTGTCCCAGATCGACGGCGTGCGTCCGTCGGCGGCCACCGCGCCCTCGATCTGGTACGACGCCGTGGCTGCGCCCCACAGGAAGTCGGCCGGGAACCGACACTCGTCGGTGGGGACGGGGGCCGGGACAGCGAGGGGGGAGGTCATCCCTTGACAGCTCCTTGCATGATGCCGGTCACGAGCTGGCGACCGGCGAGGACGAAGAGCAGGAGCAGGGGGAGCGTGGCCATCCCGGCGCCTGCGAGGACGAGTGCGTAGTCGGTGGTCTGTCCCTGGCCGGTCAGTGCGAGCCGGTCGAGGGCGATCTGGAGGGTCTCGGTCTTCTGCAGCGCGACGAGCGGCCACATGTAGTCGGTCCAGACCTGCATGAAGGTGAAGAGGAACAGGATGGCCATCGCGGGCCGGGCTGCCGGGACCGCGACCGTCCAGAACGTCCGCAGCATGGTGCAGCCGTCCATTCGGGCAGCCTCGATCAGCTCGGTCGGAACGGCGTCGACGAGGTACTGCCTCATGAAGAAGACGCCGAACGCCGTGACCAGGGTGGGCAGTGCGACCGCCGCCAGGGTGTCGAGCAGCCGGTAGTCCCGCATCAGGATGAACAGCGGCACGATCGCGAGCTGGGTCGGCACCGCCATGGTCATCACGACGAAGCCCATCAAAGCGTTGCTGCCGCGGAAGGAGAGCTTGGCGAACGCATAGCCGGCCAGGGTCGAGAAGAACACCACGGCGACCCCGCAGGCGGTCGACACCAGCAGGCTGTTCAGCATCGCCTGCCAGAAGTCCACGGTGTCGAGCACACGGCGTGCGTTCTCGAGGAAGTGGCCGCCGGGCAGCAGGGGCGGCGGGAAGTCGTTGGCGTCGCCCTTGGTGTGCGAGCCGATGACGAAGGACCAGTAGAGGGGCAGCGCCGAGCCCAGCACGAAGGCGCCGAGGAGGCCGTAGACCACGAATCCGGGGCGGTTCCTCATGAGACGCTCCGGCGGGTCAGGAAGCGGGTGACGCCGAAGTTGAGCAGCGCGATCCCGACGATGATGAGGAAGAGGATCCACGCCGCGGCGGACGCCCGGCCGTAGAACTGGTCCTCGATGCCCTTGACGTAGATGTAGAGCGTCGAGGTCATGTACTGGTGGTCGGGCCCGCCCTCGCGGTTCGGCGTGTCGTCGAAGAGCCGGGGCTCGGTGAAGATCTGGAGGCCGCCGATCGTGCTGGTGATGATGACGAAGATCATGGTCGGCCTGATCATCGGCAGGGTGACCGCGAAGAACTGCCGGATCCGGCCCGCGCCGTCGAGGGACGCCGCCTCGTAGAGGTCGCGGGGAACCGCCTGCATCGCCGCGAGGAAGATCAGCGCGTTGTAGCCGGTCCACCGCCAGTTGACCATGCCCGCGATCGCGAAGTGGCTCCACCAGCGGTCGACGTGCCACCGGATGGGCTCGAGGCCGATCTCCCCGAGGAGCTGGTTGATCATCCCGTAGCGGTCGGCGAACAGGCTGCCGAAGATCAGCACCGCCGCGGTCGGTGCCACGACGAAGGGGAGCAGGACGCTCATCCGCCAGAAGGTGCGGCCGCGCAGACGGGTGTCCAGCAGTGCCGCGACGGCGACGGCGAGGACGACCTGCGGTACCGAGGACATCAGGAAGATCGAGAAGGTGTTGACCAGCGACTTGCGGAAGACGGGGTCGGTCAGCACGAAGGAGTAGTTGTCGAGCCCGACGAAGTCGCCCCGGACGTAGTAGGCGCGGTTCCAGTCGAACAGCGACAGGTAGCCGGTGTAGAGCAGCGGGTAGAGCCCCACGATCGCGAACAGCACGAAGAACGGCGAGACGTAGAGGTACGGGCTGAGCTTCACGTCCCAGCGCGACCGGCGCTGGCGGCGGACGAGCCGGCGGTTGCGAGGGGACCCCTCGCCAGCGGAGTCCTGCTCGGGTGGCCGGTCCGCCGGGGACGTCGCGGTGGCGACGTCCCCGGCGGGTGCGGTGGGGTTGGTCATCGGGTACCGATCACTCCGTCGATGGGGTGGGCGCTGCTGTCCGGGTCACTGCAGGGCGGCGACGTCCGACAGGAAGGTGTCCCACGACTCCTTCGGGTCGGTGCCCTGGTCGACGCGGTTGATGGCGTCCTGGAACTTGCCGAGGATGTCGGAGTAGAGCGGGCCGTGGTAGGGCTGGACGTCGATCGCCGCCGCACGGTTGGAGAAGATCTCGCCCGCCGGCGCGTCGTTGAAGTACGGGTCCTTCGCCTTGAGCAGCTCTGCGTCCTCGAGGGCGGCGACCTGCGACGGGAAGTTGCCGAGGCTGGCGAAGATCTTCAGCTGCTGCTCCGGGGCGGTGATCCAGGTGATGAACTCCTGGGCCTCGTCCTGGTGGGTCGAGGACTTCGGGACGGCCAGGTAGGAACCGCCCCAGTTGCCGCCGCCACCCGGGAAGACGTCGGCGATGTCCCACCGGACGCCCTTCGGCGCGGGGTCGCCCGTGTTGTCCTTGATGTTGCTGCGCATCCACCCGGGGCAGGGGATGGTGGCGAAGCCGTCGTTCTTGAAGCCGGCACTCCAGTCGTCACCCCACTGGGCCGCCTTGGTCGACAGCGTGGGGGTGTAGCCCGTCACGGTGTCGTAGACGCCCCGGAGCTCGTCGTTCTCGACGTCGACGGTGTTGTCGGACTGCTCGAACGGGAACGCGACCTGGTTGAGCATCGCCTGCGCGATCGAGCCGGAGGCGTCGTACCAGGCGGTGTCGGGGACGGCCTTCACGAACTTCTCGCCGAGCGCGAAGTAGTCGTCCCAGGTGGTCATCAGCGCGGCGACCTCGGCCCGGTCGGTGGGCAGGCCGGCCTTCGCGAACAGGTCGGCGCGGTAGCAGATGGCCTCCGGTCCGGCGTCGGTCGCGTAGCCGAGCAGGGCACCGTCGGCGGTCGTCGCCGCCTTCTCCTTGAAGTCGAGCCAGCGGCCCTCGACCTCGTCCGACGAGAGGTCGACCCAGCGGTCGGGCGCGGCGACGAGGGCGGGCATGAAGTCGCCCTCGATCGCGACGACGTCCGGCAGGCCGCTGCCGGCCTGCAGGTTGGTGTTGAGCTCGTTCTTCCAGTCGTCCCAGAGCGACACCTTGGTCTGCTGGACCTGGATGTCGGGGTGGTCCGCATTCCACTCCTCGATGAGGGCGTCGTAGCCGAACTCGCCGAAGGTGGTGATGGTGAGCGCCTCACCCTTGCCGAGCTTCTCCTGCTCGGCCGACTTGGTGGGGTCGTCACTCGAGCCGCAAGCGCTCATCGTGAGGACGAGGCTCGCGACGGCCGCCGACGCGATCAGGCGGGTGGACCGGCGGGGGCCGGCGGTGGTGTGGTGCACGGTCTTGCTCCTCGGGGGTGTGCGATGAGGCGGACGTCTGCCGCGAGGCGTCGAGGTTGTGAGAGCGCTTCCATTGCGGGCGGCGCAGACACCATGACATGGGTCACATGTGACGTCAAGGGGCGCCTCGAAATCGCCTGCCGCACGCTGGGTGAGACGTGAAAGCGCTTCCACTGGACGTGGTGCATGCACTGGCCTACTGTGAGCCCGGTCACCGGCGCGGCGCCGGTCGGGACCGCGAGAGGAGCGGACATGGCACAGGTTCGGTTCGACCAGGCGAGCTACGCCTATCCCGGGGCGGCCCGCCCGGCGGTCGACGCCCTCGACCTGACCATCGAGGACGGCGAGTTCATGGTGCTGGTCGGGCCGTCGGGATGCGGGAAGTCGACCTCCCTGCGGATGCTCGCCGGTCTCGAGCCGGTGACCGCCGGCGCGATCCACATCGGCGACCAGGACGTCACCCGGGTCGTTCCGAAGGACCGCGACATCGCGATGGTCTTCCAGACCTATGCGCTCTACCCGCACCTGTCGGTCGCCGACAACATGGCCTTCGCGCTGAAGATCGGCGGTGTCCCCAAGGCCGAGCGCCGCGCCCGCGTGCAGGAGGCCGCCCGCCTGCTCGACCTCGAGGCCGTGCTGGAGCGCAAGCCGCGCGCGCTGTCCGGTGGCCAGCGCCAGCGGGTCGCGATGGGCCGGGCCATCGTCCGGCAGCCGCAGGTGTTCTGCATGGACGAGCCGCTGTCCAACCTCGACGCCAAGCTGCGGGTCTCGACCCGCACGCAGATCGCCGCCCTGCAGCGGCGGCTCGGGGTGACCACGGTGTACGTCACCCACGACCAGGTCGAGGCGATGACGATGGGCGACCGCGTGGCCGTGATGAAGGACGGCGTGCTGCAACAGGTCGACACGCCGCTCGGCCTGTTCGACCGCCCGGCGAATGCGTTCGTCGCAGGCTTCATCGGATCGCCCGCCATGAACCTCCTGTCCGGCAGGACTGCTGGCGACGGCGTCGCCGTCGTCGACGGCGTGGACTTCCCGATCGCGCGATCCGCGGCGGCTCGCGCGACCGGCACGGTCACGCTGGGTGTGCGGCCCGAGGCCTGGCGCGTCGTCGGCCCCGAGGACCCCGGCTTCGCCGTCACCGTGCAGGTCGTCGAGGAGCTCGGCGCCGACTCCTACCTCTACGCCACGCCGCCGGGGGTGGACATCGCGGACCGGCCGGCAGGCGAGCTCGTGCCGCAGATCGTCGTACGCCTCGACCAGCGCACAGGCCTGCGCCGTGGCCAGGAGGTGCGCCTCGCGGTCGACCCCGAGGCCGTGCACGTCTTCGACGGGGAGACCGGCCTGCGGCTCGGGGCGTAGGTTGATGACCATGCGCGTCGGAGTGCTGACCGGTGGTGGCGACTGTCCCGGGCTCAACGCCGTGATCCGGGCCGTCGTCCGCAAGGGCGTCAAGGATCACGGCTTCGAGTTCGTCGGCTTCCGCGACGGGTGGAGGGGGCCGCTCGAGGGCGTCACCATGCCGCTCGGGATCGAGCAGTGCCGCGGCATCCTGCCACGCGGCGGCACGATCCTCGGCTCGTCGCGGACCAACCCGTTCGCGGTCGAGGGCGGTGTCGAGCGGATCCGCGAGAACCTCGCCTCCGCCGGCGTCGACGCCCTCGTCGCGATCGGTGGCGAGGACACGCTGGGGGTCGCGACGAAGCTCGCCGACCTCGGCGTCAAGGTCGTCGGTGTCCCGAAGACGATCGACAACGACCTCTCCGGCACCGACTTCACTTTCGGCTTCGACACCGCCGTCAACATCGCCACGGAGGCGATCGACCGGCTCCACACCACCGCTGAGTCGCACCACCGCGTGCTCGTCGTCGAGGTGATGGGCCGCCACGCCGGCTGGATCGCGCTCCACGCCGGCATCGCCGGGGGCGCCAGCGCCGTGCTGATCCCCGAGATCCCGTTCGACATCGAGGCCGTCTGCGCGCACGTCGAGACCCGCTTCCGCAGCGAGTACGCCCCGATCATCGTCGTCTCCGAGGGCGCGGTCCCCGCCGACGGCAGCGGGATGACGCTCGTCAGCGGCGAGAAGGACGCCTTCGGCCACGTCCGCCTCGGCGGCATCGGTGACCGGCTCGCCCACGAGATCGAGCAGCGCACCGGCAAGGAGGCGCGCGCCGTCGTCCTCGGGCACATCCAGCGCGGTGGCACGCCGACCGCGTTCGACCGCTGGCTGGCGACCCGGTTCGGGTTGCAGGCGATCGACGCCGTCGCCGAGGGGGAGTACGGCGTCATGGTGGCGCTGCGTGGCACCGACATCGTGCGGGTGCCGCTCATCGAGGGCACCGGCGAGCTGAAGGTCGTCAGCCCCCGCGAGTACGCCGAGGCGCAGGTCTTCTTCGGCTGACCTCCCGCTGCCCGGGGTCCTGGGGAGCGAGGTCGACGTCGACCACCAGCGCGCGGTGGTCCGACAGCGCCATCTGCCGAGCGGTCGACCGCGCCGGGAGCGCCGGGTCAGCGAGCACGTGGTCCAGCTGCTCGACCGGGGCGTCGGCGGGGAAGGTCGGGTGTGCCGCGAGCGCCCGCAGGCCGGAGACCCGCTCGGCCCGTCCGAGGTCCATGTTGAGGTCGCCGGTCAGCAGCAGCGGCCGCCGCGCGCCGGACAGCGCGCGGACCAGGTGGGCGAGCTGGCGGCCGTTCCACCAGCGCACGAAGGACAGGTGGGTCGTCGCCACCGTCACCTCGCCGTCGGGTGTGCGCATCGACCCGGCGACGGCGACGCGCGGCTCGTCCCGGACGAGGGTCGGGCGGACCTGCCCGGGGAAGCGCACCGGCACCCGCGTCGGCAGCACAGGCAGCCGGACGACCTCCCAGCCGGCCACCTCGTAGCGGCTCAGCAGCGCGATCCCGTACGCCGCGTCCTCCGGCTGCTCCCGGCCGGTGGCGGCCGTCCACGTCGCGCCGGGACTGCCCGCCAGGGCGGCGACGAACCGGTGGTCCACGGCTCCCATCGCCTCGGCGGCGACGGCGGTGAGGTCGGCGCGCCCGGAACGGTGCTGGTTGCGGTCGACCTCCTGCAGCGCCAGCACGTCCGGCTCGAGGGCACGGATCGCCTCGGCCAGCACCCGGGTGTCGACGGCGTGGTCGTGGAGCGTGCGGCCGTTGAGGATGTTGAACGAGACCAGCCTCATGCCCGGACCAGTACCCCGAACCGCCGGCTGCATCGGGCGGCATGGGGAGCCGGCGCCGGGGTACCTCCCGGCCCGAGGTGATGGCGGATGGTGCACGACGACGCCTCGTCCGGCGCAGCGCGTCCGGCCGGCGTGGCAGGCCAGGACGCGCTGCGCGCGGCCCTGAAGCTGGTGGCGGTGGCGCTCAAGGAGGGCGGGCTGCCGTTCGCCCTGGCCGGCAGCTACGGCATCTGGGCGCGCGGCGGCCCCGAGCCGGACCACGACGTCGACTTCATGGTCGCCGAGGAGGACGCGCTGCGGGCGCGTGACCTGCTCGCCGAGCGCGACCTGGTCGTCGTGCAGCCTCCGGAGGACTGGCTGTTCAAGGTCTTCGTCGACGACGCGATGGTGGACGTGATCCACCGGGTGGGCGGCGAGCCGCTCGACCGCTCCCGCTTCGACGAGGCCGAGGTGATGGAGGTCGAGTCGGTGCAGATGCCGGTGCTGCCCGCCACGGTGCTGATGGCCGACAAGCTCGGCGCCATGGAGGAGCACGCGTGCAACCTGACGCCCGTGATCCCGGCCGCCCGCGCGATCCGCGAGCAGGTCGACTGGGCGGAGGTGCAGCGTCGTACCGAGGGCAACCCGTTCGCCGAGGCCTGCCTCGTCCTGCTCCGGCGACTCGATGTCGCCGCGCCCCACCGGCCAAATGCTTCACATCCCGCCGGTGCTGCGCAAGGGTGAGTGCCTGGGGGACGACTTCCGACTCGGGGAGGGGACAGGCCCATGACCACTGACACCGCACCACCGGGACCGGCGGGCAAGCAGCACGACCAACCAGAGCTCAAGCGGGTCCTCGGCCCGGGGCTCCTGCTGCTGTTCATCGTCGGCGACATCCTCGGCGCCGGCGTGTACGCCGTCACCGGCCGCCTCGCGGGGCAGGTCGGCGGCATCGCGTGGCTGCCGTTCCTGGTCGCCTTCGCGGTCGCGACGCTGACCGCGTTCTCCTACCTGGAGCTGGTGACGAAGTATCCCCAGGCCGCGGGAGCGGCGCTCTACGCCCACAAGGCGTTCGGGGTCCACTTCATCACCTTCCTCGTGGCGTTCACCGTGATCTGCTCCGGCATCACCAGCGCCTCGACCTCGGCCAACCTGCTCGCCAACAACCTGCTGATCGGGCTCGACGAGATCTGGTCGGGCGTGCCGACGACGCCCGGCTGGGCGATGTTCGTCGCGCTGGCCTTCATGGGCCTGCTCGCACTGATCAACCTGCGCGGCGTCGGGGAGAGCGTGAAGTTCAACGTCGTGCTCACCCTGGTCGAGATGACGGCCCTGGCGATCGTCATCGCGATCGGCTTCTCGGTGATGGCGAAGGGCGACGGCGACTTCGACCGGATCACCGTCTTCGAGAACCCCTCCGACAAGGGGATCTTCATGGCGGTCACGATCGCCACCGCCATCGCGTTCTTCTCGATGGTCGGCTTCGAGGACTCGGTCAACATGGTCGAGGAGACGAAGGAGCCCGAGCGGATCTTCCCGCGGATGATGCTGACCGGCCTGGGGATCGCCGTCCTGATCTACATGCTCGTCGCGATCTCGGTCGTCATCGTGATCCCGCCCGGCGACATCGCCAACCCGACCAACAAGGAAGCCGGCATCCTGATCGACGTCGTGAAGCTCGGCGCGCCGGACCTGCCGATCGACAAGATCTTCCCGTTCCTGACGGTGTTCGCCGTCGCCAACACCGCGCTGATCAACATGCTCATGGCCAGCCGCCTGCTCTACGGCATGGCCCGCCAGGGCGTGCTCCCGCCGGCGCTCGGCAAGGTGCTGCACGGCCGCCGGACGCCGTACGCCGCCATCGCGTTCACGACCGTGCTGGCGATGGCGCTCATCGTCGCCGTCGTCCAGCTGCGCGACTCGACCCTCGGCGACGCCGAGGAGGGCACCGAGGTCTCGGTCGTCAGTGCGCTCTCCGGCACGACCGGACTGCTGCTGCTCGCGGTCTTCTCGATCGTCAACGTCGCATGCCTGATCCTGCGCCGCGAGCCCGACAGCGGCCACTTCAAGGCACCGACGGTGGTCCCGGTGCTCGGCGCCCTGCTCTGCCTCTACCTGCTCGGCCCGTGGGCGCGGCTCGCGCCCGACCGGATCCAGTACGCCATCGCCGGGATCATGCTGCTGCTCGGCGTCGTGCTCTGGGGCCTCACCCGGGCGTTCTACAAGCCCGAGGGCGGCCACTTCCTCGACATCGAGCACATGGACGTCGACCCCTCGGACGACCCCAGGTAGCGCAGCGGCGTCCACGGGTGCCCGCCGAGTCGGCGGGCACCCGTGCCGCGCCGTACCCTTGGGGGGTGAGCACCCTCCCGTCCCTCGAGCAGTTGCACGCCATCGGCGCGAAGCAGCAGCCGACGTACGACGACCCGGCGGCCCTGGCCGCTGTCGTCGACCGGCTGCGGACGCTTCCCCCGCTGGTCTTTGCGGGCGAGTGCGACGAGCTGAAGGCCAAGATCGCGGCGGCCAGCCGGGGCGAGGCCTTCCTGCTCCAGGGCGGCGACTGCGCCGAGACGTTCGTCGACGCGACGGCCGACAACACCCGCAACAAGCTGCGCGTGCTGCTGCAGATGGCGGTCGTGCTGACCTACGCCGCGTCCGTGCCGGTCATCAAGGTCGGCCGCCTCGCCGGCCAGTACGCCAAGCCGCGCTCCTCCGACAGCGAGACCCGCGACGGGGTGACCCTGCCGGCCTACCGCGGCGACGCGGTCAACGGCTTCGACTTCACCCCGGAGTCGCGCCGCCACGACCCGCAGCGCCTGCTCGACGTCTACCACGCGTCGGCGTCGACGCTGAACCTCGTGCGCGCCTTCACCACCGGTGGCTACGCCGACCTGCGCCAGGTGCACACCTGGAACTCGGAGTTCGTGCGCAACAGCCCCGTCGGCCAGCACTACGAGGCGATGGCCGCCGAGATCGACCGCGCGCTCACCTTCATGAAGGCCATCGGCGCCGACCCGGACGAGTTCCACCGCGTCGACTTCTACTCCTCGCACGAGGCGCTGCTGCTGGAGTACGAGCACGCGATGACGCGCATCGACTCGCGCACCGAGAAGCCGTACAACGTCTCGGGCCACATGGTCTGGATCGGCGAGCGCACCCGTCAGCTCGACGGCGCGCACGTCGAGTACTTCAGCCACATCAGCAACCCGATCGGCTGCAAGCTCGGCCCGACGGCCACCGCCGACGACGCGCTGGCGCTGGCGGCCAAGCTCAACCCGACCAACGAGCCGGGCCGGCTGACCTTCATCACCCGCTTCGGTGCGGGCAGGATCCGCGACGGCCTCCCGCCGCTGGTCGAGAAGGTCACCGCCGAGGGCGTCGACGTCGCGTGGGTCTCCGACGCGATGCACGGCAACACCTTCGAGGCGTCCAACGGCTACAAGACCCGCCGCTTCGAGGACGTCCTCGACGAGGTGATCGGCTTCTTCGAGGTGCACCGCGCGCTCGGCACCGTCCCCGCGGGCATCCTGGTCGAGAACACCGGCGACGACGTCACCGAGATCATCGGCGGCGGCGAGCAGCTCGACGAGCTGGGCCTGGCGCACCGCTACGAGTCGGTCGTCGACCCCCGCCTCAACCGCGTGCAGTCGCTCGAGCTGGCCTTCCAGGTCGCGGAGAACCTCCGGAAGAAGTGAGCGCCGCCTGAGCCCTAGGCAGGTGCTCCGAGGAACCGGATCTCGCTGATCGCGGTGTAGTCACGTCCGTTGGCGCCCCGGCCGGGCTGCGTGACGGTGAGCAGGTGCACCCGGATGGTGCGGGTCGCGACCGGGCCGATGTCGGCCATCTGGAGCGCCTGGCGGTCCGCGAGCTCCTGCGTGATGCGCGTGCCGTCGTCGAACTCCCACTGCACGGCCCGGATCCGGCGGTTGGCGCGGTACCAGTTGTCCGGCCCGTCGACCTTCGCGTAGCCGTTGATCATGCCGACCTCGGTGATGACGACGTCCTGGCCGAGGTCGAAGGTGAGCGTCTCGCCGGTGCCGTCACCGGGCATCCGCCACGACGTGCGGGGCTTGCCGTCCCACATGTTCTCGGGCACGAAGCGCACCGGTCGGTTGGACCGGTCGCGGCTCGGCGGCGCGACCGCGGGCACCTCGGCGGTGACGCCGGTCGTGAGGTCGACGACGTCGGCGGGGTCGGGCTGGGCCACCGGGCCGCCGGTCCCGGAGCTGTCCGGCTGGTCCGGCTCCGTCGCGTCGTCGCCGGCGGGGCCGTCGGTCGTCCGCTCACTGCCGGCGCGGTCGCCGGCCTTGTCGTCGTCGCCCGAGCTGACCAGCAGGTAGCCCCCGACGCCCGCGACCAGCGCGAGCAGCACGAACGCGACCAGCCACGGCAGCCATGCGGGGGCGGGACGCCGGCCGGGGTCGCCCTGCGGGCGGGTCGGCGGGCTGACCGGCGGGAGGGACGTGGTGGCGCCGCCGGGGGAGCGCGCGACCGTCGGGTACGGGTCGGCGGCCGGAGCGGCGGGCGGCGGCGCGTCCGCGAAGAGGGGGTAGCGCGGTGACGGCGGGAGCTGCCCGACGGGCGGCGGGACGACGGCCGTCGGCGGGGCCGGGGCACGCTCGGTCACCGGGGCCGTGGGCACGTCGGGAGCGGGCACCGCCTCGGGGTGTCGGCCGGGCACCGGCTTGCCGCAGTTGGTGCAGAACCGCCCGACCCCGAGCTCGTGCCCGCAGCTGGTGCAGTACGTCGGGGTGGTCATCGCGGGCTCACCGTACCCCGACCGCGCCGCGGCGTGCGGCACCCCGGCGCCCTCGGGGTCCGGGCTCACCCGGCGGCGGTCGCGCGGCGGCAGGCCTCCGCCTCGATGTCCTCCAGGTCGTGCTCCAGCACCTTGCGGCTGTGGTCGTAGCTGAACCCGCCGAAGACCGCCCACATCGCGCGCGACATCGCCGAGCGGTGGCTCATCTCCACGGTGGTGGTCATCGCGAGGCGGGTGCTGTGCCGGTCCGGGCCGGCCGGCGTGAGCCGGTAGGCCGTGCGGATGACGTCGTCACCGACCTCGGCCTCGACGACCGTGCGCACGGGCGCCTCGGCCTCGACGACGTGCAGCTGCTCGGGACCGTGGTGACCGAACAGCGTCCGCTTCTCGCGCCAGGCCGTGCCGACGCCGTACGCGCCCTCGGTCAGGACCTCGGTGTCGCTGACGCTGCGCAGCACCTGGTCGGCGTGCGCGACGTCGGTGATGACATCCCAGACCTGCTCCGGCGGCGCCGGGATCGTGGTGTGGACGTGGATGATGTGACCGGCCATGGCGACTCCTCAGGAACACCCCCAGACCTCCATGGTGCGCCCGTCGGGCGCAGAAGGCCAGAGGTGCCGTCACACGGCGAGGTGGGTGACCTCGGCCTCGATCCTGCGCCGCGGGAGCGCCTCGACCACGAGCATGGCGGCGAGCACCATCAGGCCGCCGACGACCATCCGCGCGGTGACCGACTCGCCGCCCAGGAGGACGGCGAAGGACGCGGCCCACACCGGCTCCATGCTCATGATGATCGCGCTGCGCGTCGGTGGCAGGTGGGCCTGCGCCCACGTCTGCGCCAGGATCGCCGCCGCGCCGGCGACGAGCGCCATGTAGACCAGCGAGGCCCAGTCCGCTCCGCGGTCCGGCAGGACGACGCCCGGCGCGCCGCCCACCAGCGCGGCGACCATGCAGATCACCGCGATGACGAGCACCTGCAGGATCGACATGCCGAGCGCGTCGGCCGGTGTGGACCAGGCGCCGAGCCCGACGATGTGGGCGGCGTACAGCAGGGCGCCGACCAGGGTGATCGCCTCGCCGTAGCCGATCGAGAGGCCGTCGAGGGTCAGCACGCCCAGCCCGGCGGTCGCCAGCAGCACCGCCGCCCAGGTGGCGCCGGTGATCCGGGTGCGCAGGATCGCGGCGGCGAACAGCGGTGTCGCGACGACGTACAGGCCCGTGATGAAGCCGGACACGCTGGCCGGGGTGTGCGCGAGCCCTGCGGTCTGCAGGATCTGCGCGACGCCGTACAGGCAGCCCAGGACGAGCGCGTGGCGCCGCACCTGCGGGGAGAGCCGGGCGATCGCGCGGGGTGCGACGGCCAGCATCGCCGCACCGGCGACCAGGAAGCGGACGCCGAGGAAGTCGACGGTGGGCACCCGCTCGAGCAGGTCCTTGATGAGGAAGAACGTCGATCCCCAGCAGGCGGTCATCGCGAGCAGGGTCAGCGTCGCGAGCAGGCTGGTACGGCGCTCGCCGTGGTCGGTCATGCGGGTCTCGGCTGCGGCTAGACGACGTACAGGGTGATCGTGCTGCCCTTGCGGGCGCGGGTCCCCGAGCCGGGGCTGGTGTCCCAGGCGACGTTGCCGGAGAGGTAGATCGTCGCCCGCTCCTTCTTCACCTTGAACCCAAGGTCCTCGAGCTTCTCGACGGCGTCGTCGGTCGACAGGTAGCGGACCGAGGGCACGGTGACCAGCTCGGGGCCCTTCGACACGACGAGCCCGATCTCGTCGCCCTTGTAGACGACGCCCGACTTCGGCGTGTGGCTGATGACCCGACCCTCGGGGATGTCGTCGCTGTACTCGGTGTCGGTGACCTTGACCTGCAGGCCCTTCGCCTCGAGGGACTTCTCGAGCTTCTCGGCGTCCTTGCCGACCCAGTCGCCGACCTTGATGGGCTGCTTGCCCTTGCTGACGACGACGGCGACGGCCGTGTCGACGGGCAGCGCCTTCGACTCCTTGGAGCCGAACGCGGGGCTGCTGCGGACGATCTGGCCCTTCGGCACCGTCTCGGAGTAGCGCGGGACCTGGCGTCCGAGGACCATCTTCACCTCGGCCAGCCTGTCCTCGGCCTCCTCGACGGTCAGGCCGGCGAGGTCGGGGACGTCGTAGACCTCGGGGCCCTTCGAGACGGTGAGGGTGACCTCGTCGCCGGGCAGGATCCGGTCGCCCGGCCCGGGGTCGGTCGACACGACGACGCCCGGCTCGACGCTGTCGGAGTAGACCTGCTCGACCTCGGCGCCGAGCCCGGCGTCGTCCAGCTTGGTCTCCGCCGCCGCCTGCTCGAGACCGACCACGCCGGGGGTCGAGGTGTAGCGGCCCCAGCCGAACCAGTAGCCGCCGGCGGCCAGGCCGCCCACGAGGAGCACCAGGACCAGCGCGAGTACGAGGCCGCGGCGGCTGCGCTCGCGCACCGGGCGACCGCCCTCCGCCGGCACCGGCCGCGAGGGCGCCGGGCGCGACGGCGGGGGAGGCGAGGCGGGCGCGGCGATGACCGAGGTCCGCTCGCCGCCGAAGTCGGGCTCCCGCGGCTGCCGCCGGGGCTCCGGCAGCAGGTCGGGCGTGCCCTCCCACAGCGAGCTCACCGGCTCGGGCGTGGTGTCCGACCCGACCTCGTCGGCGCCGGTCGGTCGTGCCGGCGGCAGCAGGTCGTCGACCAGCTCGGGGTCGGAGCGGACGCCGTCGTGCAACGCGTGGACGACCCGGCGCACGTGGTGCAGCAGCACGGTCGCGTCCGAGGGGCGCAGGCTCGGGTCGCGCGTCGTGGCACGCGCGACGAGCGCGTCCACGTAGTCGGGGATGCCCGGCACGACCGACGACGGCGCCGGGACGTCGTGGTGCACGTGGCGGTAGGCGACCGCGATCGGCGTCTCGCCGGTGTGCGGCTTGGTGCCGGTCAGCAGCTCGAAGAGGAGCACGCCGACGGCGTACACGTCGGCGCGGGCGTCGGCCCGCTGCTCGACGACCAGCTCGGGGGCGAGATAGGAGACGGTGCCGATGAGGACGCCGTTGGTGGCGGTGTGCTGGGTCTCCGCGCTGACCGCCTTGGCCAGTCCGAAGTCCGCGACCTTGATCCGCCCGTCGTCGGCGATCAGGACGTTCTCCGGCTTGACGTCGCGGTGGATCAGCCCGGCCCGGTGCGCGGCGCCGAGCGCGGAGAGCACGGGGTCGAGGATCGCCAGCGCCCGCTCGGGCGACATCGGCGCTTCCTTGGTGATCGTGTCGCGCAGGGTGTGGCCGGGGACGTACTCCATGACCAGGTACGTCGTGCCGTCGCCGCTCTCGTCACGTCCCTGGTCGTAGACCGCCACCACGTTGGGGTGCGACAGCCCGGCCGCCGACTTGGCCTCCCGGACGAAGCGGCGGGCGAACGAGTCGTCCTGGGTGGTCGCGTCGCCGAGCCCGGGGTGCATGACCTTGACCGCGACGGTCCGGTCGAGGCGGGTGTCGACGGCCTCGTAGACGCTGGCCATGCCGCCGCGCGCGATCCGCGAGCCGATCCGGTAGCGGCCGTCGAGCAGCCGCCCGAACTGGTGGTCCTCGGTGCGCGGGCTGCCCGAGGGGTCGCCGGGGCGCGCGGCGCTCTCGCCGCGGGCACGCTTGTCGTCGTGCACAGCGACCCTCCTGTGCAGGCTCCTCTGGTCCGGCCGGGGAAGTGGCCGGAGCCGCCATCGTACGGCGCACCACCACGCCGGCCCGGTGGCCACGCCGGTGTGATCTTGGTGCCCTTCGTCGTGGAAGATGGCCCCATGAACGACGTACCGCTGGCCGACCAGGACCTCTCCGCCCTCGTCGAGGAGTGGCTGGACTGGGACCAGGCAGCCGAGCTGATCGGGGTGACGCCGGCCAAGGTGCGCACCATGGTGCGCGACCACCAGCTCGCCGCCGCGGTGCCGGGGCAGCCCGGTCAGGGCGTCAAGCAGGGCATCCCGGCGCTGTTCCTCGTCGACGGCGAGCCGGTGAAGGGACTTCCCGGCCTGCTGACCCTGCTCCACGACCAGGGCTTCGACGACCGCGAGTGCATCGCGTGGATCTTCCTCGACGCCGACCTGCCCGGACGTCCGATCGACGCGCTCCACGAGAACCGCGGCGCCGAGGTCAAGCGCCGCGCGCAGGCCCTCGGGTTCTGAGGGTCCGGTGCCGCGCCTCGGGAAGCGGACCACGCAGGTCCTCTCGACCGTCGCCAGCGTGCTGCTGCTGGTCGCCGTGTGGTGGATCCAGTCGCAGGGCGACGACGACGGGGGCTCGCGGGCCCAGGACCGGGCGTCGTCGAGCTCGACGCCCTCGCGGACACCTTCCTCGACTCCTTCCTCCGCTCCTTCCCGGACGGCGGAGTCCACCCCGACCGACGACGGGGCCGAGGGCGGCGCCGACGAGGACGGCATCCCGTACGTCGACCTGGCCGACCTGCCTCCCGAGGCGGCCGACACGGTCGGGCTGATCGACGCGGGCGGCCCGTTCCCGTACCCCGGCAAGGACGGCTCCACCTTCGGCAACTTCGAGGGCGTGCTGCCGGACCGCGAGCGCGGCTACTACGCGGAGTACACCGTCGAGACCCCCGGCCTCGACCACCGTGGCGCCCGGCGGATCATCGCCGGCGACGGGGGAGAGCTCTACTGGACCGAGGACCACTACGAGTCCTTCGAGAGGATCAGGCGATGAGCGGGCTCGCTGCCGTCCTGGCCGGCCGGCACCCCCCGGGCGTGCACCGGTGGGACTCCGCGCTGGACGTGGCCGACGTGAGGCACGCCGTCGAGCACGCCGGCTGGGCGTTCGGGTACGTCGACGGCGCGGGCCTCGACACGGTCGCCGATGTGCTGCGGGGGATCGGCGAGGCGCTCGCCTTCCCCGACCACTACGGGCACAACCTCGACGCGCTCAACGACTGCCTGCGCGACCTCGCCGCGCCGACGGTCCTGCTCTGGGACGCGTGGGGCGGCGTCGCGCACGCCGAGCCGCGTCGGTTCGCCGTGCTCGTCGACCTGCTCGGGACCCGTGCGGACGGTGACCCGCCCGTGGAGGTCCTCCTGCGCGGACCGGGGCCGGAGGGCGTCGTACCCCTGCTGGGGTGAGGACCACCCGGTCGGGCCATGGCCAACCCCGCGGCGCGTGGCTAGTTTCGGCTCATGGCCGACACCGATGCGCTGGCCGGGCTGACGGCGACGTCGTTCCACCGCGGCAATGTCGCCGCGGACGCCGCCGCGGACACCGCGGGGCAGGTCTTCGTCCTCGACATGCAGGAGTCCCTGCCGGGCGTCATCCGGCTCCGTGACTGGGCGCTGGCGGCGCTTGCTCCCCAGCCGGGTGAGACGGCCGTCGACGTCGGCAGCGGCACCGGTGCCGAGGTGCGGCGACTGGCCGCCGCGGTGGGGGAGTCGGGGCGGGCGGTCGGCATCGAGCCGCACGCCGGCCTGCGGGCGGTCGCCGAGGAGCGGTCGGCCGGCACCGGCGCCACCTTCGTCGACGCGGAGGCGACGGCCCTGCCCTTCGAGGACGCCAGCGTCGACGTGATCCGCTGCGAGCGGGTCTTCCAGCACCTGACCGACCCAGCGGGCGCGGTGCGCGAGTTCGCCCGGGTGCTGCGGCCGGGCGGACGGGTGGTGGTGATCGACTCCGACTGGGGAACGGCGGTGCAGACGCCCGGCGACCCGGACGTCGTACGACGGCTCGCGGACTTCCGCGACGCGCGCTCGCCGAACCCGCACGCCGGCCGGCACCTGCCGGGGCAGTTCGCCCGGGCCGGCCTGACGGTCGACCCCGACATCGCCGCCACGGCGGTCATCCCGCCGACGGGCGCGCTGCTGGTGCTCGTGGGGAAGACGCTGGAGGAGGCGGTCGGCGCGGGCGCGGTCACGCAGGCCGAGGGCGACGCGCTGCTGGCGGACATCCGGACCGCCCAGGAGGCGGGTGAGGCGTTCATGGCCGTCACCATGTTCGCCGTGCTCGGCCGTCGCTGAGACCGGTCCGGGTCAGCAGGTCCAGCGGGCCGCAGGCTCAGCGGGTGCGTCGGGTCGCCGCGGTGGCGAGCTGCTCCAGCACCTGGCAGGCGCCGGGGTCCCAGCCCTCGTCGGCCTGGCCCGCCCGCAGCGCGCCGACCGCCTGCGTCGCCAGGTCGTCGATCATGGTCTCGACCCGGGCCCGCGCGCCGCTGCCGTCGATGATCGCGCGCAGCTCCTCGATCTCCGCCTCGGTGAGCGCGGTGCCGAGGGCCGCGTCGAGCCGGGCCGCGTCGGCCGGTGCGGCGGCGTCGAGCGCCAGCGCCACCAGGACCGTGCGCTTGCCCTCGACGAGGTCGTCGCCGGCCGGCTTCCCGGTCGTCGCCGGGTCGCCGAAGACGCCGAGCAGGTCGTCGCGCAGCTGGAAGGCCTCGCCGAGCGGGAGCCCGAAGGAGGTCAGCCGCTCGAGCGTCGCCGCGCCCGCGCCGGCGAGGGCCGCGCCGACGTGGAGCGGGCGCTCGATGGAGTACTTGGCCGACTTGTAGCGCAGCACCGTCGTGGCCTGGTCGACCGACGCGCGCCCGCGCGCCTGCACGGAGACGTCGAGGAACTGCCCGGCGATGACCTCCGAGCGGCACAGGTCGAAGACGTCGAGGGCGGGTCCGACCCGGTCCCAGCCCAGCCCGCAGCGGCGGACCAGCTCGTCGGCCCACGACAGCAGCAGGTCGCCGAGGAGGATGGCGGCCGCGGCGCCGTACTGCACCGGGTCGCCGCGCCAGCCGTCGGCGCGGTGCTCGGCCTCGAAGCCGCGGTGGGTGGCGGCGCGGCCGCGGCGGGTGTCGGAGGCGTCCATCAGGTCGTCGTGGACGAGGGCACTGGCGTGCAGCAGCTCCAGCGCGGCCGACGCCCGCAGCACCGCGGCGGCGTCGTCACCGGTGGGCACGCCCGCGACGGCGGCGTACCCCCACTGGCAGAAGGCCGCGCGGAAGCGCTTGCCGCCCGAGACCGTGGCGCGGGCCTCGGTCAGCAGGCGCGCGGCGTCGGCGCCGAGCGGTGCCAGCCGGACGGTCTGCTCGGCGAGGAAGGTGTCGAGCGCGGCCTGGACCTCCGCCCGGAACGAGGTCGGGTCCCACCGCTGCTCAGTCACCCGCACAGAGTAGTGAGGCGTCACACCTGACGAGATGCCCGGGTCCGGGCCGCTCCGCCCACCTAGACTCCGGCCCATGACGACTGGTGCAGGGCGTTCGCTCGGGGAGCTGATCCGCGAGGGTGGCCGCTCGTTCTCGTTCGAGTTCTTCCCCCCGAAGGACGAGGCGGGCGAGGCCCAGCTGTGGGACGCGATCCGGGCGCTCGAGCCCTACCAGCCGACCTTCGTCTCGGTCACCTACGGCGCCGGCGGCAGCACCCGCGACAAGACGGTCGCGATCACGGGCCGCATCGCCCGGGAGACCTCACTGATCCCGTTGGCCCACCTGACCTGCGTCGGCCACACCCGCGAGGAGCTCGAGGGCATCCTCGACGCCTACGACGCCGAGGGCGTCGCCCACGTGCTCGCCCTGCGCGGCGACCCGCACGAGGGCCCGCGCGCCGACTGGACGCCCACCGAGGGCGGCCTCAACTACGCGATCGAGCTGGTCGAGCTGGCCCGTGCCCGCGGCAGCTTCCGGGTCGGCGTCGCCGCCTTCCCCGAGGGCCACCCCTCGGCCGAGTCGCTCGACCACGACGCCGACGTGCTGGTCGCCAAGGCCAGGGCCGGCGCCGAGTTCGCCGTCACGCAGATGTTCTTCCGCGCGTCCGACTACTTCGGCCTCGTCGAGCGGGTCCGTGAGCGCGGCGTCGACATCCCGATCCTGCCGGGCATCATGCCGATCCTGAACCTCAGCGCCATCCGCCGCCAGGGCGAGCTGATCGGCACGAGCGTGCCCGACGAGATCGTCGAGCGGATCAGTGCGTACGACGGCGACCCGGCCGCCGTCCGGGCCGAGGGCATCCGGATCGCGGCCGAGCTGTGCGACGAGCTGCTCGCGGGCGGCGCGCCCGGGCTGCACTTCTACACGCTGAACCGGTCGAAGGCGACGCTCGAGATCTTCGAGGCGCTGCAGATCACCGTCTGACCGCGGGAGGGGTCAGGCCGGTCCGACGAGGCCCGCGACCAGCGCCGCCGACTGCGTCACGAACGGCACCCCCGCGCCGGGTGCGCCGTGGGCGCCGGCGAGGTAGACGCCGGCGACCGGCGTCTCCGGGCCGATCCGCGCGCGGACCGTGCCACGGCCCTGCCACAGCACGCCCATCGGCGAGCCCCGCCACCGCTGCACGAGGTCGCGCGGGCTCAGGTCGATGCGGGTGACGATGTTGTCGCGCACGTCAAGGCCGTGCCGGGCCAGTGCCGCGACCATGTCCTCGGCGATCTTGCCGCGGCCGTGCAGGGTCCACGCGGTGCCGCCGTCCGGGGCGGCGACACCGGGTCGGACGACGATCATCGGCTCGGCGTTGAAGACGATCTCGTGCGTCAGCGGGGGCACGTCGCCGGCGAGGCCCAGGTGCGAGACGACCGGCGGGATGGCCGGCATCGTCCGCTCGACGTACGACGCCAGGGCCGGCAGGCGTCGCGGGTCGACCGCGACCACGACGACATCGGCGTCGGCGTCGCCCTCGCTGGTGCGGACCGCCACCGCACGGCCGTCCTGCACGACGATGTCGGTGACCTCCACGCCGGTGCGCACGGCGACCTCGCGCAGTGCGAGCCGCGACTCCAGCAGCTCGACGATCCGGCCCATCCCGCCGGGGACCTGCCAACCGCCGAAGGTCTGCTCCAGGTAGGAGCCCACGCCGACCCACGAGGGGACGTTGCGCAGGTCGTGGCCCTCGGCGGTCGCGAGGTGGCCGGCGACCAGGGCGAGGCGCTCGTCGCGGAAGTCGTGCCGCAGCCGCTTGAACAGCGTCTCGCGGATGTTGAAGAGGTCGTCGAGCTCCTTCGGCAGGCTGCGCCGGTCGGCGGGCCGGGCGGGTGCCTCGACGTAGTTGCGCCGCAGCACGTCCCACACGGCGGCGTAGATGTCGACGTGGCGGGCCCAGACCTCGCCGAGGCCCGCGCCGAGCTCCTCGAACGCCGCGATCTGGTCGGCCCGCGAGCCGCCCGGCAGCCGCACCGACGTACGGTCGGCGAAGCGGTGCTCGCGCAGCACTGGCAGCGGCTCGAGCTCGAGGCCGAGGTCCTTCTCCAGCGGGCGCCCGGACTTGCGGAACAGGTCGCGCAGCGCGGCAGGGACGAGCGTGCTCGCCGGGCCGCCGTCCCACCGGTAGCCCTCCTGCTCGACGGGCGCCAGCGCGCCGCCGAGCTGGTGCGACGCCTCCAGCAGTGCGACCTCGTGGCCCTGCTTGCCCAGCCGGGCCGCGGCGGCCAGGCCGCCGAGGCCGCCGCCGACGACGACGATGCGTGCCACGGCTACTCCACCTCGATCGGCGTGGCGCCGGTCAGGGCGAGCAGCTCGTCGTACGACGTCGAGAAGACCGCCGCCGGGTGCCCGGCCGCGGCCCAGACGACGTCGTGACGGGCCAGCCAGCCGTCGAGGTAGGTCGGCAGGGGCGCCGGGTGGGCGATGGGGGACACGCCGCCGATGACCTGTCCGGTGTGCTGGCGGACGAAGTCGGGGCTGGCGCGGCGCAGCGGGCCGCGCCCGATCCGCTCGGCGGCCAGCGCCGTGTCGACCCGGTGGTCGCCCGACGTGAGGATGAGGACCGGGGATCCGTCGGCGTCGAAGAGCAGACTGTTGGCGATCGCCCCGACGGCGCAGCCGAGTGCCTCGGCGGCCAGTGCGGCGGTGTGGACCGAGTCGGGCAGAATGACGATCTCGCCCCGGCCGCCGCGGTGCTGGTGCTCCGCGCGGAAGTGGGCGATCGAGGGATGCTCGGCCGACATGGGGGAGACCCTATCGAGGTCGGGTCCGTGCACGTCGATGCAGGAGGAACCGATGACCAAGCGACCACCGGCGGTCGAAGTCGCGTGCTGGCTGCTGTGGTCCCTGGTGGCCGCAGGCCTCGCCGTGTGCGTGATGGTGGTGGTCAAGCGGGACGACCTCGGGGCGGTCTGGTCGCCCATGCAGGTCGGCGACAGCACCGTCCAGCCGGTCGAGTTCGTGCCGGTCATCCTCGTGCTGTACGCCGTCACGGCGCTCCTGGCAGCGACGCTGATCGCCCTCTTCCGCACCGGCCACAACTGGGCGCGCCACGCGCTGGCCGCGCTCGTGGTGGGTGTCTTCCTCGTGACGGTCGCGACGGTGCGCACCGACCCGCCCCGGCTCGTCGACTGGGCGGCGATCGCCGGCGCGGTGATCTGCTCGGTGACCCTGGTCTTCCTGTGGCACCCGCAGAGCCGTGCCTACGTGCGGGGCCTCGGGCCCCTGGACGGCTCGCCGGACGCTTGACGTTGCGTCGGAGGGCGGGTGTACCTTCGAATCGTTCGAACACATGTTCGAACGACACTCGAAGGAGATCACCGTGGCCCCGTCGTTCCCGATCGGTCCGGACACCCTGCCCGCGACCACGCACAACTACCTGCTCCGCTCCGCCGAGTCGCTGAGCGAGGCCGTCGCCGCCGGCGACGTCGCGACGCGCTACGCCTGTGCCCACGTGGCGGCCCTGCGGGCCGCGGCCGCGCTGCTCTCGGCCCGCGCGCGGCCGGCCGGCCCCCGGCGCCGGGCGCAGAAGAACGCCTGGGTCCTGCTGGCGGAGGTGGCTCCGGAGATGGGGGAGTGGGCGACCTTCTTCGCGGCAGGAGCGGCCAAGCGAGCCGCGGCCGAGGCCGGCTCGACCCGTGCGGTCTCCGAGCGCGAGGCCGACGACCTGGTCCGTGACGCCGACCGGTTCCTCGCGCTCGTCGAGCAGTCCCTCGGCCTGGCCCCGCACGCCGCGATCAGCGTGCAGGTCCTCGGCCGGGCGGCGGGCTGACCCTCGAGGGCGGCGACTAGTGTTCAGCGCATGGCCTCTCGCGAGCAGCGCGGTTCGGTGCGGACAGCCGTCGTCTGGGACGCCCTCGAGGCCGCCCTCGCCGGCGGCCCGCGGGACGTGGTGGACCTCGGCGGCGGGACCGGCGGGTTCGCCGTACGGCTGGCCGAGTCCGGGCACCGGGTGCGCGTCGTCGACCCGAGTCCCGACGCCCTCGCCGCGCTCGCCCGCCGCGCGCAGGAGGTCGACCTCGAGGTCACGGGCCTCCAGGGAGACGTCACGGACCTGGTCGACGTCGTCGGTGCGGGCTCGGCCGACGTGGTGCTCTGCCACGGGGTCCTCGAGGTCGTCGACCCGGCGCTCGCCCTCGCGCGGATCGGCGAGGTCCTGCGGCCCGGCGGCCTGCTCAGCCTCGTCGTCGGCCAGCGACACGCCGCGGTGCTGGCCCGGGCGATGGCCGGCCACTTCCAGCAGGCGCGCGGCCTGCTCGACGACCAGGAGCCGGTGGACGGCCGCACGGGCCGGCGGTTCACGGCCGGCGAGCTCGAGGCCCTGCTCACCACGGCCGGGTTCGTCCCCACCACGGTCCACGGGGTCCGGGTCTTCGCCGACCTCGTCCCGGCCGCCCTCGTCGACCTCGAGCCCGGCGCGGCCGCGGCCCTCGTCGACCTGGAGCGGGCGGTGGCGGCCCGCGAGGAGTACCTCCCGCTCGCGACCCAGCTGCACGTCCTCGCCACGCGTTCCTGACGCCGGGGCCGGGGCCGACCCATGACCGGCCCACCCCCCTGCCCGATCCTGCACGTCGACATGGACGCGTTCTACGCGTCGGTGATGATCCGCGACCGCCCCGAGCTGCACGACGTCCCGGTCGTGGTCGGCGGTGGGCACCGCGGCGTCGTGCTGTCGGCCAACTACCCGGCCCGGCGCTTCGGCGTACGCTCCGGGATGTCCGGCGTCGAGGCCCACCGGCTGTGCCCCGACGCGGTCACCCTGCCGCCCGACTTCACCCTCCTGACGCCCGTCTCGAAGGCGATCATGGAGACCTTCCGGACGGTCACCCCGGTGGTCGAGGTGACCTCGCTCGACGAGGCCTTCCTCGACGTGCGCGGCGCCGGCCGGCTGTTCGGCTCGCCCGAGGCGATCGCCGAGCGACTGCGCTCCCGCATCCGCGCCGAGCACGGCATCACCTGCTCGGTCGGCATCGCCGCCACGGTGTCCGTCGCCAAGCTCGGCAGCCGCCTCGCGAAGCCCGACGGCGTGCGTGTCATCCCGCCCGACCGCTTCGTCGCCGAGGTGCACCCCCTCGACGTCGGTGTCCTGTACGGCGTCGGCGAGGCCACCCGGCAGCGGCTGCACCGCCTCGGCCTGGTCACCGTGGGAGACGTCGCCGCGATCGAGCCCGACCAGCTGCGCCGGATGCTCGGCGGCCACCTCGGCGCACACCTGCACACGCTGGTCTGGGGCACCGACCGCTCCGAGCTGCGCCCGGGCGGTGCCGGCGTGTTCGGGTTCGGGGAGGGCGAGCCCGAGGGGAGCATGGGCTCGCAGCACACGCTGGCCGTCGACCTGACCGACCGCGCCCGCCTGCACCGCGAGCTGCTCCGCCTCGCCTCCCGCGTCACGGCCCGGGTCCGTGGTGCCGGCCGGGTCGGTCGCACCGTCGCCCTGACCGTGCGGTTCAGCGACTTCACGACCGTCAACCGCTCGCGCACCCTGGCCGAGCCGACCGACGTCACCCAGGAGGTCTACGACACGGCCGTGGCCCTGCTGGACGCGCTGCTCGACGCGTTGGCGCCCCGGCGGCCCTCCGTGCGACTCCTCGGCGTCCGGGTCGAGGGGCTGCGGCGCGTCCGCGACGGCGACTCCCGGCAGCTGGCGCTGGGCGAGCGCGACCCCGGCTGGCCCGACGCCGACCGCGCCGTCGACCAGGCCGCGGACCGGTTCGGCTCCTCGGCGGTGCGGCGAGCGAGCCTCCTCGCGGCCGCCGACTCAGCCCCGCGGCCACCCGGATGGCCTGTTCAGGCCATCCGCTGATCACCGGATGGCCACAATTTCGAGGGACGGCCTACCCCCTGCGGATTCGCCTGCCTACACTTGGAGAACAGTCCACGTTCGTCGGAGGAAACGGTGCCACTCTCAGAAGAGGAGCTTCGCCTGCTCGAGCAGATGGAGCGCGCCCTCAGCGAGGAGGACCCGAAGTTCGCCTCGACCCTTCGCGGGACGACCCAGCGCCTGGCGGCCCGCCGCCGCGCGATCCTCGCCGGCGTCGCCTTCGCCGCCGGTGTCGCGGTGATGATGGGCGGCGCGGTCAGCGGCTACTGGCCCGTCGGCGTCGCCGGGTTCGTCGTGATGCTGGGCTCCGCCACCGTGCTGCTGTCCGCGCTGCGCGGCCAGCGTGCCGGCGGCGCGGAGCCCCACGTCGCTGCCCACCCGTCCGGGTTCGGCGTCATCGACGGAGGCCGCGGGCGTCGTACCCGTGGCGGGCGGTCGTCCTCCGGGTTCATGGACACCCTCCAGGCGCGTTGGCGCCGCCGCCGCGAGCGCGGCGGCTTCTGAGCCGGTCGTCGAGGAGGTCGCGCAGCGACCGTCACGAGACGCCCGACGTGCACCGGCGCTCCTGTGTGCATGACGAGCTGCACCACGTCCGCGGGTTTCGAGACGCGTCCCTCAGTCCCTCGCTGTGCTCGGGTCTGAGCCGACGCTCCTCAACCTTCGGCCTTCACCTGCGCGTTCGCAGGCTCACGCGCAGAGGCCTCCACACCGAGCGCGGGAGCCACTGGGCGCGCCGGCGGGCGCGCGGGGTGACGCCGGCCGTGAGGGACGCGACGACCAGCGCGGCGTCGGCCTCGGTCGCGGACCGCTCGGCCACGGCCACCGCGGCGGGGGAGCCGGGCCGGGCGTAGCGGGTCCGTTCGACGGCGTCGACCAGTCGCTCGAGGGCGTCGGCCGCCTGCGGCGCGACGTCCGGTCCGGTGCGTGGGCGCTCGAGGGGCTCCGCGTCGGGATCGGCGAGGTGGTCGACCAGGACGGTGCCGATCTCCCGCGGCGATCGGCCGTCGGGCCACGGCAGGTCGAGGTCGAGGGACGTCGCGCGCAGCTCGGCCCAGAGCTCGTCGGGGCCGCCGCCGAGCCGGGACCGCCGTGCGGTCTTCCGGACCGAGCGCGGCCCGAGGACCAGCCCGGCCACCAGGAGCACCAGCACGAGCAGGCCGCCGCCGACGGCGAGGTTGCGGCCGGTGTGGCTCGCGCCGCCGGCGGAGTCGTCGGCGGTGGCGCCGGGGGGCTCGGTGGGCTTCGAGGCGGCGGTGTTCGGCGCGACCGTCGCGGTGCCGCCGCTGGACGCGGACTGGCTGGTGGCGGCGTCGGTGTTCTCGGGGCCGGAGCCCGGCGCGGAGACGTCGCTGTAGTCGGGCACCGACTCGACGCGGCCCGACGGCGTCGGCTCGAAGCGGACCCAGCCGGCGCCGGCGAAGTAGAGCTCGGGCCAAGCGTGCAGGTCGTGGCTGCTGTACTCGAAGACGCCGTCGCCGATCGGGTCGGGCTCGAGGAAGCCGACCGCGACCCGCGCCGGGATGCCGAGGATCCGCGCCATCACCGCCATGGCCGACGCGAACTGCTCGCAGTAGCCGACCCGTCCGCTGGGCGCGAGGAAGTCCTCCAGCGTGCCATTGCCCGTGCCGTTCGGCGCGGCGCGCAGGTCGTAGGTGAAGCCACCGGTCTCGCGGAAGAAGCGCTGCAGGATGACGGCGCGCTCGTAGTCGTTGGTCGCGGGGGCGGTCACGCTGCGCGCGAGGTCGCGCACCAGCGTGGGGACCCCGGAAGGGAGCTCGAGGAGCTCGTCGGGAACGGACCCGCCGGCAGGGTCGCGGAAGTAGCGTCCGTCCGTGCCGTAGTCGGGCTCGAGGGCCGTCATCGTGTAGTCCATGCCGCGGGTGTCGAGGTCGTCGTCGGCGGCCAGGAAGTCCATCGTGGTGGGATCGAAGCGCCAGTCGCCCTCGGCCTGGACCGCGGCGGCCGGGAACTGGGTCGGCAGCCAGGTCGAGTCGAGGTGGTCGTTGATCTGCACGCGGTAGTCGTACTGCGTCCGTGGCACCGACGAGGCCAGCCCGGCCGGCTCGGGCAGGGCACCGCTCGCGGTGTTCTCCTGGGCGACGTCGCGGTCGCCGCTGCTCCACTCCACGCCGGTGAAGCGGTTGAGCACCGAGATGCGGAGGTACGACGGGTCGGGGTCGTCGGTGTGGACCTGCACCATCGGCACGTCCTCACCGCGCTCGAGGTCGCGGCGCATGTCGGCGATCGGCTTGCGGATCCGGATGTCGCCGCTCCCGTCGCCTCCACCGAGGTCGAAGAAGTCGGTCCCGAGGACGGGGACGAAGGCCGGGATGACGAGGGCGAGCACGGTGGCGGTCACGCCGATCCGGCCGGCACCGGCGCGGGCGGCCTCCCGAACCGGGTTGCCGTGCCCCCACGGCGAGGCGTCGTCCGGGCCGAGGGAGCGCCCCCAGCGCTGGAGCGACTCGCGGGCGTCGAGGTGCAGCAGGAGGAGGAACCCGGTGGCGGCGAGCACGAAGCTGCCCCATCCGGGGCCCTGGTCGAGCAGGCCGCTGGGCACCGAGTAGATCGCCAGCAGGGCCAGGCCCGCGCCGGGCACGCGCCGGAACGTGCACGCGACGGCGTCGACGATGACGACGAAGGCCACGCCGCAGACGAGCAGCAGTGGCCACAGCGGGGGCACGCGGGGACTGATCGGCGCGCTGTAGGTGCGCGCCGAGTCGACGGCGGTCGACAGGGCGTTCCCGACCTCGGCGAGCGTGCCGCCGGACGGGACCGGTGATCCGGTGATCTGCCATGCCACGACGAGCGCGGCGGCGAGGACCTGGACGCCGATCGTCACCAGGCGCGGAGCCGCTCGCCACCGCAGCACGGCGCCGAGGAGGACGACGACGGCCCCGGCCGCCGCGACCCGGCCGAGATAGGAGCCCGGCTCGGTCACGAAGCCCTGCCACGCGGTCAGCGCGACCCACGTGGTCAGCAGGGCGACGGTGCCGAGCAGGAGCGTGGAGGGGAGGGAGGACGGGTTCCGCGGAGCGTTCACGGCCGCATCCCTCCCCGCGACGGGGCACGTCCGAGGTCCCGCCACGCGGCGTCGAGCCGGTCGCGCGGGCCGACCCCCGCCGCGCGCCAGCCGATCGCGAGCAGGGGTGCCGCTGCCGCTGCCGGACCGTTGCTCGTCCGCGCGGCCGACCACTGCTCCACGTCCAGCGCGACGGCGAGCGCGGCACCCGCGTCGTGGCGGATCCGGCGCAGGGCCTTGGTGTCGCCGGCGACGTGGGCGCCCAGGACCGCGACGACGACACCGCCACGGGCCTGGTCGCCCGACCAGCCGGTGTCGAGGGTGGGCGCCGCGGTCAGGTCCAGGACCGCGAGCGCCCGCAGCGCCTGCTCCGACCCGTCGGCGGCCGCCCCGGTCGCGGTGGCCAGCTGGACGGCGTACCCGTGCTTCTCGAGGTGGACGACGACCGACGCCGCCGCGACGACGGCCGACTCGAAGCTCGAGGCGGGTCCCTGGCCGCGGTGCGCGTACTGGCGGTTGTCGATCAGCACCGTGGCGTGGGCCTCCCAGGGCTGCTCCTCGCGGCGGACCATCAGGTCGCCGATGCGGGCCGAGCTGCGCCAGTGGACGCGCCGCAGGTCGTCGCCGCGGCGGTACTCGCGCACGCTCACGTCCTCCGCCGATCCCGACGCGAAGGCCTGCGGCCGGTGCTCACCGGCGCCCTGCCAGCCGCCGGACAGCGGGATCGCCGGGAGCGGCAGGACGCGGGGCGTCACGACGAGCTCGGCGGTACCGCCGATCTGGCGGCGCCGCTCGACGAGGCCGAAGGGATCGGTGATCCGCACCGTCAGGGGGCCGACCTCGAAGCGGCCGCGGATGTCGGAGCGGACCGGGTAGTGGACGGTGCGCTCCCACTGCTGGCCGAGGCCCTGGAGGACGAACCGGGGGCGGCTGCCGAGGGCGTAGGGGAGGGTGTCCTCGACGAGGAGAGGTCCGTCCGCGCGGCGCCGGTCGCTGGAGATCGCCAGGTCGATGCGCGCCGACTCGCCGGCACGGAGCAGGCGCGGCCACACCGTGCGGGACACCGTCGGGTCGTGGCGACGACGGCTGACCACCAGCGCGGCGACCAGCGGCAGGGCCACCACCAGGACGCCGACCCGGGTCAGCGACTCCTGCCCGAACACGACGGCACACGCGATCGCCGTGACGCCGGCGGCGACGAAGGCCCGGCCGCGGAGGGTCAGCGACGAGAGCGCGGAACGCAGCATGGGGGAGGGGTGGTCAGGCGGACGGTTCGGGCACGGGGACCTGGGCCGCGATGCCCTCGAGGATCGACGCCGCACCGCGGCCGCCGACGGCGGCCTCCGCGCTGGGCAGCAGGCGGTGGGCCAGGACCATCCCGAGCAGGGCGCGTACGTCGTCCGGCAGCACGAAGTCGCGACGGTGGAGCGCCGCGCGGGCCTTGGCCGCGCGCACCAGGTGGAGCGTCGCGCGGGGCGAGGCGCCCAGCAGCAGCTCGGGGTTGTTGCGCGTCGCGGCCGTGAGCGAGACGGCGTAGCGCTGCACGGCGTCGGACACGTGGACCTGCGAGACGATGGTGCACAGCTTGCGGACCTCGGCGCTGTTGGTGACCGGCTCGAGGTCGTCCAGCGGGTTGACGGTGCCGTGGTTGGACAGCATCGCGATCTCGGCCGCCGGCACCGGGTAGCCGATCGACACCCGGGCCATGAAGCGGTCGCGCTGCGCCTCGGGCAGGGGATAGGTGCCCTCCATCTCGACGGGGTTCTGGGTCGCGATCACCATGAAGGGCGACTCGAGCTGGTAGGTCACGTTGTCGACGGTGACCTGGCGCTCGCCCATGCACTCGAGGAGCGCCGACTGGGTCTTCGGCGAGGCGCGGTTGATCTCGTCGCCGATCACGACGTTCGCGAAGACACCGCCGGGGCGGAACTCGAACGCGCGGGTCGACTGGTTGAAGACCGAGACCCCGGTGATGTCGGACGGCAGCAGGTCCGGGGTGAACTGCACCCGGCGCACCGTCGAGTCGATGCTGCGGGCCAGCGCCTTCGCCAGCATCGTCTTGCCGACGCCGGGGACGTCCTCGATCAGCAGGTGCCCCTCGGCGAGCAGGACGACGATCGCGGCGCCCACCACCTCGCTCTTGCCCTCGATGACCTTCTCGACGTTCGCGCGGATCTGCGCGGCGACCCTGGCCACGGTGTCGACGTCGGCGACGGCCGGCGGGGTGGCCGGCGGGGTGGCCGGCGGGGTGGCCGGCGAGGTCGCCGGGGCGACGGGCGCGGGCTGGCCCTGCGGCGGGCTCATCGGTGGGCTGGTCGGCGTCTCCACGGCAACTCCTCGTCGTGCTCTCCCTCGGTGGACCAACCCTACGGCTCGGGTGGCTGCTGCGCGCCGGACCCAGCGGATCCACCCACGCGCTCCCTCTGACGTCCCCGGACGCTCCCCGGTTCTCCACTTCTCCCCACTTTTCCCTCCACTTCGCTCCACCCCGCTCCTCCACCCCACTCCACGGCGCTGACCTGCGGGTTTTCGGCGCGCAGGGGAGCAACACGCCCCGGAAAGGGGAGCGTCGGTGGTTGACGGTGGGGGAAAGTGGAGTACTGTGGGGGAAAGTGGAGGAACGGCGGAGTCCGGTGGGACGGCTGGGGGTGGCCCGATGCTCTTCATGGGCACCTACACCCCGAAGCTCGACGACAAGGGCCGTCTCTTCCTCCCGGCGAAGTTCAGGGATCGACTGGCGGAGGGCCTCGTGGTCACACAGGGACAGGACAAGTGCCTGGTCGTGTGGCCGACCGATGTCTTCGCCGAGGAGGCCGAGCGGCAGGCCGCGCGGCCGATGACCAACCGCGCCGCCCGGCGCTACGCACGGGTGCTGTTCGCCGGCGGCGACGAGAGCACGCCCGACAAGCAGGGCCGGATCGGCATCCCGGCCCACCTCCGGGAGTACGCGGGCCTCGAGCGCGACGTGGTCGTGATCGGTGTCCGGGACCGGCTGGAGATCTGGAACCCGACCGCATGGCGCGAGTTCCAGCTCGAGGCGCTGGAGGAGTTCGCCGACCTCGACGAGGACGACGACTGAGCCCGAGCACCACCCACCAGCAGCGCCACCCACCAGCAGCGCCAGCACCACCACTGACAACACAACAGCGGATCCGCAGGACGAGGTCTCAGCCCGCTCCCGCTCCCGACACCCCGAAGTCGGACCACCTGGGGCACCTTCCCCGGCACCAGGCGGTCACCACGACCACGGGGCCACCCGGCCTTCTGGGGCACCTTCCCCGGCACCAGACGGCACCCGAACACCACCGGGCACGGGAGCGGGCAGGGACCTGGCTCTGCGGATCCGCTCGATTTCCAGCAGCTCCAGAAGTGCCACACAGGGTCGAAGGGTCGAAGCCATGAGCGTGATGCGGACGCACGCACCGGAGGTCTCCGGTCAGCGGTCCCAGCCACGCGTGCGCGAGCAGGCACGCGAGGTGCTGCTCCTCATGTCCTTCTCCGCGGCCGTCTCCGTCGGCTGTGCGCTGCTGCTGGTCCTCGCCCACCTGCTCTCCGGGCCCACGGGGCGCTGAGGCCACCATGGGCAGCCCGCGCCACGTCCCCGTCCTGCTGGACCGGGTCGTCTCCCTCCTCGCGCCCGCGCTCGAGCGCGACGGCCTCGCCGACGGCGAGCGGACGGTGCTCGTCGACTGCACCCTCGGCCTCGGCGGCCACACCGAGGCCGTGCTCGAGCGGTGCCCGCACGCCCGGGTCATCGGCATCGACCGCGACCCGCAGGCGCTGGCCATGAGCCGCGAGCGGCTGGTGTCGTACGGCGACCGCTTCACCGGCGTGCTCGCGGTGTACGACGAGATCGCCGACGTCATCGAGGACCAGGGCCTCGACCACGTCGACGGTGTGCTCTTCGACCTCGGCGTCTCGTCGATGCAGCTCGACCTGCCGGAGCGCGGCTTCGCCTACGCGGTGGACGCCCCGCTCGACATGCGGATGGGCAGCACCGGCCCCACCGCGGCCGACGTCCTCAACACCTACAGCGCGGCCGAGCTGGCCCGGGTCCTCAAGGAGTACGGCGAGGAGAAGATGGCGCGCCGGATCGCCGACGCCGTCGTCCGGGAGCGGGCGGTCGAGCCGTTCACGACCTCCGGGCGCCTCGTCGCCCTCCTGTACGACGTCATCCCCGCCCCCGCCCGTCGCACCGGCGGCCATCCGGCCAAGCGCACCTTCCAGGCCCTGCGCATGGAGGTCAACGACGAGCTCGGCGTGCTGCGCCGCGCGATGCCGCCCGCGGTCGACGCGATCGGGGTCGGGGGCCGCGTGGTCGTCGAGTCCTACCACTCGCTCGAGGACCGTCTGGTGAAGCGCGTCTTCGCCGACGCGACCCGGCTCGACGTCCCCGACGACCTGCCCTTCGTGCCCGAGGGCGCCGAGCCGTCGTACCGGCTCGTGACGCGGGGGTCCGAGCAGGCCAACGCGGAGGAGATCGAGGAGAACCCCCGCGCCGCGTCCGTCCGCCTCCGCGCGATCGAGCGCATCCGTCCGTCCAGCAAGTCCAGCACCACTCGTGGCAAGGGAGCCCGCCGATGAGCAGCACCGCACCGCAGATCCGCCGCCTGCAGTCCGTTGCGCCGCGGATCGCGCAGGCCGCCCTGGAGCGGGCCCGGCTCACGGTCGTGCCGCGCACGCGACGCACGCGCGCCCCGCGGGTGCCCTTCGTCGCCTTCGTCAGCGTGATCCTGCTGGCGGGCGTGGTCGGGCTGCTGCTGTTCAACACCTCCATGCAGCAGGCCTCCTTCAAGGCGACTGCCCTGGAGAACCAGGCCACGGACCTCGGCGCGCAGCAGGAGGCGCTCGAGATGGACATCCAGGCGCTGCGCGAGCCGCAGCGCCTGGCCCGGCTGGCCCAGGACATGGGCATGGTGATCCCGTCGACGCCGGCCGGCGTCCTCGACCTGTCGACGGGCCGGATCACGGGCAAGCCGGTGCCGGCCTCCGGCGGCGACGCCATCCCGCTGCACATGCCGGGCCCGAAGAAGCCGGCGGAGTTGCAGCGGCCGGCCGACGTCGAGGTCAACCCGGCGAAGGTCGACGCGGCGAGGACGGACGCCGGCACCAAGCCGAAGAACACGACCGACGGCGCGCCCACCGGAGATCGGTGAGCGTTCGGCCTAGGGTCGGACCGACCGAGGGCGACGGGCCCTGCCACCGATCAGGACGAGAGCGTTGAGCCGACCCAGCACCCTCCGCACCCGCCGCGGGACCGGTCCCCGGCGAGGCTCCCCGAAGCTGCGCATGCAGGTCGGGTTCCTGCTCATCGCCATCGTGCTCTCGGTCTTCGCCGGGCGCCTGGTCCAGCTCCAGGGCCTCGACCCGGACTCCTACGCGCAGATGGCTGCCGCGGAGGGGTCGGACCACGTGGTGCTGCCGGCGTCGCGCGGCGAGATCCTCGACCGCAACGGCGAGCCCCTGGCCGAGACGGTCGACGGGCGGATGATCATCGCCGACCCGGCGGTCACCGCGAAGGTGGCGCCCCAGCTGGCGACCGTCCTGGCCAAGCGGCTCGGCATCGACTACTTCCAGACCCTGGAGCGCCTGCGCGTCGAGGACAGCCGGTTCCAGTACGTCGCCCGGCAGGTCCCGGCGAGCAAGGCCGAGAAGGTCGTCGCCGACATCCGCAAGGAGTTCGAGGACGAGGACGGCCGCCCGTTCGCCGGCCTCACCACCGAGCGCGACCCGCTGCGGATCTACCCCAACGACGACGTCGCGGCCAACCTGCTCGGCTTCCTCGGCACGCCGAAGGACGACGGCTCGGCGCAGGCGCTCGCCGGCCTCGAGGCATCGTTCAACAAGTACCTCTCGGGCAAGGACGGCGAGGCCACCTACGAGGTGGGCGCCGGCAACCAGATCCCGCTCGGCGACAACACCGTCACGCCCGCGGTCGACGGCCGCAACCTGCACCTGACGATCGACCGCGACCTGCAGTTCTACGCCCAGCGGGTCCTGCAGCAGACGGTCACCCGCGCGGCCGGCAAGTCCGGGATCGCCGTGATCATGGACAGCCGCACCGGTGACCTGCTGGCGCTGGCCGACTACCCGACGTACGACGCCTCGGACCCCTACCGCTACGACGACTCCCTCTACAAGTCGTCCGCGCTGACCGACGTCTACGAGCCCGGCTCCGTCGAGAAGGTGCTCACCGTCAGCTCGCTGGTCGACGCGGGGCTGGCCTTCAAGGAGCAGAAGTTCCGGGTGCCGGGCCAGCTCCACCGCCAAGACCGGCCGATCGGCGACTACTGGGAGCACGGCATGCTCCGGCTCACGCTCGCCGGCATCATCGCCAAGTCCTCCAACGTCGGCACCGTGCTCGCGGCCGACCAGTTCCACAACGGCCAGCTGCGCCGCTACCTCACCGCCTACGGCCTCGGCCAGCGCACCGACGTCGGCCTCGGCGGCGAGACGAAGGGCCTCCTGCCGCAGGGCGCCGCGTGGACCTCGCAGGTCGGCGACCGCATCGCCTTCGGGCAGTCGCTGTCGGTCAACGCCGTCCAGATGGCCGCGGCCGTCAACACGATCGCCAACGGCGGCGTGCGGATCGCCCCGTCGCTGGTGCAGGGCGAGGCGACGACCGACAAGGGCCAGAAGGTCGGCAGCGACGTCGCGTCGACCACGCGGGTGATCAGCGCCGACGCCGCCCACGAGACGATGCTCATGATGGAGCGGGTGCTCGACCCGGAGGAGGGCGTCGCGCCGGGCGCGGCCGTCCCCGGCTACCGCGTCGCCGGCAAGACCGGCACGGCCCAGCGGGTCGGCGAGAACGGCGGCTACGACGGCAGCACCACGGTCTCCTTCGCGGGATTCGCCCCGGCCGACGACCCGCGGTTCACGATCTACGTCGTCGTGCACAGCCCGCGACCGGGCAGTGGTGGTGGCAGCACCGCCGGTCCGGCATTCTCGAAGCTGATGAGCTACACATTGCGCCGCTACGGCGTCCCGCCGACGGGCGGCAAGCCGAACCAGACCCCGGTCGAGTGGTGAGCCAGCCGACCCGGCCCGCACACCCGAACCTGACGTCGCTCGACGACGTCGCCCGGGCGCTGGGCCTTGCCCCGGACTTCCCCGGCACCCAGGTGCAGGGAGTCACCCTCGACTCACGTCGCGTCCAGACCGGCGACCTGTACGCCGCCCTGCCCGGCTCCCGCGCCCACGGCGCGGGGTTCACCGGGCAGGCCGCCGCGGCGGGTGCGGCTGCCGTGCTGACCGACCCCACCGGACTCGCCGACGCCTCCGGCCACGGTCTGCCCGTGCTGGTCGTGGACGATCCCCGCGCGGTGCTCGGCGACGTCGCCGCTCTGGTCTACGGCCACCCCGCCGCTGCGCTGCGCACGATCGGCGTCACCGGCACCCAGGGCAAGACCACCGTCACCCGGCTCCTCGACGGTGGCCTGCTCGCGAGCGGGGTGCGCAGCGCCGTCGTGGGCACCGTCGGGACGCGGATCGCCGGCGAGGAGGTGAAGACCGCGCTGACCACGCCCGAGGCCCCGGACCTGCACGGGCTCTTCGCCCGGATGCGGGAGCTCGACGTGACCGCCTGCGCCATGGAGGTCTCGAGCCACGCGCTCGTCATGGGTCGCGTCGACGGCGTGCGCTTCGACGTCGCCGTGTTCACCAACCTCGGCCGCGACCACCTCGACTTCCACGCCGACGTCGAGGACTACTTCGCCGCCAAGGCGTCGCTCTTCACGCCCGAGCACGCCGCCCTCGGCCTGGTCTGCGTCGACGACGAGCACGGCCGGCGCCTCGTCGACGAGGCCACGATCCCGGTCCGGACCTACGGCCTGGCCGGTCCGGCCGACTGGACCGTGGCCGACGTCGAGCTCGGCGCCGACGGGTCGCGGTTCACCGTGCACGGGCCGGACGGTGTGCGGGTCGCGGGCGTCGTACCCCTGCCGGGGGACTTCAACGTCGCGAACGCCCTGGCCGCGATCGCGGCGGCGGCCGAGGCAGGCTTCGACCCGCAGGCGGTCGCGGACGGCATCGCGGCCTCGGGCGGCGTGCCCGGGCGCCTGGAGCGGGTGCCCACCGGGCGCGACCTGACCGTCGTCGTCGACTACGCCCACAAGCCCGACGCCGTCGAGGCGGTGCTGCGCACGCTGCGGCCGGTCACGAGGGGCCGGCTGGTCATCGTGATCGGCGCCGGGGGAGACCGCGACACCGGCAAGCGGCCGGTGATGGGCGAGATCGCCGCCCGGCTGGCCGACCTGGTGATCGTCACCGACGACAACCCGCGTTCCGAGGACCCCGCCGCGATCCGGGCCGAGGTGCTGGCCGGCACCAGCGGCGGACAGGCCGAGGTCGTCGAGGTCGGCGACCGTCGTACCGCCATCGAGCGGGCCATCGACGGCGCCGGCCCGGGCGACGTCGTCGTCGTGGCCGGCAAGGGGCACGAGACCGGCCAGGAGGTCGCCGGCGTGGTCCACCCGTTCGACGACCGCGAGGTCGTGCGCGAGGTGCTCGCCCGATGATCCCGCTGCGCCTCTCCGAGATCGCCGGCGTCGTCGGCGGTGAGCTGCACGGCGAGGACCTGCTCGTCGCCGGTCCCGCCTACGTCGACAGCCGCACCCCCGTCCCCGACGGGCTCTTCGTCGCGCTGGTCGGCGAGCGCTCCGACGGCCACGAGTACGCCGCCACCGCGCACGCGGTCCTCGGCAGCCGCCCCACCGGCCGCCCCACCGTCGTGGTCGAGGACCCGGTCGTGGCACTCGGCCTCCTGGCCCGCCACGTGGTCGACCGCCTCGACGTCACGGTCCACGCGATGACCGGCTCGCAGGGCAAGACCGGCACGAAGGACTACCTGGCGGCGGTGCTGCGCACCCTCGCGGGGGAGGACGCCGTCGTCTCGACCACCGGCAACAACAACAACGAGCTGGGCGTCCCGCTCACCGTGCTGCGCGCCGACACCTCGACCCGGCACCTGGTGGTCGAGATGGGCGCCCGCGGGATCGGCCACATCGCCTACCTGTGCGGCATCGCGCCTCCCTCGATCGCGGCCGTCCTCAACGTCGGCACCGCCCACGTGGGGGAGTTCGGCGGCCGCGAGCAGATCGCGCAGGCGAAGGGCGAGATCGTGGAGGCGCTCGGTGCGGACGGCACGGCCGTCCTCAACGCGGACGACCCGCTGGTCGCCGCGATGGCGCCGCGCACGCAGGCGCAGGTGCTCACCTTCGGCGAGACCGGTCGGCTGCGCTGGCGCGAGGCCAGCCTGGACGGGCTCGGCCGGCCGTCCTTCACCCTCGACCTCGACGGCGAGCTGTGCACCGTCCAGCTCCTCCAGACCGGGCTGCACCAGATCAAGAACGCCGCCGCCGCGGCGGCGATGGCGATCGCCGCCGGCTTCACGCTGCCCTCCGTGGCCCAGGCGCTCGGCCAGGCGCAGGCCGCGTCGCGCTGGCGGATGGAGGTCACCGAGCGCTCCGACGGCATGGTCGTCGTCAACGACGCCTACAACGCCAATCCCGACTCCATGACGGCCGCCCTGGAGGCGGTCCACGCGATCGCGGCCGCGACCCCCGGCCGTCGTACCGTCGCGGTGCTGGGGGAGATGAAGGAGCTCGGTGCCGAGCACGACGCGGGCCACCGCGCGGTCGGCACGGTCGCGGCCGGGCTCGGGATCGACGTGGTCGTCGTGGTCGGCGACGCCGCCCGCGGCATCGCCGAGACCGCGGCCGACGGGGTGGGTGAGGTGATCGTCACGGCGGGCCGTGAGGAAGCTGCGGCCTGGGTGCGGCAGAATGCCGGACCGGAGGACGTCGTCCTCGTCAAGGCGTCCCGCGGCGCCGCCTTGGAATGGGTAGCAGAGCAGGTCCTGGAGGAGACGACGCCATGAGAGCCATCCTGCTCGGGGGCGGCATCGCGTTGCTGATCTCCCTGCTCGGCACCCGCGTGGTGATCAACCTCTTCACCCAGTGGGGCTACGGCCAGGAGATCCGCGACGACGGCCCGACCAGCCACCACACCAAGCGGGGCACGCCCACGATGGGCGGCGTCGTCATCATCCTGGCCGCCGTCATCGGCTACTTCGCGGCGAAGCTGATCACGCTGACCTCGCCGAGCGCGTCCGCGCTCCTGCTGCTCTTCCTGTTCGTCGGCATGGGCCTGGTCGGCTTCCTCGACGACTTCATCAAGATCTCCAAGCAGCGCAGCCTCGGCCTGCGCAGCAAGGCCAAGATGGCGGGCCAGACCGTCATCGCGCTGGTCTTCGGCTGGCTGGCCCTCTCGCCGATGCTGGAGGACGAGAACGGCCGCACGCCCGCGAGCGAGAAGGTCTCCTTCCTGCGCGAGCTCGACTGGTTCGTGCTGCCGACGATCCTCGCGATCCTGCTGATCTGGCTCTTCGTCGCCGGGTTCAGCAACGCGGTCAACCTCACCGACGGGCTCGACGGCCTCGCGGCCGGCGCCTCGGTGATGGTGTTCGGCGCGTACACGCTCGTGAACATCTGGCAGAACAACCAGTTCTGCCAGGACGACCCGAGCGCCACCTGCTACAACGTCCGGGACCCGCTCGACCTGGCGATCATCGCGGCGGCGATCACCGGCGCCTGCTTCGGCTTCCTGTGGTGGAACGCGTCGCCGGCCAAGATCTTCATGGGCGACACCGGTTCGCTCGCGCTGGGCAGCGCGCTCGCCGGCTTCGCGATCCTCACCCGCACCGAGCTGCTGCTCGTGGTCCTCGGTGGCCTGTTCGTCCTCGAGACGGTGTCGGTGATGATGCAGGTCGGCTTCTTCAAGCTGACCAAGGGCAAGCGGATCTTCCGGATGGCGCCGATCCACCACCACTTCGAGATGCTCGGCTGGGAGCAGGTCACCGTCGTGATCCGGTTCTGGATCATCACCGGCCTGTTCGTCGCCACCGGCCTCGGCATCTTCTACGCCGAGTGGGTGTCGCGACTGTGAGCCGGCCCGACCCGACCACCCTGGGCCGCAAGGACTCGTGGGCCGGCGTCCGCGCGGTCGTCGCCGGCTTCGGCACGAGCGGCGCGGCCGCCGTCGACAACCTGCTCCACCTCGGCGCCGACGTGCACGCCGTCGCCGAGTCGGTCAGCCCGAAGATCCTCGAGCGGGTCGAGCTGCTCGAGGTCCTCGGCGCCCGGATTGACGTCCACGAGGGCGCCACCTCGATCCTGCCCGACGACGTCGACGTGCTGGTGGTCTCGCCCGGCTTCCGTCCGGACGCGCCGATCATCACCGCCGCCCGCGACCGCGGCGTCCCCGTCTGGGGCGAGGTCGAGCTGGCCTGGCGGCTGCGCGACCCCGACCACCCGGCACCCTGGCTGTGCATCACCGGCACCAACGGCAAGACCACCACCGTCCAGATGCTCGACAGCATCCTGCGCGCGGCCGGGCTGCGCAGCGTCGCCGCCGGCAATGTCGGCCTGCCGCTGACCGAGGCCGTGATGGACCCCGAGCCCTACGACGTGATCGCCGTCGAGCTCTCCAGCTTCCAGCTGCACTACACCGACACGATGGCCGCCGAGAGCGCCGTGGTCCTCAACGTCGCCGAGGACCACCTGGACTGGTACGACGGCCCGTCGGCCATGGACGACTACGCCCGTGACAAGGGGCGGATCTACCAGGGCGTCGAGCGGGCGTGCGTCTACAACGTCGCCGACCCCGCGACCGAGCAGCTGGTCCGGGACGCCGACGTGGTCGAGGGCGCCCGCGCGATCGGGTTCACCCTCGGCGTGCCCGCCCCCGGCATGGTGGGCGTCGTCGACGACATCCTGGTCGACCGTGCCTTCATCGAGGAGCGGTCCACGAGCGCGGCCGAGCTCTGCACCCTCGAGGACCTCGCCTCCCGCGCGCCGCACTTCGTCACCAACGCCCTCGCCGCGGCCGCGCTCGCGCGGGCCCACGGCGTCAGCCAGGCCGCCGTCCGCGACGGGCTGCGCGCCTTCCAGCCCGACGGCCACCGGATCGCCGTCGTCGCCGAGCACTCCGGCATCACCTGGGTCGACGACTCCAAGGCGACCAACCCCCACGCCGCCGCCTCGTCGCTGGCCGCGTTCGCGCCGGTCGTCTGGGTGGCCGGGGGACTGGCCAAGGGCGCGAGCTTCGACGACTTGGTCCGGTCGGTCGGCGACCGCCTGCGCGCCGTCGTACTCATCGGCCGCGACCGCGACGTGATCCGGCAGGCCCTTTCGCGACACGCTCCCGATGTGCCGGTGATCGACGTGGACAGCCCCGAGACTGGGGACGTAGTCGGTGACGACCGGATGAGGCGCGTCGTCGCGGCAGCGGCCGAGGTCGCCCGAACGGGTGACACCGTGCTGCTGGCCCCGGGATGCGCGTCGATGGACCAGTTCTCCGACTACGCCGCCCGCGGCGACGCGTTCGCCGAGGCGGTCCGGGACTACATCGGCGAGAGCTAGCAGGCTCCAGGGGCAGGAGGGGGACGGGCCATCACCACGGCGAACCCGGAGAACCTCCGCTCCCAGCTCCGCCAGCGGCTCTCGCTGCGTCCCTCCCTCCGCGCGTCCGTACGACGCCCCGGCTGGACGGCCGCGCTCAAGGACGCCCTCGACCGTCCGCTCACGACCTACTACCTGCTCCTGGGCGCGACCGCGCTGCTGCTCACCATCGGCCTGATCATGGTGCTGAGCGCGTCGAGCGTGTACTCCTACCGCGAGACCGGCGACTCGTACACCGTGGTGCGCCGCCAGGTGATGTGGGTGCTCATCGGCGTCCCGTGCGCCTTCCTCGCCTCGCGGGTCTCGGTGCGCTGGGTGCGCGGCCTGACCTACCCCGCCTTCTCCATCTCCCTGCTGCTGCTCGCGCTCACGGCGAAGGTCGGCGTCGAGGTCAACGGCAACAAGAACTGGCTCGACCTCGGCCCGGTCCAGATCCAGCCGTCCGAGATCGCCAAGCTCTCCCTCATCATCTGGGCCAGCCACATCTACGCCAACAAGGAGCGCCGCCTCGGCAACCTGCACCAGATGCTGGTGCCGGTGGTGCCGGGCATGGTGCTGGCGACGTCGATGGTCGTCATCGGCCGCGACCTCGGCACGGCGCTGGTCTTCTTCGCGCTGCTGGTCGCGATGCTCTGGGTCGTCGGCGCGCCGGGCAAGCTCTTCGCCCTCGCGTTCTCGGGCGTCAGCGTGCTGGCCCTCGGCCTGGCGGCGACCGACGGCGAGCGCCTCGCCCGCATCTACAACTTCGCCGACCCGTTCAAGGACTACCACGGCACCGGCTGGCAGCCGGCCCACGGCCTCTACGCCATGGCGAGCGGCGGCGTGTTCGGCGAGGGCATCGGCGCCAGCCAGCAGAAGTGGGGCCAGCTGCCCGAGGCCCACACCGACTTCATCTTCGCCGTGCTCGGCGAGGAGCTGGGCCTGGTCGGCACGCTGCTCGTGATCTCGCTCTTCCTCGTCCTCGCCTACGCCGGCATCCGCGTCGCGCGCGAGACCAAGGAGCCGTTCGTCCGCTACTGCACGTTCGGCATCGTGGTCTGGCTGCTGTGCCAGATGATCATCAACGTCGGCATGGTGCTCGCCCTGCTCCCCGTGATCGGCATCCCGCTGCCCCTCGTCTCCTACGGTGGGTCCAGCCTGCTGCCGACGCTGGCCGCGCTCGGCCTCGTGATCGGCTTCGCCCGCCGCGAGCCGGCCGCCGCGCGGGCGCTGGCCCAGCGCCGGCGGGCCCGTTCGGCCGGGCTCTCCGCCCGCAGGTAGGTTCTGCCGCGTGAGGATTCTTCTGGCCGGTGGGGGAACGGCGGGGCACACCTCGCCACTGCTCGCGACGGCGGACGCGCTGCGTCGCCTCGACCCGGAGGCGGAGATCACCTGTCTCGGGACCCCGCGCGGGCTGGAGAACAAGGTCGTCCCCGAGGCCGGCTACCCGCTGCGCCTCGTGCCCCCGGTGCCCTTGCCGCGCAAGCCCGGCAAGGACCTCGCCCTGGTGCCGAAGCGGCTGCGCGCCGCGGTGAAGGCCGCGCTCGACGTCATCGACGACGTCCGCCCCGACGTCGTGGTCGGCTACGGCGGCTACGTCTCCATGCCGGCGTACGTCGCCGCCCGGCGCCGCAAGCTGCCCCTGGTCGTGCACGAGCAGAACGCCCTGCCCGGCATCGCCAACAAGTTCGGCGCTCGCGTCGCCACCCGGGTCGCGGTCAGCTTCCCGGACACCCCGCTCAGGAAGGCCGAGTACGTCGGCCTGCCGATCCGGCGCATGATCGCGACCCTCGACCGGCCGGCCCTGCGGGCCGAGGCCCGCGCCTTCTTCGGCCTCGACCCCGAGCTGCCGACCCTCGTCGTCACCGGAGGCTCGCAGGGCGCGCGGCGGCTCAACCAGGCGATCAGCGGCGCCGCGGCAGCCCTCGGCTCGGGCGGGGTGCAGGTGCTGCACGTGATCGGTCCCAACGGCGCGAGCGACCCGAGCTGGTCCGAGCCCGCGCCGACCGGTGTGCCCTACGTGGTGCTGCCGTTCGTCGAGCGGATGGACCTCGCCCTCGCCGCCGCCGACCTGATGGTCTGCCGCGCCGGTGCGTCCAGCGTGGTCGAGGCCTCCGCCAGCGGCGTCCCCGCGATCTTCGTCCCGCTCCCGATCGGCAACGGCGAGCAGGCGCTCAACGCGAAGCCGGTCGTCGAGGCCGGGGGAGCCCTGCTGGTCGAGGACGCCGCGTTCAGTGCCGACTACGTCGCCGACACCGTGCCGGCGCTGGCCACCGACCGCGACCGGCTCGCCGCGATGGGTGCCGCGGCCGCGAACCTCGTGCCCCGCGACGCCGACGACAAGCTGGCCCGGATCATCCAGGACGTCGCCCGGTGAAGATCCCGGTCCCCGACGAGATCCTGCCCGCCGACCGGCTCGGCCGCGTCCACCTCGTCGGCATCGGCGGCGCCGGCCTGTCCGCGATCGCCCGGCTGATGCACCAGGCGGGCGTCGTTGTCAGCGGCAGCGACGCCAACGACTCCGCCGTCGTGCAAGCCCTGCGCGCCGAGGGCATCACCGTCCACGTCGGCCACGACGCGGCCCACCTCGAGGGCGTCGACACGGTCGTGGCCACCACCGCCGCCCGCGAGGACAACCCCGAGATCGTGGAGGCCACGGCGCGCGGCCTGCGCCTGTGGCCGCGCTCCGCGGGCCTGCAGTCGGTGCTGATCGGCAAGCGGGTTGTCGCCATCGCCGGGACCCACGGAAAGACCACCACGACCGCGATGCTCACCGTCGCGCTGCAGGAGGCGGGCCTCGACCCGACCTTCGCGATCGGCGCCGAGGTCGAGAGCCTCGGCACCAACGCCCGGCTGGGCGGGGGCGAGGTCGCGGTCGTCGAGGCCGACGAGTCCGACGGCGCCTTCCTCGTCTACACCCCCGAGGTCGCCGCGATCACCAACGTCGACGCCGACCACCTCGACCACTGGGGCACCGAGGAGGCCTACGAGGCTGCCTTCGCCGAGTTCGCCCGCCGTGCGCGGGTCACCGTGGCCGAGCGGGCCGACCTGGCCGACGTCACGGCGTCCTTCGCCGAGGGCGCCCAGGTCCGCGGCCACGACCTCGTCGTCGAGGGCGGGCGCACGCGCTTCCGCGTCGAGGCGCGCGGCGAGGACCTCGGCGAGGTCGAGCTCGCCGTCCCCGGCCGCCACTACGCCGTCGACGCCCTGCTCGCCCTCGCGGTCGGCCTCGAGCTCGGCGCCGAGCCCGCCGCGCTGATCCGCGGGCTCGCCCGCCACCGTGGCGCCAAGCGCCGGATGGAGCTGGTCGGATCGGCCGGCGAGGCCGACCGTGCCATCCGCGTCTACGACTCCTACGCCCACCACCCCAGCGAGATCCGCGGCGACCTCGAGGCGGCCCGCTCGATGGTCACCGGCGACCAGCGCCTCCTCGTCTGCTTCCAGCCGCACCTCGTCTCGCGCACCAGGATCTTCGGGGCCGCGATGGGCCGCGAGCTCGCCGCCGCCGACGAGGTCGTCGTGATGGACGTGTACGTCGCCCGCGAGGACCCCGACCCGGAGGTCACCGGAGCGCTGGTGGCCGCCGCCGTGCCGCTGCCCGCGGAGCGGGTCCGCTTCGTGGCGGACCGTGCCGACGTCGTACCCACGCTGGTGGGGCTGGCCCGGCCCGGCGACCTCGTGCTGACCCTCGGGGCGGGCGATGTCACGACGATCGCGCCCCAGGTCCTGGCAGCCCTCGGAGCGGCGGGTGGCTAGCCTCCGGCGCCGTCCCGCTCCGACCGGCCACGAGAAGGCCCAGGACCGGGCGCGCAAGGCGTTCGCGCGCCGGCAGCGGGCGCGGCGCTGGCTCACGCTGCGCAAGGTGCTCGCCGGTGCCCTGGCCGTGCTGCTGGTCGGGCTCGGCGTCTACGCCCTCTGGTTCTCCTCCTGGCTGCGCACCGAGGGTGTCGACCTGGTGGGCAACGACCTGCTGACCGACAAGCAGGTGCTGGCCGCGGCCGAGGTCCCGACCGGCGGGCCGCTCGTCAACGTCGACCTCGAGGCGATCGAGAAGCGCGTGAAGTCGCTCGCGGCCGTGAAGAAGGTCGACGTGTCACGCAAGTGGCCGCACGACATCCGCATCGAGATCACCGAGCGCTCGCCGATCGCGGTCCTCGACCTCGGCGACCGGGTCGTCGCGATCGACGCTGACGGCACCTCCTTCCCCACGCCCGCACGGGCGCGCGAGGGCCTGCCCCGCATCCGGGTCGGCAGCGGCGCGGACAGGAACGCCCTGCGCGAGGGCGCCGCCGTCGTCTCCTCCCTCGACGGCGACGTCGCCTCGATGGTGAGCTATGTCGAGGTCCGCACGGTCGACGAGATCCTCCTGCACCTGCGCGACGACCGGCTCGTGAAGTGGGGGAGCGCGGACCAGTCCGACGACAAGGCCGCCGTGCTGCTGCAGCTGCTCAAGCGCAAGGCGGGCACGTACGACGTCTCGGTGCCTGGGGCGCCGACGACGAAGTGAGGTCCGGCGCTGCATGAATCCCCGGTCGACCGGGGATTCCTGCACTTGTCGGGGGTTGCAACGGCCGACAAGCGCATGAACCGGCCGACAAGTCCGGCCGTTGGCTGCATCTGCGGCGTGTCTCCGCGATGGCGGAGCCCGGCGTCCCTACTGTCTTCATCACGACGAGGTTGACATAACTATAACCCTCAGGCTGAGGGTAAGGGTTGTCGACACGCCGGCTGGCCACGGGGAAGCGGTCCGGCCGCCGACGTCGGTGAACGGACACACATTCATTTCGGACACACCTGAGAGGTGGAGCCGCCGTGGCAGCTGCACAGAACTACCTGGCCATCATCAAGGTCGTCGGCATCGGTGGTGGCGGCGTCAACGCCGTCAACCGCATGATCGAGGTCGGCCTCAAGGGCGTCGAGTTCATCGCGATCAACACCGACGCCCAGGCGCTGCTGATGAGCGACGCCGACGTCAAGCTCGACATCGGCCGCGAGCTCACCCGCGGCCTCGGCGCGGGCGCCAACCCCGACGTGGGCGGCAAGGCCGCGGAGGACCACGCGGAGGAGATCGAGGAGGTGCTCAAGGGCGCCGACATGGTCTTCGTGACCGCGGGCGAGGGTGGCGGCACCGGAACGGGCGGCGCCCCCGTCGTCGCCCGGATCGCCCGTTCGCTCGGCGCGCTGACCATCGGTGTGGTGACCCGTCCGTTCACCTTCGAGGGCGCCCGCCGCAAGAAGTCCGCCGACGAGGGCATCGAGCGTCTCCGCGAGGAGGTCGACACCCTCATCGTCATCCCGAACGACCGGCTGCTGCAGATCTCCGACCGCAACGTGTCGATGCTCGACGCGTTCAAGCAGGCCGACCAGGTGCTGCTCCAGGGTGTCTCCGGCATCACCGACCTGATCACCACCCCCGGCCTCATCAACGTCGACTTCGCCGACGTCAAGGCCGTCATGAGCAACGCGGGCTCCGCGCTCATGGGCATCGGCTCGGCGCGCGGTGAGGACCGTGCCCTCCAGGCCGCCGAGATGGCGATCAGCAGCCCACTGCTCGAGGCCTCGATCGACGGCGCCCACGGCGTCCTGCTCTCGATCGCCGGCGGCTCGGACCTCGGCATCTTCGAGATCAACGAGGCCGCCGCGATGGTCGCCGACGCGGTCCACGCCGACGCCAACATCATCTTCGGCACGATCATCGACGACGCGCTCGGCGACGAGGTCCGGGTGACCGTCATCGCCGCCGGCTTCGACGGTGGCCTGCCGAAGCGTCGCGAGGAGACGGCCATCCGTCGTCCGCAGCAGTCCGCGACGCCGGCCGCCCGCCCCGCGTCCCCGTCCACGCCGTCCGGTCAGTCGGCTCCGGCGACGCCGGCGCGTCAGGCACCGGCCGAGCCCACGCCGGCCCCGGCCGAGCCGCAGCCGGTCGGCGCGCGCACCAACCCGGCGCCGATCCAGTTCGACGACGGCGACGACCTGGACGTGCCCGACTTCCTGAAGTGAGAGCCGAAGGGCACCGTGTTCGCCTTCCGTGAGAGCCACGACCTCGACCCGGATCCCGCCGACGGCGGGGCCCGGGTCGAGGTCGCGTTCACGGACGCCAGCCTCGACCTGCAGGAGGGCGACCGGATCGAGGACGTCCTCGACGAGCTCGGCGGCCTGCTCGACGTGGCGGTCGCCCGGGCCAGCCAGGTCCACGGCGACGACGTCGTGACCGTCGACGCGGACGACCACGGCCGGGTCCCGGTCGCCGACGGGCTCGTGACCGCCCGGCGTCGTACCGCTCTGATGGTGCGGGTCGCCGACTGCGTCCCGGTCCTCCTGGCCGATGCCGCGGCGGGCGTCGTCGGCGCCGCCCACGCCGGCCGGCGCGGGGTGGAGCTCGACGTGGTCACCCGCACCGTCGAGCGGATGCGGGCGCTCGGCGCCGCCGACATCCAGGCCTGGATCGGTCCGCACATCTGCGGTGGCTGCTACGAGGTGCCCGAGGAGATGCGTACCGAGGTCGCGGCCCTCGTGCCCGAGACGTACGCCGAGACCACGTGGGGCACCCCGTCGCTCGACCTCGGCGCCGGCGTCGCCGCCCAGCTCGCGGCCGCCGACGTGGCCGTCACCGTCGTCGGGGGCTGCACGCTCGAGGACGACCGCTTCCACTCCTACCGCCGCGACGGCCAGGAGTCCGGCCGGCTCGCGGGACTGGTGTGGCTGTCATGAGCGCACGCCTCGAGGAGCTCCGCACCAACCTCGCCGCCGTCCACGACCGGATCGCCCGGGCCGCCGAGTCCGCCGGGCGCGACCCGGCCGACGTGGACCTCGTCGTGGTCACCAAGTTCTTCCCGGCCTCCGACGTGCGGCTGCTCGCCGACCTCGGTGTCTCCGACGTCGGCGAGAACCGCCACCAGGAGGCCGAGGCCAAGGCCGCCGAGTGCGCCGACCTGCCCCTGCGGTGGCACTTCATCGGCGGCCTGCAGTCCAACAAGGCCGCCGCCGTCGCCCGGTACGCCGACGTCGTCGAGTCCGTCGACCGCGCGAGCCTGGTCGGCCGGCTCGACCGCGGTGCGGCCGAGACCGCGCGCGAGGTCGAGGTGCTGGTCCAGGTCAGCCTCGACCCGCCCGGGCGCGACAACCGCGCGGGCGTCGTACCGGAGGGCCTGGCGGCGCTCGCCGCCCAGGTCGACGCGTCCCCGCACCTCGCCCTGCGCGGCCTGATGGCCGTGGCACCGCTCGGGGACGACCCCGTCGAGGCCTTCGGCCGGCTCGCCGCGATCAGGGCCGAATTCCTCGAGCAGCACCCCTCGGCGACCCGCCTCTCGGCCGGCATGAGCGGCGATCTCGAGGCGGCCGTCTCGGCAGGCGCGACACACGTTCGCATTGGCTCCGCGGTCCTCGGTTCGAGGCCTGGAGTCCAGTAATGTCCACAACACCACCACAGGCTCCCGAGACCCGGGGCCAGGGAACACGGAGGCAACAGTCATGAGCGGTGCGATGCGCAGGATCGGTGAGTACCTCGGCCTGCTGGAGGACACCGGCTATGACGAGTACGACGACGAGGTCGCCGAGCGCGCCCCTGCCCGGGAGGCCCGCGAGCCTCGCCAGGCCCGTCCCGTGCGCGCCGTGCCGTCCAGCCCCGTCGCCGACCTCGACGAGCGTCGCCGCCCGGTCGCGGTCGCCCCGCAGCCCGAGGTGGCCGAGCTGTCCCGGATCACCACGCTGCACCCGACGACCTACAACGACGCGCGCGCCGTGGGGGAGCAGTACCGCGACGGCATCCCGGTGATCATGAACCTCACCGAGATGGACGACACCGACGCCAAGCGTCTCGTCGACTTCGCCGCCGGCCTGATCTTCGCCACCCGCGGCAGCATCGAGCGGGTCACCAACAAGGTGTTCCTGCTGTCCCCGCCCAATGTCACCGTGGCGGCCGAGGACAAGCAGCGCATCGCCGACCGCGACTTCTTCAACCAGAGCTGATTGGTCTGGCCGAGCGTGTCGCCGGTCGTGCTCGCCGCACGGTCCTCGCTCCGCTCGGACCGCGGGCTTCGCACGACGCGCCTTCGGCGCGGGGCGCCACGCTGCCGGCCGCGCAGTTGACCTGCGTAGCTGGCCGCGTCCGCCTGGCGGCAAGCCGACACGCGCCTGTTGGGCCGAGCGTGTCGCCGACGCTGGCGCACCGCACGGTTTTCGCTCCGCTCGGACCGCGGGCTTCGCACGACGCGCCTTCGGCGCGGGGCGCCACGCTGCCGGCCGCGCAGTTGACCTGCGTAGCTGGCCGCGTCCGTCTGGCGGCAAGCCGACACGCACCTGGGCTGGGTCCGCCTGGCGGCAAGCCGACACTGCAGGGTCGAGCAGGAGCTCCAGCGTGGCTGGGGCCGGAGCCGGGCTCCGCTCTCGCTCGATAGAACCCACCCGATAGATTTGAGGTCGTGAGCATCGCCGGCTGGATCATCGAGGGCATCCTCTTCGCCTTCATCGCGTTCCTGTGGGTGCGCTTCATCACCGACTGGGTGCAGGTCTTCGCCCGCGCCTGGGAGCCGCGGGGCGTGATCCTGGTGTTCCTGGAGCTCTGCTACTCCGCGACGGACCCGCCGATCATGGCGCTGCGCAAGGTCATCAAGCCGATCCGGATCGGCAACTTCGCGCTGGACCTCAGCTTCTTGCTGGTGCTGATCCTCGCGTACGTGCTGCTGACCGTGAACCGCAACACACTGCTTGCCTGAGCGCCCTGTTCGACGGCATTTTGCACCGGTGACACGCACTGTCCGCGTGTCGTGCAACGGCGGGTGATGCGGCCTTCTCGGCAGCAGGCGCTAAGGTTCGTTGAGACAGTTTGTCCTTGTACTTCGAAGATAGGTGAGGTCATGCCGCTGACGCCTGAGGACGTGAGCAACAAGCGCTTTACGCCGGTCCGGCTGCGCGAGGGCTACGACATGGGCGAGGTCGACCAGTTCCTGGATGAGGTGGAGGCCGAGCTCGCCCGCCTGACGCAGGAGAACGACGACCTCCGTGCGAAGCTGGCGGCCGCCCAGGCCGGTGGCTCCTCGACGGCGGCGTTCGACGTCCCGACGCAGCTGGCGCCCGTTCCCGAGCCGACCCCCGAGCCGCCGGCCCCCGTCGAGGTGCCCGCTCCGGTCGAGCCCGTGGCCGCCGCTCCCGTCGCTGCGGCTCCCGTCGCCGCTCCGGTCGCCGGTGGTGTCGAGACGATCCGCGTCGAGACGGTCCCCGAGGCGTCCAACGCCGCGGCCCGCCTCCTCGAGATCGCGACCCGCAACGCCGACGAGCTCGTCGAGGACGCCAAGAACGAGGCCGACAAGATCGTCGGCGAGGCGCGCACCAAGTCCGAGCGCCTCGAGTCCGAGGCGAAGGTCAAGGCCGACCGCCTCGAGTCCGACGCCCGCACCCGCGCGGAGATGCTCGACAGCGAGACCGCCGAGCGTCGTACCCAGCTCTTCGGTGACCTCGAGAAGGAGCGCGACAAGCTCTCGGCCGAGGTCGAGACGCTGCGCTCGTTCGAGCGTGAGTACCGCTCGCGCCTCAAGAGCTACTTCACCCAGCAGCTCGAGTCGCTGCAGACGCCGGGCGACACCCTGGCGCCGGTCGAGGAGGCCCCGGCCCCCAAGCGCCTGCGCTCCATCCTCGGCGAGGAAGAGGGCTGAGCCTGCGGCTCATCCCCAGCTGAACGACCGAGACCGGCCGGCCCGCACTGCGCGGGCCGGCCGGTCTCGCTTTCGGTGTGGCTCCTTGGACCCTCTGGCGTGAGCCGCTACCCTCCCCAGCACGCCTGCAGACCACCGTCACAGGCTGCCCTTCCTGAGGAGTCCGTCATGGCCCGCACCGCGAAGAAGAGTTTGGCCGGCCAGGCCGCATCGGCCGCCCGGAAGATCATCCGGCCACGCAAGGCCGCCGCCGCGGCGAAGACGGCTCCCGAACCGGTCAAGAAGGCCGCGCCCGCCCCGGCGAAGAAGGCGGCCCCCGCGAAGAAGGCCGCGCCGGCCAAGAAGGCCGCGCCCGCTCCGGCGAAGAAGGCGGCGCCCGCCAAGAAGGCCGCGCCCGCCAAGAAGGCCGCGCCCGCCAAGAAGGCCGCGCCCGCGGCGGCCAAGAAGGCCGCGCCCGCGAAGAAGGCCGCGCCCGCTCCGGCGAAGAAGGCGGCGCCGGCGAAGAAGGCCGCGCCCGCGAAGAAGGCCGCACCCGCTCCGGCCAAGAAGACCGCGCCGGCGAAGAAGGCCGCACCCGTCAGCAAGACGCCCGCACCAGCGAAGAAGGCAGCACCCGTGAAGAAGGCGGCACCCGCCAAGAAGGCAGCACCCGCGAAGAAGGCGGCTCCGTCCGCCCTCGTCGTCCTCGACCACGAGGAGGCTTGGTCGAAGGAGGAGATCGCCGAGGTCCTCGCCGAGCTCCACGAGCAGCGCGCCCGCGCCGCCGAGATCGTGGAGGAGCAGGAGGCCGACCTGACCGGCCTGCTTCGCGACTCCGGTGACGGCGCCGGCCAGGACCAGGCGGACCTCGGGGCGACCAGCTTCGAGCGCGACCACGAGCTGACGGTGCTCAACCACGAGCGCGAGAAGCTGGCCCAGATCGACCGTGCCCTGGCCCGCATCGACGACGGCACCTACGGCGTGTGCGAGTCGTGCGGCAACCCGATCGGCAAGATGCGGCTCATGGCGTTCCCGCGTGCCACACTGTGCATGACATGCAAGCAGCGCGAGGAACGCCGGTAGACGACCGCGACGACGGGACCGAACCGACACGGAGCCCCCTGCTGGCCGCTCCCCGGACCTGGCTGCTCTTCGCGGCCGTCGGTGGCGTCATGCTCGTCGTCGACCAGGTCACCAAGGCGCTCGCGGTCGACCGCCTCGCGGGCGAGCCGGATGTCGAGATCGTCGGTGAGCTGCTCCAGCTGCACCTGACCTACAACCCGGGTGCGGCGTTCAGCCTCGGTACCCGCTTCACCGTCGCGCTGTCGGTCCTGGCGAGCGTGGCCACGGTCGTCGTGCTGTGGCTGAGCCGTCGGGTGCAGAACAAGTGGTGGGCGGTCGCGCTCGGCCTGATGTTCGCCGGCATCGACGGCAACCTGATGGACCGGCTGTTCCGTGATCCCGCGCCCTTCCGTGGCCACGTGGTCGACTTCCTGATGCTGCCGAACTGGCCGGTCTTCAACGTCGCCGACATGTGCATCAACGTCGGCGTCGCGATGATCCTGGTCCAGGTGCTGCGCGGCGTCGCGATGGACGGCACCCGCGTCGCGAAGGAATCCGCATGAGCACGGTCGACCACCGCAGCCTGCCCGTCCCCGACAGCCTCGAGGGGGAGCGGGTCGACGTCGTGCTGGCCCAGCTCTTCGGCGTCTCGCGCACCCGGGCGGCCGAGCTGGTGGCCGACGGCCGGGTGCAGCTCGACGGATCGGCCGTGGGCGGCAAGAGCGAGCGGGTGCTGGCCGGCTCCGTGCTCGACGTCGAGATCCCCGCCGAGGCGGACCCGCTCGAGGTCGTCCCCGAGATCGTCGAGGGGATCAAGATCATCCACGACGACGACGCCATCGTGGTGATCGACAAGCCGGTCGGCGTCGCCGTCCACCCGTCGCCGGGCTGGCGCGGGCCGACCGTCGTGGGCCACCTCGCCGGCGCCGGCTTCCGCATCTCCACCTCCGGGGCCAAGGAGCGCGAGGGCATCGTCCAGCGCCTCGACGTCGGCACCTCGGGCGTCATGGTGATCGCCAAGTCCGAGCACGCCTACTCGGTGCTCAAGAACGCCTTCCGCCAGCGCACCGTCGACAAGACCTACCACGCGCTCGTCCAGGGCCACCCCGACCCGCTCGAGGGCACGATCGACGCCCCGATCGGGCGGCACCCGAAGTTCGACTACAAGTTCGCGGTCATGGACGACGGCCGCCACAGCGTCACGCACTACGAGACGCTCGAGGCGCACCGCTTCGCCAGCCTGCTGGAGGTCCACCTCGAGACCGGCCGGACCCACCAGATCCGGGTCCACATGAGCGCGCTCAAGCACCCCTGCGTCGGCGACATCACCTACGGCGCGGACCCGGTGCTCGCCCGCAGGGTGGGCCTCGAGCGCCAGTGGCTGCACGCCGTGAAGCTGGGCTTCGAGCACCCCGACGGCGGCTACGTCGAGTACGAGTCGTCGTACCCCGACGACCTCGCGCGGGCGCTCGAGATCATCCGCGACTCCCACTGATGGAGCCGGACCTGCTCCTGCGCCCGGCCATCCCGGCGGACGCCGGAGCGGTAGCCGGCGTGCACCTGCGGGCCCGCGCGGCCGCTCCCATGCCGGCCGCGGTCCACAGCGACGCCGAGGTCCGGGCGTGGCTCGCCGCCCGCCTGGACGGCAGCGGGGACGAGGTGTGGGTCGCGGAGGTGGCCGGCGAGGTGGTCGGGTACGCCCGGTTCACGCGCACCTGGCTCGACGACCTGTACGTCGACCCGGGGCACGCCGGAAGGGGCGTCGGCTCCGCGCTGCTGGACCTCGTCAAGGCCCGGCACCCGGCCGGCTTCGGGCTGTGGGTCTTCGAGTCCAACACGCCCGCACAGGCCTTCTACGCCGCCCACGGGCTCGTCGAGGAGGAGCGCACCGACGGCTCCGGCAACGAGGAGCGGGCGCCCGACGTACGGATGTCCTGGCACCCCCCGGACCCGCTGTGAGTGTCGGACCTCCCTGCCACCATTCCTCGGGTCGGGTCGCGTAGGCTGATCCCCTTCCCCGACGTCCCGTCCACCATCTCTCTCGAGGAGTCACCACACCCGATGGCAGCCGGTTCCGGGGAAGCGGACTTCGTCCACCTGCACGTCCACACCGAGTACTCCATGCTCGACGGGGCGTCGTTGCTCGACGGACTGTTCACGCGCGTCAACGACCTCGGCATGACGTCGATCGCCATGACCGACCACGGCAACCTGCACGGTGCCTACGACTTCTACTCCAAGGCCAAGAAGTACGGCGTCAAGCCGATCATCGGCATCGAGGCCTACCTGACCCCGGGCACTCCCCGCGGCGAGCGACGGCGGGTGCGCTGGGGCAAGGGCGATGCCGCCGAGGAGGGCGGCGACGACGTCGCCGGCGGCGGCGCGTACACCCACATGACGATGTGGGCGCAGAGCACCGAGGGCATGCACAACCTGTTCCGGCTCTCGTCCCGGTCCAGCCTCGAGGGCTACTACTTCAAGCCCCGGATGGACAAGGAGATCCTCGCCGAGCACAGCAAGGGCCTCATCGTCAGCACCGGCTGTCCCAGCGGCGCGATCCAGACCCGGCTCCGGCTCGGCCAGTGGGACGAGGCCGTGCGCGAGGCGGCCGAGCTGCAGGACATCTTCGGCAAGGAGAACGTCTTCCTCGAGCTGATGGACCACGGCATCTCGATCGAGAAGCGGGTCCGCGACGACCTGCTGCGCCTGGGCCGCGAGATGAACATCCCGCCGATCGCCACCAACGACTCGCACTACAACAACCCCGAGGACGCCGACGCCCACGACGCCCTCATCTGCGTGGCGTCCGGCAAGCGGCTCTCCGACACCAACCGGCTCAAGTTCGACGGCGGCGGCTACTACATCAAGTCCGCGGCCGAGATGCGCGAGCTGTGGGCCGACCGGTTCGGCATGCCCGAGGCCTGTGACAACACGGTCGCGATCGCAGAGCGCTGCTCGGTGGAGTTCAACGAGAACACCGGCGGCTACATGGCCAAGGCCGACATCCCCGCGGGCGAGACCGAGGAGTCCTGGTTCCGCAAGGAGGTCTGGCGCGGCATCGAGTCCCGCTACCCGGGCGACCGGTTGACCCAGGAGGTCAAGGACCGCGTCGAGATGGAGCTCGCGGTCGTCGCCCAGAAGGGCTACTGCGGCTACTTCCTCGTGGTCGCCGACTTCATCAACTGGTCCAAGGACAACGGCATCCGGGTCGGGCCGGGCCGTGGCTCCGGTGCGGGCTCGATCGCGGCGTACGCGCTGCGGATCACCGACCTGTGCCCGCTGGAGCACGGCCTCTACTTCGAGCGCTTCCTCAACCCCGAGCGGCCCTCGATGCCCGACTTCGACATCGACTTCGACGACGCCCGTCGCGGCGAGGTCATCCAGTACGTCTCCGACAAGTACGGCGCCGACCGGGTCTGCCAGATCGCCACCTTCGGCCGGCTGAAGTCCAAGGCCGCGATCAAGGACGCCGCCCGGGTGCTCGACCACGGGTTCGCGATCGGCGACAAGATCACCAAGGCGATGCCGCCCGACGTGATGGGCAAGGGCGTCCCGCTCAAGGAGATCTTCAACCCGGAGCACAAGCGCTACAACGACGGCGGCGAGTTCCGAGCGCTCTACGAGCAGGACGCCGACGTCCGCACGATCTACCAGACGGCGCTCGGCCTCGAGGGGCAGATCCGCAACTGGGGCGTGCACGCGGCCGGCGTGATCATGTCCAGCGAGCCCCTGCTGGACATCGTGCCGATCATGGCCCGCCCGCAGGACGGCGCCGTGATCACCCAGTTCGACTACCCGATGTGCGAGGCGCTCGGGCTGGTCAAGATGGACTTCCTCGGCCTGTCCAACCTGCGCATCCTCGAGGACGCGCTGGCCAACATCAAGGCCAACAAGGGTGAGGACGTCGTCCTCGAGGAGCTGCCGTTCGACGACCGGGCGACCTATGAGCTGATGGGCCGCGGTGACACCCTCGGCGTGTTCCAGCTCGATGGTGGGGGCATGCGTGCGCTGCTGCGCTCGATGCTGCCGGACAAGTTCGCCGACATCACGGCCGTCAGTGCGCTCTACCGGCCCGGCCCGATGGGCGCCGACTCGCACAACAAGTACGCCCACCGCAAGAACGGCCGGCAGCCGATCGAGCCGATCCACCCGGCGCTCGCCGATGCCCTGGAGCCGGTCCTGGGGGAGACCTACGGCCTGATCGTCTACCAGGAGCAGGTGATGGCGATCGCCCAGGTCCTGGCGGGCTACTCGCTGGGCGCTGCAGACAACATGCGCCGGGTCATGGGCAAGAAGAAGAAGGCCGAGCTCGATGCGCAGTTCGAGGGCTTCGAGGCCGGCATGCTCGAGCGCGGCTATCCCAAGGACGCGATCAAGACGCTGTGGGACATCCTCGTCCCGTTCGCCGACTACGCCTTCAACAAGTCGCACTCGGCGGCGTACGGCGTCATCACCTACTGGACCGCCTACCTCAAGGCCAACTACCCGACCGAGTACATGGCCGCCCTCCTGACGTCCGTCAAGGACGACAAGGACAAGATGGCGATCTACCTCAACGAGTGCCGACGGATGAAGATCCAGGTGCTGCCGCCCGACGTCAACGAGTCGGCGCACAACTTCACCGCCGTCGGTCCCGACATCCGCTTCGGCCTCACCGCCATCCGCAACGTCGGGTCCAATGTCGTCGACGGCATCGTGGCGGCCCGCACCGAGGAGGGCCGGTTCGCGGACTTCAACGACTTCCTCTCCAAGGTCCCGGCCCAGGTCTGCAACAAGCGGGTCATCGACTCGCTGATCAAGGCCGGCGCCTTCGACGACATGAAGCACAAGCGGCGTGCGCTGGTGGCGATCCACGAGACCGCCGTCGACCAGTACGTCGACATCAAGCGCAACGAGGCCATCGGCCAGGACTCGCTCTTCGCTGGGCTCGGCGACGACGACGGGGGCGATGGTGGCTTCGGCGTGAGCGTCGCGATCCCGGACATCGACGACTGGGACAAGATGACCCTGCTCGGCCACGAGCGGGAGATGCTGGGGCTCTACGTCTCCGACCACCCGCTGCTCGGTCTCGAGCACGTGCTGTCCAACGGCACGGACTGCACCATCGGCCAGCTGATGACCGACGAGGACCGTGCGCACAACTCGACGGTCACGGTGGCGGGCCTGATCACGTCGATCCAGCGCAAGATCACCAAGAACGGCGACCCCTGGGCCACGGTCACCCTCGAGGACCTCGAGGGCGCGATCGACGTCCTCCTGTTCCCGAGCAGCTACCGGCTCGCGGCGCCGTACCTCACCGAGGACGCGATCGTGCGGGTCCGCGGCCAGCTCGACACCGAGCGGGAGCCCTCGCAGCTGCGGGGCCAGGAGGTGACCGTCCCCGACCTGGAGAACACCGCCGACGGGCCCGTGGTGATCAGCCTTCCGTCGACGCGGTGCACCGGGCCGGTGGTGCAGCAGCTGAAGGACGTCCTGGTGACCCACGCCGGCCTGACCGAGGTCCGGCTGCAGCTGCTGAGCCGCGACTCCACCAAGGTCATGCGTCTGGGGGACAATCTCCGGGTGACTCCCTCCTCCGCGCTTTTCGCCGACCTCAAGCAGCTCCTCGGGCCGGGGTGCCTCGCCGGATGAGGCCGCAGGAGGCGCTCCGGGCGATCGTGGTCCCGGTGGTGCTGGGCGTCGCGCTCGGTGCTGCCGGCGGCTGGCTGTGGTGGACGTGGTGGGGCCCTGCCCCCGAAGGCAAGGTCTACGACACGGCCGCGGGCCCGACCTGGTACCCGGACCCGTTCGACCCCGGCATCACCCGTGACTTCAGCGGTACGGCGGACTTCGTGGTCATCGCCTTCGGCCTGGCCCTGCTGCTCGGCGTCGTCGCCGGCTGGTTCGCGCGCGACCGGGCGCTGGCCGGGCTCGCCGCGGTGGCCGTGGCGAGCGTGGTGGCGGGCGCGCTGATGACCGTCATTGGCTTGGTGCAGAGTCCGTCGGACCCGCAGGACAAGGTCGACGAGGTGAAGATCGGGACCGAGCTCCCCGGGCACCTCGAGGTCAGCGGCTGGACGCCCTATCTCGCCTGGCCGGTCGGCAGCCTGCTCGGCTACCTGGTCGTGATGCTCGCGCTGAACTCCCGCACGCCTAGCGGCGAATGGGAGCGACCCGGGCAGCCGTCATCCGAACCAGCTCTGCAGGACTGAGCTCGACCTCCATCCCGCGCCGTCCGGCCGAGACGAAGACCGTCTCGTGGTCGAGCGCGGTGTCGTCGACGACCGTCGGGTGCGTCCGGCGCTGGCCGATCGGCGAGATCCCGCCGACGACGTACCCGGTGGCGCGCTCAGCCGCCCTGGGGTCGGCCATCGCGGCCTTGCGGCCGTCGAGGGCCCGGGCGAGCGCCTTGAGGTCGAGCTGGCCGGCGACCGGCACGACGCCGACCACCAGTGCGCCGTCGAGGTCGGCGAAGAGCGTCTTGAACACGCGTCCCGGGTCGACCCCCATCGCCTCGGCGGCCTCGAGCCCGTAGGAGTCGGCGCGCGGGTCATGGGCGTACTCGTGGACGGTGAACGCCACGCCGGCAGCCGTGAGCGCCACCGTGGCCTGCGTGCCGCCGGCCGCCTTCCTGCGGGCCATCAGTTGGGACTCCACCGCGTCCGCGCCACCTCGGTGGCGGGCAGCGAGGTGATCACGTTCATCGCACGCAGCTCGGCGCGGAGCAGGTCGGTGACCAGCAGCAGCCGATCGGTGGGGTCGGCGGCCTCGAGCAGCTCCTGGCGCTCGCCGAGGGGGAGGGGGGTGCAGGCGGCGAGGGTCCAGGACAGGTAGGCGGGGTCGCGGGGGAGCTCGCCCTCGAGCGGGTCCCCGGCGATCTCGCGGACCATCGCGCGGTAGGCGGTGAAGGTCGCCCGGGCCCGCTCCACCACCTCGACGGGTACGACGACCTCGGGCTCGTTCAGCACCCGCACCTCACCCACCGGGAAGGTCTCGGTGGTGCGCAGCCGGTCGAGCTGGATCCGGTCGCGGCCGACCGCCACGATGTCGAAAGTGCCGTCGGGATTGCTCTCCACGTCGGTCAGCTGGAGGCGCACGCCGACCCGGAACAGCGACTGCGCGCCGTGGTCGCCGACCTCGTAGCCCTCACGGATCGCGACCGACCCGAACACCCGCTCGGCGGGATCATCGATCCGCAGCAGATGGTGGACCAGCGCCCGGTAGCGGTCCTCGAAGACGTGGAGCGGGAGGCTGACCCCGGGGTAGATCACCGCGTTGAGCGGGAACATGGGCAGCTCGTCGGACACGCCTCCGACCCTAGTGCCCGCCCGGCTACTGCTCGCGCTCCGCCGCGGCGCGGATGCTGGCGAGCGTCTCGCGCATCCCGGCGCGCAGGGTGTCGGTCAGCGTCTCCATGCCGCCGAGGTAGGCGTCGGTCAGCTGCCGGGACAGCTCGGAGATGCCGTCGGGCGCGTCCCGCCGCTGGTGCAGGACGGTGCCGCCGTCGGCGGTGGGCTCGAGCTCGAACGACCAGACCGCCCAGTTCTCCTCGATCCGGAAGGCCAGCGCCCGGCCGGGCTCGTGGCGCACCACCTCCCCGTGGGTGATCCAGGCCAGCTCACCCTGCACGTTGCGGTTGGTGAACCGGGTGCCCACGGCACAGGCCGTGGCGTCGCCGGCCAGCCGGGTCGAGTCGACCTGGGGGCTCCACTCGGCCATCCGGGTGGGGTCGCCAACGAGCGCCCAGACCGTCTCGGGGGAGGCGGCGATCGGCTCGTGGTCCTGCAGGGTCGGGACGTCGCTGCTGGTGGTCATGAGGGGCCTCCTGTCGGTAAGCGACCGATCGGTCGTCTATTGCCGCACCGTAGCCGCGCCGAGACAATGCGTCCAGTCGGTCGGGTATCTTGGTCGTCATGACTTCGACGGTCGACGGCCGGCGCGAGCGGGGCGATCGCACCCGCCGCCACGCCGCGCGCACGGCAGCCCGGCTCGCGACCGTGCAGGGCCTCGACTCGATCACCCTCGGCGCACTCGCCGAGGCGACCGGGGCCAGCAAGAGCGGGCTGCTGACCGTCTTCGGCAACCGTGAGGAGATCCTCGTCGCCGCGGTGGCCGAGGCCCGCACCCTGTACGTCGAGCACGTGATCGCGCCCGCGTGGACCGAGCCCTCGGGCACCCCCCGGTTGCGCGCGCTGCTCGACCACTGGGTGGGCTACCTGCGCGACGAGGTCTTCCCGGGCGGGTGCTTCGTGGCGACCACGTCGGCCGAGTTCGGCCACCGCGAGGGGCGCGTGGCGGACGCGGTCCGCGAGCTCAAGCGGGAGTGGATCGGCGTCCTGGAGCGCGAGCTGTCCGTGGCCGGCGTACCGGACCCCGCGGAGGCGGCGTTCCGCATCGACGCCTACCTCGTCGCCGCCAACACGCGCCGGGAGCTGTTCGGCGACGACGCCGCCCTCGACACCGGCCGCCGACTCGCCCTCGCCGTCCTCCCGCCAGTCCTCTCGCCGGTCGTCCCGCCAGTCGTCCCGGCAGGCGTCGCCGAGGCGGGGGAGGCACCGGCGGAACCGTAGAATCGGGGACATGTCCCTCATCCGCCGCATCGACCTGCGCGACGCCGACTCCTCGGTCGACTACCGCGCAGCAGTGCCCCGTGCCGACTTCGACATCGAAGCCGCGGTGCCGGCGGTGCATGCGATCTGCGAGGAGGTCCGCACCCGCGGGCTGGACGCGATCGTGGAGTTCGGCGAGAAGTTCGACGGCGTGCGCGTCGACGACATCCGGGTCGCCCCGGAGGTGATGCAGGCTGCCCTCGACAACCTCGACCCCGACATCCGCGCGGGCCTGGAGGAGTCGATCCGGCGCCTGCGGGCGACCTGCGCCAACGAGGTCGAGCAGGACGCGGTCACCGACCTCGGTCCCGGCGCCCGGGTGACCCACCGCAAGGTCCCGGTCGGGCGGGTCGGCCTCTACGTCCCCGGCGGCCTGGCGCCGCTGGTGTCCAGCGTGCTGATGAACGTCGTCCCGGCGCAGACCGCGGGCGTCGAGTCCATCGCCCTCGCGAGCCCGCCGCAGAAGGAGTTCGGGGGCTCGGTGCACCCGACGATCCTGGCGGCGTGCGCGCTGCTCGGCGTCGAGGAGGTGTACGCCGTCGGCGGCGCCCAGGCGATCGCGATGTTCGCCTACGGGGTCGGCCCCTGCCAGCGCGTCGACCTGGTCACCGGGCCCGGCAACATCTGGGTGGTCACCGCCAAGCGGATCCTCAAGGGCCAGATCGGCATCGACTCCGAGGCCGGTCCGACCGAGATCGCCATCCTCGCCGACGACACGGGCAACGCCGCCTACGTCGCGGCCGACCTGATCAGCCAGGCCGAGCACGACCCGCTGGCCGCCTCCGTCCTGGTGACGACGTCGGAGCGGCTCGCCGCGGACGTGGAGCACGAGCTCGAGCAGCAGGTCGCCGCCACCAAGCACACCGACCGGATCACGACCTCCCTCGGCGGGCGGCAGTCCGGCATCGTGCTCGTCCGCGACCTCGAGCAGGGCCTCGACGTGGTCAACGCCTACGCCGCCGAGCACCTCGAGATCCACACCGAGGACGCCGCCGACTGGGCCGCCCGCGTGCGCAACGCCGGCGCCATCTTCGTCGGCCCCTACGCCCCGGTCAGCCTCGGCGACTACTGCGCGGGGTCCAACCACGTGCTTCCGACCGCCGGTTGCGCGTGCCACTCCTCGGGCCTCTCGGTCCGCGCGTTCACCAAGTCGGTGCACGTCATCGACTACTCCGCCGCGGCGCTCGACGAGGTGGCCGGCCACGTCGTGACACTGGCCGAGGCCGAGGACCTGCCCGGACACGGCGCCGCCATCACCGTTCGGGTGGCTCGATGACCGAGCCGACCCCCTGGCCCCCGCTGCGCGAGGAGCTGCGCGGGATCGAGCCGTACGGCGCCCCGCAGCTCGACGTGCCGGTGCAGCTCAACGTCAACGAGAACCCCTACGGGCCCTCCCCGGCGTGCGTCGCCGACATCGCGACGGCCGCGGCCGAGGCGGCGGTGACGCTCAACCGCTACCCGGACCGCGAGTTCGTCGCGCTGCGCCAGTCGCTGGCCTGGTACCTCTCGCGCGACACCCTCGCCGGGATCCTCCCGGAGCAGGTCTGGGCGGCCAACGGCTCCAACGAGATCATGCTGCAGCTGCTGCAGGCCTTCGGCGGACCCGGCCGGACGGCGGTGAGCTTCGCGCCGACGTACTCGATGTACCCGGAGTACGCCCGCGACACGAACACCCGCTGGGTGGCCGGTCGTCGCGCCGACGACTTCTCGCTCGACCTCGACGCCGCGCGCGACCTGGTCAAGACCGAGCAGCCGAGCGTGATCCTGCTGCCGAGCCCCAACAACCCGACCGGCACGGCATTGCCGCCCGAGGCCGTCGGCGAGCTGTGCGAGGCCGCCGGTGACGGGCTGGTCGTCGTCGACGAGGCCTATGGCGAGTTCCGCCGTGAGGGGGTCCCGAGCGCGCTCGAGCTGCTGCCGTCGTACCGCAACCTCGTGGTGACCCGGACGATGAGCAAGGCGTTCGCCGGTGCCGGCCTGCGGCTGGGCTACCTCGCCGCGGCGCCGGAGATCTGCGACGCGATCCGCGTCGTGCGCCTGCCCTACCACCTCTCGGCGGTCACCCAGGCGGTCGCGCTGGCGGCGCTGCGCCACGCGCCCGAGCTCCTCGGCAAGGTCGACGAGCTGCGCGCGGAGCGCGATGCGCTCGTGACCTGGCTGCGCGCCGAGGGGTACGACGTCGCCGACTCGGACGCGAATTTCGTGTTGTTCGGGCGATTCGCCGACCGTCATGCTGTCTGGCAGGGTCTCCTCGACCGGGGAGTCCTGATCCGGGAGACCGGGCCCGAGGGGTGGCTGCGGGTCTCCGTCGGCACCCCCGACGAGATGGCGGCCTTCCGGGCCGCACTGACTGATGTGGATGGAGAGCGCGCATGAGTGCCAGGACTGCCCGCGTCGAGCGGCAGACGAGCGAGTCCAAGGTCCTCGTCGAGGTGGACATCGACGGCACCGGCCGTCACGACATCTCCACGGGCGTCGGCTTCTACGACCACATGCTCACCGCGTTCGCGCGCCACGCGCTGGTCGACCTGACCGTGCAGACCGAGGGCGACGTCCACATCGACGCGCACCACACGACCGAGGACACCGCCATCGCGCTCGGCCAGGCGCTGCGCGAGGCGCTCGGTGACAAGAAGGGGATCCGCCGCTTCGGCGACGCGACCGTCCCGCTCGACGAGGCGCTCGTGCACGCCGTCGTCGACGTGTCCGGCCGTCCCTACTGCGTGCACACCGGCGAGCCCGAGGGCCAGCAGTACGTCCAGCTCGGCGGCTCCGGCGTCTCCTACCTCGGCTCGCTGACCCAGCACGTCTTCGAGTCGATCGCCTTCCACGGCCACTTCGCGCTGCACGTGCGCGTGCTCGCGGGGCGCGAGCCGCACCACATCGTCGAGACGCAGTTCAAGGCGTTCGCGCGCGCCTTCCGCGACGCGGTCGCCCTCGACCCGCGCGAGACCGGCATCCCCTCCACGAAGGGCGCCCTGTAACCCGATGAGCGACCGCAAGCCGTCCGTCGTCGTCCTCGACTACGGCTCCGGCAACCTGCGCTCCGCCGTGCGCGCCGTCGAGCGCGCGGGTGCGGAGGTGACGCTGACCGGCGACCTCGAGGCCGCCATGGAGGCCGACGGCCTGCTGGTGCCCGGTGTCGGCGCCTACGAGGCGTGCATGCGCGGCCTGCGCGCGATCCGCGGCGAGCGGATCATCGCTCGGCGGCTGTCCGGCGGCCGCCCCGTCCTGGGCATCTGCGTGGGCATGCAGATCCTCTTCGAGCGCGGCATCGAGCACGGCGTCGAGACCGAGGGCTGCGACGAGTGGCCCGGCGTCGTCGAGCGCCTGCAGGCGCCGATCGTGCCGCACATGGGCTGGAACACCGTCGAGGTGCCCGAGGGCACCCGGCTGTTCGCGGGCATCGAGGACGAGCGCTTCTACTTCGTGCACTCCTACGGCGTGCGCGACTGGACGCTGGTCACCAACGACCGCACGCCCGACAGCCACCAGCCGCTCGTCACCTGGGCGGAGACGGGATCTGTCGAGGGGGCGGGCGACCGCTTCGTCGCCGCCGTCGAGAACGGACCACTCTGCGCCACGCAGTTCCACCCGGAGAAGTCGGGGGACGCGGGCGCGCAACTGCTGAGGAATTGGGTGAAGTCGCTGTGACCTCCTACCTGGAGCTGCTGCCCGCCGTCGACATCAAGGGCGGCCAGGCCGTCCAGCTGGTGCAGGGCGTGGACGGCTCGGAGAAGCGCTTCGGCGACCCGATCGAGGCCGCGCTGCGCTGGCAGGAGGCCGGCGCCGAGTGGCTGCACCTGGTCGACCTCGACGCGGCGTTCGGCCACGGCCAGAACCGCGAGCTGCAGGCCGAGATCGTCGGTCGGCTCGACATCAAGGTCGAGATGAGCGGCGGCATCCGTGACGACGAGTCGCTCGAGGCCGCGATGGCGACCGGCTGCCGCCGGGTCAACATCGGCACCGCCGCGCTCGAGCAGCCCGAGTGGTGCGCCAAGGCGATCGCGACGTACGGCGACCGCGTGGCCGTCGGCCTCGACGTCCGCGGCCGCACGCTGGCCGCCCGCGGGTGGACCCAGGAGGGCGGCGACCTCTACGAGACGCTGGCCCGCCTCGACGCCGAGGGCTGTGCGCGCTATGTCGTCACCGACGTCAACAAGGACGGCATGCTGCAGGGCCCGAACCTCCAGCTGCTGCAGGACGTCTGCGCCGCCACCGACCGCCCGGTCGTGGCCTCCGGCGGCGTCACCACGCTCGACGACATCCGTGCGCTGATGGAGCTCGTCCCCGTCGGGGTCGAGGGCGCCATCGCCGGGACCGCCCTCTACACCGGCCAGTTCACCCTCGAGGACGCGCTGGCGCTCACCAAGGGCGGCCTCGTATGACCTTGGCCGTCCGGGTGATCCCGTGCCTGGACGTCGACGCCGGCCGCGTGGTCAAGGGCGTCAACTTCCAGGACCTCCGTGACGCCGGCGACCCGGTCGAGCTCGCCAAGCTGTACGACGCCGAGGGCGCCGACGAGCTGACCTTCCTCGACATCTCCGCCTCCCACGAGGGCCGGGCCACCACGATGGAGATCGTCTCCGCGACGGCCGAGCAGGTCTTCATCCCGCTCACCGTCGGCGGGGGAGTCTCCTCGGTCGAGGACGTCGACCGCCTGCTCCGCGCCGGCGCCGACAAGGTGGCGGTCAACACGGCCGCCATCAAGCGGCCCGAGCTGATCGCCGAGATCGCCCAGCGCTTCGGCAACCAGGTGCTGGTGCTCTCGGTCGACGCCCGGCGGGTGCCGGCCGGCTCCGAGGTGCGCACCGACTCCGGGTTCGAGGTCACCACCCACGGCGGGCGCCAGTCCGCCGGCATCGACGCCATCGAGTGGGCCGTGCGCGCGGCCGAGCTGGGCGCGGGGGAGATCCTGCTCAACGCGATGGACGCCGACGGGACCACCGACGGCTTCGACCTCGAGCTGATCCGCAAGGTCCGTGCCGAGGTCTCGATCCCGGTGATCGCCTCCGGCGGCGCCGGTGCGGTCGAGCACTTCCCGCCAGCCGTGGAGGCCGGCGCCGACGCGGTCCTCGCCGCGACGGTCTTCCACTTCGGGACGCTGCGGATCGCGGACGTGAAGGAGTCGCTCGCCGGAGCAGGCGTGCCCGTCCGCTGAGGCGGTGACCGGGCCCGTCGGGTGGATGCGAGCCTCAGGGACCTGTTCCATCGGCACCGTGGCCGGCGAGCTCCCCGAGCGTGCCGGTCGGTGTCTCCCGGGCCGGCGGCGTACGAAGGTCAGGTGCTGCTGCCTCGGGACCTGCGCACGCGCTCATCGACAGTCCGAGCGCGACGCAGAGGATCCCGAGGCGGGTACCGATGGGGTCCACGGTGCCCTTCCTCTCGTCGTTGGTGACGTCGAGGGTCGCCGTTGCGAGAGGTGGCCGCAACCGCCGCCGGGGCCGCCTGTGGACAAGCTGCGGCGTCCGTCCTCGTCGGCGGTGCGGAATAGGCTCCACCGGGCCCGGGTTGGGCTGAGGTTCACGAGTGGAGAGCAGGGATCAGTGGCAACGGCAGGGAGCACCCCCAGCACCGGTACGACGTCCGCGGGGTTCGGTGTCCTCTGGGTGGCCATCAAGCGCGAGCCCTGGATCTTCACCCTCTCCACGGTCGGGAGCGTGCTCTTCGGGGCGCTGACCGTCGCCGACGCGTGGGTGCTGGGCTGGTCGACCGACCACGTCGTGCTGCCGGCCTTCAAGAACGGCGAGATCGGCGGTGGCCTGCTCTGGGCCGTGCTGGGACTCTTCGTCGGGGTGGCCATCCTGCGTGCGGTCGGCATCGTCGCGCGCCGCCTGGGCGCGGGTGTCATGCAGTACCGCATGCAGGCGCACAGCCGCCGCGCCGTCACCCGGCAGTACCTCCGACTCCCGATGGAGTGGCACCAGCGGCACCCGACCGGCGAGCTGCTGTCCAACGCCAACTCCGACGTCGAGGCCGCCTGGGGACCGATCGCGCCGCTCCCGATGGCAGTCGGCACGGTCGCGATGATGGTGATCGCGGTCGTGCAGATGCTGCTGACCGACCTGGCGCTCGCGACGGTCGGACTGCTGGTCTTCCCGGTGGTCATCGGCACCAATGTCGTCTACCAGCGCCTCGCCCAGGGCTGGGCCACCCGCGCCCAGCAGCTGCGCGCCGAGCTGTCCGAGATCGCGCACGAGTCCTTCGACGGCGCGCTCGTCGTGAAGACCCTCGGCCGTGAGCCCGAGGAGACCGAGAGGTTCCGGGCGAAGGCCGTCGAGCTGCGCGAGGCCAACATCAGGGTCGGCCGGATCCGCGCCGCCTTCGACCCCACGCTCGCCGCGCTGCCCAACCTCGCGGTCCTCGTGGTCCTCGTGCTCGGGGTGCACCGCGTCATGTCCGGTGCCACCGTGGCCGGCGACGTCGTGACGGTGACCTACCTGCTCACGGTCGTCGCGTTCCCGATCCGCTCGATCGGCTGGCTCCTCGGCGACTTCCCGCGCAGCGTCGTCGGCTACCGCCGCGTGGCCGCGGTGCTGCGCGCCTCCGGCGCCATGGAGTACGGCGACCAGGTGCTCGCCGCCCACGAGGGCGGCGCGCGGCTCGAGGTGGCCGGTGCGGAGTTCGGCTACACCCCGGACCGCCCGCTCCTGCGCGACCTGAGCTTCGACGTCGCGCCGGGCCGCACGGTCGCCCTCGTCGGCGCGACCGCGTCCGGCAAGAGCACCCTGACCACGCTGGTGGCACGGCTGGTCGACGTCGACGGCGGCGCGATCCGGGTCGACGGCACGGACGTGCGCGACCTTCGGCGCGGCGCGCTGGCGGAGGCGCTGGCCGTCGTACCGCAGACGGCGTTCCTGTTCGACGACACCGTCCGGGGCAACGTGACGCTGGGCCTCGACGTCCCCGACGCCGACGTGTGGGAGGCGCTGCGCACGGCACAGGCCGACGGGTTCGTCGCGGCCCTGCCCGACGGGCTCGACACGCGGCTGGGGGAGCGCGGCACCACCCTGTCGGGCGGCCAGCGGCAGCGGCTCTCGCTCGCCCGGGCCCTGGTCCGGCGACCCCGCCTGCTGGTCCTCGACGACGCCACCTCCGCCGTCGACCCCGAGGTGGAGGCGCGGATCCTCGGCGCGCTCGGCTCCACCGACACCACGCTCGTCGTCGTCGCCTACCGCAAGGCCACGATCGGCCTCGCCGACGAGGTGCTCTACCTCGTCGACGGTGCCATCGCCGACCGCGGCCCGCACGACGAGCTCGTCGCACGCAACGCCGACTACGCGCGCCTGGTCAACGCCTACGAGACCGACGAGCAGGAGGTGCCGGCATGAGCACCGCGCTGCACACCGGCGAGGACATCGGCGCCTGGGAGACCATCCGCCGCGGCGTGCGCCACTCGCCCGAGCTGGTCGAGGGCATCGGTCGCACGCTGCTGCTGGCCGTGCTCGCCTCCGTCGGCCAGGTCATCGTGCCGATCGCGATCCAGCAGACGGTCGACAAGGGCCTGCGCGGTCCGGACGGCCCCGACGTCACCTTCACCACCTGGCTCGCCCTCGCGGCCGGTGCGGCGATCGTGGTGACCAGCTGGGCGTCGTACGCCATGACGGCGCGCCTGTTCTCCACGGCCGAGCGCGGGCTGGCGACGCTGCGGGTGAAGGCTTTCCGCCACGTGCACGACCTCCCGCTGCTCACGCAGAACACCGAGCGCCGCGGCGCCCTCGTCTCGCGGGTCACGAGCGACGTCGACCAGGTGAGCCAGTTCCTCGTCTTCGGCGGCCTGCTCTTCGTGGTGAGCGTCGGCCAGATGCTCGTCGCCACCCTCGTGATGCTCTTCTACAGCTGGCAGCTCGCCCTCGTCGTGTGGCTCTGCTTCGCGCCGCTCTTCCTGAGCCTGCGCTACTTCCAGCGCAAGCTCGCCGCCGCCTACGGGACCGTACGACGCCAGGTCGGCGTGCTGCTCTCCGCGGTGTCCGAGCCCGTGGTCGGCGCGACGGTGGTGAAGTCCTACGCGATCGAGGACCGCACCCAGGAGCGCATCGACCTGGCGATCGACACGCACAAGGCGGCGAGCACGCGGGCCCAGGGGTTCACGGCGTTCTCGTTCAGCCTCGGCGGGATCTCGGCCGGCTTCGCCAACGCGGGTGTGCTCATCGTCGGCATCTGGCTGGGCCAGGGCTTCGCGTGGGGGGAGGGGATCACCGCGGGCGAGGTGCTCGCCTTCGCCTTCCTGGTCACCCTCTTCGTCGGCCCGGTGCAGATGGGCACCCAGATCCTCACCGACGCCCAGAACGCCATCGCCGGCTGGCGTCGGGTGATCGGCATCCTCGACACCCCCGCCGACCTCGTCGACCCCGGCCGGGACGGGCAGACGCTGCCGAAGGGCGCGATCGACGTCCGGTTCGAGGGCGTCGGGTTCGCCTACCCGGGCGGCTCGGAGGTCCTCAGCGACATCGACCTGGCGATTCCCGCCGGCCAGCGGGTCGCCGTCGTCGGTGAGACCGGCTCGGGCAAGTCGACGATCGCCAAGCTGCTGACCCGGCTGATGGACCCGAGCCGCGGACGCGTCCTGCTCGACGGCGTCGACCTCCGCGAGATCAGCGAGGCGGCGCTGCGCAGCAGCGTGGTCCTGGTGCCGCAGGAGGGCTTCCTCTTCGACGACACCCTGGCCGCCAACGTCCGCTACGGCCGCCTCGGCGCCACCGCCGAGGAGATCCAGCAGGCGGCCGACTCCATCGGCCTCGGTGACTGGCTCGCCGGGCTGCCCGACGGCGTGGAGACGCGGGTGGGCCAGCGCGGCGAGTCGCTGTCGGCGGGGGAGCGCCAGCTCGTCGCGCTGCTCCGGGCCCAGCTCGCCGACCCCGACCTGCTCGTGCTCGACGAGGCGACCAGCGCCGTCGACCCCGAGCTCGAGACCCGGATCGCGCGGGCCCTGGAGAGCCTGATGACCGGCCGCACCTCGGTCACCATCGCGCACCGCCTCTCGACCGCCGAGGCGGCGGACGTGGTGGTCGTGGTCGACCGCGGCCGGATCGTGCAGCACGGCCCGCACCGCGAGCTGGTGCAGCAGGCGGACACGCCGTACGCACGGCTCCACGCGTCGTGGGTCGCGCAGCGCGGCACCACCCCTGACCGGATAATGGAGCCGTGACCTCCCTCGACCCCGCCATCGCCGACCGGCTCAAGCTGACCGACGACGGGCTGCTGCCCGCCGTCGTGCAGCAGCACGACACCGGCGAGGTGCTGATGCTCGCGTGGATGGACACCGAGGCGCTGCACCGCACGCTGACGACCGGGCGGGCGACCTACTGGAGCCGCTCCCGCAACGAGTATTGGGTCAAGGGCGAGACGTCCGGCAATCCCCAGCACGTCCACGAGGTCCGGCTCGACTGCGACGGCGACACCCTCCTCGTCAAGGTCGACCAGGTCGGCGTCGCGTGCCACACCGGTGCCCGGACCTGCTTCGACGACGGGCTGCTCAGTGGCTGAGCGCCCGGCGCCGGCCGGCCGTCGTACCTTCGGGCCGACGGTGCTCCTCGGCATCGCGGGCAGCGGGTTCGCCGCCGTCGCCGGGCACAAGGAGATGCTGACCGTCCCGGAGTCGACGCTGACGGCTGCGGGCGGGCTCGCCCGGACGGTCCAGGACCGGTCCGTGGAGTTCCCGCTCGCCGGCGCGCTGGCCCTGGTGGCGCTGGCCGCCTGGGGAGTCCTGCTGGTCACCCGCGGCGTCGTGCGCCGGATCGTCGCCGTCCTCGCGCTCGTCGCGGCGGCCGGCATCGGGGTCGTCGTCGTGGTCGGCGGCTTCGTCCAGGACGACTCCGCCGCCGGCGACCTCGCGATCCGGCTGGGCCTCAACGCCTCCGCCGTCGAGGTCGAGCGCACCCCGTGGCTGTGGATCGCCCTGCTGACCTCGCTCGTGGCCTTCCTGGCCGCCGGTGCCGCCGTCCGGATAGTCCCGGAGTGGCCCGAGATGGGCACCCGGTACGACGCCCCGGGCGCCGCCGCCGACGCCTCGCCCCCGCCCGCCGGCGCCCCGGAGGACCGCTCCAACCTCGACCTGTGGAAGTCACTGGACGAGGGCAGCGACCCGACGGAGAGCTGACCCCCTAGAATCCTCCTGACCGACCCGCTTGAACGAGGAGTTCCCACCCATGGCCGACAACCACGGCAACACCCCCGCCGCCTGGACTGCAGTGCTGGTCTCGCTGGTCGGCTTCGTGGTCGGCGCCATCGGAATGTCCGTCTCGCCGCTGAACTGGCCGCTCTTCTGGATCGGCGCGGTCATCGCGGTCGCGGCCGGCCCGCTGTTCCTCGTCCTCGTGAAGATGGGCCTGCACGAGTCGAGCCACTGAGGCTCGGCCGAGGTCATGACCCTCACGGCACCCTCCACGCCCGCCACCGGGGTCTCCCGGTGGCGCCGGATGGTGCCACCCGCCGCGGTGGCCGGCGGCCTCGCGGCCGCCACGCTGGCGCTGCACCTGCGTGACCCCCACGACCAGAACAGCTGGGGGATCTGCCCGACGGCAGCGATGGGCTTCTCCTGCCCGGGCTGTGGCGGCCTGCGTGCCGTCAACGACCTCGGCAACCTGCAGATCGGCGCCGCGGCGTCGAGCAATTTGCTCTTCGTGCTGTCGCTGCCGTTCATCGCCTACGCCTTCTACCGCTGGGCGCACGGCCGCTGGACCGGGACCCCGTGGAGTCCGTCCGACCGCTCGCTCAACAGGTCGGCGATCATCCTGGGCGTGGCGATGCTCGTCTTCACGGTGCTGCGCAACCTGCCCGCCGGCGCCTGGCTCGCGCCCTGACGAGCGGCCGGCCCGCACCTGACATGCAACGACGCCCCGGACCAACGGTCCGGGGCGTCGTGACGTCCTGAGCGGCAGTGACTACTGGCCGTAGGGGTTGCCGTAGCCGCCCCCGCCGAAGTTCTGCCCACCGCCGACGCGGTCGTACTTCGCACCCTCGGGCTTCGAGGGCAGGCACATCATCACCAGCTGGATGATGCCGCCACAGCCCGGGATGAAGCCGAGCAGGTACATCCAGCCGCTGAAGCCGCCGTCGTGCAGGCGCCGCACGCCGATGGCGATGCTCGGCACGATGGTCGCGAGGAAGTACACCAGGAACAGCAGGCCGAAGATCAGCGTCAGCGCCGTGGACTCGGCCGCGAGCCCGATGAAGAGCAGGACGTAGAGCACCACGCCGATCAGACCGACGCCGAGCGCGTACCACCAGTACTCGCTGCGGCTGGCGCGACCGTCGAAGCGTGCGTACTTCTTGAACGCCCGCTGGACCGCGGCGCCGAACCCGATGCCGTAGTAGGGCAGGTCGAGGGTGCCGGGGTCACCGGAGGTGGGGCCACCGAAGGGCGCACCGCCGCCGTAGGGCGGCTGCTGGCCGTAGGGGTTGCCACCGTAGGGAGGCTGGTTGCCGGGCGGGGGCGGCGGAGATCCGTAGCTCACGCTGATCCTTCTGGGTCGGGCCCGGCCGAAATCCGGGCGGTCGCAGCAGCCTAACCGCGTCGGCGCCCCGGAAACCATCGGCTGGCCGGAGGTCCACAAGTCCAGCCACTGTGCGGTGCGTTCCCTGCCGCGTGGAACACTGACAGCGATGGGAACTGTGCTTGACGAGATCGTCGCCGGTGTTCGCGAGGACCTCGCGCTCCGGCAGGCGAGTGTGCCCGAGGCCGACCTGCGTGCCGCCCTCGCCGACGCTCCGGCGCCGCGCGACCCGATGCCGCACTTCCGCGGCGCGGGCTCGAGCGTGATCGCCGAGGTGAAGCGGAAGAGCCCGAGCAAGGGCGAGCTGGCCGACATCCCCGATCCCGCCGCGCTGGCGAAGGAGTACGCCGCCGGCGGCGCCGCCGCGATCAGCGTGCTCACCGAGCAGCGGCGCTTCGGCGGGAGCCTGGACGACCTGCGCGCCGTGCGGGCCGCGGTCGAGGTGCCCGTGCTGCGCAAGGACTTCATCGTCACCGAGTACCAGCTGCTCGAGGCCCGGGCGGCGGGTGCCGACCTGGCGCTGCTGATGGCCTCGTGCCTGCCGGACGACCGGCTGGACCGGTTGCACGACCTCGCCCGCGAGCTCGGGCTGACGGTGCTGCTGGAGGTGCACGACGAGGCCGAGACGGAGCGCGCGATCGAGATCGGCGCCGAGCTGATCGGTGTCAACGCGCGCAACCTGAAGACGCTCGAGGTCGACGCCGGGACCTTCGGCCGCCTCGCGCCGCTGGTGCCGGCCGACCGGGTCCTGGTCGCCGAGTCCGGCATCACCGGGCAGGCCGACGTGCAGCGCTTCGTCGACGAGGGCGCCCGTGCGGTGCTGGTCGGTGAGGCGCTGGTCAGGGACGGAGCACCGAGGGACGCCGTGGCCGCGATGACCGGCCTGCAACGGAGGAGTGGAGAGCAGCGATGACTGGCGCAGGGAGCACGTACGACGCCGACGCGCTCGGCTGGTTCGGAGGCGCGGGCGCCTTCGGCGGCCGATTCATGCCCGAGGCCCTCATGGCCGCGTTGGACGAGCTCGACATCGCCTGGCAGAAGGCGATGGTCGACCCGACGTTCACCGCGGAGTTCGAGGACCTGCTGCAGAACTACGCCGGCGTCCCGAGCATGCTCTACGACGCGAAGCGGCTCTCCGAGCACGCCGGCGCGCGCATCCTGCTCAAGCGTGAGGACCTCAACCACACCGGCGCGCACAAGATCCGCAACGTGCTCGGCCAGGCGCTGCTGACCAAGCGGATGGGCAAGACGCGCGTCATCGCCGAGACCGGCGCCGGCCAGCACGGCGTGGCCTCGGCGACGGCGGCGGCGTACCTCGGGCTCGACTGCACCGTCTACATGGGCGAGGTCGACACCGAGCGCCAGGCCCTCAACGTCGCGCGGATGCAGCTGCTCGGCGCCGAGGTGATCCCGGTCAGGAGCGGCTCGCGGACCCTGAAGGACGCGATCAACGAGGCCCTGCGCGACTGGGTCGCCAGCGTGGACCACACCGCCTACCTCTTCGGCACGGCCGCGGGCCCGCACCCGTTCCCGAGCCTCGTGCTCAGCTTCGTGCGCGGCATCGGCGACGAGGCGCGCCAGCAGTGCCTCGACCTCACCGGCGCCCTGCCCGACGCCATCGCGGCGTGTGTGGGCGGCGGCTCCAACGCCATCGGGCTGTTCGCGGGCTTCGTCGACGACCCGGAGGTCGCGATCTACGGCTTCGAGGCAGGCGGCGACGGCGTCGAGACCGGTCGCCACGCCGCGACGATCTTCGCCGGCTCGATCGGGGTGCTCCACGGGGCGCGCACCTTCGTGCTCCAGGACGACGACGGCCAGACGGTCGAGTCGCACTCGATCTCCGCCGGCCTGGACTATCCCGGCGTCGGCCCGCAGCACGCCGCGCTCGCGGCGGGCGGCCGGGCGTCGTACCTCCCGGTGACCGACGCCGAGGCGATGGACGCGATGGCCCTGCTGGCGCGCACCGAGGGCATCATCCCGGCGATCGAGAGCGCCCACGCGATCGCGGGCGCGCTGAAGGTCGCGAAGGACCGGCCGGGCCAGACCCTGCTGGTCAACCTCTCGGGCCGCGGCGACAAGGACATGGGCACCGCCATGGAGTGGTTCCACCTCGGTGAGGCGGGGGAGAAGAAGTGACCAGCACGAGCACCGCGTTCGCGAAGGCGCGGGCCGAGGGTCGCGCTGCCCTCGTCGGCTACCTGCCCGCGGGCTTCCCCGACGTCGACGGCAGCATCGCCGCGCTCAAGGCCATGGTCGACGCCGGCTGCGACGTCATCGAGATCGGCCTGCCCTACAGCGACCCGGTGATGGACGGCCCGACGATCCAGGCCGCCGCGCAGCAGGCGCTCGAGGCGGGGGTGCGCACCACCGACGTGCTGCGCACGGTCGAGGCGGTCGCGGCGACCGGTGTGCCGACGCTCGTGATGACCTACTGGAACCCCATCGAGAGGTACGGCGTCGAGCGGTTCGCCCAGGACCTGGCGGACGCCGGGGGAGCGGGCCTGATCACGCCCGACCTCACGCCCGACTTCGCTCCCGAGTGGATCGCGGCCGCCGACGCGCGCGACCTCGACAAGGTCTTCCTCGTCGCGCCGTCGTCGACCGACGAGCGGATCGCCCTGACCACGGCCGCCTCGCGCGGCTTCGTCTACGCGACCGGGATCATGGGCGTCACCGGCACGACGCAGGCCACGGCCGCCGGGGTGGCGCCGCTGATCGAGCGCACCAAGGCGCTGAGCCCGAACGGCGGGGCCGACCTTCCCGTGAGCGTCGGGGTCGGGGTGAGCACCGGTGCGCAGGCGGCCGCCCTGGCGGCGTACGCCGACGGCGTGATCGTCGGCTCGGCGTTCGTCCGGACCCTGCTGGACCACCCGGACGACCGGGCGGCGGGCCTCGCGGCGCTGAAGTCCCTGACCGAGGAGCTGGCGGGGGGCGTTCGTGCGTAGGCTCGCAGTGCTGTGCGCACTGCTCGGCCTGGTGATGGCCGCCTGCGGCACGGCCGACGAGAAGGCCGAGTTCACCGGCACCCGGCTGGAGCAGCCCTACCAGGCGCCGGACATCGCGCTGACCGACACCGACGGGAAGCCGTACTCGCTCGCGGCCAGCACCGACAAGCCGCTCACCCTGGTCTTCTTCGGCTACACCAACTGCCCGGACTTCTGCCCGCTGGTGCTCAACAACATCGCGGCCGGGCTCAACCAGCTCGACGCCGCCGACCGCAAGAAGGTCGACGTCGTGCTGGTCACGACGGACCCCGAGCGCGACGACGAGAAGACCATGCGCGCCTATCTCGACCGCTACGACAAGTCGTTCATCGGCCTGACCGGCGACCTCGACACGATCATCGAGCTCGGCGAGCCGATCCACGTCTACGTCAACGACGGCAAGAAGCTGCCGACCGGGGGCTACGACCTCGGCGGCCACTCGACCTTCACCCTGGCCATCGACAGCCACGACGAGGCCGTCGTCCTGTGGAACCAGGAGACCTCGGCCGCCGAGTTCGCGGCGGACATCCACACCCTGCTCACCGAGGACTGACCCGTGCTGCCCCAGCTGATCACCGCCACGATCCCGAGCCCGGCCAACGGCGTGTGGCACATCGGGCCGTTCCCGCTGCGCGGCTACGCGCTGTGCATCATCCTCGGCATCGTCGTCGCCATCTGGATCGGCGAGAAGCGCTGGCAGGCGCGCGGGGGCACGCTGGGCGAGGTCCAGGACGTCGCTCTCTGGGCCGTGCCCTTCGGCCTCGTCGGCGCACGGCTCTACCACGTCGCGACCGACTGGGAGAAGTACTTCGGCTCCGACGGCTCGCCCGTCGACGCGCTCTACGTCTGGCACGGCGGCCTCGGCATCTGGGGCGGCGTCGGCCTGGGGGCCGTGGGCGCCTGGATCGGCGCCCGCCGCAAGGGGATCCGGCTGCTGCCGATGCTGGACGCGCTCGCGCCCGGCGTCCTGGTGGCGCAGGCGATCGGCCGCTGGGGCAACTGGTTCAACCAGGAGCTCTACGGCCGCCCGACCGACCTGCCGTGGGGCCTGGAGATCGACCAGGACCACTGGCAGTGCCTGGTCGACGGCGTGCAGACCTCCGGCAAGTACTGCGGCACCGCCTTCGGCGGACCGTACGCGGACGGCACGGTCTTCCATCCGACCTACCTCTACGAGTGCCTCTGGAACCTCGCCGCCTTCGCGCTGATCATCTGGCTCGAGCGTCGCTACCGCCTCGGGCACGGCCGGGTGATGGCCGTCTACGTCATGGCCTACACGCTGGGCCGGGGCTGGATCGAGTACATCCGCGTGGACAACGTGCAGCTCGAGGACGTCCTCGGCCTGCGCTTCAACGTGTGGACCTCGATCGTGCTCTTCGTCCTCGCGGCGGCGTACTTCGTGTGGTCGCTGCGCAACCGGCCCGGCCGGGAGGAGGACGTGTACGTCGACGGGCGGGCCACCACGCCGGACGAGGTGGCGGAGGACACACGTCCAGCATCTGATCTGTAGTTTCCAAATTAATTCAGCCGAACCAGTAGACTTAATGCAGTTGCTGGTTCGGCCATCGGGGGCCGCCTACGGGTAGGGGTGCCCCCGGTATGTCGCGTGTTGCTGTCCCGACGCCACCTGCGTCGTCCTACGAGGACCCGGGTGAGGACGTCCCACGGCCGATCGCCGTGCGGTACTCCGTGCAGGACCGGGTGTTCCTGCAGGTCGTGCGGGTGCTCGCCTTCACCGTCCTGGTCATCACCTCGGGCATCGGCATCTTCCTGGGGATCCAGTCCGTGCCGACGCTGCAGCACTACGGCCTTTCGTTCTTCACCGAGTACCGCTGGCTGCCCAGCCAGGACATCGTCGGCATCGCCGCGGTCGTGCTCGGCACGATCCAGGTCGCGGTCATCGCGCTGCTCATCGCCTTCCCGCTCTCGCTGCTGACCGCGCTCTACATCACCGACTGGGCCCCGGGCTGGGCCCGGCCGCTGCTCGTGCGTGCGGTGGACCTGATGGCCGCCGTGCCCGGCATCGTGTTCGGCCTGTGGGTGCTGATCGTCGTCCAGCCGCACGCCACGCTGGTGACCCACTGGATCAGCAAGCACTTCGGCTGGATCCCGTTCTTCAAGGTCCGCACCGACGTCGACTACCCGATCTGGAACCAGGCGCCGGGCTACCCGTCGTACGCGGGGTCGGCGGCGATCGCCGCGCTCGCCGTGGCGATGATGATCTACCCGATGGCGACCTCCGTGATGCGCGAGGTCTTCTCGGAGGCGCCGGCAGGCGAGAAGGAGGCGGCGCTCGCGCTGGGTGCCACCCGGTGGGCGATGGTGCGCACGGTGGTCCTGCCGTTCGGCCGCGGTGGGGTCATCGGCGGGACGATGCTGGCACTGGGCCGCGCGCTCGGCGAGACGATCTCCGTGGTGATGGTCATCTCGCAGGCCTTCGAGATCAAGCCGAACGTGCTGGAGTCCGGTACGGCGACCATCTCGGCGCTGATCGCGTCCGGGTTCAAGGAGGCCACGCCGGCGCAGCTCTCGGCCCTGCTGACCGCGGGCTTCCTGCTGTTCGTGATGACGCTCGTGGTCAACAGCCTGGCCGCGGTCGTCGTGGCCCGCTCGCGCGGAGGCGGGGTGACCGAGCTGTGACCGCCGTCGAGACCCGGCCCGAGGCCCGTGCCGAGGACCGCCCGCAGCCGCAGCCCGAGGCGGTGCCCGCTCCCGAGACGCTCCGTCGCGCCGGGCACCGCACCCGGGAGGACACGCTGACCCTGGTCGGCGCGCTGGTCGGCGCGACCGCGACGACCTGGGTCGGCTACACGCAGGTGCTGCCGTTCTCGGGCGCCGTCGGCTTCGCCGTGATCTGGTACGCCGTCTTCGTCGCCTTCTACGCCGGCCTGACGGCGCTCACCCAGCCCCGCCGCATCGTCGTGGACCGCGTCGTCGCGTCGGTCGTGATGGCCGCTCCGGCGCTGGTCGGCCTCGCCCTGCTCAGCACGGTGGTCTCCACGGTGTGGAAGGGCCTGCCGGCCCTGACGCACTGGAACTTCTTCTTCGACGACATGGCCGGGGTGCACGCCGATGCGCCCTTCACGACGGGCGGTATCGCCCATGCGCTGGTCGGCACCGTCATCGAGGTCTGCATCGCCGTGTCCATCGCCATGCCGCTCGGCGTCGCGACGGCGGTCTACATCTCCGAGGTCGGCGGCCGGGGCGCGGTCCTCGTGCGCACCGTCGTGGAGGCGATGACCGCGCTGCCCTCGATCGTGGCGGGCCTGTTCATCTACACCGTCTGGATCGTCAACCTGGGCATGGAGACGAGCGGCCTCGCGGCTTCGCTCGCGCTCGCGGTGATGGCGCTGCCGATCATGGCCCGCGCGAGCGAGGTCGTCCTGCGCGTCGTGCCGAACGGCCTGCGCGAGGCGTCGTACGCCCTCGGCGCCGGGCGCTGGCAGACCGTGTGGAAGGTGGTCCTGCCGACCGCGCGCCCGGGCCTGGCGACCGCGCTCATCCTCGGCGTGGCCCGCGCGGTCGGCGAGACCTCGCCGCTGCTGCTGACCTCCGGCGCCTCGACCTTCTTCAACGCCAACCCGACCCACAACCCGATGAACTCGCTCCCGCTGTTCGTCTACGCCTCGGTGAGCACCGGAAGCCCGGAGATGGAGCAGCGCGCGTACGCCGGCGCGACCGTCCTGCTCGCCGTGGTGCTCTCGCTGTTCCTGCTCGCCCGCCTGGCGGCCAGGGGAAGGAAGAACCGATGATCGCCACGCGCACCCGGATGCGGGTCGTCCGCACCGTCGCGCTCCTGCTCGCCGGCTACCTCGCCGTCGCGGCCGGTCCCGGCGCGGCCAGCGCCGCCGCGCCGTCGTACGCGCTGATCCAGGGCTCCGGCTCCTCGTGGGCGGCCAACGCGGTCAACCAGTGGGTGGCCGACGTCGACGCCAAGGGACTCAAGGTCGTCTACACCGCCAACGGCGCGGCCCAGGGCCGCAAGGACTACGCCAACAAGTCCACGGACTTCGGCGTGACCGACTCGCCCTACCGGGGGAAGGACCCGACGACGGGCGCGACGGACTCCTCGCTCGGCCGTTCGTTCGCCTACCTGCCGGTCGTGGCCGGCGGTACGGCCTTCCCCTACAACATCGAGGTCGGCGGCAAGAAGATCCGCAACCTGCGCCTGTCGGGAGACACCCTGGCGAAGATCTTCACCAACAAGATCAGCAACTGGAACGACCCCGCGATCACCAGCGACAACAACGGCCGGGCGCTGCCGTCGATCCCGATCATCCCCGTGGTGCGCGCCGACGGCGCGGGTGTCACCAACCAGTTCAGCACGTGGATGACCAGCCAGCACGCGGGTCTCTGGAAGGACTGCAACGGCGGCAAGGCAGCCCCGACGGACTACTTCCCGCTCAACTGCGGCGAGGCCCGCGGTCCCCAGCGCGCGCAGACCGGCTCGGACGGCGTCATGAACTTCATCAAGGCCAAGGGCTCGGTCGGCGCCATCGCGATGGAGGAGTACTCCTACCCGCTGATGGCCGGCTACCCGGTCGCGAAACTGCTCAACAAGGCCGGCTACTTCACCCTGCCGACGCAGTACAACGTCGCGGTCGCGCTGACCAAGGCGGAGATCAACGACAACCCGAGCGACCCGAACTACCTGACCCAGAAGCTCGACAAGGTCTACGTCAACCCGGACAAGCGGACCTACCCGCTGTCGTCGTACGTGTACGCGATCATCCCGACCGCCGCCGACGACTCCCGGATGACGACGGCGAAGCGCCAGACGATCGTCGACTTCCTCAAGCACTCGATCTGCGAGGGCCAGTCGGAGATCGGCCCGATCGGCTACTCGCCGCTGCCGATCAACCTGGTCCAGGCGAGCTTCACCCAGGTCAACAAGCTGAAGAAGGCCGACCCCAAGGTGTCCTTCGACGCCTCGATCATCCAGAACGTCAAGAACTGCCACAACCCGACGTTCGTCGCCGGCCACCCCGAGCAGAACCTGCTCGCGAAGATCGCGCCCTTCCCGGCCGACTGTGACCGGCCCGGCAAGGGCCCGTGCGCCGACGGCGTGGGCTCCTACAACGACAACCCGAACGGGACCGGCGGCCCCAAGGGCGGTACGACGGACACCGGCTCCGACACGCCCGGTGCCGCGACGACCGACACCGACGGCGACGGCATCCCCGACGCCCCGGCGGGTGCCGGCGACGTCCCGGTGGCCGGCGGCGGCGCCGACGGCACCGGCGCCGGGACCACGAGCGACGACGTGCAGGTCGTCGCGACCACCCTCGACCCCGACGCGGGGTCCGGCCCGCCGTCGGTCCTGGCCGCGCTCGTGATCGGCCTGTTCGCCGGCGTGCTCATCGTGCCGCCCGTGGTGGCGCAGGTGGTCGGCCGGAGGCGGTCGTGATGGCCGGCCGGGCGACAGGCCGGGTGACAGGCGGGGGCACGGCACGACGCCGGGCCGAGCGGCTCCTCTTCGCGCTCGCGTTCGTGCTCGGCGGCCTGGCGGTCGTGCTCCCCGGCGGACAGGCGCCCGCCGGTGCTGCCGAGGGCGTGACGAAGTCGGTGACCGCCGTCCGGGCCTTCCTCGACGCCGACGGCAAGGAGACGGTCGCCTCCACCAACAAGGTGCGGCTCAACGTCTCGCAGACCACCAACCTGCGCGGACGCCAGGAGATCAAGGTCCGCTGGGAGGGGGCGCACCCGACCGGCGCCGTCGTGCCCGACCCGAACTCGTCCGACGGCCGCAACCAGGAGTACCCCTTCGTCCTCCTGCAGTGCCGCGGCGTCGACACCGACGGTGCCACCCCCAAGGGGCAGGTGAGGCTCTCGCCGGAGACCTGCTGGACCCAGACGGCGCCCGAGCGCTACCTCGCGGCCGCCTCGAGCACGCCGTCGTGGCGCTTCGACGCCTGGGCGAAGGCCGAGGACCGCGAGGCGATCGTCGGCCCGCCCGCCACCCTGCCGAAGGCGTGCTCGTCGGTGTCCCAGCTGACCACCGAGCACTGGCTGCCCTTCAAGGCCGCCGGCGGCACGACCTACTACGGCGGACCGGACCCGGGCGTCGGCTGCATGCCGCTGCCGCCGGAGTCCGACTCGGCCGAGGCCGGCGGCCTGCCGAGCAACACGACCTACGGCATCACCGGCTCCGACGGCAAGGGCTCCGCCGACTTCGCGGTGTGGACCAAGGCGGAGAACGCCTCGCTCGGGTGCTCGGCCAAGGTCGCCTGCGCCCTCGTCGCGGTGCCCGTCGTCGGCGTCAGCTGCGACGCGTTCGGCACCACGCTGCCGGAGGGCACCCAGCTGACGACCAAGGCCGGGGTGCCGCTGACCGACGCCCAGCTGGCGAGCGGCGATGCCACCTGCCGTCGTACCGGCTCGTACGCGGCGGGGGAGCCGGCGTCGAGCCGGACCTCCGACCAGGCCGTGCGCGGCAACCTGTGGTGGACGCCGTCGAACTGGCGCAACCGGATCACGGTCCCGCTCGAGTTCGCGCAGACCGCCGAGGTCTGCCCGGTGGAGTCGGTCGAGAAGCCGCTCGAGCTGATGGGCTCGGTGGTGCTCAACGAGCTGACCGCCTCGTGGCGCCCGAAGTTCTGCACCACCGACTCGCTGTACTCGTTCACCCACGTGCAGCAGGCCGAGTCGCTCGCGCGCAGCCTCGTCCAGTCCGGCGAGATCAAGGGCGCGTTCAGCACCGCTCCACAGCCGGGCGGCTACCAGCGCCCGGTGGCCCAGGCCCCCATCGCCTTCGGCGGGTTCGCCATCGCGTTCTCGATCGACAACGGGGACAAGCGGCGCCGTGAGCAGCTGAACCTCAACGCCCGGCTGGTCGCGAAGCTGCTCAGCGCGTCGTACCCGGCGGTGGCGTTCGTGCGCAACGGGCACGAGGGGCTGGGCGACAACCCGCTCAACATCACCCTCGACCCGGAGTTCCGCGCGCTCAACCCCGGCATCGACGAGCGATCGACGCTGCAGGCGGGCGCGGCGCTGCAGGTGTTCTCGTCGAACTCCGACCTCGTGTGGGCGCTGACCCGCTGGATCGACGCCGACCCCGAGGCGCGTGCCTGGCTCGACGGCACGCCCGACCCCTGGGGGATGAAGGTGAACCCGGCGTACAAGGGCCTCGACCTGCCGGTCGACAACTGGCCGCTGCTCGACGAGTTCGTGGCGCCGCAGTGGTACATCGACGACAACGCCTGCTACCGGAAGAGCCCGACGCCCTACCTGCAGCTGGTCGCGAACCCGCTGTCCGGCCTCGGTGCCGTCGGCCTCAACCTGCAGTTCGCCAGCTCGGCCGCAGCCACCGTCTGCCGCTACGACGGGTACGACGCCACGACGCTGCCGCTGCGCACGGAGGGCCGGCAGGCCGTCGGCTACCGCTTCGTCCTCGGGCTCGTCTCGCTCCCGGCGGCGCGTCGCTACAACCTCCGCACCGCGGCCCTGCAGTCGAGCTCCGAGGTGGCCGCCGGCAAGCGGTTCTCGGACGCCTCCGGGCGGACGTTCGTCGAGCCCGACACCAAGGGCCTCACGGCCGCGGCCGGCCTGCTGGAGGCCGACGACGAGGCGGGCACCTGGGTCGTCGCCGACGACGCGCTCGGCACGGCGAAGGGCAAGGCGGCCTATCCGGGGGCGATGCCGGTGTACGCCGTCTTCCCGACGAGCGGCGAGGACACCGCCACGGCGACCAAGCTGGCGAAGTTCCTCTGCTACGCCGGCGGCGCCGGCCAGACGCCCGGCCAGGCCAACGGTTCGCTGCCCGCGGGCTACCTGCCGCTCACGGCCGACAACGGCTTCGCCACGCAGCAGGCCTACCTGGCCAACGCGGTCAACGCCGTGCGCGCGCAGAAGGGCGCCGTCCCGGCGCTCGAGGTGACGGGGAAGGCGCCCACCCTCGCGAAGGCGTGCGACTTCTCCACCGCCGCTGCGCCGGTCCAGGAGTCACCGCCGAAGGCGGGGGCCGCAGGCGACGTGCCGGCCGCACCGGTCGTGGCCGATGACGCGCCGCCGGCTGAGAAGCCCGCCGCCGCCCCGGCTGCGCCGGTGGTCGAGGCCGAGACCGTGCTCACGGCCGGCGAGCAGTCCTCGCTCGGCCGGGTCGGCCTGCCCACGCTGGTGCTCATGGCGGCGCTGAGCGCGATCGCCGGGTCCGTGCTGCGCTGGCTCGACCTGCTGCAGGGACTGGTCTCCAGCGTCGTCGCCAGCGCCCGCCGGCCCGCACCCCGGAGGCGGGCATGAGCGACCCCACCCGCACCCTGGTCCACGACGGCGAGGTCGACGCCTCGCCGCCGCCCGGGCGCGCCGAGGAGCACATCCGGATCGCGGGAGGCCGCGCGATGCTCGCGCTGTCCCTGCTGCTCGGGTGGTTCCTCCTGTACCTGCTGGTTCTGAGCGACTTCGAGCAGAACCATGCACAGAACGTGCTCTACGGCGAGCTACGCACCCAGCTCGCCGAGGGCACGGCACCGACGGGCGCACCGGTGCGAGCCGGTGCGCCCGTCGCCCTGCTCGACATCCCCTCCCTCGACGTCGACTCGCTGGTCGTCGTGGAGGGCACGCGGTCCCGCCAGCTGCAGGACGGTCCGGGCCACCGCCCGGGCACCGTGCTGCCGGGACAGCAGGGCGTGAGTGTCGTGGCAGGCCGCTCGACGTCGTACGGCAGGCCGTTCGCGGACCTGCCCGACATCGAGCGTGGTGCCGAGGTCGTCGTGACGACCGCCCAGGGACGCTTCGAGTACGTCGTCTCCGGGATCCGGGTCGACGGCGACCCGATGCCCGCGCCCCCGGGGGACGGGGCGAGCCGGCTGATCCTGGTGACCTCCTCCGGCTCGGGCTCGCGCCTGGCGCGGCTCCAACCCTCCCACACCGTGTACGTCGACGCCGAGCTCCGCTCCGGCGCGGCCGCTGCCGGTCCGCGCTCGTCGGCGGACCCGGAGCCGACGCTGCTGGAGCCGCACGTCGACCGGCTCACCCTGGCCGAGCTCGCGCTCGCGCTGCAGGTGCTGCTGGGTGCCCTCGCCGCCTTCGTGTGGGCGTGGAGCCGCTGGTCGCGCAGGGCGGCGTGGATCGCGGGCGCGCCCGCGGTCGTGGCCGCGCTGTGGCTGGTCTCGTCGATCGGAGCCCGCCTCCTGCCTGCCCTCATCTGATCCCGGTCCGCGAGGCCCCGGGTCACCGGGGCCTCGCCCGCTCGTTAAATCGACTGAACCACTAGAGATAGGTAAGTTTCATGATCCGCAGGACGTCTGCTTCCGCAGCGGTGCTCGGCCTGGCGACCGTCGCCGGGCTCGCCTTCACCCTCACCCCCGCCCAGGCCGACCCGGCCCCCCAGCCCGACGACGTCGTGGCGACGGGCTCGGACATCATCCAGAACTCGTTCAACTTCCTCGCCGACGGCTACCACGAGCTGCCCGGCTACAACACGGCCGGCAACCGCTACCGGTTCATCAACTTCGACTCCTCGGGCGACGCCCAGGGCCGCAGCGCCTTCACCGACCCGCGCCTGCTGCCGACGATCACCGGCAACGGCACCGTCGGCGACGCCGACACCAAGTACGTCAAGCAGTCCGACATCAAGCTGCTCAACCCGACGATCGCGCTGCGCGCCGGCCAGGACCTCGTCGTCCGGCCCAGCGGCGGTGGCGGCGGCGGTCGCGACGCGATCATCAACGACGACCAGGGCTGGATCGACGTGGGCCGCAGCCCCGACGCGCTCAACGACACCCACCAGAACCTGATCCAGTCGAAGCAGGGCACCAAGCTCTACCGCGTCCAGATCGCCACCGACCGGCAGCTGATCGCGACGGCCACGACGACGAACGCGCCCGCGACCCTCTCGGCCGAGACGATCCTCAAGATCTACAAGGGCGACATCACCACGTGGGGCCAGGTGCCCGGTTACTCCGGCCCTGCTGCAGGCGAGACGATCATCCCGCTGATCCTGCCGACCGACGCGGGCATGTGGAACACCTTCGTCAAGAACGTCGGCCAGCAGAACCCCGGCGTCTCGGTCACCAGCGACGTGCTGCGCAGCAACCCGAACAAGATCCAGGTCCAGCAGAACGACCCGACCGCGATCACCAACCTGCCGGACGCGCAGCGCAAGAACGCGATCGTGCCGTTCCCGCGCGGGCGCTACCGCACGCTCAACACGGGCTACTACACGCAGACCTTCGACGGTCAGAAGACGAACAACTACAACACCGAGACCGGCCACCGCACCCCTGCGGACGCCAGCGGCATCAAGCTCCTCGACGGTGACAGCACCTCCGACGTGCTGGACAAGACGGCGCCGTACGGCGGCAACTTCGCCTACAACGCGCTGATCCGCGAGTCGGACCTGACGTCCAACGAGCCGTGGCAGCCGGGCAGCACGCTCAACTGGGTCCAGGCGCTGTTCTACAACCCGGACGGCCCGCTGCCCTTCGTGCGCACGCCTGCCGGCCAGGCCCTGCTCGAGGCGGCCGGCGTCACGCCGGACTACCACGTGTTCGGCACCAACAACGCAGAGATCCCGGTCGACTGAGCCCGCCGGGCCAGGAACCAACCGTCATGGGAACCAGGGTGCTCACCATCAGCGGCGCCGGCACGAGGACGCGCCTCGCGCTCGGCCTCGCGGTCGTCGCCGTCGTCGTCGCGAGCGTGCTCGTGTGGCGGCTCGGGTCGACCGAGGAGGCGCCGTACACGGACCCGGCGTCGACGGGCGGACTGACGCTCTGCTCGGCCGACGGCAAGGCCGTCACGGAGGGCCGGACGGGGGACAGGCCGTTCGCGGACCTGGTGCTGGGGGACACCCCGCTGCCCGACGACGCCGACCCGGCCGGTGCGGTGGCGACGCTGTACGCCTACCAGCCGCGGGAGGGCATCGCGCCCGGTGAGTTCAGCGGGTCGCCGATCACGGCCGCGGTCGCGTTCGCCGACCCGTCCCGTCCGGCCACCCGTGTCACGGCCGACGCCTGGTCCCTGGGGGACTTCGTCACGGCCTTCCCGGCGAGCCTCCAGGGCTACGTCCAGCTGCGGCTGGTGCTCGGGACGCCGCAGCTCGGGACGCTCGCCGACGGCTACGACACGGCGGACATCAAGGTCGACGGCGACCGGTGGGAGCTGGTGCGCGGCGGTTCCGCCTCGTGCCGCGACGCCGCGTCCGCCGTCGCCGACGGTTCCTGACCCGACCGGTCGACCACAGACTTCGAGGAGAAGAGATGAAGATCAGCAAGCAGAAGAGGTGGGGTGCCGCCGTCGGGCTCGCGCTCGTCGCCTCCACCGTCGGCGGCCTCGCCGTCGCGGCGCCGGAGTTCTCCGGTGATCCCACCTCGCTCGCCTGGTACACCGGCGACGAGGCGACGATCGACGACCCGGCGCGCACGGCCGTCGGCCTCCAGCTGTACGACGCCAGCGGCGTCGAGGTGACCTCGGGCTCCGTCACCGCGGCGCTCCCGGCGTTCGCTGCGGCGGGCGGCACGGTGCGGGCGAACGACACCCACGCCTCGCTCTTCGTGCACGCCGCCCAGTCGGGCACGGCGGCGGGCGCGTGGCCCGGCGTCCAGGCGACCGGGACCGACCGGTTCACGGGCGAGGGCGCGGTCACCGCACCTGCTCCGCTCGCGGGCCGGCCCTACGTCCACACCGCGGGGGGCTACACCCTCGCCGACGCCGTCGCCGCCTTCGACGGGGCCGGCCAGGGCTCGTTCAGCGGTGTCTACGAGCTCCGGCTGCGCACCAGCTCGGCGACCAAGGGCGTGACCGACAGCTACGCGTCGGCCTACGTCAAGGTGACCGGCGACCAGTGGGCCGTCGTCTCCGGGCCGGAGACGAACACGCCCGCCGTCACCCAGACCGCGGCCACGGCGCCGGGCTCGTCCTACTACGGCAAGGCGTTCACCGTCACGGCCACGGTGACGGGCGCCGGCTCCAGCGGCGGCACGGTCGCGGTCAAGTACGGCAGCACGGTGCTGGCGTCCAAGGCGCTCGACGCCGACGGCGTCATCGCCATCCCGGTGAGCGGCGTCAAGCTGGCTCCGGGCGTGCGCGCGCTGACCATCGCCTACGGCGGGGTGGCCGGCCAGACCGAGCCGAGCCAGGCGACGCGCTCGATCACGATCGTGAAGGCCAAGTCGGCGACGGTCGGCAAGCTGGCCGCGACGACGATCAGCCGGACGTCGTACCCGAAGATCACGGCGCGGGTCACCGCGACCGGGGTCCCGGCCGCGACCTTCACCGGCACGTTCACCGTGTACGACGGCTCGCGGGCCGTCAAGAAGGTCACCCTCACGGCCGCCAACCTCGGCAAGCTCACCATCACCTTGCCGAAGCTGGCCCGCGGGACGCACTACATCTCGGTCGTCTACAGCGGGAACAGCAAGGTCGCGAAGAGCACCAGCCCGAAGTACAAGCTGGTCGTCAGGTAGTCAGCAGGACCCCCGGTCGGGTGCCGGGGGAGCGCAGGCTCCCTCGGCACCCGGCCTCCCACGAAGGAGCAGCGCCGATGTCCGATTCCACCCTGGTGATCCCCGCCGTCCTCGACGAGGTCGCGCCACCCCCGCCCGCGCCGCCGTCGCCGCTGGTGCAGCCCGGCCGGCTGGAGGCCGACGCCGTGTCCGCCTGGTTCGGCCAGCGCAAGGTGCTCGACCGGGTGTCGATCGACATCCCGGCCGGCCAGGTCACCGCGCTGATCGGCCCGTCGGGCTGTGGCAAGTCGACCTTCCTGCGCATCCTCAACCGGATGCACGAGCTGGTGCCCGGCGCGGCGCTGGCGGGGGAGGTGCGCCTCGACGGCGTCGACATCTACGACCCCGAGCGCCGGCTCACCGACGCCCGGCGCGCGATCGGGATGGTCTTCCAGAAGCCCAACCCCTTCCCGGCGATGTCCATCCAGGACAACGTCCTGGCCGGGCTGAGCCTGGTCGGCTCGAAGCTGAGGAAGTCCGAGCGCCAGGACCTGGTCGAGGAGTCCCTCACGCGTGCCGGCCTGTGGGCCGAGGTCCGCGACCGGCTCCGGCAGCCCGGCTCCGCGCTGTCCGGGGGCCAGCAGCAGCGCCTCTGCATCGCCCGCTCGCTGGCCGTGCGGCCGCGGGTGCTGCTGATGGACGAGCCGTGCTCGGCCCTCGACCCGACGTCGACCCGGGTCGTCGAGGAGACGATCCGCGAGATCGGGTCCCAGGTCACGATCGTGATCGTGACCCACAACATGCAGCAGGCGGCCCGCGTCTCGGACCGTTGCGCCTTCTTCCTCGCCGCCCACGGCACGCCCGGGGTGATCGTCGAGCAGGGTCCGACGGACGTGATCTTCGACAACCCGCAGGACTCCCGCACGGCGGACTACGTCAACGGACGGTTCGGCTGAGGGTGGTCGGGGCGTCCGAGGCGTGAACGGAGGGTGCCTCCGCGCAGCGGTGCCATGTCACAAAGTGGTAACCTGAGCGCTCCGCCGCGTGGGCCAGTGCTGTCCCTTGCGCCCCACCTTCTGTGGACCCCCGTCGCGATGGCTTCGATCTTCGCTGCCGGACGGCCCCAGACGTAGCCGACGGGAGAACCTTGGTGCCCTCCATGCACTCGTTCCCACCGCCGCAGGGTCTCTACGACCCGCGCCACGAGAAGGACGCCTGTGGCGTTGCCTTCGTCGCGACGCTGACCGGAGAAGCCAGCCACGACATCGTGGCCAAGGCGCTCACGGCCCTTCGCAACCTTGACCACCGCGGCGCCGCCGGCGCCGAGGCCAACTCCGGCGACGGTGCCGGCATCCTGCTGCAGGTGCCGGACGCGTTCCTTCGCGCCGTCGCGGCCGACAACGGCATCACGCTGCCGGCCGCCGGCACGTACGCCGTCGGCACGGCCTTCGTGCCCGGCGACGACGGGCAGGTCGCCAAGACCCGCGCCCGGATCGAGGAGATCGCCGCCGAGGAGGGCCTCGTCGTCCTCGGCTGGCGCGACGTCCCGGTCAACCCCGGCATCCTCGGCACGATGGCGCTCAGCGTCATGCCGACCTTCACGCAGCTCTTCGTGCAGGCGCCCGGTGGGGCATTGAACGGCATGGACCTCGAGCGCCTCGCGTTCTGCCTGCGCAAGCGGGCCGAGCGGGAGACCGACGTCTACTTCCCGTCGCTCTCGTCGCGCACCCTGGCCTACAAGGGCATGCTGACGACCGACCAGCTCGACAACTTCTTCCCCGACCTGCGCGACGAGCGGATGGCCTCGGCGATCGGTGTCGTGCACTCGCGGTTCTCGACGAACACCTTCCCGAGCTGGCCGCTGTCGCACCCGTTCCGCTTCATCGCGCACAACGGCGAGATCAACACCGTCATGGGCAACCGCAACTGGATGCGGGCCCGTGAGGCGCTGCTCGACTCCGACACCATCCCCGGTGACCTCGAGCGGCTCTTCCCGATCTGCACCCCGGGCGCCTCGGACTCGGCGTCCTTCGACGAGGTCCTCGAGCTCCTCCACATGGGTGGTCGCAGCCTGCCGCACGCGGTGCTGATGATGATCCCGGAGGCGTGGGAGAACCACACCGAGATGGACGCGCAGCGGCGCGACTTCTACCGCTTCCACTCCACGATGATGGAGCCCTGGGACGGACCGGCGTGCGTCGTGTTCACCGACGGCACCCAGATCGGCGCGGTCCTCGACCGCAACGGCCTGCGTCCCTCGCGCTTCTGGGTCACCGACGACGGCCTCGTCGTCCTGGCCTCGGAGGTCGGCGTGCTCGACCTCGACCCCGCGAAGGTGGTCCGCAAGGGCCGCCTGCAGCCGGGCCGCATGTTCCTGGTCGACACCGAGGAGCACCGCATCGTCGAGGACGACGAGATCAAGTCGCAGCTCGCCGCGGAGCACCCCTACGGCGAGTGGCTGCACGCCGGGATGATCCAGCTCGACGACATCGAGGAGCGGGAGCACATCGTGCACACCCACGCCTCGGTCACCCGTCGCCAGCAGATCTTCGGCTACACCGAGGAGGAGCTGCGCGTCATCCTCACGCCGATGGCCAACACCGGTGGCGAGGCGCTCGGCTCGATGGGCACCGACACGCCGATCGCGGCGCTGAGCGACAAGCCGCGGCTGCTGTTCGACTACTTCAGCCAGCTGTTCGCGCAGGTCACCAACCCGCCGCTGGACGCCATCCGCGAGGAGCTCGTCACCTCGCTCTACGGCTCCATCGGCCCGGAGGCCAACCTGCTGCAGCCCACCGCGGCTTCGTGCCGGCAGATCTCGCTGCCGTTCCCGGTCATCTCCAACGACGACCTGGCCAAGATCCGCCACATCAACCGCGAGGGCGACCACCCGGGCTTCATCACCCACGTCTCCCGCGGCCTGTACGACGTCCACGGCGGCGGCGAGGCGATGGCGGCCCGGCTCGACGAGATCTGCCAGGAGGTGTCGGAGGCGATCGCCGGCGGCGCCCGGATCATCGTCCTGTCCGACCGGCACTCCACCGCGGACCTCGCGCCCATCCCGTCGCTGCTGCTGACGGGTGCGGTGCACCACCACCTGGTCCGCGAGAAGACCCGCACCCAGGTCGGCCTCCTCGTCGAGGCCGGTGACGTCCGCGAGGTCCACCACGTGGCGCTGCTGGTCGGCTACGGCGCGGCCGCGGTCAACCCGTACCTCGCCATGGAGACCGTCGAGGACCTCGCGCGCGAGGGCTACTACGTCAAGACCGAGCCCGAGCAGGCCGTCAAGAACCTGATCAAGGGTCTCGGCAAGGGCGTCGTGAAGGTCATGTCCAAGATCGGCGTGAGCACCGTGGCGTCGTACACGGGCGCGCAGATCTTCGAGTGCGTCGGCCTCTCGCAGGCGGTCGTGGACAAGTACTTCACGGGCACCACCTCCAAGCTGGGTGGCGTCGAGCTCGACGTCATCGCGACCGAGGTGGCGGCGCGGCACGCGAAGGCGTACCCGCCGGCCGGCATCGCGCCCGCGCACCGCGAGCTCGAGATCGGTGGCGAGTACCAGTGGCGTCGCGAGGGCGAGCCGCACCTCTTCAACCCGGAGACGGTGTTCCGCCTGCAGCACTCCACCCGGACCGGTCGCTACGACATCTTCAAGCAGTACACCGCTGCGGTCGACGACCAGTCCGAGAAGCTCATGACGCTGCGCGGGCTGTTCAAGTTCAAGGACGCCGGTGCGTTCGGCCGGACCCCGATCTCCATCGACGAGGTCGAGCCGGTCAGCGAGATCGTGAAGCGGTTCTCGACCGGCGCCATGTCCTACGGCTCCATCTCGCGCGAGGCGCACGAGACCCTGGCGATCGCCATGAACCGGCTGGGCGCGAAGTCCAACACCGGTGAGGGCGGCGAGGACGCCGACCGGCTCTACGACCCGGAGCGGCGCTCGTCGATCAAGCAGGTCGCCTCGGGCCGCTTCGGCGTCACGAGCGAGTACCTCACCAACGCCGACGACATCCAGATCAAGATGGCGCAGGGCGCGAAGCCCGGTGAGGGCGGCCAGCTGCCCGGCAACAAGGTGTACCCGTGGGTCGCGAAGACCCGGCACTCCACGCCGGGCGTGGGCCTGATCAGCCCGCCGCCGCACCACGACATCTACTCGATCGAGGACCTGGCGCAGCTGATCCACGACCTCAAGAACGCCAACCCGTCGGCCCGCGTCCACGTGAAGCTGGTCTCCGAGGTCGGCGTCGGCACGGTCGCCGCCGGTGTGTCGAAGGCGCACGCGGACGTCGTCCTCGTCTCCGGCCACGACGGCGGCACGGGCGCGTCCCCGCTCACCTCGCTCAAGCACGCGGGTGGTCCCTGGGAGCTCGGCCTCGCCGAGACCCAGCAGACGCTGCTGCTCAACGGCCTGCGCGACCGGATCGTCGTGCAGACCGACGGCCAGCTCAAGACCGGTCGTGACGTCGTCATCGCGGCGCTGCTCGGTGCCGAGGAGTTCGGCTTCGCGACCGCTCCGCTGGTGGTCTCGGGCTGCATCCTGATGCGGGTCTGCCACCTCGACACCTGCCCCGTGGGCGTCGCGACCCAGAACCCGACCCTGCGCTCGCGGTTCAGCGGCAAGGCCGAGTACGTCGTCAACTTCTTCGAGTTCATCGCCGAGGAGGTCCGCGAGCTGCTGGCGCAGCTGGGCTTCCGGTCGATCGAGGAGGCCGTCGGCCAGGTCGAGGCGCTCGACACGGTCGACGCCGAGCGGCACTGGAAGGCGCAGGGCCTGGATCTCGCGCCGATCCTGCACAAGGTCGAGGTCGCCGAGACGCACTTCCCCGACCAGGACGTCTACAACACCAAGGGCCAGGAGCACGGCCTGGAGAAGTCGCTGGACGTCACCGAGATCCTCCCGCTCGCGGCCGCGGCCATCGAGTCGGGCGAGCCGGTGTGCGCCCAGCTGCAGATCCGCAACGTCAACCGGACCGTCGGCACGATCCTGGGCCACGAGGTCACCAAGAAGTACGGCGGTGCGGGCCTGCCCGACGGCACGATCGACCTGACCTTCGTCGGGTCGGCCGGGCAGTCGCTCGGTGCGTTCGTGCCGAAGGGCATCACGCTGCGGCTCGAGGGCGACGCCAACGACTACGTCGGCAAGGGCCTCTCGGGTGGCCGGATCGCGATCCGTCCGGACCGCAGCGCGACCTTCCGCGCCGACGAGCACATCATCGCGGGCAACACGATCGCCTACGGCGCGACCTCGGGTGAGATCTTCATCCGCGGCGGCGTCGGCGAGCGCTGCTGCGTCCGCAACTCCGGTGCCACCGTCGTCACCGAGGGCGTGGGCGACCACGGCTGCGAGTACATGACCGGCGGCCGGGTCGTCGTCCTCGGCAAGACCGGGCGCAACTTCGCGGCCGGCATGTCGGGCGGCATCGCCTGGGTGCTCGACCTCAAGGACTTCCGGGTCAACGGCGAGCTCGTCGACCTGCGTCCGGTCAGCGAGCAGTACGCCGCGGAGCTGCAGGACATCGTGCGCAAGCACTTCGAGGAGACCGGCTCCGCGGTCGCCGAGGCGCTGCTGGCCGACTGGGAGGCCGCACTGCCGCGGTTCACCGAGGTCATGCCGCGCGACTACGCGAAGGTCCTGGCGGTCCAGGCCGAGGCACGCGCCGAGGGCCTGGACGAAGACCAGACCGCGAACAAGGTGATGGAGGTGCTCCATGGCTGACCCCAAGGGCTTCCTGAAGAACACGCGTGAGGTTGCCACCCGTCGTCCCGTCGAGGAGCGGGTCAACGACTGGAACGAGGTCTACCCGGGCGGGATCGGCCGCGCGCTGCTGCCGATCATCAACGTCCAGGCCAGCCGTTGCATGGACTGCGGCATCCCGTTCTGCCACTCGGGCTGCCCGCTGGGCAACATCATCCCGGAGTGGAACGACCTGGTCTGGCGCGACGACTGGGAGGGCGCGATCGAGCGCCTGCACGCGACGAACAACTTCCCGGAGTTCACCGGTCGCCTCTGTCCGGCGCCCTGCGAGACCGCGTGCGTGCTCGGCATCAACCAGCCGGCCGTGACGATCAAGAACATCGAGGTCTCGATCATCGACAAGGCCTTCGAGTCCGGCTTCGTGCGGCCGCAGCCGCCGGAGTGGCTCTCGGGCAAGACCGTCGCCGTCATCGGCTCCGGTCCGGCCGGCCTCGCCGTCGCCCAGCAGCTCACCCGCGCCGGCCACACCGTGGCCGTCTACGAGCGGGCCGACAAGCCCGGCGGGCTGCTGCGCTACGGCATCCCCGAGTTCAAGATGGAGAAGAAGCACCTCGACAAGCGCCTCGAGCAGATGATGCGCGAGGGCACGGTGTTCCGCTCCGGCGTCACCGTCGGCGAGGGCAAGCTCACCGGCCAGGCGCTCCGGGACCGGTACGACGCCGTGGTGATCGCCACCGGCTCGACCGTCCCGCGCGACCTGCCCGTCCCCGGTCGGGAGCTCAAGGGCATCCACCAGGCGATGGAGTTCCTCCCGCAGGCCAACCGCGTCGCGGTGGGCGAGGAGGTGGAGGGCCAGATCCGGGCCGACGGCAAGCACGTCGTCATCATCGGTGGCGGTGACACCGGCGCCGACTGCCTCGGCACCTCGATCCGCCAGGGTGCGGCCTCGATCACGCAGCTCGAGATCATGCCCCAGCCGACGGAGGACCGTCCGAACGGACAGCCGTGGCCGACGTACCCGATGATCTTCCGGGTCTCCTCGGCGCACGAGGAGGGTGGCGACCGGGTCTACTCGGTCTCGACCCAGGAGTTCCTCGGCGACGAGGACGGCAACGTCCGGGCGCTGCGCCTGGTCGAGGTCTCCTTCGAGGGCGGCAAGCTGGTCGAGCACGAGGGCACGGAGCGGGAGATCCCGGCCGACCTCGTCCTCTTCGCGATGGGCTTCGTGGGCCCGGAGCAGCCCGGCTTCATCGAGCAGCTCGGCGTCGAGCTCGACGAGCGCGGCAACGTCAAGCGCGACAACGACTACGCGACCAGCGTCGAGGGCGTCTTCGTCGCCGGCGACGCGGGTCGTGGCCAGTCGCTCATCGTGTGGGCGATCGCGGAGGGCCGTGCGGCCGCCGCCGGCGTGGACAAGTTCCTCACCGGCAGCACCCAGCTGCCCGCCCCGATCCCGCCGACGGCGCGCCCGCTGGTGGTCTGAGCGACAACTCGTTCGAGACGACGCAAACTTCGCCTGAAGTTTGCGTCGTTTCGACTTTTTCTACCCATGGGTCACCGTTAGGGTTTGGAACGTGCGAAGAGCCAAGATCGTGTGCACCCTCGGCCCTGCGACCAGCTCCGAGCGGAGGATCCGCGAGCTGGTGTACGCCGGCATGGACGTCGCGCGCCTGAACATGAGCCATGGCTCGCACGAGGACCACGCCGAGGTCTACCGGCTGGTGCGCGAGGCGTCCGACGCGAGCGGCCACGGCGTGGGAATCCTGGCCGACCTCCAGGGCCCGAAGATCCGCCTCGAGCGGTTCTCCGGCGGCCCGGTCACGCTCAAGCGGGGCCAGCGCTGGACGATCACCACCCGCGACGTCGACGGCAACGCCGAGATCAGCGGGACGACGTACAAGGGGCTGCCGGGCGACGTCTCGCCGGGCGACCCGCTGCTGATCGACGACGGCAAGGTGCGGCTCCGTGTGGTCGAGGTGGTCGACGGCACCGACGTCGTCACCGAGGTGCTCGTCGGGGGCAAGGTCAGCAACAACAAGGGCATCAACCTGCCCGGTGTGGCCGTCTCGGTGCCGGCCCTCTCCGAGAAGGACATCGCCGACCTCCGCTTCGCGCTGCGCCTCGGCGTCGATTTCATCGCGCTGAGCTTCGTGCGCAACGCCAAGGACGCCGAGGACGTGCGGGTGATCATGCGCGAGGAGGGGGTCGTGCTCCCCGTCATCGCGAAGATCGAGAAGCCGCAGGCCATCGAGAACCTCGACGAGGTCGTGGCTGCCTTCGACGCCTTCATGGTCGCCCGCGGCGACCTCGGCGTGGAGTGCCCGCTGGAGGAGGTGCCCTTCCTGCAGAAGAAGATCATCGTGGCCGCGCGGCGCAACGCGAAGCCGGTGATCGTGGCCACCCAGATGCTCGAGTCGATGATCACCAGCCCCGCACCGACCCGGGCCGAGGCCAGCGACGTCGCGAACGCGGTGCTCGACGGCGCCGACGCCGTGATGCTGTCGGGGGAGACCGGCGTGGGGGAGCACCCCATCCACACGGTCGAGACGATGGCGCGGATCATCACCGCCACCGAGGCGCACGCCCTCGTCGACGACACCTTCAGCCGGTTCGGCCGGATCGAGTGGGACCCCCACACCCGCTCCGGCGTGATCACCAAGGCGGCCGAGGAGGTCGCCCAGCGCGTGGGCGCCAAGTACGTCGTCGCCTTCACCCAGTCCGGTGACTCGGCCCGCCGGCTGGCCCGGCTGCGCAGCCCGATCCCGGTCCTCGCCTTCACCCCGGAGGCCCGTGCCCGGTCCCAGCTCGCCGTGACCTGGGGCGTCGAGGCGTTCAAGACCGGCACCGTCGAGCACACCGACGAGATGGTGCGCCAGGTCGACGAGGAGCTGCTGAAGATCGGCCGGGTCCAGGAGGGCGACCTCGTGGTCATCGTCGCCGGCAGCCCGCCCGGCATCCCCGGCTCGACCAACGCGCTGCGGATCCACCGGATGGGTGACGCGATCAACGAGGTGGCGCCGGCGTACCGACGGCGCAGCTGAGCCGCTCAGGACTTCCGGCCGATCAACGCATCGAGGCGTTCGACCGCCTCGCGCCGCGACACGCTGATGATCCGGACGTTCGACTGCCGCCACGGGATCTCAACGAGGTCGAGCGCCCAGCAGCAGAGCTCCCGGATGTCCCGTGAGGCGTTGCAGAACTGCCATCGCGGATAGCGGTAGACCTTCGGCGCACCGGCGACGATCCGCCGCGTCCAGTTGTCGACGCGACACCCGTCGGAGTGGAACAGGCCACGGAGGAACGGACCCGGGTGGTCTTCGACGATCGCGCGTTGCCAGTCGTCGAGGACGATGGGTCGGTCGTGCTTGCGACCCGGCCCGTGCTGGGGGAACAGGCAGGGCCAGTGCCGCCACCCGACGGTTGTGATGATGCACCCGGGAGCGCGACGTGTGTGTGGGCGGCCGCCCGGCTTGACGGCCGCCATCAGCGCGGCGATCCCGATGTTGTCCGCGGTGTACTTCTCGTCGTTGACGACGTGCAGGTTGTAGACATTCCGGCGGCCGCGGGTGATGTGCCCGTCGCCGAGGTACCAGCCCAACAGCTCGGCGTAGGCCGGGGTGTCGAGCGTTGCGCCGTCGCACTGGGGACAGGGGACCGAGGTGTGCGCCTGGCCACGCGCCTGACCGCGTCGTTGGTAGAGGCGCCGCCAACGACGGATCGTCTTGATGGCGACCCCGTGCTTCGCCGCGTTGTCCGCGTCCGGCATGCCGGCATCGGAGTCACGCAGCGCGCTGGCGACCAGCTCTGCTGATCTCACATGGGGCATGCGTCAGTCTCGGACGAAGACCCGACAGATCAGTCGTGCGTGGGTGCCGAGTGTGGGATTCGAACCCACATGCCCTTTCGGACAACGCTTTTTGAGAGCGCCGCGTATACCGTTCCGCCAACCCGGCCGGGTAGCGCAGCAACGGTAGCCGAGACGGCTCCCGCCCTCCGAACCGGGCGGGCCGATAACCTTCTCCCGTGACCGAGACCGCGCAGCCGACCCCCCGCACCGTGGTGATCGCGGAGGACGAGACCCTGATCCGGATGGACCTCGCCGAGATGCTCGTCGAGGAGGGGTACGACGTCGTGGGCCAGGCCGCCGACGGGCAGAAGGCGATCGAGCTCGCCGAGGAGCTGCGCCCCGACCTGGTGATCCTCGACGTGAAGATGCCCGTGCTGGACGGGATCGCGGCCGCCGAGGCGATCGCCGGGAAGCGGATCGCACCCGTGGTGATGCTGACGGCCTTCTCGCAGCGCGACCTGGTCGAGCGGGCCCGGGAGGCCGGCGCGATGTCGTACCTCGTCAAGCCGTTCTCGCAGACCGACCTGGTGCCGGCGATCGAGATGGCGGTCAGCCGCTTCGCCGAGATCGCCCAGCTCGAGAGCGAGGTCGCCGACCTGACCGAGCGCCTGGAGACCCGCAAGGCGGTCGACCGGGCCAAGGGCATCCTTCAGGAGCAGCTGTCGCTGACCGAGCCGGAGGCCTTCCGATGGATCCAGAAGACGGCGATGGACCTGCGGATGTCCATGCGCGAGGTTGCCGAGGGCGTGGTCACGCACGGTGTCCCCGGCGGGTCGGGCTCGTAAAAAATTCGTGTGACCCGGCTCTCAGGTAACAGATTCGTCAGGATTCGGCTCCCGAGCCGCCGAGTTGCTTCCACCTGCACGTGAGCCGGTGTAGGTTCCCGCGGCAGGACACGTCCGAGGGCAGCGACCGCTGCCCTTCGGCTCGAGTAGGAAGCGGGACACAGTCTTGAGGCTCAACAAGGTATTCGGAGCCAGCGTCGCGACGCTGGCGCTCAGCCTTTCCATGGTCGCGTGCGGCTCCGACGACGGAGACGGCGGCAGCGACGCTGACGGCGGCGACTTCTGCGGCAAGAACCTCGCGTTCCTCGGCGCGCTCACCGGTGACGCCGGTGCTCTCGGCCAGAACATGGTCAACGGCATCGAGCTGGCGCTGAAGGAGTACAACGCCGACAACGCCGACTGCAAGATCAACCTGAAGAAGTTCGACTCGCAGGGCAGCCCGGACAAGGCGCCGGCGCTCGCGACCCAGATCATCAACGACGACACCATCTTCGGCCTCGTCGGCCCGGGCTTCTCGGGTGAGTCGCTCGCGACCGGCAAGACCTTCTTCGAGGCCGGCCTCCCGTCGATCTCGCCGTCGGCGACCAACGTCACGATCACCGACCAGGGCTGGACCACCTGGCACCGCGTCATCGGCAACGACGACGCGCAGGGCACGGCCGACGCCAAGTACCTCACCGAGACGGCCGGCGCCAAGAAGGTCTTCGTCGTCGACGACGGTCAGGACTACTCGAAGGGCCTTGCCGGCAAGGTCAAGGACTCCCTCGGCGACGCGCTGGTCGACTCCGACCAGATCTCGGTCGGCGACACCAACATGTCCGCGATCGTCCAGGCCGTGAAGTCCTCGGGCGCCGACGCCGTGTTCTACGGCGGCTACTACACCGAAGCCGGCCTGCTCGCCAAGCAGCTGCGCCAGGGTGGCTTCAAGGGCACGTTCATGTCCGGTGACGGCTCGGAGGACCCGAACTTCGTGAAGGTCGCCGGCGCCGACGGTGCCGAGGGTGCGGTCCTGTCCGCTCCCGCCGCTCCGGCCCCGGCCGACTTCGGTGCCACCGGCCTCTACGCCACGCAGGCCTACGACGCGACGAACATCTTCCTCGCCGCGATCAAGGACGGCGTGTCGGACGCCCAGGAGCTCAACGAGTTCATCGGCTCCTACGAGGGTGACGGCGTCAGTGGCCCCATCGCCTTCGACGACAAGGGCGACATCAAGGAGTCCAAGATCTACGCCTACTTCGTGAAGAACGGCGCCCTCGACGTCGAGAACCCCGAGGCGATCGAGTGACCCGGTCCCTGTAGGGACTGACCTGTACTGCGGCCGGGGGACCACCCCCGGCCGCAGTCGATCACAAAGGCGGAGGAAACCCCCTTGGACTTCGGCAACCTTTTCGGGAGCCCCGAAAACTTCCTGAGCTACACCATGGGTGGGCTCGTGTTCGGCGCCATCTACGCGCTCGTCGCGCTCGGCTACACGATGGTGTACGGCGTCCTGCAGCTCATCAACTTCGCGCACTCCGAAGTCTTCATGTACGGCACCTTCGCCGTGGCGTGGGTCTTCATCCTCCTGCACGGGACCGAGAGTGCGAGCTGGAGCCTCGGTGAGGCCGTTCCTGTCCTGCTCGTGGCGCTGATAGCGGCCATGGCGCTGTCGGCCGGGGTCGCGCTCGCGCTCGAACGGTTCGCCTACCGGCCGCTGATGAAGAAGAACGCACCCAAGCTCATCGCCCTGATCTCGGCGATCGGTGCGTCCTTCGCGCTGGCCGAGGCCATGGGCCTGCGCGACCGCTTCGCCGAGGTCTTCGGGCTCGACGACAACCTCGCCGACTACGTCGCGCCGGGCAAGGCCCGTGACGTGTACTCGAGCCCCGTCACCATCCGCGAGCACGACCTGTTCACGATCGGCGGCTACACGCTCTCCGACGTCGACCTGGTCATCATCCTCGCGGCGCTGCTGATGATGGTCGCGCTCGACCAGTTCGTACGTCGTACCCGCTTCGGCCGGGGCATCCGCGCCGTCGCCCAGGACCCCGAGTCCGCCGCGCTCATGGGCGTGAACCCGACCCGCGTGGTCCAGCTGACCTTCCTCATCGGCGGCCTGATGGCCGGTGCGGCGGCCACGCTCTACATGATGAAGGTCGGCGTGACCCGCCAGAACGCCGGCTTCATCCTCGGCGTCAAGGCATTCACCGCAGCCGTCATGGGCGGCATCGGCAACCTGCGCGGCGCGTTGCTCGGTGGGCTCATCCTCGGCGTGATGGAGAACTGGGGCTCGGCCCTCTTCGGTCAGAACTGGAAGGACGTCGTGGCGTTCGTGCTCCTCGTCCTGATCCTCCTCGTGCGGCCGTCCGGGCTGCTCGGTGAGTCCCTGGGGAAGGCACGCGCATGACGAACCCGGTCAGCAACGCCCTGCGCTCCGTCGGCGACGCCTGGGACGGCGTCCTCGAGGGCTACAAGCGGCAGAACATCGTCGTGAGGATCGCCGTCCTCGTCCTGATCGCCCTCTTCTTCTACGGCCTGCCGATCCTGCGGCCGCCGCTGATCACGACCAACGAGATCGACTTCGGTGGCGTGATGTTCCAGGTGGCGGCGTTCGCGCTGGTCGCGGTGGGCCTCAACATCGTCATCGGCTATGCCGGCCTGCTCGACCTCGGGTACGTCGGCTTCTACGCCACCGGCGCCTACACCACCGGTGTCCTGACCTCGCAGCACGGCTCCTGGCCGTTCTTCCTGGCGCTCCCGGTGGCGATCGCGGTCACCATGGTGACGGGCGTGATCCTCGGTGCACCGACGCTGAGGGTCCGCGGCGACTACCTCGCCATCGTGACGCTCGGCTTCGGTGAGATCATCCGGATCTGCGTCAAGAACATCGAGTGGCTGGGTGCGTCCGCGGGCATCAAGGACATCCCGCACCCGAACACGATCGGCCCGAAGGCCGAGCCGCCGTTCGAGCCGGGTGGCCTGTTCGAGATCCCGCGTGTCGAGTGGGACGGGCTGGTCCCGCACCTCGACAAGGACCACCCGGTCCACTTCCTCGTGTTCGGTGCCACCAACGCGATCCCGTACTACTGGCTCATCCTGACCGCCCTCGTGCTCGTCCTGGTGGGCGACCGGCTGGTCAAGAACAGCCGGGTCGGACGCGCCTGGGAGGCGACCCGCGAGGACGAGGACGCGGCCGAGCTGATGGGTGTGCCGACGTTCAAGTTCAAGCTGATGGCGTTCGCGCTGGGTGCCGCGATCGGCGGCCTCTCCGGCTCGTTCTACGCCAGTGGCCAGGGCGGCTACATCAGCCCCGACAGCTTCCCCCTGCTGCTCTCGATGCTGTTCGTCGCAGCGGTCATCGTGGGTGGCTCGGGCAACCGCTGGGGTGCGATCGCCGGTGGCGCGCTGGTCGCGTACCTGCCCGAGCGCTTCCGCGAGTTCGCCGACTACCGCCTGCTCTTCTTCGGCCTGGCCCTGACCGTGCTCGCGGTCTGGCGTCCGGAGGGCCTGCTGCCACCGCGGCGTACCCGCCGGGCGAAGGCGGCTGCCGCCGAGATCGAGGCGCTGGAGGAAGGCGAGCTGGACGACGAGCTGGAGGAGACGCGCAATGTCTGAGTCCCCGATGTACGGCAGCGGCGGGTCCCCGTCGCTCGACAAGGGCGCCCCGGCCCCCGCGCCGGGCAAGGCGCTGCTCGAGGTCGACCACGTCACCTTGAAGTTCGGTGGCCTCACCGCGCTCAACGACGTCAGCTTCGAGATCCGCGAAGGCGAGATCCTCGGCCTGATCGGACCCAACGGGGCCGGGAAGACGACCTGCTTCAACGTGATGACCGGTGTCTACCGGCCCACGTCGGGCGAGGCGCGCTTCGACGGCAACTCGCTGTCGAAGCTGAAGCGGCACAAGATCACCAAGCTCGGCCTGGCCCGGACGTTCCAGAACATCCGGCTGTTCAAGTCGATGACGGTGCTCGAGAACGTCATGGTCGGCACCGACGCGCACAGCAAGGTGGGCTTCTGGGACGCCCTGCTGCGCACGCCGCGCCACCGCAAGACGGAAGCCGCCTCGCTGGCGCGGGCCAAGGAGCTGCTCGACCTGGTCGGCATCAGGGCCCGCCACGACGAGCTCGCCGCCAACCTGTCGTACGGCGACCAGCGGCGTCTCGAGATCGCCCGGGCGATGGGCACGAACCCCAAGCTGCTCTGCCTCGACGAGCCCGCCGCCGGCTTCAACCCCGCCGAGAAGGTGAAGCTCATGGAGCTGATCCGCAAGGTGCGCGACGCCGGCTACACCGTGCTCCTCATCGAGCACGACATGCGGCTCGTCATGGGGGTCACCGACCGGATCGTCGTGCTCGAGTTCGGCCAGAAGATCGCCGAGGGGACCCCTGCGGAGATCCGCGACAACCCGGCGGTCATCGCCGCCTACCTGGGAGTGGATGAAGATGCTTCTTGAGGTCGACGACCTCCAGGTCAACTACGGCCACATCGAGGCGATCCGGGGCATCTCGTTCTCGGTGCCCGAGGGCACGGTGACCTCGCTCGTCGGCGCCAACGGCGCCGGCAAGACCACGACGCTGAAGACGGTGTCGGGCCTGCGCAAGGTCCGCGGCGGGGCCGTGCGGTTCCAGGGTGAGGACATCACCCACCTGCCGCCGTACGAGCGCGTCAAGCGGGGGATCAGCCAGTCGCCGGAGGGCCGGGGCTGCTTCCCGGGCATGACGGTGCTGGAGAACCTCGACATGGGTGCGTTCCTCCGCAAGGACCGCAAGACCGCGGCCTACCGCGACGACCTCGACCGGGTCTTCACGCTGTTCCCGCGGCTCAAGGAGCGCGAGAAGCAGGCAGCGGGCAGCATGTCCGGTGGTGAGCAGCAGATGCTCGCCATCGGCCGGGCGCTCATGTCCAACCCGAAGCTGCTGCTGCTCGACGAGCCGTCGATGGGCCTGGCGCCCAAGCTGATCCAGCAGATCTTCACGATCATCACGGAGATCAACAACCAGGGCACCACCGTGCTGCTGGTGGAGCAGAACGCCGCCCAGGCGCTGAAGCGCTCGCACGACGCGCACATCCTGGAGACGGGTGAGATCGTCCGCTCCGGCAAGGGGGAGGACCTCGCGGTCGACCCGGCCGTCAAGGCGGCCTACCTCGGCGGCGACGTCTGAGCTCCACGCACCACAACGACGCAGGGCCCCGCCATCCGGCGGGGCCCTTCGTCGTCGTACGGCGGTCTAGAGCACCTTCGAGAGGAACGCCTGGGTCCGCTCGTGCTGCGGGTTCGACAGTACGTCGGCGGGCCGGCCCTCCTCGACGACGACGCCGCCGTCCATGAAGACCAGCTTGTCGCCGACCTCGCGGGCGAAGCCCATCTCGTGGGTCACGACCATCATCGTCATGCCCTCGGTGGCGAGCTCCTTCATGACCGCGAGCACGTCACCGACGAGCTCGGGGTCGAGCGCGCTGGTGGGCTCGTCGAACAGCATCATGTCGGGGTTCATCGACAGGGCGCGGGCGATCGCCACGCGCTGCTGCTGGCCCCCGGACAGGTGGGCGGGATAGGCCGCCTCCTTCTCCGACAGGCCGACCCGCGCCAGGTTGTGCCGCGCGATCTCCACGGCCTCGTCCTTGCCGCGGCCGCGGACGGTCCGCTGGGCGAGGGTGAGGTTCTTCAGGACCGACAGGTGCGGGAACAGGTTGAACTGCTGGAACACCATGCCGATCCGCGAGCGCACCTCGTCGAGGTCGGTCTCGGGGTCGCAGATGTCGACACCCTCGATCAGCACCTCCCCGGACGTGGGCTCCTCGAGCCGGTTGACGCAGCGCAGCAGCGTCGACTTGCCCGAGCCGGACGGCCCGATCACGCAGACGACCTGGCCGGGGTCGACGAAGAAGTCGACGCCCTTCAGGACCTCGTTGTGGCCGAACGACTTGTGCAGGCCCCGGACCGCGATGGCGGCGACCGGCTCGCCGGTCTTGTCGAGCGTGGTGGCGTCGTTCATCGGGTCGCCTTCCTCTGCCGGCGCTCCTGCCAGGCCACGAGCTGGGTGAGCGGGATGGTGATCACCAGGTACAGCAGCGCGGCCTGGATGAGGCTGGTGGCGGTCTGGGCCGAGCCGCCGGACGAGGTGAAGTCGCGCGCCACCGTCGTGAGCTCGCGTCCGTCGATCGTGGAGCCGATCACCGAGAGTAGAGCGGTGTCCTTGATCAACAGGACGAACTCGTTGGTCAGCGGCGGGATGACGATCCGGAAGGCCTGCGGCAGGACCACCCGGAACGTCGTGCTCATCGTCCCCATCCCGAGCGAGCGTGCCGCCTCGGTCTGTCCCTTGGGTACGGCCTGGATTCCTGCGCGCAGGGTCTCGGCCATGTAGGCGCTGGCGACCATGATCAGGGCGAGGAGCCCGGCTCCGACGACGCCCCCCGGCGGGCTCCAGCCGATCGCGATCGGGAGGCCGAAGCCCATGAAGATGATCACGAGCAGTGCCGGGAGCCCGCGGAAGAACTCGACGTACGCCGTCGCGAGCCACCGCAGGGTCGCGATCGGGGACAGACGCATCAGCGAGAGCACCACGGCGAACGCGAGCCCGCCTGCGAAGGCGATCGCCGTGTACTTGACCGTGTTGACGGCCCCGATCGTGATCAGGTCGCCCCAGTTGCTCTGGTCACCGGAGACGCCGCCCGGGTTCCAGAAGTTGGCGCGGAAGTTCGGCCAGTCGATCAGCAGCAGGAGCGCGACGACGACCGCCAGGACGCTGAGATTGACGCCCCAGACGACGAGCCGCCGCTTGGTCGAGCGCTTCACTCGACCTCGAAGTACTTGTTGTAGATCTCGTCGTAGGTGCCGTCCTTGTGCATCTCCTCCAGCGCACCGTTGACGTCCTCGACGAGCTGGCTGTTGCCCTTCTTGATGGCGAGGCCGTACTGCTCGTCGGTGTCGTAGGTCTCGACGACCTTGAACTTGCCGTCCTTGGTGTGGTCGAGGTTGACCGGCAGGTCCTGGAGCAGGGCGTCGACCTGGCCGGCCTTGATCGCCTGGAACATCTCGGCGTCGCTCGGGAAGGTGACGATCTCGGCGCCGTCGGCGTTCTCCTCGGTGTACGTCTTGCCGGTGGTGCCCTGCTGGACGCCGACCTTCACGCCGTCGAGGTCGCCGATGGCCGCGATGTCGCTGTCGGCCGGGACGAGCAGCGACTGCTTGGAGTCGTAGTAGCCCTCGGAGAAGTCGATGTTCTTCTTGCGGTCGTCGGTGATCGTCATCGCGGAGGCCGCGAGGTCGCACTGGCCGGCGTTCAGCGCCTGGCCGCTCTGCAGCGCGTCGAACGAGCTGTCCTGGTAGGAGAGCTTGAGATCGAGCCGCTCGGCGATCTCGTTGACGATGTCGACGTCGAAGCCCTTGAAGCCGAGGTCGCTGGACTTGTCGAAGTCCTCGAACGGCGGGTACGGGACGTCGGAGCAGACCGTCAGCGTGCCCTCCTTGATGACGTTGGCGCCGGTCGACGTCTTTCCGCTGTCGTCCGAGCCGCAGGAGGACAGGGCGAGTGCCGCGAGGGTGGCCACGGCCAGGGCCGGGAGTCGCTTCATGTTCATGGGCGCGACTCTAGGTGTTGGCCACGTCACGTTGCGAGGCGGCCGCGGCGATTCATCGTCTCGTATTCGAGATGTTACGAAGGAGGCGACGGCACCCCCTGTCGCGCGTCCCGGCCGCCGCGTAGTCTTGGCCGGCAGGTCCGGGGGGATGGCGGGCCAGTCTCGGGTTTTTTGGTCTTGGGTGAGGAAGGCAGGGACCCACATGAGCCGCTACTCGCTGACCACGCGCGTTGCCACGCGGGAGGACGCACCGGTCCTCGCGGAGCTGTGGAGCGACGCCGTCCGGCGCGCCGACCGCTCCGAGCAGTCCGCCGACCTCGAGCTGGTCGTCAAGGGGGCGGCCGCCTCGCCGGAGCAGCGCGTCGTCGTCGTCGAGTACGACGGCCAGCTGGCCGGCGCCGTCTACCTCCGGGTCACGACGCTCTCGCCGCTCAACCTCGAGCCGTGCGTCCAGGCGATCCACCCGCGCGTCTTCGACCAGTTCCGCCGCCACGGCGTCGGCCACACGCTGATGGAGGCGGCGACCTCCTTCGCCGAGGAGAACGGCATCCTCCACGTGGTCACCGCGGTCCCGCACTCCTCGCGTGACGCCAACCGCTTCATGGCGCGGCTCGGCCTCGCACCGGTCGTGATGTACCGGATCGCGCCGACCACCCTGCTGCGCAGCCGGGTCTCCCCGCAGCGCTCCGCGCTCGGCGCCGACAACGGCCGCACCAAGGTGCTGGCCGCGCGCCGCTCGCTGCGCCGCGCCCGCGCGGAGCGCCTCGCGACGCTCCCCGAGGTCTAGGCCGGCCCCCTGGGCTCAGCCCTTCGGGGTCGGGTCGCGCTCGATGAGCGCGCAGGTGATCCGGGAGGTGCACACCCGCCGGCCGTCCTCGTCGGTGATCGCGATCTCGAAGCTCGCCATCGTCCGGCCCAGGTGCAGCGGCGTGGCCACGCCGGTCACCAGCCCCTTGGTCGCGGAGCGGTGGTGGGTGGCGTTGATGTCCGTGCCGACGGCGAACCGGCCCTCCGGCGCGTTGAGCGCGGCGGCGACGGACCCCAGCGTCTCGGCCAGCACGACCGACGCGCCGCCGTGGAGGAGACCGTAGGGCTGGGTGTTGCCCTCGACCGGCATCGTCGCGACGACCCGCTCGGGAGTGATCTCGACGAGCTCGACGCCCATCCGCTCGTTGAGGGCGCCCATGTTGGCGCGGAGGAAGTCGGCGATCTCGGCGTTGCTCGTCATGGGCTGGAACGATAGTCGGCGGGCATCGGTAGAGTCGCCGGGTGCCCGAGACTGTGCCCGGTTCCCAGCGCCCGCGACTCCTCCTGCTCGACGGCCACTCGCTGGCCTACCGCGCCTTCTTCGCCCTCCCGGTCGAGAACTTCTCGACCGCCACGGGACAGAACACCAACGCCGTCTACGGGTTCACCTCGATGCTGGTCAACGTGCTGCGCGACGAGCAGCCGACCCACGTCGCGGTCGCGTTCGACGTCTCCCGGCAGACCTTCCGCACGGAGGAGTACGCCGAGTACAAGGCCAAGCGCAACAAGACGCCGGGCGAGTTCAGCAGTCAGCTGCCGCTGATCGAGCGGATGCTGACCAGCTTCTCCATCCCGTTCCTCAAGCTCGAGGGCTACGAGGCCGACGACATCATCGCGACCCTCGTGACCCAGGCGCTGGCCGACGAGACCAGCGGCCTGGAGGTGCTGATCCTCACCGGTGACCGCGACTCGCTGCAGCTGGTGACCGAGCGCTCGACCGTGCTCTACCCGATGCGCGGCGTCTCCGACCTGGCCCGGATGACGCCGGCCGCCGTCGAGGAGAAGTACGGCGTCCCGCCGCACCGCTACCCCGAGCTGGCCGCCATCGTGGGCGAGCAGAGCGACAACCTGCCCGGCGTCCCCGGGGTCGGTGCCGGCTTCGCCGCGAAGTGGATCAACACCTACGACGGGCTCGACAACGTCATCGCGCAGGCCGACAAGATCACCGGCAAGAAGGGCGACGCGTTCCGCGAGCACCTCGGCGACGTGATCCGCAACCGCCGCCTCAACGCCCTGGTGCGCGACCTGCCCCTGGGGGTGGCGATCGACGACTTCGCGCGCACCGACTGGGACCGCACGGCCGCGCTCGAGCTGCTCGACGAGCTGGAGATCCGGGGCGAGCTGCGGACCCGGATCCTCGACGTGGTCGCGCCCGCCGAGGACGTCGCCGTCGAGGCGGGCGTCGAGCTCGAGGGCACGACCCTGGCGCCCGACGCGGTCGCCGGCTGGCTCGACGCCGCTGGCAAGGAGACGGTCGGCGTCAGCGTGCGCGGCTCGTGGGGGAGCGGCACCGGCCGGGTGACCGGCCTCGCGCTGGCCCTGCGTGACGGACGGGCGGCGTACGTCGACGTCGAGACCATGAGCCTCGCCGACGACCAGGCGCTGGCTGCCTGGCTCGGCGACGCGGAGCGCCCGAAGGTGCTGCACAACGTGAAGGGGCAGCTGCTGGCGCTGGCCGCCCAGGGCTGGCCGCTGGAGGGCGTGGTCGAGGACTCCGCGCTGTCCGCCTACCTCGTCGCGCCCGACCAGCGCTCCTACGACCTGGCCGACCTCAGCCTGCGCTACCTCCACCGCGAGCTCGCCCAGGCCGGCGACGAGGACCAGGGCATGCTCTTCGCGGAGGACGAGGCCGACGACGGCGTGGCCCGCAGCGCGATGGTGCAGGCCCGTGCGGCCCTCGACCTGTCGGCCGAGCTGGCCGACCAGGTGGAGAAGGCCGGCGGCCGTCGGCTGCTGACCGAGGTGGAGATGCCGCTGGTCGGCGTGCTCGCCGGCATGGAGCAGACCGGCATCGCCGTCGACATCGAGCACCTCGAGGGCCTCGAGGCGCACTTCGGCGAGGAGGTGCGCAAGGAGGCCGAGGAGGCGTACGCCGTCATCGGCAAGGAGATCAACCTCGGCTCGCCCAAGCAGCTCCAGGTCGTGCTCTTCGAGGAGCTCGGCATGCCGAAGACCAAGCGCACCAAGACCGGCTACACGACCGACGCCGACGCGCTGCAGGGCCTGTTCAAGCAGACCGAGCACCCGTTCCTGCTCCACCTGCTGCGCCACCGCGAGGTCATCCGGCTGCGGCAGACCATCGAGGGCCTGCTCAAGACCGTCCAGCCCGACGGCCGTATCCACACGACCTTCCACCAGACGATCGCGGCCACCGGCCGCCTGTCGAGCACCGACCCCAACCTGCAGAACATCCCGGTCCGCACCGAGGAGGGTCGCCGGATCCGGGAGAGCTTCGTCGTGGGCAGCGGGTACGCGTCGCTGATGACGGCCGACTACAGCCAGATCGAGATGCGCATCATGGCGCACCTCTCGGAGGACGAGCAGCTGATCGAGGCCTTCCGGTCGGGGCGCGACTTCCACGCCGAGACCGCGTCGCGGGTCTTCGAGGTGGCGCCCGAGGACGTCACGCCCGAGATGCGGGCCAAGATCAAGGCGATGAACTACGGCCTCGCCTACGGCCTGTCCGCCTTCGGCCTCTCCCAGCAGCTCGGCATCGAGCCGCGCGAGGCCAGCGCGTTGATGGACGACTACTTCGAGACCTTCGGCGGCATCCGCGACTACCTCACGGGCATCGTCGACGAGGCCCGTCGCACCGGGTTCACCGAGACCATCATGGGTCGGCGCCGCTACCTGCCCGACCTCACCAGCGACAACCGGATGCGCCGCGAGGCGGCCGAGCGGATGGCCCTCAACGCCCCGATCCAGGGCTCGGCGGCCGACCTGATCAAGGTCGCCATGCTGCGCACCAAGGCCGCCCTCGACGAGGCCGGACTGCGCTCACGGATGCTGCTCCAGGTCCACGACGAGCTCGTGTTCGAGGTCGCCGAGGGCGAGGCCGAGGCGCTCGAGGCGCTCGTGCGCGCGGAGATGGCCGGCGCGGCCGACCTGACGGTCCCGCTCGACGTTTCCGTCGGCACCGGCCGCAGCTGGCACGAAGCCGCCCACTAGGGCGTCGCGGGGGCCAGTCGGCGGTGGCGGAAGGCCTGCAGCACGATCAGCAGGACCACCACGAAGGCGTCGACCGCGGCCACGGTCAGCGCGAGGCCCAGCACGGAGTCGGCCATCGCGCCGGCGACGACCAGCACCACGACACCCGCCGCGATGAGGTACTTCGTGGCGCGGCCGCGCTTCGCGAGGCCGGCGTACACGAGCAGCTGGAGGACGGACAGCAGGCCGCCGAGGACGGCGAAGAGCCACAGCTGGTCCTGCACGCCCGAGTAGTCGTCGCCGCCGATGAAGACGAGTGCGAGCCCCGACAGGACGTACGTCGCGGCGGTGCAGGCCGCGCCGAGGCCGGCCAGCAGGCTCAGGCCCTTGAGCACCGCCTCGCGGCTCTCCCCGTCGGTCGACATCGAGGGGAACAGGATCACCACGGCGAACTGGGGCAGGAAGAGCACCGCCTTCGTGACGATCAGCCCTCCGGCGTACAAGCCCGCGTCGTGCTCGTCGAGCACGCTGCGGGCGACGACGACGTCGAGGTTGGAGAGGGCGAGGAAGGCGAGCAGGGCGACCGCGCTGCCGAGCGTCTCCTTGAGCACGTCGCGGCGCACCGCGACGTCGTGGTGCTCGATGTCGTCGCCGGGCCGGTGGCGCAGCGCCCAGGTGCCGACGGCGACCGGCAGCCAGGAGGCGATCAGCACGCCGAGCATGGCGCTGGTCTCGGTCGCCGACACGAGCAGGAAGCCGCCGCCGAGCAGGACCCGCGGGACGCCGACGGTCAGGTAGACGAGGCTGAGCGGCAGCCAGCGGCGCTCGCCCTGCAGCACCCCCGCCTGGCCGCCCATCACGGTGACGGGGACGACGCAGAGCCCGAGCAGGATCGCCGGAGCCAGTCCGTCGAGGCGCAGCAGCTGCCACACGGCCGGCGCGGCGGCGAGCGCCAGCAGGCCGAGGATGAGCGCGGCGCGCCAGGTGGTGAGCAGCACGGTGCGCTCGATCGCGGCGACGTCGTCGGGCTCGGCCGAGATCCGGCGTGCGGCGGTGGCCTGCAACCCGAGCTGGACGACCGACAGCACCATGAGCAGCGCCATCATGCTGGCCACGGCGCCGTACTGGCTCGGCCCGAGCATGCGGGCGGCGACCATCTGGAAGGCGTAGGTGCCGATGTTCATGACCGCCATCGCGAGGGCGATCCCGGCCGTGCTGCGCAACAGCCGCATGACGCGCGACTGCGTGGCCTCGACGGAAGTCGTCACGCCTGCAGGGTAGGCGGAGGGGCGGTAATCCGGAGATTCGACCCACGCCCCAATACAGTGACGCACGCCACGGGGAGGTGGCGACGGGAGTGGTGGGATGAGCGAGACGGACGCGCAGCGCGGCACGGCACGGGGCATCGCCCTGACGCTGTATGCCGTCGTGGCCGTGCTCATGCTGCTCCAGCAGCCCGGCGCGACCACCTACGACACCCGGGCCGAGCTGACCCAGCGCCCCGGCGACTTCCTCGCGGGCGCGTTCACGCTGTGGCACCCGGAGTCGAACTTCGGCGAGTTCCAGAACCAGGCCTACGGCTACCTCTTCCCGCAGGGGACGTGGTTCGTGCTGATGGACCTGCTGCACGTGCCGGACTGGGTGGGCCAGCGGCTGTGGTCGGCGCTGATCCTCGTCCTCGCCTGCGAGGGCGCGCGCCGGGTGGCCCGGGCGGTCGGCCTGGGCGAGCTCGCGGCCGTGCTCGCGGGCGCGGTCTTCGCGTTCTCGCCGCGCCTGCTCGGCACCGTCGGTGTGCAGACGGCCGAGTCGCTGCCAGGGGCGGTGATGCCGTGGCTGGTGCTCGCCGTCGTCCTACACCTCCGCGGCCGGCTCGGCGCTCCCGCGGCCGCGCTGCTGAGCGGTGCCGCCGTCGTGTGCATGGGCGGCGTCAACGCGGTCGAGACCGCGGGCTCGCTGCCGCTCGCCGCGATCCTGGTCGTCTGGGGCGTGCACCGGGGACTCGCCGGGTGGCGCTTCGCCGCGGGTTGGGCGGCGGCCGTCGGCGCCGCCTGCCTGTGGTGGGCGGTCCCGCTGCTCCTGCTGGCGCGCTACGCCCCGCCGTTCTACGAGTACGTCGAGAGCGCGGGCGACACGACCGCGCTGGTGGGCTGGTCGGAGTCGGTGCGCGGTGACTCCTCGTGGCTCGGCTACCTGCTCTCGGGCGACCAGCCCTGGTGGCCGGCCGCCTTCCACCTCGCCAACGAGCCGCTACTGGTGGTCGTGGCGGCTGCCGTCGCCGCGATCGGGCTGGCCGGCCTCGTACTCGTCGAGAGCGACCTGCGCCGCCCGCTCCTGCTCGCCGCGCTGCTGGGCCTGGGCTGCCTGACCGTCGCGCACGGCGGTGTCGCGGGCTCGCCGCTGGCCGACCCGGTCCGCACGCTGCTCGACGGCCCGCTCCAGATCTTCCGCAACGTGCACAAGATCGACCCGGTGGTGCGGCTGCCGGTGGCGATCGGGTTCGCGACGGCAGCGCAGCGCGGTGTGGCGCTGCTGGTCGCGCGCCGGCCCCGTCTCGCCGGCGCGCACCGCGCCCTGCTGGTGGTGCCGCTCCTGCTGGTGGCCGTGCTCGGCCAGCCGCTGCTGCTGAACCAGACCCGCACACCCGGGTGGGAAGCGATCGACGCGCCCTGGCAGCAGGCCCGGAGCTTCCTCGCCGAGCAGGACGCGGGCCGGGTGCTCGTCGTACCCGGCTCCAGCTTCGCCCAGCAGGACTGGGGCTGGACCATCGACGAGCCGCTCGCCATCCTCGGCGGGACCGACGTGGTCTCGCGCACCCAGGTGCCGCTCGTTCCGGGTGAGACCATCCGCTACCTCTCCGCGCTCGACCAGACCATCGCGACGGGTCGGGCCACCGAGGCGCTCGCCGACGAGCTGGCCCGGGTGGGCATCACCCATGTGGTGCTGCGCCGCGACCTGCTCCGCGCCCAGACCCGCTCGCCGCATCCCGGCGGCGCGGCCGTGTCGCTCGCGCGGGCGGGCCTGGAGCGCCTCGCGGGATTCGGTACGACGAGCGGCGGCGCGGCGGCGGTCGAGGTGTTCGGGGTGCCGCACCGCCAGGACCTCCTCCAGGCGACCGATGCCGACGACGTGGTCACCGTCCGCGGGACGCCGGAGAGCGTGCTCGCGCTGCAGGGGACCGGCGTGCTCGCCCCGGGCCGGGCGACGGTGCTCGAGGGTGAGCCGGGCTGGGACGCGGCCGCGGACGTGGTGACCGACGGCGACCAGCGCCGCGAGCGCGCCTTCGGCAACAACGACGAGCCGCTGTCGGTGCTGATGGGGCCGCGCGACGACTACCGCGTCGAGCGCGCGGTCCACGACTTCCCCGCCGGTCCGTCACAGGCCCCCGTCGTCGCCGGGTACGACGACGGGCTGGCCGGCGTCTCGGCGTCGAGCGCGCAGGGCTACGCCGACAACTACGGCCCGGTGATGGTCGAGTCGGGCCCGCAGGCGGCCGTCGACGGCGACATCGACACCCGGTGGGTCAGCTCGGGGATCGGACGTGCCGACCGCCAGTGGCTGCGCCTCGACCTCGACGGTGAGCAGGCGGTCCACGAGGTCACGGTCACCCCGGTGGCCGACGACCGGTTCGTCGTACCCATCCGGGAGATCGAGGTCGTCGCGGGGGAGCAGCGGGTCCGCGCGCGGGTCGGTGCGGACGGGGTCCCTGTCCGCGTCCGCCTCGACGGCAGCCCGGTCGACCGGGTGGAGGTCCGCGTCGTGGAGGCGGCGACCGACGCGCGGGCGGCCCGGGTCGGCCTGCGCGAGGTGCGCCTCGACGACCGCACCCCGACGCGCACCTTCGTCCTCCCCGGCACCGTTCCCGACGGTGCGGGACTGGTGTTCTCGGCCGTCCCGGGCCGCCGTGCCTGCACGATCACGCTCGGGCGCCCCGACTGCGACGTGGCGCGGATCCGCGGCGCGGAGGAGCGCGGCGGGATGGACCGCAGCTTCACGACCGACGGCGGCGCAGCCGTGCGGATCAGCGGCCACGTCGTCGCCCGCAGCACGCCGGAGGCGGCGCGGCTGCTGGAGCCGCTCGACCCCGACCTGACGGTGGGCGCGACGTCGGCCTTCGGCCAGGACCCCAAGGTCTCGAGCCGGTTCGCGCACGACGGCGAGCCCTCGACGGCGTGGGTCTCCGACGACTCCGACCTCTACCCGACCCTCATCTTCGAGTGGCGGCGCCCGCGCACGATCCGCGCGCTCACGGTCGCCCGGGCGGGCCTGCCCGGGGAGCCGCGAACGGCGGTCGTGACCGGCGACGACGGCGAGCCGCAGCGGATCGAGCTCGGCACCGGCGCGGAGCAGGAGCTGGAGGAGCGGATCCGGACCCGCCGGCTGACCATCCGCTTCGAGAAGGAGCCGGGCTTCGGCCACGTCGTCGTTCCCGACGTGTCCCTCGTCGGCGCCAATGTCGTCCGCCCCTTCTTCGCCGACACCCCGACCGGCGCGATCTGCGGGTTCGGCCCCGAGATCGAGCTGGACGGTCGCGTGGTCAGGACCAGGGTGACGGGCACGATGGCCGACATCGCCAACGGCAGCCCGATGACCCTCGAGGCCTGCGGCGACGTCGACCTCGCGGCGGGAGCGCACCGGCTGGCCGTCGTACCCAATGCGGAGATGGAGGTGCTCGACCTGGCCGTCGTGCCGGACGACACCGCTGCCGCGGCGGACGCCGCGGGCCGCCGCGTCGAGGTGACGCGGTGGGGGAGCACCCACCGCTCGGCGCAGGTCGCGGCCGGCCCCGACGCCGTCCTCCACCTGCCCGAGAACTTCAACGAGGGCTGGGTCGCCGAGGTCGACGGCCGGCGCCTGCAGGCGATCCGGGTCGACGGCTGGCAGCAGGGCTGGCTCCTGCCGGCCGGCGGCGCGGTCGACGTCGAGCTGCGCTACACCCCCGAGCGCGTGTACGACGTCGCCCTGCCTGCCGGGCTGGCGGTCAGCGGCGGCGTCCTGGTCGCCGGGGTGGTCGCGCTGGTCCTCGTGCTGTGGCGCCGGCGCTCCTCACCCGCACCGGAGCCTGCGCCGTGGCCGGACGCGGAGCCCTGGCGCCTGCCGGCGTGGCTGGCGACCCTCGGCGCCGCGGTCCTGCTGCTCGGCCCGGTGGCCGCCCTGGGACTGCTTGCGGGGAGCCTGCTGGTCGGGGGTCTGGTCCGCCGCCCGGTGGCGCTCGGCGTCGCGGCGGGCGTGCTGGTGCTGGCCTCGGGCGTCCTCGACGCGTGGACCAGCGCCCGGGTCGTTGCCGACCTCGCCGACCTGTCCGCCGCCGCGGCCGTCGGCCTCGTCGCCGGCCTGGTCCTCGGCGCGCCACGGCGCCCCCGCCACCGGGCGGAGGTGGGCTCGTGACCGGCCGGAGGTTCACCGCCTGGCGCGGCGCGCAGGGACTCGCCGCGCTCGGCATCGTCGCCGTGACGGCGCTCGTGCGCGGCTGGCTGCTGGCCGGCTCCTACTTCAACCAGGACGACTTCTACATGACCGGCCGGGCCGCCGAGTCCGACCTGACGTGGGACTACCTCGTCCGCGACTTCGCCGGCCACGTCAACCCGCTGCAGCAGCTCACGCTGTGGGTGGTGGCCCACGGGGCGCCGTACCAGTGGCCGGTGCTCGCCGTCGGCATCCTGCTCGTCAACCTGCTCGCCGTGGTGCTCGCGTGGCTGATCCTGAGCCGGCTGCTGCCGGACCGGTGGTCGCGGGTGGTGCTGCTCGCGGTCTTCGCGTGGACCCCGCTGACACTCGTCTCCACGCTGTGGTGGAGCGCGTCGATGTTCCTGTGGCCGCACGTCACCTGCTCACTGGCGGCCGTGTGGCTGCTCGTGCGGTGGAAGCAGGAGGGCGCGCCGGTCCGCCACGTGCTGGCGATCCTGCTGGTGACCGCGGTCGGCCTGCTCTGGCACGAGCGCTCCGTCCTGATCCCGCCGCTGGTCTTCGGCGTCGCGGTCGCCCTGGCCGACCGGGCGACCGGCTGGCGCCGGGTGAGGGCGGCGCTGCGCGACCACGCCTGGCTCTGGGGCGGCATGGTCGCGCTCGTCGGCGGCTTCCTCGTGGCGCACTCCCGACTGACCCAGGTCGAGGGCGGCGGCGGTACGCCGAGGCAGCTGCTCGGCGTCACGTGGTCATTCCTGGGTCGCAGCGCCGTCCCCGGCCTCGCCGGCGGTCCGTGGACCGGAGAGATCGACGGCGGCGCCGTCCGGCCGGCGACGTGGGTGACGGTCGTGAGCCTGCTGCTCGCCGCCGTCGTGCTCGCGCTGCTCCTGCGCGGCGGCGGTCCTGCCCGGCGGTGGGCGCTCGCCGTGCTCCTCGGCTACGTCGCCGCCGACACCGCGCTGCTGCTGAGCGGCCGCGCCGCGTTCGGCGCGGTCATCGGCCTCGACCCGCGCTACTCCTCCGACATCCCGCACGCGGCGGTGGTCTGCGCGGCGCTGGCGTTGCGCGGCGGCCCGCCGGGCCTCGGCCTGGTCCGGCTGGCGACCGTCCGGGCCCGCGTCGTGGGGGCCGGGTGCGTGGTGGCGGCGTACGCGCTCGCGGCGGGCTTCGGCACCGCACTGCTGGTGCCGCACTTCCAGAACAAGGCCGACCGTGCGTTCGTCGAGGCCTTCCGGGCCGACCTCGCGGCCGATCCCACCCAGGTGGTCTTCGACGAGCTCGCGCCTGCGGAGCTCGTCCTGCCGCTCGTCGGCGACGACTCGCGCTACTCCCACATCTTCGGCCCGCTGCCCGAGCACCCGGCGTTCGACGAGCCGAGCCCGCGGCTGCGCGTCGTCGGTCCCGACGGCCACCTGCGGCCGGTCACCTTCGACGGCACGGTCGACGCCGTGCCCGGGCGTGACGGCGACTGCGGCCACGAGGTGACCTCGGCGGCCACCTCCGTGCGCTTCGCGCTGCCGGTCGAGGGCCGGCTCGTCATGCGGGTGCAGTACTACAGCGACGCCGAATCGACCGTCACCGTCGCGGCGGGCGACTGGTCGGAGCGGTTCCTCGCGCGCCGGGGGCCCAACGAGGCCTGGCTGGTGCTGCCCGACCTGCCCGGCTCGGTCCCGTCGGTGGCGATGTGGAGCGACGGGACGGTGCCGGTGTGCGTCACCGACGTCGCCGTGGGCCTGCCGGAGCGACCATGAGGGGCGAACCATGAGGAAGCAGCTGCCCGACCTCGCCGTGACCGGTGCCGTCGCTCTCGTCGTGCTCGGCCCGCTCTTGCTCGGCAGCGGCTTCTGGCTGGTCGGCGACATGGTCTTCGTGCCCGACCAGCCGTGGAAGCCCGCTTGGCTGGGCCTCGACGGGGCGCTCCCGCGCGCGGTGCCCATGGACGCGCTCGTCTCGCTGGCGTCGTATGTCATCCCGGGGGCGCTGGTGCAGAAGGCGCTGCTCCTCGGGGGCTTCCTCGCCGGCGGGCTGGGTGTGGCGCGCCTGGTGCGCGAGCAGGCGTGGTTCGCCCGGGCCGCGGCCATCACGCTGTTCTGCTGGAACCCGTGGGTGCACGAGCGACTGCTGATCGGCCAGTGGGCGATCCTGCTGGGCTACCTGCTCCTGCCCTGGGTCGCGCTCGCCGCCCTGCGCCTGCGCCGCGACCCACGTGACCCCGGCAACCTGGCGCCGGCCGCCATCGTGCTGGTCCTGTCGGGCGTGTGCAGCCCCTCGAGCGGGGTGATGGCGGTGGGCGTGCTCGCGGTGCTCGGCCTCACCCGTGACCGCCGGGGCTGGTGGCGCGTCGCCCTGGTGGCCGTGGTCGCGAACCTGCCCTGGCTGGTGCCCGCGCTCACGGCCGACGCGGTCCGGGTGTCCACCGACGGGGTGTTCGCCGGCTTCGCGGCTCGCGCCGAGTCGGGCGCGGGCACGCTCGCCAGCCTGCTGTCGCTCGGCGGGATCTGGAAGACGTCGATCCTCGCGGGGGAGCGGACCAGCGCCGTGCTGGTGCTGCTGTCCTGCCTGCTGTCGATCGCCGCCCTCGGCGGCCTGTGGCGGGGCGCGCCCGACCGGGTGCGCTGGCTGGGCCTGGGGGGAGCCGCGCTGGTGCTCGCGCTGCTGCCGACCGTGGGCCCCGGCGCAGCCCTGCTCGAGGGCCTCGGCTCGGCCGTGCCCGGAGTCGCGCTGCTGCGCGACTCCCACCGCTTCCTCGCCCCGCTGGGCCTGGTGCTGGCGGTTGGCGTCGCCCATGCGGTCACGCTGGTCCGCGCCCAGGTACGGCCCGGTCGGGGTGCGCTCTGGAGCGGTGTGGCGCTCCTCGTGGTGGCGCCCGTCCTGCTGCTGCCGAGCCTGGCCTGGGGCGGTGGGGGCGAGATCCAGCGGTCGTCGTACCCGCGGGCGTGGGCGGACGTCGCCGACATCGTCGGCCCGGACGACGTGACCGTCGTGCTGCCGTGGGCGGGGTCCTATCGCGGCTTCGACTGGAACCACCGCCGCGCCGTCCTCGACCCGGCGCCCCGGTTCCTGCCCGGCACGGTGCTGGTCGACGACAGCGTGCGGCTCACCGACATCGTCGTGCCGCCCGAGGACCCGCGGGTGGTCGCCGTCTCGCGGGCCCTCGACCAGGCGGACCCGGCTGCCGCGCTGCGCGAGCAGGGCGTGCGCTGGGTGCTGGTCGAGGAGGGCATGGGCGCGGTCGACACGCCCGACGCCCCGGTGCGCTACGACGCCGGCGGGCTCACCCTGCTCGACCTCGCCGCCGACGGGCCGGTGGCGACGGGGGAGACGGACGTGCGGCCCGGGATGGCCCGATGGCAGGAGATCCTCGTGGCTTTCGGTCACGGTTTGGCGTTTCTTTTGCTTTTGGTTGCCGTGACATGGATACTCCGACCAGGGAGTAACGGGCGTCACACCACATGATGGACATGGGGGGAAGTGGCGCTCTGTGCTGGTCTTTGGGAGGGGACCTGCGCATGAACATCATCATTTCGACCATCGTCGGCGCGCTCGCCTCGACGGTTGTCCTGGTCGCTGGCGTCAACGCCGCGAACAACGACCACAAGCCCGTCAGCAACGACAAGCTGTACAGCTACTCGGACCAGTAGCCCGTCTGGTCGGCCGTCGTCCCTCGTGACGGCGGGCGGCTTCGTCATACGTCCTTCTGGGAGGGGGGACGTCTGAGCAGACGGCTTGGGAGGGTCCGATGCTGCAGATCGTCATTCCGGCGTTCAACGAGGAGCGCCGCCTGCCGCGCACCTTGCGTGAGCTGCGCCGGTACGCCGCCGCGCACCGCGGCGTGCTCGGCCACGTCGAGGTGATCGTGGTCGACAACGCCAGCAGCGACGCCACCGCCGAGGTGGCTCGTGCGGCGAGCACGGCCGCGCTGCCCGTGCGCGTGGTGCGCTGCACCCGTCGCGGCAAGGGCGCCGCGGTGCGGGCCGGCCTGCTGGCCACCGACGCCGACCTGGTGTGCTTCATGGACGCCGACGGCGCGACCGGGCTGGACGCCCTGGAGGTCGCGTGGCGCCGGGTGCTGCTGGGCGCCGAGGTCGTCATCGGCTCGCGCGCGCTCGCCGGGAGCGAGACCGAGGAGCGGCACTGCCGCACCAGGTCGCGGGGTGCCGCGGTCTACCGCCGGCTCGCCGGCCGGCTCGTGCCCGGGATCGCCGACACGCAGTGCGGCTTCAAGGTCTTCCGCGGCGACCTCGTCCGCGAGGCCGTGCGCGACCTCGACACGGCCGGCTTCTCCTTCGACGTCGAGCTCCTCGTCCGCCTGCGGGCGGCGGGCGCGCGGATCGAGGAGATCCCGGTCAGCTGGGTCGACGTGCCCGGCTCCACCTTCGTCCCCGTGCGCCACGGCGCGGGTGCCTTCGCCGAGCTGGCGCGGATCGCGTGGTCGACCCGCGGCCTGCAGACGTCGGGCCCCGGCAGGGTGGCGGTCAGCACCACGCGGTCCCCCATGCCGCTCCCCGCTGTCGCTGCCCTGCCGGCCGTCGTCGCCGTCCCCGTGCTGGCCTCGATCACCCCGCGGAGCCACCGGTGACGGCGGGCACGCTGACCGGCCGGCGCCTCGTCGTCGTCAACTGGCGCGACCTCGACCACCGGCAGGCCGGTGGTGCGGAGATCTACGCGTGGCAGTTCGCGCGGGCGCTGCGCGAGGCGGGCGCCGACGTACGCTTCCTGACCGCGCGCGACGCCGGGCAGTCCGCTGCCGAGGACCGCGAGGGCATCGCCGTCGTGCGCGGGGGGAGCCGCAGCGGCTTCATCCCGTTCGCGCTCGGCTGGCTGCTGCGCCACCGCGACGAGGTGGACGCGGTCATCGACCCGTCCTGCGGGCTGCCGTCGTTCTCGCCGCTCGTGCTGCGCCGCTCGACGCCCGTGCTGCTCGTCGTGCACCACGTGCACCAGGCGCAGTTCACCGCCCACCTGCCGGCCCCGGCCGCCGCGCTCGCGCGCTGGCTGGAGCGGGTGCTGATGCGGCGCGTCTACCGCCGCCGGACGGTCGCCGCGGTCTCCGCGTCGACCGCGGCCGAGATGCGCGAGCAGCTGGGCTGGACCGGCGACATCCGGATCCTGGCCAACGGCGCCGACCTCCCGTCGTACGACGCCGGGCGGGCCGTCGCGAAGGACGCCGACCGGATCGCCGTGCTGGGCCGGCTGGTGACCCACAAGCGCGTCGACCTCGCCCTCGAGGCGGTCGCCCGGGCCCAGCACAGCGCCGAGCTCGCCGGGCGGGAGCTGCACGTCGATGTTGTCGGCCAGGGCCCGGACCGGGACCGGCTGGAGGCGCGCGCCGCCGACCTCGGCATCGCCGACCGGGTCACCTTCCACGGCTACCTCAGCGAGGCCGGCAAGCACGCCGTCCTGGCGCGTGCGTCGGTGCACGTGTGCGCCTCCGACGCGGAGGGCTGGGGGCAGGCCGTCATCGACGCGGCCGCCCGTGGCGTGCCGACCGTCGCCCGCGACGTCCCCGGGCTGCGCGACTCCATCCTGCCGGGCGAGTCCGGCTGGCTGGTCCCCGACGACGCCGACCACCGGGTCGTCGTCGACCGCCTCGCGGCCGCCCTCGGTGACGCGCTCGTCACCACCCCGGACCCGTCCACGCGGGTCCGCCGAGCGGCTGCCTGCCTGGCGTGGGCGGCCCGCTTCGACTGGTCGCGGATGCGTGCGGACGCTCGCGACCTCACCACCGAAATGATCACCGAGATGCTCACCGGCGGCGCCACGTCGTCCGGTCTCCACCACCCACGCGACGCTCGCGTGGCCGTCTGAGAGGTGCTGTCCATGCGCAGCAAGATTGCGGCCGTTGCCATCGGGCTCGGCGTGTTCATGATCGTCGCGGCCGGTCTGGTCCGGTTCTACGCGTACCCGACCCTGGCCACCGTCCCGCCGGACTACGAGGGCACCACCCTGCTCGAGGCGAAGGGGGCTCAGGTCCTCAACTTCGAGACCTACCAGGCCGAGACGCACGACCTGGACATCAGCTCGTACACCGTCGCCTACGAGGAGCCCAAGGCTCCGGACGGTGTCGTCAGCTGGGTCAACTCGACGACGGTGAAGCGTGAGGACGGCTCGGTCTTCCAGCAGACGCGGGAGCGGGCGCCCTTCGACGCGGTCAGCGGCGCGGCGTCGGACTGCGACGGCTGCGAGTCGTGGACCGAGGTCAAGGACGACGACCAGACCACCGAGGAGCCGACCGCTCGCGAGGGCCAGGTCTACAAGTTCCCGTTCGGCACGGAGAAGAAGGACTACGGCGTCTGGGACGGCACCGTCGGCAAGTCGGTGCCCGCGAAGTTCGAGGGCACCGAGAAGATCGACGGCCTCGAGGTCTACAAGTTCGTCCAGACCATCGAGCCCACCATGGTCGAGACCCGCGAGGTCCCGGGCTCGATGTTCGGCTCCTCGGAGCCGGGCGTCCAGGCGGAGATGTGGTACGGCATGACCCGCACGTTCTTCGTCGAGCCGCAGACCGGCTCGCCGGTCGACCGTGTCGAGGAGCGCCTGCAGGAGCTGCGCTTCGAGGGCCAGAGCGTGCCGGTCTTCAACGCCACCGTGCAGTACACCGACCAGCAGGTCGACGACCTGGTCAACGGCACCAAGGACGAGACCGGCGCCAAGACCAACGCGATGCTGCTGGGCGGCCTGCACTTCCTGTTCCCGCTGCTCCTCGTGCTGGTCGGCCTCGCCCTGCTGGCCGGTGGCCTGGTCGCGGGTGGCAAGGCCCGGGCCCGCCGCCACGCGGGCGCCGACGAGAAGAAGACGCTGGTCAACGCCTGACAGCGCCCCCAGGGACTCCTCTTTTCACAGGAGGGAGACGACGGCCTCGAGCAGCTGCTCGAGGCCGTTGTCGTTCCACGACGACGCCCGCCCGCGCAGGGTGAGGGTCGTCGTGCCGTCGTGCCCGACGGCCCCGAGGGACAGCCCGGTGCCGCCTGCGGTCACCGGGTGGAAGGACAGGGCCCGTACGCCGGGGGCGGTGACCTCGCCCAGGTGCGAGACCAGCAGCGTGGAGCCGAGCCGCGGGGCGAGCGCCCTGAGGCCGGCGGCCGCGGCGCGGGCCAGCAGCGGGTTGCCCCCGCCGGCGGGCGGGGTCTGCACCGGCGCGCTGGCGAGCGCCGCCGCGATGCCCTCGGCGTCGAGCTGCTCGACGTCGGTGAGCCGGAGCAGGACGCTGCGGTCGGCCACGGGCGCCCCGGCGCCGGTGGGCTGGTCGCGCACGGCGCCGACGGCGATCGCCACGTGGGTCGCCGACCGGCCCCAGGCACGCTCGTGCGCGACGACCGCGCGGGTCGCCGCGTCGACGAGGGCCGCTGTTCGGTGCGTCCCGGGCAGGGTGCGCTCGACGAGGACGTCGCCGGTGCCGGTCACGCGCCCCGGGGGTGGGGTCACCCGGGCCGGCGGGTGCAGCAGGGCCTCCCGCAGCCGCCGGGTCGTGGTGCGCGCGGCGCCACCGGTCGTCGTACGGGCTCCGACGCCGCGGGCGCCGGAGCGCACCGGCCCGGCGCCGAGCCGCTCGAGCAGGGTGAGCAGGCCGAGGCCGTCGACGGCGCTGTGGTGGGCGGACAGCACGAGGTGGCGACCGGACACGCCCACGAGCAGTGGCGCCGGGTCGGCGTCGACGAGTTCGCGCTGGAGCGCCCCGAGGTCCTCGCGGACGCGCAGCGGCGGGGGAGCGGGCCACTCCTGCGCCGCGGTGATCGCCGCGAGCCGGTCGCCGACGTCGGCGCGGTCGGGCGGCTCGGCCAGCCGCGCCGTCAGCAGGATCCGCCAGCCGATGCCCGGATCGGCCACCCACCCGGTCACGGCTTGTGGGCCACCACGACCAGGCTGACGCCCGGCAGCCGCTTGAGGGGGAGGACCCGCTCCATCCCGACCGCGGCGCGCAGGCCGGCGTTGAGGACGGGGTTGACCGCCTCCATCTCGCTCTCGGGCGCGTCCTTGTTGCGTCGCCGGGCCCGCACGACCGGCCGGAGCAGGACGTTCCACGACCAGAGGTCGTCGATCACCAGGCCGGCGCCGCGCACCAGGTCGGCGAGCTGGTCGCGCTCGTAGCGTCGGACGTGGCCCAGGGCCACGTCGTGCCCGCTCCACAGCGCCATGCCCGCCGGTACGGCGACCAGCACCCGGCCGCCGGGACGCAGCACCCGCGCCGTCTCCGCAGCGACGGCCACGTCGTCGTCGATGTGCTCCCAGGCGTCGGTCGACATGACGAGGTCGACGGACGCGTCGGCGACGGGCAGCGCCCGTCCGTCGCCCTGCACGACCGGGATGCCGCGTGACGCGGCGATGTCCGCGCCGGTGGAGGTGTACTCCACCCCGATCGCCTGCCAGCCCATCTCGCGCAGGACGACGGTGTTGCCGCCCATCCCGCACCCGACGTCGACCGCACGACCGGCGGGCCAGTCACGGACGGTGCGACGGACGAGGGCGCGACGGGCGGCGTACCACCAGTGCTTGCGCTCGAGGGCAGCCGAACGTGCGATCTCCTCCGCATCCACGCGGCCACCCTAGTTGGCGCTCAGCGCGAATCAGGCGGCCCAGGTCGGGTCGGCCTTGATCCGGATCTCGCGCCCGTCGTTGGCGCCACCCCAGTCGGTGTCGGCGCGGGTCGGGTCCGAGCGGTGCTTGCTGTAGCGCCAGTTCGCGCTGCCCGTGACCTCGACCTTGTCGCCGAGGCCGTCGCCGTCGGTGTCCTTCTTGGTCGGGTTCGACTTGCGCGTGGTCAGCAGGTACCAGCCGCCGTACTTCTTGGTGCGCTTCACCCGCTGGTTGATCTTCGTGCCGACGACCTCCTGGCGGTCGCTCAGCCCGTCGCGGTCGGTGTCCTTGGCGCACGGGTTGGTCCGCACGACGCCGATCGACCTGCCGTTGACCGGCTTGCCGCGGTTGGTGAAGACGACCTGCTTGACGTTGATGCCCTTGACCTCGGGCCCGTCGACGAGGCCGTCGCCGTCGGTGTCCTTGCGCAACGGGTTGGTGTGCCCGGTGCTGCACCCGGTCGGGCCGTTCAGCTCACGGGTGTCGGTGAGGCCGTCGCCGTCGGAGTCCGCCTTCAGCGGGTCCGTGCCGGCGGCCTTCTCCGCGCCGTCGTTCAGCCCGTCGTTGTCGGAGTCCGCGTCGGTCGGGATCGTCCCGTCGGTCACCTCGACGCCGTCCTCGACGCCGTCGTCGTCGGTGTCCGTGTCGTTCGGGTCCGTCTGGTGGGTGTTGACCTCGGCGCCGTCGGTCAGGCCGTCGTCGTCGGAGTCCGCGTCGTCGGGGTCGGTCCCGTTGGTGATCTCCTCGTCGTTGGTGAGGCCGTCACCGTCCCGGTCGTTGCTCGGTACGTCGTCCGCGGGCGCGTCCACCGGGTTCGTCCCGTTCGCGACCTCGGCGCCGTCGGTCACGCCGCCGTCGTCGGTGTCGGGGTCGAGCGGGTCGGTGCCGTGGGTGTGGACCTCGGCGCCGTCGGAGAGACCGTCGTTGTCCGAGTCGCTGTCGTCGGGGTCGGTGCCGGCGGTCGCCTCGTCGGCGTCGCTCAGGCCGTCGCCGTCCGCGTCGCCCGTCGCCGCGACGTCGTCGGCCGGGTCGTCGACCGGGTTGGTGCCGTTGTCGACCTCGGCGCCGTCGTTCACGCCGCCGCCGTCGGTGTCGGCCACGTTCGGGTCGGTGCCGGTCGTGTTGACCTCGGTCCCGTCGGAGAGGCCGTCGTCGTCGGAGTCCGGGTCGGCCGGGTCGGTCTGGTGCACGGCCTCCTCGGCGTCGGTGAGCCCGTCGCCGTCGCCGTCGGTCGACGGCAGGTCGTCGGCGGGGTCGTCGACCGGGTTGGTGCCGTTGTCGACCTCGGCGCCGTCGGTGGCGCCGCCGTCGTCGGTGTCGGGGTCGAGCGGGTCGGTGCCGTGGGTGTTGACCTCGGCGCCGTCAGCGAGCCCGTCCTGGTCGGTGTCGGCCGCGGTCGGGTCCGTGTGGTGGGTGGTGACCTCGGCGCCGTCGGTCAGGCCGTCGTCGTCGGTGTCGGGGTCGTCCGGGTCGGTGCCGGCGGTCGCCTCGTCGGCGTCGCTGAGCCCGTCGAGGTCGCGGTCGTCGTCATCGAGACCGTTGAGCGGGTCGGTGCCGTTGGTGACCTCGGTGCCGTCGTTGACCCCGCCGTCGTCGGTGTCGGCGTCGGTCGGGCTGGTGCCGGTGCCGGTGTCGGGGCCGCCGGCGTCGGTGTCGAGCTCGTCGCCGTCGGTCAGGCCGTCGTCGTCGGTGTCCGCGTCGGCGGGGTCGGTGGTCCAGGTGTGGACCTCGTCGCCGTCGGAGATCCCGTCGTCGTCGCTGTCGGTGTCGTTGATGTCCGTGCCGTACGTCGCCTCGTCGGCGTCGCTCAGGCCGTCACCGTCGGTGTCGGTGGCCACGACGGGCGTGCACTCCACCCCGCCGTTCGGTGCGGCGGCCGCGACGTCGCCGGCGCCGACGGCCAGGTCGACGTCGGCGAGGGTCGCGAGGGCCGTGGTGACCTGGAGGCTGACCCCGACGACGGCGTCCTGCGAGCCTGCGCCGTTGGCGGCCGCGGAGGAGTCGGTGAAGGTGCCGACGCCGACCGAGAGGTCCACGGAGGTGCCGAGGATGCCGAGGTCGACCGGGATGGCGACGGGGGAGGTGGCGGTCGAGGGGATCGACGCGACCTGGGAGCCGCCCACGCTCACGACGACCGTGTAGTTGCTGCGACTCGCGGTGCCCGTCGTGCCGTCGGACTCCGCGGTCGTCACCACGTCGTCGGAGACGTGGATGGTGACCACGCCGCCGAGCAGGGAGATGTCGCCGACCGTCGTGGTCACCGTGGAGACCACGTCGTCGCCGCCGGTGCCGTCGGGGACCAGCGCGGTCTCGGAGACCGAGTCGACCGCGCCGACCTGGGCGACGGAGCCGATGCCGGCGAGGTTCACGAGCGTGAGGCCGGCGGTGCTCGCCTCCGCCCTGCCCAGCAGGCGCGCTCCGCCCGCGAGCGCCGGGCAGGCCGCGTCGCCGGCGTAGTGGGCCTCCACCTGGCCGTGGACGACGGTCGCTGCCGCGATCGGCGCGAGCGGGACGGCGAGCAGGTCCTGGCCCGTCGAGGGCGCGTCCGGCGCGGCGACCGCGCCGATGCTGTCGACCGTGATCGGCAGGCCGCCGAGCAGGTCGGCGTCCACGTTGGCCGCCTGGGCGGTCACGTCGTTGCCGCCGCGGCTGCTGTCGACGTCGGTGTGGCTGTGCCCGACGGGCACCTGGGCGAGGCTGCCCAGGAGGCCGAGGTCGGCTCCGACGTACACGAGGTCGCCGTGGGCGGTCCCGGTGTAGGTGGCCGGCAGCGGCGCTGCCGTCGCGGAGGTGGCCGGGACGGCGAGGACGAAGGTCCCCGCTGTCGCCAGCGTGGTCAGTGACAGCGCCGCTCGGCGCAGGTGTGCTCCCGACATGCGGCCAATATGGGCGCCCCGTGCGGGGCGGGAACACCGGCGGCGGCGCGCTTTGGCCGAACGGCGGCAAAGACCCCCCGGACGGAAGCAGGCCGGCTGGCCGGGGTGGACTAGTCCACCCGGGACCAAAGGTCCGATCCGAAGATGGCGGTACCGGGTGTGAGAACACCGCGCTCGCGCGACCAGCCGCCCCACAGCCGCTCGTGGTCGGCCGGCCACTCGGGCTCGAGCAGGGTGGTCAGCCGGAACCCGTGGCCGGCCAGCAGCGCGACCCAGTCGCCGAGGGTGCGGTGGTGCTCGACGTACGACGTCGTGCCGGTCTCGTCGTCGACCTCGACATAGGGCGTGCGGTCCCAGTAGGACTGCGACGCCGTGAGGCCCTCGGTCGTCGGGTCGTCGGGGAACATCCAGCGCGTCGGGTGGGTGATCGAGAAGGCGTAGCGGCCGCCCGGGCGCAGCACCCGCGCCGTCTCGGCCACTGCCCGGTCGATGTCGGCGACGAACTGCAGCGCCCCGAAGGAGGAGAAGACGATGTCGAAGCTGTCGTCGGCGAAGGGGAGGTGGGTCGCCGTACCCCGGACGCTGGGGACCGCGACGCCGCTCATCTCGTCGATCCGCCGCGAGTGCTGCAGCTGGCGGTGGGAGAGGTCGAGGCCGAAGGCCCGCCCGCCCCGGCTGCGGATCCAGCGCGAGCACTGCCCGGCGCCGGAGCCGACCTCCAGCACGTCGCGGTCGCGGACGTCGCCGAGGATGCCGGCCTCCGCCTCGGTCAGGCCCTCGGGGCCCCACAGGAAGCCGACGTCGCCGAGGAACTCGCCGTGGGTCGCCTGGTACTCATCGGCGTAGCGGTCCCAGTCGGCGCTGTTGGCGCTGCGTGACTCCTTCTCGTCGGCGTCGCGTCGATGGGCGGTCACCGGGCGTTGCGGCCACTCCTGCACGGGGGAGAGCGTAGTGCCGCCAGTTGGACCGGCGTACGCCGGGACGGGTACTCTGGAATGTCTGTGTCCACACAGGACGCTGACCCGTGCCCCGATCGGGACCCGGCTCCAACCTACATCTGCCCATCCAAGGACTGTCCTTCTCTATGACCAGCACCCTCTCGACCCCGCTCTCGAGCCACTACGACGACAACGCGCCCCAGGTCGCGGTCAACGACATCGGCTCGGAGGCGGACTTCCTGGCCGCCATCGACCAGACCATCAAGTACTTCAACGACGGCGACATCGTCGACGGCACCATCGTCAAGGTGGACCGTGACGAGGTCCTGCTCGACATCGGCTACAAGACCGAGGGCGTCATCCCCTCGCGCGAGCTGTCGATCAAGCACGACGTCGACCCGTCCGAGGTCGTCCAGGTGGGCGACAAGGTCGAGGCTCTCGTCCTCCAGAAGGAGGACAAGGAGGGTCGCCTGATCCTGTCCAAGAAGCGCGCCCAGTACGAGCGCGCCTGGGGCACGATCGAGGAGATCAAGGAGGCGGACGGCGTCGTCGAGGGCACCGTCATCGAGGTCGTCAAGGGCGGCCTCATCATCGACATCGGCCTCCGGGGCTTCCTCCCCGCGTCGCTCGTCGAGATGCGCCGGGTCCGCGACCTGCAGCCGTACGTCGGCCAGACGCTCGAGGCGAAGATCATCGAGCTCGACAAGAACCGCAACAACGTGGTCCTGTCGCGCCGCGCCTGGCTCGAGCAGACGCAGTCCGAGGTTCGCCACGGCTTCCTCACCCAGCTCCAGAAGGGCCAGATTCGCAAGGGTGTCGTGTCCTCGATCGTCAACTTCGGTGCGTTCGTGGACCTCGGCGGCGTCGACGGTCTCGTCCACGTCTCGGAGCTGTCCTGGAAGCACATCGACCACCCGTCCGAGGTCGTCACCGTCGGTGACGAGGTCACCGTCGAGGTCCTCGACGTGGACATGGACCGCGAGCGTGTCTCCCTGTCGCTGAAGGCGACGCAGGAGGACCCGTGGCAGCACTTCGCGCGGACCCACCAGATCGGCCAGATCGTCCCCGGCAAGGTCACCAAGCTCGTTCCCTTCGGCTCGTTCGTGCGGGTCGAGGAGGGCATCGAGGGCCTGGTCCACATCTCCGAGCTGGCCGAGCGCCACGTCGAGATCCCGGAGCAGGTCGTTCAGGTCAACGACGACGTCATGGTCAAGATCATCGACATCGACCTCGAGCGTCGTCGGATCTCGCTGTCCCTCAAGCAGGCCAACGAGACGACCGCCGCGGTGGACGTCGAGGAGTTCGACCCCACGCTGTACGGCATGGAGGCGACCTACGACGAGCAGGGCAACTACGTCTACCCCGAGGGCTTCGACCCGGAGACCGGTGAGTGGCTCGAGGGCTACGACGAGCAGCGTGCGAAGTGGGAGGAGCAGTACGCCAAGGCGCACGCCCGCTGGGAGGCCCACGTCAAGCAGCAGGCCGAGGCCAAGCAGGCCGAGATCGAGGCCGGCGAGGCCAGCTCGTACTCCTCCGCTCCGGCCGAGGACACCAGCGGCGGCGGCTCGCTCGCTTCCGACGAGGCGCTGCAGGCGCTCCGCGAGAAGCTCACCGGTGGCAACTGATCTGCTGATCAGCCGCTAGCAAGCAGCACAGAAGCCCCGACCATCCGGTCGGGGCTTCTGGCTTTTTCGGGGGGTGGGGATCGGACGGTGGTCGAGGTGCGAGTTAGCGAGCCTCGACACCTCAGTCGAACCAGGCGGCACGGCGCGGGGTGCTCATGCCGTCGTGGCGGACCCAGGAGACGAGGACGCCGAGGGCCGCGATCAGGATCAGGAGGATGAGTGCGGTGGTCATGGCAGAAATCATGCTCTTGTCGGAATCCTGCCACCAGTGGCAGAAAAGCCGTGCTGCGTTGATTTCCTGCCATTGGGGTGCGACAGTGGGCGGGTGAGCCTCACCAACGTCGCGGTGATCGCCTTCGACGGCGTCGCCCCCTTCGAGCTCGGCATCCTCTGCGAGGCGTTCGGCATCGACCGGACCGAGGACGGCGTCCCGCCGATCGACTTCGCGGTGTGCGCCGAGGACGACCGCCCGCTGCAGACCTCGATGGGCTTCACCATGCAGGCCCAGCACGGCCTGGACCGGGTCGCCGAGGCCGACCTGGTCGGCATCCCCGCCATCAAGGAGGTCGAGGCCTCCCCGGCGGTGATCGCCGCCATCCAGGCTGCCTACGAGCGCGGCGCCCGTCTGATGTCGGTGTGCAGCGGCTCGTTCATCCTCGGCCAGGCCGGCCTCCTCGACGGCCGCGAGTGCACGACGCACTGGATGCACACCGAGCGCCTGCAGGCGCAGTTCCCGCTCGCGAAGGTGATCCCCGAGGTCCTCTACGTCGACGCCGGTCAGGTCGTCACCGGCGCCGGCAGCGCCGCCGGCCTCGACGCCGCGCTCCACATCTGGCGCCAGGAGCACGGCGCCGCCGTCGCCAACACCGTGGCGCGCCGGGCCGTCGTACCTCCCTATCGCGACGGTGGCCAGGCGCAGTACATCGCCCGCGCCGTCCCCGACTGCGACGCCGACACCCTCGGCCCGCTGCTCACCTGGATCTCGCAGAACCTCAACGAGGACCACGGCGTCGAGGCCCTCGCCAAGCGCGCCCTCATGTCCCCGCGCACCTTCGCCCGCCGCTTCCGCGACGAGACCGGTACGACGCCCCACACCTGGATCACCCGCCAGCGCGTCGCCGCCGCCGAGGAGCTGCTCGAGCGCACCGACCAGCCGGTCGAGTGGATCGCCTCCGAGGTCGGCTTCGGCAACGCAGCGACGCTGCGGCACCACTTCGTGCGGGTGCGTGGGGTGAGTCCGCAGAACTACCGGCGGCAGTTCGCCTGCTGAGCCTCGGCTCCTGAGGGTTACGCCGGGTCGGCTGGGGCGGAGCTCACCTGTCTCGAGCGCCGCCGGTCACCCAGAGCTCCGCCCGCAACGACGGCGGCGAGAACGACGAGACTGCTGGCCAGGCTCGTGCGGTCGGTCGGGGTGTCGTCGATTCCGACGAGGTCGAGCACGAGGGCAACCAGCACGATCGCAGCCAATGTCGCTAGTGCGCGCCACATCAGGCGGTGCAGCGACGAAGAGCTCATCGGACCACTCACCCTCGAACTGTCTCACAGGCGAGCCGATGTGGTAGCCCGATGCTTCCGTTGCGGGCGCGCCCGGCCTCCGGACGCTGAAAAGGTCTATGCCCGCCCGCCGGCACTAATGCGCGGAGCGCCGCAGAGTCGAGCGTTAATAGGGTCGGAGGTATGACCGATATCGACCTGTTAGTCGATGGCGAGCGAGTCGACCTGATCGACACCATTCGCTTGCTCCAGAGAGATCCGTATCCGGGCGGCCATCGCTATCGACTAATCCTCAGCGGACGAGCTCTAACCGTTTACAACCGGTTCGAAGCCCAGAACTCCGTGTCGGAACGACCGCTCGATCCGGCCGCCATCTTCTTCGCCATCGAGAGCATCGCCGCGGGGATGTCCGGTGAGGGCCAGATTCCGCCCCGCTTCATCTTGAACACGGTCGATGAGGTCATTCGTGATGGTGATCAAGTGTCTGTCCAGGGGGTGTGCTCTCTACCGATCCATTGACCGCGCACCGGCAGGATTGCCCCGTCAGCGGCATGGGTCGGGCGCTCCCGTCCCGACAGCGGCATGGTCGTGCAGATCGCTCACCGAGGGGACGTATCGATCTCGCCCTTCCAAAGGCAGAACCTCACGGCCCGCTCCTCGAACGTGAGAGTCACGCCGACCACCTCGTTTACCTCGTTGAACACCGGCGTTGCGGACGTGAGCAGCGACCCAGCAAGGCCGACGAACGGTACCTCGTGTGTTGAGTCCCGCATGACCCAGCGTCCGTGGAAGTCGACCCGATATGGGTCCATCCACCGGTCATCGCCCGACTGGGACACCGACCACTCGAGGGTCCAATCGCTGGCCCCGTCGAAGTGCGCACCTCGTCCACCCTCGAACCACATGTGGACCGAACCGACGTCCGGGTTCACAGGTGAGCCGTCGTCTGCGTACCAAGCGAGCCGCTCGACAACACGCAGCCGCCGACTGATCACCTCATCGAGCACGCTTGCACCGTGCCCACGATCAGGTGCGCCGAAAGCGACGGAACCATCTACCCCTCATCGGTGGCACAGGCGCTGGCCCGTGCTCCCCGGTGCTGCGTTCCGACTCGTCTTTAGCGATGTTGATGCCGGCGTGGAAGGCCAGAACGCGCTGCTGCTCCCGGTCAAGGCCCGCCCGGTCCAACCAGCTCGCCAGGCGCGCTCTCTGGACCTCCGATAACCGGTCCCAGGTGATTGCGGCACTCACGTCGAGCCAGTTCCTCAGCCCTGCGCGGCCGAGTCCTGCCAAGTGGGGGTCCTCGTCGGCGGCGGCGCGAAGGTCCGCCTCGACGCGGTGCCACCCGCCGGCAGCCCGAGCGAGGCGCCAACCTGCACGTCGGCTCGACGGAAGGCCGGACGCCCAAGCCGGCTCTGCGACGGTCGAGGGTGCACCCAGCCGGCCCAGGGCTCGCGCCGCGGCAGAGCTAACTCGTGCGCTCGGGTCTACCAAGGCCGGTGTCAGCAGTTCGACTGCGTCGGTCGGGGCAGCGCACGTTTCCACCGCGACGACGGCGGCTGCCCGGACCCGCCCGTTGGGGTGCTGGAGCCGCCTCGTTACTGCTTCGAGATCCTGCGCGTCGCCGGTGCTGCTCAGTCCGTCCAGGCACGCGGCAACCACCCGCGGGGATGCATCCGTGTTTGCCAAGGCGCGCCGGTAGAAGCCGGCAACGTCCCAGTCCCGGCGGCGTGCCCGCCAACGTGCCTGCTCCCGTACCCGAGGTGCCCTATCAAGCAACAGGTTCCTCAGCGTGTCGTCGCCGAGGCTGGCATCGGGAACGCGGGTCAGCGCGACGATGCGCGCCTCGACGCTCCTCGCGTCCAGCAGAGCCGCGAGCACCGCAGGGTCCGGTGCATGCATGAGCCACTCAGCGCAGGCCGACCGAATCCACTGGTCAGAGTCGGCTTGGGCCGCCAGCACCAGCTGCTCGGTCGCGAACAAGTCGTACTTATGCCCGTACTGGAACGCCCAGCGTCGTACTCGACGGCGTTCGCTGTGCGCGAGCTGCGACACCAAGACACGGGCGGGGACCTCGCCGATAAGCGCAGCCCACACCTTGTCGAGCGCCGCCCCGCCCTGGAGCCTGTCGGCTCCTGCGAGGAGGACGTCCATCACTTCCTCGGCTGTCTCAACCCGAATGTGCTGTCGGATCGCCTCCCAAGCCTGATCTCGGACCTGAGGGACGTGGTCCATCAGGCGCACCGCCAACGCAGGTGCGGCAACTGCGCTGGGCACCGCACCCAGAGCCCGCACGGCACGCTCCCGAAACCGACCGTCCACATGAAGACTCGTGACGGCAGCGACGAAGCCTGATGATTCACCCAAGGGCGCGTCGGTCCATCCCCGAACGCCACTTATCGGGGTGCCATCCGTGTAGGTGAACGCCCGGGCACCCTGGTCGAGGAGCAGCCAGGCGCGTCCGTCCAAGCGGGCCAGCGCCGCGAGACCAGCAGCCCAAGCCGCAGCGTCTGCTCCATTGGCCGCGTCGGCGAGTTGCCGCGCGAGCGTCCTGGCCTCCGGGAGGGTCATCACGGGCCCATCCTGTCCTGCCCGGCACCCGAAGTCGCACAGGTTTCCACGTCCGACACGATCGGTACGGCGTCCCAGCCGGCCGCGCTGGCGCGGCATCCTGCACAAGCGGCACTGATGGGCGAGCACTCTGTGCAGGAAGCGGCTCGCACAAAATCTGCTCTCCCGACCCGACGGCGGCATGGTCGGGGGCTCCGTCCGGACAGCGGCATGGTCGGGCGCTCCGCCCCGACAGCGGCATGGTCGGGCGCTCCGCCCCGACAGCGGCATGGTCGGGCGCTCCGCCCCGACAGCGGCATGGTCGGGCGCTCCGCCCCGACAGCGGCATGGTCGGGCGCTCCGCCCCGACAGCGGCATGAGCGGACAGTTCAGGACCGCAAGACTTCGTCATGGATCCGCACCTCGGGAAGCACCTGCACGCGTGTTCGACCCGCCCAGCCAGTGGATCCGTACTCCACAACGACCTCCCGGACCGCGTCTTGGCGAAGTACCGTCAGAAGCGTCGCCATCTCGCGAAAGAGGTCGGACACGATGCTGCCGCCGCGTTGGTGCCGGATCCGAACGCTGTCGTCGGTGAGGTCCCAGGTGATGCGCAGCTCCTCAGAGTCAGCGATCGGCACGATCAGCTCCTGGACGAAGTCATCGCCGGAGGACTCCTCTACTTGCGGCATGACGCCGAGCGCAGCCAGCCACGCCTGTTCGTCCGTCACCTGAAGGTTGGGCATCTCCGCACCCTAAGGGACCGATCCGGAGCCATCCGCTCATCGGCATGAGCGGGCACAACGCCTCGCGGATCAAGCGGCGAGGTCGCAGACGATGACGACGCGGCCGAAGCGGTCGGGGCGTGGTGGAGTCCGGTCCCGCCGGGTGGCGGTGACTTTGCGTGTTCCGGTCTGGTCGACCAAGTAGTGGGCCCCGTGTGGGTCTCGCCAGATGACGATCCCGGGGAAGGGTTGTCGGACCTCCCAGCCGGCGTGGGTCTTGATCCGGTGGTGGGTGCGGGTGAGGGGGCCGAGGTTGTCGGTGGAGGTCGGTCCGCCCTCGGCGTAGGGGATCTGGTGGTCGAGGTCGACCTGCCGACTGAGGTTGGCGGCGAAGGGGAAGGTGTCGCCGGGGTGGATCAGGTGCACCGCTTCGCGGAGCCGGTGCGGGATCTCGTAGGCGTCGACGGATGCGCCCTGGTTGAGATTGATGACCGGCTGGACCTTGACCTGGCTAGCGAAGTGGTCGACCAGGTGGCGGACGTACTGGACCGTCAGGGGGCCGTGGCCCTCCATCCGGGCGATGGCGGAGTCGGGGGTGCAGTGCAGCCGGATGAGGACCTTCGGCTTCACCGGACCCACCGTCAGATCGACGTGGGCCTCAGGGTTGGTCAGCAGCGCGAACGCCGCCAGGCGCCGTTCGGTCTTGGTGGCATCGGGCATCTGGTCCTTCAGCCCGTCGGCGGTGGCGTCGAGGCCAGCCTCGGAGCCGAGGATCACGGCGGCGTGGTCGCGGATCGTCATCGTCATGATGCCGTGCTTGTCGACGCGGGAGCGACGGATGAAGGTGTCCTTCGCTGCCGCCTCCTCCTTCGCCTTCGTGAGCTCGGGGGACGCTGCGGCGACCTTGCCCTCGACCACGGCTTCGAACCGGGACCAGGCCAACCGGCCGTCCGCGATCTCCACGACCTCACCGTCGACCCAGGCGGCCTCCTCCGCCGACAGTTCGCGGGTCGCGTCGGCGACATGCCTTGCATGCGTCGAGCGCACCTGACCTGCCTGCACGCCGGCCCACAGCTTCGGGAGCCGGTGAACCAGGTCGACCGCGTCGGCGATCAGCTTCTTCGCGCCGTACGGGCTGGTCTGGATCCGGGCGCCGAACGTCGCGGCGGCGTGCTCGGTGATCTTCGGTGTACCCAAGGCTCCTGCGGGCTTGGCCCGTTCCCGACCGCGCTTGTCCGTGGCCGGCAGCGCGTCCGGTGAGTGCAGGACCGCCCACTGGTAGGCGGCTTCGAGGATGTCGCGCTCGGCGTCGAGTCGGGCCGCGTGGCGCTGCTCGGCGAAGGACAGCACAGCGTCGGCGGACATGTCCGCGAGCTGGTGGTGTCGGTGCCGAGTGGCCATACGTGTATTGGATCACGGAGTACCGACACAAAGGGCCCGCCGACCACAGACTTTCCACAGCCGCGACGGGCCGGGGAAAGCGCCTCGAAGGTCAGGATCCGCTGTACGTTGTGCGGTGCCGCGCCGCGGCTCACGCCCTGACAGGAGACCCCCATGTCCCAGCCCGCCCGGCCCTTCACCCGGCAGTCCACCGTCCTCGAGCTGTCCTCGACGCTGCCCGGGCGCGCCTTCAAGGCTCTGATCGTTCGCCAACTGCCTCCGACGGCCACTGAGAAGGAGCGGCAGGAGCTGGAGGACCTGACCGTCGGGCTTCCGCTGGAGACCCTGGTCGAGCTGTCCGAGGGCAAGCTCACCTGGGCGGTCGCGGACTCCGTCATCGACCTGGCCAACCGCAAGCCGCACCGGCTGATCCCTCGTGGGATCGGCGCGGGCGCCGGAGCCGTGAAGAAGGTCGCGCGCACCGTTCGCCGCTGACTCACGGCGCCCGGTTGCCGCGCCTCTCCTCCTGCTCGACCAGGGCGGGCAGGTCGCGGAGCCGGTCCAGGCCGCCGACTGCGCGAGCCATCCGCTGGTTCGCAGCGAAGCGCTCGCGATGGCGGTCGAGGAACCACCAGTAGCCCGCGGTGAACGGGCAGGCGTCGTCGCCCACGCGGACCTTCGGGTCGAACCGGCACGAGCCGCAGTGGTCGCTCATCCGGTCGATGTAGGCGCCGCCCGAGGTGTACGGCTTGGTGGCCAGGACGCCCCCGTCGGCGTGCTGGGACATGCCCACGACGTTCGGGACCATGACCCAGTCGTAGCCGTCGACGAAGGCGCGGTGGAACCAGTCGGTGACCTGCCGCGGGGACCAGCCGCGTTGCATGGCGTACGAGCCGAGCACCATCAGCCGCGGGATGTGGTGGACCCAGCCGTGCTCGGCGACGCCGTCGAGGGCGTGGGCGAGGCAGCGTGCGTCGGTCGCCGAGGAGTCGAGCTCGGCGAACCATGCCGGCAGCCGCTGGTCGGCCCGCAGCTCGTTGTGGCGCCGGTAGGGCTCGCCGAGGTGCCAGTACAGGTGCCACACGTAGTCACGCCACCCGAGCACCTGGCGCACGAAGCCCTCGACTGACGAGATCGGCACGTCGCCGGACCGGTAGGCCTCCTCGGCGCGCTGGACCACCTCCAGTGGGTCGAGCAGGCCGAGGTTGAGCGGCGCCGAGACGAGGGAGTGGGCCATCCAGGTGTCGCCCTCGAGGATGGCATCCTCATGCGCGCCGAAGTGGGCGAGCCGCTCGGTGACGAAGTGGTCGAGCGCGGCCAGCGCCTGGCGCCGGGTCGCGGCGAACCGCCGGGGCCCGTCCCGGCCGATGAAGGAGACGGCGCCGTCGCGCTCCCACCGGTCGAGGTCCTCGCGCACCTCCTCGTCGATCTCGTCCTCCTCCGGCCACCACGGATCCGGTGCGCCGAGGGTGGTGGCGCCGCGCGGCGGTGGTTCACGGTTGTCGTGGTCGTAGTTCCAGCGCCCACCCTCGGGCCCGCCCTCGCCGTCGAGCAGCACGCCGTGGGCCACGCGTGCTCGTCGGTAGAAGTCCTCCATCACGAGTCGCTTCTGCCCGCGGCCCGCGGCCCATCGGGAGAAGTCGGCGCGGTCGGTCGCGAAGCCCCGCGGGTCGAGCAGGCGCAGGTCGAGCTCGGTCGCGAGCCGGTGGGCGAGTCCGAGCGCCGCGTACGACGTCGGGTGGACCACCTCGATCGGTCCGTCGTGGCGCTCGGCGGCCTCGCGGACGGCGTCGGCGTACCCGCCGTCGGTCCGCACGTACGTCACCCGCTCGCCGAGCTCGCGAGCCCGGTGCCGCATCGCCGAGAGCACGAGGTGGGCCTTGGCGCGGTGGAACCGGCGCCGCGCGAGGACCGCGCGGGACTCGACGAGGAGGAGCGGACCCCGGTGGTCGTGGACGAAGTGCGGTCCGAGCTGGTCGCCGAACAGCCAGCGCAGGGTCATCACGCGAGCGTAGGGCACACTCACGGTCTCGACGGAGAGCGGCGCGGGGGCGTCCGGTACCCGTGGAAGACCACCTCGCGTCGTACGACGAAGCCCAGCCGCTCGTAGAGCCGGATCGCGCCGGCGTTGCTCGCGGCGACGTGGAGGAAGGGCTGGTCGCCGCGCTCGATGATCCGGGCGGCGACGTCGCGGACGAGCAGCTCGGCCAGGCCGCGGCCGCGCGCCTCGGGAGCGGTGCAGACCGCGCTGACCTCGGTGAGGCCCGGCACGCGCAGGCGTTCGCCGGCCATCGCGACCAGTCGGCCGGAGTCGTCGCGGACGCCGGCGTACCGGCCCATCTCGAAGGTCCGCTCCCAGAACGGTCCGGGTCGGGCCTGCTCGACCAGGGCGAGCATGGCGGGGACGTCGTCGGCGGTGAGCTCCTCGACGGCAGGGTCGTGGACCGCGGAGGCCAGTGAGGACGAGCCGACCATCTGGAGGCCGTCCAGGCGGAAGGCCGGCTCCCACGACGCCGGCGGAGTGACCGGCAGGCTGAACAGGTCGGCGAACCTCCCGGGCCCGAGCAGCGCCGCGAGGTCGTCCCAGTCCTGCTGGCCCGGGTCCGGGGGGACGGCCGAGAAGGTCGCCACCGCACGGTCGTACGACGCCGCGCGGCCGACCCGTCGGGCGAGGTGGGCGTGCGGGCCCGCCAGGGCGGCGGCGACCGGGGCATCGAGGACGTCCATCACGGCGTCATCCTGCCGGAGCGGACGACCCCGGGAGGTCAGGTGGTCGGCTCGCTCGCCTCGACGAGCGCCGCGGTCGCCAGCACGGTCCACTCCCGGTGCAGCGCGAGCCGCTCGACGGGATCGTCGACGAGTGGCGCGCCGAACGCGCCGGACCGGTCCTGCTGGGCGCACAGGAAGGTGACGGCGTCGCGAACGAGGCGCGGCGGCAGGTGGGGGAGACGGACCAGGCCACGCACCGCGACGGTGAACCAGGCCAGGTCGTAGTCCTCGACAGCGGTCCGACAGCCGGCGACGAGCTCGCACCCGGCGCGCTCGGCGTCCTCGGTCGCGAGCGGAGGTACGCCGCGGCGGCCCACGAGGTCGGCGACGAGCAGCCGCGAGCGGTCGCGGTCCGTGGCGTCGGCAGGCCGCTGGCGCAGGCCCGTCGGTGGCTCGGGGGCGGGCGACTCCTCGGCGAGGGCGGTCACCGCGACCAGGACGTCGTCGACGACATCGAGCCGGTGGGCCAGGTCAGCGGTCGCGACGGCGACATCGCGGGACGCCCCGCGCACGAGCTCCGCGTAGCCGGGATGCACCGCAGCCGCGGAGAGCAGCGCGCCGGCGGCCTCGTCGTCGCCCGCGGCGGCGTGGCCGCGCGCGGCCCACGAGAGCGAGCGCAGGTCGCCGGCGCCGTGGGCGGCCAGCCACCTGGCGGAGCCGTCCAGCACCGTCTCCGGTACGACGACGGGGCGGTCGTCGAGCGGCGCGGGCCCCGGGCGTGGGACCGTCCGGAACAGCAGGTCCTCGAGCGCCCCGACGATCGTCGTGTGGTAGGCCGTCGCCCACGATCCCCAGTCCGCGTCGGTCTCCGTGAGCCGGCGCGGGATCACGCCCGGCGGGCCCTCGAGGCGGCCAGGCGCGAGACGGGCATCTCCATGTTGACGAGCTCGCTGGACGACAGGAACTCGATCGCACGGCGAGCGGCGAGGTTGCGGGACTCGGGCATGCTGTTCACCTCCTCTCGGCCCTTGCAGCGGTGCTTGTCAGGAGGAGGCGCGGGCCACGGTTCCTGATACAGGAAGCTCGCCGACTAGGTTGGTCCGGTGCCCAGGTCATTCATCGCCGACCCCCACTCCCGTTCGCGTCCCAACGAGGTCGTGGTCCGCCACATCTCGCTCGACCTCGACGTCGACTTCTCGGCCCGCCGGGTGGGCGGCACCGCCGCCTTCGACCTCGAGCACCGCGACGCCGACGCCACGCAGCTGGTGCTCGACACCTGGCAGCTCGACGTCTCCGCGGTCCGTGGCGCGGACGGGGCCGACCTGCCCTTCGAGCTCGGTGCGCCCAACCCGGTCCTGGGCAGCGCGCTGACCATCGAGGTCGGCGCCGCCGACCGCGTCGTCGTCCACTACGCCACCAGCCCCGAGGCGCGGGCGATGCAGTGGCTCGAGCCGGAGCAGACCGCGTCCGGCAAGCCGTTCCTCTTCACCCAGGCGCAGCCGATCCTCGCCCGGACCTGGATCCCGTGCCAGGACAGCCCGGCGGTCCGGGTCACCTACGACGCCACCGTCCGGGTGCCGGCGGACCTGCTGGCCCTGATGAGCGCGGAGAACCCGGTCGAGCGCACCGACGGGACCTACCGCTTCTCGATGCCGCAGCCCGTGCCGTCGTACCTCATCGCGCTGGCGGTCGGCGACCTCGAGTTCCGTGAGCTCGGCGGCCGCAGCGGCGTGTACGCCGAGCCGTCGGTCGTCGACGGCGCAGCCTGGGAGTTCGCCGACACCGAGGCGATGATCGAGGCCGCCGAGCGGCTCTACGGCCCCTACCGCTGGGGCCGCTACGACATCCTCGTGCTGCCGCCGAGCTTCCCGTACGGCGGCATGGAGAACCCCCGCCTCACGTTCGCGACGCCGACGATCCTCGCCGGTGACCGGTCACTGGTGACCCTGATCGCGCACGAGCTGGCGCACTCGTGGTCGGGCAACCTGGTCACGAACTCGACGTGGAACGACATCTGGCTCAACGAGGGCTTCACCGTCTACTTCGAGACCCGCATCGACGAGGAGCTGTACGGCGGCCCGTACACCGACATGCTGCTGCGACTCGGTCGCCAGGACCTCGAGCGGGCGGTCACCGACGAGCAGCCGCGCGACACCTGGCTCGAGCTCGACATGGCCGGCCGCGACCCGGACGACGGGCCCACGAAGATCCCCTACGAGAAGGGCTCGCTGTTCCTGCGGCTCATCGAGGCGAAGGTCGGCCGCGCGCGCTTCGACGCGTTCCTGCGCTCCTACTTCGACACCTTCGCCTTCGAGTCGATGGACACCGCGACCTTCCTCGCCCACCTGCGGGCCGAGCTGCTGGGGCCGGCGGGCATCAGCGACGAGAACCTGCAGCTGGAGGCGTGGGTGCACGGCCCTGGCGTCCCGTCGAACGCACCGGTGTTCGCCTCCGACGCCTTCGACCGGGTGGACGAGCAGGTCGCCGCGCTCCTCGGTGGACCGGTCGACGGGGGAGTCGTCGCCGCGCTCGACACCGACGGCTGGGTGAGCCAGCAGTGGGTGCACTTCGTGCGGGCGCTGCCCGTCGACAGCCCGGCCGCGACGCTCGCGGCCGTCGACGAGGCCTTCGGGTTCAGCGGCAGCGGCAACATCGAGATCGCCACCGCGTGGCTCGAGCTGGCCGCCGAGTCCGGCTACGTGTTCGAGGCCCCCGCCGTCGACCGGGCGCTCGCCGACTTCCTCACCCGGCACGGTCGCGCGCTCTACATCCGGCGCGTGTACGAGAAGCTCGCCGGCAGCGAGCGCGGCCTGGCGCGGGCGCGGGAGATCTACGCGACCGCCCGGCCCTCGTACCACTCGGTGTCGCAGGCGGTCATCGACCGCATCGTCGGCAAGCCCTGAGGCTAGTGCTCGAGTGAGGGGTCCCAGCGGTTGGCGATGAGCTTGAAGCTGGGGGTGTCGTCGAGCGAGGTCAGTGCCTCGTAGATGCGCTCGTACTGCGTCGACGCGATCCGCCAGGCGCCGTCGGCGTCGCGGCGGTAGGTGTCGCGGTAGTAGCCGGCCCCGCGGATCTGGACCTTGAAGTCGGGGACGATGACGGTGTCCTCGAACGCCCACGACCCGGAGGCGGTGTCGCCGTCGACCTCGATCTCGGGGTGGTTGGCGATGTGGACGGTGATGGTCCCGCCGCTGAGGTTCTTCTCCATGAAGGCCACGACGTCGGCACGGTTGTCGTAGTGCAGCGGCTCGCCCATCGCCTGGGTGCCGTAGCGGGCGGTGACGTCCTCGGCGAGGCAGTCGCCGAACTCCTCCCACTGCTTGAGGTCGAGCGTGCGGAAGTAGCGGTGCTTGAGGCGCTTGATCTCCTCGATCGCGGCAAGGTCCATGGACGCAGCCTAGAACGCGTTCTAGTTCTGGTCGAGGGAATGTCCCACTCGACTGGCACCATGACGGGATGGACCGGGTGCGGGAGCTGCTGGAGGCCGAGCGTGACGAGGCCGTACGACGCCTCGCCGGCCTGACCGGCCAGTTCGACGAGGTCGTCGCCGCGTCCCGCGACACCAACGCCGACGACGAGCACGACCCCGAGGGCGCGACGATCGCCTTCGAGCGCTCCCAGCTGGCGGCGCTCGGCGCCCAGGTCAGGGAGCGACTGGCCGAGGTCGACGCGGCCCTCGAGCGGCTGGCGGCGGGGACCTACGGCGTGTGCGAGGTGTGCGGCCAGCCGATCGCCGAGGGCCGGCTCGAGGTGCGCCCCACCGCACGGACCTGTGTCGGGTGTATCAGCGCTCGCGCACCGCGCTCCTGACAGTGAGGGCCCCGTAGACGACGGGACCCCACCCCTCCCAGGAGTCGTCATGTCAGAAATCCTCCATCGCCGGAAGCCGCTCGACCTGATCCCGCTCGAGCTCGCCGAGAGGCCGCTGCGCCTCAAGGAGTGGCTGGACAAGCACCTCCACACCATCGTCGGGCCGTCCATCTCCGGGATCTCGCCCGGGTCCGGCCCCCGCGGCACCATCCTCACGATCACCGGTGGGCCGTTCTCCACCACCCGGTGGGAGAACGACGTGAAGGTCGGCGGTGCTGCCGCCTTCGTCCTCGCGGCGACGGCGACCGAGCTGAAGGTGCTGGTGCCGCCCGACGCCGACACCGGCCCGGTCGAGGTCACGGTCGCCGCAGGGACGGCGACCTCGGCCGCGCCCTTCACGATCACCGGCTACCCGGTGCCGGGCGACGACACCACCGACGGCCCGCCCGTCGTCACCACGGGCGTGACGCCGACGCCCGGCGCGGGCGACGTACCGGCCAAGGGCACGATCAAGGTGCTGGTCGTGATGCTCCAGCCCAACGACACCGCGCCCGCCAACCCGGCGGCGACCCGCAGTGCCGTCGACACCAAGTGGGGCACGGTGCGGACCTTCTACGACCAGGCGAGCTATGGCCAGACGGTGGTCACCACGGCGCTGACCAACTTCGCGACCCTCGACGGCACGCTCAACGACTTCGTCGACAGCTCGCCGAGCGTCCAGAACTTCCGGTCCAACCAGCTCGGCCGGATCGCCGCGATCGGTGCGCGAGCCGCCGTCGACCAGGGGCTGAACCTCAACGACTACCAGATGATCGCGTTCGTGACGTTCACCAACGGCACCTTCGTGCGGGCCTGGGGAGGCGGGGCGCAGAGCACCTTCTCCTACGACAACGGGCTGCCCGCCGGCGACCCGAACCGGATCTCGATCAACCTGACGACCAACAACGCGATCAACACGCTGTTCATCAACGACCAGGCCGACTGGGGGCGCTTCGCGCACGAGTTCGGGCACAACATCGTGTCCGCGCCGACGAGCACCGGCGACGGCACGGGCACGCTGGGGGAGGACGTGTACGGCTCCGACCTCGTCGATCCCGGCGCGGCCACGGCGTCGGCCTTCGAGATGATGGGCAACCACGACAGCCACCCGCTGTTCTCCGGCTACCACCTCGACAAGCTCGGCTACTACAAGCCGGCCAACGTCCGCGAGCTGGTCTGGGACCACAACGCCAACGCCTTCACCATCGACGTGGTCGCGCACGGCCTCACCGAGGACAACGACCCGAACCGCGTGCACCTGGTCAAGATCAAGGTCTCCGACGCGCTCTCGTACTACGTCCAGGTGCGCCAGCGCCCCGGCACCACGGCCCAGGTGTACGACGACAACATCCCCTTCGGGGCATCGGCCAACCAGGGTGGCGTCGTGGTGACGCGCGCCATCGCGGGCGTGATGAACAACAACCAGCAGACCCGGTTCATCACCTTGATGCACGGCCCCGACGTCCTGCTCAAGGACCAGTTCGCCGAGGACCCCGCCCGCGCCCTGAAGATCACCGTGCTCGACGACAACGTCCAGGCCCGGCCGCTGGTGTGCCGGGTGCGCGTCGAGTGGGCGCAGAACATCTCCGACGACCCGAACGGCTCCTTCGACCTGAAGGTGGAGCCCTGGGGATCGGACTACACCTCGCCCGACATCTGGGTCGACCGCGACCCGTTCGGGTCGTTCGACAACGCCCTCGACAGTCAGGGCCGGCCGCTCGGCAACGGCGACAAGCCGCGGGTCAACAAGGTCAACAAGTTCGTGTCTCGGGTGCACGTCTCGGGCGCGACCGGTGCCACCAACGTCAAGGTGACGCAGTACGCCGTCTCGCCGCCCGGTGTGGGCGACAACGGCAACTGGTCGCCGATCGGCATCACCACGGTCCCGTCGATCTCCGCCAACGGCTCGGCCGACGTCACCTGCAACTGGGTGCCGGTCGTGGGCAAGCACACCTGCCTGAAGGCCTACGCCTCCGCCCAGCTGGGGGAGATCAGCGGGCACAACAACTCCGCGCAGGAGAATGTCGCCGACTTCATCACCGGCGGCGGCAGCCCGTGCGAGCCGGTGCTGGTGCGTACGGCGATCCGCAACCCGGTCGACGAGCGTCGGGCCGTGCAGGTCTCCCTCACCGGGGTGCCGGAGGGGTGGATGGCGCAGGTTCCCTTCGCCTGGGTCTGGCTCGACGGCCTGGCCGAGAAGGAGATCGACGTGGCGATCTGGCCGACCGACGACCTGGCGGCGTACGAGATCGGCAACCTGCGCCGCGACGACGAGAAGCGCGACGACCACCGCAAGTACGTCGGCCTCGCGCCGGTGCGGGTCCGGGGCCAGGTGGAGCGCACCTACCCGGTCAGCGTGATGCCGAGCGGTGACGGTGCGGCGTCGCGGTTCTACCCGATCGGCGGCGTGTTCTACCGCGTGCACGTGCGACGCCGGGCCGAGATCAAGATGGAGGTCGGGCACGACAAGGAGCTCGGCGAGTTCGGGTACGCCGTGCACGGCTGGGTCCGGCCCGCGGTGGGCGACCAGCGGATCGTCATCGACGTGAGCGAGCCGGGTGGTCGTGACGTGCTGAACCTGGTGACGCTGACCCAGCCGGACGGCTCCTTCGAGGTGAGCTTCGACCTGAGGGACGCCGTCGACCGGTTCGGGCCGGGCGCCTACGCGGTGCAGTCGTTCATCTTCGACGCCGACGAGCTCGACGACGCGGAGTCGAACGTGATCCAGCTGTCCGTCTGACGAGGCTGAGCGGCCCTACTCCTCGGTCAGGGCTGTCGACGGAAGCCAGTCCGCGCCGAGGAGGAGGGCGAGGTCGGCAAGGCCGGTGGTGTCGCTTCCGACGGTGTCGGAAGCCGCGGCGATCCGCTCCACCATCACCTTGCCGACCTGCTCCTCGACCGTGCCCTCGGCGTAGGCGATGTGCCACGGCGAGACCTGGTGGTCGCGGTGGGTGCGACCGGTGACCTGCCGTCCGGCGATGCCCGAGAAGCGGGCCTGGTGGAAGACACCGACCCGCGGCTCGGTGCTCGCGCGGCGGCCGTCGGCGAGCGTCTCGCCCGCGTGCAGGCTGATCGAGGCGACGGTGGTGAAGACGCACACCTTCGCCTCGCCGGTCTGGAAGCGCAGCCGCTCGGCCTCGGCGTCGAACCGGTCGCGACCGTAGATCGTGGCCACCTCGATCCCGGAGTCGCGCAGCCGGTCGGCGATCGGGTCGGCCGCCGTCGCGACGAACTCGACCGAGCACGCCACCTGCCGCTCGGCCTGGACCTGCTGCGCGATCCAGTCGACCGTGGAGTCGACGCGGATCAGCCCCGCCTTCTGGCGGAAGCGCAGCAGGGCGGCCCGGCCCTTCGCGACGTTGCGGCCGCGGCGCGCGATGTCCATCTCGCGGCAGAACTCTCCCCACTCGGCCTCGTACGCCGCCCGCTCGGCGGGGGTCAGGGTCACGGGCATGCCGGAGATCGGCACGGGGCCCCACGGGGCGGCGCGGTGCAGCATGGCCGGTGGACGCTCGTCGGCGAGCCAGCCGCGCACCAGCTTGAGGTCGGCGGCACGCTGCGCCGCGTCGGCGGTCCAGGTGGCGCCGTACCGGCCCTGCTCGACGCCGACGCCGTGACGCTCGAGGGCAGCCGCGAAGGCGGCGCCCGGCTGGGTCGCAGACGCCCACTCCTTCATCGGCTCGCCCAGCACCTGCGCGTACGCCGGCGCGAGGTACGGGAGCTCCAGCGGCGTGTGGCCGGGCGTCGCGGTCGTCGCGATGACGAAGGGTGCCTTGTCGTGCGGCTTGCCGTGCCCGGAGATCCGCGCCCAGAGCTTCCACCGCTTCGTCGTCGTACGACGCAGGGCGTGGGCCTCGTCGGCGATGATCACGTCCCAGGTGTGGTCCTTCACCTTCTCCAGACGGTCCCAGGTGATGACCACCCACTCGAGGCCGCCGTCGCCGAGCGCGGTGATGGTGCGGCACCAGTGGCCGATCGTGATCGCGGCCGGCCGGTCGGCGACGACGAGGACCCGTCGCGCGCCCCGGAGGTCGCCGACGGCGATCGCGCCGAGGACCGCGGAGATCGTCTTGCCGACACCGGGCTCGTCGGCCAGCAGGAACATCCGTCCGCCCGCCTCCGCCCGCGCCGCGATGGCGTCGGCCGCCTCGAACTGGATCCGCCGGGGCTCGAGGGGGTCCGTCGGCTCAGGGACGGGCGCCGGGTCGCCGGGGTTGAGGGTGTTCTCGATGAACCTGCCGAGCGTGTGCGGCCCCGGCGCGTAGGGCGCCAGGTGCGCGGGGAGCGCCCGGCCGGCGTACAGGTGCGTCCGGACCGCCGGGTGCCAGCTGGCGCCGTCGACCTGGGTGCCGTAGGGGACGTCGAGCACCCACAGGCGCTCGCCCGGACCGGTGAACGGGAGCGGTCGCTCGGACGGGCGCGACCCGCTGCGGCGCCGGCCGCGGGAGCGTCGCGGAGCGGCCACTCCTCAGAGCCCCTTCTCTAGCAGGGTGAACTCGAGGTCGTCGCGGCGGGGGACACCGAACCGCTCGTCGCCGTACGGGAAGGGGGAGCGGCGGCCGGTGTCGGTGTAGCCGCGCCGCTCGTAGAACGCGATCAGGTCGGTGCGCTGGCGGATCACGGTCATCTCCATGACGCTGCACCCCCAGCGGGTGCGGGCCAGCTCCTCGGCGTACGCCATCACCTGCCCGCCGATCCCGCCGCCCTGGCGGGCCGGGTCGACGGCGAACATGCCGAAGTAGCAGCGCGCCCCGCGGCGCTGCACGTGGCAGCAGGCCGCCAGTGCGCCTCGGCCAGCTCCAGGGTGCTCGGCGAGCACCACCACGCTGTCGGGGGCCGCGATCGAGCCGCGGACGGCGTCCGGGTCGGTCCGCTGGCCGTCGAGGAGGTCGGCCTCGGTGGTCCAGCCGACCCGGCTGGCATCGCCGCGGTAGGCGGACTCGACCAGCGCCACGATCGCGTCGACGTCGTCGGTGGTGGCGGCGCGGAACGTGGGGAGCCCGGTCATGGGGGGATCCTAGGGATACTCCGGGAGCTCGGGCCCGTTGACGGCGCGCTCGACCAAGGCGGTCATCGCCTCCATGTCGAGGTCCTCCGGAGCGGGGCCGGAGCCGGTGAGCATGTCCACGTGCATCCGGCCGATCTCCTGGTTGGCGTCGACGTAGTCACGCATCCGCTCCCGGTAGGCCGCGAACCCGGCCTCGGCGTCCCAACCCGCGGCGGCCAGCTCGCCGGCGAGGAGGTAGGCGCCGACCAGCGCGAGCCCGGTGCCCGCGCCGGACATGGGCGACGCGCTGAAGGCGGCGTCGCCCAGCAGGCCGACGCGGCCGCGCGACCAGTCGTCCATCACGACCTGGGCGACCTGGTCGAGGTAGAAGTCCGGGGAGTCGTCGACGTGGGCGAGGATGCGCGGCGTCTCCCAACCGAAGCCGGTCATCTGCTCGCGCAGGAGCTGCTTCTGGGCCGCGACGTCGCGGTGGTCGATCGCGAAGTCGGCGGCCGGGAAGGACAGCATCGCGATCGCCCTGGACGGGTCGGGGACGGGACGCAGGCCGGCCCACCGCCCGGCCTCCTGGTGGTCGTACATCCAGCCGTCGAGCCCGAACTCGTTCGGCACCGTGAAGAAAGCCAACACCAGCCCGAGGTGGCGGACGAACTCCTCCCGCGGCCCGAACACCATCTCGCGCAGCGCCGAGTGCAGGCCGTCGGCGCCGATCACGAGCTCGAAGCGACGCCGGACGCCGCTGGCGAGGACGACGTCGACGCCGTCCTCGTCCTGGGTGAGCCCGGCGATGCGGTCGCCGAAGAGGTACTCGGCGTGCGGGCTCGTGTCGTCGTACAGGATCTGCGCGAGGTCGCCGCGCAGGATCTCGATCTCGGACACGTAGCCGTCGCCGCCGTCGTCCTCGGCGCGGAAGGTCTCCAGCACGTTGCCGTCGGCGTCGACCGAGTACGCGCCCTGCGTGTTCGTGCACGCCGCCCGCACGGTCGCGTCGAGGCCCATCCGGCGGATGACCTCCTTGGCCACGCCGCGCGCGTCCACCGCCTGTCCGCCCGGCCGCAGCCCCGGCGCCTGCTCCACCACGGTCACGTTCGCGCCCCGGCGGTGCAGCCAGTGGGCCAGCGCCGGGCCCGCGATGCTCGCGCCCGACACCAGCACGTTGATCTCAGTCATGCCGGATACGACACCCGGTCGCGTGGTTTCTCATCGGTCCCCGGTCTGCTGGACCCGTTCGGCGACCGCGACGACGATCCCGTCCGGGCCGCGCACGTAGGCCATCAGCCAGCTGCCCTCGTACTCACCGATCCCGCCGACCAGCCCGTACCCGTCCTCCGCGAGCCTCGCGACCAGCTCCCGGAGGCCACTGACCTCGAAGCACACGTTGCGCAGCCCGAGCTCGTTCGCCATCGCGGCGGGGGAGCCCGCGGTGTGCTCCGGTCGGACGTACGCCGCCAGCTCGATCGCCGTCCCGCCGCCGACGGGCCGCAGCATCACCACCTCCACCCGCGAGTCCGGGATGCCGCTCACGGTGTCGAGGAACTCGCCCTCCACGAACGTGCGGCCCTCGACCTCCAGTCCGAGGCTGGTGAAGAAGGCCGTCGCGGCGTCGAGGTCGCTGACGGTGATGCCGACGTGGTCGAACTGCTGGAGCTGGAACATGGGAGCCATCCTTCATCGGTGGGGTGCTGAAGGGGAGACGGAGCGGTCGGCGGGTTCTCGACATCGGTCGGGCTGCGGGCTGGCAGCGCCAGCTGTTCAGTCCGCCGAAACGTAGCCCTTGACCGTCACGGTCGCGTCCGAGACCTCGCTCCCGAAGGTGCCGTCGATCCGAACCTCCAAGCGGGGCTCCGGATCGCACGACGCGCTGATCACCTCGATCTGGCCGGTGGCCTGCTCCTCGGCGGAGGAGAGCTCGACCTCTTTGCCCACCTCGGTGATGAAGCCGACAAGGAACGTCTTCTCGTTGCCCCATTCCTCGACATGAGGAAGGTCGAGCGTCTCCCTGCCGGTGGTGTCCGCGGCCTCGATCAGCATCGCGGGCTCCGTGGGTACGGTCGGTCCACCCGGGCCGCGGTTGAAGTCCCATCCGGAGGTAGCGCTGACGATCTGCGCGTCGGGCTGGTCGTCCTCGCTCGGCCGGCAGGTCACCGTGAAGTCCGTGAACTCGACCTTCATGCCGCCTGCCGCGGTTGCGACGATGCCGGTCTCCTGTGGCTTGTCGTCCTTGCCCGCTCCCGCCGCGTCGTCCGCGGTGTCGCTGCAGGACGTGACGAGAGCGGTGATGGCTGCGAGAGCGGCGACGGGCCGTGCGATGGTCATCCGCCGACCGTAGGTGGTTGCCCATCGTCGCGCGGGGATTCGGATGGTTCGCGGCGAAAAGGCGGGCACGGGCCCATGGCGCGCGGGCCCTGTCGGCTCGTCGGCAGGTGCGAGCGCACGGTCCGGGTCGGGCAGCCCCGACTCGTGTCAGGCGGTGAGGTCGCAGACGATGACGTCGCGGGTGTAGTGGTCGGGGCGTGGTGGAGTCCGGTCCCGCCGGGTGGCGGTGACTCGTCGTGTTCCGGTCTGGTCGACCAGGTAGTGGGCCCCGTGTGGGTCTCGCCAGATGACGATCCCGGGGAAGGGTTGTCGGACCTCCCAGCCGGCGTGGGTCTTGATCCGGTGGTGAGTCCTCGTCAACGGCCCCAGGTTGTCGGTCGAGGTGGTGCCGCCCTCGGCGTAGGGGATCTGGTGGTCCAGGTCGACCTTGCGGGACAGGTTCGCGGCGAAGGGGAAGGTGTCGCCGGGGTGGATGAGGTGCACGGCCTCGCGGAGCCGGTGCGGGATCTCGTAGGCGTCGACGGCGGCGCCCTGGTTGAGGTCGATGACCGGCTGGACCTTGACGCAGCTCGCGTAGTGGGCGACGAGGTGGCGGACGTACTCGATCGTGAGCGGGCCGTGGCCCTCCATCCGTGCGATGGCGGAGTCGGGGGTGCAGTGCAGGACGATCTCGACCTTGGGCTTCACCGGCCCCACGCTCAGGTCGACGTGGGCCTGAGGGTTGGTCAGGAGAGCGAGGGCGGCGACGCGGCGCTCGTTCTTGGTGGCGTCGGGCATCTGGTCCTCGAGCCCTTTGGCCACGGCTGTGACGCCGGCGTTGGAGCCGAGGATGAGGGCCGCGTCGGTGTGGAACGTCAGGGTGGCCTTGCCGTGCTTGTTGATCCGTGAGACCCGGACGTAGTTGTCCTTCGCAGCAGCCTCTTCCTTGGCTCGGGCGAGCTCGGGGGACGCGGCGGCGACCTTGCCCTCCACGATGGCTTCGAACCGGGTCCAGGCCAGCCGGCCGTCGGCGATCTCGACGACCTCGGCGTCCACCCACCCGGCCTCCTCAGCCGACAGCTCACGCGTCGCGTCGGCGACATGACGCGCATGCGTGGACCGCACTTTCCCGGCTTGGACGCCGGCCCAGAGCTTGGGGAGGCGGTGGACGAGGTCGACCGCGTCCGCAATGAGCCTCTTCGCGCCGTACGGTGACGTCTGGATGCGGGCGCCGAAGGTCGCCGCGGCGTGCTCGGTGATCCGCGGCGTACCCACGGCACCAGCAGGCTTGGCCCGCTCACGTCCGCGACGGTCCGACGCCGGCAGGGCGTCGGGCGAGTGCAGGACTGCCCATTGGTAGGCGGCTTCGAGGATCGCTCGTTCCGCAGTCAGCCGTGCTGCGTGTTGGTTCTCGGCGAACGACAGCACAGCGTCGGCGGACATGTCCGCGAGCTGGTGGTGTCTGTCCCGAGTGGCCATACGTGTATTGGATCACGGAGGACCGACACAACCGGTTGGCGCGGGACTTGCCTGTGCACAACGGCGCGCCCGCCGGGCGTTGTGGACGACCAGTGGCGCAAGGAGTCACTCGCGGAGCTGCCGGACCGCACCCGACAACCGGAACCCAGCCCCGCTCCCACCGCCCTCGTCGCTGCGCTTGAAGACCCGACCGTGGACAAACCGCAGGGCACAGCGGGTGCACCGGAGCCAGAGGTCTCGTGACGGTCGCTGCGCGACCTCCTCGACCACCGGGTCGCTGCGCGACCTCCTCGACCACCGGCGACCTCCTCGACCACCCCTCGACCACCGGAGCGGCTGCGCGCGCGGACCTCAACCCCGTCAGGTCAGTGGAACAGCCCGCGGTGCCGGGCGATCTCCCGCCGGGCCGCCGCGATCTGCCGCCGCTCGATCCGCTCGTCCTGTCGTGCCCGCACCGCCGAGGGAGCCTCGCGCAGGGCCGCCAGCGCCGGGAGCCAGAAGCCCGACAGCAGGGCGACGGCGAGGGGGAGCAGCCACCAGCCGCGCTCGTCGCGCGTCACGATGACGATGACCATGAGCAGGGCGACGAGGCCCCACCTGGACTGGTGGAGGCGGGTGCTGACGGTGTCCCAGGGCCTCACCCCTCCATCGTGCCCCCGTCGAGGGTGGCTCGTGGTTGGTTTCGAGGAGTCGGGACCGGACGGTCAGAGGTGCCGGGACCAAGGTCCCCCGGAGAGCCAACCGCGCCCGGCCGCGGGGAGACCGGTGCGAGCGTGGGCGGGTGCTCTCGCGTGTGAGGGGCGCGGTCGTCGCGCTCGTGCTCTGCCTGCCGCTGGCGTGCGTCCTCGCCACCGGACCGGCCCATGCCGTCACGCCGTCGCTCACCGTCACGCCGACGGCGCCCGTCGTCGGCGACACCGTGCAGGTGACGACCACCCTGCCGACCCGGGTACGACGCCCGGTGCAGCTGCAGCGGGCCAGCGGAGGCCGGTGGGTGACCCTCACCCGCGCCTGGAGTACGACGACCGGCCGGGCCACCTTCCGGAGCAGGCTCACCGAGTCCCGGACCTCGCTGCGGGTCCTCGCGCCGTCGTACCGCACCGGCGGACGACGACTCCCGGCGGTCGCCACCCGGAGCACCACGGTCACGGCCGCGACCGAGACGGTCACGCTGGCCACCCGGATCGTCGCCGGGAAGGCGGAGGCGCGGATCACCGCGTCGCACCTGCTCGCCGGACGGCCGGTCCAGCTGCAGGCCCGCACGGCCACCGGCTGGACCGCGGTCGCCGCCGGCACGGCCACCACCTCGCGCCTCGTCGTCCTCACCGCGGCGCTCGCCACAACGCAGGGCAGGGACCTGCGGGCCGTCCTCCCCGCCCACGCCGGCCGGGCCACCGTCGTCTCCCCGGTGCAACAGCCGCCCACCCTCGCGGTCACCACCACGCCCGACGGTGACGACGTCCGCATCGACGCCGCGACCACCGGGACGGTGCGCGAGGTCCGCTTCTTCGCCGACGGGGTGCTGCTCGCGAAGGACTCCACGGCGCCGTACACGACGACGTGGACGCCGCGGGTGGGCCGGCACGACGTGGTCGCCCGGGCGATCGGTCCGCTCGACAGCGTGCTCAGCCCCGCGACCGACGTCGTGACCGCGGCGGCGCCGGTCACCGCCGACAGCGGGGTGGCGGAGGGGTACGCGATCGAGGTGGTGCAGGACGGCTTCGAGCTGCCGACGAGTGCGGCGGCCCTGCCCACGGGTGGCGTGCTCGTCACCGAGAAGGCCGGCGTGGTCAGGGCCGTCGAGCCGGGGGAGGACGGCTGGTCGCTCCCGCGCGAGGTCCTCGACCTGCGCGACGAGGTGCACGACGGCGGGGACGCGGGCCTGATCGGCATCGCTGCCGACCCGGGCTTCGCCGACAACGGGTTCGTCTACCTCTCCTACGTCCGCGACGACGGTGAGGAGGGTGACGAGGGCGCCGGCGTGCGGCGCACGCAGCAGGTCGTCCGCTACACGTGGGACGACGACGTCCTCGACCCCGACAGCCGCCACGTCGTGCTCGGCGGGGTCACCGGTCCCGCCTGCTCGGCGGACGACGGGATCCGCACGCCCGGCTGCCTCCCGCTCCTCGGCGAGGCCCACACCATCGGCGACCTCGGGTTCGACGGCGAGGGCAACCTGCTCGTCGGCGTCGGCGACGGGTCCCTCTACTACACCGCCGACGGCCTGGCCGGTCGCCCCGAGACACTGCGCGCGCAGGACCCGGACGTGCTCGCCGGCAAGGTGCTCCGCGTCGACCCGGCCACCGGGGAGGGCGTCCCCGGCAACCCGTGGTACGACGGCGACGGCACCACGAACGCCTCCCGGGTCCTCGCGCTCGGGCTCCGCAACCCGTTCCGGTTCACCGTCCACGACGGCCACCTCGTCATCGGCGACGTCGGCGAGGGCGCGAGCGAGGAGGTCGACGTCGTCGAGCTCCACGACCTCACTCCGGCGGGCGGTCCGGCGAACTTCGGCTGGCCGTGCCGGGAGGGGGACGCGGACACCGCGCTCGGCGACGTGACGGACGACGAGAGCCCCTGGCACGCGTGCGCGGCGATCCGCGACGAGCCGGCGACCCGCGGGCCGTCGTACTCCTATCCGCACACGGGCGCCGGTGGCTCGATCTCCGGCGGCGTCTTCCTCGACTCGGAGGCCTACCCGGCGGCGATGCGCGGCCGGTACCTCTTCGGCGACTACGCGCAGGGCTTCCTCCGCACGGCCGAGGTGGCGCACGGCGGCGCGGTCTCCGACCCGGCCCTGCTCGCCGATGCGAGCGCCGCCGCCGGACCGGTCAAGCTCCTCACCGGCCCGGACGGACTGGTGTGGACCGTGTCGATCACCACCGGCGCGCTGCGGCGGATCCGCTGGACCGGCGCCCAGCAGGCCGACCAGTGCCCGGTGGGCACCTTCCGTCGTACCTTCCACGACCTCGACGGCCCGGACTCGCCCTTCGACGACGAGGTCCCCGAGGGTCCGTACAGCTGGCTGCTCCCGTACGCCGCCGTCCAGCTCCCGCCGCAGCCGCTGGCCGCCCCGACCTGCGAGCCCGGGATCCGGCTCGCGACGGACGGCTCGCCCTGGCTGCCGGACGAGCAGGAGGACACGAGGGCCCATCCCGGCGACCGGTTCGGCACCGCGTGGCGCGGCCGCGTCGACCTGGACGCCGGCACCTGGCGGTTCACGGTCGAGGGCAGCGAGTGGGTGCGGCTGTGGGTCGACGACCAGGTGGTGCACGACTTCTGGTCCAACCCGTTCTGGCAGCTCCAGCACCGCCAGCACGACGTCGTGCTCGGCCCCGGACAGCACGTCGTCCGGGCCGAGCTGGTGCACGGCGACGAGACCGACGCCGAGGCCGAGGTGACCTGGACCCGCGTGGGCGGACCACCCGTGGTCGAGCTGCGCGCGCCCGTCAACGGCGTGGTCGCCGTCGACGGCACGGTCCCGTGGGAGATCGAGGTCGCCGACCCCGACGGCGACCTGCCCGCCGAGCTCGCGGCCCGGACCCGCCTCGAGGTCGACTTCCTCCACTACACGGGCAACGGCACCGACGGGGGCTTCCACGCCCACCCGTCGTCCCGCATCGACGGCCAGCTCACCGGCACGCTGCCGGTCAGCGACGTCCACGCACCCGGCGCCGGCGTGGTGCGCCTCCGGGCCAGCGTCACCGACGCCAGCGGAGCCCGCTCGGTCAGTGCGCCGGTCTACGTCTGCTTCCCCGGCGGCGCGGTCGGACCGTGCGCTGAGCGCTAGACGTAGGTCTTCGTCCGCGCGAGGTCGGTGACGAGGTTCGGGTTGTCGTCCGCCGCGATCCGCTCGGCGAGCTCGCGCGCCCGGTCCGGGCCGCCCTCGGCCATCCAGTCGAACTCGCCCTGCGTCACGCCCACCAGCTGCAGGAAGTCGACGCGCCCGTGCACCGTGTCGATCCCCGGCACCTCGGTGTCCGGTACGACGAGGTAGCTGGTGAGCTGCGTGTCGCTGCCCACCCGCAGCGGGTTCGCGCCGCCGCCGACGAACTGCCACGGCTCGAACCAGCGCCTCGACGTCGCTGTGTAGCGCGCGAGCGCGCCGAGCGAGCCGGCTGCCCAGTGGCAGTCGTCCGGGTCGTCGGCGCGCAGCTTGATGGTCAGCTCGTAGCCCCAGCCGCTGTGCTCGGCGCCGAAGGACTCCTCGTCGACGTACAGATTCGAGATGCCGTAGGTGACCAGGTGCTGGTAGCCGCCCGGGCTCGGGAAGAAGCTGACCCCGTCGAGGTGCTCAGGCCCGCCGAACATCGCGCGGACCGGCATCAGCGTCGCGAGGTGCGCCGGCTCGACGCCCGGGTAGAGGGCGGCGAAGGCCTCGTCGATCGCGTCCCAGCCCGGCGACCAGTCGTCCTGGGCGGCGGCGCGGGCGAGGTACTCCTCCTTGGTCATCATGCGCCCGATCATCACAGGCAGGTGGTCACCGCTCGCCCAGTTCGCGTCGCAGCACCTTCCCCGTCAGCGTCCGCGGCAGCGCGTCCAGGAACTGCCACGTCTTCGGCCGCTTCGGCGGGGCCAGGTGCTCGCGTGCGTACGCCGCCAGCTCCGCCTCGCTCGCCGTGCCGACCACCGCGGCGCAGACCCGCTGGCCCCAGGCGGGGTCCGGGACGCCGTACACGGCGACCTCGGTGACGCCGGGGCACTCCTCGAGGACCTGCTCGACCTCGGTCGGGTAGACGTTGACGCCGCCGCTGATGACCAGGTCGACCCGGCGGCCGTCGAGGAAGACGTAGCCGTCGTCGTCGATCCGGCCGAGGTCGCCGACGGTGAACGCCGGACCGTCGGGAGTCTCGCGCCACGCCTCGGCGGTCTTGTCCGGCGCGCCGTAGTAGGTGAACCGGGCGAAGCCGGGGACCACGCACCACAGCGTTCCGTCGGGATCGACCGTCATCGTGCGGCCGGGACGGGCGCGCCCGACGGTGCCCGGCCGCTCGAGCCACTCCTCGCTGCGGCAGGCCGTGAACTGGCCCTCGGTCGAGCCGTAGAACTCCCACGTCGAGCCGGCCGGGAAGAGCTCGACGATCCGCCGCTTCACGTCGGTCGGGCACGGGGCGCCGGCGTGCGCCACGAGCCGGAAGGACGACAGGTCCGGGACACCGACGGCCTCCCAGTGGCTGATCAGCCGCTGCAGGTGCGTCGGGACGCAGAACATCGTGGTCGGCCGCTCCCGCTCGATCGCCTCCGTCACCGCCGCCGGCTCGAAGGGTCCGGGGATGACGACCCGGCCGCCGGCGAGCCGGGTGCCGAGCGCGAAGCGCAGGGGAGCGGAGTGGTAGAGCGGGCTCAGCACGAGGTTGACGTCGTCGGGACCGAAGCCCCACAACTCACGCTCCTCGGCCCACAGTGCCTCGGCGTCCGCCGGCGACAGCAGCCCCGAGAAGACACCCTTCGGGACCCCGGTGGTGCCGCTCGTGCAGTGCATCGGCCGGCCCAGCGGCAGCCCCGGCGGCGGGAGTACGGCGAGCAGGTCGGTCAGCTGGGCCTCCGACGTCACGACCACGGTGGGGTCGAGGCCGGCCAGGACCCGGGTCCGCTCGGTCTCGGTGAGCCGCGGGTCGAGGGGGATCGGGAACACGCCGGCGGTGAGCAGGCGGTGCACCGCGTCGACGTACGCGTGGGAGCCGGGCACCAGCAGGGCGACCCGGTCGCCGGCGGCTAGGGTGACGACGTCGTTCATCGAGCGGCATCATCGCAGGCACCACCTCCGAAAGGCGCGCCATGTCCGACGTCGACGACCTCCTCGGCCAGCTCCCGTTCGACCAGATCGCCGACGAGCTGGGCGTCACGCCCGACCAGGCCCGCGCGGCCTCGGCCCAGGCCCTGCCCGCCCTGCTGCACGGACTGGCCGCGAACGCCGACGACGAGGCCGGCGCCGCCTCCATCGGTGAGGCGCTCGGTCAGCACGCGCCCCTGCAGGGGACCGCCGACCTCGGCCGGGTCGACACCGCCGACGGCGCGAAGATCGTCGGCCACGTCTTCGGCGACAACGCCGACGCGGTCGTCGACCAGCTCGCCGGCACGCAGCAGGCCGCCGGCCTCTCGCCCGACCTGACCCGCAAGCTGCTCTCGATCCTCGCCCCGATCGTGCTGTCCTACCTCGCCGGCAAGCTCACCGGAAAGCTCGGCGGGAAGGCGGGCGGCATCGGGGCCACCGTGCTGCAGGAGATCCTCAAGGGCAGCCTCGGCGGTGGCTCCGCCGACAAGGGCGGCTCCGCGGGCGACATCCTCGGCGACCTGCTGGGCGGCCTGCTCGGCCGCGGCCGCCGGTGAGGGTCGGCCTGACCGGGGGCATCGCCTCCGGCAAGAGCACCGTCTCCTCGATCCTGCGCGAGCTCGGCGCGGTCGTCATCGACGCCGACCAGCTCGCCCGTGAGGTCGTCGCCAAGGGAACGCCCGGCCTCGCCGAGGTGGTCGAGGCGTTCGGCCCCGACATCCTCACCGAGGACGGCCACCTCGACCGGCCGAAGATGGGCGGCATCGTCTTCAACGACGAGCCCCTGCGCCGCAAGCTCGAGGCGATCGTGCACCCCCGGGTCTTCGAGCTGTACGCCGCCCTGGAGGCGAGCGCACCGGTCGGCGGGATCGTCGTCCACGACATCCCGCTGCTCGTGGAGTCGGGCCGTGCCGAGGAGTTCGACGCCGTGGTCGTCGTCGACGTGCCCGACGAGGTGCAGGTCGAGCGGATGGCGCGCGACCGGGGCATGAGCGAGGAGGACGCCCGCGCCCGGATCGCCGCCCAGGCGACCCGGGAGCAGCGGCGCGCCGTGGCGACGTACGTCATCGACAACACCGGGACGCGCGAAGACCTCCGCCACCAGGTGACGGAGGTCTTCGCGGAGCTGCGGAACGCGGCGGTCTGATCAGGCGGCCGAGCCGGAGGCCAGGTCCGGGTCGCCGAGGCGGCGCAGCTTCTGCAGCGCCTCCCGCTCGAGCTGGCGCACCCGCTCGGCCGAGATGCCGTGCTTGACGCCGATGTCGGCGAGCTTGTGCTGGCGGCCGTCGGTGAGGCCGTAGCGCGAGCGGATGATGTCGGCCGCGCGCGGGTCGAGCTGGTCGACCAGGCTGTTGAGCCGGTCGCGGGCCTCCACGTCGAGCACGGTCAGGTCCGGGCCGGGCGCGGTCTCCTGCGCCATGAGGTCGCCGAGCGAGGTGTCGCCGTCCTCGTCGACCGGGGTGTCGAGGCTGACGTGCTCGCGGCCCCAGGCCATCAGGTCGAGCACCCGCTCCACCTCGATGCCGAGCTCGGCGGCGATCTCCTCCGGCTCCGGGTCACGGCCCAGCTGGCGCTCGAGGGTACGACGCGCGCCGCCGACCTGGTTGAGCTCCTCGACGACGTGCACGGGCAGGCGCACGACGCGGGCCTGCTGCGCGATGCCGCGCGTGATGGCCTGGCGCACCCACCACGTGGCGTAGGTGGAGAACTTGTAGCCCTTCGCGTAGTCGAACTTCTCGACCGCGCGGATCAGGCCGGTGTTGCCCTCCTGGATCAGGTCCAGCATGGGCATCTGGGCCCGGCCGTACTTGCGGGCGATCGACACGACCAGCCGCAGGTTGGCGTTGATGAACTCCGTGACGGCCTTGCGGCCCTCCTCGGCGATCCACTCGAGCTCCTCGCGGGTCGCCTGCTTCGGGGCGCCGCCCTTCTTGCGACCCACCCGACCCTCGGCGAGGAGGTGCTCGGCCAGCAGGCCGGCCTCGATGGTCTTGGCGAGCTCGACCTCGCGGGCTGCGTCCAGCAGGGGGGTCCGCGCGATCTCGTCGAGGTAGAGGCCGACGCTGTCGCGTCCCTCGATCTCCCGACCGGTGTTGCGCGTCCTGTTCGCAGTTGCCGTGGCCATTGCGTCCCTCCTTCAGCACGGATGTCGGACATCCGTACGGGTGTTCCAACACCAGGGGTCGGTCCCGGATTCCCGGGTCTTGGTGTTGCTCTATCCGCAATGACGTCCGGCAGTCCCCGTTAGTTGCCCGAAAAGGGGAATCTCAGGCAGTTCTCAAGAAAGGATCTCTGCGTCGGCCAGGCCGAGCCGGTCGAGGATCCACGCCAGGCTGAACGCACGGTCCTCCCAGGCGCGGTAGCGCCCGGACACCCCGCCGTGCCCCGCCGCCATCTCGGTGCGCAGCAGCACGTCCGCGTGCGGCGCCCGGTCGCGCAGGCGGGCGACCCACTTGGCGGGCTCGACGTAGAGGACCCGGGTGTCGTTGAGCGACGTCTCGGCCAGGATCGGCGGGTAGGGGAGGTCGGCGACGTTCTCGTAGGGGGCGTAGCCGGCGATCCGCTCGTAGGCCACCGGGTCGGCGGACGGGTTGCCCCACTCGTCGTACTCGGGGACGGTCAGGGGGAGCGTGGCGTCGAGCATCGTGGTGAGGGTGTCGACGAACGGTACGCCGGCGACGAACCCGCCGAACGCCTCCGGCGCCTGGTTGGCGACGGCCCCGATGAGCAGGCCGCCGGCGCTGGCGCCCTCGCCGACGATGCGCTCGGGCGTGGTCCAGCCGGTCTCGACGAGGTGGCGCGCGGCCGCGATGAAGTCGTCGAAGGTGTGCTGCTTGTGCTCGAGCTTGCCGTCGTCGTACCAGCGGCGGCCCATCTCTCCGCCGCCGCGGATGTGCGCGATGGCGAAGGCGGCGCCCCGGTCCAGGGTCGAGAGCCGGGCGACGGAGAAGTAGGGGTCCATCGAGGCCTCGTAGGCGCCGTAGCCGTAGAGGTGGACGGGCACCGGTTCGGTGCCCGACTCGCCGCGCACGCCCTTGCGCACGACCAGCGAGATCGGGACCTCGACGCCGCCGGTGGACGGCGCCCAGAGGCGGTGCTCCTCGTAGTCGTCGGGGTCGTAGCCGCCGAGGACCGGGGCCTGCTTGCGCAGCACGAGCTCGCCGGTGCGCAGGTCGTGGTCGTAGACCGCCGACGGGCGGGCGAGGCTGCCCATGCCGACCCGGATGGTCGGCTGCTCCCACGCCGGGTTGTTGCCGGCGCCGACGGTCGCGAGCTCGCCGGGGAACTCCACGAACCGGTCCGCGGCGATCGGCGCCGCGGGATCGTCGGAGAGGGTGAGCACCCGGACCTGGCTGCTGCCGTTGCTGCGCTGCTGCACCACGAGGTGGTCGGCGAAGGCGTCGACGTCCTCGAGCCGGACGGCGGGATCGTGGGGGAGGAGTGGCACCCATCCGGAGGCCGGGGTGGGGACGGCGGGGGCGAGGCCGAGCTCGAACTCGGGGCCGTTCGCGTTGTGCAGCACGAGGAAGTGGTCCTGGCCGCCGATGACCGCGTGCTCCAGCGAGTACTCGACGCCGTCGGTGCGAGCGGCGAACAGCTGCGGCTGCGCGTGCGGGTCGGTGGCGTCGAGGACGTGGAACTCGGAGGTGGTCTTCGAGCTCGCCGCGACCACGACGTAGCGGCGGCTGCGGGTGCGGCCGACCCCGACGAAGTAGCGGCCATCGGGCTCGTGGAAGACCAGCTCGTCGTCGGCCTGGGCGGTGCCGAGCCGGTGCCGCCAGACCTTGTCGGGACGCCAGGCCTCGTCGACGGTCGTGTAGTAGAAGTGGTCGGCCGCGCCGGACTCCGGCGCCGCGCCCCAGGTGACGCCGCCCATCACGTCGGTGAGCACGTCCTCGTGCAGCTCGCGGGTCGCGAGGTCGAGCACGCGGACGGTGTAGCGCTCGTCGCCGACGACGTCGGTCGCGTAGGCGAGCAGCCGGTCGTCGGGGCTCACCGAGGAGCCGCCGAGGGAGAAGAACTCGTGGCCCTCGGCCAGCTCGTCGAGGTCGAGCAGCGTCTCCTCGCCGGGCAGCGCGGGCTGGTCCGGCCTCGCGTCGGCCGCAGGCTGCGGGGGAGTCCAGTCGTCCGGGTCGGTCACCGGGACGCGGCACGTGGCGCCGTACTGGCGGCCCTCGAAGGAGCGCCCGTAGTACCAGTACCCGCGCACGCGGGTCGGCACGGAGAGGTCGGTCTCGAGGGTGCGGGCCTTGATCTCGTCGAAGATCCGGCCGCGGAGGTCGGCGAGGTGGGCCGTGCGCGCCTGGGTCCAGGCGTTCTCGGCCTCGAGGTAGGCGATCACCTCGGGGTCGTCCTTCGCCCGCAGCCACTCGTACTCGTCGGTGCGGGTGTGGCCGTGCAGCGTCGTGGTGACGGGGCGCTGGTCGGCACGGGGCGGGACGGACGGTGCGGACGGTGCATCGGACATGCGCCGAACGCTACTGCTCCGCTGGTTGCCCGTCGTCCTGCGGGGCGGGCGGGTGCCAACGGTGGAGGGCGGGGTCGTCCGCCGGGAAGGAGCGCACCGGACCAGGCGGGGTCTCGGCGGTCTCGAAGCGGACGGTGACCACGCCGCGGCCGGAGCCCCAGACCCAGCCCCGGCCGTGCTCGTCGTGGACCACGTCCATCCCCGGCGCCCAGGTCGCGCCGCGAGGACGCGCGCCGGCCTCCTCGGGCTGCTCGGCCGGCGGCGCGGCGGTCGGCTCCTCCTCCGCTCCCTCGTCCTCGTCGAGGGCGGCGAAGAGGTCCTCCTGCACCCAGTCCGCGAGGCCGGAGACCCCGACGCCGAGCAGGCGGACGCCGCCGGAGGTGTCGAGGTCCGCGAGCAGGGTGCGGGCCAGCCGGGCGATGGTCGCGGCGTCCTCGGTCGGCGCCGGGAGCGTGGCCGAGCGGCTCAGCGTCGTGAAGTCGTACATCCGCACCTTGAGCGACACGGTCCGCCCGGACAGCCCGCTCGCCCGCATCCGTCGAGCGACCTCGCCGGCCTGACGGACGACGATCGCCTCCATCTGCCGCCGGTCGGTGAGGTCGTGCTCGTAGGTGCCCTCGACGCTGACCGACTTCGTCTCCCGGTCCGGTACGACGGCGCGGTCGTCCTCGGCGCGCGCCAGCTGGTGCAGCCCGTGGCCCAGCGACCGGCCCACCTGTCGCACCAGCTCGTCCTCCTCGACCTGCGCCAGCTCCCGGACCGTGTGGATGCCGGCCCGCTTGAGCCGCTCGACCGTCGCGGGTCCGACGCCCGGGATCACCGACACGTGCATGGGGTGCAGCAGCGCGACCTCGGTCCCGGGCTCGACGACGACCAGGCCGTCGGGCTTGCGCAGGTCGCTGGCGATCTTCGCCAGGAACTTCGAGCTGGCGATCCCCACCGAGGCGGTCAGCCCGCCGGTCACCTCGCGGACCTTCGTCCGGAGGTCCTCCGCGAACGCCGTCACGGTCGCCACCTCCAGGTCGGGCAGGTCGGCCTGCTCGAGGTCGACGAAGGCCTCGTCGAGCGACAGCGGCTCGACCAGAGGCGAGACCGAGCGGAGCAGTCCCATGACCGCCGCGCTGGTCGACCGGTAGGCCTCGAAGCGGCCGGACAGGTAGGCCGCGTGCGGGCACCGGGCGCGCGCCTCCCGCGTGGACATCGCCGAGCGGACGCCGAACCTCCGCGCCTCGTAGGACGCGGTCGAGACCACGCCGCGGCCGCCGGTGCCGCCGACGACGACCGGCTTGCCGCGCAGGGAGGGCTTGTCCCGCTGCTCGACGGCCGCGAAGAACGCGTCCAGGTCGAGGTGGAGGATCGAGGCCCGGTCGCGCACGGCGCAACGCTAGTCGGCTCCACCCCCAGAACCGTCCCCTGACCCTCCCCAGGGCACCGCCGCGAGGGTGCCCTGCACAGGCGGCCGCGCGGACCGGCGTGCGTGTCGGGCCTGCCGGCGAGGTTTCCGGTCATGACGACCACACCCGACGCACCCCTGCACCTGACCGCCCGCAGCCCCGAGGACCTCCTGGCCATGGCGCCGGTGGTCCTCGGGTTCTGGCCCGACGACTCCGTCGTGATGATGACCTTCGGGGCGCTGCGCCCCTTCCACGCCCGGCTGCCGCTGCCGCCGGCCGACGAGCTCGACGCGTGCGGGCTCCTCGAGGTGGAGGAGTGCCTGCTCGGCCCTGCCGAGCGCCACGGCGTGCAGGCCGTGGTGCTGCTGTACTTCACCGACGACCCGGGCCGGGCCGGCCTCGTCCACGCCGCGCTGCGTGAGGGCTGCCGGGCCCGCGGGATCGGGGTGGTGGTCGCGATCGTGGCCGACGGCGCCGACTACTCCGTGGTCGGTGCGGACGGCGCGCTCGGGCCGCGGACGTCGTACGACGTGACGGCGCACCCGTTCGTCGTGCAGGCCCTCGTGGAGGGCCGGATCGCCCACCGGACCCGCGCCGACATGGTCGCCTCCCTCGAGACGGAGCCGGCCCTGGCGGCGCCGGTCCTCGAGCAGCTCCACGAGGGCGGGTGGGAGGACACGGACCCACCGCTCGGTGCCCGGGCGGTCCGGCGCCACGGCAACTGGGTGGAGGCCACCGTGCGGCTGGCCACCGAGACCGGCGAGCTGCCGGGAGCGAGGCGCCTCGCCCGGTTGCTCTGGGCGCTGCAGGTGCCCCGGATCCGTGACGCGGCCTGGTCGGCGCTCGACCGCGCGACGGCGCCCCGCCACGTGTGGCTCTGGACGGAGGTCCTGCGCCGGACGCCCGACGACCTGGCCGCGGCGCCCGGCGTCCTGCTCGGGCTGGCCGCGTGGCAGGCCGGCGACGGCGCCCTGGCCTGGGCGGCGGTCGACCGGTGCCGCCGGGCCGACCCCGACTGCCGGCTGGCCGACTTCCTCGCGACCCTGCTGGAGGAGGCGGTGCCACCGGACGCGTGGACCGGCACCGTCGACTGGGCGTCCGGGCTCCCGCCGGCGGCGGGGGACCCCCGCTAGTGTCGGTGCATGGGTGATGACGTCGCCGCACAGGAGTTCACACCTGCCGACCGGACCCGCTACCGGGAGAAGGTCCGGCGCTGCCTCGACGTGTTCGAGCGGATGCTGCGCGAGTCCGCCTTCGACACCGACGACCCGTGGACCGGCATCGAGGTCGAGCTCAACCTCGTCGACGAGGCGGGCGACCCCGCCCTGCGCAACGACGAGGTGCTCGACGCGATCGCCGACCCCGGCTTCCAGACCGAGCTCGGCCAGTTCAACATCGAGCTCAACCTCCCGCCGGGCCCGCTCGCCGACGGTGGCCTGACAGCCTGCGAGGAGCGGCTGCGCACCAGCCTCAACGCGGCCGAGGAGCGGGCCGCGGCGATCGGTGCCCACCAGGTCATGATCGGCATCCTGCCGACGCTCGCGCCGGAGCACCTCACGGCCGAGGCGATCAGCGCCAACCCGCGCTACCGGCTGCTCAGCGAGCAGATCCTCGGTGCGCGCGGCGAGGACATCATGATCGACATCCACGGCGTCGAGCGGCTGCAGACCACCGTCGACACGATCATGCCGGAGGCGGCGTGCACCAGCACGCAGTTCCACGTCCAGGTGAGCCCGGAGCGTTTCGCGTCGTACTGGAACGCCTCCCAGGCCATCGCCGGCGTGCAGATCGCGGTCGGCGCCAATGCGCCGTACCTCCTCGGCAAGCACCTGTGGGCGGAGACGCGGATCCCGTTGTTCGAGCAGGCGACCGACACCCGCGCCGAGGAGCTCAAGGCGCAGGGGGTGCGCCCGCGGGTGTGGTTCGGCGAGCGGTGGATCACGTCGGTGTTCGACCTGTTCGAGGAGAACGTCCGCTACTTCCCGGCGCTGCTCCCGGTGATCGACGAGGAGGACCCGCTGACGGTCCTGGAGGCCGGCGGGACGCCGAACCTCTCCGAGCTGCGCCTCCACAACGGCACGATCTACCGCTGGAACCGGCCGGTCTACGACATCAGCGGCGGGCTGCCGCACCTGCGCGTCGAGAACCGGATCCTCGCCGCGGGGCCGACGGTGGTCGACACGGTGGCCAACGCCGCCTTCTACTTCGGCCTGGTCCGGGCGCTCGCCGAGAACGAGCGGCCGCTGTGGTCGCAGATGTCCTTCAGCGCAGCGGAGGAGAACTTCCACACCGCGGCCGAGCACGGCATCGACGCCGAGGTCTACTGGCCCGGCGTCGGCCGGGTGCGGGCCACCGAGCTGGTCCTGCGTCGGCTGCTGCCGCTCGCCCACGAGGGCCTGGCCGCGTGGGGCGTCAGCGCCGAGGAGGCCCACCGCTATCTCGACCTCATCGAGCAGCGCTGCCTGGCCGGCACCAACGGTGCGGACTGGTTCGCGCGGCAGATGCAGCAGCGTCGCGACGAGGACCGGTACGACGCCCTGCGCGCCGTGCTCGGCGACTACCGCGCCCGGATGCACGACAACCAGCCGGTCCACACCTGGTAACGGCCCCGGTCGGACCCGATCAGGCCTGGGGATCGGGCCGGACCCGTGCCCACACCTGCCCGGCGCCGGAGCGGGGGTCGCGCCACGAGCGCCGGGTGATGACGACGAGGTCGAGGCGCACCCCGAGCTCGCCCGACGCGGCGGTGACGGCAGCCGCCCACGCCAGGTCCTCCTCGTCGTGCCCGTCCGGCATCCGGGTCAGCCACACCAGCGGCACCCTGCCCTCCGCGAGGTGGTGGCGCGCCATCGTCTCCACGACCTCGGTCCGCAGGGCGAGGTCGAAGCGGTCGTCGGGCCCCAGCTCGAGCCGGCGGACCTCGCCGCGCGGGATGCCGACGTGGAGCACGGCGGGATGGGTCCGGCGGCGCTCGGCGAGGGCGTGGTCGCGGACCGCTCCCCGCAGCACCCGCCGGAGCAGGGAGGGGAGCGGCTCCTGGATGCCGGGACCGGTCGCCATGCGGGTGAGCCTGCCCGATCCGCCCGCGTCGTGCGGACGTCCTCCACAGCCTCGGTCCGGCCGGCCGGATAGGTTGCGGTCATGACCTCGCCCCTCATCGGTGTCGACGAGCTGGCCGCACGACTCGGGGAGGTCACGGTCCTCGACGTGCGCTACCGGATGGGCGGCCCGCCCGGCCCCGACGAGTACGCCGCCGGCCACGTCCCCGGAGCCGTGTTCGTCGACCTGGACACCGCGCTCGCGGCGCCACCCGGGCCGCGGGGCCGGCACCCCCTGCCGGACGAGGAGGCGTTCGTCCGGGCCATGCGCGCCGCCGGCGTGCGCGACGACGGTCCGGTCGTCGTCTACGACGACTGGTCGGGCCACGCGGCCGCCCGCTGCTGGTGGCTGCTGCGCTTCCACGGGCACCGCGACGTCCGCGTCCTCGACGGCAGCTGGGCGGCCTGGCAGGCGGCCGGCCTGCCGGTCGAGCAGGGCGCGCCCGCCCCGGCGCCGGCGCCCGGGGACTTCACGGCACGACCCGGCGCGATGCCGGCCGTCGACGCCACGACGGTCGCCGCGACGCAGGTCGTGATCGACGCGCGGGCGCCCGAGCGCTTCCGCGGCGAGGTCGAGCCGATCGACCCGGTGGCGGGCCACATCCCGGGCGCGGTCAACGTCCCCACGGCTCGCAACCTCGGCCCGGACGGCCGGTTCCTGCCGGCCGCCGGGCTGGCGGACGCCTACGCGGCGGTCGGCGCCGTCCCCGCAGCCGACGTCGCGGTCTACTGCGGGTCCGGCGTCACCGCCGCCCACGACGTCCTCGCGCTCGAGGTCGCCGGGGTGGCGGCGGCGCTCTACCCGGGCAGCTGGAGCGAGTGGGTCGCCGACCCGGCCCGCCCGGTGGAGACGGGCTGACGGTCCGGCTGGGCGCCCTGGCGCCGACCTACCAGTGCACGCCGCGGAAGAGCTGGGCGAGCAGCATCTGCTCGGTCTCCCGGCGGTTCTCGGCCGGCGCCTCCTCGGCGGCGGCCGCAGCCTGCGAGGCCGGCTTCTGGCCCTTCGCCGCGGCGGAGTCGGGGAACACCTGGTAGGCCAGGTTGAGCACCCGGAACGCGGCCCGCGGCGCGATCGTGTGGGCCAGCTCGCCCGCCGTACCGAGGGCCGTGTTGATCTCGTGCGGCTTGTCCACGAGCGCCTTGATGACCGTGTCGGCGGCCTGCGCGGGCGAGATCGTGGGGAACTTGTCGTAGATCTTCGTGGGCGCGATCATCGGCGTCCGCACCAGCGGCATGTGCACGTTGGTGAAGGTGATGCCGTGGCCCACGACCTCGGAGGAGACCACGTTGCTCCACGCGTCGAGCGCCGCCTTGGAGGCGACGTAGGCGGAGAAGCGCGGCGGGTTGGTCTGCACGCCGATCGAGGAGATGTTGACGATGTGGCCGGAGCGCTGCGCGTGCAGCTGCGGCATCAGGCCCATCACCAGGCGGATCGCGCCGAAGTAGTTGAGCTGCATGGTGCGCTCGAAGTCGTGGAAGCGGTCCTGCGACAGCTTGAGCGAGCGGCGGATCGAGCGGCCGGCGTTGTTGATCACGTAGTCGACGCTGGGCAGCTCGGCGACGAGCTGCTCGCAGAGCCGGTCGATCGCCTCGAGGTCGGAGAGGTCGCACGGGAACACGTAGGCCTGCCCGCCGCGCCCCTCGATGACCGCCTTGGTCTCCTCGAGCTTCTCCTTGCCGCGCGCGACGAGGACGGGGATGCCGCCGGCCTGGGCGACCTTGAGGGCCACCACCTTGCCGATGCCCGAGGAGGCACCCGTGATCACGACGGTCTTGTCCTTGAGCGCGGCGCGCGCCTTGGGGTCGCGCCCGACGGTGTCGTCGAGGTTCTCCTCCCAGTAGGACCACAGGGTCCGGACGTAGGTCTCCAGCGGCGGCACGGAGATCCCGGAGCCGGCGAGCGCCTTCTCCGTGATCCGCGAGTCGAAGACCGACGGGAAGGACGTGTGCGCGAGCGCCTCGGCGGGCAGCCCGAGGCGGCCGAGGGTCTGGTCGAGGAGCAGCTGCGCCGGTGCGGTGCGGATCACGGCCGTCATCAGGTTCAGCGGCCGCAGCGAGCGCGGGACCAGCGACAGCGGGCCGGCCGTCACGTTGCGGCTCACCGGCGTCGCGAACCGGGGCGCACCGGCGGCGGCACAGAAGGCGTTGACCATGTCGACGACCGGCTGCGGCTCCGGGTTGACCAGGTGGAAGGCCTCGCCGTCGCGGTCGGGCAGGTGGCCGAGGTGGTCCATCGCCTTGGCGACGTAGTCGACCGGCACCACGTTGGTGTCGCCCAGGTCGACGCCGACGAGCGGCAGCCACGACGGCAGGTTGTCGCGCAGCCGCTTGATCAGCGGGAAGAGGTAGTAGGGACCGTCGATCTTGTCCATGGCGCCGGTCTCGGAGTGGCCCACCACGATCGCCGGGCGGTAGACGCGCCACGGGACGACCGACTCGTCGCGGACGATCTTCTCCGACTCGTACTTCGTGCGGTGGTACGGCGACGGGAGCGGCTGGCCCTCCTCGAACATCGTCTCGTCGAACCGGCCGTGGTAGTCACCGGCCGCCGCGACGGACGAGACCTGGTGGAAGCAGCCGGCGTCCAGCGCCTCCGCCAGCGCGAGCGCGTTGCGGGTGCCGTCGATGTTCATCGCGTCGTTGGTCGCGTCGTCGGCGGTGATGTCGTAGATCGCGGCCAGGTGGAAGAAGTGGTCGATCGACCCGGCGTGCTCCGCGACCCACTCCGGGTCCACGCCCAGTCCGGGCTGGCCCAGGTCGCCGACGACCGGCTGGACCCGGTCCGAGCCCCACTGGCGGATCAGCGCCTCCATCCGGCCGAGCGAGGACGCGCGGCACAGGACGTGGATCGGACCCTCGCGGTGGTCGATGAGCTCGGCGATGAGGAAGCGCCCGATGAAGCCGGTGGCGCCGGTGACGAAGTAGGCCATGTGACGAACGCTACGCGCTTTTGGGCAGGCGCGTACTGGTCAGTTACTTGTTGGTCCGAGGGGTGGTCGAGCCGCTGGTCGACGCTCGACCCGGCCCGACCGACGTCACTGGTCGCCGCCGCCGAACATGATCTCGTCCCAGCTCGGGACGGACGCCCGACCGCGCTTCTTCTGCACCGGCCGGCGGTGCTTGGCCCGCTCGGCGTCGGCTGCGCGGGCGGCCTCGGCGGCCGGCTCGTCGGCCGTCGCCCGGATCGGCTCGTCGTGCGCCTCGGGGGCCTCGGGCACCGCGAGGTCGAGCGCCTGGTCGACGTCGTACGCCGCTGCCTCGTAGCCCGACTCCAGCGACGGGCCGGCCGGCGCGCCGAGCGGCAGCTCGTCGTCGACGGCCTCGCCGCCCAGCGGCAGCTCCTCGGCGGGCACGGCGGCGAGCCGGCGCTCGCGGGCCTGCTGCAGGTCGTCGCGGGCGGGCGCGACCGGCTCGGGCAGCACGTCGCCGACCAGCCAGCGCGCGTCGTCGTTGTCGGAGAGCGCGTAGTTGCCCGGGGCGTCGTAGGTGAACCGGGCGGTGCCGTTGCGCCCGGCCGAGAGATAGGTGCCGGTCAGCACCCAGCGCCCGGTCTCGCGCCGGTAGGCGTCCCACACGACGTCGACGGCGGGGTCGGCGCCGACGCTGCGGAGGTGGGCGGCGACCGCGTCGCCGAGCACGCGCGCCTGGGTCGGCGACGCCGGACCCTCGCCCGGAGCACGGCGCAGGGAGGCCTTGAGGGCGCGCTCGGCCACGTGCTCGCGCTCGGCGAGGACGGGCGCGACATAGGGCATGATCGCGTCCACGGTGGTCCCGGCGGCCTCGGCCACGGCCTCGGCGGACTCGCCGGCCCGGATGCGGGTCTGGATCTCGCGCGGACGGATGCTGCTGCTCATCTTGGTCTCCAACGGGCCGACACGGGTGGTCTCGCTGCGCACGGCGGCACGCAGGTCGGGCGTGATGTCGAGGGTGAACTCGGCGCCCTGGTCGTCCACCAGGAGCAGGCGGCGGCGGTCCGGGGTCGCACCGGTGAGGGTGAGCGGCGCGGCGCCGGGCTTCGCGGCGTCGTCCGCCGCACCCGCGTCGTCCTGCTCGGTCACTCGTCGTCCTCGGTGGTGTGCTGCCTGCTCCGGTTCCGCCGAGCCTACGCCCGCGGCCGGTCCGGATCCGGCTGGCCGCGCGGCGTGTGGGCGATCTGTCGACAATTTGCCCGGCTCGGGGCCGAGCGCGGCGGTCAGCTCCACGTCGCCCTCCCACGCACGTACTGCCAGCCCTCGCCGTCGCGCCGGAACCGGCTCACCTCGTGCAGGGTGCGCTCCCGGCCGTCCTCGACGAAGGACGCCCGGAACTCGACCGTCCCGCGCCGGTCGTCCGGCCCGCCGTCCGCGGCCGCCAGCACCTCGAGCCCGGTCCACCGCACCCCGTCGTCGAGTTCGAGGGACTCCGGGCGGGTCGCCGGGTGCCACGTCGCCAGCAGGTACGACGCCAGGCCGGCCACGAACGCGGAGTAGCGCGAGCGCATCAGCTCCTCGGCGGTCGCCGGCGTCGCGGCCCCGCGGTGGAACGGGCCGCAGCACGCGTCGTACCCACGACCGGAGCCGCAGGGACACTCGGCCCGGGTCACGCGCCGAGCACCCGGTCCAGGTAGGGGTTGGTGAGGACCCGGTCGGGGTCGAGGCGATCGCGCAGCGCGGTGAACTCGCCGAAGCGGGGGTAGCGGTCGGCGAGGTCGCCGGCCTCGAGGTGGTGCAGCTTGCCCCAGTGCGGTCGTCCGTCGTGGTCGCGCATGATCGCCTCCATCAGCGCGAAGTAGGCGGAGTGGTCGGCGCCGCGGTGGGTGTGGAAGGCCAGGTAGAAGGAGTCGCGGCCGAACGAGGTCGACATCGCGACGTCGTCGGCGGGCGCGACGCGGATCTCGACCGGGAAGGACACGGCGAGGCCGGAGCGCTCGAAGGCGGTGCGGCACTCCCGCAGCGCGTCGAGGCCCGCGGCGCGCGGGACGGCGTACTCCATCTCCCGGAAGACGACCCGGCGATCGGTCGTGAAGACCCGGTGGGCGACGTCGGTGTAGGTGCGCGGGCCGAGCAGGCGCGAGGCGAACCGGTTGGCGGCCGGGATCGCGCGGGGGACCCGGTTGAGCAGCGCCGTCTGCGCGCCGAAGACCGTGTTGGACAGGAGGTCGTCGTCGAGCCACGCCCGCCAGCGGGCGAGCGGCTCCGCGGCCGTCAGGTCGGTGCCGACCCGGGTGTTGCGCTTGGTGAGCATCCGGTCGGAGTGCGGGAACCAGTACATGTCGACGTGGTCGTGCGCCGCGGTCAGGTCGTCGAAGGCCGCCATCGCGTCGTCCCACGACATCGGCTGCTCCTCCGCGCGCAGCAGGAAGAGCGGCTCGACGGCGAAGGTCAGCGTGGTGAGCACGCCGAGCGCGCCGAGGCCGACCCGCCCGAGGTCGAGCAGGTCGGCGTTCTCGGCGGTCGAGGCACGCAGCACTTCGCCGGCGCCGGTGACCAGCTCGAAGCCGACCACCTGCGCGGCGAGCCCGGCGGCCCGCCCGCCCGTGCCGTGGGTGCCGGTCGAGACGGCGCCCGCCAGGGTCTGCTCGGCGATGTCGCCCATGTTGTGCAGGCTCAGCCCGAGCTGCTCGAGCTCGGCGTTGAACACCTTGAGCTGGGTTCCGGCGAGGGCCGTCACGGTCATCGCGTCGCGGTCGACGGCGACGATCCCGCGCATCCGGTCGGGCAGCAGGTGGACGTGCTGCGGGGCGGCGATGCCGGTGAAGCTGTGCCCGGTGCCGGCCGCCTTCACGGTCCGGCCGGCGGCGCGGGCGCGGGTGACGACGTCGGCGACCTCGGCCGCGTCGGCGGGGGAGACCGGCTGCAGGCCGCTCGCCGACTCCAGCCCGGACCAGTTACGCCAGCTGCTGCTCATGGTCCGGGAGGTTAGCCGGGAGCCGGGTGGCCACCGCGCCCAGGAGTGCGAGCAGCCCACCGGCGGCGCAGACGACGTACGCCGGCGAGGCGCCGTGCGCGTCGATGACGACGCCGGCGACGGCGGCGCCGGGGGCGAGGCCGGCCGCCAGCCCGGTCTGGATGAAGGCCATGCCCTCGGTCAGCCGGGCCGCGGGCAGCACCTGCTCGGCCAGCGACATCGCGGCGATCAGGGTGGGGGAGATGGCGAGGCCGCCGACCAGCAGGACCGCACCCATGACCGGCAGCGACGGGACGAAGGGCAGCGGCGCCATCGCCACGACCATCCCGAGCGCTCCCCAACGGAGCCGGACCAGCGGACCGCGCCGCCAGGAGATCGCGCCCGAGACGAGGCCGGCGAGCAGGCTGCCGAGCGCCCAGATCGCGAGCAGGAAGCCGGAGGCGGCCTTGTGGCCCTCCTCCTCGGCGAAGGCGACCGTGACCACCTCCGCGGCGCCGAAGAGCACGCCGAGGGCGGCGGCGACGACCGTCAACGGCGCGATCGCCGCCCACGGGATCGGGGGCCGGGCACCGGTCGCCGCCTCGCGCGGGTGGACCGGCGGCTCGGTGCCGCGCTGCCCGGCGAAGACATAGGTCCCGACCGTGCCCGCGACCAGCGCGGCGGCCAGGCCGGCGGCCGGGTGCACGCCGGTGGCGAGCATCGTGACCGCGATCGGGCCGACGAGGAAGACGGTCTCGTCGGCGACGGCCTCGAACGAGAAGGCGGTGTGCAGCCGCTCGGGCTGGTCAGCGAGCGTGTGGGACCACCGGGCCCGCACGCAGGTCCCGACCGAGGGGAGCGAGGCTCCCGCGACCGCCGCCAGCACGTACGTCGACCAGCGCGGCCAGTCCCACTCGAGCGAGCCCATCGCCAGCGCGAGGCCGACGCCCCACACCGTGATGACGACGGCCAGCACCCGGCCCTGGCCGAGGCGGTCGATGAGCCGGCCCTGCGGGATGGCGAAGACCGCGTTGGCGATCAGCGCGACCGCCGACACCGAGCCGGCGAAGCCGTAGGAGCCGGTCTCGTGCTCGGCCAGCAGCACGATGCCGAGGCCCACCATCGAGATCGGGAGGCGTGCGACGAGGCCGGTCAGGCTGAACAGCGTGGTGGCCGGGGTGAAGATCTGGCGATAGGTCTGCAACATTGCGCCGTCATCCTGCTCCCTACGATGGGCCCGTGCCGAATCCGGATCCGTACGACGCCCTGCTCCTGCTCTCCTTCGGTGGTCCCGAGAAGCCCGAGGACGTGGTCCCGTTCCTCGAGAACGTCACCCGCGGCCGCGGGATCCCGCGCGAGCGCCTCGAGGAGGTCGGCCAGCACTACTTCCTCTTCGGGGGGAAGTCGCCGATCAACGACCAGAACAAGGCGCTGATCGCGGCCCTCGAGGCCGAGCTCGCCGCCGCCGGGATCGACCTGCCGGTGTACTGGGGCAACCGCAACTGGGAGCCCTACCTGCCGGACACGGTCGCGCAGCTGGCCGCGGACGGCCGGCGGCGCGTGCTGTGCATCGCCACGTCGGCGTACTCCTCCTGGTCGAGCTGCCGGCAGTACTGGGACAACATCGACGACGCGCTCGCCGCGCTCCCCGGCGACGTCGAGCCACCCCGCATCGACAAGGTCCGCGCCTACTTCAACCACCCGGGCTTCGTCGCCGCCAACACCGACGGCGTGCTCGCGGCCCTGGCCGACCTGCCCGACGGTGTGCGCGACCAGGCCCGCCTGGTCTTCGTCACCCACTCCATCCCGACTGCGATGAGCGACAGCAGCGGCCCTCCGGCGCGACGGGCGGAGGGCAGCGCGTACGTCGGCCAGCACCTCGACGTCGCGGCCACGGTCGCCGCGGCCGTCCGGGAGGCGACCGGGGTCGAGCGGGAGCACGAGCTGGTCTACTGCTCGCGGTCCGGCTCCCCGCGCACGCCGTGGCTGGAGCCCGACGTCAACGACCGGCTCGAGGAGCTGGCGGCCGAGGGGGTGCCCGCGGTCGTGCTGGTGCCCGTCGGGTTCGTCTCCGACCACATGGAGGTCGTCTACGACCTCGACACCGAGGCGCTCGCGACGGCCGCGAAGCTCGGCATCGAGGCCCGGCGGGCCGCCTCGGCCGGGGTGCACCCCGCGTTCGTCACGGCGCTGCGCGAGCTGGTCGAGGAGCGCGCGGCGGTCGAGCGGGGCGAGGACGTCGCGCGGCCGGCGCTGGGAGTCCGCGGCCCGTCCCACGACCGCTGCCCGGTCGGCTGCTGCCTCGGGGAGCGGGCAGACGCGTGAGCCGGCCGTCTCCCGAGGACCTGCTGCAGCTCGCCCTCGCGACGGCCGACGAGGCCGCCGCGCTGGTCCGCCGGCACGCCGCCGGCACGATCGAGGTGGCCGCGACGAAGTCCAGTGACATCGACGTCGTCACCGCCGCCGACAGGGCGTCCGAGGAGCTGATCCGCGCCCGCATCCTCGCCGCCCGGCCGGACGACGCCTTCCTCGGCGAGGAGGGCGACGACATCGAGGGCAGCTCGGGCGTGCGCTGGATCGTCGACCCGATCGACGGCACCGTGAACTTTCTCTACGGCATCCCCGAGTACGCCGTCTCCATCGCCGCCGAGCTCGACGGCGAGGTCGTCGCCGGCGTCGTCGCCGACGTCGCCAAGCAGGAGGTGTACGCCGGCTGCCGCGGGGGAGTGCCGACCCGCGACGGCGTCCCGCTGGCCGTGCGCGGACCGGCCCCGCTGGCCCACCGGCTGGTCGCCACGGGGTTCAGCTACTCCAGCGACATGCGGGCGATCCAGGCGGCCGCGGTCGCCCGGCTGCTGCCCGAGGTGCGCGACATCCGTCGCTCCGGGTCCTGCGCGATCGACCTGTGCCGGGTGGCCTCCGGCACCCTCGACGGGTACGTCGAGGAGGGGGTCAACCTCTGGGACCACGCCGCCGCGGGGCTGATCGCCCGGCTGGCCGGCGCGCGCCTCGAGCTGGCCACCGGAGCGGGTGGCCGGACGGCCGTCGTGTGTGGCCCGGATCACGGCTTCGAGGAGCTCCTGTCCGCCGTACGGACAGCAGGCCTGGTGCGGGAATAGCCGGCCTTTTCGAACTGTTCAGGCGACTCGCACCAACCCGGGTGTCGCAACCCGTCGCCCATGGTGCACAATCTGCCGCGCCGTACCGCACACAGGACCGTGCCGGACGCGGCTCACTGAGGGGAGAGGACACGTCATGGCGACTGACTACGACGCACCGCGCAAGAACGAGGACGAGCAGTCCGAGGAGAGCATCGAAGAGCTCAAGGCTCGCCGCCACGACAAGAACTCGGGCAAGGTCGACGAGGACGAGACGGAGGCCGCCGAGTCGTTCGAGCTGCCCGGCGCCGACCTCTCGCACGAGGAGCTCGCCGTCGAGGTGAAGCCCAAGCAGGATGACGAGTTCACCTGCATGAGCTGCTTCCTCGTGCACCACCGGAGCCAGCTCGCTGACTCCAAGAAGATGATCTGCTTCGACTGCGCCTGACCCGGTCCACCGGACCGGGTCGGCGCAGGACGTCGCTCAGACGTCCTTGCGCAACCCCGGCGGCAGCTCACCGGTCGACTTGAGGTAGTAGCCCGCCGCCCTCCGCTGGGCGAACATCTTCGCCAGCGCGACGAACGTGCCGCTGGCCGCCGCCCAGGCGACCGCCTCCCAGAAGTCGACGTCCGGGTCCGCCGGGTTGGCCGGGGGCTGCTTGCCGGTCGCGGCCTTCCAGCCGCCGTCGAGAGCCTTCTTCGCCACCGCTGCCGAGCCGAGGGCCGACACGAGCGAGAACGCCGACCAGACCTTGGAGCTGTCCTTTGCCATGGGACCGACCCTATCGGGCCCGCGTCGTCGCTACTCCTGCGTACCGCGTGCCGCGTTGATCGCGCCCGCCAGCGCCTGCGGGTGCCGCGAGCTCACCAGCCAGTACGGCGCCGGGTCGGCCGGGTCGGTGATCTCGACCTTGACCGACTGCTTCAGGTAGGGCCGCAGCACGAGGAACGCCCGGGCGTCCGCACCCGGGCCCGAGACGTGCCGGGTGGCGTCGTCGTCCAGCGCCTCGGCCGGGCCGAGGTGGACGACCTCGATCCGGGCCCGCCCGGCGCGGAACCAGCCGTCGGCCACGACGAGCCGCGCGTCGCCGTACGACCGCAGGAAGAGGGCGAGCAGGGCCAGCAGGATGCCGGTGATGATCCACGGCAGCAGCGGCGCCTTGGCGTCGAGCGCGACGACCATGGCCAGCCAGAAGGTCGCGATGAACATGGTGCCCTGGGCCCACCAGCGCAACGGGACGCGCAGGCGCTCGGTGTAGGCCGGTGCACTCGATGTCACGCGGAGGATGATCCCATCCGCACCCGAGACGTCGTGATCTAGGGTCTCCCCGTGCCGACCGACCTCGAGATCGCCGTCCAGCAGCTCGACCCCGACCTGCCGCTCCCGGCCTACGCCCACCCGGGCGACGCGGGCGCGGACCTGGTGTCCACCGTCGACGTGACCCTCGCCCCCGGCGAGCGGGCCCTGGTGCCGACCGGGATCGCCATCGCGCTTCCCGACGGGTACGTCGCCCTGGTGCATCCGCGCTCCGGCCTGGCCGCGCGCCACGGGTTGTCGATCGTGAACACCCCGGGCACCGTGGACGCGGGCTACCGTGGAGAGATCAAGGTGCTGCTCATCAACCACGACCCGGCCGAGACGATCGCGCTCCGGCGCGGCGACCGGATCGCGCAGCTGGTGATCCAGCGCTACGAGCGGGCCGCGTTCGTGGCGGTCGACACCCTTCCGGACAGCGTCCGTGGGGGCGGCGGCTACGGTTCTACCGGTGGGTTCGGAGGAACCTGACGATCGGCTCGCCAGAGCCCGAGGAGGAGAGCAACGTGAGGTTGCGGCGCAAGGGGGTCACCACGGACGAGTCCGTGGTGGACGACACGACCGACGAGGCACCCACCCGTCCGGCCGCCGAGGCGGCCACCGGTCCCTACGACGTCGACGAGCTGCCCGACGACGGACTGGCCCGGCTGGACCTGGGATCGCTGCTGGTCGCGCCGCTGCCGGACCGCGAGCTGCGGGTCCAGGTGGACGAGAAGTCCGGCGAGGTCCGGGCGGTGCTGCTGGCGACCGACGCCGGCGCCCTCGAGCTGCGCGCCTTCGCGGCGCCCCGCAACGGTGACCTCTGGAGCGACATCCGTCCGCAGATCGCCGCCGACGCCGCCCGCCGCGGCGGCACGGCGACCGAGCGCGAGGGCAAGTTCGGCACCGAGCTGGTCTGCGAGGTGCGGATGACCCGCCCCGACGGCCAGACCGGCACCCAGACCTCGCGCGTGATCGGTGTCAACGGCCCGCGCTGGCTGCTGCGGGCCACCTTCCTGGGGGAGCCGGCCCGCGAGCCGGAGGCCGCCCAGGAGTGGGAGGCCGCGATCGAGCAGCTGGCCGTGCGCCGCGGCGCGCATGCGATGCCGGTGGGCGAGCAGCTCCCGCTGTCGCTGCCCGACGGCGCGCAGTCGAAGGCCGTCCCCGCGAGCTGAGCAGAGGGCTCCATGGGCACCAAGAGCCGCCTCCGGCGGACCATCAGCAAGTGGGCGAACAACGACGAGGCCGACGCCCGCGACCTGCGCAGGACGTTCACCCGCGAGGGCGTCGTCTGCATCGGTGACGCGCCCGACCGCGCCCCGGTGCGGCTGCGCGGCACCCTGCGCACGGTGACCCTGCGTCCCCGCGGCGGCGTACCGGCCCTGGAGGCGGAGCTGTACGACGGCACGGGCACGGTCACCGTGATCTGGCTCGGCCGGCGGCGCATCGCCGGCATCGGCCCGGGGCGTGCGATCGAGGTCAGCGGGCGGATCGGCACCCACGAGGCGACCCGCATCCTCTACAACCCCCGCTACGAGCTGCTGTGAGCGGCGTGGACGAGTCCGGCGAGCACCACCACGAGCACACCCTCTCCCGCACCGCCGGCCAGGAGATCGGTGTCGCCACCGTCGAGGCGCTGGTGCGCCACCAGCTGGCCGCGGCCCTGGGCGGGCGGCGCGGGATGGTCGAGGCGGCGGTGCCCGGCCTCATCTTCACGGCCGTGTGGCTGCCGACCGACAACCTGCGCTGGGCGCTGATCGCCAGCCTCGGCGTCGCCGGCGTCGCCCTGGTGCTGCGCCTGGCCCAGCGCAGCTCGGTCCAGTACGTCTTCAACGCGATCTTCGGCATCGGCATCGGGTGGGTCTTCGTCCAGTGGGCCGAGAGCTCCGGAGCCACCGAGGACGAGAAGAAGCTGGCCTTCTTCCTCCCCGGGATCCTGATCAGCCTCGCCTACACGGTGGTGCTGGGCGGGTCCTGCCTCGTCGGCTGGCCCGCGCTCGGGTTCATGCTCGGCGCCGTCGCCGAGGACCCCGTCGGGTGGCACGACAACCCGCAGGTCGTCCAGCTGTGCAACCGTCTGACCTGGGTGATGCTGCTGCCGGGCGCGATCGGGGTGCTGATCCAGGGGCCGATCTGGCTGATGGGCGATCGCGGGACGATCAGCGCCGACCTCGCGGTGACCCTGATCTTCGCGCTGCGCACGGTCCTCGGGTGGATCCTGCGGATCGCGTCCTGGTCGGCGATGATCTGGCTGCTCGCGCGCAACGCGACGCCGCTGGAGCCGGAGCCCGACGCGGCCTGAGCCCTACTTGCTCGGGTGCGAGCCCGGTGCGAGCAGGCGCTCGAGCTCGTCCTCGGCCTCCGCTGGTACGACGAACAGCAGCTCGTCGCCCGACTCGACCGGCTGCTCCGGGGTCGGCACGTAGACCTGGCCGTCGCGCAGGATGGACACGAGCGCGCAGTTCTCCGGCAGCGGGATCAGGCCGGACGCCTTGCCGACGTAGGGGGAGTCGGCCGGCAGCACCATCTCGACCAGGTTGGCGTTGCCCTTGCGGAAGGTGAACAGCCGCACGAGGTCGCCGACGCTCACGGCCTCCTCGACCAGCGCCGACATGATGCGCGGGGTCGACACGTTGACGTCGACGCCCCACGCCTCGGTGAACAGCCACTCGTTGTTGGGGTGGTTGACGCGGCCGACCGTCCGCGGCACGCCGAACTCGGTCTTGGCGAGCAGCGAGGTCACCAGGTTGGCCTTGTCGTCACCGGTCGCGGCGATCACGACGTCGCACTTGTCGAGCCGGGCCTCCTCGAGGGACGAGAGCTCGCAGGAGTCGGCCAGCAGCCACTCCGCGTCGGGGACCCGCTCGGGACGGATCGAGCTGGGGGACTTGTCGATGAGCAGGACCTCGTGGCCGTTCTCGATCAGCTCGCGGGCGATCGAGCGACCCACGGCGCCGGCTCCGGCGATGGCGACACGCATCTGGGTGGTCTCCTCGGTCTGCTCGGGTCAGTCGGAGTGCTCGGGGCCGCGCCCGAGCACCTCGTAGGCGAGATCGGCGATCTGCTCGCGGGTCACCAGGTGGAGCATGTCGCCCTCCTGGATGACGCTGTCGCGGTCGGGCAGCATGCCCTCGCCCAGCCGGTCGATCCACGCGACCCGGCAGCGGCCCTGCTCCTGCAGCTGGCCCACGCTCGCGCCCACCCACACCTCGGGGGCGGGGATGTGGTCGACCCGGATGGTGCCGGACGGGTCGCGGAAGTCCGGCTCGGCGCCGGCCGGGAGGATCCGGCGCAGCACCTGGTCGGCCGTCCACTTGACCGTCGCGACCGTGGTGATGCCGAGCCGCTGGTAGACCTCGGCGCGGCCGGGGTCGTAGATCCGGGCGACGACCTGCTGGATCCCGAAGGTCTCACGGGCCACGCGCGCGGCGATGATGTTGGAGTTGTCGCCGCTGGACACGGCGGCGAACGCGTCGGCGCGCCGGATGCCGGCCTTCTCCAGGACCTCCTGGTCGAAGCCCATGCCGGGGATCTTGTCCCCGTTGAAGCCCGGACCGAGCCGCCGGAAGGCGTCGGGCTCGGTGTCGATGATCGACACGGTGTGGTTGCGGTCCTCGAGGCTGCGCGCCAAGGTCGATCCGACCCGGCCGCATCCCATGATCACGACGTGCACGACGAGAACGCTATAGCACCGTGAATCGTCGCGGCGGGTCCCCGATGCCCTACCGTTGTCGCTCGTGGGTGTCGGTGACGTCTCGAAGCGGATCCTCCTCGGGCGCAAGCTTCGCAGCGCACAGCTGGGGGAGACGCTGCTCCCCAAGCGGATTGCGCTTCCAGTGTTCGCCAGCGACGCGCTCTCGTCCGTGGCCTATGCGCCGGACGAGGTCTTCATCATGCTCGGCATCGCCGGGGCGAGCGCCTACGCGTGGTCCTGGAAGATCGGCCTCGCCGTCGCGCTGGTGATGTTCACGGTCGTCGCGTCGTACCGGCAGACCGTCCACGCCTATCCCTCGGGCGGCGGCGACTACGAGGTCGCGACCGTCAACCTCGGCCGGACCGCGGGCGTCACCGTCGCCAGCGCGCTGCTGGTGGACTACGTGCTCACGGTGGCGGTGTCGATCTCCAATGCCGCGCAGTACGCCGCGAGCGCGATCCCCGACCTGATCGGGCACGAGGTCCTCGTCGCCACGATCGCGGTGGTGCTGCTGACCGCGATGAACCTGCGGGGCGTGCGCGAGTCGGGCTCCTTCTTCGCGGTGCCGACGTACCTCTTCATGGTCGCGATCCTCGGCATGTGCGCCTACGGCTTCGTGCTCATGCTGAACGGCAGCCTGCCCGACGCGGAGAGCGCCGAGCTCCACATCCGGCCGGAGGAGGGCTGGGAGGGCCCGCTGAACCAGATCGCCCTGGTCTTCCTCCTCGCCCGCGCGTTCTCGTCGGGCTGTGCCGCGCTCACCGGCGTCGAGGCCATCTCGAACGGCGTCCCGGCGTTCAAGCGCCCCAAGAGCAAGAACGCCGCCACGACGCTGCTGCTGCTCGGACTGATCGCGGTCAGCATGATGATGAGCATCATCGTCCTCGCCAACCAGATGGCGATCCGGTTCGTCGACCCGCACAAGCTGGAGCAGCTGCGGACCGCGGGCGGGGACGCGGTCGCCGACGACTACCAGCAGCACCCGGTCATCTCCCAGATCGCCAACGGCGTCTTCCAGGACTTCTCGCCGGGCTTCTACTTCGTCATCACGGTCACCGGCATCATCCTCGTCCTGGCCGCCAACACGGCCTTCAACGGCTTCCCGGTCCTCGGCTCGATCCTCGCCCGTGACGGGTTCGCGCCGCGGGCGCTCGGGTCGCGCGGCGACCGGCTCGCCTACAGCAACGGCATCGTGTTCCTCGCCGTGATGGCGATCGTGCTGATCATCCTGTTCGACGCCCAGACCACGAAGCTGATCCAGCTCTACATCGTCGGCGTCTTCGTCTCCTTCAACCTCAGCCAGCTCGGCATGATCCGGCACTGGAGCCGGCACCTGGCGACCGAGAAGGACCCGGGTGAGCGACGCCGCATGCAGCGTGCGCGGGCGATCAACACCTTCGGGCTCGGCCTGACCTCCGTCGTGCTGGTGATCGTGCTGATCACCAAGTTCCTCGCCGGCGCGTGGATCACGATCCTCGCGATGGGCTTCTTCTTCCTGCTGATGCAGGCGATCAAGAAGCACTACGACCGGGTCTCGGAGGAGCTCGCCGCCGACGAGACGGACAAGGCGCTGCCGACCCGGGTGCACGCGATCGTGCTGGTCTCCAAGCTGCACAAGCCGACCCTGCGCGCGCTCGCCTTCGCGAAGGCGACCCGGCCGAACGCGCTGGAGGGCGTCTACGTCTCGGTCGACGACAAGGAGACGGCCAAGCTGCTGGAGGAGTGGGACGACCGCAACACCGGCATCCCGCTCAAGGTGCTCCACTCGCCGTACCGCGAGATCATCCGGCCGATCGTCGAGTACGCCACGGCGATCCGCCAGGCCAACCCGCGCGGCGTCGTCGCGGTCTACATCCCCGAGTACGTCGTCGGCCGCTGGTGGGAGCAGCTGCTCCACAACCAGACCGCCCTGCGGCTCAAGGGCCGCCTGCTCTTCACGCCGGGCGTCATGGTCACCTCGGTGCCCTACCAGCTGCGGTCCTCCGAGCTCGCCGTCGAGCGCGAGGAGCGCGAGGAGCACCGGGTGCGGCCCGGCGACCTGCGCCGGGGCCGGGTCGAGGACGAGCGCGACCGGCAGATCACCCGGTGAGCCGCCAGTCCGGCCGACGTCCCCGCGCCCGGAAGGCTCGAGGCGCGTCGGCGGTCGGGCGCCGCTTCGAGGCTGAGGTCGGACCGGTCGCCCACGGCGGCCACTTCGTCGCCCGCGTGCCCGCCGGCGCCGACGGCGAGGAGCGGGTCGTCTTCGTGCGGCACGCGCTGCCCGGCGAGCGGGTGGTCCTGGAGGTCACCGACGGCACCGACGGCGACCGCTTCTGGCGCGCCGACGCCGTCGAGGTCCTCACTCCGTCGCCGGACCGCGTCACCGCGCCCTGCCCGTACGCCGGCCCGGGGCTCTGCGGCGGCTGCGACTTCCAGCACGTCGACCTCGCCGCCCAGTGCCGGCTGAAGGCCGACGTCGTCCGCGAGCAGCTGCGTCGCGTCGCCAGGCTCGATGTCGAGGTGGTCGTCGAGGCCGTGCCCGGCGACGAGGCCGGCCTGCACTGGCGCACCCGCCAGCGCTACGTCCCGCTCGCCGATGGCCGCCGGGGGATGCGCAAGCACCGCTCGCACGAGGTGGTCGAGGTCGACGAGTGCCTGCTGGAGGCGCCCGCCGGACCGTCGTACGACGTGGAGGGGCGGGCCTTCGAGGTCGCCGACGGTGGCTTCTGGCAGGTCCACCCGGGGGCGCCGTCCGCGCTGGTCCGTGCCGTGCTCGAGGCCCTGCGCCCCCAGCCGGGGGAGTCGGTCCTCGACCTGTACGCCGGCGTCGGTCTCTTCAGCCGCTTCCTGCTGGAGGCCGTCGGCCCGGAGGGCCGGGTCGCGGCCGTGGAGGCCGACCCCGCCGCGTCAGCCCTGTCGGCGACGAACTGCCCGGGCCTGCTGGCCCGGCCGGGTGATGTCGCCGAGGTGCTCGCCGGCGGCCTGCCCGGGGCGTGGGACACCGCGGACCTGGTGGTGCTGGACCCGCCCCGCGCCGGCGCGAAACGCGCCGTCGTGGAGCAGGTCGTCGCCCGCTCTCCCCGAGCCGTCGCCTATGTCGCCTGCGACCCCGGTGCGTTGGCCCGCGACGTGGCGATCTTCGCCGAGCACGGCTACCGGCTGGCCTCGCTGCGTGCGTTCGACCTGTTCCCGATGACCCACCACGTCGAGTGCGTGGCGTTGCTGGAGCGGCAGCCGGCCTAATCGTTGTCCTTTCGGCAAATCTACCGATTCCGGTATGGTTGTCGAAAGGAGGTGGTGGTCGTGGAGGTCAACGTGGCGGAGGCGGCGCGCCGGCTCGGGGTCAACGACTCGCGGGTGCGGCAGCTCCTTCGTGCAGGCGAGCTGCGCGGACGCCGCCTCGGCAACTCCTGGCTCATCCCGGCCGAGGAGGTGGCGCGCCGGGAGCGGAGCGAGCGGCGTCCCGGCCGTCCCCTCGCGCCGAAGCGTGCATGGGCCGTGCTCGACCTCCTCGATGGTGGGCGGGCTGCATGGCTCTCGGACCCCGCGCGGTCGCAGGTACGCCGCTATCTCGCCGACCTCCAGGTCCCCGGCCCCGACGGATGGTGGGCGGCGCTCCGGGGACGGAGCCGTGTCCTGGACGTCGTGGCCCACCCGGCGGCCATCGACCGGCTGCGCCGCGTCGACGGCCTCCAGCAGGCCGGGCCCGCTGCGGTGGTCGGACGGGGGTTCGACGTCGTCGATCTCGCCGATCCGGTCCCGGAGCTCTACGTCGCCGCCGAGGTGTGGCCCGACCTCGCCCGCTCGCTCGCGCTGCGCGAGGGCGCTGAACCGAACCTGCGGATCCGGATTCCCCGCGAGGTCTGGCCGTTCGCCGACGCAGGCTCATCCGGTGGAGTCGTGAGCGACGCCGTGCTGGCGGCGGACCTCCTCGAGTCGGACGAGCCTCGTGCGGTCGCTGCCGGCGTGGCTCGTCTCGACGAGCTGCTGGATGCGTGGCTCCGCGAACGGGCCCGCTGATGGCCCTGGTGGTCGAGCTGCCTGTGCTGCCGTCGCCGGTCGACGAGCTGTGGCACACGCTCCTCGACCTCGGCGACCGCCTGGACGTCCCGTGGGCGCTGATCGGCGGACAGATGGTGCTGCTGCACGCCATCGAGAACGGGCAGGTCCCTCCCCAGGTCAGCCAGGACGGCGACGTGATCGCCGACGTCCGCGCCGTGCCCGGCGCCCTGACCCATGTCGTCACCAGCCTCGAGGGCATGGGATTCGCGTTGCAGGGGATCAGCGCCGACGGACTCGCCCACCGCTACACCCGGCCCGCCGAGCCGCGGCCGGTCGTCATCGACGTACTCGCGCCCGAGGGGTTGGGGCAGCGGGCGGACCTCACCACCACTCCGCCGGGGCGAACCATCGAGGTGCCCGGCGGAACGCAGGCGCTCGGCCGGACCGAGCGGATCACCGTCGTGCACGAGGGGCGACGGGGCACCATCCCCAGGCCCACCCTGCTGGCCGCCATCGTCGGGAAGGCGGCAGCGACGGCCCTGCCCGGGCCGGACCGTCACTACCGGGACCTCGCACTGCTCTGTGCGCTGGTCGAGGACCCGTTCGACCTCGGTGACCAGATGACACGCAAGGATCGGCAGCGGCTGCGGCTCGCGCGCAGCCTGCTGGACGACGTCCACCCTGCGTGGCTGCTGGTGCCGGGCGCGATCAGGAGTGCCGGCCAGATCGCCTACGGCGTCCTGCACGGCTGAGTCGAGCCGCAGGCTCAGCGCACCACCGAGTAGCAGAGCTTCTGCACCCCGTTGGCGTACGCCTCGGACTCGACCAGCTCCAGCTTCTGGCGGTCCTTGTCGGTCTCGCTCCACATCCGCTTGCCGGCGCCGAGGACCCACGGGAAGACCAGCAGGTGGTAGCGGTCGAGCAGGCCGGCGTCGGCGAGGCCGCGGGCGAGGCTGGCGGAGCCGTGGATCGAGATCGGGGCACCGTCGGTCTCCTTGAGGGCGGCGACGTCGTCGAAGGAGCGCAGGATGGTCGTCTCACCCCAGTTGTCGACGAGGTCGTCCTCCTTGAGGGTGGTCGACACGACGTACTTGGGCATCGCGTTGTACTTCGGGAACTCCTCGGTCATCTTCGGCCAGACCGGCGCGAAGGCCTGGTAGCTGACCCGGCCGAGCATCAGGGCACCGGCCTCCTCCTGCTCGCGTCCCTTGAGCTCGTAGACCTCCTCACGGAAGTCGATGCCCTGGAAGGTCCAGCCGCCGTTGCGGTAGTCGGGCTCGGGGGCGGGGGCCTGGACGACGCCGTCGACGGAGACGAAGGCGGTGTAGATCAGGGTGCGCATGGTGACCTCCTGGGCCGGTTCGGGGGCGCTTCTCATCCTCTCCACGAACACTCCTGGACCGATACGACAACCCGCCACGACTTTTCTTCGCGGCCGGATCGGATCCTCGGCTTGTCCTCAACTCGACTTGAGGTTCTAACGTCTCTTGCATGAGCATGGAGTCGATCGCCTGGAACCAGGTCTACCGGGGGATGCACGGACCGGAGGTCGACCGCGGTTTCAGCACGGCGACCGCCCGGCGGATCCTCACCTTCGCCCGCCCGCACCGCCGCAAGCTGATCGGGTTCGTGGTCCTCAGCGTCGTGACGTCCGCGCTCGCCGTCGCCACGCCCGTGCTCGCCGGCCGGGTCGTCGACGCGATCGTCGAGGGCGACCGCGAGGGACTCGTGACCGGTCTGGCCCTGGCCATCGCCGGCCTCGCCGTCGCGGACGCCGCCTTCGGGCTGCTCGGCCGCTGGCTCTCGTCGCGGATCGGCGAGGGCCTGATCCTCGACCTGCGGACGGCGGTCTTCGACCACGTGCAGCGGATGCCGGTGGCGTTCTTCAGCCGCACCCGCACCGGGGCGCTGGTCAGCCGGCTCAACAACGACGTGATCGGCGCCCAGCGGGCGTTCAGCACGACGCTCTCGGGCGTCGTCGGCAACCTCGTCACCCTGACCCTGACCCTCGTCGTGATGCTCGGCATCTCGTGGCAGGTCACCCTGCTGGCGCTCGTGCTGCTGCCCGTCTTCGTGGTCCCGGCCCGCCGGATGGGCCGGCGCCTGGCCGGCATCCAGCGCGAGGCGGCCGACCACAACGCCGCGATGGGCAACCAGATGACCGAGCGCTTCTCGGCGCCCGGCGCCACGCTGGTCAAGCTGTTCGGCCGTCCCGAGCAGGAGTCCGCGGAGTTCGCCGCCCGCGCCGAGCGCGTCGCGCAGATCGGCGTGCGCACCGCCATGGTGCAGACCACCTTCGTCACCGCGCTCACGCTGGTCTCCGCGCTCGCCGTCGCCGTCGTGTACGGCGTCGGGGGGCTCGCCGCGATCCGGGGCAGCCTCGACGCGGGTGACGTCGTCGCCCTCTCGCTGCTGCTGACCCGGCTCTACGCGCCGCTGACCTCCCTGGCCAGCGCGCGCGTCGACGTGATGAGCGCGCTGGTCAGCTTCGACCGGGTCTTCGAGGTGCTCGACCTGGAGCCGCTGATCAAGGACAAGCCGGATGCCGGCGACCTGCCCGACGGTCCGGTCTCCGTGGAGCTCGACGACGTCCGCTTCGCCTACCCGTCGGCCGACAAGGTCTCGCTGGCCTCCCTCGAGTCCGTCGCGGTGCTCGACGCGCGTGGGGGAGAGGAGGTCCTCCACGGGATCTCGCTGCGGGCCGAGCCCGGCCAGGTCGTCGCGCTGGTCGGCTCCTCGGGCGCCGGCAAGTCGACGATCGCCCAGCTCGTCTCCCGCCTGTACGACGTCGACGCGGGCGTCGTACGCCTGGCGGGCACCGACGTGCGGGACCTGAGCGCCGCGGCGATCCGCGACGCGGTCGGCATGGTGACCCAGGACGGCCACCTCTTCCACGACTCGATCCGCGGCAACCTGCTCTTCGCCCGCCCGGGCGCGAGCGAGGAGGAGCTGTGGGACGCGGTGACCCGGGCCCGGCTCGCGGACCTGGTCCGGTCCCTGCCCGACGGGCTCGACACGGTCGTGGGGGAGCGCGGCTACCGGCTCTCCGGTGGGGAACGGCAGCGACTGACGATCGCGCGGCTGCTGCTGAAGCAGCCGCGGGTGGTCATCCTCGACGAGGCGACCGCATCCCTGGACTCCACCTCGGAGGCGGCGGTCCAGGCGGCGCTGGCCGAGGCGCTGAGCGGGCGGACCGCCCTGGTGATCGCCCACCGGCTCTCCACGATCCGGGCGGCGGACCTGATCGTCGTGGTCGAGGGCGGCCGCATCGTCGAGCGTGGCACCCACGCCGAGCTGGTCACGGCGGGTGGCCGCTACGAGGAGCTCTACCGGACCCAGTTCGCCGAGGACACGCCGTACGCGATCGTGGACGGGCGTGGAGATCTGCCTTCAGGTCGTGTATCTTGATATCAAGAGATATCGGGACTCCCGAGCCCCGCAGAACTTAGGTCAGCCTCACTATCCGTACGCCGGGCCCCGGCGGCAGGATGCGGGGTGGAGACCTATCCGACACCGATCAGTCGACGAAGACGGAGACGCGATGGCCAGCAAGAACAGCTTCGGCGCGAAGAGCACCCTGGACGTGGACGGCAAGTCCTACGAGATCTTCCGCCTCGACGCGGTCAAGGGTGAGGGCCTCGACGTCGAGAGCCTGCCCTTCTCCCTCAAGGTGCTCCTCGAGAACCTGCTCCGCACCGAGGACGGCGCGGACATCACGGCGGAGGACATCAAGGCCCTCGCCGGCTGGGACGAGACCGCCCAGCCCGACAAGGAGATCCAGTTCACGCCGGCGCGCGTGATCATGCAGGACTTCACCGGCGTCCCCTGTGTCGTCGACCTCGCCACCATGCGCGAGGCGATGGCCGAGCTCGGCGGCGACGCGACCAAGATCAACCCGCTCGCGCCGGCCGAGATGGTCATCGACCACTCCGTCATGGCCGACGTCTTCGGCTCGCCCGAGGCGTTCCAGCGCAACGTCGAGATCGAGTACGAGCGCAACCGCGAGCGCTACCAGTTCCTGCGCTGGGGCCAGGGCGCCTTCGACGACTTCAAGGTCGTCCCCCCGGGCACCGGCATCGTCCACCAGGTCAACATCGAGCACCTCGCCCGCACGGTCTTCACCCGTGAGGTCGACGGCGAGCTGCTGGCCTACCCCGACACCTGCGTCGGCACCGACTCCCACACCACCATGGTCAACGGCATCGGCGTCGTCGGCTGGGGCGTCGGCGGCATCGAGGCCGAGGCCGCCATGCTCGGCCAGCCGGTCTCCATGCTGATCCCGCGCGTCGTCGGCTTCAAGCTGTCCGGCGAGCTGCCCGAGGGCTCCACCGCCACCGACCTCGTGCTCACCATCACCGAGATGGTCCGCAAGCACGGCGTCGTCGGCAAGTTCGTCGAGTTCTACGGCCCGGGCGTCTCGGCGCTGCCGCTGGCCAACCGCGCGACCATCGGCAACATGTCGCCGGAGTTCGGCTCCACGATCGCGGTCTTCCCGATCGACGAGGAGACCACCAACTACCTGCGCCTGACCGGCCGGTCCGAGGAGCAGATCGCGCTCGTCGAGACCTACGCCAAGCAGCAGGGCCTCTGGCTCGACCCGGCCGCCGAGCCGCGCTACTCCGAGAAGCTCGAGCTCGACCTCGCGACCGTCGTCCCGTCGATCGCCGGCCCGAAGCGTCCGCAGGACCGCGTCCTGGTCTCCGAGGCCAAGGAGGCCTTCCGTGGCGCGCTGGTCGACTACGCCGGCGAGGCGCAGGACGCCCAGGGCTACGACGAGGCCGTCGAGGAGTCCTTCCCGGCGTCCGACGCCCCGTCGCACGACCCCAACCAGGCCAACGGCGCCCCGGCCCCGAGCAACCACCTGTCGGCCGCGCCCGCCGACGGTGGCCGGGCCTCCACGCCCGTCGAGGTCACGCTCGAGGACGGCACGACCTTCACGCTGGACCACGGTGCGGTGACGATCGCCTCGATCACCTCCTGCACCAACACGTCCAACCCGTCGGTCATGATCGGCGCCGCGCTGCTCGCCAAGAAGGCCGTCGAGAAGGGCCTGACCCGCAAGCCGTGGGTCAAGACCACCCTCGCGCCCGGCTCGCAGGTCGTGTCGGACTACTACGACAAGGCCGGCCTGACGCCGTACCTCGACAAGCTGGGCTTCAACCTGGTCGGCTACGGCTGCGTCACCTGCATCGGCAACTCCGGCCCGCTCATCCCCGAGGTCTCCGCCGCGGTCAACGAGAACGACCTCGCCGTCGTCTCGGTGCTCTCCGGCAACCGCAACTTCGAGGGCCGGATCAGCCCGGACATCAAGATGAACTACCTGGCCTCCCCGCCGCTGGTCGTCGCCTACGCGCTCGCCGGCTCGATGGACGTCGACCTGTTCAACGACGCGCTGGGCCAGGACGCTGACGGCAACGACGTCTTCCTCAAGGACATCTGGCCCTCGCCGGCCGAGGTCGAGGAGACCATCGCGGGTGCGATCAACTCCGAGATGTTCGCCGAGTCCTACGCCGACGTCTTCAAGGGCGACGAGCGCTGGCGCTCGCTGCCCACCCCGGAGGGCAACACCTTCACGTGGGACGAGGCGTCGACCTACGTCCGCAAGGCGCCGTACTTCGACGGCATGCCCGACGAGCCGGCCCCGGTCACCGACATCGACGGTGCCCGCGTCCTGCTCAAGCTCGGCGACTCGGTCACCACCGACCACATCTCGCCGGCCGGCTCGATCAAGGCCGACTCGCCCGCGGGCAAGTACCTCACGGAGAACGGCGTCAGCCCGCGCGACTTCAACTCCTACGGCTCGCGCCGTGGCAACCACGAGGTCATGATCCGCGGCACGTTCGCCAACATCCGCCTGCGCAACCAGATCGCGCCGGGCACCGAGGGCGGCTTCACCCGTGACTTCACCGTCGCGGACGGCCCCGTCACCACCGTGTACGACGCCTCGGTCAACTACCAGGCCGCCGGCATCCCGCTGGTCGTCCTGGCCGGCAAGGAGTACGGCTCCGGCTCGTCGCGCGACTGGGCGGCCAAGGGCACCTCGCTGCTGGGCGTGAAGGCGGTCATCGCCGAGAGCTACGAGCGGATCCACCGCTCCAACCTCATCGGCATGGGCGTCATCCCGCTGCAGTACCCCGAGGGCCAGAACGCCGAGTCGCTCGGCCTGACCGGCGAGGAGACGTTCTCCATCGCGGGCATCACCGAGCTCAACGACGGCACCACGCCGTCGACGGTGAAGGTCACCACCGACACCGGTGTGGAGTTCGACGCGGTCGTCCGCATCGACACCCCCGGCGAGGCGAACTACTACCGCAACGGCGGCATCATGCAGTACGTCCTGCGCAACCTGCTGCGCGGCTGACACCCGCTCGAACCGACGGCCCGTCGCTCCCGGAAAGGAGCGGCGGGCCGTTCGGCGTCTGCCGTACCGTGCCGCCCATGCGCTCCGTGCCCGCCGACTTCGACCCCGCCGTGGTCGCCGCGATCGACGCGCGCCTGGCCTCGGTCGCGGTCGAGCACGGGGTGCGCATCCCGTGGGCCATCGAGAGCGGCAGCCGGGCGTGGGGCTTCGCCTCGCCCGACAGCGACTACGACTGCCGCTTCTTCTTCGTGCGGCCGCGTGCGTCGTACTCCTCCCTCTGGCCTGCGCGCGACGTGATCGAGACCCCGCTCGAGGGCCTGCTCGACGCCAACGGCTGGGACGTGGCCAAGGCGGTGCGGCTCGCCACGGCCGGCAATGCCACGGTGGGCGAGTGGCTCCGCTCGCCCCACGTGTACGACGGCGACGCGGCCTTCCGCGACGCGCTGCTCGGCCTCGTGGCCCGTGTCAGCGACACCTCCCGGGTCCGGCGGCACTACCTCCACGTCGGCCGCGCGCAGTGGACCCGCGCGCACGACGACGCCGGCCAGGTCCGCCTCAAGAAGGTCTTCTACGCCATCCGCCCGGCGGTGACCCTGCGCTGGCTGGACGACCATGACGGCGTCCCGCCGATGAACCTCGACGAGCTGCTCGCGCAGGCGGACGTGCCGGCCGACGTACGCGACGAGCTGGAGGCCCTGCGCGCCCTCAAGGCCCGCACCCGCGAGCTCGGCAGCGCGTCGGTGCCGCCCGCGATCGCGCGCTGGGTGCTGGCGGTCTTCGCAGCGGAGCCGGACCGGTCCTCGCCGCCCAGCCCGCAGCTGCGGGCCGAGGCGGAGGCGGGGTTCGCCGAGCTAGTCCACCGGTGGGCTGCCCGCTGAGAAACTTCCGGGGCCGACCCCTCCCCGTGAGCGCCTCACGACGTGTGTCGTGGTGAGATCACCCCTCGGAGGACACCATGAGCACCCTGCACGACCAGCTCGCCGACCTGGCCGACGCTGCCCCGACGGGTGGGCCCGTCCCCGGGCTGTGGCAGCAAGGAGTACGACGCCAGCGACGCCGCCGGAACGCGCGGCTCGGCGCCGTGGCGGCTGCCGTGGTGGTCGTGGCCGCACTGGCGGGCCTGCTGCGGACGACGGCGCCTGAGGAGCCCGAGCCGGTCCAGGTTCCCTTCGGCGAGCTGCACCTGCCGCGGATGGTGTACCCGCCCGACCCGTGGGCGGAGAGCACGACGACGCCCGGGCCGCTGGCCGCCATCGGCACGGCCTCGAAGTTCGAGCCGACCGGCATCCGCGGGCATGTCGAGAGCTTCGCGGCCTTCGGCGTCTCTGCCGTCGACGGTTCCGCGGTGTTCCTCGACCTGCCCTGGACGGGGGAGGACGGGTTCGGTCCGGGCGGTCCGGTGCTGTCCCCGGACGGCACCAAGGTCGCTTGGGTCCGCTACACCGGGGGGACCGAGCCCGTCGTGAACGGCTTCGCCGTCCTCGACACCATGACGGGCCGGGCCCGGAGGCTCAGCGACCCCGACAATCCGGTCATCAAGGGCATGGACGTGTCCGGGCTGACCTTCAGCGGTGACTCGCGGTACCTCGAGGTGTCGTACTCGCTGACGGGCAGCGACGCCGATCGCGCGCACTCCCTGGTGCTGTGGGACGTGGCGACCGGGGCGCGCCGGGTGGCCGAACCCGCGGGGAGGTACTGGTTGCCGAACATGGGGAGCGCGCCGGCGGGCACGGTGTGGTCGCGGGGCGACCGGACCTTCACCTTCGACCCCGTCACGGGCCGGACGACGTCGGAGCGCAGCGGCTTCAAGGTGGTCCAGGCGTCGTACGGCCCGGAGCGGAGCTTCGCGGCGATCGCCTTCGGGGAGACCGATCAAGCGGACTGGCGGTTGTTCGTCGGGGCCAGCCCCAGGGATGTGCGCCAGGTGAGGCTCGACATGGTGCCCGAGCAGCTGTTGGGCTGGCGCGACGCGACGCACGTGGTGATCCGGGACCTCCCGACGGGCCGCGCTGTCGAGGTCGATCTGGCCACGCTCGTGTCCACCGATCTCCGCCTGGACGTCAGCGAGGACCTGTTCGACCTGCCGTCCTACGCCGCCGACCTCTGGGCGAACCCGCTCGTCGACGGCGTCCGCCCGCCCGACGCCAGCGATCCGCGGACGCCGTGGTGGTTCGCCGGCCCCGGCATTGCGCTGCTGGCCGCGGCGGCGTTCGTGACCTGGTGGAGGCGGCGTGTCTGACCGCGACGAGCTCCAGGCCTCGTTCGAGGCGTACGTCGCCGCGCGGCGCGGAGCGCTGCTTCGCACGGCGTACCTCCTGACGGGAGACAGCCACGCGGCCGAGGACCTGGTCCAGAACGCGCTGCTCAACGTGGTCGCGAAGTGGCACCGGATCGTCGACGACCCCGACCCCTACGTCCGCACCGTCCTCGCCCGCGAGAGCGTCAACCGGTGGCGCCGCAGGCGCTGGCGCGAGGTGCACACCGACGTCCTCCCGGACCGGGCCGTGCGGGACGACGACCGGCACGACGAGCGCCTGGTGCTGCGCGCGGCGCTCGCCCGGCTCGCGCCACGACAGCGGGCCGTCATCGTGCTGCGCTACTACGAGGACCTCACCGAGGCGCAGACTGCCGCGGCGCTCGGGATCTCGGTCGGCACGGTGAAGTCGCAGGCCCGCGACGCCCTGACCCGGCTGCGGACGCAGGCGCCGGAGCTCGCGGACGGCGAGGACGCCGGCGTCGACGGCCATCCGCTCCCGACCCGGCAGCCTGTCCCGGGTGACCTGAGCGGTCTCTAAGGTGGGGCCATGCTCGTCGCCTTCAGCATCAGCCCCTCGACCGCCGACGACACCGGTGGGGTGTCCGAGGCGGTCGCCGCCGCCGTCCGCGTGGTCCGCGAGTCCGGGCTGCCCAACGAGACCAACGCGATGTTCACCAACATCGAGGGGGAGTGGGACGAGGTGATGGCTGTCGTGAAGCGTGCCGTCGACGTCGTCGCCGCGGTCTCGCCGCGGGTCGGGCTCGTGCTGAAGGCCGACATCCGGCCGGGGTTCACCGGCGAGCTCAGCGCGAAGGTCGAGCGGGTGGAGAAGGCGCTGGAGCAGTGACCCAGCCGCCTCCGCCGCCGCCGTACGGCACGCCGCCGGCGTACCCCCCGATTGCCCCACCGCCCGCCTGGTTCCCCGCACCCCCGCCGCCGCGGCGCAGCCGCGTGCTGCCCGTCGTGCTCGCGGTCGTGGCGGCGATCGCGCTGGTGGCGGCGGCTGTGCTCGTCCCGCTGCTGCTGTCCGGGGACGACGACGGGGCGACGGCCGGTGACTCGGACGACGAGGACACCTCGTCGGTCGACACCAGCGACCTCGCGGCGGTCCGTACCTACGACGACCTGACCTACCAGCACCTGCCGCTCGGCGAGGACCACGACTACCCGCAGTCCCCGGCCGTCGGCGGTGACCACGCCCCGGTCTGGATCGAGTGCGGTGCCTACGACGAGCCGCTGCCCGAGGTCGGCGCGGTCCACGACCTGGAGCACGGCAGCACGTGGATCACCTACCGGCCCGACGACGTCGACGACGACGGCGTCGACCGGCTCGAGGAGCAGCTGCCCGCCAACGGGCTGCTGTCGCCGTACCCGGACCAGGCGGCGCCGGTCGTGATCACCGTCTGGGGCCGCCAGCTGGACCTGACCGGCCCGGAGGACCCGAGGATCGCCCTCTTCATCGCCGAGTACGGCGCCGGGAGCACCGCGCCCGAGCCGTACGCCTCCTGCAACGGGGGCGTCGACCCGGCCGAGCTCGCCGACCTCACCGGCCGGGCCGACCCCGTCGCCTGACGAGGGCGCTGACGGGCGGGCGGGTCCGCGGGTAGCCTGCTGGCCATGGCGACCGCGGGGGAGCCGCTGCTCCTCGGCCGCGACGCCGTGAGCGCGCGCCTCTCGGAGAGGCTCGCCCGGGCCGCACGCGGCGCGGGCGGCCTGGTGTGGGTCAGCGGCGAAGCGGGCATCGGCAAGACCCGGATCCTCGGTGAGGCGCGTCGGCTGGCCGACGGCCTCGGGTTCCGGATGCTGCACGGTGCCGGCTGGGAGGACCCCGGCACCCCACCCTTCTGGCTGTGGGTCCAGGTGCTGCGCGACGCCTTCGGCGACACCGCGGGCGACCGCGACTGGGGGCCTCGTGCCGCCGAGGCCCTGGCGCTCCTCCCCGGCACGGCGGTCGCGGCCGCCCCTGCGGCGGACCGGTTCGCGCTGTTCGACGCGGTGGCCGCGGTACTGGAGCGCGTGGCGGAGGAGGGCCCGCTCCTCGTCGTCCTCGACGACGTGCACTGGACCGACGCCGGGTCGCTGCGCCTGCTGGGCTTCGTCGAGCGCACCCTCGCCCACCGGCCCGTCCTGTGCGTCGCCGGCTGGCGCGACCACGAGGCGGCGCCGGACCCGGTGGTCGCCGAGCTCGCCGCCGAGCTCGCCACGCGGGCCGACCGGATCGAGCTGACGGGCCTCGACGCCGAGGCCGTCGGCGACCTGGTGCGTGCCGAGGCCGGGCTGGCGCTCGACGGCGACGAGGCGCGGCGGGTGTGCGAGCGCTCGGGCGGCAACCCGCTCTTCGTCGCCGAGCTCGCCCGGCTCGCGGCAGACCGGGGGACCGGCGCGATCCTCGCCGAGGTGCCCGGGTCGGCCACCGCCGTGATCCGCCGTCGGCTCGGCCGCGTCTCGCAGGCATGCCACGAGCTCCTCGTCGCCGCCGCCGTCGCCGGCAACGCCAGCACCGTCGACGTGGTGCAGCACCTGACCGGTCGGTCCCCGCAGGAGGTGGCGGCGCTGGTCGACGAGGCGGTCGCCGCCGGGCTCGCGAGGGACGTCCCCGGGCGGGTCGAGCTGCCGCACGCCCTCGTGCGAGCCGCAGTGGCGGGGTCGGTCCCGGCCGGCCGGGTCCGCGAGCTGCACCGCGACGTGGCCGAGCTGCTCGACGGCCGCCTGGCCGGCGATCCGACGGTGGCGGCGGAGGTCGCCGGGCACCTGCACCGCGCGATCCCGCTGGTCGACGCCGCCGACGCGGTCGCGATGAGCCGCCGGGCGGCCGACGCCGCCATGGCCCGGCAGGCCTGGGAGGAGGCGGCCGAGCACCTCACGGCCGCGCTGGGAGCCTCCCCGCCCGCCAGCGAGGTACGACGCCAGGTGCTCCTCGAGCGCGGCCGGGCCGTGCTGGCCCACGAGGACCTCGAGGCCGCCCGCGGCGACTTCGTCGAGGCCGCGCGGCTGGCCCGGGCGTGCGGCGACGGCGACGCGCTCGCCGAGGCCGCCCTCGGTTTCGCCGCCGGCCTGGGTGGCTTCGAGGTGCGCCTGTGGGACCAGGCCCAGCTCGACCTGCTGGAGGAGGCGCTCGCCCTGCTGGGCGAGCGCGAGGTGGTCGCGCGCGCCGACGTGATGGCCCGGTTGTCGGTGGCCGTGTCCTTCACCGGCTCCGAGGAGCGCCGTGCCCGACTGGGGGAGGACGCGGTGGCGCTCGCCCGGCGCCTGGACGACCCGCGCGCCACCGCCCACGCGTTGGCCGCGCGCTGCGACACGATCTCCGGGCCGGCGTACTCGGAACGGCGGGAGGCCGATGCCGGCGAGGTCGTGGCCCTGGCCCGCCGGGCGGGCGACCGGCCACTGGAGCTGCTCGGGCTGCGCCTGCGGATCGTGGCGCGCCTCGAGCAGGGGCTGCTGCAGGCGGCGCGGCAGGACATGGTGGCCTTCGAGGTGGCGACCAGGACGCTGCGCCAGCCGCTCTACAGCTGGTACGTCCCGCTCTTCCGCGGCTTCCTGGCCCATGCCGAGGGCGACATCGCCGAGCTGCTGCGCTGTGCCGGGGAGGCCGAGCGGATCGGGCGGCAGGCCGGCAGCCACAACGCCCTCATCCTGGCCGCCGTGCAGCGCAGCTGGGCGGCGATCGAGCAGTGCCGTCCGGGCGACATCCTCGCCGAGCTCTCGGGCCTCATCACCGCCTTCGCGGAGACGGCCCCCGGCGGGATGGAGGTCCTCGGCCTGTTCCCCGGCCAGCCCGCTGCCGTCCGCACCACGGCGTTGCGCAGCCTGCCCGAGGCGGTGGCGTCGATGAGTGACGACTCCGAGCTGTTGTCCAACCTGTGCCTGGTCGCCCTCGCGGGCCGTGACGCCGGCGACCCGCCGTCGGCCGCGGCGACGCTCCGGGCGGCCCTGGAGCCGTGGTCCCGGCGCTTCGCCGTCGACGGGATCGGGGCCGGGGCGATCGGTCCCGTGGCGCGCTTCGTCGGCGAGCTGCTCCTGCTCGAGGGGGACCTCGACCGAGCGGAGGCCGCCCTGGTGCAGGCCGAGCGCGACGCGGCATCGGCCGGCGCCGTGCTCGCCGGCGTCCACGCCCGCCGCAGCCGCGCCGACGTGCTGCTCGCCCGGCGCGGACCGGGCGACGTCGAGGCGGCCGCCGCGCTGCTGGCCGACGCCCGGGCCTCGTACGACGCCCTCGGGCTGGACGCCCGCGCCGCGCTCGCCGCCGAGGCGGCAGCCGGGCTGGGAGCGCCCGGCGCGCCCGAGCCGGATGCCGCCACCGGCTCCTTCCGCCGCGCCGGCGGCGTCTGGCAGGTCTCCTTCAACGGGTCCGCGGCGGTCGTGCGCCACGTGAAGGGCATGTCCGACCTCGCGGTCCTGCTCGGGCGGCCCGGCCAGGAGGTGCACGCCCTCGACCTCGCCGGTGCACCGGGCGGCGCGGTGCCGGAGGGCGACACCGGGCCGGTCCTCGACGAGGCGGCCCGGGCGTCGTACAAGCGCAGGCTGGGGGAGCTGGAGGAGGAGATCGACGCCGCCGCCCTCGACGGCGACGCGGAGCGCCAGGTCCGCGCGGAGGAGGAACGGTCCTTCCTGGTCGCCGAGCTGGGGGCGGCCTACGGGCTGGGCGGCCGGGCGCGCCGGACGGGTGCCGCGGCCGAGCGCGCCCGGAGCGCGGTCACCTGGCGGATCCGCGACGCGATCCGCCGGATCGAGGACGTCGACCCGGCGCTGGCCGGCCACCTGCGCCGCTCCGTCCGGACCGGCACCTTCTGCTGCTACGACCCCGAGCGCCCGACCGCCTGGGAGTGCGGCGACCTTCCGGTGTGAGGGAGTTCCTCACGCCTCCGGGGTGTCAGCTCCCTTCCACACCCAGGAGACCGTCATGTCGTTCATCCAGGTCCAGGACCTCCGCACCGACCGCTTCGCCGAGATCGACGAGCTCGCCGCCCAGTGGCGCGCCGACACCGCCGGGCGGCGCACCCTCCTCCACGAGCAGGTGTACGTCGACCGCAACGACCCGCAGCACTTCGTGATCATCAACGGCTTCGACTCCTACGAGTCGGCCATGGTCAACTCCCATCTCCCGGAGACCGACGCGCTGGCCAGCCGGCTCGGGCCGATGGTCTCCGAGCTGTCGTACGCCGACCTCGAGCCGGTCGCCACCCATGACACCCGCCTCGAGCTGGCCGAGGCCTTCCGGTCGGCCGTGGCCGCCTCCGACGCCTCCGGGCCGGCCTGGGCCGACGACGTCGAGTTCGTCGGCATGTTCCCCCACGCGATCGTGCGGGCGAGCGGACCCGACGGCCTCACCCGGCTGCTGGCCGAGGACGCGCCCGCGCGCACGTTCGACGTCTGGGACGTGCAGCCCACGCCGACCGGCTTCGCCGCGGAGTACTCGTGGCGCACGACCGGCGCGAGGTCGTACCTCTCGGTGGGGACGGTGCTCGCGACCGTCACCGACGGGCGGATCAGCCGGGTCCTGTGCACCTGCGCCGGCTCGTGGGACGCCGCCGCCGAGGCGGAGATCATGGGCGTCACCGCCGGTGCGTCGTCGTGAGCACCCTGCTCACCGAGGAGGTCGCGGCCGAGGCCGGTGCCCTCACGGAACGGATCTTCGAGCAGGTGCTGGCCTCGATGGAGATCGCCACCGTGTGGCTCGGCCACCGCCTCGGCCTGTACGACGCCCTGGTCGAGTCCGCCACGTCCGCCGAGGTCGCCGCCCGCACGGGCGTGATCGAGCGTTACGTGCGGGAGTGGCTCGAGCAGCAGGCGATCGCCGGGCTGGTGGCCGTCGACGACGCCTCGGCGCCGCCGGACCAGCGGCGCTTCGGCCTCTCGCGCGCGCAGCGGCTGGCGCTGGCCGACGCCGAGAGCCCCTTCTACGCCGGTGCGCTCGCCCTGCTGGGCGGTGGCTGCGGCGCCGCCCTTCCCCAGGTGCTCGACGCCTGGCGCCACGGCACCGGGCTCTCCTTCGGTGCCTACGGCGACGACGTCCGCGACGGGCAGGGCCTGTTCAACAAGGCCGACTTCGAGCAGCGCCTGGTCCAGGAGTGGCTGCCCGCGGTGCCCGACGTGGACGCCCTGCTGCGCCGGACGGGGGCGCGCGCCCTCGACCTCGGCTGTGGGGTCGGCTGGTCGAGCATCGCCCTCGCCCGCGGCTACGCCGGGCTGACCGTCGACGGCGTGGACCTCGACGAGGCGTCGGTCATGGACGCGCGCGCCAACGCGCTCGTCGCAGGGGTCGGCGACCGCGCCCGCTTCGAGGTCGTCGCGTCGGACGCCGACCACGGTGGGGGCCGCTACGACGTCGCCCTCTTCCTGGAGAGCCTGCACGACATGGCGCACCCCGTGCCGGCGCTGCGGGCCGTGCGGCGGGCGCTCCGGCCGGGTGGCCGGGTGTTCGTCATGGACGAGGGGGCCGCCGACGAGTTCGCGCCCGACGGGTCCCCGGTCGAGCGCCTGCTCGGCGCGGCCAGCGTGCTCCACTGCCTGCCAGTGGGGCTGGCCGAGGCGGACTCGGCCGGCACCGGCGCGCTCTTCCGGCCGTCCACCCTGCGCGAGTACGCCGCGGCCGCGGGCTACTCCGCGGTCCGGGACGCGCCGATCCAGCACGACTTCATGAGGTTCTACGTCCTGGAGGCGTGATCGGGGACAGGCCGGGGCGGGCCGCTGCACCGGGTCGCTACGGTGGCTCCGTGCAACGGTTCGCCTCGGTCCTCCTGGTCGACCCCCGCGGCTGGCTCCTGCTGCAGGAGCGCGACGAGCACCCGGTCATCGACCCCGAGTGCTGGGGCTTCGTCGGCGGTCACGTCGACGAGGGCGAGCACCCCGACGACGCGGCGTACCGCGAGCTCAGCGAGGAGACCGGTCTCGAGGTCTCCCCGCCCGGGCTCCCGCTGTGGCGGGAGTTCACGGTCTTCCACGAGGCCTACGGCACCGACGACTCCGTCCGCGTGTACGTCGCCCCGACGACCGTCCGCGACGAGGACATCGTGCTCGGGGAGGGCCGGCGGATCGTCTTCGTCGCGCCGGAGGCCGTGCTCGGGCTGCCGCTGACCACCGCGGCTGCGAAGATCCTCCCGGCGTTCCTCGCCTCCGACCGCTACCAGGAGCTGGTGTCATGACGTTCTCCGCCTTCATCGTCCCGGGCCAGGGAGCCGAGGACGTCGTCGTCGCCACCTCCGGGCCGGACGAGGGCGCCGTGTTCACAGGCACCGAGGACGGCGCGATCTTCCGGATCTCGCACGACGGGGCGAAGGTCGACCGGGTCGCCCACACCGGCGGCAGGCCGCTCGGCATCGAGTTCGCCCCCGACGGCCGGCTGCTGGTCTGCGACGCCCACCGCGGCCTGCTGTGGGTCGACCCCGCCGCGGGCCACATCGACGTGATCACCGACGACGTCGCCGGCCTGCCGATGAAGTTCTGCAACAACGGCGCAATCGGCTCCGACGGCACCCTGTGGTGGTCGGACTCGTCGACCCGGTACGGCATCGAGAAGTGGAAGCACGACTTCGTCCGCAACACCCGCACCGGACGGCTGCTGCGCCGTACCCCCGACGGCACCGTCAGCACCGTCCTCGAGGGCCTCGCCTTCGCCAACGGCGTCACCCTGTCGGCCGCGGAGGACTTCGTCTGCGTCGCCGAGACCGCGGCCCGCACGGTGGTGCGGTACTGGACCAGCGGCCCGAAGGCGGGCACCCGCGACCTGCTCGCGTCCGACCTGCCGGGCTACCCCGACAACATCGCCCGCGGCACCGACGGGCTGATCTGGGTCAGCATCGCGAGCCCGACCGACCCCGTGGTCGAGCGGCTCCAGCAGGGCCCGATGGCGCTGCGCCGGCTGGCGACCTCGCTGCCCGACGCGCTCCAGCCCAAGCCCAAGGAGACCGTCCGCGCGGTCGCCTACGACGAGCGCGGGACCCTCGTGCACGACGTGGACGTCCGGCCGGGCGACCACGGGGCGTCGTACCACATGGTGACGGGGGTGCGGGAGCACGACGGTCGGCTGTGGATGGGGAGCCTCCACGAGCCCGCGATCGCCGTCTACGACCTCTGACGGCCTAAAGTGGACCCCATGCCTGTCCTCGACCAGATCGCCCACCCGCGTGACCTGCGGGGCCTGTCCGAGGACGAGCTGACCCAGCTGGCGGCCGAGATCCGCGACCTGATGATCCGCACGGTCGCGACCAACTCGGGCCACCTCGGCCCCAACCTCGGCGTCGTCGAGCTGACCCTGGCCATCCACCGCGTGTTCGACTCGCCGCGGGACAGGATCGTCTTCGACACCGGCCACCAGTCCTACGTGCACAAGCTCGTGACCGGCCGGGCCGCCGACTTCGGGTCGCTGCGCCGCGAGGGCGGCCTGAGCGGCTACCCGAGCCAGGCCGAGTCCGAGCACGACATCGTCGAGAACTCCCACGCCTCCACCGCGCTGAGCTATGCCGACGGCCTCGCCAAGGCCTACGCGATCCGCGGCGAGGACCGGCACACGGTGGCCGTGATCGGCGACGGCGCCCTCACCGGCGGCATGGCCTGGGAGGCGCTCAACAACATCGCGATCCAGCACGACAGCCGCCTGGTCATCGTGGTCAACGACAACGGCCGGTCCTACACGCCGACGATCGGCGGCCTGGCGACCGCACTGACCAGCCTGCGCACCAACCCGCGCTACGAGACCGTCCTCGACATCGTCAAGCGCCGCCTCAACGCGGTGCCCGGCGTCGGCGCGGCGGCCTACGACGCCCTCCACGCCATGAAGAAGGGCCTCAAGGACGCGTTGGCCCCGCAGGGCCTGTTCGAGGACCTCGGCCTGAAGTACGTCGGCCCGGTCGACGGCCACGACCGTGCGGCCATGGAGCAGGCGCTCGCCCAGGCCAAGCGCTTCGGCGGGCCGGTCATCGTCCACGCCATCACCCGCAAGGGCTTCGGCTACGACCCGGCCGAGCGGCACGAGGCGGACCAGTTCCACGCCCCGGGGCCGTTCGACGTCCAGACCGGCGCGGAGAAGCCCAAGGGCCTGATCTGGACCGACCACTTCGCCGAGCACATCGTGCAGATCGGCGAGCGCCGTCCCGACGTCATCGGCATCACCGCGGCGATGATGCACCCGGTCGGCCTCGACAAGTTCCAGCAGCGCTTCCCCGAGCGCACCTTCGACGTCGGCATCGCCGAGCAGCACGCCGCGACCTCCGCGGCCGGCCTCGCCCTGGGCGGGCTGCACCCGGTGTTCGCCGTCTACGCGACCTTCCTCAACCGCGCCTTCGACCAGGTCCTGATGGACGTCGCGCTGCACAAGTGCGGCGTCACCTTCGTGCTCGACCGCTCCGGGGTCACCGGCGACGACGGCGCCAGCCACAACGGCATGTGGGACATGTCGATCCTCCAGGTGGTGCCCGGCCTCCGGCTCGCCGCGCCGCGCGACGTGACCCGGATGCGGGAGCTGCTCGACGAGGCCGTCGAGGTCTCCGACGCCCCGACCGTCGTCCGGTTCCCGAAGGGCCCGCCGCCCGACGACATCGAGGCGATCGGCAAGGCCGGCGGCTGCGACGTACTGGTGCGCGACGGCGCCCGCGACGTGCTGGTCGTGTCCGTGGGCGCGATGGCGCCGATCGCCGTCGACGTGGCAGCCCGGCTGCGCGACCAGGGCATCGGCGTCACCGTGGTCGACCCGCGCTGGGTCAAGCCGGTCGACCCCGCCCTGCTCGAGCTCGCCCGCACCCACCGCCGTGTGGTGACCATCGAGGACAACGGCGTCGTCGGGGGAGTGGGATCCGTCCTGCTCCAGTCCCTCGCCGAGGCCGGCATTCACACCCCGGTGCGGCTGCACGGCATCCCGCAGGAGTTCCTCGACCACGCCAAGCGGGCCGCGATCCTGGAGCAGATCGGGCTGTCCCCGGCTGCGATCGCGCTGCAGGCCGTCCACGACATCACCGCGGAGCCGGCGCCGACCGACCGGGCGCTCCTCGACGTCGACGGGAGCCGGTGAGCTGAGCGATCTGGGGGTGAGGGGGACCCTCGTCGCGCTGACCTGCGCGGCCCTCCTGCCGCTGGCGGCCTGCTCCGACGACCTGCCGCCACCGACCTACTCGGGCGGCGGGTACGACGACGTGGCCACGCTCATCCAGCGCACGCTCAACCAGCGCGCGGCCGCGCTGACGGCCGACGACGCCACCCGCTTCCGACGCACCCTCGACCGCACCGACGCGGGACTGCTCGACAGCGAGCAGGTCTACTTCGACAACATCGCCCAGCTGCCCGTCGGCCGGCTGCGGATCCGGGTCGTCGAGGACACCATCACCCCGATCGAGGGCACCGACCTCGACGGCGGGACGGAGTACTGGGCCGAGGTGGTCGTCGCCCTGCGCCTCGACGGGTACGACGCCGCGCCGGTCCAGACCCGCGACCGCTACCGCTTCGTCCCCACTGCCGACGGCTCCCGCCTCCTCGTGGGCTCCACGACCGACTACGGCTGGGAGGAGGAGCACCCGGGCAACGCCCAGCCGTGGGACCTCGGCGCGATCCACGTCGAGCAGGCCACCGGCGTGCTCGGGATCTTCGACGACTGGACCGACGACGACGCGGACGAGGTGCTCGACGCCGCGAGCACCGGCCGCTCCGAGGTGCGGGCGGTCGTGGGCTCCGACGACGACAAGGTCAGCGGCGTCGTCGTCTACTTCCTGCAGGACCCGACCTTCCTCGACGGCCTCGCCGGGCAGACGGTCGGCGACCCCGACCGGGCCGACGGGCTCACGATCGCCGTGCCGGTGGACTCCCTGGCGCCGGGGAAGGGCGTGGCGTCGTACCGGATCTTCGTGAACCCGCGGGTGCTCGACGAGCCGGACACCGTCGTCGGACGGCTGGTGCGCCACGAGCTCACCCATGCGGTGCTCGGCCCCCGCGGCCGCGGCGCGCCGCTGTGGCTCAACGAGGGCATCGCCGAGTACGTCTCCGTGCGGCCGATGGCGCCCGGCAAGCGGCGCCTGCCCGCGCGCGCCCTCGACATCGGCGAGACGGTCACCGGCCTTCCCGGCGAGGCGGAGTTCGCGGGCGGCGACGCCGAGGCGTGGTACGCCGTGTCCTGGTGGGTGTGCGAGTACGTCGCCTCCACCTACGGCGAGGAGGTGCTGCTGGCGCTGCTCGACCGGCTGGCCGGCGGCGCCGACCAGGAGAAGGTGCTGCAGGACGTCCTCGGGCTCAGCGGCGCCCAGCTCGCGCAGCGCGGCGTGGCGCTCATGACGACGACCTACGGCGACGGTGCCGACGGCGGCTACGGCGGCTACGGCGGGTAACGTCCGGCGGGCGGGTGCTCGGGGTGCCCGCCGCTGAGCAACGAGGAGGACCCGTGAGTCTCTTCCGGACCAAGTCCGTCGAACAGTCCATCGCCGACACCGACGAGCCGGACCACCGGCTCCGCAAGGACCTGTCCGCGCTGGACCTGACCGTGTTCGGGGTCGGTGTCATCATCGGCGCCGGCATCTTCGTCCTCACCGGGACCGTGGCCGCGAGCAACGCCGGCCCGGCGCTGGCGCTGAGCTTCGTGATCGCCGCGGTCGCCTGCGGGCTGGCCGCGCTCTGCTACGCCGAGCTCGCCTCGACGGTGCCGGTCGCCGGCAGCGCCTACACGTTCAGCTACGCCACGCTCGGCGAGCTGGTCGCCTGGATCATCGGCTGGGACCTCGTCCTCGAGTTCACCGTCGGCGCGGCGGCGCTCTCGACCGGCTTCTCGGCGTACCTGCAGCAGGTCCTCGAGATCGTCGACGTCACCCTGCCCTCGCAGATCAGCTCCGCCGCCACCGGCGTGATCGACCTGCCCGCCGTGGTGATCGCGCTGCTCGTGACCTGGATGCTGATCCGCGGCACGAAGTTCTCCAGCCGCTTCAACCAGGTCGTGGTCGCGCTCAAGCTGGTCGTCGTCGCAGCCGTGATCGTCGTCGGCGTCGCCCACATCGACACCGGCAACTGGGTGCCCTTCATCCCGGACGCCCAGCCCGCGCCCGAGTCCAGCGGCGGCTTCGCCGACGTCCCGCTGATCACCACCCTGCTCGGCCTGGAGCCCGCGGTCTTCGGCCTCGCCGGCGTCATCTCGGGCGCCGCGATCGTGTTCTTCGCGTTCATCGGCTTCGACATCGTCGCGACCACCGCGGAGGAGACCAAGAACCCGCAGCGCGACGTCCCGATCGGGATCCTCGGCTCGCTGGCCATCGTGACCGTCCTGTACGCCGCCGTCAGCCTCGTCGTCACCGGCCTGCGCAGCTACCGGGACATCGACCCCGACAGCGCCGCGCCGCTGGCCGACGCCTTCGAGGACGCCGGGGTCGGCTGGATGCCCGACCTGATCTCGGTCGGCGCCTGCATCGGGCTCGTCGTGGTCGCGATGATCCTGATGCTCGGCCAGTCGCGGGTCGCCTTCGCGATGGCCCGTGACGGACTGCTGCCGCGGCCGCTGGCCAAGGTGCACCCGACCTACGGGACGCCGTACCGGATCACGGTCCTGACCGGGATCGCCGTCGCCGCCCTCGCCGGCTTCGTCGACCTCAGCACGCTGGCGCACCTGGTCAACATCGGCACCCTGTTCGCCTTCCTCCTGGTGAGCATCGGTGTGGTCGTCCTGCGCCGCACCCGGCCGGACCTGCCCCGCGGCTTCCGCACCCCGCTCGCGCCCGTGGTGGCGACGATCTCGGTGCTGATGTGCGGCTACCTGATGCTCAACCTGACCGGTGACACGTGGATCCGGTTCCTCGTGTGGATGGCGGTCGGCGTCATCGTCTACTTCGTGTACGGCAGAGGTCACAGCCGCCTGGGCCACCGGGAGGAGGCCGCGGGGAATAGTCTTTCCACGTGACTTCGCCGACCCGCCTCGTCCACATCGTCGACGAGGTGCCCGAGCTGGCCGAGGTCGAGGGCCTGCCGATGGTCGTCGCGCTGGACGGCTTCCTCGACGCAGGCAACGCGGGTGCGCTCGCCTGCCGGCACCTCGTCCGCACCGGCGCCTCCTCGCCCGACGGCGGTGGCGTCGTCGTCGCGACCTTCGACGTGGACCAGCTCCACGACTACCGCGCCCGGCGACCCCCGATGACCTTCGCCCGCGACCACTACGAGGGCTACGAGGCCCCGCGGCTCGTCGTCCGCCTGCTGCACGACGCCGGCGGGACGCCGTACCTCCTGCTGCACGGGCCGGAGCCCGACATCCGTTGGGAGGCCTTCTGCCGCGCCGTGCTGGAGGTCGTCGAGCGGTTCGGGGTGACCCTGGTGGTCTCGGTCGGCTCGGTGCCGATGGCGGTCCCGCACACGCGGCCGATCGCGATCACCCACCACGCCAACAACGCCGACCTGCTCACCGGCACCAGCCCGTGGCGCGGCGAGCTGCGGGTCCCGAGCAGCGCGCAGGCACTGCTCGAGGTGCGCCTCGGCGAGTGGGGGCATGACGCGCAGGGCTTCGTCGCGCACGTGCCGCACTACCTGGCGCAGCTCGACTACCCGCGCGCCGCGCAGGGCCTGCTGGAGCAGGTCGAGCTCGCCGCCCGCCTCACGATCGAGCTCACCGAGCTCGGTGAGCTGGCCGAGGAGCGCGAGGAGGAGATCGCCCGCTACCTCTCGGCCAACGACGAGGTGCAGGAGGTCGTGACCGCGCTCGAGCAGCAATACGACACCTTCGCCCGCGCCGAGGCGGAGGGCAGCAGCCTCCTCGCCGAGGACGAGCCGCTGCCGACCGGCGAGGAGATCGGCCGGCAGTTCGAGCAGTTCCTGGCCGGGCTCGAGGGCCCCGACGAGACCGGAGGACCGGCGTGAGCGACAGCGCGTCGAGGGTGATGGGGGAGGCGACGCAGAAGCTGGTCGCGCTCCTCGACCTGGAGAAGCTCGACACCGACCTCTTCCGGGGCCAGCAGCCGGAGACCATCCGGCAGCGCGTGTACGGCGGCCAGGTGGCCGCCCAGGCGCTGATCGCCGCCTCCCGCACGGTCGACGAGGGCTTCCACGTGCACTCGCTGCACTCGTACTTCCTGCTACCCGGCGACTACAACGTCCCGATCATCTACGACGTCGAGCGGATCCGCGACGGCAAGTCCTTCGCCACCCGGCGGGTGCTCGCGCGCCAGCACGGCCGCCCGATCTACTACCAGTCGCTCAACTTCCAGCGCCAGGAGGAGGGGCTGGAGCACGAGGACGTCATGCCCGAGGTCAAGCCGCCCGAGGAGGGCCTCGACCTCATGCAGCTGATGGCCGAGCGCGGCACCGACGACGGGCTCAGCAAGGAGTGGGCGGCCCTCGACGTGCGCTGGCTCGGCAGCTCAGCGTACGGGCTGGACCCCGACCCGATGCACCCGGCGAAGGCACAGGTGTGGATCCGCGTCGACGGCCGGCTCAGCGACGACCCGATGGAGCACCTGGCGACCTTCACCTACGCCAGCGACGTGTCCCTGCTCGGCGCGACCCTCGCGGCGCACCCCGAGCACGGCCCGCAGAAGGTCCAGATGGCCTCGCTCGACCACACCATCTGGTTCCACCGGCCGTTCCGCGCCGACGAGTGGTGGCTCTACGACCAGTGGTCGCCCTCGGCGAGCGGTGGTCGCGGGCTCGCGCTCGGCCGCGTCTTCACCCAGGACGGCACCCTCGTCGCCACGGTCGCGCAGGAAGGGCTGATCCGGCCAAGGACGCAGTAGCCCGCGAGGAACGAGCGGGCTGCGTGGGCGTCCGCAGATTGAGCAAGCGACGCGACTGAGGAACGAAGTCGCGCCGGCGCGTCGAAATCGATTCGCTCTCGCGTCGTGGCTGGTCGTTGCCCCTTGTCTCCCGCGCGCAGCAGGAGTTACGTGGGGCCATGGCGGACAAGCACGCAGAGAGGCGGGGCGAGCACGACCTCGCGGCGCCCGGGCCCGACCGGATCCGCAACGTGGTCCTGGTCGGGCCCTCCCAGTCGGGCAAGACCTCCCTCGTGGAGGCACTCCTCGCCCATGCACGGGTGATCACGCGGGCGGGCAGCACCGCCGACGGCACCACGGTCTGTGACACCGAGGACGCCGAGAAGAGCCACGGGCGGTCGATCTCGCTCGCGGTGGCGCCGCTGGTGCACCGCGGGGTGAAGGTCAACCTGGTCGACACCCCCGGGTACGTCGACTTCGTCGGCGACCTGCGCGCCGGCCTCCGGGCCGCGGACTGCGCCCTGTTCGTCGTCGCCGCCAACGAGGAGGTCGACGAGGCGACCCGGACCCTGTGGCGCGAGTGCGCCGAGGTGGGGATGCCGCGGGCGGTCGTGGTCTCCAAGCTCGACCATCCCCGCGCCGACGTGGACGCCGTCGTCGCCCAGGCTCGGGCCGCGCTCGACGGCAAGGTGCTGCCCGTCTACGTCGCCGGACCCGACGGGGTGAGCGGCCTGACGGGGCTGATCACGGGCGGGGACGGCACCGACGACCCGCGCCGCGGCGAGCTGATCGAGGCGATCATCGAGGAGTCCGAGGACGAGGACCTGATGGACCGCTACGTCGGCGGTGAGGAGATCGACGCCACCGTGCTGGTCAAGGACCTGGAGACGGCGGTCGCCCGGGCCAGCTTCCACCCCGTGATCCCGGTGTGCGGGGCGACCGGCGTCGGGCTCGCCGAGCTGCTCGACCTCTGCGTCGACGGGTTCCCCTCACCGTTGGAGCACACCTCGCCCGACGTCTTCACCCCGGCCGGCGCCTCGGTGGGCGTCGTGGCGTGCGACCCCGGCGGGCCGCTGGTCGCCGAGGTGGTCAAGACCGCCGGAGACCCGTATGTCGGGCGGATCAGCCTGGTCCGGGTCTTCTCCGGCACCCTCGACCCGGACACCCCCGTACACGTCTCGGGCCACTTCTCGTCCTTCTTCGCCGACGGCGCCGGCCACGAGGACCACGACGAGGACGAGCGGATCGGCGCGCTCGGGCACCCGTTCGGGGCCACCCAGGTGCCCGCCGCGCGGGTGGTGGCCGGCGACCTCGGGACTGTGGCGCGGCTGTCCCGCGCGGAGACCGGCGACACGCTCTCGGCCGTCGACCGCCCGCTGGTGCTCAAGCCGTGGTCGATGCCCGACCCGCTGCTGCCCGTCGCGATCGAGGCCGCCACCCGTTCCGACGAGGACAAGCTGTCGCAGGCGCTGGCGCGCCTCGCCGCCGAGGACCCGAGCCTGCGGGTGGAGCACAACGCGGAGACCGGCCAGCTGGTGCTGTGGGTGATGGGCGAGGCGCACGCCGACGTCGTACTCGAGCGGCTCGCGGCGCGGCACGGGGTGTCCGTCGAGCAGCGGGAGCTGCTCGTGCCCCTCCGCGAGTGCCTCGCCGGGCCGGGGCGCGGGCACGGGCGCCACGTGAAGCAGTCCGGCGGCCACGGGCAGTACGCGATCTGCGACCTCGAGGTGGAGCCGCTCCCCGAGGGCAGCGGCTTCGAGTTCGTCGACAAGGTCGTCGGCGGCGCGGTCCCGCGCAGCTACATCCCCAGCGTGGAGAAGGGGGTGCGCGGCCAGCTGGAGCGGGGCCTGCGCAACGGCTACCCCGTGGTCGACCTGCGGGTCACCCTGGTCGACGGCAAGGCGCACAGCGTGGACTCCTCCGACATGGCCTTCCAGAGTGCCGGTGCGCTCGCCCTGCGCGAGGCGGCGGAGGTCGCCGGCGTCGCGATGCTGGAGCCGTACGACGAGGTCCGGGTGCTGGTGCCCGACGACCTCGTCGGCCCGGTGATGAGCGACCTGTCCGCGCGGCGGGGCCGGCTGCTCGGCAACGACAACGTCGAGGGCGGCCGGACGCTGGTGACCGCGCACGTCCCGCAGCGCGAGCTGGTCCGGTACGCCGTCGACCTCCGCGCCGCGACCCGGGGTGCGGGCACGTTCACGCGCACCTTCGCCCACTACGAGGCGATGCCCGAGGAGCAGGCGCGGCAGGTGACGCCGCGCCTGCACCACTAGGCGTTTGACGCGATGGTCAGAGTGCGGTGGTCCGACCCAGCAGGTGGGGCGCGCCGCTCTTCGGGTTGACCAGCGTGAAGTCGTAGCCGGTCGCCGTCCTCTCGGCACCGAACTGCGCCTTGCCGGGCAGGAAGATCGGCTTCTTGAACGCGACCTCGACCTTGACCGCGTCGGGGAGCCGGTTCTCCAGCGCCGCGATGCAGCGGGCCTTGCTCCACATGCCGTGGGCGATGTGGCGCGGGAAGCCCAGCGCCTTCGCGGTCAGCGGGTAGAGGTGGATCGGGTTCCGGTCGCCGGAGACGGCGCCGTAGGTGCGGCCCAGGTTGTCGGGCAGCGACCAGACCGGTCCCTTGGCGTCGACGGACGCCAGGGACATCCCCGGGTCGCCGTTCTCCTTGTCGCCCTTGCCCACGCGCAGGTACGTCGACACGGACTCCCACACGACCTCGTCACCGACGGTGCCGGTGACGTTCATGTCCCAGGCCCGGCCCTTGGTGCTGGCGCGCAGGTTGTCGGCCACGAGCCTCAGCGACACCGTCTCGCCGATGGCGACCGGGCGGTGCTGGACGATCGTGTTCTCCAGGTGCACCGAGCCGATGGCCGGGAACGGGAACGTGGCGTCGGTCATCAGCTGCATGTGCAGCGGGAAGGCCAGCATGTGCAGGTAGGGGACCGGCGCGACGTCGCGGGTCGGGAAGCCGCAGACGGCGGCGTACCGGTCGACGGCGGCACGCTCGACCACGACGTCGTTGCGCTCGAGGACGAGGTCCGGGAGCGCACCGCCGGTCTTCTTGATGCCCGGCAGCTGGTTCACGCCGGGGACCGCGGGGAGTGCGGCCTTGAGCATCACGGGGAGCGCCATGTCAGGCACCCAGCATCATCTGGCCGCAGACCCGCACGACGTTGCCGTTGACGGCGGTCGAGGCGGGGGAGGCGTACCAGGCGATGGTCTCGGCGACGTCGACGGGCAGGCCGCCCTGGGCCATCGCGTTGAGGCGCTGGCCGACCTCGCGGGTCGCGAACGGCACGGCGGCCGTCATCTGGGTGATGATGAAGCCGGGCGCGACGGCGTTGATGGTGATGCCGTCCTTCAGCTTGTCGCTCAGCGAGTCGACGAAGCCGATGACGCCGGCCTTGGAGGCGGCGTAGCTGGTCTGGCCCAGGTTGCCGGCGATGCCCGCGATCGAGGCGACGCCGATGATCCGGCCGTTGTCGTTGATGACGCCCTGCTCGAGCAGCTCGGCGGTGATCCGCTCCGGCGCCTCGAGGTTGATCTGGAGGACCTTGCCGAAGCGCTCCGGCGTCTGGTTCGCCAGCTTCTTGTCCATCGTCACCCCCGCGTTGTGCACGACGATGTCGACGCCGCCGTGCTTCTCCTTGAGGTGGTGGGCGATGCGCTGCGGCGCGTCGGCCGCGGTGATGTCGAGGGTGAGCCAGTCGCCGTCGAGCTCGTTCATGACCTTGACCAGGTCGTCGGCGGCCTGCGGGACGTCGAGGCCGACGACCTTGGCGCCGTCACGGTGCAGCACCCGGGCGATCTCCTCGCCGATGCCGCGGCTGGCGCCGGTGACGAAGGCGACCTTGCCGGCCAGCGGCTGGGTCCAGTCGGCGAGCGCCGAGCCGTGCTTCTCGTCGTGCGCGCCGATCCGGACGACCTGGCCCGAGACGTACGCCGACTTGGGGCTCAGCAGGAAGCCGAGCGTCGAGAGGACCGAGTCCTCGTAGCCGTCGGCGACGTAGACCAGCTGGACGGTGCCGCCCTTGCCGATCTCCTTGCCGAGGCTGCGGGTGAAGCCCTCGAGCGCGCGCTGGGCGATCTGCTCGCTGCCCTCGACGAGCGCCGGCGGCGTACCGATGACGACGACCCGGGCGCAGCTCTTCAGGCTGCGCAGCACCGGGGTGAAGAAGGCTTGGAGCTCGACGAGCTCCTCCACCGTGCTGATGCCGGTGGCGTCGAAGACGAGGCCCTTGTACTTCTCGCCCTCGGCCTGGGCGCCGACCGAGGCGATCCCGAGCACGTCGAGCAGACCGGGCAGGGACTCGGCGAGGCGACCACGGCCGCCGACGAGGACGGTGCCGTTGACCAGCGGGTCGCCGGCCTTGTAGCGGTCCAGCTTGGTCGGGTTCGGCAGTCCGAGGTTCTTGACGAGGAGCTTGCCGATCGGGGAGCTCACGAAGACCTGGTACTTGTCAGTCATGTGCACCATGTAACTAGATGTGTAACTCTGAGTCCACATTTCGTGATCTCGCCCTCAAAGGGTTCTCCCGAGGGCCACGCTGAGTGAGGATTGCTCCATGACTGAGACTGTTCGCCGCGCCGCCGTACTCGGCGGTAACCGCATCCCGTTCGCGCGCTCCAACGGCGCGTACGCCACCGCCTCCAACCAGGAGATGCTGACCGCTGCCCTCGACGGCCTCGTGGCGCGCTTCGGACTGGAGGGTGAACGTCTCGGTGAGGTCGCCGGTGGCGCCGTCCTCAAGCACAGCCGCGACTTCAACCTGGTCCGCGAGTCGGTGCTCAGCACCCGTCTCGCCCCCGAGACGCCGGCCGTCGACCTGCAGCAGGCCTGCGGCACCGGCCTCCAGGCGATCAACTACATCGCCAACAAGATCAAGCTCGGTCAGATCGACTCCGGCATCGGCGGCGGCGTGGACACCACCTCCGACGCGCCCATCGCGATCTCGGAGAAGCTGCGCAAGAAGCTGATCCAGCTCAACAACGCCCGGAGCACCAAGGACCGCCTCGCGATCCTGGCGACCATCCGCCCCGGCGACATCGGCCTGGCGATCCCGTCCAACGGCGAGCCGCGCACCAAGCTCTCCATGGGCGAGCACCAGGCGCTGACCGCCCTCGAGTGGCAGATCACCCGCGAGGCCCAGGACGAGCTGGCCGTCACCTCCCACCACAACCTCGCGGCGTCGTACGACGAGGGCTGGCAGGACGACCTGATCACGCCCTTCCGCGGCCTCGAGCGCGACAACAACCTCCGCGCCGACTCCTCGCTGGAGAAGCTCGCCAAGCTCAAGCCGGTCTTCGGCAAGGGCGAGGCCGCCACGATGACCGCGGCCAACTCGACCCCGCTGACCGACGGCGCCTCCGCCGTCCTGCTCGGCTCCGAGGAGTGGGCCGCCGAGCACGGCCTCGAGGTCCTCGCCTACTTCGTCGACTCCGAGGTCGCGGCGGTCGACTTCGTCAACGGTGCCGAGGGCCTGCTCATGGCTCCCGCGTATGCCGTCCCGCGGATGCTGGAGCGCAACGGCCTCACCCTGCAGGACTTCGACTTCTACGAGATCCACGAGGCGTTCGCCTCGCAGGTGCTCTCGACGCTCGCCGCGTGGGAGAGCCCGGTGTTCTGCAAGGAGCGCCTCGGCCTCGACGCGCCGCTGGGGTCGATCGACCGCAGCAAGCTCAACGTCAAGGGCTCCTCGCTCGCCGCGGGCCACCCGTTCTCGGCCACCGGTGGCCGGATCGTGGCCAACACGGCCAAGCTGCTCAAGGCCAACGGCGGCGGCCGGGCGCTGATCTCGGTCTGCGCGGCCGGTGGCCAGGGCGTCGTCGCGATCATGGAGCGCTGACAGGCTCCCGGTCGTCGAGGAGGTCGCGCAGCGACCGTCACGAGACGCAGCAACGGCCCGCCCGGAGTGATCCGGGCGGGCCGTTGGCCTTCAAGGGTCAGTCCGCGTCGAGGTCGACCTGGATGATGTCCTGCCAGGCGGCCGGGCGTGCGTCCCGCAGTGCTCGGCCGATCTCCTCGGCCGACAGGCCGGAGCCGGCCACCGAGGCGGAGAGCTCGGTGTCGCCATGCAGCGCCGCCACCGTGGCGTTGATGTCGGACCTGTCGATCGTGAAGCCCTCGTGCGCGGTGCAGCCCTGGTCCTCGTCGCAGACCTCGTCGGGGTCCCGGAGAGCGGCGAACACGGAGAGGGTGTGGTCGCCCGACTCGTAGCTGAGCACGTAGCCGTCCGCCGGCTCGCGGGGGTGCTCCGGGCTCACCGACCGTTCAGCGCGCTCGTAGCCGTCGACCTCGGGGAGCCAGGGCTGGATGCCGACGCTGGCCAGTTCGGCACCGATCTCGGCGGCGACCAGCGCCCGCTCCCGGTCGTGGCGCACCGCCGTCCCCGGGACCAGCACGCTGAGGGTGAGCATGACGACGCCGAGCCCGGCAACGGTCCGAAAGCCGCCGGTCACCTCGTCGTCCCGCAGCACCTCCCCGAGAGCGACGGCCGTGAGCGCCGCGGCCGGGAGACCGGACAGGAGCGTCAGCTCCGTCGGGTCCGTGTGCGGCCCGAGGACCCACGCGACCACCAGTGCGATCGGCCAGAAGGACACCGCGACCGTCAGGCCGCTGACCGCTCCGCCGCGCCGCTCCTCGGGGCGCAGGGCCATGCCGACGAGCGCGGCGACGAGGACACCCGCCACGACGGCGATCACCACCCCGCGGGGGCTGGTCGCGGCGAGGGCGTGGCGGAGCGGGAGGAGCAGGGCGAGGCTGCCGCAGAGGGCGAGGACCTGGTGCTCGGTGCGACGCGGGGCGTGGGCGGGCATGACGGGCATCGTGCGCGATGCCCGTGGTCCTGAAACGTCAGGCGTTGGTGCGGGTGGGGGAGACCAGCGCGAGGGCCGAGGTGACCATGTAGTCGCGCACCTGGGCGGCGGAGATCTCGCCGACCGTGGGGATGCCGGGCGCGATCTCGCTGACGAGGATGCCGAGCCGGGCCAGCTGCAGTGCGCCGAGGCCGGAGGCGTAGAGGGCGTTGGCGAGCAGGACGGGGTCGTCGCTGAGCGCGAAGGCACCCTTCTCGACCCCGCCGGCCAGGGTCTCGGACAGCACGGTGAGGCAGGACGTGATGCCCCGGCCGAGCCGGAACAACGGGCCCTCCGCGATCTCGTCGAGCAGCTCGTCCCCGGGGCGCACCATGAGCGCCTGCGCGCAGTCGACGAAGGCCGGGTGCGCGACGCCGTAGTCGACGAAGGCGCCGACGATCGCGGCCAGCTGCTCGCGCGGCACGTCGGTGCCCGCAGCAGCCGCGGCCATCGCGTCGTGGAGCTCCTCGAGGTAGCCGACGAGGGTGAGCGCGAAGAGCTCCTCCTTGCCGGTGAAGTGCCGGTAGACGATCGCCCGGTTGATCCCGACGGCCGTGGCGACCTCCTCGATCTGCACGTCGCGGACACCCTTGGAGTCGAAGATCTCCCGGGTTGCCGCGATGATCTCGGCCTGCCGGGCACGCCGACGCGCGGCCGCGGCCTTGCGGCGCCCGTCGGTCGCCGGTGCGTTCGTCATGGGCTGAGTGTACGGCTCGTGCAACTCGGTGTTGCAACATCTGTGACGAGATCGGCGGGTCAGCCGCCGGCCAGGGATCGCACCGTCTCGATCGTGTCCGCCTCGTCGGCGCCCTTGTCGTCGCGGTAGCGCACCACCCGTGCGAACCGCAGCGCCAGCCCACCGGGGTAGCGCGTCGAGCGCTGCAGGCCGTCGAAGGCGATCTCCACCACCTGCTCGGGCCGCACGGTCACGACCCAGCCGTCGTCGGCGACCTCCAGCTCGCGGAAGCGCGCGGTCTGCCAGGCGAGCATCTCGTCGGTCATGCCCTTGAACGTCTTGCCCAGCATCACGAAGCCGGTGGGCGAGGACGGGTCGCGGGCGCCCAGGTGGATGTTCGACAGCCAGCCGCGGCGCCGGCCGGAGCCGTGCTCGACGGCGAGCACGACCAGGTCGAGGGTGTGTACCGGCTTCACCTTCACCCAGGCTGCGCCGCGTCGCCCGGCGTCGTAGGGGGCGGCGGCGTCCTTGACGACGACGCCCTCGTGGCCGTCCGCCAGCGCCTGGGTCGCGAACGACTTCGCGGCGGCACGGTCGGTGCCGACCCAGCGGCGTACCCGGTGGGCCTCGGGGACCAGGCCCTCCAGCGCCGCCCACCGCTCGTGCGCCGGCCGGTCGAGGAGGTCGGCGCCGTCGAGGTGCAGCAGGTCGAAGAAGTACGGCGTCACCGCGGCCAGGTCGGCGCCCTGCGTGGCGGTCCGGGAGGCGGTCTCCTGGAAGGGCCGCGGCCGGCCGTCGGCGTCGAGCCACAGTGCCTCGCCGTCGAGCACCACGTCGCGCGCGGGAAGTGCGCGCACGACGTCGACGACCTCCGGCAGTCGCTGGGTGATGTCGTCGAGGCTGCGGGTCGCGATGACCACGTCGTCGCCGCTGCGGTGGACCTGGATCCGGATCCCGTCGAGCTTCGCGTCCACGCCGCACGTGCCGTCGGCGCCTCCCGCCTTGTCCATCGCGGCGGCCACGTCGGGCGCGGAGGAGGCGAGCATGGGGAGCACCGGGCGCCCGACGGTCAGGCCGACCCGGGTCAGGGCGTCGGCGCCCTCGAAGGCCGCGTCGACGACGTACGTCGTGCCGCCGGCCAGCATCGCCGCGCGTCGTACGACGGCCAGCGGCACCTCGGCCGCCAGGGCGAGCGCCTCCGTCGTGACCGCCTCGAGCGCCCCCTGCCGGACCTCGCCGACCGCGACCGAGCGCAGCCAGGCCTGCTCGGGGGCGGTGGCCTGCCCGAACAGCGACGCGGCCAGGCCGGCCCGGGCGCCGGCCGACCCGGGACCGGAGAGCTCGGCCATCGCGGCGAAGGCCGCGTCGACGGCCACCACCTCGAGCGTGGCGTCCGTCGCCGGCTCCGGCAGCTCGCGCAGGCTCCGCCAGCCCAGGCCGGTGCGCCGCTGCCGCAACCGGCCGCTGAGGTAGTGGGCGACGAGGGAGCGCTCGCCGGGGTCGGCGGCGAGGAGCAGGTCGGCGATCAGGCGGACCTTCTCCTTGCGGGACCGCGTGGCGCCCACGGCGCCGGACGTGTCGACCAGGGCTCGCAGCAGCATGGAAGGCCCCGGGGACTCAGTGGCTCGCTTCGAGCACCGCTGCGCTGACCGCGCCGTCGATGACCTGCTCGTAGACCTCGTCGAGGTCGAGCAGGCCGGCGCTGGTGCCGGACAGGTCGCCGAAGTAGCCGGCGACCTCGAGCGACACGAAGCCGTGGAGGGAGGCGAAGAGTGCCATCGCCGTCTGCAGCAGGCGCTCCTCGGGCAGCCCGGCCGAGCGGACCATCACCGCGAGGGCCTCGATCGCCTCGAGCGCGGCGGCGTAGAAGCCCTCGCGGTCGATGGGCGGGCGGGTGAGGGCGGCGTACCGCTGCGGGTGCGTGCGCGCGAAGACCCGCAGCTCCCGGCTCAGCGCGCGCAGCCCGTCGAGGCCGGCGTGGCCCATCGCGGCCGCCCGGACGTGCTCGCCGAGCATCCGCATCGCGCGGACCTGCACGAGCGCGCGGAGGTCCTCGAGGTTGGCGACGTGGTTGTAGAGCGAGGAGACCCGTGCCTCGAGCTCGGCGGCGAGCGAGGTCATCGTGAGGGCGTCGTACCCGTCGCGGTCGACGAGCGCCTCGGCGGCCTGCAGCACGGCCTCCTGGTCGAGGCGGCCGCGCCGTCCACGCGTGGATTCGATGGTCAACTGCCCTCCGGGAGCCTGAGTGCGGTGAAAGGGATTCGTTCCTGCGCGAGAGAGCCTAGTCCAAAGCGGACGACTAGGCTGCGCCGAATGAACGTGCCGGACGCCGAGCGGGTGTGGCGCCCGGGACGGCCGGTGCCGGTCGCGGCGATCCTGCGCCAGCAGCGGCGCGGCGGGGGAGACCCGACCCACCGGCTCGACGTCGAGGGCCGCCACTGGCGCGCCAGCCGTACGCCGGAGGGGCCGGTCACGCTCGCCGTCGCGGCCCAGGACGGGGCGGGCGACGTCCACGCCCAGGCGTGGGGGCCCGGCGCCGCCTGGGCGCTCGACCAGCTCCCGGCGCTGCTCGGCGACCTCGACGACTGGAGCGACTTCGAACCACGCCACCCGGTCCTCGCCGAGGCGCGTCGGCGCCATCCGCACCTGCGCCTGGGCCGCACCGACCGGGTGCTGGAGGCGATCGTGCCGGCGATCATCGAGCAGAAGGTCACCGGCCAGGAGGCCTTCGCCGGCTTCCGCGCCCTCGTCCGCCGCCACGGCGTGCCGGCCCCCGGGCCGGGTGCCGGGCTCCGGCTGATGGTGCAGCCCGACGCCGCCACCCTGCGCGCGATCCCGTCCTGGGAGTGGCTCGCGCTGCACATCGACCCGGCCCGCTCCCGGGCGGTGGTCACCGCTGCGCGCCACGCCGATGCACTCGAGCGAATCGTCGGCGTGACCGGATCTGAGAGCGATCGCAGGATGCGCAGCCTGCCCGGTGTGGGCGTGTGGACGAGCGCCGAGGTGCGGCAGCGGGCGCTGGGGGACCCGGACGCCGTCTCCTTCGGCGACTACCACGTGGCCAAGGACGTGGGCTGGGCGCTGGAGGGGGAGCCCTTCGACGACGCCCGGCTGGCGTCGTACCTCCAGCCGTGGCGGGGTCAGCGCGGGCGTGTCCCGTTCCTCGTGGCGGCCGCCGGGTTGTACCGTCCGCGGCGCGGTCCACGCATGTCGCCGCGTGGTCATCTGACGACACGTGACCAAATCGCGTGATATCTGTTACACCGAGCAACAGGCAGACGTTCAGGGCAGGACCGCAGGCTCCCAGGCAGCGGTGAACGGACAGGGGTGACGCATGGCGACGGTGAGTTGGGCTGCCCTCGGGCACGCCACTCGCGAGGACGTCGCGGCATTTCTCCGCGACACCGCACCGGTCGCCCTGGTCGAGTCCATCCGCGCCGCGAGCGATGCCGAGCTCGTCGCCGCCACCCATGACGCGGCACCGGGCTCGCCCGTTGTCGAGGGCGTGATGAGTCGGATCGGTGAGATCGCCGTCCCGGCCCTGCTGGCGCAGGCCGAGGGTCGGGTGCGGTGGGAGTCCACCGAGCGCCCGGGTGAGGCGACCACGCTGCGCCTCCACGGCGGGGTCGCCGAGGTCGAGGCCGCCGCCGGTGCGGGCGCGGACGTCGTCGTACACGGGAGCGACCTGCAGCTGCTGCGGCTGGTCGCCGGCCAGCTCGACGTCGCCGTCGCCTATCTCGGCAACCAGATCGGCATCACGGGCGCGAGCAGCGTCGCGCTGTCCCTGGCCTCCCTCTTCACCGTCGACGGCACGCCTCCGGTCACCGGAGTGCCCATCGACGTCCGTGACATCGACCCGGTCGACATCGCCCGGGTCCTCCACGGCGTCCCCGCCGACCACCTCCGGTCGGTCATGGCGTCGGACTTCAGGCCGGTCATCCTCGAGGAGATCTTCGGGCGGATGCCGGGCTTCGTGAACGGCCGAAAGGCAGCAGGCGTCCAGATCACGGTCGGCTTCAGGCTGACCGGGCGCCCCGACGGAGAGGTGGACCGTTACGTGCTCCGACTCAGAGACGGTCGGGCGACCGTTCTCGCCGGTGCGGCGGCAGATGCCGTCGGCCGCGAGGACCGCCATGCGACCGTGACGTGCGAGGCGGCCGACTTCCTGCGGTTGGTGACCGGGCACCTCAGCGCGGTGTCCGGCGTGCTGCGCGGCCAGCTCAAGGTGCGCGGCGACAAGGCCGCCGCCCTCCGGCTGAACGCCGCGTTCGACATCCCGACAGCGGTCGCCTGATGAGCGCGGTGGTGGCCTCGGGGCGCTCCGTCGTCGACAACCTGACCGGACGGTTCAAGGCCGGCGTCGTGACGACCGGCGAGCTGGTGAAGCTCGCGGTCGAGTCGATCCAGTGGGGCTTCTCCGACATCGTCGCCCGCCGCTTCTCGTGGAGCGAGTTCCTCCTGCAGTGCTGGTTCATGACCCGGGTCGCGCTGCTCCCGACGATCCTCGTCTCGATCCCGTTCGGCATCATCACCTCGGTCCAGATCGGTGCGGCGGCCAACCAGATCGGCGCACAGTCCTTCATCGGGGCGGTCAACGGCATCGGCGTGCTGCGCCAGGGCGCACCGCTGGTGACCTCGCTGATGATCGCCGGCGCGGTCGGGGCGGCCATCTGCTCCGACCTCGGTGCGCGGACCGTGCGTGAGGAGATCGACGCCCTCAAGGTCATGGGCATCTCGCCCATCCAGCGCCTGGTCGCGCCGCGCATCCTCGCCGCGCTGCTGGTGTCGGTGCTCCTGACCGTGATCGTCGCGATGACCGCGATGACGACCGCCTTCATCATCGTGGTCGGCCAGGGACAGATCTCGTCCGGCACCTACCTCGACTCCTTCGTCGGGCTCGCCCAGCCGGCCGACTTCGTCCTCGCCGAGTTCAAGGCCTTCATCTTCGGCTTCGTCGCCACCATCGTGGCCGCCCACAAGGGCCTCACGGCCCGCGGCGGCCCGAAGGGCGTGGCCGACGGCGTCAACCAGGCCGTGGTCCTCAGCGTGATCCTGCTCGCGGTGATCAACGTCGGCCTGACCCAGGCCTACGTGATGCTCTTCCCCGGAGGTGCCTGATGTCTGAGGTCCAGCTCGGGCGCAGCTTCGGCTCGCGCGTGTCCGACGCCCTGGTCGGCTTCACCGACGGGGTGATGAAGAGCCTGGCGACGCTCGGCGACTTCGTCACCTTCGCCATCAAGGTCTTCCGCGAGGTGCCGGCGACGATCGCGCTCTACCCCAAGGAGACGCTGCGCCAGATCAAGGACATCGCCTGGGGCAGCGGCGCGCTGCTCGTCGGCGGTGGCACGGTCGGCGTCATGATCCTGCTGTCGGTCGCGGCCGGTACGTCGATCGGCATCGAGGGCTTCAACGGCCTGGAGATCGTGGGCCTCGCCCCGCTCACCGGCTTCATCTCGGCCAGTGCCAACACCCGCGAGCTCGCACCGCTGATCGCGGCCCTCGCGCTCGGCGCCCAGGTCGGATGCCGCTTCACCGCCCAGATCGGCTCCATGAAGCTGCACGAGGAGGTCGACGCGCTCGAGGTGATGGCGGTCAGCGCGATGCGCTACGTCGTCACGACCCGCGTGATCGCCTGCATGGTCGCGATCCTGCCGCTCTACATGATCGGCCTGATCGGCTCCTACATCGCCTCGCAGGCCTCGGTCGTCATCCTGTTCGGCCAGTCACCAGGCCAGTACGACCACTACTTCTCCACCTTCATCCAGGGGCGCGACATCGTCTTCTCGATCATCAAGATCCTGATCTTCTCGCTCGCCGTGGCCCTGATCCACAGCTGGTACGGCATGCGCGTCTCGGGCGGCCCCCAGGCGGTCGGAGAGGCCACCGGCACGGGGATCCGGGCCAGCATCGTGTCCATCGTCGTGCTCGACATGGTCCTCACCCTGCTGTTCTGGGGTGGCGACCCGGGCTTCCGGATCTCGGGTTGAGGTGACGACATGGCACGCGTAGTCACCCGCAACCAGCTCGCCCGGCGCGGACTGATCACCCTCGTGGCGATCGCCGTCATCGGCGCCTTCGTCACCCTGCGCAGCAACGGGACGTTCGGCTCGCAGCCGCACGTCACCGCTGACGTGGCCAACGCCGGCGGCGCGCTCCGCGCCGGCTCCGACGTCAAGATGAACGGCGTCATCGTCGGCAAGGTCTCCGAGATCCGCCGCTCCGACGACGGCCGGGGCGTCACCGTCGAGATGGCGATGTCCGAGGACGACATGGACTCGGTGCCCGGGAACGTCGTGGCCCGGATCCTGCCGGCCACCGTCTTCGGCACGACCTTCGTCGACCTCGTCGTCCACGGCAGCCCCAGCGGCGAGATCAAGGCCGGGGACCAGATCAAGGCCGACGCCTCGCAGGAGACTCTCGAGCTCCAGCAGGCGCTCGACGACATCGACCGCCTGGTGAAGGCGCTCGGCCCGGCCGAGCTGGCGTCCGCGATCGGCTCGGCCGCCGAGGCGCTCGACGGCCGAGGCAACCAGATCGGTACGACGGTCAAGACCCTCAACTCCTACCTCGACCGCCTCAACCCGCGGATGCCGCAGGTGCGCGCCGACCTCCAGGCCCTCGCGTCGACGACGCGGCTGGTCAACGAGATCGCGCCCGACCTGCTCGACGCGACCGACGACGTGCTGGTCACGATGAACACCATCGTCACCCAGGAGGCGGCGTTCACCGCGCTCATCAGCGGTGGTACGACGCTCGCCCGGACCTCGAGCGCGTTCCTCGCCAAGAACCAGAAGAACCTGGTGCGCTTCATCAACGGCTCGGCCGTGCTGCTCGACGCGGTCCACGACAACCGCCAGGCCGGCATCACCGACGCGATCGCCATCAACATCGCCCTCGGCACGACGCTGCCCGAGGCCGTCCGAGAAGGATTCGTGAAGACCGACGGCACGATCAAGCTGTCCTCCCCGCCGTACTACACCAGCAAGCCGAGGTTCCGCTCGTCCGCGGTCGGCTTCGGAGCACTGGGGGCCGAGCGATGACCGGAATCCGCACGATCGCGGTCAAGTTCGCCGCGTTCGCCGTCGTCAGCGGGCTGCTGATGATCTTGCTCGTCAACACGATGAACAACGGCATCAGCGGCGGGACCCGCGAGTTCTCGGCCGAGTTCGCCGACGTCAGCGGCCTGCGCAAGGGCGACGACGTCAAGGCCGCCGGCGTGCGCGTCGGCCAGGTCAAGGACATCAAGGCCTCCGACGAGGGCGCGATCATCAAGATCGAGCTGGTCGAGGACCAGGCGCTGCTCGACAACACCAAGCTCGTCATGCGCTACCAGAACCTGCTCGGCCAGCGCTACATCGGCCTGGTGCAGCCCACCGAGCGTGGCAAGGAGATCGAGGAGGGTGGGACGGTGCCGATGGCCCAGACCGACCCGGGCTTCGACCTCACCGAGCTGCTCAACGGCTTCCGGCCGCTGTTCCGGGTGCTGCAGCCGGGCGACGTCAACACGCTGGCCACCTCGCTGATCAAGGTGCTCCAGGGTGAGGACGGCAACGTCCAGCAGCTGCTCGCGCAGACCGGCCAGCTCACGAACTTCCTCGCGGACCGCGACGGCGTCATCGGTGAGGTGATGACCAACCTCAAGCCGGTGCTCGACAACCTCGCCGGCCAGGGCGACGAGCTCACCACGACGGTGCGCGAGCTGCGGGCCCTGATGACCGGCCTGGCCCGCGACCGGAAGTCGATCGGTGCCTCGATCGACGGCGTCAGCCGACTGGTCGGCGCGACGAGCTCCCTGCTGAAGGAGGTGAAGGTGCCGCTGGTCCGGGCGACCGACCGGCTCGTCACCGTCGCCGACATGCTGGAGCGCTCCCGCGGCGACCTGAAGGACGCGATCCCGGCCTTCTCGACCGTCTTCGAGTCGCTGGGTCGTGCGACGTCGTACGAGAACGCGCTCAACGTGTACGTCTGCTCGCTGTCGATCGCCATCGGCGCCAACAGCAGCGGCATCAACCCGGCCGGCAACAACGGCCCCTGGCGGCAGGTGTGCCGATGAAGCCCATGAACGAGCGCGATCCGCTGCGGATCGGCGTCATCACCCTGATCGTGATCGGCCTCATCGGCGCCTCCGTCGTGCTGCTGAGCGTCGCGAACTTCGGGACGAAGACCTACACCGCCGTGCTCGAGCACACCGCCGGCCTGCGCAAGGGCGAGGACGTGCAGGTGCACGGGGTCAACTCCGGCAAGGTGACCGGCATCGAGCTCCAGGACGACCACGTCCTGGTCACCTTCGCCCTCGACTCGGACATCGAGCTGGGGGAGCGGACCACCGCCACCGTCAAGGTCGCCACCCTCCTCGGCAGCCACTACCTGGAGGTCGACCCGAAGGGCTCGGGCGGCCTGGCCGACGACCGGATCCCGCTGGAGCGGACCGCCGTCCCCTACAACCTCCAGGACGTCATCGAGGAGGGGTCCCAGGCGCTCGACGAGCTCGACCCCGACCTCCTCGCCCAGGCGCTGACGGCGATGGCCGGCACGCTCGGGGCGAGCGAGAAGGAGATCGGGCCGGCGCTCGAGGGCGTCGCCCGGCTCTCCGAGGTCATCTCGAAGCGGTCCGACCAGGTCGGCGACCTGCTGGAGTCGACGCGCAAGGTCACCGACCAGCTCTCCGACAGCAGCCAGGACATCGTCGGGCTGATGAAGCAGGCCAACCTCGTCGTCAGCGAGATCACCGCCCGCAAGGAGGCGATCCACCGGCTCCTGGTCGAGACGACCGAGCTCGCGAAGGCGCTGACCGCGGTCGTGAAGTCGACCGACGGCAAGCTGAAGCCGGCGCTGACCGACCTCAACGCCGTGATCAGGACACTCAACGGACAGAGCAAGCAGCTGACCCACCTGCTCGAGGTCATGGCGCCGGCCGTCCGGTACGTCGCCAACGCCACCGGCAGCGGTCCGTTCATCCCGCTCTACCTCAAGCCGCCGGCGATCCCCGCCGACGACTCGACCTGCAAGCTGCAGGGGGCATGCTGATGCGCACCAGGCACATCCTCCGTTCGATCGGCGCCCTCGTCGCCGTCGCCGCGATCCTGCTGACCTCCGGGTGCAGCGTTGTCGGTGGTGGGGACAAGATCACCGTGAAGGCCTACCTGGCCGACTCGGCCGGCCTGTTCGTCGGCAACGACGTGGGCATCCTCGGCGTGACCGTCGGCGAGATCACGGCCATCGAGCCCGAGGGCGACAAGGTCCTCGTCACGATGGAGATCGACGGCGACCAGCCGGTCCCGGCCGACGCCGGCGCCGTCGTGGTCGCCCGCTCGGTGGCCACCGACCGCTATGTCGAGCTGACGCCGGTGTTCCACGAGGGCGACAAGAAGATGGCGGACGACACCACCATCCCGCTGGAGAAGACCCAGACGCCGGTCGACTTCGACCAGGTGCTGGCCTCGCTCAACGAGTTCGCCACCGGCATCGGCGGCAACAAGAAGACGACCAAGGCCGTCCAGCGCTTCATCGACGCCGGCACGCGAGCCCTCCAGGGTCGCGGTCCGCTGCTGAACCAGACGATCCACTCGCTGGCCGACGGCGTCGACGGCATCGCCTCGCAGCGCGAGGACGTCGCGGCCACGCTCAAGTCGCTCGACGTACTGCTGACGACGATCGCCAGCAACGAGTCGACGGCGCGCGCGTTCATCCAGCAGGTGTCGCGGGCCTCGAAGCTCCTCGCCGACGAGCGGGAGAACTTCCGGCAGGCGTTGCGCTCGCTCGACTCGGCGGTCACCACCGTCGCGAAGTTCGCCGTCGACAACCGCCAGGCGATCGTCGACAACGTCAACGGCTCCACCAGGCTCATGAAGACGGTGCTCTCCAAGCAGGAGCGCCTGGCCGAGATCCTGCGGGTCATGCCCGTGGCGCTGCAGAACCTGCGGATGATCCAGGGCGACCGGCTCCCGGTCCGGATCAACCCGCTGATCCTCGACCCGCTGGGCGGAGTGCTGCAGACGGTGTGCAACCAGCTGCCGCTCAACCTGTGCCAGTTCCTCACCGGACCGGTCGGGTGATGACGATGAGGACGACGATGCGAACCAAGACCGCACGCGCCTGCGCCGCCGCCGTGCTCGCCCTCTGGGTCGGCACGATGAGCGCCTGCGGGACGACGATGCGCGACCTGCCGATCCCGGGCACCGGCGTCTCCGGCGACACCATCGAGGTGAAGGCCCAGTTCGACGAGGCGCTCAACCTCGCCGTCGGCGCGCCGGTGAAGGTCAACGGCGTCGACATGGGCAAGGTCAAGGAGATCACCGTCAGCGACTTCGTCGCGGAGGCGACGCTGACGCTCAAGGCCGACGCCGAGCTGCGCGACGGGGCCAAGGCGCGGCTGCGCTACACGACCCCCCTCGGTGAGCTCTTCGTCGACGTCACCAACCCCGCCGACGGGAAGCTCCTGGGCGACGACGCCACGCTGGAGCGCAAGGACACCGAGACGGCGCCGACCGTCGAGGACGCCCTCGCGCAGGCGTCGCTGCTCATCAACGGAGGTGGCCTCGAGCAGCTGCAGACGGTCACCGAGGAGCTCAACACCGCCCTCAACGGCAACGAGGGCGACTACCGCACGCTCCTCGACCGGGCGTCGGTCTTCCTGACCCAGGCCAACGCGACCAGCCAGAGCATCGACGCCGTGCTGACCTCGCTCAACTCGCTGTCCAAGACGCTCAACTCGCGCGAGGACACGATCAACCGGGCAGTCCGCGAGATCGCGCCCGCGGCGAAGGTGCTGCGGGAGAAGACCCCGCAGTTCACCGAGCTGCTGGCCGAGGTCGAGAAGTTCACCGGTGCCGCCAACGACACCGTCGCGGCGACCCGCTCCCAGCTGCTGACGCTGCTCAAGGAGATCGAGCCGGTGCTGGCCGAGTTCGCCAAGAACAACGGCTCGTTCGACACCTCGCTGCAGCGGATCATCAAGGCGTCCGGCGCCGCCGACAACATCATCGCGACCGACTACCTCAACATCTCGCTCCAGCTGCACCTGGACGGGATCGACGCAGGCGGGGTGGTCGGCGGGACGCTGGCCAACATCCTGAAGCTCCTCGGCATCGACACCTCGGCGCCCGGCCTCGGCAACCTGCTCGACAACCTCGGACTGGGCGGCCTGCTCGGCCTCGGCAAGCCGGCGAGCACGTCCGGCAAGTCCGGCAAGTCCGGTTCCTCGGGCGGCTCGTCCGGTGGATCGTCGGGCGGCAGCAGCGATCCGCTGGGCCTGGGCTCGCTCCTGAACGGCCTGCTCGGCGGGGGGAACTGACATGAAGATCCTGGGCAACAAGCTCTACCTGAGCCTGATCGGCATCATCCTGGTGCTGGTGTTCGCCGTCGCCTACGTGTTCGCCGCCGTCCTCGACCAGCCGCTCACCTCACGGCCGGTCGAGGTGAAGGTCGAGCTCGCGCAGACCGGCGGCCTGTTCGAGGGGTCCGCGGTGACCTACCGCGGCATCAAGGTCGGCAAGGTGCGGTCGATCGTGCCCGACGCCGAGACCGGCGTCGTGGCGACGATCGCGGTCACGTCCGGCACCGAGATCCCCAAGGACTCCATCGCGAAGGTCCGCAGCCTCTCGCCCGTCGGCGAGCAGTACCTCGACTTCCAGCCGAAGAAGGACGGCGGTCCCTTCCTGGCCAGCGGCGACGTCGTACCTGCGGAGTCGACGGACCTGCCGAAGAGCCTCAGCTCGACGGTCGTCGCGGTCAACAACGTGCTGCGCCAGATCGACGACAAGAAGCTCCGCACGGTGCTGAGCGAGCTCAGCACGGGCCTCAAGGGCACGGGCGACGACCTCGGCCAGATCCTCGACCAGGGCACGGCGATCCTGGAGACCCTGGACGCCGTGTGGCCCGAGACGGACCGCGTGATCAGCAGCTCCGGCACGGTGCTGGGCATCGCCACCGACAACGCCGACTCGCTGCGCCAGCTGGCGCGCTCGTCCAAGCAGTTCGCGCAGTTCCTGCGTGAGTACGACCCGGAGCTACGGCGGATGCTCAAGCGTGGCCCCGGCCAGATCAACGAGCTGGTCAAGCTGATCAAGGACGCCAACGAGGTGCTGCCCGGCTTCCTGGCCACGGGCGTCAGCTTCACCGACGTGTTCCGCTCCTACGAGCCGCACCTGCGGGCGCTGCTGCAGAACTACGGACCGGGCCTGCGCTCGGTGCTGGCCAAGGTCAAGGGCGGCGAGCTGCGCATCCAGATCATCACCAAGTCCGACCCGCGCTGCAACTACGGCACCTCGCGCCTCGACCCGCGGGTCAACGAGCGCCGGGCCCTGCAGAAGGACGGACGGTGCTCGGCATCGTTCGCCACCCTGCAGCGTGGCGCTGCCAACGCTCCGGGGCCGGTACGGTGAGCGCAGGGAGGGCCAGCCTGGACAAGCCGGGTGTCGAGCCTGCGAGCACGGAGGGGTCGGGAGCAAGCACGGTGAGCAGCGCGAGCACGAACAGCACGAAGGGTGCCGGACCGGGCAACCTGGTCATCGCCCTCGCTGCGGCACTGGTCGTGGCGCTCGCCGCCTGCGCGTGGCTGCTCGTCGACCGCCAGTCCGGCGACGACGGTGCCGACGCGCGCAGCCAGGTCCGTGAGCTCCAGGCCGAGAAGGCCGCCAACAAGGATGCGATCACCGCCGCGAGCGCCTTCGTGACCAAGGCGACCAGCTACTCCTACGAGGACGGCAAGCACGACTTCGCGTGGATCGACGAGCTGCAGAACAAGGAGGTCCGCGAGCGCCTCGAGAAGAACGTCGCCGACCTCAAGAAGGCCATCGAGGTCAGCAAGACCTCGGCCAAGGGCCAGGTGGTCGAGGCCGCCGGGCGCGTCGTGAGCGCCGAGCAGGTCGAGGTGCTCGCCTACTACAGCCAGGCGATCACCGACGACAGCGGCGAGGTGAGCGTCCAGGACGGCAGCATCCTGATGACGATGAAGCTGATCGGCGCCGACTGGAAGGTCGACTCGCTGCAGTTCCTCAGCCAGGTCGGCTCCTGACCGCTGGGCCGTCCCACTACTGTGACGCCTGTGGCGCACCGTGAACCCGACCCGCTCGCCGGGCTGAGGACCGTCCTGCGCCGGACGCTGATCACGCTGGTCGGCGTACCGTTCCTCGTCGCGATCGCGATGTCGCTGGTCGACTCCTACCGTCGTCGCGGCAAGCGGCCCAAGCCCTTCCCGACCCGGGAGCCGCGGGCCGTCACCGTCGGCGACGGGGAGATGACGACCTACACCTACGGTCGTGACCTGTACGACGACATGCTGGCGGCCATCGACGGCGCCGAGCACCAGATCCTCTTCGAGACCTACATCTGGAAGGGCGACGCGACCGGCGAGCGCTTCAAGCGCGCGCTGATCGCGGCGGCCGAGCGCGGCGTCGACGTCTACTGCATCTACGACGCCTTCGCGAACCTCGTGGTCTCGCCGGCGTTCCAGCGGTTCCCCTCGAGCGTCAAGGTCCTGCGCTACCCGGTCTACACGGCGGGCTGGCGCTTCTTCGACCTGCGCCGCTACGGCCGCGACCACCGCAAGATCCTCGTCGTCGACGACAACGTGGGCTTCGTCGGCGGCTACAACATCGGCTCGGCCTACGAGACCGAGTGGCGCGACACCCACGTCCGGATCACCGGCCCGGCCGTGTGGGACCTCAAGCGGGCGTTCGCCGACTTCTGGAACCTGAACCGTCGCCGGCGGCTGCGCGGCTCGGAGCGGCCCCTGCTGCTCGAGACGGCGTCGACGTGGGAGCCCCGCGTGCGCGTGCAGCGCAACGTGCCGCGGCTGTGGATGTTCCCGATCCGGGCGATGTACATCGAGGCGATCAACCGGGCCAGCCGCAACGTGTGGCTGACCCAGGCCTACTTCCTGCCCGACGAGGACTTCATCGACGCGGTGAAGGACGCGGCCCGGCGCGGCGTCGACGTACGCCTCCTGCTGCCGCTGAAGTCCAACCACATCGTCGCCGACTGGATCTCGCGGGGCTACTTCAGCCAGCTCCTCGACGCCGGCGTGCGGATCCTGCGCTACCGCGACGCGATGGTGCACGCCAAGACCGCCACCGTCGACGGGACGTGGGCCACCGTCGGCACGGCCAACATCGACCGGCTCAGCCTCCAGGGCAACTTCGAGATCAACATCGAGGTCATCGACGAGTCGTTCGCCAAGGAGCTCGAGGCGATCTTCGAGGTCGACCAGTCCCACTGCCTCGAGCTCACCAGCGGGGAGTGGGAGGCGCGGGACATGCACCGCAAGTTCACCGAGCTGGTCCTGGCGCCGCTCCGCCCGCTCCTCTAGCTCCCAGGAGGACCCATGTGGTTCCGAGCCCCCGTCCGCGACCTCGCCGGCAAGCAGGTCCTGGTCACCGGTGCGGCCAGCGGGATCGGCCGTGCCGTGGCGGAGTACGCCGCCGCACGCGGCGCGGTCCTGCACCTGACCGACCTGCAGGGCGAGCTGCTCACGGAGGTCGCCGAGGCGATCCGGGCCGGCGGGGGAGAGGTGGCCACGGCCGAGGCGGCCGACGTCTCCGACCATGCGCAGGTCCGGGACCTGGCGCGAGGGGTGACCGAGCGGTCGGGGCCGATGGACGTCGTGCTCAACGTCGCCGGCATCGCGGTGTGGGGCACGGTGCGCAGCCTCGAGCCGGAGCACTGGCAGCGACTGGTCGACGTCAACCTGATGGGTCCGATCCACGTGATCGAGGAGTTCCTCCCGCCGATGATCGACGGCGGGCGCGGCGGCCAGCTGGTCAATGTGTCGTCGGCCGCCGGCATCATCGCGATGCCGTGGCACGCGGCCTACAGCGCCACGAAGTTCGGCCTCCGCGGTGTGTCGGAGGTGCTCCGCTACGACCTGCGCAAGCACCGGATCGGGGTCAGCCTGGTCTGCCCGGGCGGTGTCGACACCGGCCTGGTCGAGACGATCCGGATCGCCGGCATCGACCAGCAGAGCAGGTCCTTCGTCCGCGCCCGGCGCCAGTTCCAGAAGCGGGCGGTGTCGCCGCAGCAGGCCGCCGAGTCGATCTGGAGGGGCGCGCTGCGCAACCGCTACTGGGTGTACACCTCGCCGGACATCCGGCTCGTGCACTGGTTGCAGCGCTACTTCCCGCCCGGCTACGCGGTGGCGATGCGGGTGTTCAACTACGGGGCCAACCGGGTGCTCCCGGCCGTCGAGCAGGCCCGGCGCTCGGACCTGGCATGAGCACGCCGGACACCCCGCCGGCGCAGCCGCGCATCCAGCCGGGCGGCTGGCGCGAGGTCGGCCTGTTCGTCGCTCTGTTCGCCCGCGTCGCCGGCCGGGTGCAGGGGACCGAGCCGCCGGCGGTGTTCCTCACCCTCGGGCGGCACCGCCGCCTGTTCTGGGGGTGGCTGCACTTCGCCGGCCGACTGATGCCCGGCGGACGACTGTCCCGACGGGAGTCGGAGCTGGTGATCCTGCGCGTCGCGAGTCGCCGCGGGTCGTCGTACGAGCTGACCCAGCACCGGCGGCTGGGGCGCCGCGCCGGGCTGTCCGTGGACGAGATCGCAGCGATCGAGGCGGGGGCGGTCGAGGGAGCCTTCAGCGACCGCGAGGTGCTGCTGCTCCGCGCCGCCGACGAGCTGCTGGCCGAGGGCGACCTGACCGATGCGCTGTGGAGCGAGCTCGGCGGGCAGTTCGACGACCGCGAGCGGATCGAGATCGTGATGCTCGTCGGGCACTACGCGATGCTCGCCACGGCGCTGCACGCCCTGCGGGTCCAGCCCGACCGGCCACGGTAGGCCCGCTGTCGGTGGCCGCCCGTACGCTGGATCCATGCGTCCGGTCACCGATCTCGAGCGTCGTGTCGCCCCCTTCCACGTGAAGTCGGACTACACGCCATCGGGCGACCAACCGGCCGCCATCAAGGAGATCACGAAGCGGCTCAACGACGGCGTCCAAGACGTGGTCCTGCTCGGCGCGACCGGCACGGGCAAGACGGCGACCGTGGCGTGGGTGGCCGAGCAGGTGCAGCGTCCGATGCTCGTGCTGCAGCCCAACAAGACCCTGGCGGCCCAGTTCGCCAACGAGCTGCGCCAGCTGTTTCCGGACAACGCGGTCGAGTACTTCGTGTCCTACTACGACTACTACCAGCCCGAGGCCTACGTCCCGCAGACGGACACCTACATCGAGAAGGACTCCTCGATCAACGAGGAGGTGGAGCGGCTGCGGCACTCGGCGACCAACAGCCTGCTCACCCGCCGCGACGTGATCGTGGTGTCCACGGTGTCCTGCATCTACGGCCTCGGCACGCCGCAGGAGTACGTCGACCGGATGGTCCGCCTGCGCGTCGGCGAGGAGCACGACCGCGACTCGGTGCTGCGCCGCCTCGTCGAGATCCAGTACACCCGCAACGACCTCGCCTTCACCCGCGGCACCTTCCGGGTGCGCGGCGACACCCTCGAGATCTTCCCGGTCTACGAGGAGCTCGCGGTGCGCATCGAGTTCTTCGGCGACGAGATCGAGCGGCTGATGACCCTCCACCCGGTCACCGGCGAGGTGCTGACCGAGGACCAGGAGCTCTACGTCTTCCCGGCCAGCCACTACATCGCCGGCCCGGAGCGCATGGAGCGCGCGATCCGCGGCATCGAGGCCGAGCTGGCCGAGCAGCTCGCCACCTTCGAGCGGCAGGGCAAGATGCTCGAGGCCCAGCGGTTGCGGATGCGCACGACGTACGACGTCGAGATGATGCGCCAGGTCGGCTCCTGCTCCGGCATCGAGAACTACTCGATGCACATGGACGGCCGTAGCCGGGGGAGCGCGCCGAACACGCTGCTCGACTACTTCCCCGAGGACTTCGTGCTCGTCGTCGACGAGTCCCACGTCGCCGTCCCGCAGATCGGCGGCATGTACGAGGGCGACATGTCCCGCAAGCGCAACCTCGTCGAGCACGGCTTCCGGCTCCCGAGCGCGATGGACAACCGGCCGCTGCGCTGGGAGGAGTTCCTCGACCGGATCGGCCAGACCGTCTACCTCTCGGCGACGCCGGGCGACTACGAGCTCGACAAGGTGCAGGGCGACGTCGTCGAGCAGATCATCCGCCCGACCGGGCTCGTCGACCCCCAGGTCGTGGTGAAGCCGACCAAGGGCCAGATCGACGACCTCATCCACGAGATCCGCACCCGCGCCGAGAAGGAGGAGCGGGTCCTGGTCACGACGCTGACCAAGAAGATGTCCGAGGACCTCACCGACTACCTCCTCGACGCCGGCATCCGCACCCGCTACCTCCACTCCGAGGTCGACACCCTCAAGCGGATCGAGCTGCTGCGCGACCTGCGCCTCGGCCTCTACGACGTCCTGGTCGGCATCAACCTGCTCCGTGAGGGCCTCGACCTGCCCGAGGTGTCCCTCGTGTCGATCCTCGACGCCGACAAGGAGGGCTTCCTCCGCTCGGACAAGTCGCTGATCCAGACGATCGGTCGCGCGGCCCGCAACGTGTCCGGCGAGGTGCACATGTACGCCGACCGGGTCACCCCGTCGATGGAGGCGGCCATCGACGAGACCAACCGCCGCCGGGAGCGGCAGGTCGCCTACAACGAGGCCAACGGCATCGACCCGCAGCCGCTGCGCAAGAAGATCGCCGACATCACCGAGATGCTCGCCCGCGAGGACGAGACGACCCAGGAGCTGCTCCAGACCTGGGCCGACGTCGGCCAGAAGGGGCGCGCCGGCGGGGTGAAGCCGAAGAAGTCGCCGACCCCGCAGCTGCGCTCGACCGACATCGGCGGGCACGCCGCCGAGCTGGCCGGCCTGCCGAGCTCCGACCTCGCCCAGCTGATCCAGGACCTCACCGACCAGATGAAGGCCGCCGCGGCCGAGCTGCAGTTCGAGCTGGCGGCGCGGCTGCGCGACGAGATCGGCGAACTCAAGAAGGAGCTGCGCCAGATGATGGAGGCGACGAAGTGAGGAGGGAGTGCCGAGCGAGGAACGAGCTCGAAGCACTCCCGACGAGCGCGGGAGCCGCGCGAGCCCCGGCGAGCGGCGGCGACGGCGTAGTCGATAATCTCGGCTGGTGAGTCAACCGGGGACGCCGCGTCGCTACCTGGTCTGGGGCGTCGGCCTCGTCGTCTACGCCCTCGCGGTCTTCCACCGCAGCAGCCTCGCCGTCGCCGGTCTCGCGGCGACCGAGCGGTTCGACATCTCCGCCAGCCAGCTGGCGTCGTTCACGATGCTGCAGCTGCTGGTCTACGCGTCGATGCAGATCCCGGTCGGCCTCATGGTCGACCGCTACGGTTCGCGGACCGTGCTGACGGCCGCGGTCGCCGTGGTGAGCACCGGTCAGGCGGCGTTCGCCTTCGCCGGCGACTACCCGACGGCGCTGGTGGCCCGGGCGCTCGTCGGCGTCGGCGACGCGATGACCTTCATCTGCGTCCTGCGCCTGGTGACGTCCTGGTTCCCGGCGCGGCAGGTGCCGCTGGTCAGCCAGCTGACGGGCAACCTGGGCCAGCTCGGCGCCCTGGGCGCGGCCGCGCCGATGACCTGGGCGCTGGGGCAGTTCGGCTGGACGCGCGCCTACCTCGCGGGCGCTGTCGCCGGCCTGGTGATGCTCGTCGTGCTGCGCCTGGTCCTGCACGACTCGCCGACCCAGGCCCACCTGCGCGGGGTCCCGATGTCCGCACGGGCGCTGGCGCGCAGCCTCGCCGCCTCCTGGGAGCAGCCGGGCACCCGGCTCGGCCTCTGGATCCACTTCTCGACGCCGTTCAGCCCGGCCCTGCTCGGCCTGCTGTGGGGCTTCCCGTTCCTGGTCAGCGCCGAGCACCGCTCCGAGGCGACCGCCGGTGCCCTGATCTCGCTGCTGTTCCTGACCAACCTGTTCTACGGGCCGTTCTTCGGCTGGCTGGTCGGCCGCCACCCGTGGCACCGCTCGACGCTCGGGCTCGTGATCATCGGCGCGATGGCGTCGGTGTGGGCGAGCGTGCTGCTGTGGCCGGGCGACGCCCCGCTGTGGCTGCTGGTCCTCCTCATCCTGGTCACGGGTGCGGGCGGGCCGGGCTCGATGGTGGGCTTCGACGTGGCGCGCACCAGCAACCCCGACCACCGCACGGCGAGCGCGAGCGGCATCATCAACGTCGGCGGGTTCACGTCCTCGCTGCTGGTGATCGTGGGCGTGGGGATCGTCCTCGACGCGCTGTCGCCGGGCTCGGACGGCAGCTACCCGCCCGAGGCGTTCCGCTGGGCGATGGCCGTGCAGTACGTCCTGTGGGGGCTCGGGACGGTGCAGATCCGCCGCTACCGGCGGCGGATCCGCTCGCTCACCACCCGGGAGCAGGTCGCCGCCGGCAGCTCGATGGTCGAGATCAGTCCCGGGCCGCGCCCGAGCGCGTGAGTCCGACGAGGCGGGCGACCACCAGCGCGACGTAGAAGACGCCGGCCACCTGCTCGAGCATCACCAACGAGCGCGCCTGGGCGACGACGGGGTAGATGTCGGACAGGCCGACGCTGGTCAGCGTCGTGAACGACAGGTAGAGCAGCTCGAACCACGGCAGGTCGGTGCTGGCGTCCGGGCTGCTCCAGCCCACGAACGAGCCGGGCCAGATGACCTGCGCGGCGGCGTACAGGTAGGCGAAGCCCCAGGCGACGACGGTGAAGGCCGCGCCCGTGGCGAAGAGCTCGTCGCGGGTGACCTTCTCGTCGTGGAAGAGATAGCGGATCAGCGCGTAGGAGACGAAGAAGTAGAAGGGGACGTGGAACGCAGCCGAGGCGACGACGACCCAGCCGAGGTCCGGCTCGACCGCCTCGGCGACCGCGAGCACCACCGCGGGCGCGCCCAGCAGCAGGGCGACCCAGGTGAGGACCTCGGTGCGGCGTACGGCCCACACGGCGGCCAGCACGACCAGCATCTGGACCACACCGACGACCGCGCGACCGAAGGTCGAGCCGTCGAGACCCGGGTAGGCGAGCACCAGCACGAGCTGGGCCACGAGCAGGACGGCGGAGGGGTGCCTCGCCACCGCGCGCACCGGCGCCGGCAGGCGGGAGATCGGCGTCGTCACAGGAGGATCCTAGGGAGCACCCTGTGAATGCCGTCGCCTCCCGTGACCCGACCCGCCGGCGGGCAGTTGTGCTCCCTGGAGGGTGACCACATGTGGCTCCAGTCACACGGTGTCGCGTTGGTCACAACAAGAACGTGTTCTAATATTGCCCGGCGACGTGCTCAGGGAAGCGCGTCGGGCAGGCACGGGAGAGGAGCGCGGGCGTGGCGTTCAACGCCGTTTCGGTCGTTCGCGGCCCCGGTGAGATCGCGCTGATGGTCGTCGAGGTGACCAAGCGGATCTTCACCCGCCCGTTCCAGTTCCGGGAGTTCCTCGAGCAGGCCTGGTTCGTCACCAGCGTCACGCTGATGCCGACCATCATGGTCTCGATCCCCTTCGGGGCGGTCATCTCGCTGCAGGTCGGCAACCTGACCGGGCAGCTGGGCGCCCAGTCGTTCGCCGGTGCGACCGCGGTGCTCGCCACGGTGCGCGAGGCGGCCCCCATGGCCGCGGCGATGATCATCGCCGGCGCCGCGGGGTCCGCGATCTGCTCCGACCTCGGCGCGCGCAAGATCCGCGAGGAGATCGACGCGATGGAGGTGCTGGGCATCGACCCACTCGAGCGCCTGGTGGCTCCCCGGGTCGTCGCGACCATGTTCGTCGCGCTGATGATCAACGGCATCGTCATCGGGACCGGTATCGGAGGCGGCTACTTCTTCACCGTCATCGTCCAGGGCGGCTCGGCCGGTGCCTTCCTGTCGTCCTTCACCGCGCTCGCCTCGCTGCCCGACCTCTACATCGCCATGGTGAAGGCGGTCATCTTCGGGTGGCTGGCCGCGATCATCGGCGCCTACAAGGGCCTCGGCGCCGGCGGCGGCCCGAGCGGCGTCGGCCGCGCCGTCAACGAGTCGGTGATCATCGCGTTCATGGCGCTGTTCTTCCTCAACGCCGTGATCACCGCCATCTACTTCCAGATCGCTCCGCCGGTGGGTCTCTGATGGCCGTCGCAGGGGAGATCGTGGGCGGCGCGGTCAAGAGCAGCCGTTCCGGCCTCGAGGGGTACGGCGACCAGCTGCTCTTCTACGCCAAGGCGCTCGTCTGGGCGCCGCGGGCCATCCGCCGCTACCCGCGCGAGATCAGCAACACCCTCGCCGAGGTCGCGTTCGGGGCCGGGGGCCTGAGCCTGATCGCCGGCTCCGTCGGCGTGATCGCGTTCATGGCCTTCTTCGCCGGCACCGAGGTCGGCATCCAGGGCTACGCCTCGCTGAGCCAGATCGGCGTCGCGAAGTTCAGCGCCTTCATCTCGGCCTACTTCAACACCCGCGAGGTCGCCCCGCTGGTCTCGTCGATCGCGCTGGCCGCGACCGTCGGCTGCGGCTACACCGCCCGCCTGGGTGCGATGCGGATCTCCGAGGAGATCGACGCGCTCGAGGTGATGGGCATCCCGTCGCTGCCCTTCCTCGTCACGACCCGGATGATCGCGGCCTTCGTCGCGGTGATCCCGCTCTACATCGTGGCCCTGTGCGCGTCGTACCTCTCGCCGCGGCTCATCGTCACCTTGATCTACGGGCAGTCGCCGGGCACCTACGACCACTACTTCCTGCAGTTCCTGCCGCCCATCGACATGGTGTGGTCCTTCTTCAAGCTGCTCTTCCTCGCGGTCGCGGTGATCCTCATCCACTGCTACTACGGCTACACCGCCTCCGGTGGCCCGGCCGGCGTGGGTCGCGCGGTCGGCAAGGCGATCCGGACCAGCATCGTGACCATCGTCGTCGCCGACTTCTTCCTCAGCTTCGCCATCTGGGGCTCGACGACCACGGTCCGGATCACGGGGTGAGGGCCTGATGCTGGTCAACATCCACCACGACAGCGCCCGGGAGCACAATCGACTCCTGGTGGCCGGGATCGGCTTCCTCACCGCGATCGCGCTGCTCATCTGGCTGTCGATCGCGATCTACAACAAGGCGTTCGACAGCACCACGACGATCACGGTCAAGGCCGACCGGGCCGGTCTGCAGCTCGCCAAGTTCGGCGACGTCCGGATCCACGGGGTGCTGGTCGGCCGGGTCGAGAAGATCGACCAGGACGGCGAGCAGGCGGAGATCACCCTCGCCCTCGAGCCGGACGCGGCGAAGAAGATCCCCGCCGACGTCGACGTGCAGATCCTGCCGACCACCCTGTTCGGCCAGAAGTTCGTCGCGCTCGTGCGCCCCGACGGCGGCGGCTCCTCGACCTCGCTCAAGGACGGCGACGTCATCCCCGCCGACCGGGTCGAGACCAATGTCGAGCTCAGCCAGGTGCTCGCCGACCTCTTCCCGCTGCTGCGCGCCGTCCGCCCGGCCGACCTCAACCTGACGCTCAACGCGCTGGCGACCGCGCTCGAGGGCCGGGGCAGCGAGATCGGCGAGACGATGGACCAGCTGGGGGAGTACCTCGGCGCCATCGAGGACCACCTGCCCACGCTGCGCGAGGACCTGATCGCGCTGGCCGACGTCGCCGACGCCTACGACCTCGCCGCGCCGGACCTGCTCGACATGCTCGACAACGTCACCGTCACCAGCAAGACGGTCACCGAGAAGGCGAAGGACCTCGACACCTTCTTCTCCGACCTCACCGGTCTGGCGAGGACGGGCACGCGGATCCTCACCACCAACGAGCAGAACCTGGTCCGGATGGGCGAGGTCACCGAGCCGGTCATGGCCCTCCTGGCGGAGTACTCGCCGGAGTTCCCGTGCCTGATCCGCGGCGCGGCCAACTACGCACCGATCCTGTCGAAGACCTTCGAGGGCAACTGGGTGAAGCAGTACATCGAGCTCGGCACCCCGCAGTACCGCGCCTACGACGAGCGCGACCTGCCCGAGTACGGCGAGGTCGGCCACGGTCCGTGGTGCCTGGGCCTGCCGAAGTTCACCGTCCCGGCTCCCGCCACGCCGCTGGACCAGGGCTCCGACATCGACGAGAAGGGCGGCTACCTGCCCTTCCCGATCCCCGGCGTCGAGAACCCCAACGTGAGCCTCGACAGCGGGTACGCCGGCAGCGAGGCCGACCAGAAGGTGGTGAACGCGGTGCTGGCGAGCAAGGCCGGGGGCGAGCCGTCGTCGTACGGCGCCCTGGGGTCGCTGCTCTACGGGCCCGTCGTGCGTGAGGGGCGGGCGGCCGGATGAGCAACACGTCCGCGAGCCACCTCCTCAACCGCCGCAACGCCGCGACCACGTCGGCCGCGATCAAGCTCGGCATCTTCACCGCGGTCTCGATCCTCGTCACCGGCACGCTGGCGGTGATCATGGGCAACATCGGCTTCGGTGACCGCAACGAGTTCAAGGCGGTCTTCACCAACGCGACCATGCTCGAGAAGGGCGACGACGTCCGCGTCGCGGGCGTCAACGTCGGCGAGGTCAGCAAGGTCGAGCACTACAAGCGCTCGATGGCGCTGGTGACCTTCAAGGTCGACGCCGGCGTGCACATGACGACCGCCTCGCGCGCGGAGATCCGGTTCCTCAACCTCGTCGGCGACCGCTACATGGCGCTGGAGGAGGGCACCGGCGCCGACGGCGCCGATCCGCTGCACGACGGCGACACGATCAAGGTCGAGAACACCAAGCCGGCCCTCGACCTGACCGTCCTCTTCGACGGCTTCAAGCCGCTGTTCGCCGCGCTCACCCCCGACCAGGTCAACGAGCTGAGCATGAACCTCGTCCAGGTGCTGCAGGGCGAGGGCGGCACGGTGAAGAGCCTGCTGGCCCACACCGCCTCCCTGACGACGACCCTCGCGGACCGCGACGCGCTCATCGGCGAGGTCATCACGAACCTGTCGTCGACGCTGAAGACGGTCGACGACCGCCACCAGCAGCTCAGCACGCTGGTCGTCGAGCTCAAGGACTGGATGACCGACCTCGCCAAGGACCGCGACACGATCGGGTCCTCGCTCGACAACATCTCGCAGCTGACCGTGACGGTCGCCGACCTCCTGCGTCGGGGCCGGCCGCTGCTCAAGGAGGACATCGCGGCGCTGCGGAGCCTCTCGAAGCTGCTCAACCGGCCCGAGAACCGCAAGAACCTCTCGCAGCTGCTCGACCGGATGCCCGAGACCATGACCGACCAGACCCGCACGGGCACCTACGGCTCCTGGTACCAGTACTACGTCTGTGGTGTCTCCGCGTCCATCCGACTGCCGATCGTGGGGGAGCAGGCGCTGTTGAAGCGGATCTTCGGCTACCTGTCCGAGTTCTCGTTCAAGTCCACCGCTCCCCGGTGCCAGGACCATTGATGGCCAACACGAGCGACGCCCGCATCCTGCGCCTCGGCGTGATCACCCTGGTGGTCATGGCCGTGGTCTCCGCCGCCACCTTCAACCTGGGCAAGTTCCCGGGCTTCCGCGGTACGACGTACTACGCCGAGTTCTCCGACGCCAGCGGCATCCACAAGGGCAATATCGTCCAGGTCGGCGGCATCCGCGTCGGCCGGGTCTCCGACGTGACGCTGTCCGGTGACCGGGTCAAGGTGAAGTTCGAGCTCGACGGCGACGTCGACTTCGGCAAGGAGAGCACCGCCTCGATCGAGGTGCTCAACCTCCTCGGCGAGAAGTTCCTCGACGTCCAGCCGGCCGGAGGAGGCCAGCTCGCGTCGGGGGGCACCATCCCGCTCGAGCGCACGGAGGCGGCGTACGACATCGTCGGGGTGTTCAGCGACCTGACGACCACGACCGAGGAGATCGACACCGAGCAGCTCTCCCAGGCGCTCGACACGGTGGCGGACACCCTCGACGTGTCCGCGCCGGAGATCCAGGCGTCCTTCGACGGCATCGCGCGGCTCTCCCAGAGCGTGGCCTCCCGCGACGCCGAGATCCAGACGCTCTTCGACAGCTCGCAGCAGGTGAGCAAGGTGCTGGCCGACCGCAGCGGCGACATCGTCTCGCTGATGAAGAACAGCGACCTCGTCTTCAAGGAGCTCACCAAGCGCAAGGCGGCAGTGCACGACCTGCTCGTCAACGCCCGCAGCCTCGCCGTCGAGCTGCGCGGCCTGGTGAAGGACAACGAGAAGCAGATCGGACCCGCGCTGGCCGAGGTCGACGGGCTGGTGTCCTTCCTGGTGTCGAAGAAGAAGAAGCTCAAGGAGACGCTCGCCGCGCTCGGGCCCTACGTCTCCATCCTCAGCAACATCATCGGAACCGGTCCCTGGTTCGACGCCTACGCGTCCAACCTGCTGGCCCTGCCGTCCGGTGAGTTCGTTCCCGGGTTCCCGGAGTGATGGCGATGGTGACCACGATCCTCAAGCGCATCGACCGGCGGGTGCTCGCGCTCCTCGCCGTCGTCCTGCTCGTCGCCGTGTCGCTCAACCTGCTGCGCTCGCCGGCGGAGATGAAGACGGTGACCGCCCACTTCCCGCGCGCGGTCAGCGTGTTCGAGGGCACCGACGTCCGGGTGCTCGGAGTCAACGTCGGCAAGGTCACCGCGGTGATCCCGGAGGGCAACTCCGTGCGCGTCGAGATGGAGTACGACGCCCAGTACCGCATCCCGGAGGACGCGAAGGCGGTCATCGTCACCCCGACGCTCGTCGCCGACCGCTTCGTGCAGCTGACGCCGGTCTTCGAGGACGGCGACGCGGTGCTGGCCGACGGCGCCGACATCGCCTTGCCCGAGACAGCCGTGCCGGTGGAGCTGGACCGGATCTACAGCAGCCTGCAGAGCCTCACCCAGGCCCTCGGCCCCAACGGCGTCAACAAGGACGGCACGCTCGACCACCTGCTCGAGGCGGGGGAGAAGGCCTTCGACGGCCAGGGCTCCCGCGGCAACAAGATGATCGAGGACCTCGCCCAGGCGGCCGAGACCTTCGGCAACGGGGCCGGGCCGCTCTTCGAGACCGTGACCCAGCTGGCGAAGTTCACCGACACGCTGGCGAAGAACGACAAGCTGGTCCGGGCCTTCATGCAGGACCTCACCGGCGTCTCGGCCATGCTGGCCGAGGAGAGCGACGAGCTCGAGCAGGCAGTCGCCGCGGTCGCCAAGGCGGTCGGTGGCGTGAAGGGCTTCGTCAACGACAACCGCGACGCCTTCGTGACCGACGTCCGCAAGCTGACCGACGTCATGAACACGATCGTCTCGGAGAAGGACAACATCGAGACGGCGGTGAAGATCGCCCCCACCGCCATGGCCAACCTCCAGATGGGCTTCGACCACGTGGCCGACGGCCAGAACAGCCGGGTCGCGATCGGTGGCTACGTGTGGGACGCCGACGGCATCGTCTGCGCGATCATCCAGCAGCACCCGACCATGCCGAAGGCGCTCAAGGACACCGCGTGCGACCTGGTCGAGAAGGTCATGGAGCCGATCCTGGCCAAGCTCCCGTGGCTGCCGCCGGAGTACAAGTCCTACCTGCCGAAGGCCAAGACCGCCGGGGCGGACACCAGCCAGGGCATCCGGCGACCGGAGAGCACGCCGGTGACCTACGCGAGCGGTGACGGCGCGACCGTCGAGGATCTCCTGGGAGGTACGTCGTGACCCGCCCCGCCGCGCGCAGCTGGCGCGCGAAGACGCTCGCGGCCCTCGCCGGGCTGGTCGTGCTGACCGGCTGCAGCAGCTTCGACGGCGCCTACGACCTTCCCCTGCCCGGGCACGAGGTGGACGCCGACGACGCCTTCGAGGTGACCGTCTACTTCAAGGACGTGCTCAACGTCGTACCGCGCTCGCCGGTGATGGTCGACGACGTCACCGTCGGCGAGGTCTCCGAGGTGGAGCGGGCCGGCTGGAACGCCAAGGTCAAGCTGCTCATCCGCAAGGACGTCGAGCTGCCCGACAACGCGATCGCCGACATCCGGCAGGTCTCCCTCCTCGGTGAGAAGTACGTCGCCCTGGAGGAGCCGACCGAGCAGGAGCCGACCGGCCGGCTGGCCGAGGGCGACACCATCGAGCTGGCGGCCACCGGACGCAACCCGGAGGTCGAGGAGGTGCTCGGCGCGCTGTCCTTCCTGCTGAGCGGCGGCGGTGTGGCCCAGCTCGGCACCATCACGCAGGAGGCCAACCAGGTGATGTCGGGCCGCGAGGGCCGGCTGCGCAACCTGCTGTCGTCGCTGGACTCCGTGGTCGGCACGCTGGACCAGCAGAAGGTCCAGATCATCAGCGCGCTCGAGTCGATGAACAACCTCACCGCGACGCTCAACGCGGAGAAGGACACCATCGGCGACGCGCTCGACGCGACGGGCCCCGCGATCAAGGTGCTCGCCGACCAGCACGACGAGCTGATCGAGATGCTCAAGGCGCTCGACCAGCTCGGCAAGGTCGGCACCCGCGTCATCAACGCCAGCAAGGAGGACGTGCTCAAGATCCTCGAGGAGCTGAGCCCGATCCTGCGCAAGCTGCGCGAGGCCGACGAGCAGCTGGCGCCCGGTCTCAACCTGCTGGTCAGCTTCCCGTTCCCGCAGGCCGCCAACAAGATCGTGCAGGGTGACTACGCCGACACGATCGCGCGCGCCGACCTCAACTTCGCCAACGTCTTCCACTCCCTCGGCATCCCGGACCTGCAGCTGCCCGACCTCGTCGAGGTGGTCAACCAGGTGACGCGCTGCCTCAAGAGCGGCAGCCTCACCAGCTCGGCGTGCGCGAAGGTGCTCAGCGACCTCGACCTGCTCAAGCAGCTCAAGGCGGAGTGCCGGACCCAGGCGCTCAAGGGCAGCCCGGTCTGCAAGCTGCTCAACTCCCTGCCGGACCTCGACCTCGGCAAGCTGCTGCAGGGCGGCCTGCTCGGGCCCAACGGGATGCTGTCGGGCCTGACCAGCGGGCTCGTCCAGCCGGGGCTCACCCGGCAGGGCGGATCGACCGACGAGCTGCTCGGAGGCACGGCATGAGCCAGGGCGTACGCATCCGGCTGATGGCCTTCGTCGTCCTCAGCGCCGTCGGCATCACCTACATCACCGCGAGCTATCTCGGCATCGTCGACCGGGTGACCGGCCGCAACATCACGGTGACCGCGAGCCTGCCCGGCTCGGGCGGCCTGTTCGAGGGCAGCGAGGTGACCTACCGCGGCGTGAAGGTCGGCAAGGTCACGAAGATGGACGCGACCGAGGACGGCGTCGACCTGACCCTGGACCTCGAGCACGGCACGAAGCTGCCGCTCGACGCCGAGATCTTCGTGCACAACCTCTCCGCGGTCGGCGAGCAGTACCTCGACTTCCAGCCGAAGAGCACCGACGGCCCGTACGCCGCCGACGGCGCCCGCTACGAGGGCAACGAGAAGTCGCTGCCCGTCGACGAGGGCGACCTGCTCGTCGACCTCAGCCGGTTCGTCGACTCCGTCGACAAGGAGAGCCTGCAGAAGGTCGTCAAGGAGCTCGGGCTGATGTTCGGCGACACGGGCCGCGACCTGCAGCGCCTGCTCGACGGCGGCTCGGCCTTCATCGAGGAGGCGAACGCCCACACCGAGGAGACGATCGCGCTCCTGGACAACAGCCTCACCGTGCTCCGCACGCAGCGCGGCCAGAAGGAGAACATCCGCAAGTTCGCCGCCGACCTCAACACGGTCACCACGATGCTGCGCGGGCAGAACGGCAACCTCAAGTCGGTGCTGAGCGACACGCCCGGCGCCGCCCGCGCCCTCGACCGGCTGCTGAAGGACCTCGAGCCCACCCTGCCGGTCCTCCTCGGCGACCTCGTCACCGTCGGCCAGATCATGGTGAGCGAGCTGCCGGGCCTCGAGCAGCTGCTGGTGACCTATCCCGCCCTGATCGCCGGCGGCCCGACCGGCAGCACCGCGGACGGCTGGGGCCACGTGACGCTGCAGTATGACTACAGCGTGCCGCCCTGCACGGCCGGCTACGTGCCGCCGGAGGACTGGCGCTCGACGCAGGACCTCACCGACCGCGAGCCCGCCGACGTCAGCTGCACGTCCGGGCCGCCGTACAACATGCGTGGTGCCAAGTACGCTCCGGGCATGCGCGGTGGATCGGCGTCGCCGGGACGCGTCTACAGTGGCGTCTACGACACGGAGACCGGCATCGTCCCCGGGCTCGTCGACGGGGAGGGCACGCAGGTGCGGTTGAACAGGCCCGAGGACTACTCGGTGCTGGGAGGGGATGCGTGGAAGTGGCTGCTGATCGGTCCGGTCGCGAGCAAGTGACCCCGACGTCTCCCGACAGCTCCAGCCGGGTCCGCCTCAACATCACCCTGTACGCCGCCACGGTCGTGCTGGCCTGCGCGGCCATCTTCCTCGGCTTCGTGCTGTGGCAGGACAAGGACGACGAGGCGACGCCCCAGCTCGGCGCCGACGTGGGGCGTGGCGTGGTCACCGAGGTCGGCGAGGCGCCCGACGACGTGCAGGCGCGCGTCGCCGCCCAGCTGGACTCGGCCAGCGAGATGGCCGCGGCGATGACGAACCTCGACTACCGCGATCCCGACAAGGCGATCACGACGGTGCAGGCGCTCGCGTCGGGCGACTTCCTCAAGCAGTACAACTCCGCGACCTCGGACCTCAAGAAGCTCGCCGCCCAGGCGAAGTCGACGATGACCGGCAAGGTCGTCTGGACCGGCCTGGTCTCCGGTGACAAGGACTCGGCGACCGTGATCGTGGCGACGACCGGCACGGTCTCCAACAAGCAGACGGACTTCAAGGAGCGGGAGAACAACTACCGCATCCAGATCGAGCTGGTCCTCGACAAGGGCAAGTGGCTGACCCGCGACCTCCAGTTCGTGACGTAGGGCGAGGACGGATTTCGATGAGTGGTTCCACCCCCCGGCGCCCCGCCAGCTCGCGCGGCGGCGTCCAGCGTCCCCGCAAGATCGCGGGCCAGCGCGACACCGCGCGTCCCGACGAGGCGGTCGAGCCTGCCGCGACCTCGACGAAGGCCCCGACCGCGAAGACCCCGACCGCGAAGGCTCCGAGGACCGCGGGCGTGTCGCTCGCGAAGGCCGCCGGCACGCCCCCGCCCGCGCCCCGCCCGGGCGTGCTCGCCCGGCAGAAGACCACCCGCGTCCTCATCGCCACCCTGATCCTGGTGGCCCTGGCGCTGGGCAGCGAGACCGTGCTCTTCGTGCTCGACAAGATCGGCGACGACGACCCGCCGGCGGCGCGCGAGGCGAGCGGCGTCGCCGGTGTCGAGGTGCCCGAGGGCCGGCCGGTGGTCGCGGCCGACATCGACGTCAAGGAAGGTGTCGACGCGGCGGCCAAGGCGGCCAAGGACATCGTCGCCGTCGACTTCCAGAAGTACGACGCCGAGGTCGACGAGGCCGCCGACCTGATGACGACCACGTTCGAGTCGAGCTACCGCAAGACGGCGGAGGCGATCAAGCAGGACTTCATCGCCAACAAGACCGTCGTGGTCGCGAGCGTCGTCGCGCAGGGTGTGGTCCGGGCCAATCGCACCCGGCTGCAGGCCCTGGTCTTCCTCGACCAGAACGTGCAGCGCACGCGCGAGGGCAAGGCCGAGGTCGTGTCCACGCCGTTCAAGGTGCTGGTCACCATGGTCCACACCGACCAGGGCTGGCTCGTCGACGGTCTCGACACGAACACGGCGCAAGACAAAACAAACTAGAACACGTTACAGTTCGGGTGTGGACCACCCCGTGAGCTGTGACGTCGCCATCGTCGGCGCCGGACCTGCCGGACTGTTCGCGACGTACTACGCCGGCTTCCGCGGCCTGCGCGTCGCCCTGGTCGACTCGCTGCCGGAGCTCGGCGGCCAGGTCACCGCAATGTACCCCGAGAAGGCGATCCTCGACGTCGCCGGATTCCCGGACGTCAAGGGGCGCGACCTCGTCGACGGCCTCGTCGCGCAGGCGCTGACGGCCGAACCGGTCCAGCTGCTCGGCCGGACCGCCTCGGGACTGAAGGTCGACGAGGAGACGGGCGTGGAGCTCACCCTCGACGACGGCACCCTGGTCAAGGCCAAGGCCCTCATCGTCACGGCGGGCATCGGCAAGTTCAGCCCCCGCCCGCTGCCGGCCGCCGAGGGCTGGATCGGTCGGGGCGTCGAGTTCTTCGTCCCGAGCTTCGACCCGTACGCCGACAAGGACGTCGTCATCGTCGGCGGTGGCGACAGCGCCTTCGACTGGGCCCACCACCTCGAGCCGATCGCGCGCTCGGTGACCCTGGTCCACCGGCGCGACGCGTTCCGCGCCCACCAGCGGACCGTCGAGCAGGTCCAGGCCTCGTCGGTCGACATCGTCACCCGTGCCGAGGTGACCGCGCTCCGCGACGCCGACGGCGGCGACCGGGGCGCGCTGGCCGAGGTGGAGATCACCGTCGACGGCGAGCCGACCGTGCGTCCAGTCCAGGCCGTCGTCGCGGCGCTCGGCTTCGTCGCCGACCTCGGTCCGCTCCAGCAGTGGGGCCTAGAGACCCAGCGCCGCCACATCGTGGTCGACACCGCGATGCGCACCAGCCTGCCGCGGGTCTTCGCCGCCGGCGACATCACCGAGTACGACGGCAAGGTGCGCCTGATCGCGGTCGGCTTCGGCGAGGCCGCGACCGCCGTCAACAACGCCGCCGTGGTGATCGACCCCTCGGCCCACGTCTTCCCCGGACACTCCTCGGAAGGGAGCTGACATGAGCAGCGGACGCGACCAGGTCAAGCTGACCGACGCGGAGGTCGAGCAGCTCCTGAAGGAGAACATGAAGGTGCAGGTCGCCGCCAACGGCCGCGACGGGTTCCCGCACCTGACCACGCTCTTCTACGTCGTCATGGACGGGAAGATCGCGTTCTGGACGTACGGCCGGAGCCAGAAGATCCTCAACCTCGAGCGCGACCCGCGGGTGAGCGCGCTCGTGGAGGACGGCGTCGACTACTTCGAGCTGCGCGGCGTCTCCATCGAGGGACGGGCGGAGATCGTCCGCGACCACGACGCGATCCTGGAGATCGGCAAGGCGGTCTCGACCCGCATCTTCAACGTCGAGTCGTTCGAGGCGCTCGGCGACTTCGGGATGCAGACCGTCGAGAAGCAGGCGACCAAGCGGGTGGGCGTGATCATCCATCCCGAGCGGGTCGCGTCCTGGGACCACCGGAAGATGACCTGAGAGGCAACACGATGAAGATCAAGGTCGACTTCGACCTCTGCGAGTCGAACGGGCTGTGCGAGGCCATGGCCCCCGAGGTGTTCGAGCTGGACGACGACGACTTCCTCCAGCTGCACACCGAGGAGACCACCGACGAGAACATCGAGAACGTCCGGCGTGCGGTCGCCGCGTGCCCCCGGGCCGCGATCACGCTGGTGGAGGAGTGAGCATGGCTGCAGGGACCTCGCTCGAGGGCAAGGTCGCGATCGTCACGGGCGCCGGTGCCGGTCTCGGCCGCGCCGAGGCGGTCGCGCTGGCCCGGGCCGGCGCACGGGTGGTCGTCAACGACCTCCCCGGCGCCGGGGACGAGGCGGTCGAGGAGATCCGTGCCTTCGGGGGAGAAGCAGTCGTCGTACCGGGTGACGTGAGCCGGCGCGAGACCGCCGACGCCATGGTCGCCGCGGCCGTCGAGCAGCTCGGCGGCCTCGACATCGTCGTCAACAACGCCGGCATGACGCGTGACCGGATGCTCTTCAACCTGTCCGACGAGGAGTGGGACGCGGTCATCGCGGTCCACCTGCGCGGCCACTTCCTGCTCTCGCGCAATGCCGCGTCGTACTGGCGCGAGCAGTCGAAGCAGAGCGAGACCGGCACGGTCTACGGCAGCATCGTCAACACCGCGTCGGAGGCCTTCCTCGGCGGCTCGCCGGGCCAGGCCAACTACGCCGCTGCGAAGGCCGGCATCGCCGCACTGACCCTGTCGACGGCGCGTGGCCTGTCGAAGATCGGCGTGCGTGCCAACGCGATCTGCCCGCGGGCCCGGACCGCGATGACGGCTGCCGTCTTCGGTGAGGACCAGTCCGGCGAGGCCGTCGACCCGTACTCCGCCGACCACGTCGCGCCGCTCGTCGCCTATCTCGCCTCGCCGGCCGCCGAGCGGATCACCGGCCAGGTCTTCGTCGTGTACGGCGGCATGGTGGCCCTCGTCGCGGCGCCGGTCGTGGAGCAGCGCTTCGACGCCTCCGGGGACCTGTGGACCGGCGACGACCTCGACAAGCAGCTCGGCGGCTTCTTCGCCGACCGGGACCCGCACGTCGGCTTCGCCGCCGACTCGATCATGAGGCTGACCGTATGAGACTCGAGAACAAGGTCGCCATCGTGACCGGTGGCGCGCAGGGCCAGGGCGCCGCGATCGCCCGCGCCTATGTCGCCGAGGGCGCGAAGGTCGTCATCGCCGACGTGGCGAAGGACGAGGGCCAGGCGCTGGCCGACGAGCTGGGTGCGAACGCCCACTTCGCCCACCACGACGTGAGCGACGAGGCCTCCTGGACGGCGCTGGTCGAGGACACCAACAACCGCTTCGGCCCCGTCAACGTGCTCGCCAACAACGCCGGCATCCTCCGCTTCGGCGACATCGAGCGGATGCCCGCCGCCGAGGTCGAGCTGGTCTGGCGCGTCAACCAGCTGGGCGTCTTCCTCGGGATGCAGGCCGTCAGCCGCACCATGCGCAAGAACGGCGGCGGCTCGATCATCAACGCCTCGTCGGTCGAGGGGCTCGCCGGCATGCCGTCGTGCACCGCGTACGCCGCCACCAAGTGGGCGATCCGCGGGATGACCAAGTGCGCGGCGATGGAGCTCGGGCCGAAGGGCATCCGCGTGAACTCGGTGCACCCCGGCATGATCGACACCCCGATGACGCGGGTGCACGGTGGCGACGCCGCGATGGAGTACGGCGCCAGCAAGGTCCCGCTGCGCCGGGTCGGCCTGCCCGAGGACATCGCCCCGGTCTACGTGTTCCTGGCGAGCGACGAGTCGTCGTACATCAACGGTGCCGAGATCGCGGTCGACGGCGGCGTGACGAGCACGCACGCCTTCGGCGCATAGCGGGAATGGAGCGGCAGCGCGGCGGGAGCCGGCGCCCGGCAGCTTGCTGCCGCCCTTTCGGCGTAGACGCGCTCGCTTCAGTCCCGCAAGATGAGATGCACCGCGGTCTCCATGTGGGCCGCGGTCTCCGCCGCCGTGGAGCGGCCGGTCACCCACGCCACCAGGGCGGACAGCCACACGTCGCCGAGGACGCGGGCGATCGCCACGTCCTGGTCGGTCAGCGCGCCCTCGGCGGGCTCCCCACCGTGCATGGCGTGCGTGACGATCGAGGTCATCGCCATGCCGACGACGTGGATCTCGTTGGAGACGCTGCTGTCGGCGAACATGAAGGCGCGGGTCAGCGCCTCGGTCAGCTTGGGGTCGCCCTGCATGCCGCGGGCCATCCGCTTGAGCACGTAGAGCACCCGGTCGGCCTGGGTGTCGCCGGGGATCTCGCGCTCGTTGAGCCGCACCGCGGCCTCGTCGAACTGGCGGCCCAAGGCGCTGACCAGCAGGTGGATCTTCGACGGGAAGTAGCGGTAGAGCGTGCCGAGGGCGACGTCGGCCTGCTCGGCGACGGCGCGCATCTGCACGGCGTCGAAGCCGCCGGACTTCGCCAGCTCGTAGGTGGCGTCGAGGATCCGCTTGCGGCGCTCCCGCTGCGCTGCCGATCCGAGGTCCTCGGACGTGGACGGGTTCGCGATGCTCACGGAATGTCCCCCTGGGGTGAAGATGACGAGGCGGTCTGTTGAGGACCCAGTCGATAGGCTACCGGCAGGTAGCGCATAATTTGGAACACGTTCCACCACGATTTTGTTACATCCCTGCTCCCCGGGAGCACGACTTGGGGAGAAGTACCTGATGCGAATTGCAATGCTGTCCTACCGCAGCAAGCCCCACGTGGGCGGGCAGGGGATCTACATCCGCCGCCTGACCCGCGAGCTCGTGGCGCTGGGGCACACGGTCGAGGTGTTCTCCGGCCAGCCCTATCCCGAGCTCGACGAGGGCGTCACGCTGACCAAGGTCCCGAGCCTGGACCTCTACAAGCCCGGCGACGAGTTCCGGAACCCGCGTCCCCGCGAGTTCCGCGACCTGGTGGACGTGGAGGAGTGGCTGACGATGCGCAGCGGCGCCTTCCCGGAGCCGCTCACCTTCAGCCGGCGCGTGGTCAAGCTCCTGAAGGCGCGTCGCGACGACTTCGACATCGTCTTCGACAACCAGACCCTCGCCACCCCGCTGCTCGGCGTCGAGGACCCGGCGATCGGCCTGCCGCTGGCGGCGACGATCCACCACCCGATCACGATGGACCGCCGCATCGAGCTGGCGTCGGCCGTGTGGGCCAAGCGCAAGCACGGCTCGAGGTGGCGTTTCGAGCTGCCGAAGATCGGCGTGTGGCGCTGGTACTCCTTCCTGGGCCAGCAGAAGCGCACCGCCCCGCAGCTGCGCCGGGTGATCGTCCCGTCGGAGTCGTCGAAGCGCGACGTCGTACGCGAGTTCAAGGTCGACCCGGCCCGCATCGAGACGATCCTGCTCGGCGTCGACGACCGCTTCGTGCCGCCGACCGAGCCGCGCGTGGCCGGTCGCATCCTCGCGATGGCCAGCGCCGACGCGCCGCTCAAGGGCATCTCGGTGCTCCTCGAGGCCTTCGCGAAGCTCGTCGTCGAGCGCGACCTCGAGCTGGTGCTGGTCACCAAGCCCAAGGAGGGCGGGGTCACCGAGAAGCTCATCGACAAGCTCGGCATCGCCGACCGGGTCTCCTTCGCCAGCGGCCTGACCGACGACGAGCTCGTTGCCCTGATGGGCTCCGCGGAGCTGGCCTGCGTGCCGTCGCTCTACGAGGGCTTCTCGCTCCCGACCGCGGAGCTGATGGCCTGCGAGACCCCGCTCGTGGTGTCCCGGGCCGGCGCGATCCCCGAGGTCGTCGGCCCCGACGGCCTGTGCGCCGACGTGGTGGAGCCCGGTGACGTGGGCGCCCTGACCGCGGCCGTCGCCGCGCTGCTCGACGACCCCACTCGCCGTGCCGAGATGGGCGCCGCGGGACGCCGCCGCGTGAAGGAGCTGTTCAGCTGGAGCGCCGTCGCGGCGAGCACCGCGGCCGTGCTGGAGGACGTCATCGCCGAGTACGCGGCCGAGAAGGAGAACTGAAAGTGCTGACCGTTGACTTCGACCGCCTGGGCCTCAAGGCCGGGGACCGCGTGCTCGACATGGGTGCCGGTGCCGGTCGCCACAGCTTCGAGATGTACCGCCGCGGCGCGGACGTGATCGCGTTCGACATCGACGCCGAGGAGCTCGAGGGCGTCCGCAACCTGTTCGTCGCGATGAAGGAGGCCGGGGAGGTGCCCGAGGGCGCCGAGGCGGACGTCAAGCAGGGTGACGCGCTCGCCCTGCCCTTCGCCGACGGCGAGTTCGACCGGATCGTCTGCTCGGAGGTGCTCGAGCACATCCACGACGACGTCGCCGCGATCCGCGAGCTGATCCGCGTGCTGCGCCCCGGCGGCACGCTCGCCGTGACGGTGCCCCGCTGGCTGCCGGAGGTCGTCAACTGGCGCCTGTCGGCCGACTACCACAACGCCGAGGGCGGCCACATCCGCATCTACACCGACCACGAGCTCATCGACAAGGTCACTAAGGGCGGTCGCTCCAACGACGGCACGCCCGGCGACGCCATGCTCTTCGAGGGCAAGAGCTACACCCACGGCCTGCACACGCCGTACTGGTGGATCAAGTGCGCCGTCGGGGTCGACAACGACAACCACCCGCTCGCGAAGGCCTACCACAAGCTCCTGGTGTGGGAGATCATGAAGCAGCCCAAGGCCCTCCAGGTCGCCGGCAAGGTGCTCGACCCGACGATCGGCAAGAGCATGGTCCTGTACTTCCGGAAGCCGGAGGCCGCATGACCCGGGACACCACGCCCGAGGTCCCGCTCAGCCGCCTGCCGTACGTCGAGGGCGTGCTCTCGGCGCAGGAGGTCGCCGACACGGCGGCCGCCATCGCGGCGATGCAGGAGCCGTGGGGCGCCGTACCGTGGACGACGGGCGAGCACGTCGACATCTGGAACCACGTCGAGGCCGCGATGGCGATGCTCGTCGGCGGCCAGGTCGAGGCCGCCGAGCGCGCCTACGCCTGGGTCCCGACGATGCAGCGTGCCGACGGCTCGTGGCCGATGAAGATCGTCGGCGGCGAGCCGGACGACGAGCGCGGCGAGGTCAACATGTCGGCGTACTTCGCCGTCGGCCTGTGGCACCACTGGCTGGTGCGCCGCGACATCAGGTTCGTCGAGCGCTACTGGCCCTCGGTCCGCGCCGGCCTCGACTTCGTGGTGTCCCTGCAGGAGCCCTTCGGCGGGATCCGGTGGACGCCGGTCGACGACTTCTGCCTGCTGACCGGCAACTCGTCGATCTACCACTCACTGCGTGCGGGCGTCGCGCTGGCCGACCTGATGGACGACCCGCAGCCCGAGTGGGAGCTCGCCGGCGGCCGCCTGGGCCACGCCGTCCGCTCGCACGCCGACCTGTTCGCGGACAAGTCGACGTACTCGATGGACTGGTACTACCCGGTCCTCGGCGGCCCCGTCCGCGGCGACGCCGCGCGGGAGCTGCTCGAGCGGCGCTGGGACCGGTTCGTCGTGCCGGGGCTCGGCATCCACTGCGTCGACACCAATCCCTGGGTGACCGGCGCGGAGACCTGTGAGCTGGCGATGGCGCTCGACGTCATCAGCGACCAGCGGCGCGCGCTGGCCCTGCTCAGCGACATGCAGCACCTGCGCGAGGACGACGGTCGCTACTGGACCGGATGGGTGTACGACGACCCGGCCCGGCCCGCCCCCGACGACGAGCCCCGCAACGTGCACTGGCCCCACGAGCACACGACGTACACCGCGGCCGCCGTGGTGCTCGCCGTCGATGCGCTGGGGGAGACCTACGGCCACGCGACCCCGGGGTCCGGGATCATGCGCGGCACCTCCCTCGCCCCGCACTTCGACGAGATCGCGCTGGAGTGCGACTGCCCGTCAAGCGAGCGGGTCTCCGGCCGCGCCTGAGGTGCGCTGCAGCACGCGCAGCGAGCCGACCGCCTCCACCTCGGTGAAGGCGCCGCTCGCGAGCGCGGGCAGGTAGATCAGCTCGTACGGCGGGCGGCCGCCGTCGGCCGGGTCCGGGAAGACGTCGTGGATGGCGAGATAGCCGCCCGCGTCGACCCAGTGAGCCCAGCCGGCGAAGTCGTCACGCGCCGGCTGCTCGCCGTGGCCGCCGTCGATGAACAGCAGCGACAGCGGCGTGCGCCAGTGCGCCGCCACCGACGTCGACTGGCCGACGATCGCGATCACGTGGTCCTCGAGCCCGGCCCGGGCGATATTCCTGCGGAACTCGCCGAGGGTGTCCATCAGGCCGAGTTCGGGGTCGACGACGCTGGCGTCGTGGTGCTCCCAGCCGGCCTGGTTCTCCTCGGAGCCGCGGTGGTGGTCGACGGTGAAGACGACGGCCGTCGTACCGGTGGCGGCGGTGACCTGCTGCGCGGCCGCGCCGAGGTAGATGCCCGACTTGCCGCAGTAGGTGCCGACCTCGAGGGCGGGACCGTGCGGGAGGCGCTCGAGGGCGACCCGGTGGAGGAGCGCGCCCTCGTCCTCGGGCATGAAGCCCTTGGCGTCGCGGGCGTGTTCCAGCAGGTCGGACGGCATGGTGTCGGTCACCCGCACACTCTAGTAGAGTTAGAACGCGTTCTAGTTTCTCGCTCCGCTGGTTGAGGTGCGAGCGCAGCGAGCCTCGAGACCCCAGGAGTGCCATGTCCCTCGGTATCAGTGACGACCAGGTCGAGCTCGCCGACAGCCTGCGCAAGTGGGCCGCCAGCATCGGGCCGGTCGAGGCCGTGCGCGCGGCCGAGGGCGACGCGGGCGCCGACTTCGCGGCCGTGTGGGCGGCCGTCGAGGAGATGGGTGTCGCGGCGATCGCCGCCCCGGAGTCGGCCGGCGGTGGGGGCGGCACCGTCCTCGACCAGGCGGTCGCGCTCGAGGCGTGCGCCCACGAGCTGGTCCCCGGTGGCCTGCTCGGCGCGGCGATCGGCGGCGTGCTCACCGGCCGACCGGGCCGCCACGGCGTGCAGGTCCACCCCGGTGGTGCGGTCTGGGACGGCGGTACGGCGACCGAGCTGCTGCTGCTCGACGACGGGGAGGTCGCGGCCGAGGTCGGCGTCGACCTCAGCGCCCGGCACGCGCGCGTGTCGGGTGGCACGCCGGCCGCCGCGGCGGACGAGCGACGACGCCTGCTCGCGGTGACCCTCGCTGCGGCCGAAGCCGCCGGCGTGGCCCGCTGGTGCCTCGAGACCGCCGTCGACTACGCGAAGGTGCGCGAGCAGTTCGGGCAGAGGATCGGTGCCTTCCAGGCCATCAAGCACCTCTGTGCGCAGATGCTCGAGACCGCCGAGTCGGTGACCGCGGCCGCGTGGGACGCCGCGGCCGCCGCCACGGCGCTGGACGAGGGCGCAGGCGACGACGCCCAGTGGGCCTTCGCCGCCGACGTCGCCCAGGCCACGTGCTTCGACGGCGCCGTCGAGGTCGCCAAGTCCTGCATCCAGGTGCTCGGCGGCATCGGGTTCACCTACGAGCACGACGCCCACCTCTACCTGCGCCGGGCGCTGACCCTGCGCGCGCTCGTCGGCTCCTCCGACGCCGCGGCCGAGCGGATCACCGCCGCCGCCGTCTCCGGTGTACGACGCCAGGTCGACGTCGACCTCGAGGGCCGCGACGCCGCGGTCCGACCCGAGGCCCGGGCCACCGCGGAGCGGATCGGGTCGCTGGAGCCGGCGGACCAGCGCGCGGCGCTGGTCGATGCGGGCTACCTGACACCGCACTGGCCGGCGCCCTACGGGCTCGGCGCCGATCCGACCCTGCAGATCGTGATCGACCAGGAGCTGGGCCGGGCCGGCGTCGTACGGCCGGACCTGGTGATCGCCGGCTGGGCGGTCCCGACGATCCTGTCCCACGGCACGGACGCCCAGCGCGAGCGCTTCGTGCGCCCGTCACTGCTCGGCGAGCTGACCTGGTGCCAGCTGTTCTCGGAGCCCGGCTCCGGGTCCGACCTCGCGTCGCTGCGCACCCGTGCGACCCGGGTCGAGGGGGGTTGGTCGCTGACCGGCCAGAAGGTGTGGACGTCGGTGGCCGAGCGGGCGGACTGGGGCATCTGCCTGGCCCGCACGGACCCGGACGCGCCGCAGCACAAGGGCATCACCTACTTCCTGGTCGACATGCGCTCGGCCGGCATCGAGGTCCGCCCGCTGCGGGAGATCACCGGCGAGGCGCTCTTCAACGAGGTCTTCCTCGACGAGGTGTTCGTGCCCGACGAGTGCGTCGTGGCCGAGCCCGGCGACGGCTGGCGGCTGGCCCGCACCACGCTCGCCAACGAGCGGGTCGCGATGGCGAGCGCCCGGCTCACCAAGAGCGTCGAGCGGGCCGTCGAGCTGGCCGCGTCGCGCGACCTCGGCGCCGTCGCCCGGGTCCAGGTCGGCCACCAGGTCGCGCTGGCGACGGTCTGCGCCCTGCTCGGCGTGCGGACCACCCTGCGCGCCCTCGGCGGCCACGGCCCCGGCGCGGAGTCGAGCGTGGCGAAGCTGCTCGGCGTCCGCAGCCGTCAGGACTCCTCCGAGCTGGTCGTGAGGCTGCAGGGTGACGAGCTCGCCCTGCTCGGCGCGATCGGCAAGGAGTCGGGCGACCCGCTCGCCGCCGACGTGTGGGAGCAGCTCAACACCCGGTGCCTCTCGATCGCCGGCGGCACCACGCAGATCCTGCGCAATGTGGCGGGGGAGCGGATCCTGGGCCTGCCGCGCTAGTCAAGTGAGCTCCGCGGGAGCCTGCTGCTCCCGGCGCTACGGCTGGCCGGCAGCGCGGCGAGAGGCACTCTCCGGCAGCTTGCTGCCTCCACCGGTGCCGGAGACGCGCTCGGCCCGATGGCGGAGCCAGTGCCAGGTCAGGAACCGGTCGGTCGCGCGCACGAGGTGCTGCGAGCGGATCGACGGGAACACGTCGAACGCGTGCTGGGCGCCCGGCAGCTCGGCGTACACGACCGTCCGCTTGGACGTGGCGCGCAGCGCCTGCGCGAACGCGCGCGCCTGCCCGGGGTCGACGAGCGTGTCGCGGGAGCCGTGGACGACGAAGAAGTCCGGGTCGTCCGGCGTCACCCGCAGCAGGGGAGAGGCCGCCTCGAACAGCTCCGGGTCGTCGGCGAACCGGCGCTTCGCGATCCGGGGCGCGAGGAACTTGTCGCGCATCAGCTCGGCCGACCGCAACCCGGTCGCGCCGGCCCAGTCGTAGACCCCGTAGTAGGGCACGGCCGCCTGGACCGCGGTGTCGGCGTCCTCGAACCCGGGCTGGAACTCGGGGGCGTTGGGCGTCACGGCCGCCAGGGCGGTGAGGTGCCCGCCGGCGGAGCCGCCGGTGATCGCGATGTACGACGGGTCGCCGCCGTAGTCGGCGATGTTCTCCCGGATCCACGCGATCGCCGCCTTGACGTCGATGATCTGCGCCGGCCACGGGTCGCGCGGGGCGAGCCGGTAGTTGATGGCCACGCACACCCAGCCCTTGGCGGCCATGTGCTGCATCAGCGGGAGACCCTGCTGGTCCTTGTTGCCGATCGTCCAGCCACCGCCGTGGACCTGCAGCAGGACGGGTGCGCCGCTGCCGGGGGTGACCTCCGAGGTGTAGACGTCGAGCAGGCCGCGCCGGCCGTGCGGCGCGAACCGGATGTTGCGGTGCACCTCGACGCCGGCCCTGCGGGCGGCCCGGCCGAAGGCGAACGGGTTGGCGATGCTCCGCCACGGCGTGGCCAGGTCCGCCGGGGTCGGCTTGGCGTCCAGCTGCTCCACGTAGTCGACGCCGAGCCCCTCGACCAGCGCGTCCTCCGCGTCGCGGACGGCCTCGCGGCTCTGCTTGACGAGGTAGGCCAGGCCGGCGGCCGAGGCGCCGGCGAGCGCCAGGCCCCGCCAGTCCCGGCGCGAGGCGCGCAGGTGTGCTGCGGCATCGGCGGCGGTCAGCCCCAGCACGTGGGGGGCGAGCTCACCGGTGAGCCAGCCGGCGAAGAAGGCCGGGATGCCGGCGCGGAAGCCGGGGAGGGGACGGATGGCGTTGGCTGTCAACGCGGCGGTGATCGCCTGGCGCCGTACGAATCCCATGACCCGAGGGTATCCGGATCGTTGTGGGAAACTGATACCCGTTCTAGTTTCTATGGGGGTCACGGAATGGACCGGCTGTCGGGGCTCGACGCGAGCTTCCTCTACCTCGAGACGCCCGCGCAGCTGATGCACGTGTGCGCGGTGATGGTGCTCGACCCGGCGACGATGACGTCGCCGTACACGTTCGCAGCGCTCCAGGACAGGATCGGCGAGGCCGTCCGCGACGTCCCCGGCTTCACGCGCAAGATCCGCGGCGTCCCGCTCGGCCTGGACCACCCGGTCTGGGTGCGCGACCGCAACTTCGACATCGAGCGCCACGTGCACCGGCTCGCGGTCCCCACCCCGGGCGGGTACGCCGAGCTGATGGACCTGTGCGCCCACCTGGCCTCGCTCCCGCTCGACCGCTCGCGGCCGCTGTGGGAGATGTGGGTGATCGAGGGCTACCGCGACGCCGACGGCGACGAGAAGGTCGTCGTCTTCGCCAAGATGCACCACGCCACCGTCGACGGCGTCTCCGGCGCCAACCTGATCTCCCACCTGTGCTCGATCGAGCCGGACGCCGCGCCGCTGGCGCCCGTCGAGCAGCGCCACCCCCGCGACCCGGGCCGCGGCGAGCTGCTCGGCCGTGCCGTCATCGGTACGGCGACCCGGCCGGTCACCCTCGTCAAGGTGCTCAAGCCGTCGGCCGAGCTGGTCACCAAGAGCATCGGCCGCGCCCGCCGCGGCACGGCGATGGCCGCCCCGTTCTCCGCGCCGCGGACCTCGTTCAACGGCACGATCACCTCGCACCGCTCGATTGCCATGGCGGACCTCGACCTCGACGAGATCCGGCGGATCAAGAAGGCGACCGGGACCACGGTCAACGACGTCGTCCTCGCGATCGCCGGAGGGGCGCTGCGGGCCTACCTTGCCGAGCGCGACGAGCTGCCGTCGTCCTCCCTGCTCGCCACCGTGCCGGTGAGCGTGCGCGACTCCTCGCGCCGCTCGGGCGGCGCCAACAAGGTGTCGGCGCTGTTCACCAAGCTCGGCACCGACATCGACGACCCGCTCGAGCGGCTGCACATGCTCGCCGAGCGCAACCAGAACGCCAAGGAGCACCACAACGCGATCAGCGCCGACGCGCTGCAGGACTGGGCGGAGTTCGCCGCGCCGCGGACCTTCGGCCTCGCGGTGCGGACCTACGCCAACCTGCGCCTCGCCGAGCGGCACCCGGTCGTGCACAACCTCGTCATCTCCAACGTGCCCGGCCCGCCGATCCCGCTCTACTTCATGGGGGCGCGCATCGAGGCGCTCTGCCCGCTCGGGCCGGTCTTCCACGGCGCCGGGCTGAACATCACGGTGATGTCCAACGCCGGCCAGATGCACGTCGGCGCCATCGCCTGCCGGGAGTCGATGCCGGACACCGACGCCCTGGTCCGGCACTTCCCGGCCGAGCTCGAGCGGCTCAGCGAGGCCGTCGGCGACTGAACGGGTCGTGAACGCTCCGGGCCGGTCCGCTGCTGAATGGTTGAGGTCGGCCCTGCCCGGATAGGCTGCGCGCCATGATCTTGAGGACCTTCGGGTGGTCGTTCCTGTTCACTGTCGTCGGTGTACTGGGAGCGCTGTGGTACGGCGGTGCCGAGGGCGCCTTCATCGCGGCGATCCTGATCGTCCTCGAGGTGTCGCTGTCCTTCGACAACGCCGTGGTGAACGCCAAGGTGCTCGAGCGGATGTCGGAGTTCTGGCGCCACGTCTTCCTGACGGTCGGCGTCGTGATCGCCGTGTTCGGCATGCGCCTGGTGTTCCCCTTCGTGGTCGTCGCGGTCGCGGCGAGCCTGTCGCCGGTCGAGGTCATCGACCTGGCGCTGGAGAAGGGTGACCCGGACACGCCCGGCACCTACGGCTACATCCTCGCCCACGCGCACCACACGATCGCCGCCTTCGGCGGCATGTTCCTGATGATGATCTTCCTCAACTGGGTCTTCGAGGAGAAGGACATCCTCTGGCTGCGCTTCATCGAGAAGCCGCTGGAGAAGGCCGGCAAGATCGACGCGCTCTCGGTGATCATCGCCATCGCCGCCCTGTTCGGCTCGGCCAAGGCCTTCGCGGGTGAGCACGAGGCGGCGGTCCTGACGGCCGGCCTGCTCGGCATGCTGTCCTATCTCGTGGTCAACGGCCTGGCGACGGCGTTCGAGCACGAGGAGGAGGTCCTCGAGGAGCGCTTCGACGAGGACACCAAGGCGCACGGCGGGCAGGTGACGCTGGCGGTCGGCAAGGCGGCGTTCTTCCTCTTCCTCTACCTCGAGGTCCTCGACGCGAGCTTCAGCTTCGACGGCGTGATCGGCGCGTTCGCCATCACGACCGACCCGATCATCATCGCGATCGGCCTCGGCGTGGGCGCTCTCTACGTGCGGTCGCTGACGATCTACCTGGTCCGCAAGGGCACGCTCTCGGACTACGTCTACCTCGAGCACGGCGCGCACTGGGCCATCGGTGCCCTCGCGGTGCTGCTGATGGTGTCGATCGGCCACGAGATCCCCGAGGTCGTCACCGGCCTGATCGGTGTCGCGTTCATCGGCGCCGCGTTCATCATGAGCATCGCCCGCAACCGCCGCGAGGGCGACGCGGACGACAACGACACCGACGAGGAGCCGCAGGAGGCCCTCGCCTGAGCGCAGCCCGTCCGCGGGCGAGGGGCGTGACGTCGTACGACGTCGCGCCCCTTCTGCGTTTCCCGAGGGTCGTTCAGGTGGTCGCTCAGGCGGGCGCCGACGGGCGCTGCCGGAAGTCGCGGCGGCGCGCGTTGACCGTCGCCGCGGCCTCGACGAGCTTCGGCACGAACTTCTCCGACGCCAGCACGCAGCCGGCGTGCCCGTCGTCGACCTCGTGGATCGTCGCGCCCGGGATGGAGCGGGCGAGCGCGATCTGCCGCGAGGTCGGGATCACCCGGTCGCGCATCATCACCACGACGGCCGTCGGCACGTCGATCCGCCCGATCCACGGGCGGGAGTGGTGGCGGCCGAGCGCGGCCACCGCTTGCCCGACGGCCCAGGGACTGGTGGAGCGGAACTCCCGCAGCGCCCACTCGTGCATGTCGGACACCTCGATGTCGACGCCGCGCGCTGCCAGCCGTGCGGCCTTCAGGGCCGTCCGTGAGCGCGACACGCCCCGCAGCGCCACCATGGTGGAGCCCATCCCCAGGAAGAAGCCGCGCTCGGCGGGGGTCAGCTGGAAGCGGTCCGTGGTCGCGGCGAGCACGAGTCCCCGCACGATCCCCGGGTGCTGGCGCCAGACCCGCTGGGCGATGATCGAGCCCATCGAGTAGCCGGCGACGACCACGTCGCGCAGGTCGAGCACCTCGACGAGGGCCGCGACGTCGTCGGCGCAGTCGGCGAGCGAGAACTCCTCGCTGCGGATGCCCTGCCCGTGCCAGCGCTGGTCGAGGGTCACCACGCGGAACCGCCGCGACAGCGGCCGGATCGTCGGGAACCAGGTGAGCAGGCCGGTCGTCCCCAGCGCGTGCAGCAGCACGATGGTGGGGGAGTCGGGGCTCGGGCCGGGCGTGTCGGTCACCCAAGTCGCACCGCCGCGTCCCGGCAGCTCGACCATCCGGCCTGCCGGGATCGGGGTCCACGGCAGGTAGACCCGGTTGCGCGCGACATCCGCGAGTGAGACGACACCCATGCGCGTCAGACTAGAACACGTTACAGTTTGTGTCGTGGATGCTGAGGCGATCAATGAGGCGAGGGAGGCGGTCCGCGCCGTCGCCGGCGAGGTGCTCGAGCGCGAGGCCGACGCCCGCGACTGGGCGGCCTGGGCCGCTGCCGGCCTGACCGCGCTGCCGGTCCCCGAGGAGTACGGCGGGGAGGGGCTCGGCCTGTCCGAGGTGGCCGTGCTGCTGCGCGAGGCCGGGTGCAGGGCCGTGCAGGTGCCCGCGTGGGAGACCCTGTGCTGCGGCGCGCTGACCCTGGCGTCGTACGGCACGGACGCGCAGCGCAAGGACCTGCTGCCGGGCATCGCGACCGGAGAGGTCGTCGTGACGCCGGCGCTCCGCGGCCCCGCCGTGTACGACGCCGGCCGGGTCTCCGGCCGCAAGCTGGCCGTGACGCACGCGGACCTCGCCGACCGGCTCCTGGTCGCGGCGACCGAGGGCGACCGCGACGTCGTCGTCCTCGTCGATCCCCGGGGCGCGGGCGTGGAGCTGCTGGAGGCCCATGCCTCGAGCGGGCGCCAGCACACCGTCGTCCTCGACGGCGCGCCGGCCGAGCTGCTCGAGGACGGTGCCGCCACCCGGTTGCACGACCTCGCCCGCGCCGGCCTGGCCGCGAGCGCCGCCGGTGTCCTCGCCGGTGCGCGCGACCTGACCGCCGACTACGTCAAGGGTCGCCAGCAGTTCGGCCGGGCGCTCGCGGAGTTCCAGGCCGTGTCCCTGCAGATGGCCGACGTCTACGTCACCTCGCGCACCCTCGACCTCGCCGCCGACAACGCGGTGTGGCGCGTCGCCGAGGGCCTGCCGGCCGCCGACGACCTCGCTGTGGCGGGCTACTGGGCCAGCCAGGTGGCGCCCTACGCCTTCCGCACCTGCCACCATCTGCACGGCGGCATGGGCGTGGACATCACGTACCCCCTCGTCGCGCTGACGACGTGGGGCACCGACCTCGCCCACGCCCTCGACACCACCGCGGCGCAGGTCCCGGTCGAGGCTCCCGCGGCGAAGAACCTCGAGCTGACCGAGGAGCAGCGCGCGCTCAAGGCCCGCCTGCGCGACTACTTCGGCGGCGTCGCCGCCGACTTCGAGGGCCTCCACGACCCCGACCCGGTCGAGGGCGCGTGGAACCGGCACGGGCCGACCTACGAGCGGATGATCCGGCGCCTCGGCACCGACGGCTGGATGGGCGTCGGCTGGCCGGAGGAGTACGGCGGCCACGGGCTCGGCGAGGTCGAGCAGACGATCTTCGCCAACGAGGCGCAGTACGCCGACGTGCACCTGCCGTCCGTCACCCTGCAGACCGTCGGCCCGACGCTGATCAAGTACGGCACCCAGAAGCAGAAGGACCTCTTCCTCGAGCGCATCCTCAAGGGCGACGTGCACTTCGCGATCGGCTACAGCGAGCCCGACGCCGGCACCGACCTCGCCTCCCTGCGGACCACCGCGCGCCGCGACGGCGACCACTACGTCGTCAACGGCCAGAAGATGTGGACGACCGGCGGCCACCAGGCCGACTACCTGTGGCTCGCGGTGCGCACCGACCCGGACGCCCCGAAGCACAAGGGCATCTCGATCCTGATCGTCGACACCAGCGACCCCGGCTACAGCTGGACGCCGATCATCACGGCCGACGGCTCGCACCACGTGAACGCGACGTACTTCAACGACGTCCGGGTCCCGGTCGACATGCTCGTCGGCGAGGAGAACCAGGGCTGGAAGCTGATCACCACCCAGCTCAACCACGAGCGGGTCATGCTCGGCCCCGCCGGCCGGATCGAGGGCCTGCGTGACCGCGTCGTTCGCTGGGCGGACGCTGCCGGCGTCCGTGACGAGCCCGACGTGCGCGACCTGCTGGGCAAGACCACGGCGGTCTTCCGGATCAACGAGCTGCTGAACTGGGAGGTCGCGCGGGCGGCGGCGGCCGGCGAGATCAAGGTCGCCGACGCCTCGTCCTCGAAGGTCTTCGCCTCCGACCAGGTCCAGCACCTGCTCGCCGACCTGATCACCCTCGTGCACCGCCACGGCGACGCGGGTGAGCCGGCGACCAAGGACCTGCTCGACTACCTCGACGCCCAGGCCAAGCGGAACCTCGTGCTCACCTTCGGTGGCGGGGTCCAGGAGGTCCAGCGCGAGCTGATCTCGATGTTCGGCCTCGGTCTGCCGCGGGTGCCGCGATGAGCGCCCCGTCGCAGGAGCTCGTGGACCCGGCGGTCCACGAGAAGGTGATGGCCGAGGCCGAGCGGATCAAGGCGTGGGGCGAGGCCGCCGAGCGGTTCGCCCGCGACGAGGTCAACCAGTCGACGATCAACAACTGGCTCGAGGCGATGGGCGTCGACAACCCCCGCTTCAGGGCGGGCGAGGCGCCGCCGTCGATGGCGCAGGTCTGGACGATGTACGGCCTGGGCGGCAGGCCGTCCGAGGACGACCCCCTGCACTCGATGATGCGCGCGCTGACCGACGCCGGGTTCACGGCCGTCCTCGGCACCAACTGCGAGCAGTCCTACGAGCGCTACCTGCGGGTGGGCGAGCAGCTGCGCGTCACCACGGCGCTGGACTCGGTCGTCGGCCCGAAGGCGACGGGCATGGGCGTCGGCTACTTCGTGACGTCGCGCAACACCTGGTACGTCGAGCACGAGGACGGCACCTCGGAGAAGGTCGCCACCATGCTCTTCCGCGTTCTCAAGTTCATCCCGCGCGCGAAGGCCGAGGCATGAGCGGGCCGGTGCGGCCGGTCGTCAACCGGGACAACGCCTACTTCTTCGAGGGTACGGCGAACGGCGAGCTGCGCATCCAGAGGTGCAACGCGTGCGGCGTGCTCCGGCACCCGCCCGGTCCGGCCTGCCCGGACTGCGGCGCCTTCGACCGCGGCTACGTGGTCGCCGGCGGCCGGGGCACCGTGTTCTCCTACCTGGTCCACCACGCCCCGCAGGTGCCCGGCAAGGAGCTGCCGCTGGTCATCGCGCTGCTCGACCTCGACGAGGGCGTGCGGATGGTGGCCGAGGTGACCGGTCCCGTCGAGATCGGCGACCGGCTGCAGGTGGGCTGGAACGTGATCGACGACGAGCTGACCCTCCCGATCTGGACGAAGGTGGACTGATGGGCACGACGCTCACCGTGGGGGACCGGCTGCCCGAGTGGAGCCTCCCGATCACGCCGACCCTCGTGGTCTCGACCGCGATCGCGACCCGCGACTTCCAGGACGTCCACCACGACCGCGACATCGCGCAGGCGGCGGGTTCGAAGGACATCTTCGTCAACATCCTCACCTCGACCGCGCTGTGCGAGCGCTATGTCACCGACTGGGCCGGACCCGACGTGCAGATCAAGGGCATCGCGATCCGGCTCGGCGCGCCGGCGTACCCCTACGACACGTTCACCTTCACCGGTGAGGTCACCGAGGTCGCCGACGGCGAGGCGACGATCAAGGTCGTCGGCGCGGTCTCGCTCGGCGACCACGTCATCGGCACGGTGACGGTGCTCGACCCGAGGGGGCAGGCGGCATGAGCGAGCGCACCCTCTCCGGCAAGGCGGCCATCGCGGGCATCGGGGCGACCGAGTTCTCCAAGGACTCCGGGCGCTCCGAGCTCCAGCTCTCGGTCGAGGCCGTCCGGCACGCGCTGGCCGACTGCGGCCTCACGCCGGCCGACGTCGACGGCCTGGTCACGTTCACGATGGACACCTCCTCCGAGATCGCGGTGGCCCGTGAGCTCGGCATCCCCGAGCTGCGCTTCTTCAGCCGGATCAACTACGGCGGCGGCGCTGCCTGCGCGACCGTCCAGCAGGCCGCGATGGCCGTCGCCACCGGGGTCGCCGACGTGGTCGTCGCCTACCGCGGCTTCAACGAGCGCTCCGGCGACCGCTTCGGCCAGGTGTCGAAGTGGGCGGCCGCGCAGGTCAACACCAATGGCCTCGACAACGCGTGGACCTACCCGCTCGGGCTGTCCACGCCGGCCGCCACGGTCGCGATGCAGGCCCGCCGCTACATGCACGAGTACGGCGCGACCTCGGAGGACTTCGGCCGGGTGGCGGTCGCCGACCGCCGGCACGCCGCCACCAACCCGGCCGCGTTCTTCCACGGCAGGCCGATCACGCTGGAGGACCACCAGGCCTCGCGCATGATCGCCGACCCGTTGCGCCTGCTCGACTGCTGCCAGGAGTCCGACGGAGCGGTCGCGCTCGTCGTCGTCTCGGCGGAGCGGGCGAGGGACCTCGCGCAGAAGCCGGCGTACATCACCGCGGCCGCGCAGGGCTCGGCGCGCGACCAGTTCGTGATGACGTCGTACTACCGCGACGACATCGGCATCCCCGAGATCGGGGTCGTGGGCCGCGAGCTGTGGAAGCAGTCCGGCCTCACGCCCGCCGACCTGCCGATGGCGATCCTCTACGACCACTTCACGCCCTACGTGCTGATGCAGCTCGAGGAGCTCGGCTTCTGCGGCCGCGGCGAGGCGAAGGACTTCGTCCGCGACGGAGCCCTCGAGGTCGGCGGACGGCTCCCGATCAACACCCACGGCGGCCAGCTCGGCGAGGCCTACATCCACGGCATGAACGGCATCGCCGAGGGCGTGCGCCAGGTGCGCGGCACCTCGGTCAACCCCGTGGCCGACGTGGAGAACGTCCTGGTCACGGCCGGCACGGGCGTGCCGACGAGCGGACTGATCCTCAGCGCCTGAGCTGCCGGGGCGCTACTCCTCGACCCAGGTGTTGTCGTGCGCGCGCATGAACGCGTCGTACTCCTCGGGCGTCCACTCCTCGCCGCGCGCGAGCCGGTCCAGGCCCTCGAAGTAGGCCTCGCGCGGGGCGCCGGGGGAGAAGTGCAGCAGCATCGACGCCGGCGCCCCCGACTCGTTGCGGAACCCGTGCACGCCGCCGGCCGGCACGTGCAGGAAGTCGCCCGACCGCGCGCTCACCCAGCCGTTGCCGTCATGGATCCGGACCTCGCCCTCGAGGACGTAGAAGGACTCGGTGATGGTGCGGTGGAAGTGGGGGCCCGGGCCGCTCACGGCCTCCGAGAACTCCCAGCGGTAGAGGCCGAACAGGCCACCGGTCGCCTCGCCCCGGGCGAGGTGGTGGACCCTGTTCCCGTTGGGGTAGACGAGGTCGGGGGCGGCGTCACGGGGGCGGACCCAGGCCGAGGCCTCACCGCCGGCTCCGTCGTACAGGGGTGGGGGATACGACATGGGGCCAACCTACGCGCGGCGGTCGCTCCGGCTCACTCGGATTTCGACCCGGCGCCGAAGCCGATGCCCAGCGCGATGCCCAGCAGCACGCCGAGCACGAGCAGCACGAACTGGTCGGTGGTGAACCACAGCAGCACGCCTGTCAGGCACCCCATGCCGAGCCACGTCCAGTTCATGCTCCGAACCTAGCCCCGGTGTCCCAGTGACCGGGCCCACATCGGTAAACCGGCGTGCTTGTGCCACCATGGACACCAAGAGCTCGCGTGCTCTGGGGTCGGTGAAACTCCGAGCCGGCGGTGATTGAGCGAAGCCCTGTGCCTCGCTCACAAGTCCGCGACCCGATCACAGCCAGTGGTCGGTTGACCAGGTGCGAATCCTGGACCGACGGTCAAAGTCCGGATGGGAAGTGCACGCACGAGCGTCCGACGGACGAGCCGGCCTCACGCCAGCCGTCCGCCCGACGTCCTGCAAGCCCCGGAGTCCGCAGCACCACGGACGACGAGAGGCCAGCAGTGACCAGCACATCGGGGGGATTCGCCCGCGAGTACGACGCCATGCGGCGTGCGCTCGCCCTCGCCGCGAGCCCGGGCGTCCCGCTCCACCCGAACCCCCGGGTCGGCTGCGTGCTGCTCGCCGACGACGGCACCGTCGTGGGCGAGGGCTTCCACCACGGCGCGGGCACGCCGCACGCCGAGGTCGAGGCGCTCCGGGTGGCCGGCGAGCGCGCCCGTGGTGCGACCGCGATCGTGACGCTGGAGCCGTGCAACCACACCGGCCGGACCGGCCCGTGCGCGCAGGCCCTCATCGCCGCCGGGGTACGACGGGTGGTGATCGCCCAGCGTGACCCGAACCCGCTCGCGTCCGGCGGCATGGAGACCCTGCTCGAGGCGGGCCTCGAGGTCGAGGCCGGCCTGCTCACCGACGAGGCGGAGGAGGTCAACCGGGCGTGGACCTTCGCGCACCGCAACGGCCGCCCGTTCGTCACCTGGAAGTTCGCCACCACGCTCGACGGCCGCAGCGCGGCGTCGGACGGCAGCTCCCGCTGGGTCTCCTCGCTGCCGGCCCGTCGTGACACCCACCTCCTCCGTGGGCTCTGCGACACGATGATGGTCGGCACCGGCACGGTCGAGGCCGACGACCCGCAGCTGACCGTCCGTGACGACGACGACCGGCCCCTGGCGAACCAGCCGCTGCGCGTCGTCATGGGCGACCGCGACCTGCCGGCCGAGCGCCGGATCTTCGACGACGCGGCCCCGACCGTGCACCTGCGCACCCACGACCCGGTCGAGGCGCTGCGCACCCTCTACGCCGACCACGACCGCCACCACGTCTTCCTCGAGGGCGGGCCGACGCTCGCGGCGGCCTTCCTCAAGGCCGGTGTCGTCGACGAGGTCGTCGCCTACGTCGCCCCGCTGCTGCTGGGCTCGGGCAGGTCGGCCGTCGGCCGGCTCGGAATCCGGTCGATCGACAAGGCGTTGCGCCTCGAGATCACCGACACCACCGTCGTCGGGGAGGGCACGGACGCCAACGTCCGTCTGCTCCTCCGGCCCACTCGCAAGGAGAGCTGACCGTGTTCACGGGAATCGTCGAGGAGTTCGGCACCATCGAGGCGATCGAGGACCAGGGGGACGCGATCCGCCTGACCATCGCCTCGGACATCACCCTGTCCGACGCCGGGCTCGGCGACTCGATCGCCGTCAACGGCTGCTGCCTCACCGTCGCCGAGCGGACCGACAGCACCTGGACGGCCGACGTGATGGCGGAGAGCCTCGCGAAGACCAGCCTCGGCGACCTCGCCGTCGGCGACCGGGTCAACCTCGAGCGTGCGGTCACCGCCGAGAAGCGGCTCGGCGGGCACATCGTCCAGGGCCACGTCGACGGCGTCGGCGAGGTCGTCAGTCGCACCCCCAGCGAGCACTGGGAGGTCGTCGAGATCTCGCTGCCCGCCGGGATGGGCCGCTACCTCGTCGACAAGGGCTCGATCACCGTCGACGGCACCTCCCTGACCGTCGTCGAGGCGAAGGACGACACCTTCACGGTCAGCCTGATCCCCGAGACCCTCGCCCGCACCACCCTCGGCTTCCGGGCCCCCGGCGACCGGGTGAACCTCGAGGTCGACGTCATCGCCAAGCACGTGGAGAAGCTCGTCCGCGCCTACACCGGCGCCGGCACCAAGGAGAACAACGCATGAGTGAGTCCAGCAGCCCCAGTGGCAAGGTCCGCCTCGACGACGTCGAGCGCGCGATCGCCGACATCGCCGCCGGCAGGGCGGTCGTGGTCGTCGACGACGAGGACCGCGAGAACGAGGGCGACATCATCTTCGCCGCCAGCAAGGCGACGCCGGAGCTGATGGCGTGGACGATCCGCTACTCCAGCGGCGTGATCTGCGCGCCGATGCCGGGCGCCATGCTCGACCGGCTGGAGATCCCGCTCATGACGCCGCACAACAAGGACGCCTACCGGACGGCGTACACGATCTCGGTCGACGCCCGCGACGGTACGACGACCGGCATCTCCGCCGCCGACCGCGCCCGCACCGTGCGCACCCTCGCCGACTCGGCCACCGAGCCGTGGGAGCTCACGCGCCCGGGCCACGTGTTCCCGCTGCGCTACCGCGAGGGCGGCGTCCTGGTCCGCCGTGGCCACACCGAGGCCGCCGTCGACCTGTGCCGACTCGCCGGGCTCACCCCGGCCGGCGTGCTGGTGGAGGTCGTCAACGACGACGGCACGATGAAGCGGGCGCCCGAGCTGCGCGCGTTCGCCGACGAGCACGGCCTCGCGATGATCTCCATCGAGGACCTGGTCCGCTACCGGCGGCGCGTCGAGCGCCACGTCGTCCGCGAGGCCGAGACCCGGCTGCCCACCAGCCACGGCGACTTCACCGCCATCGGCTACACGATCACCGTCGACGGCAGCGAGCACGTCGCCCTCGTGTACGGCGACCCGGCGACCCTGACCGAGGACGGCCCGGTGCTCACCCGGGTGCACTCGGAGTGCCTGACCGGCGACGTCTTCGGCTCCAGCCGCTGCGACTGCGGTCCCCAGCTCAACGAGGCGATGGACCGCATCGTCGAGGAGGGCCGCGGCGTCGTCGTCTACCTGCGGGGCCACGAGGGCCGGGGGATCGGCCTGGTCGCGAAGCTGCAGGCCTACCAGCTGCAGGACGGCGGCCGCGACACCGTCGACGCCAACCTCGACCTCGGCCTGCCGGCCGACGCACGGCACTACGGTGCCGCGACCCAGATCCTCAAGGACCTGGGCGTCGACGAGGTCCGGCTGCTGACCAACAACCCCGACAAGGTGTCCTCACTGGAGGACTACGGCATCAAGGTCGCCGAGCGCGTCCCCTTGACGCCGCACCCCAACGACCACAACCTTGCCTACCTGCTGACCAAGCGCGACCGCATGGGGCACGACCTGCCCGACCTCGAAGGAGCCAACTGACATGGCCGGACACGGCGCCCCCGACATCGCCCCGATCGACTGCCACGACCTCCGGGTCGCGGTCGTCGCCGCCAGCTGGCACAGCGTGGTGATGGACGGCCTCATCGCCGGCGCCCAGCGGGCGTTCGCCGACCACAAGCTCGAGGCGCCCGTGGTCGTTCGGGTCCCGGGCGTCTTCGAGCTGCCCGTCACCGCCGGAGCCCTCGCGCCGTCGTACGACGCCGTGATCGCGCTGGGCGTCGTCATCCGGGGCGGGACGCCCCACTTCGACTACGTCTGCAACGCCGCGACGGACGGGCTCACCCGCGTCTCGCTCGACCACCACACCCCGGTCGGCTTCGGAGTCCTCACCTGCGACAACGAGCAGCAGGCGCTGGACCGCGCCGGCCTCGAGGGATCGAACGAGGACAAGGGCTACGAGGCGGCCTCCGCCGCGCTGCAGACCGCGGCCACGCTGAAGAAGATCCGCTCGCGCGGCTTCGTGGGCTGAGCCCTCGGGGGTGAGACCGGCGCAGGTCGGCCTGCGGCCACGCCGTAGGCTGACCTCCCGTGAAGACGTTCGACGAGCTGTTCGCAGAGCTCAGCGAGAAGGCACAGACGCGGCCCGAGGGGTCCGGCACCGTCCGGGCGCTCGACGCCGGCGTCCATGCGATCGGCAAGAAGCTGATCGAGGAGGCCGCTGAGTCCTGGATGGCCGCCGAGCACGAGGGCAAGGAAGCCACCGCGCTGGAGATCAGCCAGCTGCTGTACCACGCCCAGGTCCTCATGATCGCGAGCGGACTCTCGCTCGAGGACGTCTACACCCACCTCTGAGGAACATCTCCATGCTGAAGATCGCCGTCCCCAACAAGGGCGCCCTGTCCGAGGCCGCCTCGGGCATGCTGCGGGAGGCGGGCTACGCCCAGCGCTCCGAGTCCAAGCAGCTGACCAAGATCGACCCCGACAACGAGGTCGAGTTCTTCTACCTCCGCCCCCGCGACATCGCGCTGTACGTCGGCGAGGGCACCCTCGACGCGGGCATCACCGGCCGCGACCTGCTGCTCGACTCCCACGCCACGGCGGCCGAGTCGCTGCAGCTCGGCTTCGGCCGGTCCAAGTTCCGCTTCGCCGCCCGCCCCGGCACCGCCGAGACGGTCGAGGACCTCAAGGGCCTGCGGATCGCGACGTCGTACGACGGCGTGGTGAAGCGCTACCTCGCCGAGCGTGGCGTCGAGGCGTCCGTCGTCCGGCTCGACGGCGCGGTCGAGACCAGCATCCAGCTCGGTGTCGCCGACGTGATCGCGGACGTCGTGGAGACGGGCAGCACCCTGCGCAACGCGGGGCTCGAGGTCTTCGGCGACGTCATCCTCGAGTCCGAGGCCGTGATGATCACCCGTGAGGGTGCGGACGAGTCCGCGCTCGAGGTCTTCACCCGCCGGCTGCAGGGCGTCCTCGTCGCCCGCGCCTACGTGATGATGGACTACGACATCCGCGCCGAGAAGGTCGAGCAGGCGATCGGGCTGACGCCCGGCATCGAGAGCCCGACGGTCAGCCCGCTCCATCGGGAGGGCTGGGTCGCGGTCCGCTCGATGGTGCCGCGAGCCACCGCCCAGCGGGTCATGGACGAGCTCTTCGCGCTCGGCGCCCGGGCGATCCTCACCACCGACATCCACGCCTGCCGGCTCTAGGTCCGATGAGCCAGCAGCCCGTCGTACCCCCTGCACTGCCGCACACCTGGCGACCCTTCGGGCCGCGGATGGCGGCGGTCGTCTTCGGCGTCGTGCTCGTCGGCGCCTTCGTGTGGCTGTGGGTCAACTTCGACGACGACACCCGGGCGTCGGTCAACGTCTACGAGCGGGGCACGGTGATCGGCCTGGTCCTGCTCGGCCTGGCACTGCTGAACGGACTGGCCCGTTCCCGGGTCGTGGCGCGCGAGGACGGCCTGACGATCGTCAACGGCTACCGCAAGCGGGAGCTGGCGTGGAGCGAGGTCGGACGCGTCCGGATGCCCCAGGGGGCGCCGTGGCCGCACCTCGACATGGGTGAGGACGAGCGGGTCTCGCTGCTCGGGATCCACGCGTCCGACGGCCAGCGCGCGGCGGACGCGATCCGCGAGCTGCGCGCGGTGGTCGCGGCACACACCACGGCCTGAGGCCGGATCGGGCCGCGCGGACCGTCGCAGCGTTCGCCCCACGACCACGTCCCGTTCGCCGTTCGTTGGTTCTTCGACTGTTTGGTGCGTTCGATGGTGGGCAGTTGTGCCGTTGTCTAGAGTCAGACCTACCCCGATCCCTGCTGCGAAAAGGACCAAGCACCAATGGCTGTTTCCCTCACCAAGGGTGGCAATGTCTCCCTCACCAAGGAGGCCCCGGGCCTCTCGGCCGTCGACGTGGGCCTCGGTTGGGACGCGAACTCGTTCTCCGGTGGCGAGTTCGACCTCGACGCGTCCGCCATCATGCTCAAGGCGGACGGCAAGGCCCTCTCCGACTCGCACTTCATCTTCTTCAACAACCTGAAGAGCCCCGACGGCTCGCTCGAGCACACCGGTGACAACACCACCGGTGAGGGCGACGGCGACGACGAGCTCCTCAAGGTCAACCTCGGGGTCGTCCCGCCGGACGTCGACAAGATCGTCTTCCCCGTGTCGATCTACGACGCCGACGCCCGCGGCCAGAACTTCGGCATGGTGCGCAACGCCTACATCCGCGTGATGAACCAGGCCGGCGGCGCCGAGATCGCCCGCTACGACCTCAGCGAGGACGCCTCGACCGAGACCGCCATGGTCTTCGGCGAGCTCTACCGCAACGGCGCCGAGTGGAAGTTCCGCGCGGTCGGCCAGGGCTACGCGTCGGGTCTGCGCGGCATCGCGCAGGACTTCGGCGTCAACGTCTGACACACCCTTCGACGGCGTGCCGGTCCGGGAGAACCGGACCGGCGCGCCGAGGCACCACCCCCCCGTACCCCAGGAGCAGCACGATGGTCGACTACGTCAAGAGGCCCAAGCCGACGCCCGCCTCGGCACCCCCGCCGCCGCCTCCGCCGGCGCCCGCCTCGGCGACTCCTCCGCCCCCTCCGCCGCCGCCCCCGGGCGTGCCCGCCGGTGGTGGCGTGAACCTCTCGAAGGTGTCGCTGACCAAGTCGAGCCCGACCGTGTCCCTGACCAAGGGCGGCGGCGGCGCCAGCGGCCAGCTCCGCATCAACCTCAACTGGTCGCAGGGCGGCAAGCCCGCCGGCGGCTTCCTCAAGCGGGCGATGGGTGGCGGCGGCAGCGTCGACCTCGACCTCGGCTGCCTGTGGGAGACCATGGACGGCGACAAGGGCGTCGTCCAGGCCCTCGGCAACGCGTTCGGTGCGCTCGACCGGCCGCCGTACGTCTTCCTCGACGGTGACGACCGCTCGGGCACCGCCACGGGCGGCGAGAACCTCATCGTCAACCTCGACCGCCTCGCCCAGATCCGCCGGGTCCTGGTGTTCGCCTACATCTACGAGGGCGTGCCGAACTGGGCGGCCGCGGACGGCGTGGTCACCATGTACCCCGTCGGCGCCGCCCCGATCGAGATCCGTCTCGACGAGGCCGCCAACGACAAGCGCTTCTGTGCGATCGCGATGCTCACCAACACGGGGGGCGACCTGCGCATCGACCGCGAGGTCCGCTACATCTCGGGCACCCAGCGCAATGTCGACGAGGCCTACGGCTGGGGCATGAACTGGACGGCCGCCCGCAAGTGAAGCGGCCGGAGGGGTGAAGCACTTCGCTTACCTCGCAGACGACGTTCGGGATCGTCTGTTCGAGGTGGCACCCGAGGACGTCACTCCCGACAGCGACCGGCAGCGCATCGCGCTCGCGCTCGGCGCGACGCTGTACATGCCCGGGACGCGGCCCGACCTGGTCGGTGACTCGCTGCGCGTCGCCTCGGTGGGTGCCACCTCGGTCGTGTGGTGCCTCGAGGACGCCATCGAGCACGATGCCGTCGAGCGTGCCGAGCGCGGCGTGGTCGAGGCGCTGGAGTCGATCCGGTCCATGCCGGCCCACCGCCGCTCGCGGATGCCGCTGGTCTTCGTCCGGGTCCGCGACGCCGACCAGATCCGTCGGGTCGCCGCGGCCGCCGGCGGTGCGCTGACCGGGCTGACCGGGTTCAGCCTCGCCAAGTCGGCCGTCGACCGGGTCGAGCCGATGCTGGCGGCGACCCGCGAGGTCTCCGCCGGGCTGCACCGGCCGATGTACGCGATGCCGATCCTGGAGAGCCCGGAGATCGCCTACGTCGAGTCGCGGCGACCGGCCCTGGCCCAGCTCGCGGAGCTGTTCGCGGCGTACGACGAGCACGTCCTGTGCGTGCGGGTCGGTGGGACCGACCTGTCGGGGATCTTCGGTCTCCGGCGTGACCGGGACACGACGATCTGGGACGTCGCCGTCGTGCGCGACGCGCTCTCCGACATCCTCAACCAGTTCACCCGCAACGGCGACCACGTCGTGACCGGCCCCGTCTGGGAGCACATCCCGGGCCCGCGCTTCCTCAAGCCGCAGCTGCGCACGACCCCCTTCGCGGAGCACCACGCGACGTCGCTGCGGCGCCAGCTGATCAACAACGACGTCGACGGCCTGATGCGCGAGATCAACCTCGACAAGACCAACGGCATGTACGGCAAGACCGTCATCCACCCCTCGCACATCTCGGTGGTCAACAGCCTGCTCGCCGTCCACGTCGACGAGTACGACGACGCGGTGGCGATCGACCAGCTGCGGGAGCGTGGCGGGGTGGCGGCCTCGCGCCACGGCCGGATGAACGAGGTCGGGCCGCACGGGCGCTGGGCGGACCAGATGCTCGCCCGGGCCGCCGTCTACGGCGTGCTCGCCGACGACGCCTCCCTCGTCGACCTGCTCGCGATCGGCCAGCGGGTCACCGCCGACGAGTTCAACCTCGGCGACGCGCCCGTCCGGGTGGTCTCGTGACGCTGACCCGGCCGGCGTCGCCGTCGGCGGACGTCCGCGCGCTCCTGGGACTGGACATCCGGTCCGGCGGAGCGGTCGCGTTCGACGACCTCGCCGGGCTGGCGCTGCGCGACAACCCGCGACGCGCGCACCTGATCGTCTCCCGCATCCTCGGCAAGCACATCCCGGTGCCGGGCGCGACCGTGCTCGACGGCGGCCACCGGCTCGGGGACCTGGTGGCGGCAGAGCTCGCCGCGCAGGGGCCGGCGGGCGACGTCGACGACGCGCTGGTGATCGGCTACTGCGAGACCGCGACCGGACTGGGCCACGCGGTCGCGCAGCGGCTGGGCATGTCCTACCTCCACTCGACCCGCGAGCCGGTGGCCGACCTGCCCGTGGCCGTGAGCTTCGAGGAGGAGCACTCCCATGCGGTGGCGCACCACCTGCAGCCCGGGCCCTCCGTCCGGCTCGCGGGGGCCGGTCCGCTCGTCCTCGTCGACGACGAGCTGACGACCGGCCGCACGGCGCTGAACACCATCGAGGCGCTCCACGCCCGCTTCCCGCGCCCGGCCTATGTCGTCGCCGCGCTGATCGACGCCCGGACCCCCGCCCAGCGGAAGGCCTTCGACCAGCGCGCCGCGGAGATCGGGGTCGACGTGCGGGTCGCGTCGCTCGCGGCGATCGCGGTCGACGTACCGGACGACGTGCTGGACCGCGCGGCGCGCGCCCGTGCCGAGCTGGCCCCCGGCGCGCCGTCGCCGGCAGGTGCCCCCGCCCCCGTCCACGTGTACGACGACAGGTGGCCCGCGGACCAGCCGACGGGTGCTCGCAACGGCCTCACCGCGGGGGAGACCGCGCGCCTCGACGACGCCGCTGCGGGGGTCGCCCGGTGGCTGGGCCCGGAGCTGTCGGGTCGGGTGCTCGTGGTCGGGACGGAGGAGCTGATGTTCCTGCCGACCCTGGTCGCGGCGCACCTCGCCGACCAGCACCCGGCGCTCGACGTGGTCACGCAGTCGACGACGCGGTCGCCGGTGCACGCCGCCGACCAGCCTGGCTACGCCGTGCGCCGCACCCTCGAGTTCGCCGCGCCGACCGAGCCCGGTCGGCCGGCCCGCCTCCACAACGTCGTGGACCCCTCGGCCGCCGTCCCCGACGGCGCCGCCTGGTCGGACCTGCGCCACGACCACGTCGTCGTGGTCGTGGACACGCCGGCCGACGCGGCGGCTCCGCTGGCCGAGGCGTTGCGCCCGTTCGCCGACGTCGTGCACGTCGTCACCGTCACCGGAGGACCCCGATGACCGCCACTGCCGCCGCCCTGTTCGGCTCCTATCCCGCCGCCGACGTCACCTGGCTGCTGACCGACCTGTCCGGGGTCGACCTCGAGCGCAGCACCGAGCACCGGGAGGCCGCCATCCAGGGCGGCACCCACTACTCGGAGATGCTGCCGGTCGAGTTCCAGCCCGACGCCGCCTACCTCGAGCTCTTCCACGAGGCGCTCGAGCTGAGCGCCGACCGGGTCGCCACGGCCGTCGGTGTCGTGGGAGAGCTGCTGTGGGAGCGGCACGCAGCGCGCGGCCACCAGCCGGTGCTGGTCTCGCTCGCGCGGGCCGGCACGCCGATTGGCGTCCTGCTGCGGCGCTACTACGAGGCCACCCGCGGGATCGCCGTCCCGCACTACACGATCTCGATCATCCGCGGCCGAGGCATCGACGAGGTGGCACTCGCCCACGTGCTCGAGCGCCACCCGGCCGGCGCGGTGGCCTTCGTCGACGGCTGGACCGGCAAGGGCGCGATCCAGCGCGAGCTCGACGCGGCAGTGACGGACTGGGTCGCCGCGCACCCGGAGCACGCCGGCCTCGACGGCGAGCTCGCCGTGCTGGCCGACCCGGGTGGCTGCACCGCGATCCACGGCACCCGCGACGACTTCCTGATCCCGTCCGCCTGCCTCAACTCGACCGTCTCCGGCCTGGTCTCGCGCACCGTCTACCGCGACGACCTGATCGGCGAGGGCATGTTCCACGGCGCGAAGTTCTACGCCGAGTGGGCCGAGGACGACGTGTCCAACCACTTCGTCGACACGATCGCCTCCCGCTTCGACGCCGTCCGCGCCGACGTCGACGCCGGGCTCGAGGTGCCGCCGGCCGACCGTGCCGTCACCTGGGCCGGCCACCGGGCCGTCGAAGCGATCGCGCGCGAGTTCGGCATCAGCGACATCAACCTCGCCAAGCCGGGCGTGGGGGAGACGACCCGGGTCCTGCTGCGCCGCGTGCCGTGGCAGGTCCTCGTCCGCCCCGACCGCCTGCCGGACCTGCGGCACGTGATCGCGCTCGCGGAGGCCCGCGACGTGCCCGTCGTACCAACGCCCGACCTGCCGTACTCCTGCATCGGCCTCATCCGCCAGGTGGCCTGACGTGTCCGGTTCCTTCCTCGTGGCGTTCGACCTCGACCGCACGCTGATCTACTCCGCCGGCTCCGCGGGCCCGGACGCGCCCGCCGACGCCCGCGTCGTCGAGGTGTACGACGGCGCGCCCCTCTCACGCATGACGCAGCGCTCGTGGTCGCTGCTCGGCGACCTCATGCGCCGCGACGTGGTCGTCCCCGTGACGACCCGCAGCGTCGCCCAGTACCAGCGCGTCGGCCTGCCCGCGGTCCCGCGCCACGCCATCACCACCAACGGCGGCACGCTGCTGGTCGACGGCGTCGCAGACCCGGAGTGGCGCGACGAGTCCTTCGCGCTCGCCGCCCGGTCGGCGCCGCTGGCGGAGATGAACGCCGTGCTCGCCGCGGTCGCCGACGAGCCGTGGGTCAAGCTGGTCCGCGACGTCGAGGACCTGTTCTGCTACCTGGTCGCCCACAGCCGCGAGGTCATCCCCGAGGCGTGGGTCGCCGAGCTGGAGACGCTCGCGGAGCAGGGCGGCTGGAAGGTCTCGGTGCAGGGGCGCAAGGTCTACCTCGTCCCCGAGGGGCTCGGCAAGGGCAGCGCCGTCGAGCGACTGGTCCGGCGGCTCCCGGACGGCGCGTCGACGGTGACCCTCGCCAGCGGCGACAGCCTGCTCGACGCAGGCATGCTCGAGGTCGCCCACCACGCGCTGCGGCCCGCGCACGGCGAGCTGCACGACGCCGGCTGGGCAGCCGACCACGTCCGGGTCACCACGACCACGGGCATCCTTGCCGGCGAGGAGATCCTCGCCTGGGCTCTGGAGCACGTGACCTCCGCGGTCAGTGCCCCCGTGCCGTCCTGATCATCGCGTCCAGGCCGGCCTCGGGGTCAGTGCCCCCGTGCCGTCCTGATCATCGCGTCCAGGCCGGCCTCGACCGCGTCCGCCTCGGCGATCACGGCGCCCCAGTCGGGCCGGGTCGCGCCGACCTTCTCACGCAGCTGCTCGGTGCGCCGGGCGAGGGCGTCGAGGGTCGGGCCGTAGCGGTGCGGGTCCGACCCGGGCAGCGCCGAGACGAACCGGCGCGCGTCGACCAGGCGGCGGCGCAGCCGCTCGAGCAGCACCTGCGGGTCGTCGGCCAGCGAGTCGAGGCGCTGCAGCCGGTCGGTCGCGGCGCGCAGGTCCTCGTTGGCGTCGTTGATGGCCGTGCGGACCGAGGCGAGGAGAGCCGTACCGGCCGGGACGTCGAGCGGGCGCTGCGCGACCAGCCGGTCGAGCTCGACCAGGCCGTCCTCCACCTGCTTGAGGGCGGCCGCCACCCGCTCGGGCGCGCCGTCGACGTCGCGCCAGGCGTCCACGGTGTAGCGGCGGCGCAGCTGGCTCATCACCTCGGGGAGCCGGGCCTGCTGGGTGAGGATCGCGTCGCGCCGGGTGCGCACCGACAGGTGGCCGGTCCGGATCCGCTCGGCCCGATCAGGGAGGTCGGTCGCCAGCCTGCGCGCCTCGCCGGCGGCGGCGACCGCTCCGGTCGCGGCGGTGTGGGCGTCGACCCACCGGCGCTCCTCGGCAGCCGCGCGGGCCGTGCCGATGAGGGTGGAGGCCCGCACCAGGGCGTCACTCGCGGCGCCGTCGCGCAGGCCCTGGTTGGACGCTGCTGCCAGCGCGAGGCTGGCCTCGGTCCGCGTCGTGTCGGCCCGCTCGATGAGCCCCGGGGTGTCCTCGCGGATGGCCGCGGCGGCCGCGAGTGCGTCGGCGTGCGTCGCACGGAAGCGCTCGACCTCGGGCAGGAGCTCGCGCAGCCGCGCCGCAGCCGCGCCGAACCCGGCCGCGATCCGGCGGGCCTCGTCCTCCTCGTGGTCCACCCGGGCGTCGTACGCCGCGTCGAGCTCGTAGAACTGCAGCGCCGGGATGCCGGTCTCCACCGAGATCCGGTCCCACTCCTGCGAGAGCGGTGTCGTGAAGCCGATGCGCTCGGCCCCGGCCCGCGCGGCCGCCGCCGCGGCGTCGATCTCGCTCAGCTCGTTGAGGTCGACCTCGAGCGACTCGAGGTGGGACATCGCCTGCGCCGCGTCGGCCTGGGCGGCGCGGGCCTGCTGCTGGGCGAGGTCCCGGGAACGACGCCACCAGCGGACACCGCTGCCCCCGGCATCGCTCGTCGCCATCGTCGTCCGTCCCGTCCCGTCAGTGCGGCTGATCGCGGTCCAACGTTATCGACCGCACGGTCACAGCGAACGGATGCCCCACGACGCGGAGAATGATGCCCCCGGGTCGAGGACGACGAGGTCCTCGCCGGAGTTGAAGGCGTCCGGGGGAGCGGTCATCGGCTCCACGGCGACGCTCACCCGCGGGGTCGGGGTGTCGTCGCCGGTGTAGACCTGCAGCCAGCGGTGGTGCGCGTCGACCCAGAGCTCGGTGCCGGTGCCGTCGGTCCCGTTCCGGAGCCGGACCGACGCGACGCCGTCGGCGTCGCGCTGCAGGTCGGTCACGGCGTGGTTGAGCACCGTGCTGCCCAGCGGATCGCTGACGATCCCCTCGAAGGAGGCCCGCCCGGTCGGCAGCAGCCGCTCCTCGTCGACGGTCAGGTAGGTCGCCGCCGGGAGCTCCAGCTCCCACCCGTCGCAGGGTCCCGGGCCCGCCAGCAGGTAGGGGTGCGCGCCCGAGGCGTACGGCGCCGCGGAGTCCGAGCGGTTGGTGGCGGCCTGGGTCACGGTCAGTCCGCCGGCGCCCACCTCCCACGTGGTCCGCAGGTCGAGCGCCCACGGATAGCCGGTCTGGGCCGGCAGGAAGTAGCGCAGCTCGACGAGGGCCGGGTCGTGCCGGAACACCGACCACGACGCCCAGCGGACCAGCCCGTGGGAGGCGTTGCCCCGCTTCGGCTCGGTCAGCGCGAGCTGGTGCGTGGTCCCGCCGAACTCGTAGCGGCCGTCACGGATCCGGTTCGGCCACGGCACCAGCAGCTGGCCGCGACCGGCGGCCGGCATCGCGTCCTCGGCGAACCCGTCGACGAGCTCGCGCCCGTCGTGACGCAACCGGCGCAGCACGCCGGTCTGGGTGACGACGGCTCGGTAGCCGTGGGACGCGATGACGTACTGCTCGCCGGTCGGCCTGATCACGTGCCCAACCCTAGGGACGTTCCCTAGGTCCTGATGACGATGTCGGCCCGCGACCGCGTGTCGTCCCGCTCGTGCAGGGCGGCCTCGTCGGCCAGCCAGTCGGCCCAGTGCGGTCGCTGGTCCTCGCCGTCGCGCGCCAGCCACCGCGCCAACCGGGTCTCCCGGTCGGCCTCGACCCACACGAGCAGCGTCACCAGGTCGTCGTACGCCGCTGCCGCGGAGCCGACACCCTCGAGCACCAGCAACGGGACCGGGTGCACCGTCCGCGTCTCGGCCCACCGGTCGTCGTACCAGTCCCAGCGTCGCCAGGTCCCGGGGCGGTCCGCCGCGAGCGGACGCAGCAGCGCCTCGACCGAGGCGCCGAGCCCGGGCAGCCCGCGCCAGCCCTCGAGCATCTCGTCGGTCCCGAGGACCACCGCGTCGGGCGCCAGCGCGGCGAGCTCGCGCGCCAGGGTGGTCTTGCCGGACCCGGCGAGCCCGTCGATGCAGATCAGGCGCCCGGTGCCGAGCGTCGGGGGAGCGGCGAGCGCGCGCGCCAGCACCGTGGCCGCGCGGGACTCAGAAGGCGAGTCCGTGCCCACGGTAGGTCGGGACCTCCTCGACGAACCGGTCGCCCCGGGCGAGCAGCACGGTGCGGCCGTGCTCGAAGGGCTCGCCCGACTTCGCGTGCCGGAACCACACGAGGTCGCCGATCGCGAGGATGCCGGCGTTGGTGCCGACGAGCGGGGTCTGGACCTCGCCCGCGCCCTCGAGGCCGGTCAGGTGCAGTCCGGCCGGCGCCCACGGCGTCGGCGCCCGGTCGGCATTGGTCGGGCCGGAGGCGATCAGCCCGCCGCCGTGCACGGTGGCCACGTCCGCCGCCGGACGCCGGGTGACGGGCAGCCCGAAGAAGGCGGCCGGGCGCGGGGTGAACGACCGGTAGTGGTCGAAGAGCGTGGGGCCGAGGAGTCCGGAGCCCGCCGTCACCTCGGTCACGACCGGGTCGGCGGCGGAGGACTCGATCGAGCCGGAGCCGCCCGCGTTCCAGAAGGCCAGCCCGGTGAAGTCGCCATGGCCGGCGAGCGCGTCGAGCGCATCCGCGATCGCCGTACGACGGAACTCGAGCTGCCGCACCGACAGCTCCTTGATCTTGCGGACCACTGCTGACTTCGCCCGCTGGGTCGGCACGTCGTCGGGGACGCCGGCGACCTGGCCCTCGTAGGTCATCGCCCCGACCAGCTGGAAGCCCGGACGGTCGATGACGTGGCGGGCCAGCTCGGTGACGGAACCGACGTCGAAGAGCGGCGAGCGGCGCGGACCGACCTGCTGGCCGCCCCACCGCAGACCGGCGTCGATGTCGATCGCTACCCGCACCGGCACGGCGGTGGACGCCCTGAGCGCGTCCACCGCGTCGAGGTGCGCGACGTCGTCGACCATGATCGCGATCCGCGACGCCGCCCTGGGCGAGGCGACCAGCGCTGCCAGCGCGGCGCGGTCGACGCTCGGGTAGGCGACGACCACGTCGTCGCTCACGTCGTTGTCGACGAGCCACAGGGCCTCGGCGAGCGTGTAGGCGAGCACGCCGGCGAACCCCGGCGTCGCGAGCGCCCGGCTGACCAGCGCGGGCACGCGCAGCGACTTCGAGGCCACCCGGATCGGGGTCCCGCCCGCGCGCTGGACGAGGTCGGCGGCGTTGGCGTCGAAGGCGTCGAGGTCGACGACGAAGACCGGGGTGGACAGGGGCTCGGGCCAGGCCTGGACGGCCTCACCCAGTCTCCGCCAGAGGCGGTTGCGGGCGACGAACGAGTGGTGCACGACCGTCATGCTTCCACGGATGCGAGAATCCGCCGGTGAGCGAACCGCGGAATCCCGACGCCGGCGAACGTCCCGACGCCAAGCGCCTCCAGGGATCCGCCTACGTCGATGACGACGGCTCGGCCGATGCCGCGCTCGCCGCCGCGCTCAAGGGGTACGACGCCGGCACCACGTCGTACCCGGAGGTGCTCGGCATGCTCGCCGGCGCCCGCCTGCTGGTGCCCGTGGTGGCCCTGCTGGGCGAGGTCGAGACCGGCCCCGACGGTTGGGCGCGCGACAAGTCGAGCGACATGGCGGCCGTGCTGCTGACCGGTGCCGACGGCCGGCTGGCGCTGCTGGCCTTCTCCGACCTCGCGGCGCTCGCCGCCTGGGACCCGGCGGCGCGCCCAGTGCCGGTGGCGGCCCACCTGGCCGCCGCGACGGCGGTCCAGGAGGGCGCGCACGCGCTGGTCGTGGACGTGGCCGGCCCGCACCGCTTCGTGCTCGCCGACGACGACCTCCACCGGGTGGCCGCGGGCTGGCGCCCGGTGCGGCTCGAGGACGGCGCCTGGGCCTGGCTGGGCGCGGCAGGGGACGCCGAGGGCGAGGGTGCCGCGGATTCGCCCGCCGGGGAACAACTCGGGTAGCATCTGGCATTGACCGATCCGTCATGCCCGCGCGAGTGGGGATGGCAGATCCACAAGCGGGGACCAGCACCATCGTCTCCCACCCGCAGCGGCCGCCAGGTCGTCGGGTCCGGTCCATGGAGAGCCCCGCCCGGGCGCACGACTTCCGGGATCCACGGGGCTCGTGACTGGCTTCCGCTTGCACCAGCGGGAGCCTCTTCTCATTTGTAGCGCTGAAGGACTCCCGACCGAACGAGTTTGGAGGACACATCAGCACCGAGCTGCGTATCAACGAGCGGATCCGGGTTCCCGAGGTCCGGCTCGTGGGACCCAACGGCGAGACCGTCGGCATCGTCCCCACCGACCAGGCCCTCAAGCTTGCCCAGGAGGCCGACCTGGACCTGGTGGAGGTGGCGCCCATGGCCCGCCCGCCCGTCTGCAAGCTCATGGACTACGGGAAGTTCAAGTACGAGAACGCCCAGAAGGCCCGTGAGGCACGACGCAATCAGACCAACGTCATCATCAAGGAGATGAAGCTCCGGCCGAAGATCGACGCGCACGACTACGAGACCAAGAAGGGTCACGTCGTTCGCTTCCTCAAGGCCGGCGACAAGGTCAAGATCACCATCATGTTCCGCGGCCGCGAGCAGCACCGCCCCGAGCTGGGCTACCGGCTGCTGCAGAAGCTGGCCGAGGACGTCCAGGAGCTGGGCTTCATCGAGTCCAACCCCAAGCAGGACGGCCGCAACATGATCATGGTGCTGGGCCCGCACAAGAAGAAGGCCGAGGCCAAGGCCGAGGTCAAGGCCGCCAAGGTGGAGGCCGCTGCCGAGCGCGACGCCGAGAAGGCCGCCGAGCACGCCGAGCGCACCGCGGTCCAGCCCTCGAGCACCAAGAAGGCCAAGCGGGCGAACGAGGCACTCGACCCCGACATCGACCTGTAAGACGAAGTACGACGAGACAGAGCGGACACACAGATGCCCAAGAACAAGACGCACTCCGGGGCCAGCAAGCGGTTCAAGGTGACCGGCAGCGGCAAGATCCTTCGCGAGAAGGCCGGCAAGCGCCACAACCTCGAGAAGAAGGCCTCCAAGGTCACCCGTCGCCTCACCGGCACGGTCGAGGTCGCCAAGAACGACGTCCCGCGCGCGAAGAAGATGCTCGGTCTCTGACCGGCTCCACGCACCAGAGCACCGAAACAAGGAGTAAGAGATGGCACGCGTCAAGCGCGCAGTGAACGCTCAGAAGAAGCGTCGTACCACCCTCGAGCGGGCCAGCGGCTACCGCGGCCAGCGCTCGCGTCTGTACCGCAAGGCCAAGGAGCAGGTCACCCACTCCCTGGTCTACAGCTACAACGACCGCAAGAAGAACAAGGGCAACTTCCGCCGCCTGTGGATCCAGCGGATCAACGCGGCCGCCCGCGCGGAGGGCATGACCTACAACCGCTTCATCCAGGGCCTGAACCTGGCGGGCATCGAGGTCGACCGCAAGATCCTCGCCGACCTCGCCGTCAACGAGCCGGCCGCCTTCTCGGCCCTCGTGGCGCAGGCCAAGGCCGCGCTGCCCGAGGACGTCAACGCGCCCAAGGTCTCTGCCTGATCGCGTCCTGACATGACCGCGCCCCTGACCGCCGGCAACGCCAGGGTCAAGGAAGCACGGAAGTTGCACCGCCGCCCGGAACGCTCCGGGCGGCGGTGTTTCCTTGCTGACGGACCCAAGGCTGTCGAAGGTGCCCTCGCCGAGCCCGGACGCGTCCGGGAGGTCTTCGCGACCCCGGCCGCGGCCGTCGAGTACGCCGCCCTGCTCGGCGCCACCCCCGTCACGCTGGTCGACGAGCGCGCCATGAGCGGTCTCAGCGACAGCGTGAGCCCCGCGGGCCTCGTGGCGGTCTGCGACTTCCTCGACGTCGCGCTTCCCGAGGCGCTCGACGGACGCCTGGTCGCCCTCTGCGCCGACGTGCGCGACCCCGGCAACGCCGGCACCGTGATCCGCACCGCCGACGCCGCAGGTGCCGCGGGCGTCGTCCTCGCGGGCGACGCCGTCGACCTCTACAACCCCAAGACGATCCGGGCCTCGGTCGGCAGCGCCTTCCACCTGCCGATCGCCGTCGAGCGCGACCCGGCCGCCGCCGTGCGCGCCGCGCAGGCCGCCGGCCTCACCGTCCTCGCCGCCGACGGCGGGGGAGAGGTGGACCTCTTCGCGGCCGACGACCTCCTCACCCGCCCCACCGCGTGGCTCTTCGGCAACGAGGCGTGGGGCCTGCCCCACGAGCTCGCGGCCCTCGCCGACCATCGCGTGAGCATCCCGATCCTCGGCCGTGCCGAGTCCCTCAATCTCGCCACGGCCGCGGCGGTCTGTCTCTATGCCAGTGCCCGCGCCATGATGGCGGGGTGACGGACCCCCTCGACCTCCTGCCCGACGGCGTCGTCGTCGCCGATGCCGAGGGCCGGGTGACCGCGATCAACGCGGTCGCGGCCGAGATGCTGGACGTCGGCCCGGCCGGGTCGGCCGTCGGCCGCCCGCTGGACGAGGTGCTCGCCCTCACCGACCACGATGCGCAGGCGTGGACCGCCGCCAATGCGCCGTACGACGGGCTGCCGACCCGCAAGGCCGTGCCCGAGCAGGCCTGGCTGCTCCCCGACGGCACCGAGGTCCTCGTCACCGCTCGCCTGCATCGCGACGTGCGCATCGGACCGGTGCAGGCCGTGGCCATCTCGCTGCGATCGGGCCGGGGCCGGGCCCGGCTCGACCGGGACCGATCGGACCTGGTGGCGACCCTCGCGCACGAGCTCCGCTCCCCGCTCACCGGGGTGAAGGGCTTCGTCAACGCCCTCCTCGCGCGGTGGGACAAGCTCAGCGACGAGCAGAAGCGGCTGATGCTCACCACCGCCAGCGCCGACGCCGACCGGCTCAGCCGGCTGATCGCCGAGCTCCTCGACGTCGCGCGGATCGACACCGGCAGGCTCCAGCTGCACCGGCGCCCCACCGACCTCGCGCTCAAGGTGACGCGCGTGCACGACTCGATCACGCAGGCGACGTCCACACCCGTCGAGCTCGACATCGCCGACGGCATCCCGCCGGTCGATGCCGACCCCGACAAGGTGATGCAGGTCCTGACCAACCTCGTCGAGAACGCCGTGCGCCACGGCGAGGGCACCGTGCGCGTGCGCGTCGCGCCGTGGGCCGACGACCCGTCGTACGTCGCGGTGACCGTCACCGACGAGGGCGAGGGCATCCCCGTCGAGCTGCGGAAGCGGGTGTTCACGAAGTTCTGGACCGCGAGCCGTGGCGGCGGATCGGGCCTGGGCCTCTACATCGTCAGCGGGCTCGTGAAGGCACACGGCGGGGTCGTCACCGTCGACGACCGGCCGGGCGGGGGCGCGCGGGTCACCACCGCGTGGCCGGTCGCCGCTGGTGCGGCATCGGCACAATGACGACATGACCGACCTGCCGCAGCCCGCCGACGACCTGCGGACCTACCTGGCCCGCGCGCGCGAGGCCATCCTCTGGAAGCTCGACGGGCTGGGGGAGCGGGCGGTGCGGTTGCCGCGCACGCCGACGGGCACCAGCCTGCTCGGCATCGTGCTGCACTGCGCCAACGTCGAGATCGGCTACTTCGCCCCCACCTTCGGGCGGACCTTCCCGGAGCGCGACCACCCGGCGGTCGTGCCCGAGGACGCCTACGACACCGACCCGCAGGCCGACTGGACCGTCCCCGCCGAGATCTCCACGGCCGAGCTCGTCGCCTTCTACGGCCGGGTCGCCGCCTTCACCGACGCGGCCTTCGACGAGCTCCCACTCGACGCCAGGGGCCGGGTGCCGTGGTGGCCGGAGGGCCGTGCCGAGGCGAGCCTGCACCAGGTCGCGGTGCACGTGCTGGCCGACCTGCACCGCCACGCGGGGCACGCCGACATCCTCCGGGAGGGCATCGACGGCGCCGCCGGGCTGACCCCCGCCGTCCCCAACCTCCCCGACGCCGCCGGGTGGCCGTCGTACGTCGCCCGGGTCACCACGATCGCCGAGCAGTTCCCGGCTGACGACGCCGGCTGAGGACGCCAGCCGATACCGGTTCGCGGGCAGGGGCCCCTGCTTCCTAGACTTGCCGCACGATGTCTGGCCCTAACACTGACTACGACCCCGTGGAGGTCGCCGCCGTGAGCCCTGCCGAGGTGGAGGCCGCGCGCGACGCCGCACTGGCCGCGATCGCCGCCGCCGCCGACCTGGAGCAGCTCAAGGCGGTGCGCACCGAGCACGCCGGTGACCGCTCTCCGCTGGCGCTGGCCAACCGCGAGATCGGCGCGCTGCCGCCGCAGGCCCGCAAGGAGGCCGGCCAGCGGGTCGGCCAGGCCCGGGGTGCCGTCAACCAGGCGCTCGCCGCCCGCCAGGTCGAGCTCGAGGCCGAGAACGAGGCGCGGATCCTGGTCGAGGAGGCCGTGGACGTCACGCTGCCCACGGACCGCGACCCGGTCGGTGCGCGCCACCCGCTCACCACGGGCTCCGAGCTGATCGCGGACATCTTCGTCGCCATGGGCTGGGAGGTCGCCGAGGGTCCGGTCATCGAGGCCGAGTGGCTCAACTTCGACGCGCTCAACCTCGGCCCGGACCACCCGGCCCGCACCATGCAGGACACCTTCTGGACCGACCCCGCGGACGACCACCTCGTCCTGCGCACGCACACCAGCCCGGTCCAGGCGCGCACCATGCTGACCCGCGGTGTCAGCGAAGGGGCCCCGATCTACGTCGTGTGCCCCGGTCGCGTCTTCCGCACCGACGAGTACGACGCCACGCACTCGCCGATGTTCCACCAGGTCGAGGGCCTCGCCATCGACGAGGGCATCTCGATGGCCCACCTCAAGGGCACGCTCGACCACTTCGCGAGCCAGATGTTCGGCGAGGGCATCACGACGCGCTTCCGGCCGTCGTACTTCCCGTTCACCGAGCCGTCGGCCGAGGTCGACCTGGTCTGCTTCGTCTGCCGGGGCACCGGGCTCAACGACGCCGGCTCCGACCCGTGCCGCACCTGTCGCGGCGAGGGCTGGATCGAGTGGGGTGGCTGCGGCATCGTCAACCCGCGCGTCCTCCAGGCCTGTGGCGTCGACTCGACGCGCTACTCCGGCTTCGCGTTCGGCATGGGCATCGACCGGACCCTGATGTTCCGGCACGGCCTCGAGGACCTGCGCACCCTCTTCGAGGGCGACGTGCGCTTCACGACTGCATTCGGGAGTGAACTGTGAAGGCCCCAGTCTCGTGGATCCGCGAGCTCGTCGACCTGCCGGCCGACGTCACGACGGAGGTCCTCACCGACCGGCTGACCGCGCTCGGGCTCAAGCTCGAGGCGATCGAGGCGGCCGACATCACCGGTCCGCTGGTGATCGGCCGCGTCCTGACGCAGGACAAGGAGCCGCAGAAGAACGGCAAGGTCATCAACTGGTGCACCGTCGACGTCGGTGACGCCAACGGCACCGGCGAGCCGCAGGGCATCGTCTGCGGTGCCCACAACTTCGGGCCGGGCGACCTCGTGGTCGTCGTGCTGCCCGGCGGCGTGCTGCCGGGCGGCTTCGCGATCTCCGAGCGCAAGACCTACGGCCACCTCTCGGCCGGCATGATCTGCTCCGCGCGCGAGCTCGGCCTCGGCGACGACCACGACGGCATCATCGTGCTGCCGGCCGACGCCGGCCAGCCCGGCGACGACGTGTTCGCCCTGCTCGGCCTCGACGACGAGGTGATCGAGTTCGAGATCAACCCCGACCGCGCCTACGCGCTCTCGCTGCGCGGCGTCGCGCGCGAGGCCGCGCTCGGCTTCGACGTCCCGTTCGTCGACCCCGCCGACCGGCCCGTGCCGGAGGTCGACGGCAAGGCGTGGCAGGTCGACGTCGAGGACCCGGCCGGCTGCCCGGTCTTCGCCGCGCGCCTGGTCAGCGGCTTCGACCCGAGCCGGCCGACGCCGGAATTCATGAAGCGCCGCGTCGAGCAGGCCGGCATGCGGTCGATCTCGCTCGCCGTCGACATCACCAACTACGTCATGCTCGAGCTCGGCCAGCCGATCCACGGGTACGACGCCGACAAGGTCTCCGGGGCGCTGGGCGTCCGCCGCGCCCGGGAGGGCGAGAAGCTCACCACGCTCGACGACGTGGTGCGCGAGCTCAGCCCCGAGGACCTCGTCATCACCGACGACTCCGGCCCGATCGGCCTCGCCGGCGTGATGGGTGGTGCCACCACCGAGATGTCGGAGACGACGACCCGCGTGCTCGTCGAGGCCGCGCACTGGGACGCCGTGTCGATGTTCCGCACGGGCAAGCGCCACAAGCTGACCTCCGAGGCCGGCAAGCGCAACGAGCGCGGCGTCGACCCGCTGCTGCCCGGGGTCGCGGCCGACCGCGTGGTCGAGCTGATGGTCGAGCACGGCGGCGCCACCGCCGAGCCCGGGTTCACCCTGGTCGGCACGGCGCCCGGGCGCCCGACGATCACCATCGAGCCGGACCTGCCGGCCCGGCTCAGCGGCATCGACATCTCCGCGATGACGACGGTCGAGAACCTCCGCGCGATCGGCGCCGCCGTCGCCGAGGACGAGTCGGGTGCCCTGGAGGTCGTGCCGCCGACCTGGCGCCCCGACGTCAACGACCCCTACGACCTCGTCGAGGAGGTCGTCCGGATCGTCGGCTACGACCAGGTCCCGAGCGTCCTCCCGCGCCGGGCGACCGGGCGCGGCCTGACCCGCCCGCAGCGCCTGCGTCGCCGGATCGGCCGCACGCTCGCCGGTGCGGGGTGTGTCGAGGTCGTCAGCTTCCCGTTCGTCGGGCCGGCCACCTTCGACCGCCTGGGCCTGCCGGCGGACGACCCGCTGCGCACCACGGTGGGGCTCGCCAACCCGCTGTCGAGCGAGGAGCCGTCGTACACGACGACGCTGCTGCCCGGCCTCCTCGAGGCTGCCGGTCGCAACATCAGCCGCGGCGCCCCGGGCGTCGCGATCTTCGAGACCGGCACCGTCGCGTTCCCGTCGGACAACGGCCCGGCGCCGATCTACGGCGTGCACACGCGGCCCTCCGAGGCCGAGCTCGGCAAGCTCCTCGAGGCCCTGCCCGTGCAGCCGCTGCACCTGGCCGTCGTCCTCGCCGGCGAGCGCCTGCGCTCCGGCTGGTGGGGGGCCGGCGTCGAGGCCGGCTGGAGCGACGCGCTGGCCGTGGTCCGCCGCCTCGCCGACGAGCTCGGCGTCGCGATCGAGGTCAGCAGCGCCGCCCGGATGCCGTGGCACCCCGGCCGCTGTGCCGTGATCTCCGTCGACGAGGTCGTGATCGGCCACGCCGGCGAGCTGCACCCGAGCGTGTGCAAGGCGTTCGGCCTGCCCGCGCGCAGCGCCGCGGTCGAGGTCGACCTCGACGCCCTGATGGCGGCTGCGGTCGACGTCGTGCCCGGCCCGGTCTTCTCGACGATGCCGCTCGCGAAGGAGGACGTCGCCCTCGTCGTCGACGACGCCGTCACCGTCGCGGCGGTGGAGGCCGCGCTGCGTGAGGGGGCGGGGGAGCTGCTGGAGTCGGTGCGGCTGTTCGACGTCTACCGGGGTGAGCAGGTCGGTGAGGGCCGGAAGTCGCTGGCCTTCGCCCTCCGGTTCCGGGCCCCGGACCGCACGCTGACCGAGGCCGAGACGGGCGCTGCGCGCGACGCCGCGGTCGCCGCGGCCGCCGAGCGGGTGGGCGCCGTCCAGCGCTGAGTCCGACCGGTGAGCCGGTTGCACAAGAACATGCAGCATCCTGTATGTTCATGCACATGAGCAAGGTTCGGGTCGCGGTCGCCGGTGCCAGTGGGTACGCCGGCGGCGAGGTGTTGCGGCTGCTGCTGGGCCACCCCGGCGTCGAGATCGGCGCCCTGACGGCGGCGAGCAACGCCGGCGAGCGCCTCGGCGCCCTCCAGCCGCACCTCGTGCCGCTGGCCGACCGGGTGCTGGAGCCGACGACGGCCGACGTCCTCGCCGGGCACGACGTGGTGTTCCTCGGCCTGCCGCACGGGCAGTCGGGAGCGCTCGCCGCCGAGCTCACGGAGCGCGACGCCGACGTCGTGGTCGTCGACTGCGGCGCCGACTTCCGGCTCGAGGACGACGCCGCATGGGAGCGGTTCTACGGCAGCGCCCACGCCGGCACCTGGCCCTACGGCCTGCCCGAGCTCCCCGGCAACCGGGAGGCCCTGCGGGGGACCCGCCGGGTCGCCGTACCCGGCTGCTACCCGACCGTCTCGTCGCTGGCCCTGGCCCCCGCGGTCGCCGCGGGCATCGTCGTCCCCGACGTCGTGGTCGTCGCCGCCTCGGGGACGAGCGGTGCGGGCAAGGCCGCCAAGACCCACCTGCTCGGCAGCGAGGTCATGGGCAACACGAGCGCCTACGGCGTCGGGGGAGTCCACCGCCACACGCCCGAGATCACCCAGAACCTCGGCCGGCTCGCCGCCGACGGCCCGGAGTCGGTCAAGGTCAGCTTCACGCCGCTGCTGGTGCCGATGTCGCGGGGCATCCTCGCGACGTGCTCGGCCCCGCTGGCCGGCGACGTCACCGCCGAGGAGGCGTACGACGTCTACGTGAAGGCCTACGCCGACGAGCCCTTCGTCCACGTGCTGCCCCCGGGCCAGTGGCCGCAGACGCAGGCGGTCCTCGGCTCGAACGCCGTGCACCTGCAGGTCACCGTCGACGCGGCGGCCGGCCGGCTGGTCGCCGTCGGAGCGGTCGACAATCTCGCCAAGGGCACCGCCGGCGCCGCCGTGCAGTGCATGAACCTCGCCCTCGGTCTCGACGAGACCACCGGCCTGACGACGGTAGGACTGGCACCATGAGCACCCCCGCGGCCGAGCAGCCCCTCTCCCTCTCGCGCTACCCGGAGACCCTCGCGGTCGTCCGGCTGCCCGCCGGCGCGGAGATCCCGACGTGGGCCGAGTCCTCGTCGGTCTTCTCCATCACCGCGACCGCGACCGAGACGTCCCTGGTCTGCGCCGGGCGGAGCGTCCCGAAGAAGGCGCGCCACGAGAAGCCGCTCACGGCGTTCGCCGTCGACGGCACCCTCGACCTGACCGTGCCGGGCATCCTGGTCCGGCTGCTGAACCCACTGGCCGACGACGACATCAACGTCTTCGTCATCTCCACCTTCGACACCGACTGGATCCTGGTGCCGACCGCGGCCGCGGACCGGGCCGAGGAGGCGTGGCGACGATCGGGGCACACCGTCGCCCCCGCCGTCCCCGTCTAGCCCTCCGCAAAGGAACCACCACCATGAGCGTCACCCACCCCGCCGGCTTCGTCGCCGCCGGCGCCGCGATCGGCCTGAAGGCCAGCGGCAACAAGGACTTCGCCCTCGTCGTCAACCAGGGTCCCACCTTCGACTCCGCGACCGTCTTCACCAGCAATCGGTGCAAGGCCAACCCGGTGCTATGGAGCGAGCAGGTCGTCAAGGACGGCGTCGTGCGCGCCGTCATCCTCAACTCCGGTGGCGCCAACTGCTACACCGGTCCCGAGGGCTTCCTGACCACCCACCAGGTGGCCGAGGAGGTCGGCAAGGCCCTCGACATCGGCGCCGGCGACGTCGTGGTCTGCTCGACCGGGCTGATCGGCCTGGCCAACGACCGGCAGCAGCTGCTCGACGGTGTCCACACCCTGCACGCGCAGCTGTCCGCCGACGGCGGCAACGACGCGGCCGAGGCGATCATGACGACCGACACCGTCAGCAAGCAGGTGGTCGTCGAGGGTCCCGACGGCGCCTGGTCGATCGGCGGCATGGCCAAGGGGGCCGGCATGCTGGCCCCGGCGCTGGCCACGATGCTCGTCGTCATCACCACCGACGCCGTCGTGCCCGCCGCGCAGCTTGACGCCTCGCTGCGGGCCGCGACCCGGGTCAGCTTCGACCGGCTCGACTCCGACGGCTGCCAGTCGACCAACGACACCGTGACCCTGATGGCGAGCGGCGCGTCGGGGGTGACGCCGACGGCCGAGGAGTTCACCGCGGCGCTGACCGACCTGTGCACCCAGCTCGCCCGCCAGCTGCTCGCCGACGCCGAGGGCGCGGACCACGAGATCGCGATCACCACCCTGAACGCCGCCACCGAGGACGACGCCGTCGAGGTCGGCCGGAGCGTGGCGCGGAGCAACCTCTTCAAGGCCGCCGTGTTCGGCAAGGACCCCAACTGGGGCCGGGTCCTGGCCTCGGTCGGTACGACGAGCGCCGCCTTCGACCCCGCCGACCTCGACGTCGCGATGAACGGCGTCTGGGTGTGCCGCAACAGCACCCCCGCCGAGGACCCGTCCCTCGTCGACCTGAGCCCCCGGGCCGTGACGGTCACCATCGACCTCAAGGCCGGCGACGCGGAGGCCACGGTGTGGACGAACGACCTCACCCACGCCTACGTCCACGAGAACAGCGCCTACAGCTCATGAGCGAGGACAAGATGAGCGAGCCCGGCAAGCCGGACCCCTACAAGGCGGCGACCCTCGCGGGCGCCCTGCCGTGGCTGAAGGCCTACCACGGCAAGGTCGTGGTGGTGAAGTACGGCGGCAACGCCATGACCGACGACACGCTCAAGCGGGCCTTCGCCGAGGACATCGCCTTCCTCCGCTTCGCCGGCTTCCGGCCCGTCGTCGTCCACGGCGGCGGCCCCCAGATCTCCCAGATGCTCGACCGGCTCGGCATCGAGTCGGAGTTCCGCGGCGGCCTGCGGGTGACCACGCCGGAGGCCATGGACGTCGTCCGGATGGTGCTGGTCGGCCAGGTCCAGCGCGAGCTCGTCGGGCTGATCAACGAGCACGGCCCGCTGGCCGTCGGCCTCTCGGGCGAGGACGCCCACCTGTTCACCGCCGAGCAGACCGGCACCGTCGTCGACGGTGAGGAGGTCGACCTCGGCCTGGTGGGGGAGGTCGCCCAGGTCCGCCCCGAGTCGGTGCTCGACCTGATCGAGGCCGGCCGCGTGCCGGTCGTGTCCAGCGTCGCGCCCGATGCGGACGGCGTCGTACACAACGTCAATGCGGACTCCGCCGCCGCGTCGCTCGCGATCGCGCTGGGTGCCGAGAAGCTGCTCGTGCTGACCGACGTCGAGGGCCTGTACCTCGACTGGCCGGACCCCGAGGAGGTCATCGGCGAGATCAGCCCGGAGGCGCTGGAGGAGATCCTGCCGACGCTCGCGAGCGGCATGATCCCCAAGATGAGCGCCTGCCTGCAGGCCGTGCGCGGCGGGGTCGGCCGCGCGACGGTCGTCGACGGCCGGCAGGAGCACGCGGTGCTGCTGGAACTGTTCACCGACGAGGGCGTCGGCACCCAGGTGCTGCCCGGCGTGACCACCAAGACCCGCAAGGCCCGGGAGATCGTCCAGTGACCGCGACCGATGCCGGCAACGCCGCATGGACCGAGCGCTACACCGGCGCGCTGATGAACACCTTCGGCCCGCCGAAGCTCGTGCTCACGCGCGGCGAGGGCGCGCACGTCTGGGACGCCGACGGCCGTGAGTACGTCGACCTGCTCGGCGGCATCGCCGTCAACGCCCTCGGCCACGCCCACCCGCGGCTGGTCGAGGCCGTGACGACCCAGCTGCGGACGCTCGGCCACATCTCGAACTTCTTCGCCAGCGAGCCGCAGATCGCGCTCGCGGAGCGGCTGGTCGGGCTGCTCGGCACCGAGGCCCGGGTGTTCTTCACCAACTCTGGCGCGGAGGCCAACGAGGCGGCCTTCAAGCTGACCCGGCGCACCGGCCGGACGCGGATCGTCGCCACCACGGGCTCCTTCCACGGCCGGACGATGGGCGCGCTCGCGCTCACCTCGAAGCAGGCCTACCGCGAGCCCTTCGAGCCGCTGCCCGGCGACGTCACGTTCGTCGAGTACGGCGACGTGGCGGCCCTCGAGGCCGCGGTCGACGACACGACGGCAGCCGTGCTCATCGAGCCGGTCCAGGGCGAGGCCGGGGTGATCGTGCCGCCGCGCGACTACCTCCCCGCTGCGCAGCGGATCGCCCACGACCACGGCGCGCTGCTGTGGCTCGACGAGATCCAGACCGGCATCGGCCGGACCGGCGCGTGGTTCGCGCACCAGCACCCGGACCTGGTCTCGGCGCCCGTCGTACCGGACATCGTGACGCTGGCCAAGGGCCTCGCCGGCGGCATCCCGATCGGTGCCTGCCTCGCCACCCACGGTTCCGGGAAGCTCTTCGACCCGGGCAACCACGGCACGACCTTCGGCGGCAACCCGGTCGCCGCCGCGGCCGCGCTGGCGGTCCTCGACGTGATCGGCGAGGACGGCTTCCTGGCCCGGGTCACCGAGGCGGGGGAGCGGCTCATGGCCGTCGCGGCCGCCGACCGGCGCGTCGTCGAGACCCGCGGCGCCGGCCTGCTCGTCGGCCTGACGCTGGCCGAGCCGAAGGCCGCCGAGGTCGTCACGGCCGCCCAGGACGCGGGCTTCATCGTCAACGGCGCGACCCCCGAGCGGGTGCGGATGGCGCCGCCGCTGGTGCTGACGGACGCCGACATCGACGCCTTCGGCGCCGCGTGGCCGGGCATCCTCGCCAGCGCGGGGGTGCAGGGATGACCCGCTCCTTCCTCCGCGACGACGACCTGACCCCGGCCGAGCAGGCCGAGGTCCTCGCGCTCGCGGCGAAGCTCAAGGCCGAGCCCTACGACCACAAGCCACTGGCCGGCCCGCGCACCGTCGCGATGGTCTTCGACAAGGCGACACTGCGCACGCAGGCGTCCTTCGCGGCCGGGATCGCCGAGCTCGGCGGCAACCCGATGCTCGTCGACGGGTCGCTCGCGGGCATCGGCAAGCGCGAGTCCGTCGCCGACGTCGCCCGGGTGCTGGGTCGCCAGGCCTCGCAGATCGTCTGGCGCACCTACGCGCAGACCAACCTCGACGAGATGGCCGCGATGTCGGGTGTGCCGGTCATCAACGCCCTCACCGACGAGTTCCACCCGTGCCAGCTGCTGGCCGACCTGCTGACCGTCCAGGAGCACAAGGGCTCGCTCGCCGGCCTCACCGTCGCCTTCCTCGGCGACGCCGCCTGCAACATGGGCAACTCCTGGGCCCTCGCGGGCGCCACCGCGGGGATGCACGTCAGGTTCGGGTGCCCCGAGGGCTATGCGCCCGACCCGGAGGTCCTCGTGCGGGCTGCTGGCCTCGACGCCGGTGGCACGGTCGACGTCTTCGACGACCCCGTGGCCGCCGTGGATGGCGTCGACGTGGTGGTCACCGACACGTGGGTCTCGATGGGCAAGGAGGACGAGGCGGCCGCCCGGCGCGAGGTCTTCGGCCCGTACGCCGTCACGGCCGACCTGGTCGCCCACGCGAAGCCCGACGCGATCGTGATGCACTGCCTGCCCGCCTACCGCGGCTCCGAGATCGCGGCCGACGTGATCGACGGTCCGCAGAGCGTCGTGTGGGACGAGGCCGAGAACCGCCGGCACGCCCAGAAGGCCGTCATGGCCTGGCTCCAGGCGCACGCGGAGCAGGTCTGACCATGAGCGAGCACGCCCTGACCCCGCTGACGAAGAACGCCCGCCAGGCGATGATCGTCGAGCTGCTGGAGAGCCGCGACGTGCGCTCGCAGCCCGAGCTCGCCGACCTCCTCGGCCAGCGTGGCGTCCACGTCACGCAGGCCACGCTGAGCCGCGACCTCGTCGAGCTCGACGCGGTCAAGGTGCGCTCGGCGAACGGGGCGCTCGTGTACGCCGTACCCGCCGAGGGCGGGGACCGGACACCGGTCGGCGGCGAGAGCCCGGCCTCGCAGCACCGCCTCGCCCGCCTGTGCTCGGAGCTGCTCGTCAGTGCCGAGTCCAGCGCCAACCTGGTCGTGCTCCGCACCCCGCCCGGAGCGGCGCAGTTCCTGGCCAGCGCGATCGACAAGGTCGAGATCTCCGACGTCCTCGGCACCATCGCCGGCGACGACACCGTGCTCGTCATCGGGCGCGACCCCGCCGGGGGAGACGCCCTGGCCCACCGATTCACCTCCCTTGCCGAAAGGAACGAAAGTTGAGCAAGGTCCTGACCTCCCTTCCCGTGGGAGAGCGCGTCGGCATCGCCTTCTCGGGCGGCCTCGACACCTCCGTCGCGGTGGCGTGGATGCGCGACAAGGGTGCGATCCCGTGCACCTACACGGCCGACATCGGCCAGCCCGACGAGCCCGACATCGCCGGCGTCCCCGTCCGGGCGAAGCAGTACGGCGCCGAGATCGCCCGAGCCGTCGACATCAAGCCGCAGCTCGTCGAGGAGGGCCTCGCCGCGCTCGCGTGCGGTGCGTTCCACATCCGCTCCGGCGCGAAGGCGTACTTCAACACCACGCCGCTGGGCCGCGCCGTCACCGGCACCCTGCTGGTGCGGGCGATGCAGGCCGACGGCGTCAACATCTGGGGCGACGGGTCGACGTACAAGGGCAACGACATCGAGCGGTTCTACCGCTACGGCCTGATGGCCAACCCCGAGCTGCGGATCTACAAGCCCTGGCTCGACGAGCAGTTCGTCCGCGAGCTCGGCGGCCGCCACGAGATGAGCGAGTGGCTCGTCGAGCACGGCCTGCCCTACCGCGACTCGACCGAGAAGGCGTACTCCACCGACGCCAACATCTGGGGCGCCACCCACGAGGCGAAGATGCTCGAGCACCTCGACGTCTCGCTGGAGATCGTCGAGCCGATCATGGGCGTGAAGTTCTGGGACCCGAGCGTCGAGATCGAGACCGAGGACGTCACGATCGCCTTCGAGGCCGGTCGCCCGGTCGCCATCAACGGCCAGCGGTACGACGACGCGGTGGCCCTCGTGCTGGAGGCGAACGCCATCGGCGGCCGCCACGGCCTGGGCATGTCGGACCAGATCGAGAACCGCATCATCGAGGCCAAGTCGCGCGGCATCTACGAGGCGCCCGGCATGGCGCTCCTCTTCGCCGCCTACGAGCGCCTGCTCAACGCGATCCACAACGAGGACACCCTCGCCAACTACCACCTCGAGGGCCGCAAGCTCGGCCGGCTGCTCTACGAGGGGCGCTGGCTCGACCCGCAGGCGCTGATGCTGCGGGAGTCCATCCAGCGCTGGATCGCCTCGCTGGTCACCGGCACGGTCACCCTGCGGCTGCGCCGCGGCGACGACTACACGATCCTCCGGACCGAGGGCCCCCACTTCTCGTACCACCCGGAGAAGCTGTCGATGGAGCGCGTCGAGAACGCCGCCTTCGGTCCCACCGACCGGATCGGCCAGCTCACCATGCGCAACCTCGACATCGCCGACTCGCGCGCCAAGCTCGAGCTGTACGCCGGCCAGCCGCTCGACCAGGGCACGGTGCTCGTCGAGAACGGCACCCTCTTCGGCGAGCTCCCGGCGGGCGGCTACGACCAGATCACCGCCAACCCCGACGGCGGCGACGAGGGCGAGGCGATCCTCGAGGACGTGGCGATGGAGATCGGCACCGACTGATGTCCACGGGCCTTCCGGGCGAACCGACCCGGCGTACCGTCGCACGGGTGCTGCCGGTCAGCAGCGAGGGCAGGGTCCTGCTCCTGCTCGGCTGTGACCCGGCGGTGCCCGACGTCCGGTACTGGTTCACCATCGGCGGCGCCGCCGACGACGGCGAGTCGCTCGCCGTCGCCGGCGTGCGGGAGCTGCGCGAGGAGACCGGCATCGCCGTGGATCCCTCGGCCCTCGGGGAGCCGTTCGGCACCTTCGAGGTCGGCTTCTCCTGGAACGGCCGCGCCTACGTCAACGACTCGACCCTCTTCGCCGTCGCGCTCGAGGAGACACCCGTGAGCTTCGACGGCCTCGACCACCTGGAGTCGCAGTCGATCTTCGAGGCCCGCTGGTGGACCCCCGAGGAGCTCGACGACGACGGACGCGCGGCAGACCCGCGCCTGATCGACCACATGCGGGCGGCGATCGCGCACGTCCGGGGAGGAGTGCAATGAGCAACGAGCTCAGCGGGACCAACGAGGGCAAGCTCTGGGGCGGCCGGTTCGAGGGCGGCCCCTCGCCGGAGCTGGAGGCGCTGTCGCGCTCGACCCACTTCGACTGGCGGCTCGCCCTCTACGACCTCGCCGGCTCCCACGCCCATGCCAAGGCACTGGGCGCAGCCGGGCTGCTGACGGGGGAGGAGGAGCTCGAGCTGCACCGCGGGCTCGACGTCCTCGCGGAGCGGTACACCTCCGGACAGCTGTGGGCGGCGGACTCCGACGAGGACGTCCACGGCGCCCTCGAGCGGATGCTGATCGAGGAGGTCGGCCCGGAGGTCGGCGGCAAGCTGCGCGCCGGGCGGTCCCGCAACGACCAGATCGCGACCCTCTTCCGCTGCTACCTGCTCGACCACGAACGGGTCGTCAGCGGCCTCGTCCTCGACCTGGTCCAGGCGCTCGCCGACCAGGCCGAGGCCAACCTGGGCGCGATCATGCCCGGGCGCACGCACCTCCAGCACGCCCAGCCGGTGCTGCTGTCGCACCACCTGCTGGCCCACGCGTGGGCCCTGCTGCGCGACGTGGACCGGTTGCGGGACTGGCACGCGCGGGTGGTCAGCGACTCGCCGTACGGCAGCGGGGCGCTCGCCGGCCAGAGCCTGGGTCTCGACCCGGAGCTGGTCGCGCGCGAGCTGGGCTTCACCGGCTCGACGGCCAACTCGATCGACGGCACCGCCTCGCGCGACTTCGTCGCGGAGTTCGCCTTCGTCGCCGCGCAGATCGGTGTCGACGTCAGCAGGATCGCCGAGGAGATCATCCTGTGGGCGACGAAGGAGTTCGACTTCGTGACGCTGCACGACTCGTGGTCCACCGGGTCGTCGATCATGCCGCAGAAGAAGAACCCGGACATCTCCGAGCTCGCCCGGGGCAAGGCCGGGCGCCTGGTCGGCAACCTGACCGGGCTGCTCACCACGCTCAAGGCCCTGCCGCTCGCGTACAACCGTGACCTCCAGGAGGACAAGGAACCGGTCTTCGACTCCATCGACACCCTCGAGG